>CAWGSU010000001.1:0-588376 GCA_963825325.1 uncultured Actinomycetes bacterium
ATGCGCTGGAGAGGACTTGAACCTCCACGACCCAATCGGGTCACAAGGCCCTCAACCTTGCGCGTCTACCAATTCCGCCACCAGCGCCGGGCCTGCGGCTGGGAGTCTACCTAGAGCAGGAAGCCCAGGGCGATCACGTTCGCCGTGAAGATGATCGCGACGAAGACCGTGAGCCGGGTGAGGTTGCGCTCCATCACCGCGGTGCCGCCGTAGCTCGAGCCGCCGGGGTTCAGCATGCCGGAGAGGCCGGCGTCCTTGCCCGAGTGCATGAGCACGAGCACGACCAAGCCGACACCGAGCAGGACCTGGAGCCCCGAGAGGATCTGTGCGAGCAGATGCGAGGACATCGCCGCCAGTGTACCAGCGCCGCGGCGGTGCCCTGAGCGGGCAAACGGCGTCCCACGGCCGCACGGCGCGACATGATTCCCGCGTGTCCGTCCCCGCCGCGATCGCGGTCGTCGTGCTGACTCTGGCCGCCGTGTGGCTCGTGGGATCGGCGCTCGCCCGCAGCGCCGGGCCGGCCATCCGCATCCTGGCGGGCGCGCTCGCCATGGTGGGGGTCGGCTGGGTGGGGATGCTGGTCTCGACGCTCGGCGTCGCCGTCCTCGGCCAGCGCACCGTCCTGCGCATCGCGGTACCGCTGGCCTTGATCGCGCTGATCGCGATCCGCCGCCCGGACCTGCGGCTTGCGCGGCCGCGTCTCGCGGCGATCGCGGCCATCGCCGTGGCGGCGGTGATCCTGTGGCCGAGCGTGAGCGCGCCCTCGAACCTCGGGCGCGGCGCCGACGCCGGCTGGCACAGCGGCTGGACACACCAGCTGATGAGCGGCGCGACCACGCCCGGCGGCCCCTACGGCGGGATCCCGGCCGCCTACCCGTGGCTCTTCCACGCCCTCGCCGCGTGGATCGCCCAGGTCGTCCCCGGCAGCCTCACCGGCGCGTTCCTGGCGATCCAGGTGCTCGCGCTGCTCGCCCTCGGCGCGGGGACATGGCTGCTCGCGAGCGAGCTCGGCCTCGTCGCGGCGGCGACGGGGTGGGCGACCGTGCTCGTGCTCGGAGGTGCCGGCGTCGGCTGGATCTGGCAGCACTCGCCCGCCGCCGTCCTGACGCTGCGGTTCGGGCTCGGCGCCTACCACGGCGACTTCATCCTGCCGACCGCGATGTCGACCGGGCTCGGCAGCCTTGCGCCGCTGCTCCCCCGCGAGGCCGCGCTCGCCCTGCTGCCGGGCATGCTCTGGCTGGCGGTCCGGGCCTCATCGCAGCGCTCGATGCGGCTGGCGCTGCTCGCCGGCGGTGTGGCCGGCTTCGCCGTCGTGCTGGGGCCCGTCGAGGGGGGTCTCGGCCTTGCGAGCGTCGCCGCGATCGCGATCGCCACCCGCTTCTGGGGCCTGTTCGTCGCGCTGCCCGCAGCCCTGCTCACCGCGTCCGTCTGGCTCGTCCCGCTCGCCCTGAGCTCACACAGCCTGGGCGGCCTGCGGGAGACCACCACGCAGGTCGCCCCCGACCCGACCGTCGCCCAGGCCGCCGTCGCGCTCGGGATGCTTCTGCCGCTGGGCGCCGCCGGCCTCATCCTGCTCGCCCGCCGGCACGAGCTTCGGCCGGAGCTCATCGCGATCATCGCCGTCGCGGTTCTGGCCTGCGGCGCGGGCATCGTCGCCGGCTCCGGACACGTGGTCTTCGGCACGCACGCAATCGTGCACTGGCTGCGCTACGTCCCCGTGCTCGCCATCGCCCTCGTGCTGCCGGCCGGCTACGCCGCCGCGGAGCTCGTGAAGGCCGCGGGCCGCCGGGCGGTGCCACTGGGGATCGTGCTCGCCGCGATCATCGCGGTCGCCGCCATGGGCTCGACGGCGCTCGCGTCGGCGGCGATCCGCGCCGAGCCTCCCAACCCGAGCCTGGTCTGCACCCACCCGCTCGGCCTCACCTCGGCCGACGACGTCGCCGTGTCGGCCGGGCAGGTGTGGATCACAGGCGAGGTTGGTTTCGGGATCTTCAGCGCCTCCGGCGCCCGCATCCTGTGGCTGCCCGACCGCCTGGCGCGGATCCCCTTCAAGCGCCTGCCGGCGGGGGTCTCAACCGAGCACACGCGCCGCACCGAGCTGAGCGCGATCGCCGCGGGCGCTCCGCCGCCCGCGGGGGTGACATGGGTCGTGACCAACCGGCCCCCGGAGGCGCTCGCGCGCGACCTGCACCCGTACTCGTGGTGCGTCTGGCGGGGGACGGTGCCGCTGCGGGCGTACCGGGTCGTCCCCTCCGGCTAGGCCCGCTCAGCGCACGGCGACGGTGCCGGAGGCGCCGGCGCTCAGACGGCCGATCACCGGCCACGGCAACGCGGCCGCGCGCTCCGCGGGCAGGCTCACGAACAGGCCGCCCGACGTCTGCGCGTCGCACGCGAGCAGCCGGTCGGCCTCGGACAGGCCGGACGCGAACTCCGTGTACTCCGCCGCGAGCTCGAGGTTCGTGCGCGTGCCGCCGGGCACGTGGCCGGCGGCGATCAGCTCGCGCACCCCCGGCAGGAGCCGCACGGCACCGAGGTCGATCTCGGCGCACAGCCCGGCGCCCGCGGCGAGCTCGCGCGCATGCCCGACAAGGCCGAACCCGGTCACGTCGGTGACGGCGTTCGGCGCCGCGTTCCGCACGATGGCCGCCGCCTCGGCGTTCAGGGTCGTCATCGACTTCACCGCCGCCTCGACGACCGCTGCGTCGGGCGCGCCGCGCTTGAGGGCGGTCGTGACGATGCCGGTGCCGATCGGCTTGGAGAGCACGAGCACGTCGCCCTCGCGTCCGCCCGCGTTCGTCCAGATCTCGTCCGGGCGGGCGAAGCCGGTCACGGCCATGCCGTACTTCGGCTCCGGGTCGTCGATGGAATGCCCGCCGGCGACGACGGCCCCGGCCGCGGCGGCCACATCGGCGCCGCCGCGCAGGATCTCGCCGAGGAGCTCCATCGGCAACGTCTTGGGGAACGCGACGACGTTCAGCGCAAACGCGGGCCGCGCTCCCATCGCGTAGATGTCCGAGAACGCGTTGGTCGCGGCGATGCGGCCGAACTGGTACGGATCGTCGACAAGCGGGGTGAAGAAGTCGATCGTCTGCACGACGGCCAGGTCGGGCGAGATCTGCCACACCGCGGCATCGTCCAGCCCCTCGTGGCCGACGAGCAGCTCGGCCGCGTCGACGTGGGGCAGCCCCCGCAGCACCTCGCGCAACGATCCGGCCGGAAGCTTGCAGGCGCACCCCGCGCCGTGGGAGAGCTGTGTCAGTCGGACGGTCTGCGTGGCCATCGTCCACTCAGTGTATTTCGCGGCCCCGCGCCCCGGCTGACGTATGGTGGGCGCCATGGCGTCTGACGGGACTCCGGCGGACTTCTACGACGAGCTGGCCGACGAGTACCACCTCATCTTCGCCGACTGGGACGCGTCGATCGACTGGCAGGCGCGCGTCATCACCGGGCTGTTGCGCGCCGACCACGGCCTTGCGTCCGGCGTCGTTCTGGACGCATCGTGCGGCATCGGCACGCAGGCCATCGGCCTGGCCCGGGCCGGGTTCGAGGTGACGGCGACCGACATCAGCCCGGCATCGGTCAGGCGCTGCGCGCGGGAGGCCGCGGCGCGTGGGATTGCCATCACGACCGCGGTCGCGGACATGCGCGTGCTCGGCCTCGCCGGGGCCGGGCGCTTCGACGCCGTGGTCTCGTTCGACAATGCACTGCCCCACCTGCTCTCTGACGACGACCTCCGCGCTGCGTGCGCCGCGCTGCGACGCGTCGTGCGACCCGGCGGGGCGCTGCTTGCCTCGACCCGTGACTACGACACCGTCCTGCGCGAACGGCCTTCGGGCGACCCGCCGCGCCGATTCGCCACAGATGCCGGCGAGCGCATCGTCTTCCAGGTCTGGGAGTGGGAGACCGACGACCGGTACACACTGCGTCACTTCATCGTCGCCCGCACCGCGCGCCGCTGGTCGGTGACGGAGCGAAGGACGACCTATCGCGCGCTGTCACGCGCCACCCTCTCCGACGCGTTGGGCGGCGCCGGCTTCGACCACATCAGGTGGCAGATGCCCGAGGAGACCGGGTACTACCAGCCCATCGTGTCGGCGCGCGCCTAGCCTGCGCGACCGGCCTCACACGAACGGGATCGGGTGCGGCTCGCCCCGGTGCGGTCCGTCCGGGGCGTCGACGATAAGACCGGCGGCGGGATCGAGTCCGGCGTCGACGAGCACCACGGCGATGTTGCGATCGAGGGCGAACGAGTACACGGCCCACCGGGCCACGCCCGCCGGCACGCCGGACGGAGCGCGCACAGGCCAGTGCTGCTCCATGACCGGAAACGGCGGGCCGTCGCACACCAGGCCGACGGTGTGCCGCGCCGGGCCGCGCTCGCGCACCGCCCGCAGGGCGTCGCGGCCGACGAAGTCGGGACGGTCGAGGTCGAGCAGCGCGCCCATTCCGGCCTCGATCGGGTTCATGCCCGAGTTGGTGGCGTACTGCGTGTCGGAGATGCCCTGCTCGACCGCGCGGACGATGTTCGGGCCGGTGATGAGCAGACCGTGCGGCTCGCCTGCGGTCACGAGCGCGTCCCACACCTCGCCCGCCCGGCCGCTCCCGAGCGGGTAGATCTCGTACCCCGGCTCGCGGCTCCAGCCGGTGTTCGAGACGATGCACGCGACCCCGGCGATCGTCAGCGGGGCGCACCGGAAGCGACCCAGGCGCTCGACGTCATGGCCCGCTGCGGCTGCCATCACGTCCCCGGCACGCGGCCCTTGCAGCTGCATCGGGGCGACGTCGGCCTCGGCGACCGCGACGTCGTCGCCGCGCGCCAGGGCAAGTCCGGTCGCCCACAACGTCAGGTCGCAGTCGGAGTGCGAGAACCACACGACGTCGGCCGCCGGGCGCAGAACGATGCACTCGCACATGATCTCGCCGGCGCGATCGCACACCGGCGTGTAGCGGCACTCCCCCACGCCCAGGTCGGACAGCCGCCGCGGCGCCAGGTGGTCGGCGAACGCGAGCGCCCCCGGCCCCTGCAACTGGGCCTGGCGCTCGGCGCCGACGTCCCACAGTGTCACCCGCTCGACCAGCGCGGCGTAGTCGGCACGCGGGTCGCGACCGTAGTCGAGCGGCATGTAGGTGTGGTTGTAGACCATGAAGTCGCACGCGCCCGCACGCACGGTGCGCTCGAAGTAGGGGGAGCGGCGGATGGTCGGGTGGAGCATTCGGTAGCATCATCCCATGACTCCGGCCGAGGCCCTGCGAGGCGTGTGCGACGCATGGGAGCGCGGCGATCCCGACGCTGCCGCCGCCCTCTTTGCGCCGGCGGGCGTCTACGAGGATCCGCTGTATCCCGCTCCGCTTCACGGCCGTGACGCGATCCGGGCCGGGCTCGCCGAGGGCATGGGTGCGATCTCCGACTGCCGCGTGACGCTCGACCCGGTGCTCGAGCAGGGCGACCGGGTGATCGCCGTCGGGCACTTCGGCTCGCGCCTGCGCGACGGCGGCGGGCGCTTCGACTTCCCGTTCGCGATCCTCGTGGAGTGCTCCGGCGCCGGCATCGAGCGGCTGGCCGAGTACTTCGACACCAGGCCGCTCGTCGGCTGACGCCGGCGGCGGGCGCGGGGCATACACTCCGGCCCATGCAGACGCGTGCGTTCGGCTCGTCGGGGATCACCGCCTCAGAGGTCGGGTTCGGCCTGTGGACGGTGTCGACCGGATGGTGGGGCGAGCACTCCGACGAGAGCGCGATCGCGCTCCTGCGCGAGGCCTACGACCTCGGCATCACGCTCTACGACACCGCCGACACCTACGGCGAGGGCCGCGGTGAGATCCTGCTCGCAAAGGCGCTCGGCGACGTCCGCGACGACATCACGATCGCGACCAAGTTCGGGTATGACATCTACTCGCCGTGGGAGCGCAAGGGCCACGTCGAGCGGCCGCACGACTGGTCGCCGGAGTACGTCCGCTACGCGCTCGAGCAGAGCCTCGCGCGGCTCGGGACGGATCACATCGACGTCTACCAGCTGCACAACCCGCGCATGGACGCGATCCGCTCCGACGAGGTGTTCGCCGTGCTCGAGGACGCGGTCGCGGCGGGGAAGATCCGCACGTACGGCGTCGCCCTCGGCCCGGCGATCGGCTGGCGCGACGAGGGCCTTGAGGCCTTCCGGACACGCGACCTGGCCGAGGCCCAGATCATCCACAACCTGCTCGAGCAGGACCCGGGCCGCGATCTGATCGAGGTCGCCCGCGAGCGCTCGATCGGCCTCATGATCCGCGTGCCGCACTCGTCCGGGATGCTCGAGGGGCGCTACACGAAGGACACGGAGTTCGCCCCCAACGACCATCGCCGCCACCGGCCGAAGGAGTGGCTGACCGAGGGCCTGCGCAAGGTCGAGCAGCTCGGCTTCCTCACCGAGGGGCGCACCCTTGGGCAGGCCGCGATCCAGTGGCTCCTGGCCGAGCCGGCGGTCACGAGCGTGCTGCCGAACATCTACGACTCCGACCAGCTGCGCGAGTTCGCCGCCGCCCCGGCGACGCCTGCGCTTACGGCCGGCGAGCTCGACCGGGTGGCCGAGCTCTACGCGAGCGACTTCGCCGCTGAGGCGGCCGCGACCGGCTCCTGAAGCTCGGTGAAGACCGCGGCCAGCTCGGCGCGCTCGGGTGGCGCCGACCAGCGCCGCCGCACGACCCCCGCCGCATCGACGTAGAGCACCATCGGCGTTGCCCGCATCGCTATCCGGTGCGTCGGCGGCCCGCCGCCGATCTCGATCACGGTGACACGACCCGCGTGATGCGCCGACACCGCCGCCAGGCGGTTCAGCGACACGCGTGACGAGGTCGAGTAGGGCGTCGAGAACTGCACGAATGCGCCCTCCGGCGGAAACCGTTCGAGGCCGACCTGCGCCGGAGACAGGTGATCGGGCAGGATCGGGATCGTCCGGCGGCGGCGACGGACGAGCGCAGCCCGCGCGGCGCCGGCGACACCGGCGCACCCCGCTACCAGCACCAGCCACTCGATCATGCCGACACGATAGCGGCGCCCGGAAGCCCATTCCCAGAATTTTGGCGACCGGCCGGAATGGGGACTGTCCCGGGGCGGGGACAGTCCCCGCTTTCGCTCTACGCTCTGGGCCGGCCGGCGCCGTTCGCGGCCCGGGCCAGGACGGCCTCGATGCGGCCGGCCTGCACGGGCAGCGCATGCTCCGCCGCAACCGCCACCGCCTCGCGGCACGGCACCTTCAGGGCCGCCGCGGCCACCATGCCGGCCGCGATCGAGTCGATGTCGAGCGGGTCGACGAGGGCACCGATGCGCGGGGTGAGCACCTCTGCCGGCCCGCCGACCCGCGTCGCCACCACCGGCCGCCCGCGTGCGAGCGCCTCGAGCATCGCCTGGCCCTGCGGCTCCTCGAGGCTCGGCAGGCAGACGACGTCCGCCTTCGCGATCTCGGCGGCGACGCCGTCGGAGTCGAGCCGGCCGGCGAACCGCGTCCCCACCGGGGCGGTCGCACGCAGCCGGTCCTCGAGCGGGCCGCCGCCGACGATCGTGAGCGTCCCGCCGCCGAGCTTGCCGAACGCGAGCAGCAGCCGCTCGAGGTTCTTGCGCGGCGTCAGCGAACCCACGAAGAGGAAGCGCGGCCCGTTGCCGTTCGCGTCGCGCGCCCGCGGTGCCGGCTTCAGCCGCTCGGTGTCGACGCCGCAGTCGATCACCTCGACCGTCACATCGGCAGGCGCAGCGAGCAGCCTCGCCACATACGCCGAGACGCAGATCACGGCCGCCGCGCGCCGCAGCACCGGCTTCGTCAGCGCCGCCACGACGGGGCTGCGGCGCATGTTGCGAACGTCCGAGCCGTGCGCGGTGATGACGTACGGGACACCGGTCGCGATCGCAACGAGGCCGGTGGGGACGAGAAAGTGGGCGTAGACCACGTCCGGGCGGTGCCGCTCGACCGCGGCCCGGGCCTGGCGGGCGAGGCCGCCGTAGGCCCGCGGCGTCGCGATCGGGCCGCGCGTGCCGGCGTGCAGCACCACGTCCTCGACCTCGTTTCCGCGAGCGCGCAGCGCATCCGCCAGGCGGGCGACGAACACGCCGTACTCGGGCCGGTCGGGGCTCGGGTACATGTTGCTCACTAGCAGGATCCGCATGCGCCAAGTCTAGAAGACCCAGAAGAACGCAGCCCTCGTGAGGTCACCACAGCTGGAAGATCACACCAGCTCGCGCGGGAAGGCGTACGTCCACGTCTTCGCAAACGCGCACGCCTCGCCCTCGTAGGCGTGCACCACGACGGTGACGTGGAACCGCTCGGCGTCGCAGGTCATCACGCTCGTCGTCTCGCAGCGCGTGCGCCACTCGCCCCGCCCGACCGACCCGGCGGTGCGGCACTCGACGCGGGCCGACAGCGGGTCGCCCTCGACGATCGAATACGTCGTGCGGTTCGAGTCCTCGACCTCCAGGCCGTTCGGCAGGCGGGTGCGCCCGCCCACGTCCCAGTCGTAGACCAGCTCGGTGCGGCCGGTGGCGAGGTCGTGGTGCAGCGTCCGCCCGGCCGGGGCGCCGTGGACGACCTCGACGGCGAGCGGCGCCGACTCCTCGGGCTCGGCGAAGGACGGCAGCGCGGCGTCGCCCGGCTGCGGTTCGCGCACCGGGAGCACGAGCGTGCTGGCACCGCCCGCCGTCAGGGTCAGGGTGACCGGCTCGGGGGAGGGCCATGCCCACGGCCAGTACGTCGGCGAGATACCCACGCGGATGCGGCTGCCGGGCGCAAACGCGTGCCCGATCGCGTCGAGCTTCACCGTGACGCGGAACGGCACACCGGGCTCGAGCGCGCGCGGATGCTCGTCGCTCTCGCCGTGGGTCAGGTTCTGGAGCGCGCGGGTGACGAGCGCCGACGTCCCGTCGGCAAAGACCTCGCACAGGCGCACGCACACGAGCGCGTTTGCGCGGTCGCTCGCGAGCGTGAGCTCCACCTCGGGAAAGCCGAGGATCTCGACACGCCCCGCAAGCGGCTCAGAGGTGAACGTGAGGCTCATGCCGTCCATGGCCCGCTGATCGCCCGGCCAGTCAGCGGTCTCGCCGTACGGGCACCACGAGCCGGCGTCCAGGCCGGCTGTCTGCACGCCGCAGAAGCGCAGCTCCGAAGCGGGGGCAGGCTGCTCGCCCAGGCCGGCCGGGTTCAGGTGCAGCCGCGTCGGGGCGACGCCGGGCGCAGGCCAGCCGGGCTCGGCCACCCACCACCCCGGCCGCTCCGTGTAGCAGCTTGCCGGGCGGAACGAGTCCTGGATGTAGGCCCGCAGCATCGGCTCGTCCATGATCCCCGTGTCGACCCCGCCGAGCCAGTGGTCGAAGAAGCGCAGCATCTCCTGCAGGAAGCCGATCGTCGGGCCCGGCGGCCCCGCCTGCGGCCAGGCGTGCGCCCACGGCCCGATCAGGCCCTTGCGCGGCCCCGGCAGCCCCTCGAGCAGCCGGGGGATGGCGTTCGTGTAGCCGTCCGACCAGCCGCCGACGGCATACACGGCCGCCTCGATGGCGGCGTAGTCCTCACACACCGAGCCCTGCTTCCAGTAGTCGTCGCGGCGCTGGTGGCCCAGCCACGGCTCGATGAACGGCGGAGCCAGGGACAGCCGTTCGAGCCACATCTCGCGCCAGCGCTCGCCAACGACGTCCGGGTCGGGCGGCCAGCCGTTCCAGCCGAGCATCGACGCCGCCCACTGCAGCATGTCGGAGCCGATGCACCCGCCGTCGTAGTGGACATCGTCGGCGTAGCGATCGTCGGTCGAGCACAGGGTGACGATCGCCTTCAGCGCCGGCGGCCGCAGGGCCGCCACCTGCAGCGCGTTGAAGCCGCTCCACGAGATGCCGATCATGCCCACCGCACCGGTGCACCACGGCTGGTCGGCGATCCAGCGGATCACCTCGCACGCGTCGGCCTGCTCCTGGGGCAGGTACTCGTCGTCGAGCACGCCGTCGGACTCGCCGGTGCCGCGAATGTCCACCCGCACGCACGCGTAGCCGTGCCCGGCCAGATAGGGGAAGTGGTGCGAGTCGCGCACGGCCGTGCCGTCGTTCAGGCGGTAGGGCAGGAATTCGAAGATCGCCGGCACCGGCGCGGACTCGGCGTCCTCGGGCAGCCAGATCCTGGCGGCCAGGCGGCAGCCGTCGGCGAGCGTGATCCACTCGGTCTCGATCGTCCGCACCGCGCGCGGATACTCGGTGACGATGCGCATCGGGGCATTTAACCGCACCCGTGCCCGCGGCCGTCGCCATGGGGGGCAAAACACCACCCTGCGCGCCCACGCTGCGGGGGTTGCCGGATCGCCCTCATACGGACAGAGTGGAATACATCCTCACGCGCGCCGCGATGGGGGTGCCTCCCTGACATGCGCCCGCCTGGATGGACGTCCACCACCGGGCGGGCGCGGAGGAGGCGTCAGGCGCCGCTGCGTGCGGACGCGAGCAGCTCGCGGAAGCAGCCGAGCTCCTCGCACGAGGTCGCGTCGAGGCCGTTCAGGGCGATCTGCAGCTGCAGGCCGAACGCCTCGAGCAGCGACTCCGGCCCGTCCTCGAGCGCGAGCGTGAAGGTGAGGTACTCGCGGCCCGATCCCTCGCCCACGACGCGGAAGCGGCGTGAGGCCAGCCGGCCGCCCGCCGGGGAGCCGAACACGCACAGCCGCTCGCCGGCACGCTCCGCATCGGTGGCCGGCGCGGCGATCAGCGTGCGCACGACCCCCGAGAGGCTGCCGTCGATGGCCGTGGCCGCCGACTCGATCAGGCGCGGGAGCATGAGCTCGGGCATGCCCTCACGGTAGACCGGCGTAACGGCCTGGGCACCCCCCGTATTGGGGACATGCCGGTGGCCCGTGGCCCCGGTCACCTAACCTGCCGTCCATGGACAGCCTGCGCGTGGGTATCGCCTAGATCGACCCGACCGTCGGCGCGATCGACGCCCACCCAGGCCGACGCCCGCGCGCTGCCCGCCGGGCCGGGCGCACGGATGGCCGAGTTCGAGATCGAAGCCGTGATCGGGGTCTACGGGCACGTGCTCGAGCACGAGCTCGGCTACGGCCGGCTCGGTGTCGCCGAGGAGAACCTGCCGGCGCGCATCCGCGGAAACCTGCTGATGGCGCTCGCGAACAGCCGCGGCGGGCTCGTCCTCTCGGCGGGCAACAAGAGCGAGTACAGCGTCGGCTACTCCACCCTCTACGGCGACATGGTGGGCGGCGTCGCGGTGATCAACGACGTGCCAAAGACGCTCGTCTCCCGGCTCGCGGGCTGGCTGAACGAGACCCGCGGCGGTGTGATCCCGCAGACGGTGCTCGACCGGCCGGGGTCGGCCAAGCTCGCGCCCGACCAGCGCGACACCGACACCCCCCGCCCTACGACGCTCTCGACCCGATCCTCGGGCGCTACGTCGAGCGCGACCAGGCCGTGGCCGAGATCGTGGCGGCCGGGTACGACGACGAGACGGTGGCGCCCGTGGTCGCTATGGTCGACCGGGTCGGGTACAAGCGCCGCCAGGCGACGCCGGGCGTGAAGAACACGCCGCGGGCCTTGGGCGCGACCCGCGCCTGCCGATCGCGGGCCGCGGACGTTCTGAGCCGGGCCCAGGCGGTTGACTTTCCAGTTTCTAACAGGTACACCCGTGGGAGTAACTGCGGTCAGCGAGAGCCACGCAGGCTGGGGAGGGACAGCGAAATGACTCGGGGGAAGGCGCGAGCGTGCTCTGCGCGAAGGCGTGTGTCCGCCTGTGGCCGAGCTGCGGCGAAGGACATGATCGGAATTCGTTGCCGGTAGACGCCGCCCGCGTCGCGGAGACGGGCAGCACCATGTCAGTCCCGGCTGGTACGTGTGTTCTCATCCTGGTCGAGAACCTCTCCGTCCCTTTCGACCGTCGGGTGTGGCAGGAGAGCCGATCCCTCGTTCGCGTCGGATACAACGTCTTCGTCGTCTGCCCGAAGGGCAAGAACCAGGACTCATCTCCCTACGACTACATCGAGGGAGTCCACATCTTCCGCTACGACCTGACGCCCGCACACGGGGGCCCGACGGGCTATTGGCGCGAGTACGTCTCGGCCCTCGCGAGCACCGCGCGGCTCGTCCAGCGAATCTCCCGGCGGTGGCGCTTCGACGTCGTGCACGCGTGCAACCCGCCGGATCTCCTGCTGTTCGTGGGGGCGTCACTGAAGGCCGCTCACGGCGCCGCGCTCGTGTTCGATCACCACGACCTGGTGCCCGAGCTGTGCCTGTCCCGTTTCGGGTCGCATCGGCGCGCCCTCCACGCCGGCGCCGTCGCGTGCGAGGCGCTGACGTTCAGGCTCGCCGACGTCGTGATCAGCACGAACGAGTCATACCGAGCGGTCGCGCTGGGACGGGGACACAAGGCCCCCGGCGACGTGTTCGTCGTCCGCAGCGCGCCCGATACCCACCACTTTCGCCGCGTCCACCCGGATCCCACGTTGCATCCGGGCGTCCCGCACCTGATCACGTATCTGGGCGTCATGGGCCCCCAGGACGGGGTCGATCACGCCCTCCTGGCACTGGCCGAGCTCCGTCGGCAGCGCGACGATTGGCGCGCCGTCTTCGTCGGCTCAGGCGACGTCCTCGACGAGATGCGGCGACTCGCCGCCTCGCTGGGTCTGTCGGATCGGGTGACATTCACCGGACGAGTGCCCGACGCTCACCTCGCCACGATCCTGTCGACGGCGAGCGTGGGGATCTGCCCCGACCCACCGACGCCGCTGAACCTCGTGTCGACGATGAACAAGACGATGGAGTACATGGCGGTCGGCCTCCCGATCGCCGCGTACGACCTGCCGGAGACACGAGTCTCGGCCGGCGGCGCCGCGGTGTACGCGAAGACCGCGACGCCCGCCGCGCTCGCCGAGGCGGTGTCGAGCATCCTGGATTCGCCCGACCTGCGCACGCGGATGGGGCAGATCGGACAGGCCCGCGTCAGCGGCGAGCTCTCGTGGGAG
The DNA here is from genome assembly GCA_963825325.1 of uncultured Actinomycetes bacterium. Lineage (GTDB taxonomy): Bacteria > Actinomycetota > Thermoleophilia > Gaiellales > JAICJC01 > JAICJC01. Next base: position 12,964 of record CAWGSU010000001.1, read on the forward strand.
ATGTCCGAGCGCCAGCTGCTCGCGGCCTACGAGCGGGCGATCGCCATCGGCGCCCGGCGCAACGGGCGCCGCGCCGGGCGCGTGCGCACCGGCGAACGCCCGGACTCCGGACATCCCCTGACACGGCCGGCGGCCGTGCTCAATCGATGAGCGCCGCCGCCAGGGCGAGCGGGATCTTCGTTCTGGGCACGCCGCGCTCGGGTACGACGTGGGTCGCGAACCTGCTCGCGAGCCACCCGTCGGTCGCGTCGGTCGGCGCCGATGTCCATCACGGCGTCCACGAGAGCCATCTGCTCGACCACACCCGGTACCTGATGGCGGGGCGAATGAGCCCGGCGGAATTCGTCGCGAGATACGCCGCGGAGGATTACTTCTTCCTGGCCGGCATCGCTCCCCGGCAGTTCGAGGCGGCAGCGCTCGCAAGACGCCCCGATGGAGAGGCGGATGCGATCGACCATTTCGCCGTGCTGATGGAGCTGGTCGCCGATCGGGCCGGAGCGTCGCGATGGCTCGAGAAGACTCCAGGGCACGCCATCTACGCCGAGGAGCTTTGCCGGCGATTCCCGGACGCCAGGTTCGTCGTCGTCGAGCGCGGCTTCTGGCCCACGGTGGGATCGCAGCTGCGGATGTTCCCCCGCGACGGGGTGAGCCGGCGGCATCAGCTCGCCGAGAAGGCGTTCCGATACTGCTCCGACGCACGTAGCCTCACGCGCTTGCGGCGACGAAGCCCTCACCGCACGACCGTGATCCGCTACGAGCGCCTGCTCGAGCGGCCCGAGGACGAGTGCCGGAAGATGCTGCTCGATCTGGGGCTCGAGGACGTGCGGCTCGCCTCGGCGTACCCGGCCGTGAGCTCCGGCGCCGGCCCGGCCTCGGGCCGGCTTGACGCGCTCGTCGTGGCCGGCGTGCGCACGCTCACACGCGCCATGCCGTACCCCGCGGTCGCAGCGCTGCGGGTCCGCCGCGACAGGCAGATGGCGACCGCCATCCCTCGACACACGGCGGCCCAGGACGCCGCCGTCCGGTCGGTCTCGGTCGAACCGGGTGGCGTATGAGCAGCCGGCCAGCGCCGCCGAGCGCCGATCTGCAAACGCTCGCCTCGGCCGGCGCATCCATCGCGGCCGGGTTGGCGGCGAACGGACTGCTCACGTTCGCGCTCGGGGTCGTCGTCGGCCGAACGCTCCACCCTGCCGGCACCGGCGTCTTCTACAACACCGTCGCCATCTTCACGATCGCCGCGGTCGTCGCCGGACTCGGCACGGATATCGGGACGCTGCGCGTGCTTCCGAAATACCTCGCCCGGCGCCAGATCGGAGCTGCCAGGGCGCACCTGCGCGTGGCGCTCCTGCCCGTGGCGGCGGCGGCCGCCGCGTTCGCGCTGCTCGTCGGAGCCGCCGGCCTGGCGTATCCCGCCGGCAGCGCCGAGCGAGCGAGCCTGCTGCTCGTGGCGCCGTTCGTGATCCCCGTGGCGCTGTCGGTGCCCATCAGCGCGGCGACGCGCGCATTCGGCACGACCAAGCCGTACGTCCTCATCGAGACGGTGGCGAAGCCCGGCTTGAGGCTCGTCGCCGTTGCCGTTGTTGCGTGGGCCGCCCCTGGCCGCGTCTCCCTGGCCGTCTTCTGGTGGGGGGCGGTTGCGCTGCTGACGGCGGCGGCCGGGGCGATCTGGCTGCGACGCATGCTTGCGGGGGTCAAGCCGGAGGCGGGCGAGCGCGCCGAACCGGGTGTCGCCCGCGAGTTCTGGGGGTTCACGCTCCCTCGAGCCATCGGATCGACGCTCGGCGTGCTTCTGCTGTGGGTCGACGTCGTGCTGCTGGAGCTTCTCAAGGGGCCTGCGGCGGCCGGCGTCTACAGCGCGGCGATCCGATACCTCGCGGTCGGCACGCTCGCGCTGAGCGCGGCGGGCCTCGTGGTCGGCCCCCAGGTGAGCGCGCTCTTCGCGGCCGGCGAGGTCGACCGCGTGGCCCGGGTCTACAAGGCCGCGACGACGTGGCTGTGCGCGCTTGCACTCCCGGTCATCATCGTCACCGTCGCGTTTGCGCCGCTCATGATGCGGCTCTTCGGCCATGGGTTCGGCCGCGGTGCGATCGCGCTCGCCATCCTATCGGCGGCGATGGCGGTGAACGTCGCCGCCGGGCCGGTGAACATCGTCCTTCTGATGGGCGGCGGCAGCGTCGCGAATCTCGTGAGCGTGGCCGCCGGGCTCGTGACGAACGTCCTGCTGAACCTCCTGCTGATCCCGCTCTATGGCGTCACGGGCGCCGCTCTCGCGTGGAGCATCGCGATCGTCATGACCAACGCCGTTCCGCTCGTCGCAGTCCGCCGTCGCTGGCACATTCACCCCGGCTCGACCGGCCTTTGGGCCGCCACGGCATCTGCGCTCGCTTGCTACGGCGTCGGCTGCGCGGTTGGGCGGCTGCTCCTCGGGGACAGCCCGGCCGCGCTCGCAGTCGCCGTCCTGGCCGCGACGGCGGCCTATGCTTGCGCGCTTTGGCGGATACGCGACCGCGTCGACCTGACGGCCTTTGCAGCGGTGCCGCTCGAGTTGCGCGGAGCCCTGACGAGGCGCTCCGTCCAACGCCCCTCGCTGGGAGAGCGGTGAGGGTCCTCGTCGTCACCAACATGTACCCGACCCGTGCGCGACCGTGGTACGGCACGTTCGTGGAGGAGCAGGTGTCTGCGCTTCGGCGGGCAGGAGCATCGGTCGACGTGCTCGCCTTCTCCGGTGGACGTACCCGGATCTCCTACGCCGACGCCGTTCGCAGGCTGCAGGGTGCGGTTCGGCGCGCAGACTACGACGTCGTCCACGCACATCACGGCCTGGCCGGGGCCATCGGGGTGACCCAGCGCCGCGTGCCGGTGTGCACGACGTTCCACGGCAGCGACACCGGGCGGATACCGTGGCAGCTGCGCATCTCCCGACTGGTCGCGCAGCACTCGACCCCGATCGTCGTGGAGTCCACCGCGCGCGATCGGCTGCGCGCGCCGCACGCCCACATCTTGCCGTGCGGCGTGGATACCACGCTGTGCACGCCGATCGCGCCCGAAGAGCGGCTGGCGCTCGGTTGGGACATGGGGACGCCGTACGCGCTGTTTCCGGCATCGCCGGCCAAGGGCGTCAAGAACTATCCGCTGTTCGATTCGGCCATCTGCCGCTACCGGGAGATGTTCGGGGTAGTCAACTCCGTGCGCCTCGAAGACCTCGACCGGCACGAGGTGGCGCGGGTGGTGGCGGCCGCCGACGTCATGGTGATGACCTCGATCTCGGAGGGCTCACCGGTGGCTGTGAAGGAAGCGCTCGCCTGCAACACGCCGGTCGTCTCCGTCGACGTCGGGGACGTGCGCGCGGTGATCGGCGGGCTGCCCGGCTGCGCGGTGACCAGCCGACATCCGGACGACATCGCCCGAGCCGTTCGAGCGTCCATCGAGGCCGGCCGGTCTCACGCGCTGCGCAGCCGAGCGCTCGAATACAACAACGACGCGATCGCCGGCCGCCTGCTCGAGATCTATCGGGAGATGGTCGGCACGCGTCCGCGCAGACTCGCCGACGCCGCGCCGGCCGAGGGGCTGGTCACGTGACCCACAGCAAGCAGCGCCGGCTGCTCGTCTTCGGCCTGGACGGTGCGACGGAGTCAGTCATCGGGCTCCCGGACGCTGGCCTCCCTGCCTTGGAGCGGATGCGGCGCACCGGCGCGGCCGGCCGCATCGTCTCGACCACGCCACCCGTCACCGCGGCCGCGTGGCCGTCGATGCTGACGGGACTGAGTCCGGGATCGCACGGCATCTTCGACTTCCAGCGCACCCCGTTTGACTGGTACCCCGAGAGCAGCAATCCCGGCGCCGCCGAGTACCAGGGAACGCGCAGGTTTCACGACTCGCGCAGCTGGCGCGGGCTCGCCTTCTGGGACGTAGCCGGCGCCCGATCGAGATGCGCGATCCTCGGCGTTCCGATGACGTACCCCACCTGGGACGTGAACGGCGTCATGCTGGCCGGCTTCCCGCTTCCGGACTACCGCACGAACCACTGGTCGCCCCCACGGGGGCACGATCCACACGCACCGATACTCGAGCACGCGAACGAACTGCGCGACTTCAGCGACGAGGAGCTCGCGCACCTTGGCCTCTCGATGATCGCTCGCCAGATCGACGTGTGTCGCGAGTTCGTCGACGACCCGGCCTATGACTGTGTCTTCGCGGTCTTCCAGGCCACGGACTTCGCCCAGCATCGGCTGTGGAAGTACCTACGCACGCCCGGTCACCCGTTGCGATCGGCGCTGCTAGAGATGTACGCGACGATCGACCGCTATCTCGCCGAGACGCTGGAAGCCCACCCCGACGCGAACGTCGTCGTCGTGTCGGATCACGGATTCCGGGCCCACCCGCCGAACGAGCTCAATATCAACGCCGTCCTGGCCCGCGCCGGCCTGCTCGACCCCGCCCACTCCGGCGGCGCGAACCGTCTCGAGCGGACGACACGGTACATCCGCCATAGCCATGTGGCGCGTTCGGCGGCGCTCCGGCTCGCCAGTGTCCTCCCCGGGCGACTCGTGCAGGACGTGAAGGCGTCTGCGAGGGCGCTGCCGCAGATCGAATGGGCCACCACACGCGCCTTTCGGATACCCCTGTGTGCGCCGCTCGAAGGCGTCATGGTCAACCTCGAGGGCCGCCAGCCACTCGGCACCGTCCCGGTCGCGGAGCTCGAGTCGACCCGGGCCGAGATCATCGAGCTCCTCTCGACCTACGTCGATCCGCACACCGGGATCAGGCCGGTCGAGTGGGCGCGGCGGCGCGAGGACGTCTACACGGGCCCCGCCGCCGCGGACGCCCCGGACGTGATCGTCTCGCTCTGCGAGCGCTACCGCGGCGGACCGGCGTCCGCAACGAGTGCGGGGCGTTCTCGTCGCTGCGACTGAAGAAGTACTCGGGCATTCACGCCCAGGAAGGCGTCATCCGCATGACGGGCCCGAACATCGCCCCCGGGGCTGCGCTAGGCGAGACGCCGATCACCGACGTCGGGCCGACCCTTCTCGCACTGCTCGGAGTGGCGGCCGACGGGCCGACCGATGGAGCGCCGATCGCGGCCGCGCTGTGCGATCTCCCCGACCCCCTGCCCGGCGAGCGGATCATCCCACCGTCGGAGGCGCACCCGCAGACGGCTGCGGTCTACACCGGCGAGGAGGAGCAGATGCTCGAGAGCTCGCTCCGCGCGCTCGGATACCTCGAGTAGGCGGCCCTCGGGGGGCCGCGGAGGCTCATGTGGGGTCGCGCTCCGACAGCAGGCCGCCGGACGCGAACGTCAAGCCGGCCAGGACCCACAGGACGAGCGTGCACGAGGTGTTCTGGAAGATCGGCTCGAAGAATCCGAGCGCGAGCGACGACGGGATCAGGGCGACGAGCCCCAGGCCATACCAGCGGCTCCGCGCGCGCCATCCGAGCACCACGAGACGTGACAACAGGGCGAGCATCGCGACCGTGCCGCCGATGCCGGTCTCGACGAGGACGATCCCCCAGTTGCTGTCGAAGATGTATCCGAATCGGATGGCTGCGAGTCCGGCCGGGATCAGCAGGAGCGGGCTGCGCCCGTCGGGGACGGCGAGCGGGTCGACCACCGACCCGGTCCGTAGCCGAATACGGGGTGATGGCCCACCACGAGGTCGGACTCCTCAGCCATGAGCCGCAGGCGGAAATTGTTGGAGCCTTCGACACTGTAGGTGGACGGGTTCAGGACCGCCGCCCATCTCGACTTGAGATCGGCTCGGGAGTTCGGATTCAGCACCGTCGTCGTCGAGGCGACGGATGCAACGACGATCGCGATCGCGAAGAACGTCAAGCCGTAGCGAATCGTCGGGAGCCGGTACCGATACTGGCCGATAACGACCCCGGCGAGCAGGCACGCCGCCGTCGCCTCTCGCGACCCGCTCATGACGATGATGGCCGGGAGAGCCACGAGGCAGGCGGCAAAGACCGTCCGCGGCCACCCGAGCACGGGTCGCCCCGCGAGCAGGATGACCGTCCAGGCGAACAGTAGGAACGTCGAGAGGCTGTTGTAGTCGGTGAACGTGCCGGCGATCGAATACAGGCGCGGAGCGGCCGAGGTCGTCACGAGCTGGCCGCCGAGCACGATCGAGTAGTGCGGGGCGAAGAACGCGCGCACCGACGGCCCGCCGAAGCGCTCGGCGACGGCGATCACGGCCTCGATCGCGCCGGCAGCGGCGATCGCTCGCGCGTACAGCCTGGCGTCTGTGCGAAGATCCGCAGTGGCCGCGATCACGAGGGCCAGCGGCAGCCAGCGCAGCTCGGCGCGGAACCCGATGAGCGCGGTCGTGGTACTCACGCCGGAGTAGAGGGCGCTTGCCCCCCACGCCGCCGCGAGGACGGCAAGTACCGGCATGATCGGGCGCCATGAGCGTCGCCGCGCCGTCGGATTCGCGAGCGTCAGCGCGAGCACCAAAGCCGCGAGGGCCTCCGGCCCGTACCGCAGGACGGAGGATGCCGATCCGGGGGCATAGCCAACGAGCCACCCCGACAGGGGCACATAGACGAGCAGCCCGCAGATCAGATACCGCATCGGTGCGACGATCGCGAGGCACACGAGCCCGAGGGCGGCCGTCAGCGCCAGCGCGACCGTCGGGTCTCCTGATGCGGAGTGGCCGGCGACGATGCTGGCCATGGCCGCCGCGACGGCGAACCCGACCATCGTGGTCACGTGCCACCGACCTTGTCCCGCGACCGCCCTCATGCAGATCGCCCGGCGCCGGGGCCACGTCGCACCGACCGGCCTCGCGCCGGCGTCAGGGTGGAGTTAGCCCGCAACACTCACGAGATCTCCCGGCCCGCGCTGCGCGTGATCGAGCACCCGGCCCGGATCGAGAACGATGCAGTCCGACCTCGCGGCAAGCGCGTCGACGACGTCCGCAGTCGCAGCACCGACGACACATACCTCGGCGTGGGTGATGACGTCCTCCGCCGACTCGGCGAGCAGTGCCGACAGATGCGGGAGATGCGCATCGATGTAGCGCTGGTTGGCGCCGACCAGCCGCGCCGGCAGGACGACAGGGTCGAAGATCTTGATGTCGTAGCCCTTCCCGAGCAGACGCTCCGCCACCTCGACGAACGGGCTCTCACGAAGATCGTCCGTCTGCGGCTTGAACGACAGCCCCAGCAGTCCCACCCTCCTTCGGCCGATCGCGGACACCGCGTCGACGAGACGGGAGATGCAGCCCTCGTTCGATGCGAGCACGTTGCGGATGACCGGCAGGTCGAGGTCGAGGTGGACCGCCTCGTAGTTCAGGGCACGCAGGTCCTTCGGCAGGCACGAGCCGCCGAAGGCGAATCCCGGCGTCAGGTACGCCGACGAGAGATTCAGCTTCGTGTCGGCGAAGAAGCTCTCCATCACCTCGCCGCAGTCCACCCCGGCCGCGGCGCAGAACGCGCCGATCTCATTAGCGAACGAGATCTTGACCGCGTGAAACGCGTTGTCGACGTACTTCGCCATCTCCGCCGAGCGGAGGCTCATCCGGATCGCGGGCACGCCGGAATCCTGGTAGATCGCCTCGATCACGTCCCCCGAGCGCGTGTCGAGCTCCCCGATCACCGTGCGGGACGGATGGTTGAAGTCGTCGAGCGAAGTCCCCTCCCGCAGGAACTCCGGGTTCACCGCCACGCCGAAGTCCGCGCCGGCGCGCAGGCCGGACGCTCGCTCGAGCTCGGGGACGAGCAGCTCGTCGGTCGTGCCCGGCACCACCGTCGAGCGAACCGCCACGACGTGGTGTCGCGGCGCCCGCGCGAGGGCGCCGCCGATCGTCCGCGCGACGCGGACGATGCCCTCGGTGTCGAGGCTGCCGTTCCGGCGTGACGGTGTGCCGACACAGACGAGGCTGAGCTCGGACTCCGCGACCGCCGCGCCGCCGTCGGTGGTGGCCGAGAGCCTGCCCGCCGCGACCTCGTCCCTCAGCAGCCGGTCGAGCCCGGGCTCGACAACAGGTGCCCGTCCCGCGTTCACACCGTCGACCTTGGCGGCGGTGATGTCGACACCGATCACCCGATGGCCCCGCGCCGCAAGCGCGGCTGCCGTCACGGAGCCGACGTACCCCAGGCCGAAGACGGCGACCCTCACGGGGTCCGGCCGGCGTCGGGATCGACCGGACGGTCGCCGACTCCGCTCAGCGGGGCCGCCGGCGTGCGCCCATCGACGAGGTGGGCGATGTCGCTGCTCCTGCGCATGACCGGCGCGGTGGACGCCGTGCTCGCCTCTGACACCGACCGATAGCCGTAGTAGGAGCCATAGCGGGCGCCGGTCTCGGTTCCCGACATCGCGAACCCGAGCACGCGGGCTTCCATCTGCGCCAGCGTCCTGCCGAGCTCGCGAAGTGCGGGCCGGCGCAAGGACGATGCCCGCACGACCACGACAACCCCGTCGACGAACTTGCTCATCACCAGGGCGTCGCTGACGGGCAGGACAGGCGGGGAGTCGATCAGGACCAGGTCGACTCGTGCTGAGATGTCCCTCAACACGGCACGCAGGGAGTTCGATTCGAGGAACTCGGTCGCACTTGGAGGCACCGTTCCGGCGCCGACGACGACGACCCGGCCACCGTCCTCCCCGATCGCGAAGGATGCGAGCACGTCTTCCAGACGGACCCGCCCGATTGCGACATCCGTGACACCGGGCTGATTCTCGACGCCGAAGAACTTCGCCACCGACGGCCGGCGGAGGTCGAGATCGACCACCGCGACTGTCCGCCGGTGCTCGCGTAGGCGACGGCGAGGTTTGCGACGGTCGTAGACTTGCCCTCCTGCTCGACGCCGCTTGTGACCACGAGTGTCCGCATCGGGTCACGAGGAGCGCGAAGTCGATCGCGAGGCGCAGGCGATGGTACGCATCGGCGTGGGGCGCACCGCCATCGGCCATCGCCACGAGCTTCTGTCCGGATCGCAGCGACCGCGGAAGCTCGGGCAGATGCGTCAGCAGGGGCGTCCCCAGGCGTTCCGCAACCTCGTCCGACGACCGGATCTTCGGTCGAACGTCTCGACGATGAACACGACGCACATGCCGAGGGCGACTCCGATCAGCAGGCCGAGCAGCAGGTTCTTCTGCGGGTTCGGTCGCACCTGCGGGGCTGACGTCGCCAGCTGGACGACCTTGGCCGACGTGGGCTGGACGAGCTTCAGCTCGAGGAGCTGCTGCTGCTCCTTCAGGAGTCCCGCCAGCTGGGATCGCAACGCCGATGGGCTGAGGCCGGCGCTCTTCGCGCTCGTGATCTGAGTCTTGACCGACTTGATCTCGGCTCGATGCCCGCAGCGCCTTGGAGAGGTTCGCCGACCCGGCGGTGGCGCTCTCGGTGGCGAATGCGGCCGCTACGCGTTCGTGAGATGTATGGCCTCAGCGCGAGTCGGGTTCGTCACGGCGATGGTGACGATGTTGGACGACGGATCCGCCGTCACGCTCGTATTGCGAAGGAGCGTCGCCGGCCGCATCGTCGAGCCGCCGGCCGCGAGCGCTCGCGCGGCCACGTTCGGGGTATGGGCGAGGGCGGCCTCGGTGGACAGGTATCTGGACTGGGCGTCGGCCGCGGTGCCCGCGGCGCCGCTTGTCAGCTGCGCCGAGGGGTTGACGAAGACGCGCGACGACGCCTCGTACAGCCGATGCTCGCGGGACGTGAAGTAGTACGCCGACGCGACCGTCACCACGACGATCGCGAGCAGCCACCACTTCCTCCGCCTGATGGACGCCAGGTACTCGAACGCGCCCGCTTGACGTGCCTCCACGCGTCGCACACCCTCCTCGCGGCCCCTGGATGGGACATCGGCCTGGTGTGGGCCCTCGCAACCCACTCTGGGAGGTGTACGGGTTGGAAACTGGAAAGTCAACCCAGGTTGATGGAAGGATCTCCCAACTTTCCGTGGTCGCCGGCCTCCATCCATCCACGCGCCTCGCAGCGGGCAACCCGCCGCTCTCAGGGGTTCCAGGGCGTTGGTTGCGGCTTTACGCTGGCACGATGGGGGCTTTGCGATCACACGTCCACGACACCACGACGCTCGCGGTGGGAGCCGGCGTGGCGGCGCTCGCCCTCGCCGCGATGGCCGCGGCGCACGGCGCGAGCTCGCCGACATCCTGGGGGTGGGCCGCGGCCGGATTCACGTTTGCCTGCGCGTGTGGGCTCGCGATGTTCGGAGCGCCTCGGATGCCTCGGTCGCACTACGTGTTCGCCGGCTCGCTGGCCGCGACCGTGCTGTGGTCGGCCGCGACGCTGATGTGGACGAGCGACGCGACACTCGGCGTTTGGGACATCGAGCGCGAGCTCGTGTACGTCGCGGCGGTCGCCGCTGTCCTCGCTCTGCCAGGGCTGCGCCGGCAACCGTGCTCGGGACGGCGGTCTTTCTCTCGGCGAGCGCCATCGCGGTTTACAGCTGTGCGACGCGCCTTTCCCCCGACGTCCTGGGCTACTACTCGAACCCACTCTACCCGGGGCGGCTGTACAACCCTCTGGGATACTGGAACGCACAGGGATTGCTCGCCGCGATGGCGATCATCCTGGCTTTGGGTTACGCCACGAAGAGCTCGCAACTGTGGCTTCAGATCGTTGCATCAGTAGCGCTTCCGCTGGTCGCTCTCGATTGCTATTTCACCCTGTCCCGCGGCGCCCTGGTCGCGCTCGCGATAGGTATCGGAGCGTGGCTGACGCTCGAGCATCGGCGTTTCGAGACGGCCATCTCGGCGACCGTCGTCTCGGCGATGCCAATTGCCGCGGTGGCGCTGGCGCACGGGTCACCGACCCTGATGGGCGCCGACTTCACGCCCGCCTCGTGGAGAGCGGACACCGCCTGGCGGTCGAGACGATCGCGCTCTCGATCCTCGCATCCGCGGCCCCGCTGGCCGTGAACCGGATCCGCCATGGCTGCGAGGACGCCCTCGCCGGCCCCGACGCTGCGGAGGATCGCCCGACTCGCCGCCGCCGCGGGCCTGATCCTGCTGCTCGCCTGGGCAGCCACCGCCGGCAACGGCTACGAGCGCGTCCGCAGCGCGTTCGCGGCTCCACCACCTTCGCGATCGGAGCCGGCACGAGTGCTGTCGGTCTCGCTGAACAGCCGCGGGTATCTGTGGTCGGTCGCGTGGGCCGACGCGCGCGCACGTCCGCTGGGCGCCGGGGATCGGGAGCTACGCCGAGCAGTGGTATCGCACCGCATGTCCGGTTCGACGCGACGTCGGCCCACAGCCTCTACCTCGAGACCCTCGCCGAGACCGGCCCGCTCGGGCTGGGACTGCTGTGATCGCCCTCCTGACGCCGCTCGTGGTCGCCATCCGGTCGCGCTCGCGTCCGATGGTGGCCGTGTTCGCGGGCGCGTATGCGGCGTACGTCGCCCATGCAGCCATCGACTGGGACTGGGATGTCCCCGCGCTGACTGTCGCCGCGCTCTGGCTCGGAGCGTCCGTGCTCTCGCGGCCGCGCCCGCTGGCTCCGTCACGGTCATGTCGCGGCGGGCTCAGGGCATCGCGGTGGCCGCGGCGCTCGTCGCGTTGGCCGTCTCGGTCGGCGTGCTGATCGGGAACAGGTACCTGGCCGAGAGCCAGTCGGCCCTCGCGCGACGCTCGGATTCGAGCGCCGCATCGCTCGCCCGAACGGCGCACGACTGGCAGCCCTGGTCATACCTGCCATGGATGGTGCTCGGGTCGAGCGAGCAACACCTCGGCGACCAAGGCGGAGCTGCGCGAGCCTTTGCGCGGCGACGGTCGCGGATCCGGCCCGTTGGGACGCGTGGTCGCGCTCGCCAGGTCGACCCGCCGGCCGGACGCGCGCGCCGACGCGCTGCGGCGGGCGGCGGATCTCAATCCGGGGTCGCCCGGCATCCGTGGCCTCTGCACGACATACGGCGTGCGCTGCCCCGGGTGAGGCTCAGTCACGGCCGGCGTTCGGGGCGTGCCGCGCATCGGCTCGCGCCCCGGTCGGCGCTGACGCACGCCGCGGCCGTTCGCCGCGATCAGCCGGTCGAGGAGCCCGATAGGATCATCGTCGGTGATCACCTCGGCGCTCGTGTCCCTAACGGAGACCATGTCGAGCACAGCGTAGATGTGGTCGGCCAGCCCGCCCGTGCCGGCCAGCACGCCGATCAGATGGCCCTCGTCGTAGGCGATGCACGAGCGGATCGTGTCGACCTCGCGGCCCATCAGCCCGGAGCCGTTGTAGCTGATCCCGCCGAACCCCGCCGTCGGCGACCAGTAGCGGTGCACCTGCTCCTCGCGTGAGAGCGCGGGCGCCCGGAGCAGCGCCCGTGATCAGGACGCGTCCGCGCTGCGCCACCGCGCGGCCGAGGGCGGCTAGCACGCCCCGCACGCCCTCGGGGACGTGGACATCGGCGCTCCCCATCACGCCGACCGTCAGACGCTGCTCGCGTGGCGCCTCTGCGCCGGCGCGAGTCACGGCCGCGACTCTAGCGCCGGACGCGGCGCGGGGCGAGTGTGTGAAAGATGGGGTCGGCGACCGGGCGCTTTGCCACCTTCCTGTGTGATCTTTTTGATTTGCATATCAATCTCTTTGCAATGTCGGCCGATATCAGGAGGAGCTCCGACGCACTCCGATGCCCCACGAGGTGCTCGTTGAACCACGGCGGCCGTCCGGCGGCGACCCGATCGACCAGTGCACTCGCACGATCACTCGTGATCGCGGCGGCGGCGTGCGCGCTCGCGGCAGGCCCGGCCGCGGCATACGTGCTGCGGCCGGCGACCGCCGGCGTGACGGTCAAGATCTCGACCCATCCTGGCACGGCGGCCGCCTCGGCGACCGCCAAGTTCGCGTGGAAGACCACGGGCACCAAGGTGAAGACCACCTGCAAGATCGACGCCGGCGCCTACACGAGCTGCTCGCGCTCGCACTCCTACTCCAAGCTCGGCAACGGCATGCACACGTTCACCGTGCGGGCCAAGGGTGGCGCCACCACGCGGTCGGCCACCTACAGGTGGCGCGTGGACACGGTCGCACCGACCGCGCCGGCGGTCAGCGGCGGCACCGGCACGTGGACGACGTCGGCCGTCGCGATCGCCGCGACCGGATCGACGGACACGGGCGGAAGCGGCATCGCCTCCTACCAGCACCGCAGCTCGGCAGACGGCGGCACGACGTGGAGCACGGCGGCCGCCGGGACGAGCGTGAACGTGTCCGCAAACGGCACGACGTGGGTGCAGTTCCGCGCGCTCGACAAGGCCGGCAACGCCTCGGCCTGGGCGCCTGCGAGCGCCGACGCGGCCGCCGAGGCCATGGTCGACACGCTGCCGCCGTCGCCCCCCGTCCTGACCGGCGGGTCCGGCGCATGGCAGGACGTCGCCTCGGTCGTCGTCCAGACCACCGGCACGCCGACCGACGCCGGCTCGGGCTTCGCCGGATACGAGTTCCGCACATCGACCGACGGCGGCACGACATGGTCGGCCCCGACGCCCGGGTCGTCCGACGCGATCAGCACCGAGGGCACGACGCTGGTCGAGTTCCGCTCGCTCGACAGCCTCGGCAACGCGTCGGCCTGGACGGGCACGAACGGCCAGGTGCAGATCGACCGCACGCCGCCGACCGCGCCGATCGTCGCCGGCGGATCCAGCTCGTGGCTGCCCGGGCCGTCGGTGAGCGTCAACGCCGGCGGCGCGACCGACCAGGGCGCCGGCGTCACCGGCTACGAGTTCGAGACGTCGACCAACGGCGGCACCACGTGGACTGCGGCCACCGCCGGCCCGACCGCGGTCATCTCGACGCAGGGCACGACGCTCGTGCGCTTCGCGGCGCTCGACGGCGTTCTGCTGGCATCGCCGTGGACGCAGGCGACGGTCAAGCTCGACCTCACCGCTCCGTCGGCGCCCAGCGTCTCGGGCGGCTCGTCGACATGGGCGAACGCCGCCTCGGGCACCGTCACGGCGAGCGCATCGACCGACACCGGCGGCTCCGGGTTCTCCGGCTATCAGTACCGCACATCGACCGACGGCGGCACCACCTGGAGCGCGGCCACGAGCGGCACGAGCGACGTCGTCACGGCCGAGGCCAACACGTGGGTGCAGTTCCGCAGCGTCGACGTGGCGGGCAACCCCTCGGCCTGGACGCCGTCCACCCAGACTACGGCGGCGACGGTGAAGCTCGACCGCACGGCGCCGGGCACGCCGGTCGCAAGCGGTGCGTCGGGCTGGTCGAACGCGGCGTCGATCACCATCACCGCCGCCTCGGCCGATGCCGGCAGCGGGGTCGCGAGCTACCAGTACGAGCTGTCGACCAACGGCGGCAGCTCCTGGTCGGCGCCGGCCACGGGCTCCTCGGTGCCGGTCTCGAACGCCGGCACGACGCTGGTGCAGTTCCAGGCGACCGACGGCGTCGGCCTGAAGTCGGCCTGGTCGGGCATCACGGCCGGCGGCACCGTCCAGCTCGACCGCACGGCGCCGACCGCTCCCACCGTCAGCGGCGGATCCTCCGCCTGGCAGATGGCCGCCCCCGTGACGATCACCGCGTCCGGCTCGACCGACGCCGGCGGTGCGCTCCTGACCGGCTACCAATACCGCACCTCGACCGACGGCGGCACCACGTGGTCGGCCGCGACGGCGGCGCCGGCGGCCATCAGCGGCGACGGCGTGACGCTCGTACAGATGCGCTCCGTGGACGGAGCCGGCAACACGTCGGCATGGGCGCCGGCGTCGAACGGCACGGCCAACACGGTCAAGCTCGACACCACCGCGCCGACGGCGCCGATCGTCGCCGGCGGCACCGGCGGCTGGTCGGCCGCCGCGTCGGCGCTCGTCACCGCCTCCGGCGCGACCGACTCGCCGGGTTCGGGCGTGAGCGGATACCAGCACGAGACGTCGACCGACGGCGGCGCCACGTGGTCAGCGGCCACCCCCGGGGCGTCCGTCTCGATCGGTGCCGAGGGTACGACGCTCGTGCGTTACCAGGCGCTCGACGTGGCCGGCCGCGCATCCGCCTGGGTGCAGACGAGCGTCCAGCTCGACCGCACGGCGCCGAGCGTGCCGACGGTCGCCGGCGGGTCGCTCACCTGGGCGAACGCCCCGTCGCGCACCATCACCGCGTCGGCCTCGACCGATGCCGGCTCGGGCCTCGCGTCCTACCGGTCACGCACCTCGACCGACGGCGGCAGCACGTGGTCGGCGCCGACCACCGGCGCCTCGCTGAACGTGCCGGCCGAGGGCGAGACGCTGGTCGAATACCAGAGCGTCGACAACGTCGGCAACGCCTCGGCGTGGACATCGGCCGGCGCCACCGGCACCGTCCGCCTGGATCGCACCGCTCCGACGGTGCCGTCTGCGGCCGGCGGCTCGTCGGCGTGGCTGAACGCCTCGACGCTGCCGATGTCGCCCACCGGCGCCACCGACGCCGGCTCGGGCATCGTCTCCTACCAGTACAAGACGTCCACCAACGGCGGCACGACATGGTCGGCGATCACCACGGGCGCGGTCTTCAACGCGACGGCGCAGGGCACGACCCTGGTCGAGTTCCGCGCGGTCGACGGCGTCGGCCTCATGTCGCCGTGGTCGGCGATCTCGCCGGGCGGCACGGCCAAGCTCGACCAGACGCAGCCGACGGCGCCGACGATCACCGGCGGCTCCAACTCGTACCAGAACGTGACCTCGGTGACCCTGACGGCGTCGGGATCGACCGACACCGGCGGCTCCGGCCTCGAGGGTTACCAGTCCCGCTACGAGTTCGACGATCTCTCCAACGCCAACTGGTCGGCGGCGGCCGACGGCACGCAGATGACCGTCTCGGCGGAGGGCCTGACGATCGTCGAGTACCGGTCGGTCGACAACGCGGGCAACGTCTCGGCGTGGGTGCCGACCGCGGCCTATCCGGGCGACATCGTCAAGCTCGACCGCACGCCGGCGAGCGTGCCGACGGTGAGCGGCGGATCGCTCGCGTGGAGCGCCGCCGCCTCGGCGACCGTGACCGCGAGCGGATCGAGCGACGGCGCGAGCGCCTGGGTCTCCGACCTCGCGGGCTACCAGTACCGCACCTCGACGAACGGCGGCAGCACGTGGTCGGGCACAGGCTCCGGATCGTCGCTGGCCGTCTCGGCGCAGGGCACGACCCTCGTCCAGTTCCGCTCGCTCGACAACGCCGGCAACGTCTCGGCCTGGACGCCGGCGTCCGGGAACGCAACCGACACCGTCATGCTCGACCGCACCGCGCCGACCCTGCCGACGCTGAGCGGCGTCCCGGGCGGATGCGTCGCCGGGCCGGTGACGATCACCGCATCGGGATCGAGCGACACGCTCTCGGGCCTCGACCACTACGAGTCGACGGTGAACGGCGGAAGCGTCGTCGCCGGCCAGAGCGTCGTGGTGTCGGCCCACGGCACGGCGACGGTCAAGTTCCGCTCGGTCGACCTCGTCGGCAACGCCTCGGCCTGGGTCACGAGCACCGTCTGCATCAGCTGAGAGCGGCGTGGCCGGCGTAGAGGTCGTACTCGCCCTCGCGCGCGAACCGGGCCACCCCGCGGGCGACGGCCGCCTCGTCGAGCTCGACCCCGAGCCCCGGCCCTGACGGCACGCCGACGCGCCCCCGCTCGGGGGCGAACGGGCCGCGGGTGATCACATCGTCGGCGTACCACCGCAGCAGGGACTGGCTCGGCAGGTCGAGCGCCGGTGTCGCCGCCACCAGGTGCAGCGCACAGGCGGTGGCGATGCCGAGGTCGCCGCCGTAGAACCAGAAGCGCGCGCCGGCGCGCCCGCAGGCGTCGATGACGCGGCGCGTCCCCGCGACGCCGCCGCACGCGGCGACGTTCAGGACGAACGCATCGGCGGCGCCGAGCGCCGTGACCCGCTCGAGGTCGACCGCATGCGTCGAGAACGGGATCGCCGTCGTGCGCCGCAGCGCGGCCGCCTCGGCGAGGCGCGCGGTCGGCTCCTCGAGGTTTGCGACCCCGAGCTCCTCGAGCTGCGGCAGGGCCCGGCGGGCGGTCTCGGCGCTCCACCCCAGGTTGGCGTCGAGGCGCAGCACACGGTCGGGGCCGATGGCGCGGCGCACCTCGCGCACCATCGCGAGCTCCTCGGCTTGCGCGCGCACGCCGACCTTGCCCTCGAAGCTGGGTGACCCGTGCGCCTCGACCATGGCGGCGCAGTACGCGGCCACCTCGGCCGCCGTCGCCTCGCCGCGGGCTGACGGGCCGGGGATGCGGTAGGCGAAGTACTCGGTGAACTCGGCCTCGGCGCGCACGGCGCCACCGAGCAGGTCGTGCAGCGGTACGCCCAGCGCGCGCGCCTCGATGTCCCAGAGTGCCATCTCGACCCCGGCGAGCGCTCGCGCTCGGTCGACCGCAGCTCCCCGCTGCGCGGTGCGCATGCGGCCGGCGACCCGGCCAAGCTCCGCGCCGAGCTCCCCGACCCGGCGGCCGACGACGGCCTCGCCCAGCGGCCCGTGCAGGGCGGCGGCGTCGTGCGGCGACGGCGTCTCGCCGAGGCCGCGGAGGCCGTCGGCGGTCGTCACCCGCAGCACGGTGCGGCTCATGCCCCAGTACGTTCCGGGGGCGAACAGGTACGGGGCGTCGAGCGGCACGTTGACCGGCCAGGCCTCGACGGTCGCGATGCGGGCGTCCACGAGGCGGGAGCGTACGCGCTCGGTTGTATTCGTAGCAATTGTGACGTAAGCTGGGTCTCGTCACCCAGGGAGGAGACCTGGAGTGCTCGGGAACGCAAGAAGGCTCGCGACGGCCACGGCCGTCGTGGCGTGCGTCTTGGCCGGAGTTGCGGCCCCGGCCGCCCGTGCCGTCCCGCACACCGTCCGCGCGAGCGTGTCGTCTGCCGGTGCGCAGGGAAGCTCGGACAGCGGCGCGGGCGGCGTCGCGGTCTCGGGCGACGGGCGCTTCGTCGCGTTCGCCTCGGACGCGCCTGACCTGGTCGCAGGCGACACGAACGGCGTGGCCGACGTGTTCATTCGCAACCTGCGGACAGACACGACCCAGCGTGTGAGCGTCTCCACCGGGGGAACCCAGGGCGATGACGCCAGCACCGCCGATGCCCTTGCCGTCTCCCCCTCCGGCCGCTTCGTCACATTCACGTCGGACGCGACGAACCTGGCTCCCGGCAACGACGACTCGTTGTGCGCACCCGACCCCTGCCCGGACGTGTATATCCGCGACCGCAGAACAGGAACGACCCGCATGTTGGTTCCGTTCGACGGGGTTCCCCCGCCGACGCATATGGTGCTCTCCTCCGGCGCCCGCTTCTACGCCGACGACAGCTCCGGCCAGGGCGACGTCGTGCGCTGCCGCCGCAGCACGCACCGGTGCGCGATCGTCTCGGTGTTGCCTCCGAGCGTCATCGTCGACGAGGTCGACGCCAACTCGTTCGTCGGCGGCATGTCGTCGGGCGGCCGCTTCGTCCTGTTCCTGAAAGCCGGATCCAACGAGGCCCCAAACGCGACGACCCTGACGGCCGGCGGGGTGTTCGTACGCGATGTCCGCCAACATCGGACGCGGATCGTGACGACACATTTCGGCGACGGCGCGAACGGCATCTCGCCCCAGGGCCGGTTCGTTCTCTTCACGAGCAAAGCCGGCAAGCTCGTCCCCGGCGACACCAACCACGTCCGAGACGTCTTCGTACGCGACCTGCGCACCGGCGCCACCCACCGGATCAGCGTCTCATCGGCCGAGCGGCAGGCGAATCGAGCCAGCATCGGCGTCGCGATCTCGAGCGGCGGCCGCTACTGCCTGTTCGAGTCCGGGGCGACCGATCTCGTCGCCGGCGACACGAACGGCGCGACCGACCTGTTCCTGCGCGACCGGGTGCACGGCCGCACGATCAGGGTCGATGTGTCGACCGCCGGACTCCAGGCGAACCGCCCGGTGCGCTTCGCCGCGCTGTCTGCCGACGGGCGCTGGGCGGTCTTCGGATCGCCCGCTAGCAACCTGGTGGCCGGCGACACCAACGCCGTCCGCGACGTGTTCGCTCGGGGCCCCCTGCACTGACGGCTGCGCTACGTGTGCAGGACGACGCTGTAGTTCACGCCGCCGCCGAGCCCGAACGCACCGGTGAGCCCCGGCACCCGCACGGGCGCCGCGCGGTTGGTCTTCGTCCCGTCGCCGAGCTGGCCGTCGGTGTTCAGGCCCCACGCCCACACCGAGCCGCCGCTCTCGATCGCGAGGCTGTGCAGGCGGCCGTTGCCGATGTCGGTCACGCCCGCGAGCCCTGCGACCTTCACCGGCGTCGCCCGGTTCGTCTTGGTGCCGTCGCCGAGCTGGCCGTCGTTGTTCTGACCCCAGGACCACACGGTGCCGTCGCTCTTGAGCGCCATCGAGTGGTCGGCGCCGGCGCTCACCATCTTCACTCCGCTGAGGCCGCTGACCTGGACGGGCGAGAGTACATTGTTGCCCTTGGTGCCGTTGCCGACCTGGCCGTACTGGTTCCAGCCCCAGCCCCAGACGGTGCCGTTCGACTCCACCGCCAGGCTGTGGTCACGGCCGCCGGCGATGGCGACGACGTTCGCCACGCCGTGCACCTGCACGGGCACGAGCGAGTTGGTCGTGTTGCCGGTGCCGAGATTGCCGAACTCGTTGTCGCCCCACGCCCACACGGTGCCGTTCGCCTCGAGCGCCAGGGTGTGATCGCGTGCGCCGGCGATCGCGATCACATTCGCGAGGACGTGCACCTGCACGGGGGTCGTGCGGTTCGTGGTCGTGCCGTCGCCGAGCGTCCCGAACTTGTTCCATCCCCACATCCACACGGTGCCGTTGGACTTGAGCGCCATGCTGTAGTAGTGGCCCGTCTCGACTGCGGTCACTCCCGTCAGACCCGACACCTGCACGGGCGACTGACGGTTGGTCTTCGTGCCGTCACCGACCTCGCCGTAGTTGTTGTGGCCCCACGCCCACACGGTGCCGTCGCTGCGCAGGGCGACGACGTGCTCGCGACCGCCGTCGAGCTGGGTAACGCCCGTGAGCCCAGCCACCGCGACCGGGGTGGTGCTGCTGCCGCCCGCGCCGTTTCCGAGCTGCCCGAACTCGTCGTTCCCGAACGACGAGACCGTCCCGGTCGTGACCGCTCCCGCCGCACCCCCGAGGGAGAACGCGAGCACCCACAGCACCGCGACGAGCAACATGCCTGCCAGACGAAGTCGCCCCACCGCGACAAGCCTACGGGGCGACCGCCCGGATGTCGAGTCCGGCTACGGCCGCGGGGGCAGCGACTGCACGAGCGCGCTGTGGGCCATCACCACGCCGGGGTGGCGCTGGAGGATCGCGAGGTAGCGGCGGCCAAACGGCGACCCGGCGTCCGGAGGTGCGACGAGCGCCCGCACGCGCTCGATCAGCGCGGCGGCCGTCTCCCGCGCGTCATCGCCGGGCTCGTCCTCCGGCGCCTCGAGCGTCTCGTCGACCTCGACTATCAGCTCCGAAACCGGCTGGACCCATGCCAGCCGCAGGCTGTCGGTGGCGATCTGCAGGAACTCGGCGCCCGTCAGGCGGCCCTGGAAGCGCTCCATGTCGGCACGCTCGGCTGCGAGCAGCTGCCGGTGCAGCTCGAGCAGCGGCGGCCGCACAGCGGCCAGGCGGTCATCGCTCATGCCTCATTGTCGCCCTCCGCATCGAGCAGGCGCAGGAACTCGTCGAGGCGGTAGAGCAGCATCTCGATGTGGTCGCTGCACAGCAGCGGCGCGTGCGCGGAGCCGCTGCGGGCCGGCGGGACGGCCCGATCGCAGGCGGGAAACGCGCACAGACCCGGTGACGCCGAGAGCATCCGGGCACTATCCCGGCCCGCACCGGCCACCCGCATCGGTACGAACCACGGCATCCGGGTCGCGGGTTTCCCGCAGTCCGCCGCCGCGCCGGGCCGCTCACGGCTCGACGAAGTGATACACGGCCAGGTCGGCGACGACCTCGGCGAGCGAGTAGCGGTCATGCCCCGGCGACCCGTCCTCACCCTCGCCCGGATCGGTGGTGACAACCCCGCCGCCGGGAACGTGCTCCGCCCAGGCCGAAGCCGCCGGGGGACTGGGCCAGTCGGGGATCACCATGCCATCCAGACATCCGCTGTGGAATCGCGCCACCATCACGCTCGCCTTCGTTCGCCGGTGCGGTGCTGATGGTACCGGCATTCGGCGCGGTGCGGACCGCGGCGCACGGACGAGCGCTCTGGGCGCCAAAATCGGGGTCGTATATGCATCGAATTTCGGTCGTAGTGCTATGTCTTAGAATGCGGCTCTCATATAGTTACGTATACCGCTACGTCAGCGACGTGTCGTGGTGGTTGACGAGCGGACCGATTGCACCCTCGGATCCGCGTCGGTATATGGATCACCGGAGTGGTTGTTCGCGCTTGCTGAGCGCGGTTCGCGCGGTGGCGACTCGTTGACGGACGGCTTGGGACACACGCCTGTTGATCTGTAGGACGATGCCGTCGTTTCCCAGTGCGAGTCGCACGTCCCGATCGTTCGGAAGCTGGTGGTCGCGGTACAGCTGCGCGGCCATGGTCACGGCGACGGTGTATCGCAAGACGACAGATCCAAGGATATGCGAGTTCAGCCCTGAGAGGTTCGTGTCGATGCCGACGCCCCACTCGCCGCGAACGCTCGCCGTGTCGAGTGCGCCGAATCCACAGTTTCCGGCGACGTCGAAGACGACGTGAGAGCCGGCGTTGATCTGCCGATTCGCGATTTCCGCGCACACTGCCTTATTCTCGAAGGTGCCGCTGTATCCCACGATCACATGGACGCCGTGGCGAGCGCGTCGCGCCCCCCGGCGGAAGCCGGCGACGATCTCGGCATTGAGCAGACGATCGCCCGCAACTGCCGAGATGATGGGAGGATTCCCGGCTTCGCTCGCGCCGAGGTAACCCGCGAGGTACCCGGCCTCGGCGTTGTCGAACGGCATTCCGGTGACGTTGTTCGGGAACGAGCCGAGCTGTACCGTGAGATCGATCATGACAAACCGCGCCTGCGGGTACCTGCGCGCCACGGACGCGATGTCCTGACCGTACTGGCGGCCGGCGGAGGGTCGGTGACAACGAGGCCTGCGTGTTGCGCAGCGGTCGTGAGCGCGCGGCGGTATCCGCGAACGCCGCTGTACACGATTCGTACCGGAGTTCCAGGCCGGCGCAGGGCGTTGCCGCCGGCGGCAAGCTCGCTTGCGATGGTCGCCTGGACGTCGGTCGGACCCGCCCGGCCCGTTGGTGCAGGCCCCGGGATCACGAGTTGAATGCGCGAGTCACGAGTGACCGCCGAAGGATTCTTCGAGACGCCATGTATGACCACCCCGGCGACGAGCACAACCGCAGCGGCGCTCGTCGCACCGAGCGCGATCCACCAGCGGCGTGGCCGCCCCGGTGTCCCGCGCTCCGCTTGTCGGGCTGGGGGGCCGATGTCGGGGTCGAGCGTCGGGTCGTGTTGGAGGATCCGGGTCTGAAGGCGCCGGAGCGTCTCACCGGGTTCGATGCCCAACGCGTCCAGGTAGTCGCGCGTTCGCCGGTAGGCGTCGAGGGCATCGACCTGGCGATCCGCGCGATATAGCGCCAGCATCAGCTGAGCACAGAAGCGTTCGCGCCCGGGGTTGGCGGCCGCGGACACCTCCAGTTCGGAAACGAGCTCAGGCCCGCGTCCCGCCTCGAGTTCCAGGTCAAACAACGCCTCCAGCGCCCCGAGGCGCAACTCGTCCAGGCGCGCAATCTCATGGCGCGCGAACGGCTCGTCGGCGAAATCTGCAAGCGCGGCGCCCCGCCAAAGGGCGAGCGCTTCGCGAAGCGTCGCACACGCCTTGGCGTTGTCCGACTCGGCGACCGACCGCGCCTCGGTCGCGAGCGACTCGAATCTGTCGGCGTCCAGACACCCGGCCCCGACTTGCAGAACGTATCCACGGTCGTCAGTCACGAGCACGGCGTCGCCGAGCACCTTACGCAGTTGCGACACATAGACCCGCACCGTGTGCACCGCAGCCTTCGGCGGCTGCTCGCCCCACAGCGCGTCGACGAGGCGATCGACCGGGACGACACGGCCACGCTCGAGCACGAGCATCGCTAGGAGCGCCCGCTGCTGTCCTCCTCCCAGCGAGATCGGCTCACCATCCCGCGTGACCTCCAACCGCCCCAGGATCCCGAACCTCACCCGTTGGTTGTATCACGCGCCACAACTTATGCCCGATTGACCTCGCATTGATCCGCTCGTGCTCACATAGCTCCGCCCGGCACCCAAGCAGGACAACGCAAGGGAGACGCCATGGAACGTCGGACACAGCTCATCCGGATCGCCACGCTCGCCTCGGTCGCCGCCACGGCGCTCTCCGTCGGCAACACCGCGGCCTCCCAGGCGGGTCCGCCCCCTGTCATCGCGCCCTGGTTGCGGGCCGTCGAGCTGCGAAGCCAGGCCCTCGACGAGCGGTATCACCTCGGGTCGTTCCGGCCCCTTGGCCGAGGCATCGTCTCGCCAGGCCAGCATCCGACTTGGCTGCGCGCCCTTCAGCTCCGCAGCGAAGGCCTCGACCGGCGCTTTCGGATCGGAACGTTCACGCCTCTCGTTGTCGCACCGTGAACAAGCGGCCTCGAGCACAAGCACCACGCCGCGGTCAGGGCGACGACGGCACCTGCTGAGTCGCCCAAGAACGACCGCTGCTTATCCGGCAGTCAGACCATCAATAGAGAGGAGCACGATCATGCAGGACATCGACCCCACGAAGACGTTTGATCGGCGCGCGATGTTGAAGGGCATCGGCGCGGTATCGGCCGTCGGGGCGCTGGCGGCGGTCGGCCCGCAGGCGGCGCTGGCACGTGCCGACGAGCATCATCATCACCATCCCAACCAGGCGCTGCTCAACCGCTACTGGAAGACGCTCAACGCCGGCATGGCCAGCTCCAACGGCGACTTCTCGGCGATGGCCGATGTCTACGCGGCCAACGCGACGTTGACGCAGTCAAACCCGGCCGGCCTCACCGTGGTCAGCCACGGCATCGACACGATCATCGCCTTCTACGCGAGCCTTTGGACGAAGCTCCACGGCGACCAGTGGACGCTCGATTCCACCCGCTGGCTGGCACGCGACATCGCCCTCAACTACGAGCACGCCGGAAGCCCACCGCTGACGGTACCCGGACGCTGCGCGCACCTGTTCGTGTTCCGCCACCACCGCATCCACACCCTCGACTGGGTGACCTTCTTCGCCGGCACCCCCTAGGCCGTTCGTTTGCCGGGCCCAGGCCGGGCGAGCGGCTTGGGCCCGCTGACGGTCGTGACGCACTGCGTGAGTGTCCGGCGCAACATTGAGTCGTGTCGGCCAGTCGCCGCCGTGGGAGAGCCGAGGGCGGGACTCGAACCCGCAACCGCTCGATTACAAATCGAGGGCTCTGCCAGTTGAGCTACCTCGGCGAACCGGAGTGATCGTACCGCCCGGATCGTCCCAGGCGGTGACCCCGTACCCCCCAAAAGGGGGACGCTCCGGGACGCCCGGCGCTGAAAAATGCCCGCGTACGGGGGGAAAACGCCTCCTTTGGTACGGCGTTTCACCATAGCCAGTCGATCAGGAGGTCACCATGCCCGCAGAGCGGATCACTCCGGGTGAATCCGACGCCCTCGCCCACGCCCGCGACGTGGCCGGGGAGGGCGCACGCACGATCATCGCCGTGGCGATCAGGCTGCCGCTCGAGGCATGGCTGGCCATGGCGTGCTTCGTGGTGGTGCTGTGGGCGGTGGGCTGGGTGTGAGCCGGCCCGCCGGGCGCGCCGCTAGCCGAGCTCGCGCCGCGCCTGGAGGTGCACGAGCACCTTGCGCTTGACGCGCTGGAGGGCGTTGTCGACGGTCTTTGGGTCGCAACCGAGCGACTCGCCGATGGCCTCGTAGCTGCGCCCCTCGAGATAGCCCGTCAGCACCTGCGACTCGAGCGATGAGAGCGACGAGCCGAGGCACGCGAGCAGGCTCCCGAGCTCCTCGCTCGAGATCACGCACGTCGCCGGGTCGTCGACGGCGGGGCCGGGCAGCGCGTCGCCGAGCGTGCAGTCGGCGTCGGCCTCCTGACCGGCGGGCGTGTGGCTGAACGAGACGTAGGTGTTCAGGGGCGCGTGCTTGTACCGCGTCGCCGTCTTGATGGCGGTGATGATCTGGCGGGTGATGCAGAGCTCTGCGAACGACCGGAACGACGTCTCCTTGTCGGCGCGGAAGTCGCGCACGGCCTTGAAGAGGCCGATCTGCCCCTCCTGAATCAGGTCGTGCGAGTCGCCGCCGGCCAGGAAGTACGAGCTGGCCTTGAGGCGGACGAAGCCCTGGTAGCGGCGGATGATGTCGTCCATCGCGCGCTCGTCGCCGTTGCGGGCGGCCGCGATGAGGGCGAGCTCGGTTGGCTCACGCCAGACTCGCCGTTGAAGCTGCAGCGCAGCACTCGACCTGGGCACCGCCTACCTCCGGGGGAAACAGGAAAGCCGAAGTCTCGATCAGCCTCAGGCTGACTCTCAACTTCAGCTTTAGGGACGGAGCGAACTCTAGCCCAAGTTCCGCTCGTGTCAAATCTGGCCGGCGGAGCCGCGCTATTCGCCGCGGCGCATGCGCTCGAGCGCCGCCCGCACGGCCGGGTCGAGCGCGTCGCCGAGCAGCCGCCGGCCGGCTGCAGGAGACGGCTGGAGGCGCTCACGGGGCGCGGCGGCGAGGCGGTCGGAGAACTCGCGCGCACTCATCGCATGCACCCCGCCGCGCTGGGCGACGTGGCGCAGAACGGCGTCCGACGAGACGACCGTCACCTCGCGATCGGCGTGGTGGCTGTACGCCAGTCGCTCGATCACGGCGTCTGCGGTCTCGCGGCCGGAATGTGTCACCCGGGTGCGGCCGATCGCGCGCGTGCGGCCATGCCCGTCGAACACGAGCTCGGCGTCGAAGCCGGCCTGCGCCATGTAGCCCGACACCTCGGTGACGAGCAGCTCGCGGGCGCGCTCGTAGTCCGAGCCCGCGCCGCGCAGGTGGCAGACGTTGTCTCCGTCGATGATGTAGAGCTCAGCCGCCACCGCGCTGCCGCACCGCCTCGAAGAGCAACACCGCCGCGGCGGTGGACACGTTCAGCGACTCGACCCGCCCGCGCAGCGGGATCGCGACCGCCTGGTCGCAGACCGACCGCACCCGCCGCCGGATCCCGCGCCCCTCGGCCCCGAGCACGAACACGGCGCCGTCGCGATAGTCGGCGCGATCGTGGGGCGTCGCCGAGTCGGCCGCGGCCGCGTAGCTCCAGAGGCCCGGGCGGCGCATCTCGAGCAGGAGATCGGCCAGATTCTCGACCCGCGCGACCGGGAGGTGCTCCACCGCTCCCGCCGACACGCGGCAGACGGCGGGGGTCACCCGGGCCGAGCGGCGGGCGGTGATCACCAGGCCGTCGGCCCCGGCGCACTCGGCCACTCGGGCGACCGCGCCGAGGTTGTGCGGGTCGGTGACCTCGTCGAGCGCAACCACGAGCGGGTGCTCGCCGCGGAGGAGCTCGGCCGGCTCGGCGTAGCGGAACTCCGACACCTCAGCCACGACCCCCTGGTGGTCGGGGCTGCCCGCCCGCTGGGCGAGGCCCTGCGGGTCGGCGGTGCGCGCATCGCGCGGCAACCAGTCGAGCGTCTCGCCAAGGCCCGGCGCGCACCAGACCTGTCCCACCCGGCGTCGGCCGCGCAGCGCCTCGCGCACCGCCTGGCGCCCGTACACGACGTCAGCCATCGTGCGGGTAGAGCTCGAAGCCGGACGCGCCGTCACGCACCTCCCAGCCCAGGCCGGCGATGTCGTCCCGGAGCCGGTCGGACGCGCCGAAGTCACGGCGCGCGCGCGCCTCGAGCCGCTCCTGCGCGAGGGCGACCACCTCGGGCGGCGGCGGCGGCGCGACGTGGGCGAGCGACCCCAGGCCGAGCACCTCGAGCACCTCGGCGGCCGTGGTGCGCGCCTCCGGAGGCGCCCGGAAGAGCAGCGCGAGCGCCCCCGGGGTGTTGAAGTCCTCGTCCAGCGCGGCGTGCACCGCCGCGCGCAGCCCGGGATCGTCGCCCGAGCCGGCCCGCAGGCGGTTTCGCAGCGTGGCGCATGCCGCCCGGGCGCGCTCGAGCGCCTCGTCGTCGTACTCGACCGGGCTCGCGTAGTGGGCCTGGAGCAGGAACATCAGGAACGTCTCCGCCCCCCACCGGTCGAGCGCGTCTGCCAGCGGGTCGATCCGGCCCTGCGACTTGGACATCTTCTCGCCCGAGATCTGCAGCATCCCGTTGTGCGCCCACACCCGCGCGAAGGGGCGGCCCGCCGCGCACGACTGCGCGATCTCGTTCTCGTGGTGGGGGAAGATCAGGTCGCGGCCGCCGCCATGCACCTCGAACTGCCGCCCGAGCAGCTTCTCGGCCATCGCCGAGCACTCGATGTGCCAGCCGGGCCGGCCCTGCCCCCACGGCGACGGCCAGGCCGTGTCCTCGCCGGGCTTCGTCGCCTTCCAGAGCGCGAAGTCGACGGGATCGCGCTTGTGCTCGCCGGGCTCGACGCGCGCCCCCGCGCGCAGATCGTCCGGCCGCTGCCCCGACAGCTCTCCGTATGCGGGGAACGTGCGCACGCCGAAGTACACGTCGCCGCTGCTCTCGTACGCATGGCCGGAGTCGACGAGCTCGGCGATCAGCGCGACGATCTCGGGCACCGTCTCGGACGCGAGCGGCTCGTGGTCGGGGCGGCCGATGCCGAGC
Organism: uncultured Actinomycetes bacterium; assembly: GCA_963825325.1. Taxonomy (GTDB): domain Bacteria; phylum Actinomycetota; class Thermoleophilia; order Gaiellales; family JAICJC01; genus JAICJC01. The sequence goes on from CAWGSU010000001.1 coordinate 40,592, forward strand.
CGGTCGGTGTCGCGCACGTACGCGGCGGCCATCTCGCCCGCCAGGTCGTCCGAGCGCACGCCCGCGGCGACCGCGGCGGTGTAGATCTTGTCGTTCACGTCGGTGATGTTCTCGACCAGGCTCACCCGCTGCCCGCGCCACTCCAGGTAACGCTTCATCAGCCCGAAGACGACGAACGGGCGGGCGTTGCCGACATGGATGCGTCCGTACACGGTCGGGCCGCAGGCATAGATTCCGATCGTGCCGTCGGGGCCGGGGCGCAGCTCGTGCAGCTCGCCGGTGCGGGAGTCGCGCAGCCTCATGCCGCCCGCCGGATCGCCTCGTCGCGCGGCAGCGCCGCGAACACGGCCCAGAGCTCGGGTCCGCGGTCGCGGCCGGTGAGCGCGCGCCGTGCCTGGCGCAGCGGTACCTGGGCGCTGCGCAGCTCGTCGACGAGCGCCCGCGCCTGCACCTCGTCGAGCTGCTCGGGGTAGCCGGCCCGGATGCGGGCGAGCTCCGGCAGCGGCGCGCGCTCGGGCGTCACGAGCACGCATTCGACGAGCTCTACCGCCTCGGCCAGCGTGTGCACGCCGCGCAGCGCCGGGGCGAGCGCCTGGACGACCGCGACCGGCGTGTCCGGCGGGCAGCGGTCGAGCACGCGCTCGACCAGGTCGGCTTCGGGCAGTGCGGACAGGTGCCGCGTCGAGAGCGCACGCAGCCGGCCCATGTCCAGCTGCAGGGTCCCGCGCGCGAGCCGGGACTCGTCGAAGCGTGCGGCCAGCTCGTCCAGCGAGAGCACGTCGCCGGGGCCCGAGCTGCCGATCAGCCCCAGGTAGTTCACGACCGCCTCCGGCGGGTAGCCGGCCACGCGCAGGTCGGCGATCGAGCTCGCGCCCTCGCGCTTGGAGAGCTTGCCGGACTCGCCCGTGATGACCGCATGGTGCAGGTAGCGCGGCGGGGCCGCCCCGACGGCGCGGATGGCGGCCTCCTGCAGTGGCGTGTTGGACAGGTGATCGTTGCCGCGGATGACATGCGTGATGCGGTCGTCGAGGTCGTCGATCGCCGTCGCCCAGTTGTAGGTTGCCCGCCCGTCGCCGCGCAGGATCACGAACGGGGCCTGGCCCGGCGCGCGCAGCCAGCACGCGCCGTCACGGATCTCGACACCGCGCGCGCCGGACGCCGCCTCGCGGTAGCGGTCGAAGCGCTCGCTCTGGCGCACGGGCCCATCGTCCCAGCCGATGCAGAGCCAGCGCAGGTCGCGCACGATTCCCGCCTCGAGCTCGGGCCGCGACCGCTCGGTGTCGGTGTCGTCGATGCGCAGCAGGAGCCGGCCGCCGTGCCTGTTCGCGAACAGGCGGTTGAGCAGCGCCGTCAGCGCGCTGCCGAGATGCAGCGACCCGGTCGGGCTGGGGGCGAAGCGGACCTGGACGGACACGGCATCCGTCAGAGCGCAGCCGTCGGCTGCAGGTCGCGCACGCGGCGGGCGAGCACGCGCAGGATCTTCGACTCGACGCCCGGGTTCTGGCCCAGCATCGACGCGAACGCGGCCCTCGTCAGCACCATCAGGCGGGCCGGGCCGGCGGCGGTCGCGGTGGCAGTGCGCGGGCCCTGGTCGATCAGCGCGATCTCGCCGAGGAAGTCGCCCGGGCCGAGCCGGTTCAATTCCTTGCCGTCGCGCTCGATCAGGATCGATCCCTCGAGAACGATGAAGAACTCGCCTCCGCGCGCGCCCTCGCGCGTCAGCACCTTCCCGTCGGCGACGTCGACGTCGTCCATGATCCTGCCCAGAAACCCGATCTCACGCTTGTCGAGCCCCGCGAAGAGCGGCACGGACGCGATCAGATCGAGCTTGGGATCGGTCGACGGCACGCCGGGATGATACCGATACGGGCGCGGCGGCGCGGGTCGCGCCGAGGTCGACCTCGATCTGGCGCAGCCAGGCCGAGAACCGCACGGCGTCGGCCTCGTGCCGCACGAGCGGGCTGGCCGGGTCCCATAGCAGCCGGTGCACGCGGGCGACCGCCGAGGCCGCGGGCGGCGACTCGCGCCGCAGGGTGTCCGCGATCGCGCGCATGCGCTGGGAGTGCAACCGCACGAGACCCGCCTGAAAGCACTCCCGGCGCGGATTGCGCTCGGCGCGGTCGACGAGCGACTCCAGGCGCCGCGCGAGCCGGCGGCGGTGGCGCTGCGACGAGTTGCGCCGCGCGCGGCGGTGAAGCGCCGCGCTGCCCGACGGATCGACGGCTGCGACCAGGATCGCGTCGAGCACCATGTTGGCGTCGCCGCTCGCCCGGCGCGCCGCGAGCAGCTGCGCTGCCGACGCGGCGACGGCGATCGCGCTCGTGGCGGTGAAGAACGCCGCCAGCACCGGCTCGACCAGGGCCGCGACGGCCGCAGCGGCGGCGAGGACGGCCAGCGACCACGCCCGCTCGCGCCGGTCCCGGATCAGCGACTCGAGCCGGGCGCGCCGCTGGCCGTCGGTCGATGAGGTGTGTCCGAGTGCATCCATGTCCTCACCGTAGCCACGCCCGGGCCCGCCGTCGTTGACCCCATGTCATCAGGGTCCGTGACAACCGTCACACAATCCGGTAGAGTTGGGGGGTGGGTGACGACGTGTTTGGGGCCGTCCCCGAGCATGAGCTGCGCCAGGCCGGCAGGCGCAGACGGTTCGATCGGGGCGAGGTGGTGTTCCACCGCGACGATCCGGGCGACAGCCTGCACCGGGTCGAGTCGGGGCGCTTCGCCGCGCGGGTCATCACCCCGCTCGGCGACTCCGCCACCGTGTCGCTGCACGGTCCCGGCGACGTGTTCGGCCTGCTCGCGGTGGTCGGCCCGTTCCAGCGCCGCACCGCCACGGTCATCGCGCTCGAGCGCGCCGAGACGCTTGCGATCCCGCGATCGTCGTTCCTGCAGCTGCGCGCCGCCTATCCGGCGATGCGCGACGCGATCGAGGAGACGCTCGCGGTCCAGGTCGCGGCGACCACCGACCGGCTGATCGAGGCGCTCTACACGCCCGTCGCGCAGCGTGTCCGCGCCCATCTGATCCAGCTCGCCGCGCTCTACGGCGACCTCGCCGCCGCCGACGTGACGATCCCGCTCAGCCAGGAGCACCTAGCGGGCCTTTCGGGCACGACACGCGAGACGGTGAACCGTGTGCTCAAGCAGGAGCAGGAGCGCGGGGTCGTGCGGCTCTCCCGCGGGCGCATCGTCGCCACCCCGGCGCTGCTGCGCACGCACACGCTGCTCGGCGACGACGTCGTCACGGCGACCCACCGGCCGCCCGGCCTCACCGGCGGCGAGTGACCACGAGGGGCCGGCCGTCGCCGACCCCTCGCTGTTCGGGGTCCAGCGCCGGGGCCCGACCGCCGGAATACGCCGAAAGAAGCGAGTCTGGCCCCAACGCTGATTCAGAGTAGGCCGCCGGCGCCGCCGCGTCGTTGCGGGCTGTCACGCCCGGTGTGTGACCACGGTCAACCGGAGCGCGCGGGGCCGTAGGATTTGGCGCATGCCCACCCCGCCCGGCGCAGACGGCCCGAGCGACCCCGCCTCGGCGCCGGTGGCGCTCGACGAGGTGCTGCGGGCGGCCGAGTTCCGGCGCCTGCTGCGCCGTTTCGTCGCCCACGGTGACGTGCGCGTGCGCCGGGTCGGGCTCACCCCGCAACGCTATCTGCTGCTCCTGGCGATCAAGGGCGCGCCCGACCGCAGCGAGACGCGCTCGATCGGCCAGCTCACCGATGATCTCCAGCTTGCGCAGAGCTCGGTGACCGAGCTCGTCGACCGCGCCGAGGCGGCCGGGCTCGTGGTGCGCTCCGCGGGCGACACAGACGCCCGCACCGTGCTGGTGCGGCTGCGCCCCGCCGGCGAGGAGCGGCTCGCGGCCGCGCTCCTGTCGATCCGGGCCGAGCGCGAGCAGCTGCTCGAGCGGCTCGACCAGGCCCGACACCACCTGTAGCTGTACCGCCCCCAGCCCTTCCCTGCAGAGACCCATACGGACGCTGCTGCCAGCACCAGCAGCGCGAACGACGAGCGCGTGATGCGGCGCGCGTGTCACGGCCAGGTAGATGTTGCGAGTTGGCAACATCTAAAGCATTGGCGGCGAAGGAGATGGGTCTCGTTCCCGTAAGACAAATAGAGCGTTATGCTTCAGCACGATGGGGCGAGCCCGACCTACCCACGTGCCCGATCCGAAAGCACTGGGAGAACGTCTACGGGCCCTCCGCGAACGGCGTGGGCTGTCGCTGCGCCAGATCGCCTTCCCCGGATGTTCGCCGTCGTACCTGTCTCGGGTGGAGTCGGGCGATCGTGTGGCCTCGCTCACGATTCTGGCCGAGCTGGCCCGGCGGCTCGACACCTCGATCGAGGAGCTGCTCGGCCGATCGCTTGACGGCCGAGTCAGCGAGGCCGACCTCGCGGCCGCCGAGGTGGCGGCGCGGCTGGGCGACCCGCGTGCCGGCGCCGACCTCGAGTCGCTGCTTGCCGGCGCACGGTCGCTCGGTGACCGACGCGCCGAGAGCCGGGCGCTCGAGTACCTCGGCCTGCTGGCCCTGGACGGGCGCGACGACGCCCGCGCGGTGGAGCTGCTCGAGGAAGCGCGCACGTGCGGACCCATGCCGAGCGCGCGCGAGCGGCCGGCGCTCTACCGCGCACTGGGACGCGCGCATGCCGGCACCGGCGACCTGATCCAGGCAGCCGCCGTGCTGCAGGCCGCGTTCGAAGAGGTGTGCGAAGCCCCGGCCGACGCCGCGCTCATGGTGCAGTTCGGGTCGTACCTCGCCAATGCCTACACCGATCGGGGACGGTTCTCGGACGCCGAGCAGGTGCTCTCACGCGTGCTGCGGCACGAGCGCGAGATCGATGGCGCGAACCTGCTGCGGCTCGACTGGGCTCTCGCGCGGACGTACGCCGAGCAGGGCCAGTCGCGCGTCGCCGAGATGTACGCCCATCGCGTCCTCGCCCGCATGGAGCGCGGCGAGGAGCTGCGCGCGCAGGGCCACGCCTATCTGCTGATCGCGGGCGTCCTGCTCGATCAGGGTCAGGCCGGCGCGGCGGCGACGCATCTCGATCAGGCCGAGCGGATGCTGACCGACGAGGCCCCCGTCGAGCTCGCCCTGCTGAGCTACGAGCGCAGCCGCCAGGCGCTCATGAACGGCGACGTCGCGGCCGCCAAGGAGCATGCCGAGGCGGCGCTGCAGCGCACAGAGGGCACGGAGCCCGGGTATGCGGGGATGGCCTATGGGCTGCTCGCCGAGGTCGCGCTCGCCGACGGCCGGCTCGACGACGCCCGCTTCCTCTGCCGCGAGGGGATCAGCCTCATGTCCGACCGGGCCGCCCCGCCCTACATCTCGCGCGCGTACGACACGCTCTCGCGCGTCGAGGAGGCGGCCGGGAATCTCGAGGCCGCGCTGGAAGCGCTGCGCAGCCGCCCGGTCATCCCCGCTGCCGGCTCGTAGGGCTCAGGCGGCGGTCGCCTCGAGCCGCGTGATGCCGAGCTCCCTCACGAGACCGACCGGATCGATGAGGATGACCAGGCGGTCGTCGACCTTGGCGATGCCGGAGAACACGTTGTCCTCGGCGGCGACGGCCGGCTCGATCTGCGACTCCTCGACGCTCATCACCTCGTTGACGCCGTCGACCATCAGCCCGGCGCCGACACCTTCGGCGTCGATGATGACGATCTTGGCCTCCTCGGGTGCGACGGCCGCGGTGACTCCGAACTGGATCGCGAGGTCGCACACGGGGACGATCCGGCCGCGCAGGTTGATCACTCCGCGGATCGAGTGGGCGCTCGAGACGCGCCGCGGCTCGCGGTGGCGGATGATCTCCTGAACCTGGTGGATTGGGAGGGCGTATTCCTCCGATCCGAGCGCAAAGACGACGAGCTGCATGACGATCACTCTCTCCCCTGGCGGATTCGCCGGTGTGGTTTACAGGGTGAACTGCCCGACCAGTTCGGTGAGCTGGGCGGCGGTGCGGGCGAGCTCCTCCGACGAGGCCGAGACCTCCTCGGTGGCGGCGCTGGTCTCCTGGGCCGAGGCGGACACCTGCTCGGTGGCTGCGGAAGTCTCCATCGCGACGTTCGCGACATCGCTCGTGGCGGTCGAGACCTTCGCGACGCAGTCGGTCACGTTCTCGATGCTCGACGCCAGGCCGTGGAAGGCGTCGCGCGTCTGCCCGACGGTGGCGGATGCCGACTCGGCGAGCTTGCGCACCTCCTCGGCGACGACCGCGAAGCCGCGGCCCTGCTCGCCGGCGCGGGCGGCCTCGATGGCCGCGTTCAGCGCCAGGAGGTTGGTCTGGTCGGCGATCGACGCGATCTGCTCGGTCAGGCGCACCCCCTTGTCGGCCATCTGGCGGGCCTGCTCGCCCATCGCGACGGCCTCTTCGGTGATCTGCTGCGTCTGGCCGACCATCGTCGTCTGGCGCTGGGCGCCCTCGGCCATCTCGGTCACGGCACGGGCGATCTCCTCGATCGCGCGGCTCGTCTCGGTCGCGGTCGACGACATCTGCGCCGACGCGGACGAGACGGTGCCCGCGGTGCTCGAGATCTCGCGGATCATCGACGCGACGTGCTCACGGGTGACGTTGTAGAGCCCGAGGCTCTCCTGCGCCTTTCCGAGCATGGAGTTGAAGATGGCGCCGAGCGTGCCGAGCTCGAGGCCCGGCCGGGCCTCGAGCTCGTGGGTCGCCGGGTCGACATGGATCGTGAGATCGCCGCTCGTCATCGCCTGCAAGCCTGCACCCAGGTTCGTAAGGCAGTTCCCGTCGAGGCTCTGGAGCCGCTCCTCGAGGTCGGCCAGGCACGACTTGTCACCGAGCCCGTGGCGCAGCTGCTCGCGCGCGACCTCGTAGGACTCGAGCGCCGCCTGCGCACGCTGGAGCATCGAGTTGAAGACGTCGATGAGATCCTGGATCTCGCCGTTGCGCGACCTGGTGGTGATCGGGGTCGTCGCCGGCTGCACCTCGACCGTGAGATCGCCGGACGCGATCGCCGCGAGGCCGCGCTCGAGGTGGGTGAGACACTTCCCGTCGAGGCTCCTCAGCCGCTCGCTCAGCTCCGCAACGGCGGGATCTCTTCGGCTCCTGAAGCGCAGCATGACGGACTCCTCACTCGCAGCGGAAGTGGACGACTCTCTGATCCCCAGTAATCGCCGGGCGCGCGACGCGCGGACTCGCCGCTCTGCGGTATCCGCACCACCTGGTTCTGCGTATCCGGGGAAGCGCCACTACGCTCCCGCGATCACCACGATCGTCTGGCTCCGGAACGACCTGCGGCTCGCCGACAACCCGGCGCTCCACGCCGCCGCCGCCCGCGGCCCGGTGGTGCCCGCCTTCATCTGGGCGCCCGCCGAGGATGGTGAGTGGCCGCCCGGAGCGGCGTCGCGGTGGTGGCTGCATCACTCGCTCGTGGCCCTCGCCGCGCGGCTGCGCGAGCACGGATCGCAGCTGATCCTGCGCTGCGGATCGAGCGCGGAGGAGCTGCGCGCGCTGATCGCCGAGACGGGCGCAGACGCCGTCGTTTGGAACCGGCGTTACGAGCCGAGCGCGATCGCGCGCGACCGCGACCTCAAGGCGTCCCTGCCCGGCGCTGCGAGCTTCGCCGGCGCGGTCCTGCACGAGCCCTGGACGGTGCAGACGCAGGCGGGCGGGCCATACCGGGTGTTCACACCCTTCTGGAAGGCGGTGCGCACGCTCGGTGAGCCGGCATGCGCGCTGCCCGAGCCGCGGCTGGAGTGCCCTGCGGCGTGGCCCGAGTCCGCCCCGCTCGGCGAGCTCGGGCTGCTCCCCGAGGTCGCCTGGGACAGCGGCCTGGCGCAGGAGTGGTCGCCGGGCGAGGCCGGAGCGGCCCAACGGCTGGAGTCGTTCTGCGGCCGCGCCGGCCGCTACGAGGGGGCGCGCGACCATCCCGCGCAGAGCACGTCGCAGCTCTCGCCGCACCTGCACTTCGGCGAGATCTCGCCGCGCCGGGTGTGGCACGCGGTGCGCGAGTCCGCCGGCGCGGCGGGCGACCCCTACCTGCGCCAGCTCGGCTGGCGCGACTTCGCCCACCACCTGCTCTACCACTTCCCCCACACCGCGTCGGCGCCGCTCGTGCCCGCCTTCGGGCGCATGCCGTGGCGCGACGATCGCGCCGGCCTCGAGGCCTGGCAGCGCGGCGAGACCGGCTACGCGCTCGTCGACGCCGGCATGCGCCAGCTGTGGCACAGCGGGTGGATGCACAACCGGGCGCGGATGGTGACCGCATCGTTCCTGACGAAGGATCTTCTGATCGACTGGCGGGCCGGCGCGCGCTGGTTCTGGGACACGCTCGTCGACGCCGATCTCGCGAACAACACCCTCGGCTGGCAATGGGTCGCCGGCAGCGGCGCCGATGCCGCGCCCTACCACCGCATCTTCAACCCGGCCACCCAGGCCGAGAGGTTCGACGCGGACGGGCGCTACGTCGGCCGCTGGCTCGGCGCCGATCCGCGGCCGCAGCCGATCGTCGACCATGCCGTCGCCCGCACGCGCGCGCTTGCCGCCCACGAGTCACTCCGCGATCCGAGCTAGAGGTAGCGGCGCGCGCCGGCGTACTCGCCCAGGAGCGACGAGAGCGGGGCGATCCTGACGACGTCGCCGGTGTTCGGCGCCTCGATCACTCGCCCCGACCCCATGTAGATGGCGACGTGGTGGATGTGGCCGACACCGCCGGCGCCGGCCAGGAACACGAGGTCGCCGGGGCGCAGGTCGGCCCGGGCCACCGGCGTGCCGTGCAGGGCCTGGCGGTCGGCGTCGCGGGGGAGCGGGATCCCGAACCGGCGGTAGACGGTGTAGGTGAGCCCGGAGCAGTCGAAGCCGTACGCGGACGTGCCCCCCCACAGGTACGCGAGCCCGAGAAACCGGCGGGCGGTGGCGACGATGCGCGCGCCCGTGGGCTTCGGGATGGCCGCCACCGACCGGTAGCGGGCGACCTTGCTCGCCCGGACGGCGAGCGTCCCGCCGCCCGGAGTCGCCACGAGGTCATACGCGCCTGCCGTGCCGGTGATCCAGAGCCGGGTCGCGAACGTCACCTGCAGCCTGGGCGCGAGCGTAACCGGGTCGCGCAGCCGCGCAAAGGCAGAGGTGACGACGGCGACCGGGTGCGTGCGCTCGACGCCGAGCAGCGAGAGGTTGGACGTCAGCTGGCGGGTCGGCAGCCAGCCGGGATAGCCGCGCGCGTCAAGCTGCGACGGCTGACCGCGCACCGCCACGTCGCTCCAGCTGCCGCGCCGGCCGAGCACCTCGACCGCCATGCCGTACAGGGCCTGCGTCTGCACCCTGCCGACCAGCCATTCCCGGTCGGCGGTCGTCATCGCGGCGAGCCACGCGTGGATGTCGACGGGCTGCGCAGCCGACGGTGCATCGAGCGGCCGCAGCGCGTCCGGGCCCGCCCAGAGCGTCGCCACCGAGACGTTCACGATCGCGCGCGAGACCGTCGCGGCGGACGCGGCCGGGGCCGTCCGCACCGCGGCGGCGGGCACGAGGGCGACACGGCGCACGCCCCAGATGCTCCACGCGGGATAGTCGCCGGCGGCGACGAACCGGATCGAGTTGGGCGCATCGGTGTTGAGCAGGCCGGCCGGGATCACCACGCTGCGCACCGGGCTCCATCCGCCCGCGGTCGCAGGCCCGAGCGTGCGCACGTGCTGCCAGTTCACCCACAACTGCACCTCGTCCGGCCCTAGGTCGAAGCCCTGGTAGCGCACCGCCCACGTCCCGCCGGCGCGCGGCCCGGCGTAGAACACCTCCTTCGGATGCGAGCGATCGCCACCGGGGATGTTCCCGTAGGCCGGCGCGGACGGAAGCCGCAGCGGCATCGGCTGCGCCTGACGGGGGTTCACCGGCACACCCGCGAGCTCGGCCCACTCGGCCGGCCTGGTGGTGGCATCGTCGTACAGGCTCGCCCCGAGCACGCCGCGCTCGCGGGCAGCGTGGACGAACGCCGTCACCTCGGCCACGGACGCGGTGTCCGCGATGCCGCCGATCAGGTGGATCGGCACGGCCGGATCGCGCGTGTCCCGGCGCAGCAGGGCCACGTTCGCGGTCGTGTAGTCGTGGGCGGCGGCCGCGGTCGTGACGTGGTAGGTGAAGTAGTCCATCGGCAGGAACACGTTGAAGTCGGCCCGGAGACCGCGGAACGGAAAGCCGGGCCAGTAGGCCGGGTTCAGGCGCATCCCCTCGGGGGCGGGCACGATTGCTCCAAGCGGGTACCGGGGACCGGCCGAGGCGCGCAACGCCGCCGCCAGGTCGAGGAGACGGCTCGTGCGCAGCCCGACGTGCGTCACCTGCGACGACTCGATGTCGAGCGCGAACGCGTCGAAGCGCTGTCCGCCGGACGTTCGGAACGCGACGGCCGCGCGTGCCCGGAAGCGGTCGATCCCGGGGCGCGCGAACGACGGCAGATACCAGGCGACGACGCGCATGCCGTCGGCGTGCGCGGCGACGATGAAGCGCGAGACGATGTCGGGCGAGACGATCGCCGCGGATGCGGAGAAGTTCGACGTCTCGAGGTAGAGCGTGCGGACTCCGTCTGCGTGCATCCTGGCCACGGCCGCCTCGGGGTCGGCGCGCAGCCTCGTGTCGAACAGGTCGACCCAGGTGCCCAGGCCGCGGAACGAGGCCACGGGCGCCGCCGCCCGGGCCGAGACGGCCGGCCACGCCGGGAGGAGGCACATTCCGGCGAGCAGTCCTCGCGTCAGCCGGGCCCGCAGCCGGCCACGGTCCACGTATGCGCTCACGCCACCATCATGCCGCGCCCGGGTGCGCCCGGCATCGGGGACAACACCTAGATGGCTGATCGATAACTCCGGCGCGCCTGGACGTCCGACCATCTACCGCAAATCGGGGAGGGCCCTCAACACAACGGGGAGGGCGGCCGATGAAGAGTGGTAGTGCCGTGACCGGTTCGCCCACCCCACCGCCCGAGGCTTCGCCGTCGCCGCCCGCGCGCGAGCTGACGGAGCGCGGGCGCGTGCGCCGGGCCTGGTCGGGCCTGTGGCGGCCGCGGCGGCGACTCTCGAGCCGGATGGCATGGCGGGAGGCGCGCCTGGCCCACATCCTCGACCTGTTCGAGGAGCATGTCTACGCGGGCGAGATCACGCCCGACGGCCGCTACGTGCACCACGCGTCGGCGTCGACCCTCGAGGCCCTGATCGGCGCCCCCCTCCCCGACGGCGCCCTGGCCGGCGAGCTGTGGGAGTCATGCATCCACCCCGAGGACTGGTCGAGCTACGAGGCGTTCAATCGCCGGCTGCTGCGCGGCGAGGACGCCGAGGCCACCTACCGGCTGCTGGGGATGGACGGCGTCACCCGTGTGCTGCGCGACCGGGCCCGGCCACGGCGCAAGGCCGACGGCGGGATGCTGGTCGATGGCATCGTGTCCGACATCACCGCGAGCACCGAGGCAGCTGCCCAGCTGGCCGAGGCGAGCGATCGGTTCACGAGCCTGCTCGACGTCGTCGGCGCGCACGTGTACCTCGCGCTCGCGTCCGAGGAGGAAGGCCTGCAGGAGCTGTTCCAGGGGCCTGGCGGGGATCGCCTGCTGGGCGGCGCGGAGCCCGACCCCGAGATGACGAACTGGGACAACGCGGTACACCCCGACGACCGCGACGCCTACGACGCCTTCAACCTGGCGCTCAGCCGCGGCGAGGACGGCGAGGTCATGTACCGCCTGATCGGCGCCGACGGCATCACGCGCTGGGTGCACGACCGCGGCGCCTGCCGCCCTCGCCCCGACGGCACGTTCGAGGTGAGCGGGATCGTGTCCGACGTCACCGAGCGGCGCCGGCTCGAGGACGACCTCCGCCGGAGCATGCGCGAGATGCAGCGTGCCCATCGCCAGCTCGAGCGCGCCCGTGCCGAGGCCGAGCTGCGCGCAGGCACCGACGAGCTCACGGGCGCCTACAACCGGCGCCACTTCGTGACGCGCGCCACCGAGGCGCTGCGCGCGAACCCCGACCGCTGTGGCCTGCTGCTGCTCGACGCCGACCACTTCAAATGGATCAACGACGCCTACGGGCACGCGGTCGGGGACGCCGTCCTCGTCCAGCTCGCACGGCGGCTGCGAGTCGGCCTGCGCCCGGGCGACTGCCTCGCCCGCTGGGGCGGCGAGGAGTTCGCGGTGCTCCTGCACGACATCGGCTCGAGCGTGGAGCTGGCCGCGCGGGGCGAGGTGCTGCGCGCCCAGGTCGCGGCGTCCCCGATCGTGCACGACACCACCCGCCTCGACCTCACCATCTCGGTCGGCGGCGCCCTCGCCGGCGGGGACGGGGCCACCCTGGACGAGCTGCTCGACAAGGCCGACCGCTGCCTCTACACGGCCAAGCACCATGGCCGCAACCGCGTGTCGCTCGAGGCGCTCGGGGTCGAGATCGACCCGGCGACGAGCGAGCCCGAGGCGGTGGGCGTCGCCCGGGCGCTCGCGTTCGCCGGCAGCGTGAGGGAGGGCACGCCCGAGGAGCACGCCGCGCAGGTGGCCGACCTCGCCGCGCGCACGGCGGCAGAGCTCGCGCTGCCGGTCGACGTCATCCTGCGCTGCCGCCTCGGCGGCTGGCTGCACGACATCGGCAAGCTCGCGATCCCGGAGCACATCCTCACAAAGCCGGGCCCGCTCGACGACGCCGAGTGGGCGATCATGCGCACCCATCCCGGCGTCGGCGCGCTGATCGTCGAACGCATCCCGAACCTGCGCGACACCGCGCGCACGGTGCGCCACCACCACGAGCGCTTCGCCGGCGACGGATACCCCGATCGCCTCGCCGGGGGCGCGATCCCCATCGAGGCGCGCATCGTCGCCGCCGCCGATGCCTACGCCGCCATGACCGCCGACCGGCCCTACTCGGCTGCCCGCACCCGCGCCGAGGCCGCCGCCGAGCTGCACCGAAGCACGGGCACGCACCTCGACCCGGACGTCGTGGACGCGCTGCTCACGGTGCTCGGACTCGCCGCGGAGTCGGTGCCGAAGGCCGCCTGAACCGGCGTCCGCCGCCTAGCGTGTCCGCCCCCGCGCGATCGCCTTTGCGATCTCCCATGTCACCAGGAGCGCGATCGCGCAGAGCAGCGCGATGCCGAACTGCTGGGTGGTGAGCTGGGTTGTCCCGAGCAGCCTGTTGAGGAAGTTCCAGCCGGTGGCGAGCACCGCTCCGACGACCTCGATCGCTGCAATCAGGTTCATTCGGCGGCTGTTGAAGGTGTCGGTTGTCAGGACCGTGCCGATCTCGCTGCGGCACTCGAATGCGGCGGCGACCAGCATGAGCGCGAAGGCGGTGAAGGCGATCGAGTTGCCGATGTGGACGCTCCCGTAGTGGTGGATCCCGATCTGGAGCACGATCAGCGCCGCCACGGCGATGAACAGCCCCACCAGCCCGGCGGTCAAAAGCACCGGCCGGGTCAGGATCGACTCGCCCCGCGCACGCGGCCTCAGCTGCATCAGGCCGGCGGTCTCCTCGTCGAAGCCGAGCGCTACGCCGAACGGTGCGCTGATCAGGAAATGGATCCACAGCACCTGCGGCGCCGTGAACGGCTCGCCGGCGGCGATGTTGAACAGGCTCGCGCCCAGGAAGGTGAGGATGAACGCCACCAGCATCACGAGCACGAAGCGGATGTACTTGTTCAGGTTGTCGTACAGCTTGCGGCCCTGTTCGACCGCGTAGACGATCGTCGCGAAGTTGTCGTCGGAGAGGATCATGCGGCTCGCGTTCTTGGCCACCTCGGTGCCGCTGCCCATCGCGATGCCGATGTCCGCCGCCTTGATCGCCGGCGCGTCGTTCACGCCGTCTCCGGTCATCGCGACGACGTCGCCCTTCTGCTTCAGCGTCTCGGCGAGCAGCACCTTGTGCTCCGGCGCGACCCGCCCGACCACGCCGATCGAGTCGATCCGCTCCATCCGCTCCGCCTCGGAGAGCGCCGCGAAGTCGGCCCCGAGAATCGCTTCCCCGGGGATCCCGAGCTGCTCCGCGATCGCAGCGCCCGTCACCACATCGTCGCCGGTCACCATGCGCACCCGGATGTGCGCGGCCTGGGCGTCTGCGACCGCCTGCTTCGACTCGTCGCGCGGGGGGTCGAGCATCCCGACGAGGCTCGAGATCTCGAGCGCGGTGACATGTGCGAGCAGGTCGCCGTCGGCGTCGAACTCGGCCGGTTCGAGGTCGCGGTAGGCCGCGGCCATGACCCGCAGCCCCTGACCGCCCATCCGGGTCACGTGCTCGTCGGCGCGCTGCTTGAGATCGTCGCCCCAGGGGATGCTCGAGGCGCCCGAGAGCGCCGTCGACGCGCGCCCCAGCACCGCCGGAGCGGCCCCCTTCACGTGGATCCGGATGACCTCGCGACCGTCGCCTGCAGTCGTGCGGTTGAATGTCGCCATCAGCTTGTAGGTCGGATCAAACGGCAGCGTCGCCAGTCGGGGGAGCGCTTCGCGCGTCGCGTCGATGTCGAGCCCGGCCTTGTGCGCGAGCACGAGCAATGCGCCTTCGGTCGGGTCGCCGATCACCTTCCCCCCCTCGAGGCGGGCGTCGCTTGCAATCACATACGGCAGGATCGCGGCCTCGATCGAGTCCGAGCCCCCCGCGGCGTGGTGCACCCTGCCTTCGAGGCCGTAGCCGATGCCCGAGATCGAGAAGCGATCGGTTGTGTCGACCACCTCGACGGCGGTCATCTGATTCATCGTCAGCGTGCCGGTCTTGTCGGAGTTGACCGCCGACGTGAACCCGAGCGTCTCGACCGAAGGCAGCTCCTTCACGATCGCGTTTCGCCCCGCGAGCTCGACGCTGCCTAGCGACAGCACGACCTGAACGACAGTCGGCAGCGCCTCAGGGATCGCCGAGATCGCCAGCGCGACCGCGGTGATGAACAGCTCGCGCCACGGATCGCCACGGTGCAGGCCCAGCGCGAACATGATCACCATCGTCACGCCGGCCGCACCCGCGATCCAAAGCGTCAGCGTATTCATCTGCCTGGTGAGCGGCGTCTCCTCGGTCGCGGTGGCAGCCAACATGCCGGCGATGTGGCCCACCTGCGTGTCGCTCCCCGTGCCGGTCACGATCATCACACCGCTGCCGTGGGTCACCGGCGTATGCATGAACGCCATGTTCGTCTGGTCGCCTGGGCCCCGCTCCTCGTCCGGCAAGGTCTCGGCATCCTTGCCGGCCGGCAAGCTCTCACCGGTCAGCGCAGACTCGTCGATCTGCAACGAGCTGGCCGCGACCAGCCGCCCGTCCGCGGGCACCTGATCACCCGCGGCGAGCAGGACGACGTCGCCCGGCACGAGCTCCTCCGCCGGGATCTCCGCCTCCGCGCCGCCGCGACGCACCCGCGCCGTCTCCTTCATCATCGACTTCAGCGCATTCATCGCGCTCTCCGCCTTGCCCTGCTGGCGCAGACCGACGACCGCGTTCAGAAGCGTGATCGCCACGAGCACAACGGCAGTGCTCCACTCCTTGATCGCAAGCGAGACGACCGCCGCGCCCACCAGGATCATCTGCATGTAGCTTCGATACTCGTCCAAGAACCGACGCCAACCCGGCGTCGGCTCCTCCGTGGGAAGCGCATTCGGCCCATAGCGTCCCAGCCGCTCCGCCACCTGCTCCGCCGAGAGGCCCGCCCCGAGATCCGTGCCGAGCCGCTCGGCGACCGCATCAGCGTCGCGTGCGTACCAGCGCCCGGTGTCGATCTCCTGCGTGGTCATCTCACCCTCCTCGCGCGTCGTTCGGTCAGGTATGACGGCTGCCGGCCGAGCTTGACGTCAGACACCCCGGGGAGAACACGCGCGATCGACGCAGGCTGCATCGCCCCGACCGGATGAATCCGGGCTCGTGGGGCAGGGCTCCGGGCGGCTAGGTCGTGAGGCCGCGCAGCCCCACGGCCAGATCCTCCAGTCGCTGCCTCATCGTCCTGGCGGCCTCCGGGTCAAGGGGTTGGCCCGGCGGAGCGGCGCTCGCGATGGCGACCGCCGACCGAACACCACCCACGGCGTCGAGAGCCACCTGGGTCTTCTGCGCGCCGGCATCGTCGGGCGCGGACGTCTGCAGCCGCTGGAGCGAGAGCGACAGCTCGTTGCAGGCAGATGCGATCGCGGACCACCCCTCCGGCCGATTCGCCGTCGCGGCGGCGATCAGCTCGGCGAGCGCGGCGTCATGGAGCGCCGTCCCGTCGCCGTTCGCCTGACGTGCCTGTGCGCTCCAATCCCTGCGGGACGCTCCGCGCCGTCCGAGCGCCCATCCCGCGAGGATGACGACGATCAGGATCAGGATCGCCGCGGCGACGATCCAGCCCCACGGCGTGTCGCTCTGCCCGCTCGTAACCGTGGTCGTGGCGGTCGCCTGCAGGACCGCCGTCGTCCCGGTCGCACCGGTTGTGGGTGGGGCCGATGTCGTCTCCGTTGTCTCGGTGGTGACGGTGGTCGTCTCGGTCGGAGGGGGCGTGGGCTGGGTCGAGGTTGTTCGCGTCGTCGTCGGCAGGCTGGGCAGCGAACCGGGAAGCGAGCTGGGCAGCGAGCCCGGCACCGAGCTCGGCAACGTGCCGCCGCCGCCTCCGCCGCTCCCGCCACAGCCGCCGGCAACCGCCGCGCAGACGATGACGGCAAGCGCGAGCCCCGTCCGTCTGCGACGCCGATGGTGCGCCACCGGGTGATCTGGGTTCAGCGCAGGCATCGTTGCGCCTTTCTCGACCGCGTCGTGGATCGACGCAGCCCGGACGGCCGTCAGGTCGGGCGATCCTAGGGAGCGCCACCGCACGTCACATCGCCCGGATCGGATGAGACCGCCGTGCTCGTTGCTGTCAAGCTGGCAGGCGAGGAGGAGCGGTCTGGCGATGTGCAGGTGGATGGCATACCTCGGAAGCCCGATCAAGGTCGGCCTCGTGATGTTCCGCGAGGACGCCAATACGATCGTGCACCAGAGCCTCGACTCGAGTCAGGGGGCCGAGCCGGTGAATGGAGACGGGTTCGGCCTGGGCTGGTTCGCGCCGGACGCCGGGGAGCCGTCTCGATACCGCTCGACCGAGCCGGCGTGGAACGACGAGAACCTGCGCGAGATCGCCCAGACGCTCGAGTCGGGAGCCTTCATCGCGCACGTGCGCGCGGCGATCGGATCTCCCGTGCAGCAGTCCAACTGCCATCCGTTCCGGCACGGCGGCACGCTCTTCGTCCACAACGGCTTCGTGAAGGACTTCCACCGCATCAAGCGGGAGGTCGTGCTCAACATCGACCCGGAGCTGTATCCCCAGATCGTCGGCAGCACCGACTCCGAGCACATGTTCCACCTCGCGCTCACCTTCGGCCTCCGGGACGATCCGCAGGGCGCGCTCGAGCGGATGGTGGGGTTCATCGAGACGGCCGCCGCTGCGGCCGGGGTGAAGGACGCGATGCAGATGACCGTCGGTGTGCTCACACGCGACGCATTCGTCGCTGCACGCTACGCCGGCGGGTCGGTGCCGCGGACGCTCTACCACAGCAACGACATCGAGACCCTCCGGCAGCTGCATCCGGACTTCGAGGATCTCCGGCAGATCCCCGGCGACGCACACGCGGTGATGAGCGAACCTCTGGGGACGCTGCCCGGCGCATGGAGCGAGGTCCCCCCGTCGACGGCCGTTCACCTCACTCGCGGCAGCATCGAGATGCGCCCGTTCGCGCCGCGCCGGCCATAGCGGCCGGCGGGCGCGAACGGGCGGCTCACACTCCTACTGAACGGCTGTCGCCTCGCCCCAGCGGACGATCAGGGCGTACAGCACCACGAGGGTCAGCCCCAACACGGTGAGCGACCATAGCGGGGCCGACGTCGCGCCCAGGAAGCCGAGTTGCGCGATGAAGCTCAGGCTCCCGATGACGATCGCCGTCCAGCGCGCCCAGCCTGCCCCCATCAGCAGGCCGAAGCCGGTCAGCACGACGATGATCCCCCAGATCAGGGTGACCCAGCCCCACGTCTTCACGTCGAACACGATGACCGACTGGGGCGCGAGAACGTAGTAGCTGTGCCGGAAAATGGCGATAAGTCCCTCGAACGCGTCGATCGTGCCGATGATGACCATCAGCCATCCGGCAAAGCCGACCCACCCACTCCATGCACTGCGATTCACAATGACCCTCCGATCCGTTCGCCTACGTGCCGCGACCGTATCGGGGTGCGCCGGGGATCCCGTCGTCCAATTCGGATGACATCAGAAGGAAAAGCCCGCCACGACCTACTCCCGACCGGGTGAAGCGGCGCGGGCGAGTGGCTGAAACGATCACTCGTCTTGACCGCGCCGACTCCGGACAGCCCCCCCTCGAGGCTGGCAAAACTCGTTCCCGCGGTGGGGTGGCTGCCTCGGTATGAGCGCCGGTGGCTGCGCGGCGACGTGACGGCCGGCGTCGCGGTGACGGCATTGGTGGTGCCGAAGAACCTCGGATACGCGGGCATTGCCGGCGTGCCGCTCCAGAACGGGCTGTACGCGGCGGCGGCGGGCGCGCTCATCTACGCGCTCTTCTGCACCTCGCGCCACATCTCGACCGGCCCGAGCTCGTCGCTCGCCGCGGTGGCGGGCGGCGCCGTGCTCGTGACCGGCCTCGGCGGGGCGCAGGCGGCGCAGCTGGTGGCCGCCATCACGCTCGCGACCGGAGCCCTCTTCCTGCTGCTCGCCGTGTTCCGGATGGGGTGGCTGGCCCAGTTCCTGTCAAAGGCGGTGATCACGGGATTCCTGGCCGGTGCCGCGATCGACGTGGTCATCGGGGAGCTGCCGAAGCTCACCGGCACGTCCTCCGAGGGAGACAGCGCCTGGCGTGAGCTCGCGACGTGGATTCAGTCGCTCGGCGACACCCATCGGGAAACGCTGGCGGTCGGGGTCGTCTCGCTGGGCGTGATCCTCGGCCTGCGAGTCGTGGCGCCGAAGGTGCCGGGGGCACTCGTGCTCGTGGCGGGCGGGCTGCTCGCCTCCTACCTGCTCGACCTCGGCGCGCACGACGTCGCGCTCGTGGGCCACGTGCCCCGTGGCCTGCCCGCGCCCGCGCTGCCCGATCTCGCGCTCGTCCAGCGGCACTACGCGACGATCGGAATCGCCGCGTTCGCGCTGCTGCTGATCGGGTTCTCCCAGACGGCCGGCGATGCGAGGGCGTTCGCGGCCCGGCATCGCTACCGCATCGACGTGAACCAGGAATCCATCGCCCAGGGCATGGCCAACATCGGCGCCGGCGTGTTCCAGGGGATGCCCGTCTCGACGAGCCTCTCCGCCAGCTCGCTCAACGAGTCGGCGGGCGCGCGCACGCCGGTCGCGTCGCTGACCACGGGCGCGCTGGTCATCGGGACGCTGCTCGTGCTCGCCCCGCTCTTCTCGCATCTCCCCAAGGCGGTTCTGGGCGCGGTGATCATCGACGCCGTCGTGTTCGGCATGATCGACGTCGGGGAGCTGCGGCGCCTCTACAGGGTGACCCGGTTCGACTTCTGGGTGGCGGCGGCGGCGATCGTCGGCGTCCTCTCCGTCGGCGTACTCGCCGGCGTTGTGGTCGGAGTCGTGCTCTCGCTGGGCTGGCTCGTGTACGTCGCGACGAGGCCCCCGATGCCCCTGCTCGGCCGTGAGGCCGGCACGCAGGTGTTCCGCGACCTGCAGGAGCACGCCGGTGACGAGACCTTCCCGGGCGTCGCGGTCGTGAGCCTCGACGGCGGCCTCTTCTTCGCCACCGCCGAGGCGCTCGAGAACCGCGTCCGCGAGCTCATCGACGCGGGCGGCCTGCATGCGATCGTGCTCGACCTCGAAGGGGCCGACTTCGTCGACTCGCAGGGCGCCTCCAAGCTGACCGAGCTGCATGAGCTGACCGACTCCGATGGCATCACCCTGCGGCTCGCCCGGGTCAAGCCGCCCGTGCTGAAGGTGCTCGAGGCCGACGGGGTGGTCGACCGCATCGGCGCCGACCACATCCACGGCAACATCGACCGCGCCGTCGAGGCGCAGCTGGCCGCAGCCCCCACGCCGTAGGCCGCATCAGCCGAGGACGACGCCCTCGACGGCACTCGAGGGCTCCGGGTCGGGCAGCCGCATCATCCGGAACGAGTTGAACAGCCCGACCAGGCCCGCGAGGATCGGTACGAGCAGCGCCACCTGAAGCGCGCGATGGCGAGCCTCCGTGTTGATCCGGATGATCTCGTCCTGGGTCTGCGGAGGCCGGCCGGCGAGCTGCTTCTTGAGCGCGGTGTTGGTCATGACCTCGGCGTCGTGCTCGAGCGCCTTGGAGACCTGCTGCTGCTCGGGCTGCGTCAGCACGGTGCTCGAGTCCGACAGGTTGGTGAAGCTGAACGAGAGCATCGCCAGCATGATCGCCCCGGCGAACGCCAGCCCGAACGACAACCCGAACGAGCCGGCCGCCGAGTTGACTCCGGCCGCCTCGCTCACGCGCTCCTCCGAGATCGGCGCCAGCGTGTAGTTGTTCAGCTGGGACACCAGCAATCCCAGCCCTGATCCGGCGATCATCAACGGGACGACGAGATACCAGCCGGAGTCGGCCCTGGGGACGATCGGCAGGAGCACCGCCATACCGACCGTGAGGAGAATGAACCCCGCCCGAATGATGCTGCTCGGACGCCGGTCTCCTGCCTTTCGCCCGGCCAGGAGCGCGGTCGCGAACATCGTCAGCGAGAGCGGCGCCATCGAAAGGCCGGCCTGCATCGCGCTGTACTCGAGCACCATCTGCAGGTAGATCGGCAGCGCGATCATCGTTCCGCCCAGGGCGATCTGCTGCAGCATCTGCTGCGAGATCCCGAACTTGAAGACGGTCGACTTGAACAGGTCAGGATCGATCAGCGTCGGCGCTCCCTGCAGCTTGCGCCGGCGAAGCCACCACACGAGCGCCGCCATCGCCGCTGCGCCGATCACCAGGAGCGCCGCGACGTACTCCCCGCCCTCCTGCCACACCAGGATGCTCAGCACGATGCCGCCCATCCCGACGACGGAGAGCAGTGCGCCGACCACGTCGACACCTGGAGCACCGGTGTACGGGACGTCGCGGACGAGCTTGATCCCCGTCAGCACGATCAGGATGACGACGTCCTCGAGCAGAAACCCGATCCGCCACGAGAGGTAGGTCGTCAGGAATCCCCCCAACAGCGGCCCGACCGCGGCGGCGATCGCGGCGGAGGCTCCGACGAGCGCGTACGCCTTCTTCTGCGCTGCGCCTTCGAAGTTGCCATGGATGAGTGACTGCATCGCCGGCAGGAGCAATGACGCCCCCAGCCCACCCAGGATGGCCCAGAAGACGATGATCGCGGTCAGACTCTGTGCCAGCGCCATCGCCAGTGCGCCGACGGCGTAACCCAGGAGGCCGATCACGTACGCCCGTTTGCGGCCGATGAGGTCGCCGACCTTGCTGCCGATCAGGATGAACGCCGCAGACACGAGCGCCTCGAGCGCGATGGCGGACTGGACGCCGCTCACCGTCGTTCCGAGATCCCGCACCACGGACGCGATCGACACGTTCATCAGCGACGTGTCGACCACCAGCACGAACATCGCCATCGCGAGCAGGATCGCGAGCCGCGGACTGCCCGAAGCCTCGTCCTGAACGGTGGTGGTCGCCGCGTCAGCCATTCAGCAGCTCACCACCCCAACACTCGTAGTCGGCGGCACCCGCCTCCCGCCACATCTGCATTGCAGACGTGACGGGAGCCGGTGCGCGGTCAGATGCCCCTGGGGCCTCAGCTGCTTACGGTTTGCTGAGGGTTGAGCGCCTCCTGCAGCTTTGCGGTGTCCTCGTCGGACAGGGAGGTCTTGATGACCGTCCCGCCGAACTGGGAAAGCGCCGCGATCGCCTTGTCCGGCGTGGCCTTCTCGATCACCAGGAACAGGGCCGACGTTCCCGGCTTGACCTGGCCTCGGACCTGCTCCTGGAACTGCTTGTCGATCGCGTTCTTGCCCAGGTGACCGAAGAGCGCACCGAAGCCCGCCCCGATCGCCAGGCCGGCAAACGGGATGAAGAACAGCAACCCGAAGAGCATCCCCCAGAACCCGCCCCACCATGCGCCCTCGCCCGCGGATGCACCGCCGTGGGTCGTCGTGACGTGGTAGCGGCCTTGGGGATCCCGCGAGATCGCCGCCACCTGATCGGCCTGGATCACGAGATCGGCCTCGAGCGACTGCACCACGTTTCGGGCCGCCTCGGCGGTGCCCTCGTCCGGGTACCCGATTGCAACCAGTTCTGCCATCGAAAAGCCTCCTGCTCGGTTGACTGGACGACGCTCCTGCACCCCGCCGATGCGGGCGTCGCAGTGCGTGCACCAGGGAGATTGGCTCTCCCGGGCCGCACTAGCCTAGCGCCATTCGGACGAACTGCCCCCGCTTCGCGCTGTTCATGCGGGCGGGATGAGGCGCGCGGTGGTCGTTTGCGGCGACAAATGCGTATGGCCGCGAAGCAGAAGAAGAAGAAACACAAGCACCACCACACTGATGCTCCGGCGGCTTCCGGCGATGCCGGCGCCGGCCCGGCGGCCAAGATGAAGCGCAAGCCCTACGAGCGAGAGATGCGCCGGCTGCACGGCGAGCTCGTGGCCATGCAGGAGTGGGTGAAGTCGTCGGGCGCAAAGATCTGCATCGTGTTCGAGGGGCGCGACACCGCGGGCAAGGGCGGGACGATCAAGCGCATCACCGAGCGCGTGAGCCCGCGCGTGTTCCGGGTGGTGGCGCTCCCGGCGCCGACCGACCGGGAGAAGTCCCAGATGTATATGCAGCGGTACGTCTCCCACTTTCCCGCCGCCGGCGAGGTCGTCATCTTTGACCGCAGCTGGTACAACCGCGCCGGTGTCGAGCGAGTGATGGGGTTCTGTACCCCCGAGCAGACGACCCGGTTCCTCGAGCTGGTCCCCGAGTTCGAGCGAGCCATGGTCGATTCCGGCATGCTCCTCATCAAGTACTGGCTGGATGTCAGCCCCGAGGAGCAGACCCGGCGGCTCGAGAGCCGCATCGACGACCCCCGCAAGATCTGGAAGCTGTCCGGGATGGACCTGAAGTCCTACGGCCGCTGGTTCGACTACTCACGCGCCCGCGACGACATGCTTCGCACCACGGACACGGCGTGGGCGCCGTGGTTCGTCGCCGACACGAGCGACAAGAAGCGCGGCCGGCTGAACATCATCAGCCACCTTCTGAGCGTTGTCCCGTACGAGCCGCTGGCGGCGCGGGAGATCAAGCTGCCTGCGCGACAGAGGCCCAAGGGGTACGAGAGCCCAGAGCTACCGCTGAAGCACGTCCCCACCCTGTTCTGAGCCGACGGAGGCCGCGACGGGCGTACGCCAGCGGTGCTCGAGCGCGGGTGTGCTCTCCATCGCGGGCAGCTCCTCGGTCGCGTGCGCTCGATACCAGCGGACATATCGATCCGTCGAGGGCTGCGCCGTCACCCCGTGCGTATAGACCGAGAGCGCGACGGTCAGGGCGATCGCGGTGAGGATCTCCTGCTCCCCGGGGAGCTTCGCCTCGTGGGTGAGGATCACGGCGAACACGATCGACGCCAGCCCGCGCGGGCCGGACCAGCCCAGGAACGCGACCGTCGCGGGGCGCGCGCCGCTGCGCACCATCGCGACGGCCACCGGGAGCATCCGGACGACCGTCAGGCTGAGGACCACGTAGAGCGCCAGGCGCGCGGTGAGGTGATGCAAGGCCGGGCTGAGGATGACGGCCCCGAACACGATGAAGGTCGTGGCGTTCAGGATCTGGCTGCTCTGGTCGACGAGGTAGGCGACCTCCCCTCCCGTGTGGTGGCGCAGCGCCCCGAACACCATCCCGCCGGTGAACGCTGCGATGAAGATACTGCCTCCGAGACCGAGCGCGACGCCGGCCGCGAGCGTCGCGGCGGCGAACGTGACCACCTGCAGCCACAGCGGCTCGACGGTTCCGCGCGCGACCGCCAGCCGCTCGACCGCCGCGGCGAACACGCCCGCCGCGGCTCCCGCAACAGCGCCGTATCCGATCTGGTGTACGACAAGCAGCCAGGCGGCGTGCGCACTGATCTTGGACGCGTCTGCCTCGGCGAGGCTGATCGCAATGAAGAACAGCGGCACACAGATGCCGTCGTTGAGGCCGCTCTCGACGTTCAGCCCCTGGCGAATGCGAGATGGCAGCCGCGGGTCGGTCACGACTGCCTGTCCGAGCGCGGCGTCGGTGCACGCCAGCGTCACCGCAAGCACCGCGGCCTCGGCGATATGGAGGTCTGAGAGCACGGCGACGCCGACCAGGGTGCCGGCGATGATGGTCAGCGGAAGCCCCGCTCCCAGCAGGCGCAGCGGCACGGCGTAGTCAACTCGGAGCGCATGCAACGACACCCGCGACGCGTCGGCGAAGAGCACGAGCGTCAGCGTCGCCTCGGCGAGGATCTTGACCGGCTCCCCGCCGATGTGGAGATCGATCAGCCCCAATCCCGGTCCCGCCACGAGGCCGGCGGACGTGAAGAAGATCGCCGGCGTGATCAGCGATCGCTCGAGCCGGCTCGACGCAGCCGCGAACGTCAGCACGAGGAACGCGATCGTGGCGAGAGCCCAGACTCCCATCAACGCCTTCTTCTTCCCGGCCTCAGTTTGGGTGGTCGATCGACTGGACCCACTCCGCGTAGGACGTGATCTCGTCGACGCCGAGCGGGCGGGTGATCGGCAGCGGCTCGGCGAACACGGTCGCCGCCGTACGCCGGGTCGCCGCGAGCGGGTCGCGGCCTCCGGCCTCGAGCGCGAGCGTCCACCAGACGTCTCCGAGCGTCTCCACCTCGGTCAGCTCGACCGAGCACGTCTCGGCCGACGACTGCGGCGGCGCTCCGGCCGGGAGGTAGCTGATCCGCCGGCGCTTGTGGATCCGCCGCCAGTCCACGGCATCGACACCGGGCAGCCATGCCGCGGCGCCGGCCAGCGGAAACGAGAGCTTCAGCCACGAGCCGATCACGCCGGCCGCGCGGCCGCCGATCTCGAGCGTCCCGGCGACGCCGCGGTAGAGCTTCACCTCGAAGCTCGCCTGGCCGCGGATCTTCACCGAGAGCCCGGCCAGGAGCGGATTTATGAGGTAGTCGTCGTCGCGGGTCTCGGCCACCGGCGCGAACTGCCCGAACCACTCGGCGAGGCTCGGCTCCACGCTGCCTCGGCGGATCCACCGCACCTCGCACGTCCGCTGCTGCACCGGATCGTCATGCCGCAGGGATGCCGCCTCGAGTCGCTGCATGGCGCAAGTGTGCAGCGCCCCGGCCGGCCGCCCATCACTCGAAGCGGACGAAACGTGAGGCACACGATCACGCGATGTGCGTGAGGCGCCGGTGGCGCCCGCCCCGCAGACTGGTGCGATGCAGGCGCCCGAAGCCATGCGCAAGTCCTCTGTGCCCGGCCTGCGGACGCTCTCAGGCTACCGGCGGGCGTGGCTGCCGCAGGACATCGTCGCCGGCCTTGTGCTGACGGCGCTCCTGGTGCCGCAGGGCATGGCGTACGCAGAGCTCGCGGGCCTGCCGGCGATCACCGGCCTGTACACGTCCATCCTGTGCCTGCTCGGATACGCCGCGATGGGGCCGTCGAAGATCCTCGTGCTCGGCCCGGACTCGTCCCTCGGCCCGATGATCGCCGCCACGCTCCTGCCGCTGCTGGGGGCGAACGGGGATCCGGCGCGTGCGATCGCGCTGGCGTCGATGCTCGCGCTGCTCGTCGGCGCCTTCATGGTCGTGGGCGGCGTCGCCCGGCTCGGCTTCATCGCCGACCTGCTCTCGCGGCCGACCATGATCGGCTACATGAACGGGCTTGCGGTCACGATCCTGGTCGGCCAGCTGCCCAAGCTGTTCGGATTCTCGACCGACGCCGACGGCTTCATCGCCGAGGCGCGCGCCTTCGTCCGCGGGGTCGCCGACGGCGAGACGGTCGCCGCCGCGCTCGCGATCGGCCTGGTGTGCCTGGCGCTGATCGCCGTGCTCCAGCGTGTGCTGCCGAAGGTGCCCGCCGTTCTGGTCGCCGTCGTCGTCGCGATCGTCGCGACGAACGTGTTCTCGCTGGCACAGCACGGGGTGGACGTGGTCGGCACGCTGCCACAGGGCTTCCCACCCCTGACGCTCCCGCGCGTGCACCTGTCGGACATGGCGCTGCTGGTGGGCGGTGCAGCGGGC
Source organism: uncultured Actinomycetes bacterium (assembly GCA_963825325.1). Classification (GTDB taxonomy): domain Bacteria; phylum Actinomycetota; class Thermoleophilia; order Gaiellales; family JAICJC01; genus JAICJC01. The sequence goes on from CAWGSU010000001.1 coordinate 66,660, forward strand.
ATCGCCCTCGTCTCGCTCGCCGACACGATCGCAACGGCATCCGCGTTTGCCGAGCGCAGCGGCGATGAGCTCGATGCCAGCGGCGAGATGATCGGCATCGGCACGGCGAACCTCGCCGCCGGGCTCTTCCAGGGCTTCCCGGTGAGCACGAGCGGCTCGCGCACCGCCGTGGCAGAGCAGGCCGGAGCCAAGACCCAGGTGACGGGCCTTGTCGGCGCGGTCTTGATCACGCTCATGCTGGTGCTCGTGCCGGGCCTGCTCCGGGACCTGCCGCAGCCCACGCTCGCGGCCGTCGTCATCACCGCATCGCTCTCGCTCGCGGACATCCCCGGCACCGTGCGCCTGTGGCGTCAGAGCCGCCCCGACTGGGTGGTCTCGATCGGCGCCTTCGCCGGCGTCGCGCTGCTGGGCGTGCTTCCGGGCATCGTCGTGGCCGTGCTGCTCTCGATCGCGAACGTGTTCCGCCGGGCATGGTGGCCCTACCAGACCGTGCTGGGCCGCGTCCCCGAACTGCCCGGCTTCCATGACGTGCACAGCTACCCCGAGGCCGAGCAGCTCCCCGGGCTCGTGATCTTCCGGTTCGACGGGCCGCTGTTCTTCGCCAACAGCCGCACGTTCAGGGATCAGATCCTGCGCATCGCCGCCGCCTCGCCGCCGCCGAGCTGGATCGTGGTCGCGGCGGAGCCGATCACCGACGTCGACACGACCGCAGCCGACATGCTGAAGGACCTCGACGAGGCGATCAACGCGCAGGGCGTGTCGCTCGTCTTCGCGGAGATGAAGGATCCCGTGCGGCGCAAGATCGACCGCTACGAGCTGACGCAGACCATCGACCCCGAGCACTTCTTCGCAACGCTCGATGCGGCCGTGTCGGCGTTTCGCAGCGGCACCGATGCCACATGGAGCGGTGGGGCGACCTGAGCAGGCCGAGCTCCGGCCTCAGTTGAAGGGCACGGTGACCGGGCCGGGCAGCCGCCGGTACACGGCGAAGAAGTCGCGGTCGTCCGGGACGAGATAGCGGGTCGGCGGCTGCTGGTAGTTGGGCACGACCCTGACCGGGCCGAGGCTGCCGTGGTGGGTGTAGGTGATCAGGGTCGGCCACTCCGGGTTGATGTCGAGCTGCATCGCGCGCACGGCGCCGGCCCGCTGCAGGATCTGCGCGAGCGTGACCACCGTCTGGTAGTCCGCCGCCGCGTAGATCAGGTTGCCGTGGCGGTCGATCCCGACGCCCGTGCGCCAGACGCGCACCGCGTTTCCGAGCGTGAACCCCCACTGCGTGCTGTCGTTCAGGGCCGGGTTCAGGCGGCCGTGGTCGATGATCAGCGGCAGGCTCTGGCGGGCGAACGCGATCTGCGGCCCGGCAACCGGCCCGCCTCGCCACGTCTTCACGTCGACGCGTCCGTCGCGATAGGCGATCACGGTGGCGAGACCGTCCTTGAGCGGCTCGTACTGCCTGCCGCCGATCGACGATCCGTTGCCGCCGTCGGAGTAGATGAACCCGCCGTTGAACGTCGCGAAGAGCCGCCAGCGCTGGCTGAAGGGCACCGACATGGGACCGCGCACGGGAGCGGCCGGAGGCTCGTACCGGCCCGGGTACCAGGCGACCGCCGTGCGCGTGTGGTCGAACCAGGCCGCGTACGCGACGATCCGCGGGTAGGCGACTTCGGTGCGGAACGTCGTCACGAGCACCGGCGGGCGGCCGCGCACGCGCGGCCCGGTGCCGCGCCAGATCCCCTCACCCGGCAGCGGGTTGGCGAAGACCAGCGGCACCCGCGGTGGGGCGTAGGCCGGCGTGTTTCCCTTGCGCACGCTTCCCGCCGGAGCGGTGTTCACCCCGACGGTGGGAAGCGTCTTGAGCTGCGGCCCGCCCGGCGAAGGCGCCTTCCAGCTGTAGTAGTAGTGCTCGACCTCGTCGACGAGCCAGTTGCCGTGGTGCGCCCGCAGCCACTCGACGCTGCGCGGCCAGAGCGGCAGGCTCGACGGCTGCATCATGGTCGTCGCATACGAGTAGACGACGGGCGTGAGCAGGACGAGCAGCGTCACGGACGTCAGCATGAGAACGCGCCGCCGGCGGCGGCGGCGTCTGGCCCGGCGCCGCCCGTCTCTGGTGGAGCCGGCCGATTCCATGGCGCCCACGCTAACGACGGCCCGTGAGAGCGACGTTGGGCGCTCAGACCGGGATCGCGCCGCGCTTGACCATCTTCATCGTGAACTGCGAGTTGACGCGCGCGAGGCCCGGCAACTCGGCAAGCTTGTTCATGTAGAACGCCTCGTACGCGGCCTGGTCGGCCACGGCGACTGTGACGACGTAGTCGGGGATGCCGAACATGCGCCGGCACTCGACGACCTCTGCGAAGGCGGCGATCCCCGACTCGAAGGCGTCGACGGTGGCGCGGTCCTTGAGCATCAGCTCGACGTGGACGGTCACCTCGAACCCGCGGTCGACGGCCGCCGGGGCGATGTCGGCGTGGTAGCCGCGGATCGCGCCGGCGCGCTCGAGCGCGCGCACGCGGCGCAGGCACGGCGAGGGCGAGAGGCGGACGCGCTCGGCCAGCTCGACGTTTGTGAGCCGTCCATCCGCCTGCAGCTCGCGGAGAATTGCGCGATCGATGCCATCCATGGGCAGATCATGCCACGACCCGCGGCTGGAAGAGTGAAGAACGCCACAATCCACCCTGTTCATGTGACTATCGTGGCGGTGTGGACATGGCGATCGCGAGCACGCCGCGCAGCACGCTCACCGGAGCGGTCGGGATCGGCGTCGCGGTGGGCGTCTACGGCGTCTCCTTCGGCGTGCTCGCGGTGGCCGGCGGCCTCAGCCCGGCCCAGGCGTGCGTCATGTCGATGCTCGTATTCACGGGCGCGTCGCAGTTCGCGTTCGTCGGCGTGCTTGCGGGCGGCGGCGGGGCGCTCGCAGCCATGGGCCCCGCGGTCATGCTGGCCGTGCGCAACGCGGCGTACGGCCTCTCGCTCACGTCGATCCTGCCCGAGCGGCTGCGCGACCGCGCCCTCGCCGCGCACCTGGTGATCGACGAGACGACGGCCATGGCGAGGGCGCAGGACGACCCCGACGCTTCGCGGCGCGCGTTCCTTGCGACGGGGATCAGCGTGTGGCTCTTCTGGAACGCCGGCACGCTGGTCGGCGCGCTCGTCGGCGGCGGCATCGGCGACCCGCGCACGCTCGGGCTCGACGCGATGTTCCCGGCGGCGTTCCTCGCCCTGCTCGCCCCGCAGCTGCGCCGTCCGGGCGCGCCGGTGGCCGCACTCGCGGGTGCGATGATCGCCGTGGCGCTGGTGCCGTTCGCACCCGCCGGCGTGCCCGTGGTCGCCGCCCTGGCCGGCGTCGCGCCCGGCGTCCTCGTCGCCAGGGGCGTGCGCGGATGAGCTGGCCGGTGCTGATCGCGCTCTGCTGCATCTCCTACGCGCTGAAGGCGGTCGGCCCGGTGCTGGCCGGCGGTCGCGAGCTCGGAGTCGAGGCCCGCCGCACGCTCGACCTCGTCGCCGTGCCGCTCCTGGCGGCGCTCGTGCTCGTCCAAACCCTCGGCGACGGCCACCGTCTCGTCGTCGACGCCCGGTTGCCGGCGCTGGCCGTGGCCGCCGTCCTCGTCTGGCGGCGGGCGCCGTTCCTGGTCGTCGTCCTCGCCGCGGCCGCAACGGCGGCGTTCGTGCGCGCGCTCGGCTGACAGCGATGGACCGAGCGCCCGGGCCGGTAGCGTGTGCACGTGGCGAGGAGCGACGCGAGCAGCATGCAGGACGCTGTCCTGACCTGGTACGGCCAGAACCGCCGTGATCTGCCCTGGCGGGATACTCACGACCCGTACGCCATCCTCGTGTCGGAGGTGATGCTGCAGCAGACGCAGGTGGGACGGGTCGTGCCACGGTATGTCGCGTGGCTCGAGCGCTGGCCCGCCGTCTCCGACCTGGCCGCGGCGAGCCCAGCCGACGTCATCACCGAGTGGAGCGGCCTGGGGTACAACCGGCGCGCGGTGCTGCTGCACCGGTGCGCGGTCGCCGTCACCGCCCTGGGCGAGTTCCCGCGCGAACCCGGGGAGCTGCGGCGGCTGCCCGGGATCGGCCCGTACACGGCCGCCGCGATCGCCTGCTTCGCGTTCGGCGCCCAGATCGCCGCGCCCGACACGAACGCCGTGCGCGTGCTCGAGCGGGCGTTCGGCGACACCGGCCTCGCGCCGCCGCCGGGACGCGCCTACGAGTGGAACCAGGCGCTGTTCGACCTCGGCCGCGAGGTGTGCATCGCGCGCACGCCGCGGTGCGGGGCGTGCCCGCTCGCGCCCGGGTGCCCGTCGCGGGGCATGACCTACGCACCGCTCCGGCGCCAGTCGCGGTTCGAGGGCTCCTTCCGGCAGCGCCGGGCAGACCTGCTGCGCGCGATCGCCGCCGCCGGATCGCTGCCGGATGCGCACGCCGACGCAGAGGTGCTCGTCTCGCTCGTGCGCGACGGCCTGGCCGAGGTCTCCGACGGTCACGCCCGACTGCCTGAATAACCGGCACTGGCGCCGTTATTCACCCAGCAGGCGTGTGACGACGGCCGTCAGGCCGGCGAGCGACGGCAGCTCGGCGTCGGGCGCGTACCCCTCCGGGAGCGGGATCCCGGCCCGGTTGATCCAGACCGCCTTCATCCCGCACGCCTGCGCGCCCGCCACGTCCGTGTCGAGCCCGTCGCCCGCGTGCACCCAGCGGGCCGGGTCGCCGTCGCAGAGCTCGACGGCACGCCGAAACGGCGCCGAGGCGGGCTTCATCGCCCCGAGCTGCTCGGCGTGGACGACGAACGCAAACCGCTGCGCGACCTCGAGCTGGGAGAACGGGAAATTGCCGTTCGTGATCGCGCCCAGGACGCAACCGGCCGCCCGAAGCGCATCGAGCTCGGGCTCGACGTCGTCGTGCAGGCGCACGGCCGCGGGCCGCTCGGCCATCCACACGTCCACCATCCACCCCGGCAGGTCCGGGTCGTGGACGTCGTGGGCGGCGAGGACGCGCCGGAACGACTCCAGGCGCAGCTCGAGATACGAGCCCTCCTGCTCCTGCGCCACCACCGACCGCTGCTCGTGCAGAACGTCGACGGTGATGCGCCCGGCGAGCTCCGGGCGGCGCTGCTCGAGGGCGGCGATCGTGCCGGCGAGCGACCCGTTCATCATCGGCATGAAGTCCCACAAGGTCTCGTCCAGGTCGAACGAGACGACCGCCGCCGTCATGCCGTCTTCCGCAGCAGCGCGACGGCCTGGCATGCGGCGCCCTCGCCGCGGCCGGTGAAGCCGAGGTGATCGGTCGTCGACGCCCGCACCGTCACCCGCTCGACCGAGGCGCCGAGCGCCGACGCGAGCCCGGCCCGCATCGCGTCTCGGTGGGGAGCCAGGCGCGGCGCCTGCATGATCACGATCGCGTCGACGTTCACGAGCTCGAACCCGCGCGCGCGCACACCGGCCCACGCCTCGCGCAGCAGCTCGATGCTCGAGGCGCCGCGCAGCGCCGGGTCGTCCGACGGAAAGAGGTGGCCGATGTCCTCCAGGCCGGCGGCGCCGAGGAGCGCGTCGGTCACCGCGTGGCTGATCAGATCGGCGTCGGAGTGGCCCTCGAGGCCTCGCTCGGCCGGAATCCGCACGCCCGCGAGGACGAGCGCGCGACCCTCGCCGAACGCGTGCGCGTCGAAGCCAATCCCGACGCGCAGGTCGTCGCCGGCGCTCATGCGAGCCGCGCCTCGGCGCGGGCGAGGTCGTCGGCGGTCGTGATCTTCACGTTGTCCGCCTCGCCCGGCACCGCCGCCACGGTGAAGCCGGCCGCCTCGACGAGCGACGCGCAGTCGGTTGCGTCGCGGAGCTCGTCGACCGGCGCCGCGAACGCCCGCCGCAGCGCGGCGGCCCGGAACGCCTGGGGCGTCTGCACCGAGCGTAGCTCGCCGCGGACGAGCGTCTCGACCACCCGCCCGGCGTTCACGCGCTTGACCGTGTCGTGCAGCGGCACGGCCGGCACGGCGCCGTCGTGATCGGCGAGCGCCGCGAGCAGGCGGTCGACCAGGTCGGGCGAGGCGAACGGCCGGGCGGCGTCGTGGACGAGGATCGTCGCCGCATCGTCGGGCACCTCCTCGAGACCGGCCGCGACCGAGAGCGCACGTGTCGCCCCGCCGCTCACGGCGGCCGCCACCTTTCCCGCCGCGAGCTCATCGGCGAGGAGCGTCGCCGGCTCCTCCCACTCGGCCGGGACGACGAGCACGATCCGGTCGACGGCCGGATGCTCCTCGAGCAGGTCGATCGCATGTGCCACGAGCGGCCGCCCGCCCAGGCGGACGAAGGCCTTGGGGTGGTCGGCGCCCAGGCGGGCACCGTCGCCGGCGGCGACCACGATCGCCCAGGTCGGGCTCATTTCTCGGCCGGGCTTGCGCTCACCCTGGTGAAGATCATCTTGCCCGACGGCGACTGCAGCACGGACGTCACCTGCACGGCGGCCGTCTCGCCCAGAAGCTTGCGGCCGCCCTCGACCACCACCATCGTGCCGTCGTCGAGGTAGCCCACGCCCTGGTCGTGCTCCTTGCCCTCGCGGATCACGCGCACATCGAAGGACTCGCCCGGCAGGACGGCCGGTTTGAGCGCGTTTGCGAGCTCGTTCACGTTCAGGACCGCGACGTCCTGGATGCGCGCGAGCCGGTTCAGGTTGAAGTCGGTCGTGAGGATGCGCAGGCCGCGCTCCTTGGCCAGCTTGAGCAGCTTCGCGTCGACGTCGTCCAGGTCGGGGAAGTCGACGTCGGGGGTCGTCACGACGACGTCCGAGCGCAGCCCCTGTACGACCTCGAGGCCGCGCCGGCCGCGAGCGCGCTTGAGCGAGTCGCCCGAGTCGGCCACCTGCTGCAGCTCCCGCAGCACGAATTCGGGCACGACCAGCTCGTCCTTGAGGAAGCCGGTGCGGACGATGTCGGCGATGCGCCCGTCGATGATCGCGCTCGTGTCGACGAGCATGGCGAAGCCGGGCGGCGCCGGCTCGGTGCCGGCCTCGGCGACGGGATGGATGCCGACCAGCCGCAGGATGCCGCGGTACTTCTTCGCCGCCGTGAACGCAAACAGGTACCCCACCACGAGGAATACGGGCAGGATCACCCACTTGCCGATGTACGGCAGCGTGTGGATGGGGAACCACAGCAGCGCAGACACGAGCAGACCGACCAATAGGCCGATCGCCGCGACGGTCAACTCACCCGCGCTGCGGGTCTGAACGGCTCGCTCGACCCTCTTGAACCCACGTACCAGGCCCTTGCCGACCAGGCCCCCGACCATCCACCCTACGGCGAAGACCAGGAAGACGACGACGGCGAAGGCGGGGTAAGCGTAAGAAGCCGAATAGCGGTCCTCGAGACTGAGAGACAACCCCGCCTGGATGGCACCCAGGACGCCCAAGAGGGACAAGACGATCCGGCTAGAGACCACCATCGTCCGCTCCTCTCTAGAACGTGTCGCTGCCCACGCCGGATGAACCTCAGCCGCCGGCGGGGGGTAGAACGTTGGTGAGGCTAGGCGCGCGCCTTGCGGGCCTCGCCGATCTCCTCGAGCACCTCCTCCAGGAACTCACGCGCCTCGTCCTCGTCCATGTTCTTCGCGTACATCAGCTCGCTCGCGAGGATGCGCTTGGCCTTCGAGAACATCTGCTTCTCACCGGTCGAGAGGCCCTTCTCCTGGTCGCGCTGGGCGAGGTTGCGGACAACCTCGGCCATCTCGAAGATGTCGCCGGTCTTCATCTTGTCCCGGTTGTGCTTGAACCGGCGGTTCCAGTTCTTCGGCATCTTGGTGCCGTCGCCCTGGAGCACCGTCAGAACCTCTTCGACGGTCTCCTCGCCGATCACCTTTCGCAACCCAACGCGTTCCGCACTGTCCAGAGGGATGGTGACGGTCATATCGTTGTGAAGAATCTTGATCGTGAGGTACTCACGATCCTTGTCGCCCACCACGCGCATGTCTCTGCTCGTGATCGTCCCCGCGCCATGATGCGGGTACACGACCTTGTCACCAACGTCATACAAAAGTCGCTCGACCTCCTCGACAGGGTGGCACCACGCCCGCGAAACCCCTCGCGCCTGAGGTGGAGATTCTATCAGATCTGGCACCTTGAGGCGAACGGATCACAGCATTCTGTAGACATCGCAAACGAATTTCGGCAGACGGCGCGACGGGCCGATCGGAGCCGCTCACAGGTTGAGGTAGCGGTCGACGAGGTTCTGCTCCTGCAGGCGGCGCAGGCCCTCCCGGATCTCGCGCGCCCGCACGGCGCCGACGCCCTCGACCTCCTCGAGCTCGGCCTGCGAGGCGCGCACGAACGCCTCGAGCCCGCTGAAGTGGTCGACGACGTGACCGATCACGCTGTCGGGCAGCCGGGGGACCTTCGAGAGCACGCGGTAGCCGCGCGGCGTGACCGCGTAGTCGACCGGCGAGACCGTGCGCGCGTAGCCGAGCACCTCGGCGAGCTGCTCGAGCTCCAGCAGCTGCGTGTCGGGCATCGTGCGCAGCTGCTCGAGCGCGCGGCGGTGGCCGCCGGTCACCTCGGGCAGCTCGTAGTCGCGCACCATCGCCACCTCGTCGCCGGGCACCCACTCGGACATCTCGTCGAGCTGGATCTTGATCAGGCGCCCCTCGACGCCGAGCTCGGCCACGTTGCGCTCGATCTCGTCGCGCATGCGCGAGGTCATCTCGGCGCGCTGCAGCGCCACGAGCACGTCGTCGAGCATCACGGCGCCCTGGAACTCGAGCGCGGTGAGGCGGGTCGACACCTGCTCGAAGCGGGTGCGGTACGTCTCGAGCGTCGTCACCGCCTGGTTCGTCTTGGCCAGGATGTCGGAGATGTCCTCGAGCTGGTAGCGGACGTCGCCCACGTAGCTCGTGACGACGTCGCGCTGCTGGCTGATCGAGATCACGAGCGCCCCGGTCTGCTTGGCCACGCGCTCGGCGGTGCGATGGCGCGTGCCCGTCTCGGCCGACGGGATCGTCGGGTCGGGCATCAGCTGCACGTTCGCGTACACGATGCGGGTGGCGACGGCGTTCAGGATGATCGCCCCGTCCATCTTCGCGAGCTCGTAGAGCAGGTAGGGCGAAAACGCCTGGTCGAGGCGGATCCCGCCCGAGAACATGAACGACAGCTCGGCCGGCTCGCCGATCACGATCAGGGCGCCGAGGCGGGCGCGCAGGATGTCGTTCAGACCCTGCCGCATCGTCGTGCCCGGCGCGATCCGGCGCAACGCGTCGAGCATCTTCGGGTCCTTGCGAACATCGGGAAGAAGCTCGGTCATGCATTACCCCTCGATAGCAGCTTGCCGGCACAGCGCCAGCCCGATCGCTACCTCCAGAGTACCAGCGCAATGCAGCTCTGGGCCTCCCGCGGCCCCGGATGTACCCGGCGGGCAGACGAGGCCCGACACGCCGAGCTTGGCGGCCTCGGCCAGGCGCGGCCCGGTGTGCGACACCGGCCGCACCCGCCCGGTGAGGCCGAGCTCGCCGAAGCACGCCAGCCGCGGGGGCGGGGCCAGGCCCCGGGCCGACGAGACGATCGCGAGGGCGACGGCGAGATCGGCCGCCGGCTCGTCGACGCGCACGCCGCCCGCGACGTTTACGAACACGTCCGACGCGCCCAGGGCGACGCCCGCATGGCGACCGAGCACGGCGACGATCATCGACAGCCGGTTGCGGTCGAGGCCGGTCGCCTGACGGCGCGGCATCGCCATGTCGGTGGGCGAGACGAGCGCCTGCACCTCGAGCACGATCGGCCGGGTGCCCTCGATCGCCGGCAGGAGCACCGACCCGGGGCCGGCGGGCTCGGGCTCGGCCAGCGCCGCCGACGGGTCGGCGACCGGGAGCAGGCCGGCGTCGCTCATCTCGAAGATTCCGATCTCGTCGGTGGAGCCGAAGCGGTTCTTGACCGCCCGCAGCACCCGCAGGTGGCGGTAGCGGTCACCCTCGAACTGGAGCACCGCGTCGACCAGGTGCTCGAGCACCCGCGGGCCCGCGACCGTGCCGTCCTTCGTCACGTGGCCGACGAGGACGATTGCCGTCTGCCCGCGCTTGGCGACGCGCAGGAGCCGCTCGGCCGCCTCGCGCACCTGGGCGACGCTGCCCGGCGCCGACTGCAGGTCGGCGCTTCGCATCGTCTGCACCGAGTCGACGACGCACACCGCGGGGGCCTCGGCCGCGATCGTCTCGCACACCGTGTCGAGGTCGGTGTCGGCCAGGACGCGGATCGCGTCGCCGGCGCCCAGGCGCTGCGCCCGCAGCCGCACCTGCGCGGGCGACTCCTCGCCGCAGATGAGCAGGGTGCGGCCGCCGGCGCTCGCGACCGCCGCGAGCGCCTGCAGGAGCAGCGAGCTCTTGCCGACCCCCGGCTCGCCCCCGATCAGGACGAGCGAGCCCGGCACGAGCCCGCCGCCGAGCACGCGGTCGAGCTCGCCGATGCCGGTGGGCAGGCGGGCGGCGGCGAGCACGTCGACGTCGCCCAGCAGGCCGACCGCCGAGCTCGGGCGCGGGCGCCGCGAACCGGCCGCCGAGGGCGCGCGCGCGGCCTCCTCGTGCAGCGAGTTCCACTCGCCGCAGTCCGGGCAGCGGCCGAGCCACTTCGGGCTCTGGTGCCCGCAGCTGGAGCAGACGAAGGTGGTGGATGTGCGTGCCACGGACGCACCATTCTGGCAGGCGGGTCGGCCGTTGCCGGGGCCCCCGGAGCGGCCTGACGGAGATGACCGCAGCTAGGAGGTCGATCGCCCGTACTGGGAGAGGTAGCGGCGAGATCCGATCAGAACCGCCAGTCCGGCCGCGACGGCCAGGAGGCCGAGCAGGGCGTGCGGGCGAGCCGACGGGTGCCCGCTGCAGACCGGCCCCGCGATCCCGGAGTGGCGGCAGTCGAGCGATCCGTGCACCAGAACCGTGCGCAGACCGAACGCGATGAGCGCCAGGCCGGCCACCGTCCCGATCGACCGGAGCACCGTCTTGGGCAAGTCCTGCACGTGTCGGATGATACGCACTGGCGGCGGGTTGCTCCCGTAGCCGGGGCCAACGAAAACGGGGACTGCCCCGCCGAAGCGGGACAGTCCCCGGAGTGGTCACGTGGTCGGTGCGGGTGCTACTTGTCGGACTGCTCGCCCGCGTCGGACTCGCCGTCGTCGCCCTCGCCCTTCGGTGCCTCGGCGGGGCCCTCGGCGGGGACGAGGTCGGCCGGCGGCGCGTCGGGCACCTCGACCGGCTCGATCATCTGCAGCGAGATCTCCTCGTCGCCCTCGATCCAGTCGACCAGCACGGTCGAGCCGGGCTCGATGTTGCGGGCAAGGACGAAGTCGGCCAGCGGATCCTCGATGTAGCGCTGGATCGCCCGCCGCAGCGGCCGGGCGCCCATGGTCGGGTCGTAGCCCTTGTCGACCATGAAGTCCTTGGCCTTCTCGGTGAGCTCGATCGACACCTCGTGCACCTTCATCTGCTCGCGCAGGCGCTTCATCAAGAGGTCGACGATCTGCTTGATCTCGTCCTTCGTCAGCTTCTGGAAGACGATGATCTCGTCGATGCGGTTCAGGAGCTCTGGCCTGAACATCTTCTTGACGTCGCCCATGATGCGGTTCTTCATGTCCTCGTAGGAGACACCGGTCTCCGACTCCTCCACGCTGAACCCGAGCGAGGTGTTCTTGGCGATCGATGCGGCCCCGATGTTCGAGGTCATGATGACGATCGTGTTTCTGAAGTCGACGTGGCGGCCCTGGGCGTCGGTCAGGCGACCCTCCTCCAGCATCTGCAGGAGGATGTTGAACACGTCCGGGTGGGCCTTCTCGATCTCGTCCAGCAGCACCACCGAGTACGGCTTGCGGCGCACGGCCTCGGTCAGCTGGCCGCCCTCGTCGTAGCCGATGTAACCCGGAGGCGAACCGACCAGCCGCGACACCGCGTGCTTCTCCATGTACTCGGACATATCGACCTGGATCATCGCGTCCTCGTCGCCGAACAGGAACTCGGCCAGCGTGCGCGCGAGCTCCGTCTTGCCGACGCCGGAGGGGCCTAGGAAGATGAACGAGCCGGTCGGCCGCTTGGGATCCTTGATCCCGGCGCGCGCACGCCGGATCGCCTTGGACACCGCCTGGATGGCGACATCCTGGCCGATCATGCGCTTGTGCAGCTCCTCCTCCATGCGGATGAGCTTCTGCGACTCGGCCTCGGTGAGCTTGAAGACCGGGATGCCCGTCCACATCGAGACGATGTCGGCGATCTCCTCCTCGCCGATCTCGGCCTGGTCGGCCTCGCCGGAGGACTTCCAGTTCTCCTCCATCTCGCGCTTCTTGAGCGACAGCTTGCGCTCCTTGTCGCGCAGGTTGGCGGCCTTCTCGAACTCCTGCGCCTCGATCGCCGACTCCTTCTCCTTGCGCACCGTCTCGATCTCGTCGTCGAGCTCCTTGTGCACCGGAGGGGCGGTCATCAGCTTGATGCGCATGCGCGAGGCGGCCTCGTCGATGAGGTCGATCGCCTTGTCGGGCAGGTGCCGCTCCTGGATGTAGCGGCTCGACAGCTCCGCCGCGGCCTGGAGGGCCTCGTCGGTGATCGCGACCCGGTGATGGGCCTCGTAGCGGTCGCGCAGCCCGCGCAGGATCTGGACGGTGTCCTCGATCGAGGGCTCGTCCACCTTGATCTGCTGGAACCGGCGCTCGAGCGCGGAGTCGCGCTCGAGGTACTTGCGGTACTCGTCCAGGGTGGTCGCGCCGATCGTCTGCAGCTCGCCGCGGGCGAGCGCAGGCTTCAGGATCGAGGCGGCGTCGATCGCGCCCTCGGCGGCACCCGCGCCGACGAGGTTGTGCAGCTCGTCGATGAACAGGATGATGTCGCCGCGCTGGCCGATCTCCTTCATGACCTTCTTCAGCCGCTCCTCGAACTCGCCGCGGTACTTCGATCCGGCCACCAGGGCGGCCAGGTCGAGGGTGTAGATCTGCTTGCCCTTGAGCAGCTCGGGCACCTGGTTGGACGAGATGCGCTGGGCGAGGCCCTCGACGACGGCGGTCTTGCCGACGCCCGGCTCGCCGATCAGCACCGGGTTGTTCTTGGTGCGGCGGGACAGGATCTGCATGACGCGCTCGATCTCGTTCATGCGGCCGACCACCGGGTCGAGCTTGCCCTCCTGGGCGAGCTTGGTCAGGTTGCGGCCGAACTGGTCGAGCAGCTTGGAGCTCTTCTGCCCCTTCTCGGCGGCGCCGGCACCTGCGGCCGTGCGCCGTCCAGGCCCGGACAGCATGCGGATGATCTCGTTGCGGATCTTCTCGGCGTCGGCGTCGAAGTCGAGCAGGATGCGCGCCGCGACGCCCTCGTTCTCACGCACGAGGCCGAGCAGGATGTGCTCGGTGCCGATGTAGTTGTGGCCGAGCGAGAGGGCCTCGCGCAGCGCCAGCTCGAGCACCTTCTTCGCCCGGGGCGTGAACGGGATCTGGCCCGTGGTGACCTCGTCGCCCTGGCCGACGATCCGCGCGACCTGCGCGCGCACCTCTTCCACGGTGATGTCGAGGGTGTCGAGGACGCGGGCAGCCAGCCCCTCCTCCTCGCGCAGAAGCCCCAGCAGGATGTGCTCGGTGCCGATGTAGTTGTGCTTGAGGGTGCGGGCCTCATCCTGGGCCAGCACCACCACCTGGCGGGCACGTTCGGTAAACCTCTCAAACATGCTCGTGCCCCCTTTCTGCCGATCGCGTATGAGTGTGGATCAATGCCTCTGGCCGGAGCGTCAAGTAGGAGCACCTACATGACGTCCCGGTCTGGAGTGGACGGTCGGGACTATAGCACCGGCACTCCGCGATTCCCGTATCGCCGCTGGCACGGCGTGGGGCGTACATCGGCCCTCGTCCGCGTCGCCTTTAGCACCACTTCTGTCCGATGTCTGACGGGTGGACACGGGTCCGGAAATGCGCGACCATGCGCCCGTGCGCTACACGGTCGAGCACTTCCGCGCGATCGACGACGAGGCCTCTCCGCTCGGCGTCGTCTACGTACCGACCGGCCGGGTCGACGAGGTGGACGCCCACGACGCCGGCACCGCGGCGGCCATCGCGCTCTCGGGCGAGGCCGAGGTGCTCGAGGCCGACGTGCTGAGCTACAACCCGGCCCAGGATCTCTTCGGTGTCGCGGGCGAGGACGAGGCCGTCAAGGTATCCTCGCCCGCATGAAAAACGACGAAGGCATGATCGAGGTCCCGGGCGGGCGCGTCTGGTACCGCAGCGTCGGCGAGGGCGGTGTGCCGCTCCTGTGCCTGCACGGAGGCCCCGGCATGACGCACGACTACCTGATGCCGCTCGAGGCGCTCGGCGAGCACCGCCGGGTCGTGTTCTACGACCAGCTCGGCAGCGGCAAGTCCGACCGGCCCGAGGACCTCTCGCTGTGGACGATCGAGCGGTTCATGGACGAGGTCGACGCCGTCCGCGACGCGCTCGGGCTCGACCGCATGCACCTCTTCGGCAGCTCGTGGGGCGGCATGCTCGCGATGCAGTACGTGCTCGACAAGCCGCGCCGGCCGGTCAGCCTGATCATGGCCGGCAGCCCGGCGAGCGCGCCGGCGTGGAACGAGTTCTGCCAGGAGCTGCTCGACGAGATGCCGGCCGCCGAGCGCGAGCTGATCGAGCGCCTCGAGGCCGAGGACAAGATGCTCGAGCCGGAGTACGAGGAGGCGATGATGCCCTTCTACCATCGCCATGTGTGCCGGATCGACCCGTTCCCGGACTTCGTCATGCGCTCGTTCGAGAACATGAGCACCACGATCTACCACTACATGGCCGGGCCGAGCGAGTTCCGCATCATCGGCACGCTCAAGGACTGGGACATCATGGACCGGCTGGGCGAGATCCGCGTGCCGACGCTCGTCACCGGCGGCGAGTATGACGAGTGCCGGCCCTCGCACCTGCGCAAGGTGCACGCCGGCATCCCGGGCAGCCGGCTCGAGATCATCCCCAACGCGTCGCACCTGAGCTTCGCCGAGCGGCCCGAGGTGTTCCTCCCGGTCGTCGACGACTTCATGTCCGAGGTCGAGTCGGCCTAGCGGAAACCGGGGACTGTCCCCGACGAGCGGGGACAGTCCCCACGCCCGCGCGCTACCGCGGTGCGAAATGGGCGATGCCGACGATGTGCGGCGCAGCCGTGATCGTCAGCACGGACGAGGAGTGGAAGCCGCGGTCGAGGGCTGCGAACCGGAAGCCGGCCGCGCGGATCTCGGCCTCGGTGTCGCGCGTCGTGCGGCAACCTCCGAGCGCCCGCGTCCAGTACGCCGCGTCGAATGCCCGCTGGGCCAGCCGGAAGGCCGGGCCCGCGGCGCGAACGTGCTCGTAGACGCGCAGCTCGCCATCCGGGACGAGTACGCGCGCGACCTCGGCCAGCGCCGCCGCGGGGTCGGGCACGCTGCAGAGCACCCACATCAGCACGGCGGCATCGAATGTCCCGTCCGCTGCCGGCAGCCGATCGGCGAGGCCGTCGACGACCTGCACCGGCACCGGCGCCGAGCCCGCACGCTCGGCCGCGGCTGCCCTGGCGGTGGGGTCCGGCTCCACCGCGAGCACCGACTCCACCCGCGCCGGATAGAGCTCGAACGCGCGCCCCTCGCCGCAGCCGATCTCGATCACCCGTCCGCGCAGGCCCGCGAGCAGGCGGCGCCGAAGCTCCTGGGAAACCATGTCCGGCCGGCGCTCCTCGTGCCACTCCAGGAGGCGCGCGAACCGCGATCGGCCGGGGCCGTAGAGGGCCGTTTCAGCCTCGCGGACGCAGCGTCGGGAACAGGATGACCTCCCGGATCGAGCGCACGCCGGTGAGCACCATCGCGAGGCGGTCGATGCCGATGCCGACGCCGCATGTCGGCGGCATCCCGTACTCGAGCGCGAGCAGGAAGTCCTCGTCCATCGGGTGCGCATCGGCGTCGCCGGCGGCCGCCGCGGCGCGCGCCTCCTCGAACCGCGCCCGCTGCTCGGCGGGGTCGTTCAGCTCGGAGTAGCCGTTGGCGATCTCCATGCCCAGGCAGAACGCCTCGAAGCGCTCCACCATGCCCGGGTCGGTGGGCGAGCGCTTCGCGAACGGCGACAGCTCGACCGGGTAGTCGACGAGGAACGTCGGCCGCTCGATGGCCGGCTCGACGAAGTGCGAGAGCAGGTGGTCGACCGCCTGCGCCCAGGTTGAGTCGCCCGACGTGTCGAGGTCGTGCTCGCGCATGAACGCCACCAGCCGGTCGCGGTCGCGGTCGGCCATCGGGTCGATGCCCGCCCGCGCGAGGATGGCCTCGCGCAGTGGCACCCGCGGCCACGGCGGCGACAGGTCGACCGCCGCCCCCGCGGCCGCGCCGGCCGCGGCCACGACGCGCTCGGTGCGCTCCATCCCGCCCTCGAAGTCGGCGTAGGCCTCGTACCACTCGAGCATGCTGAACTCGGGGTTGTGCTTGAAGCTCGTGCTCTCGTTGCGGAAGTCCTTGCCGATCTCGTACACCCGCTCGAGGCCGCCGACGATCAGCCGCTTCAGGTAGAGCTCGTCGGCGATGCGCAGGTAGAAGTCGCGCTCGTACTCGGCGAAGTGGGTGACGAAGGGCCGAGCGGCACCGCCGCCGTAGATCGGCTGCAGCACCGGCGTCTCGACCTCGGTGAACCCGTCGCCGTCGAGCACGCCGCGGATCGCGGTCACAAGCGCCGTGCGCGCAAGCGCGATCCGGCGGGCGTCGTCGTTTGTGAGCAGGTCGAGGTAGCGCTGACGGTGGCGCTGTTCGACGTCGGCCAGGCCGTGGTGCTTCTCGGGCAGCGGGCGCAGGCACTTGGCCAGCGGCCGCCATTCGCGCACGCGCAGGCTGAGCTCGCCGCGGCGGCTGCAGAACACGTCGCCGTGCACAGCCACCACGTCGCCGAGGTCGCAGTCGGAGACAGCGGCGAGGCCCTCCTCACCGAGCACGTCCAGGGTGGCGTGCAGCTGCAGCCGGCCCGTGCGGTCGGTCAGGTCGAGGAAGATCGCCTTGCCGTGCCCGCGGCGGCCGCTGATGCGGCCCGCGAGCCACAGCGACTGGCCCGACTCGGCCCCCGCCTCGAGCCCTCCGAACTGGGCGCGGACGGCCCCCACATCGACCCGCTCCGGCGTGCGGGCGGGGTAGGGATCGACGCCCGACCGGCGCATGGCCTCGACCTTGGCGATCCGGTCGGCCCGGATCTGCTGCTCGACGTCGCTCGACACTGCGACAAGGATATTGCCCGCAGCGGGGGCAGGCTCTACGGCGCCTTGATGTCCATGATCTTGAGCCGGATCGCGCCGGCGGGCACCGCCACCTCGACGGTCTCGCCCTTCTTGTGGCCGAGCAGGGCGCGGCCGACCGGCGACTCGTTCGAGAGCCGGCTGCGCGCCGGGTCGGCCTCGGCCGAGCCGACGATCTCGTAGGTGTCGACGTCGCCCTGGTCGACGTCCTTCACCTTCACCTTCGTGCCGACGGACACCACGTCGGTGCCGACGTCCTTGGGATCGATCACCCGCGCCGAGCGCAGCTGCTCCTTGAGCCTCGCGATGCGGTGCTCGAGCAGCGCCTGCTCGTTCTTGGCGTCGTCGTACTCGGAGTTCTCGGTGATGTCGCCGAACTCGCGCGCCTCGCGGATGCGGTCGGCAACCTCGCGGCGCTTGTTGGTCTCGAGGTCCTCGATCTGCTCCTTGAGCTTCTCGTATCCCTCGGTCGTGAGAATGACGTCTTTTTCCACTGCTCCCATCGCCCTTCAGGTGCGAATAAACGGAAAAACGGTGTCGGCCGGGAATGCGCAATTTGCAGCATAAATTCCGGGCTGACACCGAGCGACGGCGGATTATAGGTCAAGTGCTCCGCCAACGTCAACACCCGTGATCGTGACCATCGCCACGCGGGTGCAGCCGTGCCGCTCACCGATACCATTCCCACATGGCGGACATGAACGAACCCTGGTCGATCGGCGACGTCGAGATCCCCTCCCGCATCGTCCTCGCTCCGATGGCGGGGGTCTCGGTGCAGGCGTTCCGGCGCCAGGGGCGGCGGTTCGGCGCGGGGCTCGTGTGCTCCGAGATGGTGTCCTCGTGCGGCCTCTCCCACGGCAACGAGCGCACGCTCGGCTACCTGCGCATCGCCCCCGACGAGCATCCGCTCGCGGTGCAGATCTTCGGCAGCGACCCGGCGCCGATGGCCGAGGCGGCGCGCATGGTGGTCGCGGCCGGGGCCGACATCGTCGACATCAACTTCGGCTGCCCGGTGCGCAAGGTCACGAAGACCGGCGCCGGGGCGAGCGCGCTCGAGGATCACGAGCTGGCGTGCGCGCTCGTTGCGGCGGTCGTCGGCGCCGTCGATGTGCCCGTCACCGTGAAGATGCGCCGCGGCGTTCGCAACGGCTCGCGCTCGGCGCTCGCGCTCGGGCCGAAGCTGGCGGCCGAGGGCGTCGCCTCGCTCACGCTGCACCCCCGCTCGGCGCAGCAGATGTACACGGGCACGGCCGACCACACGCTCACGGCCGAACTGGTCGACCTGGTCGGCATCCCCGTGGTCGCCTCGGGCGACATCACCGACCGCGAGACCGCCGAGCGCGTCATCGACGCGACCGGCGCGGCGGCCGTGATGGTCGGGCGCGGCGCGCAGGGCCGGCCATGGGCGCTGCGCGAGATGGCCGGCGACGGCGCGGCGGACGCCGACCCCGCCGAGGTCGTCGCCGAGCTCATCCGTTTCATGCGCGAGGTCGAGCGCGAGATGGAGGATCGGGCGGTCGGTTTCCTGCGCAAGTTCTACGGCTGGTACCTGCGCGGGCTGCCCGACGCAAGGGCGATCCGGGGCGCGCTCGTCATCTGCCCGACCGTGGCCGCCGCCGAGGCCGCGTTGCTGGCGTTCTGCCCCGAGGCAGGCGCGCACCTGCAGGCGCACGAGGCCGAGCTCGACCTCCTCCCCGACATCGCGTCCGACCGGCTGCTCGAGCTGCCGATCTCGATCTACGGCGGGGGCTGACGCCCGGCGGCAACGGTGCTCGCTCTCACGTGGGACGGGACGCGACCGGATCCGAAGGAACCGTCCCGGACTCGGCGCCGGCCAGCGCCATGAACAGGCCGCACGCGCCCGTGACGACGCCCATGATGCCGATCAGGAGGCGGTAGTCGACGACCGTGATCAGCACCGCGCCCAGGGCGAGCGAGATCGTCTGCGGGGTGCCGACGAGCGTATCCGCGGCCGAGTAGACACGTCCCTGGAGATCGGCGGGCGTCCGCAGCTGGATGGCCGTCCCGAAGGCCACCACCGCCCACGAGAGGCCGGCTCCCGCGATCGTGAAGCCGGCGATCACAGGTGCGAGCGACGGGATCAGGAAGAGCGAGTCGCCGCCCGCGAAGAGCAGCAGGCCGACGCCGAGCGTGCGCCCGTCGCCCAGCCGGCGCAGTGCGGCGGCGGCCGTGACCGCGCCGGCGATCGCCCCGACTCCCTGCGCGACCGAGAGGACGCCCAGAAACGCCGGCGGCCGGTGGATCCCGTACTGCAGGACGGCGAAGATCGCCGTCTCGATGAAGCCGACGACGAGCAGGGCGACGCCGGTGACCGTCACGATCCGGCGCAGCCCGGGGCTGCGGGCGATGTGAACGACGCCCGCGGCGACCTGCGCCAGGATGTGGTGCTCGGGCGGCGCTGGACGCTCCTCGCGCAGTCGCAGCGCCCCCAGGCAGATCGCCGACGCGGCGAACGTGGCCGCGTCCAGGGCCGCGACCGCACCCCCGCCGACGGCGGCGAAGAGACCCGCACCGATCAGCGGCGCAATCAGCCGCGCGCCCTCGCTGAAGGACTGCAGCGCCGCGTTCGCCTCGCCCAGCCGCTCCGGCGGCAGCATCACCGTCAGGAGCGCCGACTGCGCCGAGGCGAACATGTAGCCCGCCGCGCCGTAGAGTGCGGTGACGGCATAGATGATCCAGACGTCGTCCCGGCCGTGCACGAAGAGCAGGCTGAGCAGGACGAGGCCGATCGCGATGTCGGTCGCGATCATGAGCGGTCGCTTGCGCATGCGGTCGACCGCGAGCCCGAACACCGGAGCGATCAGCCCGGGCACCGCGAGGACGAAGAACACGGCCCCCGCCTGCGCGTTTGACCCGGTCAGGGTCTTCACCCAGATCCCCAGCACCAGGAACATCGCGCGATCGCCGAAGAGCGACAGCGACTGGCCGATCATCAGCAGTCGTACGTCACGGTCCCGAAGCAGCGCGCGCATCGGATCAGTTGCCCGTCGCCGTGGGGGGCAGCGGGAAGCCGGCGGTCAGGAATTGCACGGGGACGGCGCCGTCGGGCCGCCGGTCCGGATCGATGCGATCGCTGTACGCGAGCACCTGCTCCATGATCGCTTCGCCGAGCGCCGCGAGCTCCTCGCGGGTCAGGTACATGAGCGAATCGCCGAGGAACGCTGCCTTGCGCCATGCCGGGCCGGCCTCGCGCCTGCCCGAGATCCATGCGTGCAGACGGGCGACGTCGCGGTCGAGCACGACCGAGGTGAGCGCCTGCGCGGCCGCGTCGGTCTCGGAGTCCGCCCCCGTCTCGTCCCAGCTGTGGCGCACCGAGCCGATCCGCCACGGCCGTGCCCTCCCGGGCCGCGGCTCGCCCTCCTCGACGAAGCCGTATTTGGCCAGCTGACGCAGGTGGAACGAGCAGTTGCCCGGCGTCAACCCAAGCCTCTGGCCGGCTTCGGTGGCGGTGAGCTCGCCCTCGCGGGCGACGAGCTCCATCAGGTCGATGCGGGTCGGGTGGGCCATGGCGCGCATCACCCTGGCATCGGTCAGTCTACGCTCATCGAAAGACATGTTTCGAAACATATCTTTCGATAGGTGCGACGTCAAGAAGCCACCCGCCCCGCCGGCGTTAGCCGATGCGCACCCGGGCCGCCGCGACGGCCTGAGCGACGCGCCACGTGCGCGTCTCCGGGCGCTTGGCGCCGGCAACGGCGGCGGCCCACTCCTTGCGGTGCGTGTAGGACATCGCGTCGAACGCCGCCCGCACCGCCGGGTCGGCGGCGAGCGCCGTCGCAAGATCGTCCGGCACGGCGACCGTGCGGGGGGCGTCGTCGCGGCTGATCTCGATCGCGACGGTGTCACCCGCGTCGACGCCGCCGGCGCGCGCCCGCACGTCCTTGCGGAACCCGACACAGTGGCGGCCGTCGCCCATCGGCATCGTCGACCCGCGGAAGGGCACCCCGTTGATTGTGCCGGCGACCGGGATGCGCGCCCGTCCACCCATCGCCGCCGCCACGTCGGCCGGAACGACGACCCCGGGCAGGTCGCGCGCGTCGGCGCCGAGCACGGCCTCGAACCGGTGCACGCTCACCCGCGGATGATTACACGCGGCGGTCGCCGGCCTCGGCGTCGCCGCCGAGCGCGATCGCAGACGCGAGCGACGCCAGCGCGACGGCGACCGATCCGGCCGTGAGCGCGACGGTGTAGTCGTACTGCTGCTCGGTGACGGCGAACGGGACGAGGAAGGCGATCACGGGGACGAGCACGGCGAAGGCCGCCACCGCCAGGTGCGGGCTCAGGCGGGCCGCCGCGAACCACCCGACGACGAGCACGGCGAGCGGCGCGACCGTGATCGTCGAGACGTAGTAGCCGTTGAGCTCGAGCACCGCGAGCAGCGGCGGCACGAGCAGCCACGCCGGTGAATAGCGCGGGGTGGTCCTGCCGGGCCGGCGATGCGCCACCCAGAGCAGCACGATCGGCGTGGCCAGGAGGATCGCCTCGGCGAGCGCGATCGCCTGGACGAACGCGACGCCGGAGCCGAGTGCGGGCATGGAGCGCGTGAAGAAGAGGGCGAAGCTCGCGACCGCGCCCGCCATCGCGACCCGCATGCGCCCGCGGCCGAGCGCCGCGGCGGCGATCCACGGGAACATGACGGCGGCCGTCGTACGCGCCAGCCCGGTCATGCTCATGGCGAAGGCTGGAGTGAACGAGTGCGCCATGCCGAACTGCGAGAACCAGACGTCGGCGGCCACCACGTACAAGCTCCGGAGCGCGGCCAGCAGGAGCAGGACGAATGCCGCCAGACGGCAGCCCTCGGCCCACATGCCGGCGGTGGTGCCTCCGGTGGTCACGGCCTCGCGGGCGCGCACCCCGCCCGCGATGAGCGCGACAACCTGACGCGCCTCCGGACGGCGGCGATCGCCCTGCATCTCGGCGAGCGTGGCCAGGATCTCGGGGCCGCGCTCGGCGCGGTAGGCGGCCGGGTATGCGCGCAGTGCAAGCCGGTAAGTGCGTTCGGCGGCGGTCATCAAGAAGGCTCCGGCACGGCGATCGCCATCCGCGAGACGACAACCGAGGCGGCCGAGCGCAGCCGTGCCGCCTCGGCCTCGAGCGCCTTCCTGCCGGCCTGCGTCAGGCGGTAGTAGCGGCGGGCGCGGCCGCTCACGACTTCCTCGCCCTCGACGGCAACGAGCCCGCGCTCCAGCAGGCGCTCGAGGGCCGCGTAGAGCGTCCCGGCGGTCAGCCGCACACGCCCGTCGGAGACCTCCTCCGCGCGCTTGGCGATCGCATAGCCGTGCAGCGGGCCGTCGAGCAGCGCGGCGAGCGTGAAGTACGTCGGCTCGCGCATCGGCTGCATCGCGTTTCCCATACGGCGATATATACCGTCTGTCGATGTATATGTCAAGGAAGTCGCAGGCGCTAGAGTTTGGATCCAAAGTGGCAGAGCGACTCGCACACCCCTACCGCGACCTGGACGTGATCGACGCTCGCGCTCCGCGCTTCAACCAGGCGGTGATCGGCAGCCTCGCGCTGGTCGCGTTCCTGACCGGATGGTGGCCCCTGCTCGGCCTGCTCGCGCTCCAGTTCGCGCTCGGCCTCACGCTTGGCCGGCGGTACTGCCTGCCGTGCGTGGCCTATTTCGAGCTCGTGCAGCCGCGGCTCGGCGAGGGCGAGCTCGAGGACGCGCGCGCGCCGCGCTTCGCGAACACGATCGGGCTCGTCGTGCTGACCGCCGCGACCGTCGCGAACGCCGCCGGCCTGCACACGCTCGGCTGGGCGCTGGCGCTGCTCGTCGCGGCACTCGCGCTGCTCGCGGCCGTGACCGGCTTCTGCACGGGATGTGAGATCTACCGCCTGGGCGCGCGCCTGCGCGGTATCGGCCATGGCGAGCTGCGCCGCGTCGACCCGGCGGACGTCGGCATCGCGGGCGGTGCGACCGGCGAGACGGTCGTCCAGTTCACCCATCCGCTGTGCTCGGAGTGCCACACGCTCGAGCGGCGCCTGCGCGACGCCGGCCGCACGGTCGTCACGGTCGATGTCCGCGGCCGGCCCGACCTGGCGCGCAAGTACGGGATCGGCATCGTGCCGACCGCGGTCGCCGTGGACGGCGCCGGCACCGTCATCGCCCGCCTGGCCTGAATAGAACGGGCCTGGCCCGTTCTATTCAGCGGTTGCGCTCGAAGATCAGGCGCAGGCCCTCGAGCGTCAGCCACTGCTCGACGTGCTCGACGGTCTCGCAGTGGGGCGCGACGAGCCCCGCGAGGCCGCCCGTCGCGACCGTGGTCGCCTCGGCACCGAGCTCCGCCCGGAACCGGCGCACGAGCCCGTCCACGAGCCCCGCCCATCCGAACACGGCACCCGACTGGACGTTCGTGTTCGTGTTCGTCCCGATCGCCCGCACCGGGGCGACGAGCTCGACCTTCTGCAGCCGCGCCGCCCGGTCGCCGAGCGCGTCGAGCGCCACCTGCAGCCCCGGGGCGATCGCGCCGCCGATGAACTCGCCGGCGGCCGAGACGACGTCGAAGTTGATGGCGGTGCCGAAGTCGACGACGATGCACGGCCCGCCGTACTTCGCGTGCGCGGCGACGCTGTTTGCGACCCGGTCGGGGCCGACCTCGAGCGGGTTGTCGACGCGCAGCGCGATGCCGGTTCGCACGCCGGGGCCGACAACGAGCGCCTCCCTGCCCAGATGCTCGCGGCTCATCGCGGCGTACTCGACCGCGAGCTGGGGCACGCTCGAGGCGACCACCATCGCATCGATCGACCGCAGCGTGTGGGCGCGCAGCTCGAGCAGCCCGACCAGCATCAGGGCAAGCTCGTCCCCCGTGTGTGTCCGCACGGTGGTGGTGCGCCAGTGCTCACGCAGCTCCTCGCCGTCGTAGAGCCCGACGACGGTCTGCGTGTTACCGACGTCGAGCGCGAGCAGCATCACTCATCGCTGAGCTCGAAGCCGGGCGGGAAGGTCGTGTCGATCTCGGTCTCGGGCTTGAGCTCCTCGACGGTGACGTCCTGGGTGGTATGCACCTCGGCGCGGGGGATGATGCGGCTGGGCCGGTTCTTGTCCCAGACCCAGACGTCCTCCATCGTCAGGTGCACGAGCGGGTACGCCGGCGAGTTGGCCGTCTCCATCTCGAGCCGGTTGCACAGGTACGTGGCCTCGGCGGTGAGCACGCAGTAGCGGAACAGCCCGAACACGGTGGCGTACTCGCGCTTCAGCCGGAGCTCGAGCTCGGCGTCGAACTCCTCGAGGTCTTCAATGTAGGACATGCCGGGAGTCTAATGTGCCCCGCGCCGGCTCAGATGATGCCGGGGATGAGCCGCTTCGTCCGCGCCGCGTACTCGGCGTACTGCGGGAACTCGGCGCTGATATTGCGCTCCTCGTAGCCGGTGCGGGCAAGCTGCAGCCCCAGGCACGCGATCCAGGTCGCGCCCGCCCACAGCGGCTGCCGCGAGCCGAGCACGATCCCGAGGACAGCCGTCAGCTCGCCGAGGTAAAGCGGGTGGCGCACGTAGCGGTAGGGGCCATGGGTGACGAGGCCGCGCACGTCGGGCAGGATGCCGAAGCAGCGCCCGAGCACCGCGACCGAGCCGATCGCGAAGGCGAGGCCCGCGATCAGGAGCACGTCGGATGCGAGCACGGCCACCCCGCCGTCGGTGCGGGCGCCGAAGAGGCCGACGGCGATCACCGCCAGCTGCGACAGCAGCGCCACGATCACTCCGACCGCGGAACGGTTGCGCCGCAGCGGCGCCGGGCGGATGTTGATGAGGACGATGAAGAGGCCCCAGAGCGTGGCCGAGAGCGCGTGGAAGACGGCCGCGCTCGGGCTGGGCGCGCTGCCGACGCCGAGCAGCGAAACGGTCGCCATCGTCGTGAAAAGCAGCGTCGGGATCAGGCGCGAGCCGACGATGGTGAAGAGGTCGGAGATGCGCGCGATCGGGGTGGCCGCCACGTCGGTCATACATCCGTCATCGGCTCCGGTGCGCGTCTACATGAGCGTCTCGGCAGTCGCCTCGACCCCCTGGGGGGCGAGCCCCCGAAGCCACTCGGCCACGGTCGCACCGCGCAGCACCAGGCCGGGCGCGAGCTCCGCCAGCGGCCGCAGGACGAACTCCCGCTCGTGCGCGCGCGGGTGCGGGAGGGTCAGATGTGCGTCCTCGCGCTCCTCGCCCTCGTACCAGATCAGGTCGAGGTCGAGCGTGCGTGGCCCGAACCGCACCTCGCGCACACGGCCGAACTCCGCCTCGACGGCGTTCAGCTCGGCGAGCAGCCGCTCGGCCGGAAGCGCGGTCTGCACCGCCGCAACGGCGTTCCGGAAGTCGGGCTGGTCAACCAGGCCGACCGGCGTGCTGCGGTAGATGCGCGATCCGGCGGTGACCGCGCCGGCCCGCTCACCGACCCTGACGGCGGCGGCGCGCAGCGTGTTAGCAGGGTCGCCGAGGTTGGCACCGAACCCCACGTACGCGCGCTTCACCCCTCCGGGGGCACTTTTCACAGATCACCTTTACGGATTGCTCACATTTGCCGATGGTCTGGTCGGGACGGCCTTGCGTTGGGCCGCCGACCGCTCCAAGCTCGGATCAAGGATGTTGCCATGTTGACCCTCATGGAACTCGCCGTCGTGCTCGTACTCTGCCCTGCGGCGCTCGCAATCTGGGCCGATGCCCGCTACCCGAACCTGCGCCCGCGGGAGCTGCGGCGCACGACGATCCACCTCGGGATCGGCGGCGTGTTCGCCTTCCTCCTCATGCGGCCGCTGCTCGTCGGCATCGCGACCTTCGTCTCCGGGGCGGCCGGCCAGGCCGCCGCGATCGCGGCCGCGTGCGCCGTCATCACGTACTGCCTCACCGTGTCGGTGTGGATCGTGCGCTGGGCTGCCGAGACGATGCGCGCGGGCGGCTGACGCCGGCCCGAAGGCTCGTCAGACCATCACTTCGCGCAGGGCCGCCGCGGCCTCGGCGCGCGTACGGGCCTTGAGCTTGCGCAGAATCGCCTTCACGTGCCACCGCACGGTCTCCGGCGAGAGGAACAGCCGCCGGGCGATCTGGGTGGTCGTCTCGCCGGCGGCGATCAGCTGCAGGATCTCGAGCTGGCGCGGCGTCAGCCGCTCCCGGTGCGGGAGCTTCGTCGCGAGCAGCATGCGCCGCTGGGTGTCGCGCACGTCGGCGATCAGGTGGGCGGCCATCCGCCGCGAGAGCGCCGCCTCGCCGCGCAGGACGCCGCGCAGCGCCGCCGCCAGCCGCTCCGGCGCCTGATCCTTGGTCAGATAGCCCACTGCGCCGGCGCGGACGGCCGCGATCATGTCGGCGGGGTCGCGCGACTCGCTCAGCATGACCACGCGCACGCGCTCGCCGTACAGCTCATACAGACGCCGGGTGGCGTCGATGCCGCTGCCGTCGGTGAGCTGCAGGTCCATGAGGACGATGTCGGGCATGCGGGCCGAGACGACGTCCATCGCCTCCCGCACCGTGCCGGCCGATCCGTCCACCCGGAACCCTTCGGCGTCGAGCAGATCGATCAAGCCGCGCCGGAACAGTGGCTGGTCCTCGACCACCACGATCCGCATACCGTCCATGAATCCGTTATACGGGCAGAACGTGGCGGCCGATACCCTGCGCGGCCGAGCTGGTCACTCGGCCCCGCGCACGCGCTCGACCGTCACCGCCACCTCGGCCAGGTCGTGCGTGATCGGGGCATGCGGCTTCGCCACCCGGACGCGCACCGCCTCCACCGGGAAGCCGTCCAGCAGGTCGTCGGCGATCGCGGCCGCGAGCCGCTCGAGCAGCCGGTACGGGCCGCCCGTGGCGAGCGCGACGACGCGCTCGCACGCCGCCGCGTAGTCGACCGCGTCGGCCAGTGCGTCGCTCGTCTCCGCCACGGCCGACGAGCACCGCAGCCACACGTCGATCACGAACGTCTGTCCGCGCTCGCGCTCGAAGTCGAGCACGCCGTGGTGTGCGAACACGCGCAGGCCGCGGATCTCGATCGCCGGCGCGCTCACCCGGCGGCCTCGATCGCCGCGGCGACGGCGAGCGCGTCGCGCGTGGGCTTGACGGCGTGGACACGCAGCATCCAGGCGCCGCGGCGCACGGCGTCCAGATTCACGGCCACCGTCGCAAACTCCCGCCCCTCCTCGGGCTCGTCGACGAGCCGGCCCAGGAACGACTTGCGCGAGGCGCCCAGGAGTACCGGCGGGCCGATCGCGGCGATCCGGTCGAGGTGGCGCAGGAGCGCCCAGTTGTGCGCGGCGGTCTTGCCGAACCCGATGCCGGGATCGACGCAGATCTGGTCGGACGCGATCCCGGCCGAGCGGGCAAAGCCGACCCGTTCGGTCAGGAACGCCGCCACGTCGGCCACGACGTCACCGTAGCGCGGATCGCGCTGCATGGTCTTCGGCTCGCCCAGCATGTGCATGAGGCAGACGGGCACGCCCGCCTCGGCGACCACTCCGGCCATGGCCGGGTCGTGCCGCAAGGCGGAGACGTCGTTCACGAAGCCTGCACCGGCACGGATCGCCTGCTCGGCCACCTCGGCCTTTACGGTGTCGATCGCGATCGGCACATCGGTCTCGTGCGCCAGCCGGTGGATGACCGGCAGCACCCGCTCGAGCTCGACCTCGACGGGCACCGGGTCGGAGCCCGGCCGCGTCGACTCGCCGCCGACGTCGAGCAGATCGGCGCCCTCGGAGACGAGCTCGATGCCGTGCGCGACGGCCGCGTCGGGGTCGAGGAACGCACCCCCGTCCGAGAACGAGTCCGGGGTCACATTCACCACTCCCATCACGGCCGGAGCGGGAAAGCGGTCGCGGAGCGGCTGCACGCCGCGCAGACTAGCGACCTAGTGGTAGGTGAGGGCGGTGGCCTCGGTGATCTCGCGCTCCCAGCCCGGCGAGAACGACCACTTGCCGTAGTGGGGCGCAAAGAGCTCCGTCGAGGAGTTGTTGTCGAAGCCCATTGCGTTTCGGGCGCCGAGCTGGACGAGCATCTTGCCCCAGTTCCAGCCGTACACACCGTTCCCGTAGTGGACGCCGCCGGTGATGATCATCCAGCCGCGCGTGCTGGTCTCGGCCAGCGCAGGCCGCCAGTGCGGGTAGTCCCACTGCCAGCCGTCGCCCGACATCATCGGCGGATCGACGTTGGCGACCGGGTAGGCCACCCGGCCGTTCTTCACGAGCTGCGGCTTCCCGCCCATCACGTCCTGCACCGTGCTCCACGGCGTGGCGTCGACCGTGATCCTGACGAGCTGGGAGTTGTCCGCGAGGCGGGTGAGGGCGAGGTCGGCGGGCGGTGACGGGTACTGCGCCGTCGGCGCGATCGCCATCACGAGCTCCTGGCCCGGGCCGAGCGTGACAGGGTTGGTGGTCGCCGGCACGATCCGCAGTGTCACGGTCGCGACCGCACCCCCGCCGTCGCCGAAGCGGAACCCGGCCACCTGCTCGGACACGTCGTTTCCGGACGGATTCTTGGTCTGAGCGTTGCCGCGCAGCATGTTCGGGAACGGGTCCGGCGCCGATCCGCCGCCGACGATGTAGCCGTGCCAACCGGCCGGGATGTTCTGGGGAGCGGTGTGATCGGTCTTCACGACGACCTGGTCGCGCTTGATGCCGCCCAGGCTCGAGCCCGGGTCGAACGCGGCGATCGTGGCCGTCAGGCCATGGCCCAGCATCAGCTTGACGGGCTTGGCCGTGGGGTTGCCCATGATCATGCGGCCGTCCGGCTCGTAGCCGACGCCGGCGCCGCCGCTGCCGAACGCGACGACGTTGCGCGACTGGACGAGCATCCCGCTGGGGTGGCCGACTGCGCTCCAGCCGACCTCGCTGAAGAAGTCGCCGTTGATCGCGCCGAGCAGGCCCGAGACGCCGCTCGTCGCGGCCCAGTGCGAGATGGTGCCGAGCGGGATGTCGCCGGACGACCTCGGCGGGTTGAGCGCGGCGGCCATCAGGCGCACGTGCGGATCGCCCAGCCGCCACGACAGCTTGTAGAGGTTCTGCGTGGAGCCGGAGCGCATCGTCGCCCGCCAGCGGGTGAGCAGGATCCCCGGCTTCACCGTCCGCGAGCACCACATCGGCACAGGCGGACAGCGGTACGACGCGATCGGCCCGGCGATGGCGGGCTTCGTCGCGAAGGCCTGCTGGGCGGGGACGAGGCCGGCGAAGCCGACCACGGCAAGAGTGAATGAGACCCGGACGAAGCGCAACGCGTGACCCCTCGAGAGCAGATGGACGGCTGTGCACGTGATCGGCAGTCACGGGTCACGGCCGTCCCCCCCTTTCCAGGGATCTGCGGCGTCGATCCGGGGATCTACGCGGGGCAGGCGGTGAGGATCAGGAGGGCTGCGGAGACTCCGGCGGCTGGCCGGAGGCGATGTTGCCCGGGAGCGGCAGGCCGAGCCCACGCGGCCGCGACGACTCCTTGCGCGGCTCCTCGGCGGGCGTCTCGACAGGCTTGGGCTCCTGATCGACGAACACATCCTCGGGGGCCTCGCCCGCGAGCAGGCGCTGGAACTGGCTCGCGTCGAAGGTCTCGTACTGGATCAGGATCTTCGACATGCGGTTCAGCTCGTCGATGCTTGTGCCGAGCACCTCGCGGGCGCGCTCGTGCGCCTGCTCGACGATGCGGCGGATCTCGTCGTCGATCTCGCGCGCGATCTCCTCGGAGTAGTCGGCCTCGTGCCCGAAGTCGCGGCCGAGGAACGGCTGGCTCGAGTCGCGGCCGAACGTGCGCGGGCCGAGCTTCTCGGACATACCCCAGCGCGTGACCATGCGCTTGGCGGTGTCGGTCGTCTTGTTCAGGTCGTCCTCGGCGCCGGTGGTGACCTCGCCGAACACGAGCTCCTCGGCCGTGCGCCCGCCCAGGTTCTTGGCCAGACCGTCGAGCAGCTCCGCGCGCGAGCGCATGAACTTGTCCTCGGACGGGAGCGTGACGACGTAGCCGAGCGCCATGCCGCGGCCGACGATCGAAATCTTGTGCACCGGGTCGTTGTGCTCGAGGAAGTGGCCGACGAGCGCATGGCCCATCTCGTGCACGGCGGTGATCTCGCGCTCCTTGGGCGACAGCAGCCGGGTCTTCTTCTCGGGCCCGGCGATGACGCGCATGATGCCCTCTTCGAGCTCGAGGTTCTCGATCTGCTTCTTGCCCTTGCGGGCGGCGAGCAGCGCGGCCTCGTTCACGAGGTTGGCGAGGTCGGCGCCCGTGAACCCGGGCGTCTGGCCGGCCAGGGCCTCGATGTCGACGGCCGGCGCCATCGGCTTGCCGCGGCTGTGCACCTCGAGGATCTTCTTGCGGCCGACGCGGTCGGGCCGGTCGACGACGACCTGGCGGTCAAAGCGGCCGGGGCGCAGCAGGGCCGGGTCGAGGATGTCGGGCCGGTTGGTGGCCGCGATCAGGATCACGTTGTCCTTCATCTCGAAGCCGTCCATCTCGACGAGCAGCTGGTTCAGCGTCTGCTCGCGCTCGTCGTGGCCGCCGCCCATGCCGGCGCCGCGATGGCGGCCGACTGCGTCGATCTCGTCCATGAAGATGATGCACGGCGAGTTCTGCTTGGCCTGCTCGAACAGGTCGCGCACACGGCTCGCGCCGACGCCGACGAACATCTCGACGAAGTCGGAGCCGGAGATCGAGAAGAAGGGCACGCCGGCCTCGCCGGCGACAGCCCGGGCGAGCAGCGTCTTGCCGGTGCCGGGAGGGCCGAACAGAAGCACGCCCTTGGGGATGCGCGCACCCAGGGCCTGGAACTTCTTCGGGTTCTCGAGGAACTCCTTGATCTCCTGCAGCTCCTCGACCGCCTCGTCCACGCCGGCGACGTCCTTGAACGTGATCTTGGGCGAGTCGACCGACATCCGCTTGGCGCGGCTCTTGCCGAAGCTCATCACCTTCGAGCCGCCGCCCTGCATCTGGTTCATCAGGAAGATCCAGAACACGAAGAACAGCAGGAAGGGCAGGATCGTGATCAGCGCGCTCCACCACGGCGAGCCGCCGGTCTTGGCGCCGTCAATGGTGACGGTGCCGGGCGGCAGCTTCTTCACCGCGTTCAGCTCGTCGTTCAGGAGCTGGATCGACGGGATGCCGACGCTGTAGGTGTTCGGCCCGACCTTGTACGCGACGCTGTTGCCGGCGAGGTCAGGCTTGATGTAGGTGACCTTGCCCGCGTCGGTGGCGGCGGTGAGCGTCGACCAGTTCTTGCTGGGACCGCTGCTCGACGAGTTCACGATCTTCAGTGCGAAGAACGCGAGCACCAGCACGACCAGAATCGGGAAAAGTGCGCTCTTGAAAAGTCTGTTCACGACGCCTCTCGCCTACTTCCCCCGGGGATAGATTCGGACGGCCCTGCCCGCGGTCGCCGGGAGTCTCAATACGGGACCGAACGATACCACGGTGTTTTCGCCAAGCCCCGTATCGGCACCCACCCGCCCATCCTGAAGCCTGGAGGCTACTCGAACTCGTCGGGCAGCTTCGACTCGTCGAGGGCGGCGACGTAGGACAGGCCGCGGTAGCGCTCGGCGAAGTCGAGCCCGTATCCGATCGCGAACCGATTGGGGATCTCGAAGCCGACGTAGCGGCACACAATGTCCGCCTTGCGCCGGGCGGGCTTGGTCAGAAGCGCGCACACCTCGAGCGACGCGGGCCGGCGCGCACGCAGGCTCCGCAGCAGGTAGGACAGGGTCAGGCCGGAGTCGACGATGTCCTCGATCACGATCACGTGGCGGCCTTCGATGTTGGCCTCGAGATCCTTCAGGATCCGCACGACGCCGGAGGAGTCGGTGCTGTTGCCGTAGCTCGAGACGGCCATGAAGTCGATCTCGCACGGCACCGTGATCCGCCGCACCAGGTCGGCCAGGAAGAACACGGCGCCCTTGAGCACGCCCACGAGCAACGGGTCGAGACCGGCGTAGTCGCGCGAGAGCTCCTCGCCCAGCTCGTCGACCCGCGCCCGCACCGCATCGGCCTCGACGAGCACCTCGGCGATCAGCGGATCGCGTTCGAGGCCGGTCTGCTCGACATTCATCCCGGCGGAGGATACCGGGTCCCAGGCGGGACGAACGCGATGGTCGAGCGGTCGCGCACCGCCTCGAGGTCGCGGCCGAGCGACAGCCGCTCCACGCCGGTGCGCCGCTCGGCCATCGCCTCGAGCTTGGCCGTGAGCGCGCGCGGCAGCCGCAGCGGCCGCCCCGCTGCGCGCTCGGCGGCCTCGCGCAGGACGAGCACCCGCAATGCGCGCGGCATGTCGTCGAGGCCGTGCAGATCGATGCGCGGCTCGACGTGCTCGCCCGCGAGCTCGCGCAGGAGCTCGTCCAGCTCGCCCAGGAGCTCCGCGGAACGGGCCAGGTTGACCTCGGCCCCGGGGTGGACGCGGCGCAGCGCCGGCATCACATCGCGCCGGATCAGGTTGCGGCGCAGGCGGGTGTCGGTGTTGGTCGCGTCCTCGCGCGGCGCGACCCCCTGTGCGTCGCACCACTCCCGCGTCTCGACGGCGGTGGCGCACAGGAGCGGCCGCACGATCCCGCCCGCGCTCGGCCGCATCGCCCGGATCGCCCGCGCGCCCGACGACGAGACGAGCCGGTAGAGCACCGTCTCGGCCTGGTCGGACAGCGTGTGGCCGGTCGCGATTGGACGACCGTCCGCGTGCTCGCGAGCGGCGGCGTAGCGGGCCTCGCGGGCGCGCGCCTCGACGTTCGCCCCGGCCGCGACATCGACCGCGACGACCTCGGCGCCGAGCCCGGCGCAGTGGGCGGCGTCGGCCAGGCCGTCGGCGCCGCGCAGGCCGTGCTCGACGTGCAGCGCCTCGGCGGCGTAGCCGAGCCCGCGCAGCACCCCCCAGGCGCAGACCGAGTCGGCACCGCCGGACACGAGCACGAGCACAGGCTCGCCCGGCTCGAGCAGCGCGTGCTCGGCGATGTATGCCGCGACGCGACTAGCCAGGGGTTCCGGGGCGGCCATCTCCGACCAGCACGAACCGGCGCATGAAGGTCGTGCCAAGCTCGATGTAGCGGGCGTGGGCGGCCTGCGCGGCCTCCTCGTCGCCCGCCGAGCGGGCGCGCTCGATGTCGTCCTGCAGGCCGGCCAGGCGCCCCTCGAGGCGCAGCTCGAGCTGCTGCTCGCGGGTGAGCTCGGCGGCTCGGCCGAGCAGGACGAGCGCGCGCGAGCGCCACAGCGCACGCAGACGCTCGAGGCGCGGGTCCGTGCTCGCCTCCAGCACCGCCCATCCCCGCTCGGCAAGCGGGCGCAGCGCGGCCTGGTCGAACCCGGCAACCCGGGGAGCGTCCCCATCCGGGGACAGTCCCCTTTCCAGGCGGCCGCCGCATGCGCACGGCGCAAGCAGCGGCACGACCTCGGCCTCGATCCCCTCGCTGCCGAGCCGGAACCCCGCCTCGCCGTGGGTGGCGAGGCGGACGAGCCCCACCTCGAGCGAGCGCAGCGCAAGCTCGTACGGCAGGGCGCACTCGCGGCAGTGCCACGGGTCGGAGCGCGAGGCCGGGATCATGCGGGCACCGTAGCCGAGAGGAACTCGGCCACGGCGACCGAGAACGCGTACGGCGCCTCGAGCATGGGCATGTGGCCGACGCCGGGCAGGACGAGCTCGGGCGCGTGCAGCGCCGCTGCCAGCGGCGGTCCGCTCTCCCATCCGCCCCGGTCGCGATCGCCCCAGATCACGAGCGCCGGAACGTCGATGCCGGCGCACATCCCGGCCAGATCGAGGGTGCGAAGCGCCGGCAGGACGCCGGTCACCACGTCGGCCGCCGCGGCGGCGTCGCGCACCATCGCCCGGCCCATCGCCGGATCCACGCCGTCCAGGCCGGCCATGCCGACGAACCAGCCGAACACGAGCCGCCTCGGCAGCGCCAGTGACACCGCCGCCCGGCCCCACACCGGCTCGGTGGCCGCCACCGCACGGTGGAACGGGAGCACCCACCGCGCCCGGCGCAGCTCGAGCGGGATCATCCCCACCGGCGAGCACGCGACGATGCCCGCCACGGGACGTTCGGCCGCCCAGGCCACCGCGAGCGGCGCGCCGAACGAGTGCCCGATCACCGCGGGCCGCTCGACGCCCAGCCGGGCAACGGCATCGGCCATGAGACACGCCGCGGCCGGGAACGTGAACGGCGCCAGCATGTCCGAGCCGCCGTGCCCGGGGAGGTCGACGGCGACCACCCGGTGCGTCCGCCCCAGCCGCTCGGCGAACGGCCGCAGATAGGCGCGCGAGCCGGTCAGGCCGTGCAGCAGCACCACCGCGGGCCCCTGCCCCCACACCGCCAGGTTGACACGCAGACCGCCGACGGCGAATGTCTCGGTGTGCACGACCAAGAAGCTACCAGCCGCGCCGCGGCCGACGAGTACCGCAAGCGCAGCGCGCTCAACTGGGAACAGGCCGCCGCCGGCTGGGAGTCCGAGCGCGAGCGGCTGCGCGAGATGGGCGGGCCCATCACCGCCTGGCTGATCGAGCACCTCGAGCTCGCATCCGCCGCAACGGTGCTCGAACTCGCCTCCGGTACCGGAGATGTCGGCCTCGCGGTTGCGGGCGCGCTCGACGGGGCGGGGACGGTGATCCTGTCCGACCGCGCGCGGGGGATGGTCGAGGCGGCCCGGCGCGCGGCGGCCGCAGCAGGGATCGCGAACGTCGAGTTCCGGCTGCTCGACGCCGAGTCGCTCGACCTTTCCGACGGCGCGGTCGACCGCATCGTCTGCCGGTTCGCCTTCATGCTGGTCGCCGATCGCGAGGCGGCGTTCCGCGAGGCGCGCCGCGTGCTGCGGCCCGGGGGCAGGCTCGCCTTCGCGGTCTGGGGGGCGGCCGCCGAGAACGCGTGGGCGACCACACTCTGGGACGTGCTCGAGAGCCGCACCGACCTGCCGCCGAGCCCGCCGGGCGGCCCCGGCATGTTCGCGCTCGGTGATCCCGAGCTGGTCGGTCGGCTGGTGACCGGCGCCGGCTTCGGCCTCGAGGCGGTCGAGCCGATCCCGGTCGAGTGGTCGTATCCCGACTTCGACGCCTACTGGCGGGCGCAGTCGTCGCTGAACGGCGGCCTCGCACGGCTGCTGCCGACGCTGTCGGCGCCGCAGCGCGAGGCGCTGATCGCCGAGGTGCGGGAGGCGATCGAGCCGTTTCGCGCGGGCGCCGGCTACACGCTCCACGGCGTCGCGCTCGGCGTCGCGGCCGACGCACGGTAAGCTCTGCGGCCGTGCCGATCCACCTGCGCGCAGAGAAGGGCGACTACGCACCGGCGGTGCTCCTGCCGGGCGATCCGCTGCGCGCCCAGCGGATCGCGCGCGAGTTCATGGACGACGCCCGGCAGGTGAACGGCGAGCGGGGGATGCTCGGCTTCACGGGCACGTTCGAGGGCCGGCCGGTCTCGGTGCAGTCGACCGGCATGGGCTGTCCCAGCGCGGCGATCGTGATCGAGGAGCTGATTCAGCTCGGGTCGACGCGCCTCATCCGGGTCGGCACCTGCGGCGGGCTGCAGCCGAACCTCGCGCTCGGCGATCTCGTCGTGGCGCTCTCGGCGGTGCCGGGCGACTCGACGGCGCTTCGCTTCACCGGCGGCGAGGCGCACGCGCCGACCGCGCACTTCGGCGTCACCCACGGCCTGATCCACGCCGCCAAGGGGCTCGACCTGCGCCCGCACGTCGGCCCGATCGCGAGCTCCGACACGTTCTATGACCCCGACCCCGACCGGCACAAGCGCTGGGCGGCGCGCGGAGTGCTCGCCGTTGAGATGGAGGCGGCCGTGCTGTTCACGATCGCGGCGCTCCGCGGTGTCGAGGCGGCCTGTCTGCTCACGGTGTCCGACCTGATCCACGGCGACGAGTTCGTCCGCATCTCCGACGCCGAGCTCGCCGCCGCGGTGGAGCGGATGACGCGGCTCGCCCTGCTCGCGGCCGTGGACGAGCGCTAGAAGACATGCAGGCGGTGATGATCGTGAATCCAGCCTCGGCGAACGGCCGCACGGCGCAGCGCTGGCCCGAGATCGCCCGGCGGGCGTCCGAGCATGGCCTGGACGTCGAGGCGCGCCTGACCGAGGCGCCCGGCCACGCGCCCGACCTCACCCGCCAGGCGCTGCGCGACGGCGCGCAGCTCGTGATCGCAGTCGGCGGCGACGGCACGGTGTCCGAGGTCGCAAACGGCTTCTACGACGGCGCCGAGGCGGTTTCGCCCACGGCCGAGCTCGCGATCGTCTCGCGCGGCAGCGGCGGCGACTTCGCCCGCACGTTCCGGATCCCGAAGGACACCGACGCGGCCCTGGAGGTCGCTGCCCGGGGCGCGGTGCGCACGGTCGACCTCGGCCGGGTCAGCTACACGGCGCCCGACGGCGGGCAGGCGTCCCGGCTCTACTGCAACATCGCGAGCGCCGGCCTGACCGGCGTCGTGGCCGAGCGGGTCAACCGGTCGAGCAAGCCGCTCGGCGCCACCGTCGCGTTCGGGTGGGGCGCCGTCGCCACGTTCTTCGGATACCACAACAACCGCTTCCACGTCCGCATCGACGAGCGCGAGATCGACCAGATGTGCAACAACGTCATCGTCGGCAACTGCCGCTACTTCGCCAGCGGCATGAAGATCCTGCCGATGGCCGAGCCCGACGACGGCCTCCTCGACGTGCTCGTCTGGGGCGACGTGGGCAAGGCCGACCTCGCCATGAACCTGCACCGCCTGTACCGCGGCACGCACGTGAACCACCCCAAGGCGGACTTCAGCCGCGCCCGCCGGGTCGTGGTCGCGCCCGAGTCACCGCTGCCGATCGAGGCCGACGGCGAGCAGCCCGGCGTGACGCCGGCGACGTTCGACATCGTGCCCGCGGCCCTGCGGCTGCGGGTGCCGGCTCAGGCGCCCTGAGCCGGAGTGCTCTTGGCCCGCGGGGCGCGCGGCTTGGCCGCCCGCGCCTCGGGGACGCGCTTGGCCAGGTCGTTTACGGCCGCCTCGATGCGGTCGAGCGACGCCTGGATACGGGCAACGTCCTCGCGCGTCACCAGGTTCAGCTGCGACATCGCCGCCGACTGGGCGCGCTGGCGCACCGACTCGGCGCGCTCCCTGGTCGCGGACACCATCGGACTCCCGGAGACGCCTTGCGAGACGCGGCTCTTGGTCGCGTCTGTCGCCTCCAGGACCCGATCGATGATGGTCTTGCGATCGTCCATTGTTGGACCTCCCTGACTCTTCCAGGCTCCAATGCCTAAAGGTATCAAGACCGTCGGCTGTCACGCGACCCCCGGAAGCGGCATCGGCGTCGGTATCGTTCGGGGGAGTGACCTGGAACGACAGCTCCGCCGAGCTCGAGGCCATCCGCCGCTGGTTCGCCCAGCGCGACCTCGAGCTGTCCCTGCAGCCGTGGGGCGAGGGCGGGTGGCGCGCCTGGGTCACCGCCGCCGACTCGTCGGCGGGCGCGGGCGAGTTCGTCGACGGCGCGAGCGAGCTCGACGCCGCCCAGCGCGCCCGCCGCCACCACACCACCCGCCGCTTCCGCTCCGCCGTGGCCGCGCTCGGCGACATGGCCCAGACCGAGGTCGGCCAGCTCCTGATCGCCGAGGTCGCGCTGACCAAGCTGCCGCTCGGGAAGCGGCCGTTCGCCCGCCAGACGATGCTCGCGACCGGGATCTGGATGCTCGACGCCCGCCGCCGCGGAGTCGCGCGTGAGATCGGCGGCGCCGCGGGCGACTGGATCTCGATCCAGGCGACCGAGCGCGGCATCGCCCGCCCTCGCCTGTCCGATCATCCCGCCCTGCCGGCGGCGCGGCAGGCGGCCGACGACGGCCTGAAGCTCCTGCGGCGAACGCTGCGCGGCCGCTAGGAGATGGCACTGGCAGGGCACCGCACCGCCGTGCCCCTGCGGGTGCGGTTCTCCGAGACCGACGCGATGGGCGTCGCCAACAACGCCGCCTACCTGGCGTGGTTCGAGGTCGGCCGCGTCGAGTACCTGCGCGAGATCGGGCACAGCTACGCCGAGGTGCACTCCGGCGGCATGGACATGGTCGTCGTCGAGGCCCGCATCTCGTACCTGCGCGCCCTGCGCTTCGACGACACGTTCACGGTGGAGTGCACCTGCACGTCGGTGCGCGGGGCGAGCTTCACCTTCGGTTACGAGCTGCGCGACGTCCGCGGAGTGTGCACGCGCGGCGAGACGCGGCACGCGTGCGTCGACCGCGAGCGGATGCGCCCCGTGCGCGTGCCGGAGTGGCTGGTGCACGCGGTGGCCGCGGGGGGATAGAAGCGGGGACCCTCCCCACGGGACGGTCCCCCCATCGAAACCTCAGCCGCCCTCCCACGTGCTGCCACCGTCGTCGGAGCGCAGCAGCCGGCCGCCGGCCGCCGCCGCGTACGCGAGGTGCCAGTTGCGGAAGTCAAACGCGATCGCGCGGATGCCGGTCGTGGTGGCCACGCGCGTGAACGTCCGGCCCGCGTCCCGCGAGAGGTCGATCCCGGCCGGCGAGGCGACGAGCAGCAGGTGCTGGTCGTCGGTCGTCACGGCCACGGCAGTTGCGGCCCCCGCCGCGGGCATGCGATGGAAGGTCGCGCCGAAGTCGCCGGAGCGCCACAGGCCGGCGGCGCCGCACGCGACATAGATCAGGTCGGGCCGGTGGACGTCGCCGCGGATCGCGGCGATCGCCTGCGCCCCCGGCGGCAGGCCGGCGGCGCGCAGGCGCGACCACCGGCGCGCGTTGCGCACCGAGACCCACAGGTGGCCGGCGGCGTCGACCGCGTAGAGGCGGTTCGTGCGGTAGTAGGGCGAGGCCACCGCCCGCAGCGGCGCCGTGACCGGACGCGCGTGCGGCAGCGAGGCGGCGCCGAAGCCGCCGGTCTGCACGCCGCGCGGCCCGACGGTGACAACCTGGGCCGACAGGAACGCGACGCCGGTCGCGCCGCCCTTGCCCGGCACCCGGCGCCAGGTGTGGCCGCCGTCGTGCGACCGGTACACGCGCCCGCCGGTGGCCGCCCAGATGGTGCCGGCGAAGTCGGGGGCGACCGCGAGCGCCGACGCGGTCGCGGGCATCGCCACCGGCGACTCCCCCGCCCGGGGGGTGCATGCCGCGCAGACGAGGGCAACTGTCAGCGCAAGCACACGAATTCGCTCAACCGATCGGGTCATTCACCCGAAAAACCTAGAGGACGGCACACCTGTGCGCGCCGGGTCGAACCCCCGACCCGCCGCTGCAGCCGGCTCGCACCCTCTGTGGCCCCACCTGACCTCTCAGCCCTCGCCCGCCTGCGCGCCCTCCTGGACGTGACGAGGCTCGTGCGCGACGAGACGGACACCGCGACCATCCTGGATGCGATCGCCGGATCGATCGCGAGCTCGCTCGGGTTCGAGACGGTGGTCGTGAACACGTACCGGCCGGCGTGGAACGACTTCCAGGTGACCACCGTGTACGGCAGCGACGAGGCCAGGCGCACGCTCCTCGGCGATACCCTGCCCTGGGAGGGCTGGGAGCCGCTGCTCGACGAGCGCTTCGCCATCAAGGGCGCCTACATGATCCCCCACGGTGCGTTCGACTGGACCGACGACGTCGGCGCCCGCTACATCCCCGACTGGGAGCCGACCGGGCGCCCCGACGCCTGGCATCCCGACGACGAGCTGTTCGTGCCGATGCGCCACACCGACGGCCACCTGCTCGGCATCATCTCGGTCGGAGAGCCCCGCACCGGCCTGCGCCCGACCGCCGACGACCTGGCCGGCCTCGTCGCGGTCGCCGACCACGCCGCTCTCGCCCTCCAGAGCGCACAGGAGACGGCCGCCGCCGGCTTCCACCGGGCGGCGCTGCGCCAGCTCCTGCAGGTGTCGTCACGCCTGACCGAGACGCTCTCGGCCGGCGCGATCCTGCAGTCGGTGTGCGAGGGCATCTCCGAGGCGCTCGGCTTCGACAAGGTCTGCATCGACCTGCCCGACCCGGTGTCGGGCATCTTCACGACTCGCGCAGCGACTGGCTGGACGCTCGAGGACATGCGCCAAAACTCGCCGATGACGCTGTGGGAGCTCGCGCCGCTGCTCGATCCGCCGTTCGAGCGCCAGGGCTGCTACCTGCTCACGCTCGAGGAGGCGCTGGCGCGCCTGCCCGACGGGCTGACCATGCGCCGGTCCGAGTCGAACGGCCGCGGCCCGCAGGCCTGGAACCGGCACTGGCTGACCGTGCCGATGTACGACCGAAACGGCGATGTGATCGGGCTGATCTGGGCCGACGACCCGCGCAGCCGGCTGCTGCCTTCGACCGAGCTCCTGCAGGCGCTGCGGGTGTTCGCGAACCAGGCCACGGCCGCACTGGACTCGGCCGCCCGGTTCGAGGAGATGCGCTATCTGGCCGAGCACGACCCGCTCACGCGCCTCTTCAACCGGCGCGCGTTCAACCACCGGCTGCGGATCGAGACGGCACGGGCGCGCCGCTACGGCAAGCCCTTCGCGCTCGTGGTGCTCGACGTGGACGGCTTCAAGGGCATCAACGACCGCCACGGCCACATGGCCGGCGACACCGCGCTCGCCCGCATCGCCGACCTCCTGAGTCACCAGCTGCGCGCGCCGGACGCCGCCTTCCGCATCGGCGGCGACGAGTTCGCGCTGATCCTGCCCGAGATCGAGGCCGAGTCGATCGACACGGTCGTGCGCCGGATCGCCGTCACGCTCGAGACGACGTGCGCCGCAGAGGGGCACGCGGTCACGGCGAGCTTCGGCGTCGCCGTCTTCGGCGGCGTCGCACACGATCCCGAGGCGCTCCTGCGCGCCGCCGACGCGGCCATGTACGCCGCCAAGCGCTCGGGCGAGCGCGTCCGCCTGGCTGCGTAGCGCCTGCCGGCGTTTCCCCCGTATTGGTCAAGACGAGGGCGCCGCGACCGGTCACACTGAGACCCGGGACTCCCCCAGTCCCCGCCTGCCTTTCCGTATGCCGACTCCCCATCTGCAGCAACTCTCACGCCTGCGAGGATTCCTCGAGGTCACCCGCCTGGTCCGGCGCGAGGACGAGCTTGACGACCTGCTGGCGGCCATCACCCGCGCGATCTCGAGCTCGCTCGGCTACGCCACCGTCGTCGTGCACCTGTACCGGCCGGCCTGGGACGACTTCGTCGTCACGACCGTCCACGGCAGCGCCGCGGCCTGCGAACGGCTGATGGGTGACGCCCGCGAGCGAACGGTGTGGGAGCCGCTGCTGCAGGACCGGTTCCTGCACGAGGGCGCCTACCTGATCCCGCACGGCGAGATCGACTGGGAGACCTACGCGCCCGGGTCGTACGTGCCCGCCGGAGAGCCCGTGCCGGAGGCCGGCAGCTGGCACCCCGAGGATGCCCTCTTCGTGCCGCTGCGCCACTCCGACGGCCACCTGATCGGCATCCTCTCGGTCGACGAGCCCGAGTCCGGCTGCCTGCCGCGCAGCGAGGAGCTCGAGATCCTGGTGGCGATGGCCGACCACGCCGCGATCGCGGTCCAGAGCGCGCAGGAGGCGGCCGCCGCCGCCCGCCACCGGGCGGCGCTCGAGCAGCTGCTCGCGGTGTCGTCGCGGCTGACCGAGACCTTCTCGATCGACGCCATCCTGGCCTCGGTGTGCGGGGCGATCCACACCGCGCTCGAGTTCGACAACGTATGCATCGACCTGCCGGATCCCGAGACGGGCGACTTCCGGTCGCGGGCGACGCACGGCTGGAACATGTCCGACCGGGCCGTGACGATGCCGATGGCGCGGCACGAGCTCGAGGGGCTCCTGCACCCCGACTTCGAGGTCGAGGGCTGCTACCTGGTCGAGCACGACCACGCGATGCACCGCATGGCCCCCGAGCACGACACCTATCACTCGCGGATCAACGGCCGCGGCCCCGCGGCGTGGCGCAACCACTGGCTGCTCGTGCCGCTCTGGAGCCGCAACGGCGGCCTGATGGGCGTGATCTGGGTGGACGACCCGATCGACCGCATGATCCCGGCCGACGCCAAGCTGCAGGCGCTGCGCGTGTTCGCAAACCAGGCCACCACCGCCCTCGACACGGCCGCGCAGTACGAGGAGATGCAGTTCCTGGCCGAGCACGACCCGCTCACCCGCCTGTACAACCGGCGGGCGTTCTCGGAG
This sequence comes from uncultured Actinomycetes bacterium, assembly GCA_963825325.1. GTDB lineage: Bacteria > Actinomycetota > Thermoleophilia > Gaiellales > JAICJC01 > JAICJC01. Next base: position 108,887 of record CAWGSU010000001.1, read on the forward strand.
CGGCTCGAGCGCGAGTCGTCCCGGGCCGTGCGCTACAGCCATCCGCTTGCGCTCGTGCTGTGCGACCTGAACGGGTTCAAGGCGCTGAACGACGCCCACGGCCACGCCGCCGGCGATGCCGCCCTGGAGCAGATCGGCGCCGTCCTGCGCGGCGGGCTGCGCCGCGCCGATGCCGCCTACCGCATCGGCGGCGACGAGTTCGCGCTGCTCCTGCCGGAGACCTCTGCCGAGGACGCGGCCGCGGTCGCGGGGCGCGTCTCGACCGCCATGAGCGCAGCCTTCACCGGCAAGATGGCCGGCCTCGGCGCGAGCTTCGGCGTGGCCGTGTGCCCGGTAAACGGTATCACCCCGCAGGAGCTGTTCCGCGCGGCCGACGCCGCGATGTACGCAGCCAAGCGGCCGGGCGAGGGGTTCGCCATGCCCCGCGCGAGCTGACCGCCGCCCCCGGACCGTCCCCACGCGGCAGGGCGCCCGGTTAGGATCATCGCCGAGGGAAACCGGCGGTGAGGAGCGGGTGTGGACCTACAGTTGACCGATGAGCAGCGCGCGATCCAGGAGACGGTTCGCGAGTTCGTCGACCGGCGGGTGCTGCCGGTGGCCCAGGAGAACGACATCAACCACCACCTCGACATGGGGATCATCGAGGGGATGGCCGAGCTCGGGCTGCTCGGCGCGCCGATCCCGGTCGAGTACGGCGGCGCCGGCCTCGACTACGTGTGCGAGGCGCTGATCTGCGAGGAGATCGAGCGGGGCGAGTCCGCCTTCCGCACGCTGATCTCGGTCCACGTCGGCCTGAACTCGCTGTCGCTCCTGCGCTACGGCAGCGAGGAGCAGAAGCGCAAGTACCTCGAGCCGATGGCCAAGGGCGAGAAGCTCGGCTGCTTCGGGCTGACCGAGCCGGCCGCCGGATCGGACGTCTCGGCGATGCTGACGACCGCGATCCGCCAGCCCGACGGCACCTACCTGCTGAACGGGCAAAAGAACTGGATCTCCTACGCCACCGAGGCCGACTACGAGCTCGTCTTCGCGAAGACCGATCCCGGCGCGGCGCACGGCGGCATCTCGGCGTTCATCGTCGAGCGCGAGTGGGAGGGCGTGCAGGCGCGACCGATCGAGCACAAGCTGGGCGTGTGGGCCGGGTCGACGGGCGAGCTCTTCTTCTCCAACGTGCAGGTGCCGGCCGAGAACCTCGTCGGCGCCGAGGGCGAGGGCTTCAAGATCGCGATGCACTCGCTCGACCAGGGCCGGTTCACCGTCGCGGCCGGCGCCGTCGGCGTGATCCGCGCCTGCCTGGAGGCGTCGGTGAAGTACGCGAACGAGCGCAAGACGTTCGGCAAGCGCATCGGCGAGCACCAGTTCGTGCAGGACATGATCGCCGACATGGTGCTCGGCTACGAGACGTCGCGGCTGCTCGTCATGCAGGCGGCGGACGCGAAGAACCGCGGCGTGCGCAACACCCGCGAGACGTCGCTCGCCAAGTGGCACGCCACCGAGAGCGCATTCAACGCCGCGAACCTCGCGATCCAGGTGCACGGCGCCTACGGGTACTCGGCCGAGTACCCGGTCGAGCGCTACTTCCGCAACGCCCGCGCCCCGATCATCTACGAGGGCACGACGCAGATCCACAAGATGATGCAGGCCGAGCACGCGCTCGGCTACCGGAAGATGAATGGCTGACGAAGGTCGCGTCGTTGGGCTCGAGGACGGCGGCGAGCTCCACGTCGTCGAGCACGGCTCCGGCTACCCGGTGATGCTCCTGCACGGCGGCCCCGGTCTCGACCATCATGAGTTCCGGCCGTGGCTCGATCCGCTCGGCGACATGGGCCTGCGCCTGATCTACGTGGACGAGCGCGGGCAGGGCGGCTCGCCGCGAGTCGATCCGGCCACGCTCTCGGTGCGCGGCTTCGCCCAGGACATCGATCGCCTCGCGGCGGCGATGGAGCTCACCGACTACGCCGTCCTCGGCCACTCCTTCGGGGCGATCATCGCGCTCTCGCACGCGCTCGAGCGCGGCACCGCGAGCCACTACGTGATCTCGGCCGGCGCCGCGTCGAGCGAGGCGCTCATGGCCGACGTCGAGCGCGAGATCGAGCGGTTCGAGCCGGCGGCGATGCGCGACCAGATCCGGCGCTCGTGGGACGACGAGGCCCGGCTGACGACCGTCGAGCAGGCGCGCCAGAACACCGCCGCGCAGATGCCGTTCCACTTCTGGGAGATGGGCGACGCCTACAGCCGCTACATGCAGGCCGACGAGACCGTGTATGCGCCGGAGGTGCTCGCCCACTTCGCCGCCCAGGGCTACGGCGACTTCGAGTGGCTCGACCACCTGCGCTGGATCAGGCGGCCGATGCTCGTGCTCGTCGGCCGCTACGACCGCACCTGCACGCTCGCGCGCGCCGAGGAGATCCATCGCGAGGTCGAGGGGTCGGAGCTGGTCGTGATCGAGAAGGCCGGGCACATGGCGCACGTCGAGCAGCCCAAGGCGTACATCGACGCGGTCCGCTGGTGGCTCATCCGCCAGGGCGTGCTGCCGGATCCCACGGCGCCGCCCGCTCCGTGAGGTGACCGCGCACCGGCTCGTGGCCCTGCTCGAGGATGCGGCGCAGGGCCGGTTCCCGGCCGCAGACGGTGAGATCGAGGTGCTGCCACCGCCACCGGGCGCGGCGATGGCGGTGGTGGCATTCACCGCTCACCACGTGATCGCGGCGGACATCGATGAGAGCTGGGTGCGCGAGCAGCTGCCCGCCGGCGACCTGCGCGCGCCGATGAGCCCGCGCTTCCTGCACGGGCTCGGCACGCGGCTCGGCCGCGGCGACGACGGCGTCGACGTCGTCCTGGCCGCGCCCGGGCTCGCGGGCTCCTCTGCGCTCGTCGCAGGCGATCGTGGCGAGCACCCGCGGGCGACCCGGGCGCACTCCTTCCGAGAAGACGTGCGCGTCTTCGAGGGCGCGGACGGCGCGGCCGTCGTGATCCTCGGGCGCGGACTCGGCCTGCGCCTGGAGGTCGCGATCGAGATCGACCCCGCCCGGCGCGGCCGGGGGGTCGGGATGCGCATGCTGATCGAGGCGCGGCGGCTGGTGGGTGCACACGACGTGCTCTACGCGCAGGTCGCGCCGGGCAACGCCGCGTCGCTGCGGACGTTCCTACGCGCCGGCTTCGAGCCGATCGGCTGCGAGGTGCTCTTCCTCTAGCCCGGCGTACGCGCCGGCGCGGCGGTGGCGCAGCGCCGGCAGCCGCTCGCGAATGTCCGCCAGAGCGGCCATGTCGAGGTCGGCGGCGATGACGCCGTCGCCTTCGGGCGCCTGGGCGAGCACGGTGCCCCACGGGTCGATGATCATGCTGTGCCCGTAGCTCGGCTTGCGCTGGCCGCCGGGGTAGCCGTGCTGGCCGGTCGCGAGCACGAATGCCTGGTTCTCGATCGCACGCGCGCGCAGCAGCACCTCCCAGTGCGCCATGCCCGTGAGCAGCGTGAAGTTGGACGGGACGGTGAGCACGGTTGCGCCGCCCGCGAGCGCCAGCGCGCGGTAGAGCTCGGGGAAGCGCAGGTCGTAGCAGACGGTCAGGCCGATGCGGACGCCGTCCAGGTCGCACACGACCGGCTCGGAGCCGGGCGCGGTGCCGTCGGACTCGCGGTAGCTGATGCCGCCGACGTCGACGTCGAACAGATGGATCTTTGTGTACGCGGCCACCCGATTGCCGCCGCGGTCGTAGGCGATCGAGACGTTGGTGACGCGGCCGCCGTCGTCGGCCAGGATCGCGATCGAGCCGCCGATCAGGTTGACGCGGTGCGTGCGCGCCCAGTCCGACATCGCCGCGACCGTGGGGCCGTGGTCGAGCTGCTCGGCCTGGTCGCGCAGCGCGGGCCCGTCGAGCCAGGCGTTCCACTTCTCCGGCAGGAGCACGACGTCGGCGCCGAGGCCGGCCGCCCGCGCGACGAGCGGCGCCATGTCGGCGATGTTCTGCGCCTTCTCCGGGCGAGCCTGGAACTGGACGCAGGCGGCTCTCATGCCTCGAAGCCTACCCCGGCGTCGCGGGCGTCGTCCTCGGCGAGCATGCGGAAGAAGCACACTGAGCAGGCGGCGAACAGGATCGCGGCCTGCTCGATCGCCATCGCGATCGCGCCGAGCTGCTGGTCCTCGAGCGGCGAGATCCCCCACAGGCGCGGCGCGTGCACGTAGAAGGAGTACTGGGGTTGCGTCAGGGCGAGTGCGAGCGCCACGGGCGAGGCGGCGAGGAACGCGCCGAACAGATACACGACCTTCCCCGCGGCACGCATGCGGCCCGGGGTGAGCACCGGCCACCAGAACGCGATCCCCGACGTGATGAAGACGAGGTGCTCGAGGCCGAGCGCCCACCGGTGCGTGAGCGCGAAGCCGTATACGGCCGGCACGTGCAGGCCGTACCAGGCCGCGAGCCAGTAGGTGAGCGCGACCGGGGGCGATGTGAGCGTGCGCACGGCCCGGCTGCGCTCGGCGGCGGCGACCACGGCCGGAGAGAGGCCGAGCACGAGCAGCGGCGGCGCCCAGTCGGCCAGGATCACGTTCTGGAGCAGGTGAACGGAGAGCAGCGAGGTGAGCGCGATGTGCTCGAGCGGCGACAGGAGCGCCACCCCGATCAGCACGAGGCCGGCCGTGAACGACGCGATCCGAAGCGGCGACGTCGGCTGGCCGCGGCGGTCGTGGGCGCGCACGACGACCGCATAGTCAACGGCGACGATCACGAGGGCGATGGCCCACTCCGGATCGGCCTGGAGCTCCCACGGGTGCACCATGCCGGGGTCAGCCGGCGGGGGTGAGCGGGGCCATCGTCAGCCCGAACCCGGCCAGCTGCTCCCAGTAGAGCTCGGCCCGCTCCTTGTCGCCCGTCCACACCACGGCCTGGCCCGCGTTGTGGATGGTGTCGGCGAGGGCCATGCCGCGCTCGAATGTGACGCCGGGAATCGTTCGCGCGAGGGCGAACGCGACGCCGTCGAAGGTGTTGTGATCGTCGTTTCGGACGATCACGAGCCACGGCCTGCCGGCGCCGGAGCCCGGGCCGGCCTGACGCGGCCTCGTCTTGCGAACGGGCGGTGCGACCGTGGGCATACCTCGAGTGTACCGACCACTGTTGCTGCATAAACGGGGTCTGACCCCGTTTATGCACGCCCCCAGCCGCCGCCGCCGGGAGTGCGGATCTCGAGCACGTCGCCCGCACGCAGGTCGAGGCTGCACTTGGCGGGGAGACGGCGGCCGTTCAGCAGGTTGCGTCCCGGCGTGCCTTCGGCGCCGCCGGCGGCGCCGTGGGGGGCGTGGCGGCGGCGCTCGGTCATGAGCCCGAGGCGGCAGTCGGCCAACACGTGGTAGACGCGGACGACGCCGTCGCCGCCGCGATTCACGCCGGCGCCGCCGGTGCCGCGCCGCAGCGCGTAGCGCTCGATCCGCAGTGGGTACTCGCGCTCGAGCGCCTCGATCGGGGTGTTCAGCGTGTTCGACATCGCGACGTGGACGCCGCTCGGCCCCGGGCCGGCCGGCGAGCCGCCCTGGCCACCTCCGAGCGTCTCGTAGTAGGTGAAGGCCGGCGTCCCGAACGTGACGTTGTTCATGGTCCCCTGGCCGTGGGCGGGCACGTCGATCGCCGCCCCGAACGCCGACATGACGACGTCGACGATCCGGCTCGACGTCTCGGTGTTGCCGGCGACGACCGCGGCGGGCGAAAGCGCGTTCACCAGGCACCCGGCGGGTGCGCACACCGTCACCGGCGCGAAGGCGCCGCCCGACGCCGGGATGTCGGGGTCGCATACCGCCCGCACGACGTAGTAGACGGCCGAGCGGGTGACGGCGAGCGGGCAGTTGACGTTGCCCTGCTGCTGGGGCGCCGTGCCGGCGAAGTCGGCCACGATCTCCTCACCCGCGATCTGCACCTCGACCTCGATCGCGATATCGCGCGTGTGGATGCCGTCGCCCTCGATCACGTCGGACGCCCGGTAGCGCCCGTCGGGCAGCAGGGCGACGGCGGCCCGGGTGCGCCGCTCGCTGTAGCGGTAGAGCTCATCCATCCCCTCGGCCAGGAGCCCGCGGCCGAACCGGTGTGCGAGCCCGCGCAGGCGATCCGCGCCGACGACCATGCACGCCTCCTGCGCGCGCAGGTCGGCGAGCCGCTCGGCGGGCTTGCGCATGTTGGCGACGAGCAGGCGGCGGACGTCGTCGGTGAGCTCGACCGGCGGGATGACGACGCCCTCCTGGATCAGCTCGGTCGCGCCCGCCGGCATGCTCGCCGGCTGCATCCCGCCCACGTCGGCGTGGTGCGCGCGCGAGCACACGAGGCCGAGGTCGCCGACCACCGACACGAGCGTGATGTCGGGCAGGTGCGTGCCGCCGGTGTAGGGGTCGTTCAGCACGTACACGGCTCCGGGGCGCGGCCGCAGCCCGCGTACCGCGGCCACCGCGTCGGGCATCGCGCCCAGGTGCACCGGCATGTGCTCGGCCTGCGCGATCATCCGCCCCGAGGGGTCAAAGAGCGCGGTCGAGCAGTCGCGCCGCTCCTTGATGTTGGCCGAGTGGGCCGAGCGCACCAGGGCCGCTCCCATCTCCTCGGCAACGCCGCGCAGCGCAGCGGCGAGCACCTGCAGGGTGGCCGGGTCGATCATCGCGCAAGCCTCCAGCCGCCGTCGGGCCCGCGGCGCGCCGTCCAGCCCGCGGCGACCCAGAGCGTGGCGCCGTCGAGCGGCACCGACGCCGGCCCGCGCACAGCCGGGGAGGAGGCAACCCGTCCGAGCGCAAACGCGGCGCCGGGCAGGATCATCGAGGTGCGCACGCTCACCACCTCGATCTCGGCCTCCAGGTCGGCGAACCCGTAGCGCTCACGGTGGCGGGCGTGGAAGCGACGGGCGATGCTCGCCGGCGGCCGCAGCGGCACGGTCAGCTCGTGCGCCTGGCCGCGGTAGCGCAGCTCGCACTCGATCTCGACCGTGCCGCCGCGCGGAGCACGCGCCGTGGGGGGCGCGCCGGCGAGGAACTCGTCCAGGGGCCGCATCACGCTCGCGACCGTGACCCGGCGCCGCTCGCCCGCGGCGATCCCAAGCGCCGAGAGCACGCCGCCGGCCGCGGGCACGACCACCGCGCGCATGCCGAGGCTGTCGGCCACCTCGCAGGCGTGCAGCGGCCCCGCCCCGCCGAACGCGACCAGCTCGAGCGCGCGCGGGTCGTGGCCCTGCTCGACGCTGACGACGCCGATGGCACGCACCATCTCGGCGTTTGCGACCGCGATCACGCCCTCGGCAGCGGCTTGGACGCCGGCGAACGGCTCGGCCACGGTCGCGAGCGCCGCGCGGGCGGCATCCACGTCGAGGCGCAGGCCGCCCGCGAGCGGCACGTCGGGGTCGAGGCGGCCGAGCACAAGATTTGCGTCCGTCACGGTCGGACGCTCGCCGCCGCGGCCGTAGCAGGCCGGGCCGGGATCAGCGCCTGCGCTTGCAGGACCGACGCGCAGCGCGCCGCCAGCATCGAGCCACGCCATGCTGCCCCCGCCGGCCCCGACCGTGTGGATGTCGAGCTGCGGCAGCCGCAGAGGCAGCCCGCCCACGCGCCGCTCCGCGCTGCGCCCGGCCCGGCCGGCGCGGATCAGGCAGACGTCGGTCGAGGTGCCGCCCATGTCGAAGCTGATCGCGTCCGGGATCCCCGCGGCGACCACCGCGGCGACGCCGCCGGCGGGCCCCGACAGGAGCAGCCGCGCCGGATGGGCGGCCGCCTCGTCCAGGTCGCACACGCCGCCGTTTGACTGCATCACCGCCGGCGGCGGCAGCCCCTCCGCCGCGGCCGTCCCGGCGAGACGCTGCAGGTAGCGGCCCGCGATCGGGCCGAGGTAGGCGTCGGCGATCGTCGTCGATGCCCGCTCGTACTCCCGGAACTCCGCGGCCACCTCGTGCGAGGCCACCACGTGCACGCCGGGCAGGGCGGCCCGCAACCCGGCCGCAACCGCCTGCTCGTGGCGCGGGTCGGCGTAGGCGTGCAGCAGGCACACGGCGACGGCCTCCACCCGCTCGCGGCGCAGCCGGCGCGCCGCCCTCTGCACCGATTCGAGCTGCAGCGGCCGCACCACACCACCCGGCCCCATGCGCTCGTCCACCTCGACCGCGACCTGCGCGAGCGGGGTCGGCGGCGCCTGCTCGGGCCGGTACAGGTGCGGGCGCGCCTGGCGCCCAAGCGCCGGCACGTCGCCGAAGCCGCGCGTCGCCACGTAGGCGGTGCGCGCGCCGCGCCGCTCGAGCATGGCGTTCGTGGCGACGGTCGTGCCGTGGCCGAGGTGGGCCACATCGCCCGCGTCCAGGCCGGCGTCGGCGAGCGCCATGCGTACGCCCGCAATCACGCCCACCGAGTGGTCGGACACCGTGGTCGCGACCTTGGCCGTGACCAGCCTCCCCCCGGCGATCAGGGCGACGTCGGTGAACGTGCCGCCCACGTCGACTCCCACGATCGCGCGCATAGACCGAAGAGGATATGTGAGCGCGGCTGTCGCCGAATCGTCACACATAGGACGGCCGCCCGCGATTATGCTGCGCGGATGGACGTGGCCCGACACCATTCGGCGGAGCGCACGCCCGGAGCGCGCGGCGTCACGTTCGGACGCGCGCAGGCGGAGCGCATCGGGCGCGTGATGAAGGTCTACCGGCGCCTGTTCACCGTGCGCGCCGGGCTCTCGGGCGACGACCTGCGCCGGCTCGGCTCGCAGGCGCTCGACCGGATCGCGTCGTGGTCGCCGTCGCTGCTCGAGGAGATCGACGGCATTGCGCACGGCAGCGGCATCGAGGTCGAGCTGATCGGTGCGCTGAACGCGCGCACCGAGCTCCTGGCCGGAACCGCCGGCGAGTGCTCGACCATCGCCTGCCTCGGCACGGCCACCGCGTCGGGCAGCCCGCTGGGCGTGCAGACGTGGGACTGGCACGAGGAGCTGCGCGATGGCTGGCTCGTGTGGACGATCGAGCATGCCGACGGCCGCCGTGTCGAGACGCTCACCGAGGCAGGCATCGTCGGCAAGATCGGCGTGAACGCCTCGGGCGTCGGGGTGCTCCTGAACATCCTCGGCCACCGCGCCGACGCCGCGCCCGTCGGCGTGCCTGTGCACGCGCTGTGCCGGCGGGTGCTCGACGAGGCCGACGGCGCCGTCGCAGCGCTCACGATGGCCTCGGGCGCGACGATGTCCGCCTCCTCGGCGATGACGATCGTCGCCGACGACGCCGACGGCGGCGTCGCGTGCACCGTCGAGCTGTCGCCCGCCGGGCCGGGCTTCGTCATGCCCGACGCCCGTGGCGTGCTCATTCACACGAACCACTTCCTCACCGAGCCCGGCCGCTCGGGCGACACGATGGTGCGCGAGTCGCCCGACACGCTGCTGCGGCTCGACCACGCCGCCCGCCGGGTTGCGCAGATCGAGGCGCCGATCGAGGCCGAGGACGTCCTCACCGCCATGGACAGCCACCGCGGCGGCGCCGGCGCGATCTGCTGCCACCCCGCCGCGGGGGCGACGTTCGGCGACCGCTGGACGACGCTCGCGACCGTGGTCATCGAGCCGGCCCAGGCCGAGATGCGCGTGCTCGCCGGCGGCCCTTGTCAGAGAGCGGCGGCCTCGACGACCGCCGCAGCCGCGAAGCAGTAGCGCTCCCGCCAGGGCAGAGCCGCGATCTGGACGCCCGCCGGGAGCCCCGCGTCGTCGCGGCCGCAGGGCACGCTGATCGCCGGCCATCCGAGCATGTTGAAGATCACGGTCAGGCCGCACATCGCGTAGGTGACGTCCTCGTCGGGACGACCGGCGTACGGGATCTGATCGAGGCCGATCTTCGGCGGCGACTGGGCCTGCGTCGGCGTGACGATCAGCTCGATGCCCTCGGAGTCCATCTTGTCGAGCATCCGCCCGGCGTATTCGAGCCGGATCTGGTTCGTCTGGGCGAAGTCGACCGCGCCCATGCCCTCGGAGAGGGCGCAGTCGCGGGCGACGTCGGGGCCGAGCTCCGAGCGCCGCGCCGGCCAGAAGGGCTTCAGCGTCGCCACGCCCTCCGGGATGAACGGGTCGCCCTCGCCGAGCGGCGTCGGCCACTCGAGGTCGACCTCGACGATCTCGGCGCCCGCGTGTGCCAGGGCGTCCACTGCGGCGCGCGCCCCGGCGGCCACGTCGGGCGCGGTGTGCTCGAAGAAGTAGCGTTCCGCCACTCCGACCCGGCGGCCGCGCACGCCGGCGTCAAGACCCTCGCTCCAGCGCTCCCTGGGCACGTCGGCGACCCGCGGGTCGCGTGCCGGCCACCCGGCCAGCGCCTCCAGCTGGAGCGCGACGTCGCGCACCGAGCGACCCATCGGCCCGCAGTGGTCGAGGGTGGTGCACAGCGGCCGCACGCCGGCCAGGCTGACGCGGCCGTAGGTCGGCTTGAGACCGACGACGCCGCAGCACGAGGCCGGACAGCGGATCGAGCCGCCGGTGTCGGTGCCCGGCGCGGCGGCCACGGCGCGGGTCGCAAGCGCCACGCCGGAGCCGCCGCTCGAGCCGCCCGGGACGCGGGTCGGATCGTGCGGGTTCCGGCACGAGCCGAAGTGCGGGTTCTGGGTCGTCGTCCCCCACGCCAGCTCATGGGTGGCGAGCTTCGCGACGGTGATCGCCCCGGCGGCGCGCATGCGCTCGACCACCTCGGCGTCCCGATCCGGGACGTGGTCGCGGTAGAGCGCGCTCCCGTACGTCGTTGTGATCCCGGCGGTATCGATCAGGTCCTTCCAGCCGACGGGCACGCCGAGCAGCGGGAAGTGGGAGCGATCCCGGCCGTCGGCGATGCCCCGGTCGATCTCGGCCGCCTCGCGCAGCGCCCGCTCCTCGGTCACCCGCCAGACGGCGCCGTGGGTATCGGCGCTCACCCGCTCGAGCGCCTCGCGCGCGACCTCGGTGGCCGACACCTCGCGGGCGCGGACGGCGCGTGCGATCTCGAAGCCGTCGCCGTCGAGCAGGCCGGTCACCAGGCGGCCGTCGCCAGCCTGTCGGCGCGGAAGCGGTCGGCCTCGGGCGGCAGCGGGCGGCCCGCCGCCAGGTCGGCGATGAGCCTCCCCAGGAGCGGTGCGAACTTGAAGGCATGGCCGCTGTCCCCGCCGAACACGATCACACCGTCGATCCTATCGAGGATGAAGTCCCCGTCGGGGGACATGGTGTACAGGCACGACTCCGAATGCAGCGGGCGGGGGTCAAGGCCGGGGAACGCGCGGCGCACGTGGGCGGCAAGGCGCTCCTCGAGCTCCGCCTCGACCGGCCGGTCGGGGCGCTCAGGGTCCCAGAGCTCGGGGCGGGCGGCGTCCTCGCCGAGCTTGTAGCCGACTCCGGGCGACACCAGGCCGTAGTGCAGGTGCCGGTCGGGAGCGCCATGGTCGATCACCGACGGACGCGTGTCCGGTGCGCCCGCGAAGTACGTCACCTGCTCGATCCGCGGCCGCAGCGGCAGCCCGAACATCGGCCCGAGCCATGAGCCCGGACACGCCACGACGACGTCCGCCTCCAGCCGGCGCGGATCGGCGATGAGGTGCCCCTCGCGCACGTCGATCCCCTGCGCGAGCCGGCGCAGGGCGTCGTCGGCCATGACGGCGCCGGCCGTCTCGTCGTAGAGCACCGGCTCGTCCGGGAAGCGCGCCTCGGGGAAGAGCCTGGCCGCGTCGGCGGGCTCGAGCCACTCGTACTCCTCGCCGCAGGCGTCCATCGCCGCCGCGTGGAGCTCGGTGCCGGAGCCGTACTCGAGCAGGCCGTTTCGCCGCAAGAGCGTCGCGTCCAGCCGCTGCCACTCGTCGATCGCGCGCCGCGCCAGGCGCACGTAGTCGGCCTCGCGGTAGCTGCGCCGGAAGATGCGCGAGCGCCCGAGCGACGACGCCAGGGGCGAGCCGACCCGGTCGCGCTCGTACACCGTGACGGCGAAGCCGTCCTCCCGCAGCGCGCGGGCTGCCGAGAGCCCGACGACGCCCGCCCCGATAACCGCCGCGCTGCCGCTTAGGCAGCCGGCGCCACCATCTTTGAAAGCTCGCCGTTCTGGTAGAGCTCGGTGATGATGTCGCAGCCGCCGACGAGCTCGCCGTCGATGAAGAGCTGGGGGATCGTCGGCCAGCCGGAGTGGGCCGAGAGCTGCTGGCGGATGCGCGGGTCGGGCAGGATGTCCATGGCCGCGTACTCGGCGCCGGCGGCGTCGAGGCACTGCACCGTGCGGGCCGAGAACCCGCACCGCGGGAAGTCGGGCGTGCCCTTCATGAACAGCATGATCCGGTTGCGCTGGATCGTTTCGAGGATCTCTTCGCGAATCTGGTCGTCGGTGACGATCATGTGGCCTCCGTCCTGATCTGGAGTGCGTGGATGCTGCCGTCGTCGATCAGGTGCTGCACGGGCGCGTACACGAGCCGATGCTGCTCGATGAGCGACTTCCCGCCGAATCGGTCGGAGCGCACCCGCGCCGACAGGTGGTCGCTGCCGGAGAAGCTCGAAACCTCGACCTCTCCGCCCGGGAACGCCTGCTGGAGCAGGTCGCGCACTTGATCGGTCAACTGCATACTCGAGAGATTAGCTTTCCCGCGCTCACGGCTCACCCAACTCTTAGCCTGGGTACCTATTCTTTCGAGCAGTACCGACCATCGCGCTCCGAGGAGGGCGCACCATGCTCTTCTACCTCTACTTCCTGATCCCACCGCTGATCGCGGGCCTGCTGGCGCAGGCCTGGGTGAAGCGCGCGTTCGCAGACGCCTCGAAGGTGCCGGCCATGTCGGGCCTCACGGGCGCACAGGTCAGCCGGCGCATGCTCGATGCCGGCGGCCTTCAGAGCGTCGCCGTCGAGGGCATCGGCGGCAACCTGAGCGACCACTACGACCCCCGCAGCAAGGCGATGCGGCTGTCTCCCCCGGTGGGCGGCTCGAGCTCGGTGGCGGCCGTCGCGGTCGCCGCGCACGAGACCGGCCACGCCTTCCAGGACGCGGCCCACGAGACCGGCTTCCGCTTCCGCGGGGCGCTCGCGCCCGCAACAGGCTTCGCGTCGCAGGCGTGGTTCCCGATCTTCTTCATCGGTCTCGTGACGAGTGCCACCAACCTCGCCCTGCTCGGCGTCGCCCTGTTCGCCGCCATCGTGCTCTTCCAGGTGGCGACGCTGCCGGTCGAGTTCGGCGCGAGCCGCAAGGCGATGGTGATGCTGACCGGCCAGGGCATCATCAGCCAGGCCCAGGCGCCGATCGCCCGCAAGGTGCTGAACGCCGCCGCGCTGACCTATGTCGTCGCGACGCTCGCGGCGATCTGGCAGCTGGCGTTCCTTCTGATGCAGGCGCGCAGGTAACACGTATGACCTTGTCCCCGTCCTCACCCGAGACGTCCGCCGGCCAACCGGAGTGAGGACGGGGGCCACTCGATCTCGGCGGGCGCTTGCGACCGCCTGCCTCGCGCTCGTGGCGGCGTCCGCCGCCGCATGCGCGGGCGGTTCCTCGTCGTCCAGCTCGGCGACGGCCACGCTCGAGCGGGGGGACATCGCGGTCGTCGGCCACGCCCATATCACCAAGCGCGAGTTCAGCCGCCAGGTCGCGCTCGACGTGCGCTCGCTCGAGCTCGGCTACCAGTCGTGCAAGGGCGGGACGACGCCGGGCAAGGACCAGGAGCTGTGCAAGACCGTCAAACAGGGTGTGCCCAAGCCGGGCACGGCCGCGTACCGCCAGACGGTCGTCGCCCCCGTCGTCGCGTTCCTGGTCGCCGACGCGAGCCTGCAGGATCTCGGCCACCAGCTCGCGGTCGACGTGACCCCCGCCGAGATCAAGGCCCAGGTCGAGCAGAACGTGCAGCAGTTCTACGGCGGCGACGTGGCCGCCTACCACGCGGACATGCACCGGCACCACCAGACGCCGGCCGATGTCAGACAGCAGGTCGAGTTCACCCTCCTCGAGCGCGATATCGACGCCAGGCTCAAGGGGCAGGTGCACGTTTCCCCGGCGGCGGTCCGCGCGTACTACGAGTCGCACAAGCAGATCTACGAGACGGACGCGGCCACGCGCACCGTCGACTACGTGCTCCTGGCGAACAGGGCCGCCGCGCTGCGGGCCCACACGGCGCTCGCTGCCGGGAAGAGCTTCGCCGCCGCCGCACAGGGGGCGATCAGCTCGAGCGCGCAGCACGAGCCGTTCGTCGCGACGAAGGGCCAGCTCGACGCGCCCTTCCAGAAGGCGGCGTTCGGCCTCAAGACGAACGCGCTCTCCGGACTCGTCCCGGTGGATCGAGCCTACGCGCGCTCGGTGCTCAAGGGCAAGTGCAACCCCGCCTGCTACTTCGTGATCCGGCCGACCGGCGCGACCGTCAAGGGCGGCACGGTGCAGTCGTTCGCCTCGGTCGAGGCCCAGATCCACACGCAGCTCCTCGACGCAATGCGCACCCAGCACGAGCGCGACGTGATCGCGCGCTTCGAGAAGCGCGAGAACCGCGTCACGAAGTACGCCGCCGGGTACGCGCCGCCGACCACGACGGGGTAACCCGCGCCGCTACTGCAGCGTGTGCAGGTAGGCGACGAGCTGGTTCAGCTGCTGGTCGCTCAGGATGCCCCCCCAGTGGGGCATGCTGACGATCGGCGCGCGGCCGATGACGCTGCCGCTCACGATCACGTCCTTGATCTTCGCCGGAGTGTTGAACTCCGTGCGGAAGTCGGCGCCGGAGAGCGGCGGGATGGTCTTGTCGGGCGACTGCGGATTGGGAACGCCGCCCAGGCCGTTCGGGCCGTGGCAGTTGAGGCAGCCGTAGCGCACGTAGAGCGCGGCCCCGGCGACGACGTCGCCCTGGCTCACCGGTATGGTGACCGGCACCGCGCCCTGCACCTGCGGCAGGCCGGCGCGCACGTACGCGACCAGGCTCGACGTCTGGCGGGGGGAGATGACGCCCTTCCACACCGGCATGTAGGGCTGCTTCGGGTTGGCCGACTCGCCCAGCCCGTGCTCGATGATGTTGGTCAGCTGCGCCACGGTGAGCGACTTGCCGACCGATGTCAGCGCCGGCACGTACGGCGAGACGCCGCCCTGGCCACCCTCGCCGTGGCACTGGGCGCACGCGAACTGGACGAAGTAGTGCGCGCCCTCGGCGACCGTCGCGCTGACCGGGGCGGCCGAGGGGGTGGTCGATCCCGTCGACGTGGGCGTGGTGCTCGTCGCGGCGGATGACGAGCTCGACCCGCCGTTCAGGATCCAGCCAATCCCGCCACCGATGAACCCGGCGATCAGGAGCGCGATCGCGCCGACGGTCAGGACCTCGGCCCACGGGAAATCCGTATCCTTCCGCCGCCGCTGCGCCACGCGCTGACCCCGATCCTCGTCCGGCGGCCACCGTATCACGCCCGGGCGGCGGCGATCGTCTAGCATCGGCGACCGGTGCCCCTCCCGCTTCAGCCGCCGCTCCTGCCCCAGCTCGCGCGCTCGGCGGCCGAGCTGCCGGAGGGCGAAGGCTGGCTGTACGAGCCGAAGCTCGACGGCTTCCGGGCGATCGCCTTCGTCGACGGCGACGAGAGCTACGTGCAGTCGCGCAACGGCAAGCCGCTCGGCCGCTACTTCCCCGAGCTGCGCTTCCCCGCCGGCCGCTACGTGCTCGACGGCGAGCTCGTGATCCGGGCCGAGGCCGGCGGCGAGGACTTCGAGGGCCTGCAGGAGCGGATCCACCCCGCCGCCTCACGGGTGGCGCGGCTGGCGGCGGAGCGGCCCGCCACCTTCGTCGCCTTCGATCTCCTGGCCAGGGACGATCGCTCGCTCCTCGACGCGCCGCTCACCGAGCGGCGGGCGGCGCTCGAAGCCGTCGCCGCCGATCCTGTCGAGCTGATCCCCTCGACCGCCCTCCTCTCCGAGGCCGCGCCGTGGCTCGAGACGGCGGAGGGCGTGATCGCAAAGCGCGCCGAGGCGGCCTACCGCCCGGGCGAGCGGGTCGGCATGGTCAAGGTCAAGCGCGTGCGCACGATCGACTGCGCCGTCGTCGGCTGGCGCCCCGGCAAGGCGGAGGGCACGGTCGGATCGCTGATCCTGGGCCTCTATGCGCCCTCCGGCGAGCTGTACGTGGTCGGCCACACATCCGGGTTCACCGCCGCACGCGCGCGCGAGCTCGTCGGCGTCGTCACCCCGCACGAGACCGGCGAGCACGGCGCGTCGGAGCCCAACCGCTGGAGCGCCGATCGCGACCGCGAGTGGCGCGGGCTGCGCCCCGAGCTCGTCGCCGAGGTCAGCTTCGATCACAAGAGCGGCCACCGCATCCGCCACGGCGCGCGCCTGCTGCGCTTCCGCGACGACAAGGCCGCGCGCGACTGCGCCCTCGCACAGCTCGACACCTGACCGGCGCTCAGACGCCTCTCACGGACGCCTCATAGCCTCGCCCCATGCGGGTACGCAGGTTCACGCGGTCGGAGCTCGCGGTGCACTGGACGCTCGCGCTGTCCGTGCTCGCGATGATCGCGACCGGCATCGCGCTCGGGGTGAACATCTGGCACGCCGTCGTCTTCCCCGTGCACGTCGGCAGCATCTTCGTGCTCGCGGGCGGGCTGGCCCTGGCCGCGCTCGCGGGCGACCGCCCGGCCCTCCGCGGCGCCGCCAGGCAGCTGCGCACACTCGGCCGCGACGACCGCCGCTGGCTCGCGTGGGCGCCGCGCAACCTGATCGGTGGTGGCGGCGGCCACCCGCCGCCCGTGGGCCGGTTCAACGCGGGGCAGAAGCTGAACGCGATCCTGATCGCGGCGCTCCTGGTGGCGTCCACCGCCTCGGGCCTCTACTGGTGGGCGAAGCTCCACGGCGTGTTCACGAACTCGAACCTCGACGGCGCGATCCACAACATCGCCGGCGTCGTTATCATCGTGCTCGTGTGCGGACACCTGTACATGGCCGTCCTGAACCCGGCCACGCGCCACGCGCTGCGCGGAATCACCACCGGCAGCGTCGACGCCGAATGGGCGGCGGCACACCACCCGGCCTGGCTCGCGGAGACCGACGACCGCCGGTAGGCTCGCGGATCTGGAGATCGACCACGTACTGATCGCCGCCGCCGGACTCGACGACGGCGCCCGAGACGTCGCGACGCGGCTCGGCCTCGCCTCGGTCGCCGGCGGCCGCCACCCCGACTTCGGCACCGCCAACCGGATCGTGCCGCTCGGCGACGCCTACCTCGAGCTGGTGGCGGTGACCGATCCGGCGCAGGCGGCGAAAAGCGTGTTCGGGCGCTGGGTGGCCGTGGCGCGGCCCGGCGGGCTGCTGGGCTGGGCGGTGCGCACACACGACCTCGCGGCCGTGGCGACGCGCCTGGGGCTCGGCATCGCCGACGGCGCGCGGGCGACGCCGGACGGCCGTGTCCTGCGCTGGCGCACCGCCGGTCTGGAGCAGGCCGCCGCCGAGCCGTGCCTGCCCTTCTTCATCGAGTGGGCCGAGGGCACCGAGCCGCCCGGGCATGCCGCCGTCAGGCATCCGGCCGGGCCGGCCCGCATCGCCGGGCTGCGGCTCTCGGGCGACCCCGAGCGGCTGGCGGAATGGCTCGGCGGCCACACCCTCCCGATCGCGATCAGCGCGGGCGCGCCGATGCTGCTCGGCCTGACCATCGCCGGGCCGGAGGGCCTCGTCACCCTCTGACTCAGGCGGCGCGCAGCCCCACTTCGCCCCAGTGCTCGGACGTGTGCCGGCCGCCGCCCGGAAGCGTGACCAGGGCCGGCGCCGGAGCCGAGTCGACCTCGTCGGGACGCAGCGCGAGGAAGGTCGCCCGCACGTCGGCGGCCGTGGCCGTCTCGGCGATGACCGTGGCATGCACGCGGGCGCCGGGCCGGCCCGTGGCCGGGTCGATCAGGTGATGGGCGGTCGCGCCGTCGCCGTTCACCCACCGGTGCGCGCTGAACCCCGAGGTGGCCGTCGCCTCGCCCTCGCGGACGGTGACGGAGCCGCACAGCGCCCCGTTGTGGACGACAGCCATCGCGTGACATCCGCGCACCGCCAGAAGCTCGCCGCCCGCATCGAGGAGCACCGACGCGTCGTCGGTCGCCTCCGCCAGCGGCGCCAGGCAGCGGTCGACGATGAAGCCCTTCGCGATCCCGCCCACGTCGATCAGCTCGCCGGGCGGGATCCGCACGGTGTGCGCGGCCGGATCGATCTCGATCCACCCGGTGATCGCCCGCCCGTGCGGGCTGTACTCGGTGCCCGCGGCTGCGCGGCCGCTGCCCACGTCATAGCCCCATTCCCGCACCGCGCGGCCGACGAGCGGCTGGAACACCCCACCGGTGCGCCGCGTCCAGTCCTGGCAGGCCGCGAGCAGGGCGATCGTCTCGGCCGAGACGGTGACGGGCTCGCCCCTGGCCGCGTTCAGGCGCGACACCTCGCTGCCCGGGCGGAACCGCGACCACAGCGCCTCGTACCGCGCGACCAGAGCCGCGATTCGCTGCGCGGCGTCGCCCGACACGTGGCCGGAGTGGTGAATCCTCCAGATCGTTCCCGTCGCCCGCCATTCCCAGCAGGCGCTGGTGTCCAGCACAGGTGTCTCCACCGTGGTCGCTCCTCGCTCGTTACCACCCCTGTCATCGACCGCGGGCCGTGGGGCATAAGCGATTCAGGCGAGCAGCTCGAGCACCGCCTCGGGCTCCTTGAACGGGGGCACCAGATACGCCCCGGCGGCCAGCTCGCGGACGGCCGCGAGCAGATCGCGGGCGACGGCGAGGCCCTCACGAGGCGCGTTTGCGCCCGCCTGCTCGAGCCGCCGCAGGACGTCGGCCGGGACGCTGATCCCCGGCACCTCGTTGTGCAGCCGAAACGCGAGCGCGTGGCTGCGCACGGGCCACACGCCGACGATCAGCGGCACCGGCGCGGGCCCGTCCAGCCGCTCCAGGAACCCCTCGAGCTGGGCGGCGTCGAAAAGCACCTGGGTCATCGCGAAGCGGGCGCCCGCCTCGATCTTCTGGTGGAACCGCTCGAGCTCGGCCTGGGGGTCGTCGGCGACCGGGTTGACGGCCACGCCAATGTGGAAGCTGGTCGCGTCGTCGATCGCCTTGCCCGAATAGTCGAGGCCGGCGTTCAGCGCCGTCATGAGCCGGGTGAGCCCGATCGCGTCGACCTCGTAGACCGCCTGGGAGCCGTGCGGGTCGCCGGACGGCGGCGGGTCGCCGGTGACCGCGAGCACGTTGCGGATCCCGACGGCGTGCGCGCCGAGCAGCATCGACTCGATCCCGCGCACGCTCGCGTCCCTGGGAGTCACGTGCGGGATCGTCTCGACCCCGACCTGCTGCTCGATCAGCGCCGAGGCGATCAGCGCGTTCATGCGGGCGCGGGCGAGCGGGTTGTCGTTCACGTCGAACACGTCCACGCCACCCGAGCCCGCCAGCGTGCGGGCCGACGCGATCAGGCGCTCGACGTTTCCGCCCTTGGGCGGGTCGAGCTCGACCGAGACGACGAACTCGCCCTTGCGCAGCTTCGTGGCGAGCAGCGTCTCGACCGCCTCGGACTCGGCCCGCGTGGGCAGCTCGCGCTCGACGAGCTGCAGCGCCACGGCCGGCGGCCGCCGTTCGCTGACGGCGCGCCGGATCGCCGCGATGTGGTCGGGCGTCGTCCCGCAGCAGCCGCCGATGACGACGGCGCCCAGGGCGAGCGCGTGCGCGGCGTACTCGCCGAAGTACTCGGGGCTCGCGTTCGGATACACCAGGCGGCCGGTCGAGACGTTGGGCAGGCCGGCGTTCGCCTGGGCGACCATGGGCAGGCCGGTTTCGGCCCGCATGCGCTCGATCCCATGCAGCACCGTCTGCGGCCCCAGGCTGCAGTTCACCCCGACCGCCACGGGGTCGAACCCGGCCACGGCAGCGGGCACGTCGGCCGCCGCGAGCCCGGCGACGGTCTCGGCGTCGTCGCCGACCGTCACCTGGACGATCAGCGGCAGCGACGCGACCGACCGCACCGCGCCGGCCGCCGCGAGGAGCTCGTCGAGCGAGGTGAACGTCTCGAGCACGAACAGGTCGACGCCGCGGCCCTCGAGCGCCGCGGCCTGAGCGGCGAACGCCGCAGCCATCGCGCCGGGCGCGAGCTCGCCCGGCGCACCGCCGAGCGGCCCGATCGACCCGGCGACGAGCACGTCGCGCCCCGACACCTCGCGCGCCTCCCGGGCGAGCTTCACGCCGGCCTGGTTCACGGCCTCGAAGCGGTCGTCGAGCTTGTGCGGTGCGAGCTTGGCCGGGTTGGCGCCGTAGGTGTTCGTGAGGATGATGTCCGCGCCCGCACGGATGAACGCGACGTGCAGCGCCACCACCTGCTCGGGTGCGATCAGGTTCGCCTCCTCGGCGCAGCGGGCGCGCACGACCGCCGACTGCAGCAGCGACCCCATCCCGCCGTCGGAGACGAGCGGATCGCGCCCCAGCCGCTGCAGCATGCGTGCCATCGCGGCAGTCTACGAGCGCCCGGGGGTTTCCTCTTAGTAGGCCGCGAGCCATCGCCGCAGCTCATCGGTGAAGACGACGTCGTACGGCATCTCCCGCAGGTCGGCTGCGGTCACATCGAGGCCGCGAGCGCGCGCGAGGTCGGACAGCCACGCCCAGGGGTGGGGCTCCGGGTCGTCGTCGTCATCCGGAAGCACGACGGTGAGAACGTCGCGGGTAAGGCCCTCCAGGGTGAGGCCCCAGCGAACGTCTGGAGCCCTCCACCCACCGGTCGTCCGTACACCACCAGCCGCGAGGCCGCGGCCGCCGTCGTGCAGGAGCACCCGGCGGCCGTCGTCCATGGTGACGAACTCGCTCACCGTAAAGCCCTGACTGCGCGGGTCGGCTCGGAGCGGGCGCAGATCGCAGATGGCACCCAGGCCGACGACGCGGCCCGGCTCGACGGGCGGGAGATGAAACGCCGCTTCCCCCGACGGGGCTCCGGGATACGGCTGCCAGCCACCCTCCACGCGGCTCACGTTACCCGCTCGGCGGAGGGTGGGTCGCTCTAGACTCCGCAGCGGAACGTTTGCCGGGGAGTCCCCACCGGGGGCTGAGAGGGCGCGACGGCGCGCCGACCCGCGAACCTGATCTGGGTCATGCCAGCGAAGGGATGCAAGCCATGGCGAGTGCGGCCTCCACGGGCATCGAGCTCTCCGATGTCACCAAGCGCTTCGGCGACCTCGTGGCCCTGGCGGGCGTCTCGCTCGCCGTCGCGCCCGGGACAGTGACTGGCATCGTCGGACCGAGCGGGTGCGGCAAGTCCACCCTGCTCGAGCTGATCGCCGGCCTCGAGGAGCAGACCGCCGGAGTCGTGGCCGTGGCGGGCGACTCAGCGCCCGCGCAGAGGCTCGGCCGGTGCGCGCTCATGCCGCAGAGCGACCTCCTGATGCCGTGGCGCGACGCGCTCGGAAACGCGAGCGTCGCGCTCGAGAACGCCGGCGGCGGCCGCCGCCGCGCCCGCGCCGAGGCGCTGCCGCTCTTCACGCGCCTGGGCCTCCACGGGTTCGAGCGCCGGCGCACGTGGGAGCTCTCGGGGGGCATGCGCCAGCGGGTCGCGTTCGCGCGCACGCTCCTGGCCGGCAAGGACGTGCTCCTGCTCGACGAGCCGTTCGGCGCGCTGGATGCGATCACGCGCGCCGAGCTGCAGGAGTGGCTGCGCGCGGCGCTGCGCCAGGCGCCCCGCACGACGGTGCTCGTCACCCACGACGTCGAGGAAGCGCTGCTCGTGTGCGACCGGGTCGCGGTCATGTCGGCGCGGCCGGGCCGGGTCGTGCTCGAGCTCGACGCGGGGTTCGGCGACCGTGAGCGGGCGGCGGCGATCGCGTCGGAGGCGTTCGTGACGGCGCGGTCGCGGGCGCTCGAGGCGCTGCGGTGAGGCGCGCGACCCGGCACCTGGGGTGGGTCGTCGTGCTCGCGGCGCTGATCGCCGCCTGGCAGGCGTACGTGCGCCTGCGCGACGTGCCGCAATACGTGCTGCCGGCGCCGACCGACGTCGCCCGCACGCTCTGGGACGAGCGCGGTCCGCTCTTGTCGGCCGCCGGCGTGACCGCCCGCGAGATGCTGCTGGGATTCGCGGTCGCGCTCGTGTTCGGCATCGCCGCCGCCGTCGTGCTGCACACCTCGCCGACGCTGCGCCGGGCCGTCTACCCGCTTCTGGTCGCGTCACAGAGCGTGCCGGTGGTCGCGATCGCGCCCATCCTGGTCATCTACCTTGGCTTCGGCCTAGCGCCGAAGCTCGTCATCGTCGCCCTGGTGTGCTTCTTCCCGATCACGGTGGCGGCGCTCGACGGCTTCCGCTCGGTCTCCCCCGAGCACGTGCGCGTGATGCGGACGCTGCGGGCGTCGCGGATCGCGATCTTCCGCCGCGTCGAGGTGCCGTCGGCGCTGCCCGCGATCTTCACCGGCATGCGCGTCGCCGCCTCCTACGCCGCCGTGGCCGCGCTCTTTGCCGAATACGCCGGCGCCGACTCCGGCCTCGGCAACGCGATGCGCGAGGGCACCGGCCAGTACGACGCGCCGCTGGTGGGCGCCGCCGTGGTGGTGCTCGCGGCGCTCGCGCTCGGCCTGTTCGGCCTCGTCACCCTGATCGAGCGGCTGACCGTCCCGTGGGCGCGCCGCGTCAGGTGAGCCACTAGAGTCACGCATAGACCGTTTGCCGGGGAGTCCCCAGGGGCTGAGAGGGCGCACGAGGCGCCGACCCGCGAACCTGATCTGGGTCATGCCAGCGAAGGGATGCAAGCCATGCGCCACCGACTCGCCCTCCTCCTCGTCCTCGTCCTCGCGCTTGCGGGCTGCGGCGGCAGCTCCGGCGCCGCGACGACGCACTCCGCGACGCCGGTCAGCCTGACGCTCGACTGGTACGCGAACGCCGACCATGTCGGCGTGTACGCCGGCATCGACCGCGGGTTCTTCGCCCGCGCCGGGCTCGCCGTCACGCCGCGGCCGCCCTCGGCGGCGTCCGACTCGATCACCCTGGTGGCGACCGGCCGCTCCGATCTCGGCATCAGCTACGAGCCCGAGGTGTTCTTCGCCCAGCAGCGGCACATCCCGGTGGTCGCCGTCGCCTCGGTCGTGCCGCGCGCGCTCGCGTCGATCATCGCCGCGGGTGGCAGCGGCATCCGCACGCCGGCCAACCTGCGCGGCAAGACGATCGGCATCGACGGCACCGCCTCGACGACCGCGTTCGTCGACACGGTGCTGCGCCGCTCCGGCGTCGATCCGGCCGACGTGCACCTCACAGACGTCGGCTTCAACCAGGTGCCGGCCCTGCTCCAGCACCGGGTCGACGCCGTCGCCGGGGTCTTCCAGAACATCGAGGGGATCCAGTTCGCCCAGCAGGGCCTGCACCCGATCGTCTTCCCGTACGACCGCTACGGCGTCCCCGCCTACGACGAGCTCGTGATCGTCGCCAACGCCGGCCGGCTGCGCTCGGATGCGGCCTACCGGAGCACGGTCGGCCGGTTCGTCGCCGCGCTCGCCGCCGCGACCCGCTGGGCGCAGGCGCACCCGCGCGCGGCCGTGGCCGTGATGGAGCACCACGCCTACCGCGACTACCAGGGCACGATCCGCGCGAGCGTCCCCGCCACGCTGCGTCTCCTGCGCACCGGCCCGCTCGATGCCGCGGCATGGAGCCGTTTCGGCGACTGGATGTACCGCTCGGGCCTCCTGAAGACCCGACCGGACGCGGCCGCCCTCGTCGCGCGTCCCTAGACTCCGCCGCGTGGCCGAGTCTTTGAAGGGGCAGCTGCTGATCGCCGCGCCGATCCTGATCGACCCGAACTTCCGCCGTAGCGTGGTGCTCGTGATCGAGCACTCCGAGGAGGGCGCGCTCGGGGTCGTCCTGAACCGGCCCACCGACCTGCCGGTGGCCGAGGCGGTGCCGGAGCTCTCGCAGCTCGACGCCGGCTGCGTGTTCGCGGGCGGGCCGGTGCAGCCGCAGGCCGTGATCGCGCTCGCCGAGTACGCCGGTGCGCCCCCCGAGGGCGCCGTGTGCGGCCCGATCGCGCCGGTGGGGGTCGACTCCGACATGGACACGCTCGGCGACCGGGTCACGCGGGTGCGGGTGTACGCCGGCTACTCCGGCTGGGGCGAGGGCCAGCTCGAGGGCGAGCTCGAGGAGGACTCGTGGATCGTCGAGCCCGCGCTGCCCGGCGACGTCTTCTGCGCCGACGCCGACGCCCTCTGGTGCCACGTGCTCGAGCGCAAGGGCGGCCAGTACCGGCTGCTCGCGCGCATGCCCGACGATCCCGGCATGAACTGAGTTTGGGGCAATTACGCGGCTAGTATTCGCGCGGGCTCATGGCGACCGCCACCACCACAGTCCCGCTCCACCTGAGCTCGCCCCCGATGGAGGGAGGCGATGTCGCCCAGGCACAGCGGCTGCTCCTCCACAACGCGTTCGGGACGTTTGACCCCGGCCCGATCGACGGCGTTTACGGCGAGCGCACCGCGGCGGCAGTGCGCCGGGCGAAGTACTGGCTCGGCTACCCGGAGCGCCAGATCGACGAGATCGCGTCACCCGACCTGGTTGCGATGCTCGCAGCCGGCGTCCCCCAGCCCCCCTCGTTCAAGGCCACGCACACGCGCAGGCTGCGGCGCGCGCAGGACGTCGGCCTGTGGAACTCCGCCTACGACGTGGCCATCTCGAACGTCGGCGAACGCGAGACGCCCGCGGGCTCGCGCCGGATCGAATGCACCGACTGGTACGGCGTCCCCGCGCCGTGGGCGGCGATCTTCGTGTCGTGGTGCTACGCCCGGGCCGGGTCGGCCGCCTTCCAGGCCGGGGCCCGCTACGCCTATGTGCCCCACATGCTGTGGGACGCCCAGCGCGGCGTGAACCACCTCTCGGTCACCCGCCGCCCGCTCCCGGGCGACCTGCCGGTGTTCGACCTCGACGGCGACGGCATCGCCGACCACGTCGCCATGTTCGACGACTGGACCGGCCAGCCCGGCACCACGTTCTGCACGATCGAGGGCAACGTCTCGACCGCCGGGGAGCCGAACGGCGGCCGGATCGCCCAGCTCGAGCGCCGCGCCGACCACCGCGTGATGGCGTTCGTCCACGTCCGCGGCTGAGGCCACGACCCGGCCCGGGGCCGTTCCGGCTAGGCGATGTGGCGGAAGTAGCGCACCGCCGTGCCGCCGAGGGCGCGGGTCGAGCGCAGGTTGAAGCCCGCGGCGAGGCCGATGCCGAGCAGCGGGATCTCGCGGCCCAGGATGATGTGCGCACGCCTGCGCGCGAGCCGGGCCGTCACCTGCAGGGCGAGGCGCGCCGAGACCGTCGCGGCCAGCCCGTCGGCGCGGGCGCCGCGCAGCTCGTCGGGGCGGTGCGACACGCCCATGGCCTCGACCACGCCGCCGCGGCGCAGCTTGACCGAGCCGACGTCGAGGCCGAGCACGAGCAGCACGTCGAGCAGGCGCGCGTCCTCGTCGGTGAGCGGGCGGCCGTGCAGATGCGCCGCGAGCAGCACAAGCTCGACCTGGACAGCCGTGAGGAGCGTGATGTCGCCGAGGGCGGCCCCGATCTCGGCCGAGGTGCCCGGGCCGGGCAGGAGGGCCGGGAGCGCGCTCACCGCGCCGGTGCCGGCGACGTGCCAGGATCGGCGCTTGACGGCGATGTCGACCAGGCCGGCGGGATCGACCCGCGGGTGGGCTGCGCGCAGGGCGTCACCGGCTGCGGCGATCGCCGGGCCGCGGTGGGCGACCACGGTGCGGATCGCACGGTCGAGCGTCGTGTTCAGCCGCTCGGCCAGCATGGATACCGCGCGGTCCGTCGTCCGTGCCATCCCGAGAGTCTATGAGCCGGCCGTGGATACCCTGCCCGGATGACCGTACGCACGCCGCTCGAGCGCCGCCTGCGCCGGGTGGTCGTGGGGCTCGCGATGCTCTGCGCCCTGCTCGTGCTCGTCGTCGTGGCGGTGCTCGTCTACTGGCGGCTCTACCTGCTCTCGCCGAGCGCCGACCCGTTCAGCCGCGGCCCCTTCGTGACCCGTCTCGGCGAGACCTCAGCCGCGCTGCGCTGGACGCTCCCGGGAGGCGGCCGCGTCGAGCTCGTCGCGACCGCCCCCGACGGGACGACGGTCGCCGGCCATGACGGCCGCTTCCGCGGCCTCGAGCCGGGCGTCCGCTACGTCTGGACCGCGTCGCTCGGCGGCATCGGCCGGGCGGCGGGGTCGTTCCGGACGGCGCCGCGCGACCTCGCAAGCCCCGTCACGTTCGCGGTGATCGGCGACTACGGGTCGGGCACGGACCACGAGTGGGCGGTCGGGCGCACGCTCGCCGCGGAGCGGCCGGACTTCGTCCTCACCGCCGGCGACAACAGCTACCTCGTCGGCGCGCCGGTGCTGCTTGACCGCAACATCTTCCGCCCCCTCCACGACGTGATGCTCGAGGCGCCCCTGTGGGCGACGCTGGGCGAGCACGACCTCTTCTACAGCGGAGGTGCGGCCGTCACGCACGCGCTCGACCTGCCCGGCAGCGCCGGCCGCTACACCGTCGACTACGGCCCGATCCGGATCGTCCTGCTCGGGCTCGACGACTCGCCGCCCGCGGTCGCCTACGCCCGCCGCGAGCTGGCCCGGCCGGGGTCGCTGGTGCGCTTCGTGGTGCTGCACCGGCCGGTGCAGCCGGGAGACGCCCTGCTGAGCGTGCTGCGCAGGTACCACGTGTCGGCTGTCCTCGCGGGCCACCTGCACCGCTACGAGCGCCGGATCGTCGGCGGCATCCCCGAATTCGTGGTCGGTACAAGTGGCGAGGGCCCGGGGGCGGCCGAGTTCACAAAACGCAGCCCCGATGCCATCGTGTCGCTGCTCGACTTCGGGTCGCTGCGCGTCACGGTGGCCGCGACCGGGATCGCCTACCGATTCATCGACGAGCGCGGCCGCGTGCTCGACCGCTTCTCGACCGGTTCGCCGTGACCGGCCTGCGCGTCACGCTCGCCGTGCTCGGAGCCGTGGCGATCGCGGCGGTGGTGGTCGTCGGCCGCCCGCAGGTGCTGGCGATCCTGGGAGTCGCCGGCATCGTGGCCTTCGTGGTCTCGGCCGGCTGTTTGGCGGCGGATCTGCTGCCTCTGCGCCGCCGGCACGCCGTGTGCTCGGCGCTCTCACTGGCCGATGCGGTCGTCCTCGCGATCGGGGGCCAGCTATCGCCCGTGCTCGAGCTCGCCCCGGCGATCGTGCTGGTCGTGCTGCAGGTCGCTCCGGGCGTGAGCGTCTCGGGGATGCGCCCGCCGGCGCGCCCGCGGGCGGAGTAGCGCCCCGGGTGAGACAGAAGCGAGCCCCGGAGGAGGGGCGGACCTCCACCGGGGCTCGACTTGGGCCGGCCTCCGAGAGCCGGCGCGTGCCGTCCCGAGGACGGCAGGCATTCGATGAGGCGTTGGCATGAATATCGTTCACCGCGCAGCCAGGGGCATCGGGGGCGGCGCGGAACTCCCGCTGCGGAGAATCCCGCACTCGCGGCGCGGAAACCCCGCGAACTAGCGGTCGCGCAGGACGGCGCGCGCGGCCCGGGCGGCGACGATCTCCTCACGCGCACGCACGACGACGACGCGGACGCGGGCGTCGGCGGCGGAGACATCGCAGTCACCGGCGGCGGCCGCGTTTCGGGCCGCGTCGATCGCGATGCCGAGGAACGCAAGCCGCTCGCAGACATGCGCGCGCACGTGCGGCGAGTGCTCGCCGATCCCGGCCGTGAACGCGAGCACGTCGAGGCCGCCGCTGGCGACGGCCATCGCGGCGACGGCGCCGGCCACGCGATGTGCGAACACGTCGAGGGCGAGGGCGGCGTCGCCGTCGCCCGCGGCCGCACGCTGCTCGAGCTCACGCTCGAGGCCATCGCCGCCGGCCAGGCCGCGCATGCCGGACTCCGCGTTCAGCTCATGGTCGAGCGCGTCTGCGTCCATACCCGACCGCCGCAGCACCGAGACGATCGCTCCCGGATCGACCGAGCCCGAGCGCGTCGCCATGGGCACGCCTTCGAGCGGGCTGAAGCCCATCGTCGTGTCCAGCGAGCGGCCGTCACGCACGGCGGTCACCGAGCTGCCCCCGCCGAGGTGGCACACGACCAGCCGCAGGTCGTCGCGCGGTCGCCCGGCCACTTCGGGCGCCCGCTCGGCCGACCACGCCACCGAGAGCCCGTGGAAGCCGTAGCGGCGCACGCCCCACTCCTCACGCCAGCGGCGGGGGACGGCGTAGGTGAAAGCCGCGGGCGGGATCGTCGCGTGGAAGGCGGTGTCGAACACCGCCACGTGGGGTAGGTCGGGGAAGCGCGCCCGGGCCGCCTCGAGACCCCGCAGCGCCGGCGTGTTGTGCAGCGGCGCCAGCGATCGCAGGGCGGCGATCTCGTGCAGGACGGCGTCGTCGACGAGCGCGGGCGCGCGGAACCGCTCGCCGCCGTGCACGACGCGGTGGGCGACCGCGTCGAGTCCCGCGGGGTCGACCTCGGCGAGTTCGCCCACGCGCGCCGACGCCTCGTCCGCCCCGACGAGGTCGAGCTTCAGGCTCGTCGAGCCGGCGTTGGCGACAAGGATCGCTCCCACGCCGTCAGTGTGGCCACTTCCAGTCGCGGATCTCGGCCGGATCGTCGCCGTGCTCCCGTGTGTAGGCGCGACAGCGGATGCGCGTGTCCACCATCTCCTGGCGCAGGTGCGCAGCGCGCGTGCCGAGGCCGGGCACGCGGTCGATCACGTCCATCACGAGGTGGAAGCGGTCGAGGTCGTTCAGCATCACCATGTCGAACGGCGTCGTGGTGGTGCCCTCCTCCTTGTACCCGCGCACGTGCATGTTGCGGTGGTTCGTGCGCCGGTACGTCAGCCGGTGGATCAGCCACGGATAGCCGTGGTAGGCGAAGACGATCGGCCGGTCGGCCGTGAACAGCGTGTCGAAGTCGCGGTCGGACATCCCGTGCGGGTGCTCGGGCTCGGGCTGGAGGCGCATCAGGTCGACCACATTCACGACCCGCACGCGCAGGTCGGGCAGCCGCTCGCGCAGGATCGCCGCCGCCGCGAGCGTCTCGAGCGTCGGCGTGTCGCCGGCGCACGCGAGCACGACGTCGGGATCCGAGCCGGCGTCGTTCGAGGCCCACGGCCAGATGCCGATCCCGCGGGTGCAGTGGACGATCGCCTCGTCCATCGACAGGAAGTTCAGCGCGGGCTGCTTGCCCGCCACGATCACGTTCACGTAGTGCCGGCTGCGCAGGCAGTGGTCGGCGACCGAGAGCAGGGTGTTCGCGTCCGGCGGCAGGTAGACGCGGATGATCTCCGCCTTCTTGTTCACCACATGGTCGATGAAGCCCGGGTCCTGGTGGGAGAAGCCGTTGTGGTCCTGCCGCCACACGTGCGAGCTGAGCAGGTAGTTGAGCGAGGCGATCGGCAGCCGCCAGGGGATCTCACGGGTCACCTTGAGCCACTTGGCGTGCTGGTTGAACATCGAATCGATGATGTGGATGAACGCCTCGTAGCAGTTGAAGAGCCCGTGGCGGCCCGTCAGCAGATAGCCCTCGAGCCACCCCTGACACTGGTGCTCGGAGAGCACCTCCATCACGCGGCCGTCGACCGCGAGGCCGTCGTCGCCCGGCTCGAAGTCGGCGTCCCACGCCCGGTTCGTGACCTCGAACACGGCGCCGAGCCGGTTCGATGCCGTCTCGTCGGGGCCGAACAGCCGAAACGACGCCGGGTTGCGCACGATCGCGTCGCGCAGGAAGGCTCCCAGCACCCTGGTCGCCTCGCTCGTCGTCTGCGCCGGCCTGGGGACGTCGACCGCGTAGTCGCGGAAGTCCGGCAGGTGCAGGTCGCGCAGCACGAGGCCGCCGTTCGTATGCGGGTTCGCGCTCATGCGCCGCGAGCCGTGCGGCGCCAGCCGCGCCAGCTCCGCGATCGGCACGCCGTCGTCGTCGAAGAGCTCCTCGGGCCGGTAGCTGCGCAGCCACGTCTCGAGCATGTGCAGGTGCGCCGGGTGCTCCCGCACGCCCGAGAGCGGCACCTGGTGTGACCGCCACGTGCCCTCGACCTGGACGCCGTCGACCGTCGCCGGCCCGGTCCAGCCCTTGGGGCTGCGAAGGACGATCATCGGCCACAGCGGGCGGGTCTCGTCGCCGTCCTCGCGCGCGGCGCGCTGGTAGCCGGCGATGCGGTCGAGGGCTTCGTCCAGGACCGCGGCGAAGCGGCGATGCACCAACGCGTGATCGTCGCCCGCGTCGACGTGGATGCGCAGCGGATCCCAGCCGTGACCGCGGAAGAAGGCGTCGAGCTCCTCGTCGGGGATGCGCGCGAGCACCGTCGGGTTGGCGATCTTGTACCCGTTCAGATGCAGGATCGGCAGCACCGCGCCGTCGGTGCGTGCGTTCAGGAACTTGTTCCCGTGCCAGCTGGTCGCGAGCGGACCGGTCTCGGCCTCGCCGTCGCCGACGACGCAGGCGATCACGAGGTGGGGGTTGTCGAACGCGGCGCCGAACGCGTGCGAGAGCGCGTAGCCGAGCTCGCCGCCCTCGTGGATCGAGCCGGGCGTCTCCGGCGCGACGTGGCTGGGGATCCCGCCCGGGAACGAGAACTGGCGGAAGAGCGCGGCCAGCCCCGCCTCGCCCATGCCGATGTGCGGGTAGACCTCGCTGTACGTGCCCTCCAGATAGGCGTTCGCGACCAGCCCCGGCCCGCCGTGGCCCGGCCCTGTGACGTAGATCGCCTCGAGGTCGCGCTGCAGGATGGCGCGGTTCAGGTGGGCGTAGATCAGGTTCAGGCCGGGGGTGGTGCCAAAGTGGCCGAGCAGCCTCGGCTTGATGTGCTCGGGCCGCAGCGGCTCGCGCAGAAGCGGATTGGCCAACAGATAGATCTGCCCCACCGACAGGTAGTTGGCCGCGCGCCAGTAGCGATCCAGCAGCCCGACCTCGTCGTCGCTCAGAGCCTCGCCCGGCCCGCTCTCGTCGCTCGCCCTGCCCATGACCCCGTGAGAGTGCGCGGACATGTCGTCTCCTCTCGCTCGACCGGCCCGACTCTAGCCATGGATCTTGCGATCGGCCAATCCGACCCACACCACGAGCCCGTACCTTCCCGGGAATGTCCCGCCAGACGTCACCGGGGATCACCCCCGGCATGGCCCTGCTGCCCCTGCGCCTGTTCCTGGGCGTGACGTTCGTCTATGCCGGCTACCAGAAGCTGTCCGACCCCGGCTTCCTCACGCCCGGATCGGCGACCTACATCGGCACGCAGCTGCACGCCTTCGCGAACGGGACGCCCGGCGGCTTCCTGCTGCGGTGGTTCGCGCTGCCCTTTCCGCGCGCCGCGGGTGTCGGCGTCGCGCTGGCCGAGATCGCGATCGGCATCCTCACGACCGCCGGCCTGCTCACCCGTCTCGCCGCCGCCGCGGGCCTGGGCCTGAACCTGGTGCTCTTCCTGACGGCGAGCTGGACGACGACGCCGTACTTCCTGGGGTCGGACATCGTGTTCTGCTTCGCGTGGCTGCCGCTCGTGCTCGTCGGCGCGGCCGACCAGCCCGCCGTGGACACGCTGATCCTGGCCCGCCGGTCGTCGGAGCGCGTCCAGCGCCGCACCCGCAGCGGCGCGCATGTCTACGGGGCGGCGGCGGGCCCCGATCCGCAGACGCGGCAGGCGCTCCTGCGGCGCTCGCTCGTGCTCGCCGGGGCGGGGACGCTCTCGATCGGCGCCCTCGCGACCGCCTTCCGCGGAAGCGCACCGCCGTCCGGGACGCTCTCGGCGCTCGGCGGCTCCACGCGGCGCGCGAAGCGCAGGCACACCGGGGCGCACAAGCCGGCGACGACGGGCGGCACCGGCCGGACACCGAAGACGCGCCGGCCGCAGGTGCCCTCGGGTGCGGTCAAGCTCGGGCCGTCCTCGGGCCTGCAGGCCGACGCCGCGGCGATCTACCACGACCCGGCCGACGGCTCGCCCGACATCGTCGTGCGCCAGAGCAACGGGTCGCTCGCGGCGTTCAGCGCGATCTGCACGCACGCGGGCTGCCAGGTGGGCTTCCAGTCGGGCGTCATCTTCTGCCCCTGCCACGGGTCGCAGTTCAGCGCCGAGACGGGCGCGGTGCTGCGCGGCCCGGCCGTCACACCGCTTGCAACCAAGCACGTCATCGAGCGCGGCGGCTCGATCTACGCGGTGTAGCGCGGACTTCCCGCACCCGGATCGGGGCGCACACCGATGCGCCCTGCACGGCGGTGGCCGACGCTGGGAGCATGTACGCGCACCACATGACGGCCATCGGCCAGGTGATGATGCTCCTCTTCACCGCGCTGTCCGTCGCCGCGATCGTCGCATGCGCCTGGCTCGTCGCGACCGTCATCCGCGCCGACGGCCGCGGCCTTCCGGGTGGATCGTGCGACCCTCGCTGAGCATCTCCACGTAGGTCTCGATCCGGCGCACGCGCGTCTCGGGCCGGCGTGCCTCCTGGACTCGGTAGAGGATCGCGTAGCGGTTGGTGCTGCTCAGGCCGGCAAAGAACGCGGCGGCCGCGGGGTTCGCGGCGAGCGCGGCCTGCAGGTCGGGCGGCACCGTCGCCGTCGTATGCGAGTCGTAGGCGGCCTCCCACCGCCCGTCCGCGCGGGCGCGCTCGACCTCGTCCAGCCCTGCCGGCGTCATGTCGCCGCTCGCGATCAGCTCCTCGGCCCGACCACGGTTTCGCTTCGACCAGCGGCTGCGCGCTTTGCGCGGCGTGAACCGCTGCAGCCAGAAGCGGTCGTCGAGCGGGCGCTTCTGGCCGTCGATCCAGCCGTGGCAGAGGGCGACGTCGAGCGCTTCGGCGTAGGACACCGACGTCTCGCCCCCATCCTTGCGCGCGATCCGCAGCCACACGCCGCTCGCCGCAGCGTGGTTGCTCGCAAGCCACGCCGCCCACTCGGCGCGGGTCGCGAACTCGACCACGGGCGGCTCATCGGCCACCATGACCGCCGAGGAGCGCGCGCAGCTGGTCGAGGCTGACGTTGCCGCCGCTCGCGATCAGCGCGACCCGCTTGCCGGCGAGCCGGTCGCGGAGGGCGAGCGCACCCGCCAGGGCGGCCGCGCCGGCCGGCTCGATCAGGTTGCTCGTGGCCGCGATCATCCGGGTCGTCGCCGAGCGCAGATCGGCCTCGGAGACGAGCACGAAGTCGTCCAGGTGTCGGCGCATGATCTGCTGGGGCAGCGCGAACGCCGTCCGGGTGGCCAGGCCCTCGGCAAACGTCTCCATCCTGTCCTCGAGCAGCGCCCCCGCAACCCACGATCGGTGGGCGGCCGGAGCCGCGTCGGACTGCACGCCGATGACCGCGATCGACGGCCGCAGCGCCTTGGCCACCACGCAGGCGCCGGCGGCGCCGCTGCCACCGCCGACCGGCACGACGATCGCGTCGAGGCCGGGCTCGTCCTCGAGCATCTCGAGCGTCGCCGTGCCCACGCCCGCGATCAGGTGCGGCTCGTCGCCGGAGTGCACGTAACGCATGCCATCGCGGACGGCCAACTGCTCGCACTCCTCCCGGGCCTCGTCGAAGTCGCGGCCGTGGATGACGATCGCGGCGCCCATGGCGCGGATCGCATCGACCTTGAGCGTGTTGGCTCCCTCGGGGACGCAGATCGTCGCCGCGACGCCGTGCAGGCGGGCGGCATAGGCGATCGACTGGCCGTGGTTCCCGGTCGAGGCGGTGATCAGGCCGCGCGCGCGCTCGTCCGGATCGAGCTGCGCGACCAGGTTCAGGCCGCCGCGCACCTTGAAGGCCGCGGTCGGGTTGTGGTTCTCGTGCTTGACCCACACCTCTGCGCCGACGTCGTCGGACAGCGCCGGGTAGCGGCGGAAGGCCGTGCGCGCCAGGTGCGGCTCGATCCGGCGGCGGGCGGCGAGGACATCGGCGATCGTGGGTTGCACCATCCCGGAATCATTACCATCATGCGGTGCGCTGGCTCGCAAAGGCCGCGGTACAGAACGCGATCTCCGTGCTTCCCGGGAGCGTCGCGCTGAACGGCATGCTCCAGCGCTACGGCACCGGGTCGATCGTGACCACCCCGGAGCGGATCGTCGGCAAGCTCGCGCGGGTCGGCGGGCGCCACCTCGACCACCACCGCCGGTTCGGTGCGCGCCCGCTCGCCGAGACGACCGTGGTCGAGGTCGGCACCGGCTTTGCGCCCACCCTCCCGATCGGCCTCCACCTGGCGGGCGCGCAGGCCGTGCACACCTACGACATCGCGCGACTCACGACCACCGCCCGCACCGTCGCCGTGCTCACGGACATCGTCTCGGCCGCAGACACCGGCGCGCTCGAGCGCGAGTGCCCCTGGGTGCTGCCGGAGCGGCTCACGCACGTTCGCGCGCTCACCGCCGATCCGCCGCTCGACCTGGACGCGCTGCTCGCCGCGATGGACATCACGTATCACGTCGGCGACGCCACGCGGTCGGGCCTCGCCGCCGGGTCTGCGGGCCTGTTCGTCACGAACAACGTGTTCGAGCACGTGCCGGCCGCGGCGATCGCGGCCCTGCTCGGTGAGGCGCACCGCACCGGCTCGCCGGAGGCGTTGATCAGCCACCACATCGACCTGCGCGACCACTACGCCAAGTTCGACCGCGGGGTCGGCGTGTACAACTCGCTGCGGTTCTCATCGCGGCAGTGGCGCTACCTGAACAGCCGCATGGAGCCGCAGAACCGGCTGCGCCACTCCGACTACGTCGCGCTGATCGGCGCGGCCGGGTTCGAGCTCCTCGCGGACGACTCCCGCGCGGGCTCGGATGCGCAGTTCGCCGCCGTCCGGCCGGCCGCGGAGTTCCGCCGCTACCGCGAGGACGACCTGCGCGTCATCGACATGTGGGTCGCCGCGCGGCGCCGCGGCTGAGCGGCCGTCAGGCGGCGGCGCCCGGCGCCCCTGCGAGCGGGACGTCGAACGAGATCCGCGTCCCGCTCCCCGGGGCCGAGTCGATGTCGAGCACGCCGCCCGCCATCCGCACCCGCTCGATCATCGTGTCGAGGCCGATGTGCAGGATCCGGTCGGGGCGCTGGGCGGTCTCCTCGATCGCGAACCCGCGCCCGTCGTCTGCCACCATCACGGTGAGCGCGTCCCGGCGCTGGCCGATCGTGACCGTCACGTGCGACGCCCCGGAGTGCTTGCGGACGTTGGTGACCGCCTCCGCGACGGTGCGGTAGACGAGCTCCTCGACCGACCAGTCGAACCGCCGCTTCGGCACGTTCACGGTCGAGAGGGCGCCGAGCTCCGCGGCCGCCTGGGCGACCATCGCCGTGATCGCAGGCGCCATCCCCTGCTCGTGCAGCACCGCGGGGCGCAGCTCGAACGTGAGCCGCCGCGTGCGCTCAGTGGCCTGCTCGATCGTCTCGCGGGCGCGGCGGAGGGCGTCGACCAGCCCCTCGTCGGCGCACGCGCGCTTGAGCACGCGGTCGATCGCGATCAGCGAGGCCGTCATCACCTGGATGGTGTCGTCGTGGAGCGACGTCGCGATGCGGGCACGCTCGGCCTCCTCGGCCTGCAGCATCGCGGCCACGATCTCGCGCCGGTGCACCTCGTCGGTCGTCACCGACTCGGCGACCAGGCGCTCCGTCACGTCGCGGATCGAGGTGATCGCGAGCGTCCCCGAGCCGGACTCGATGCTCGAGAGGCTGATCTCGGCCGGAAACTCGGTGCCGTCCTTGCGAAGTCCGAAAAGCGCGAGGTCAGCGCCCATCGGCCGCGTGCCCGGGTCGGCGAAATAGCCGCCGCGGTGCATCACGTGTGCACGGCGGAACCGCTCCGGCACGAGCACCTCGACCCGCTCGCCCAGCAGCTCCTCGCGGCCGTAGCCGAACACCCGCTCGACCTGCTGGTTCACCAGCATGATGCGGCCGCCGTCGTCAACGCCGACGATCGCGTCCGGCGCGGCTTCGAGCAGCTGCTCGAAGCGGCGCTCGGCCGACTGCCGTTCGGTGATGTCGCGGATCGAGGCGACCGCGAGCGGGCCACCGCCGATCTCGATGCTCGAGAGGCTGATCTCGGCCGGGAACTCGGTGCCGTCCTTGCGCATCGCGAAGAGGGCCAGGTCGGCGCCCATCGGCCGCGTGCGCGGATCGGCGAAGTAGCGCCCGCGATGCGAGACGTGCACGTCGTGGAAGCGCTCGGGCACGAGCCGCTCGACCGGCTGGCCGAGGAGCTCTTCGCGCTCGTAGCCGAACACGCGCTCGACCTGGCGGTTCACGAGCACGATCCGCCCGGCGGCGTCGATCCCCACCACGGCGTCCGGGGCGAACTCGAGCAGCTGCTCGAACTGACGCTCGGCGGCGGAGTCGCGCGGCTCCGTCACAAGCCGCTCGGTTGGCGGATCTGCCAGATGTGCCTCGAGGCGCCCATGTCCTCCTTGCCTAGGGTCATCACCCAGTTGCCCGCCGCCGGGAATCAAAGCACCGCCACGACTTCGTGTCAAACGTCCCGAATACGGCGGTCAGGACGTTCTCTGCGGCCGCGCTCAGGCGGCGCACAGGCGGCGCGCCGAGTCACCGTCCACGACCTCACCTCGGAGCGGTCGTGACGAGCGTCAGCCGACCGGCGGCAGCGGTGTGCCCCTGGTCTCGAGGCTCTCGCGCTCGGACTCGATCGCGGCCGCGTCGAAACGGAAGTACGACCGCGGCGGCAGCGGCCCCCACGTGTTCGACGAGAAGCGGTCATCGGGGAACGTGCGCGGCTCGTGCTCGGGTTCGAGCTGCTCCATGTCGCAGTAGCACTCGACGTGGAGCGGCTCCTCGGTGATGCGCACATAGCCGCAGATGTTCTGGGCGATGCCGTGCCTGACCGGTCCCCACGAGAGCCAGCGGCCGTGCTGGCCGAGGTTGTCGAAGAGCGGGCGCAGGGCGCCGAGGTCGACGTAGTCGAAGGCGATGTGGTGGAAGTGCGGGCGGCCCATGTCAACGAGCGCCATCTGGTGGTGCTCGGAGTTCACGTGAAACCAGGTGCCGGCGTCGCCGAGGTAGTCCGACACGTCCATCCCGAGGACGTCGGTGTGGAAGCGCGTGGCGGCCTCCATGTCGCCGGTGAGCCGGTTGATGTGGCCGAGCTTGCGCGGCCGCAGGCCGGGCAGGTCGGCGGTGCTGCGTGCAACCGCCGGACGGCGGTCGGACTCGTGCAGGTAGGGCAGCAGGTGATGCTCGAACCCCTCCGGGTCGGTGACCGACAGGTGATCGCCGCGGTCCTCCCAGGTGTCCCACGTCGCAGCCAGCCAGTCGCGGGCGACGCTCAGCGGCACGCTGCGCCGAAGCTGCCACGCGCAGTGGCCGAACCCGAGCTCCTCACCCGGCTCCGCCGCGAGGAGCTCCAGCGAATACGGCTCGTAGTCGCAGGCGAGGGTGGCGCGCTGCGCATCGACCTCGCGGAGCGTCAGGCCGAACTGGAGCGCATAGCGGCCGGCGGCCTCGCCGACGTCGGCGACCCGCAAGCAGACGTGATCGATCTTTCGCAGCCGGATCATGTGCGCCTCCCGGCCGAGATGATAGATCGGCGATGATGCGGGCATGAATGACACATCGCTCGCGCTCGGCGACGCGCGCACGGAGACGCTCGAGCACGGCCTCGCCCTGATCCTCCAATCGTGGCGGGGATTCGACCGTGCCCGCGGCTACCAGCCCCCGATCGCCGACAGCATCCGCACCCTCCTCGCCGAGGGCCTGCCCGAGACCGGCGTCGGCCCCCACGCCGCGCTGGACGAGGTCTCCGAGATCCTGGACGAGAGCCTGTCCCACTCGCGGCCGCGCTTCTTCGGGTACGTCGGCTCGTCGGGCCTCGAGCTCGGCGTGCTGGCCGACGCGCTCGCCGGATCGCACGACATCAACCTCGCCGCGAGCGCCGCCGCCGCCGACCTCGTCGAGCGCCAGACGCTGCAGTGGGTGGGCGACCTGGTCGGGTACCCCGCAGCGTGGGGGACGTTCACGAGCGGCGGCATGCTCTCGAACCTGACCGCGCTCGCCGCCGCGCGCGAGCGCGCCCTCCCCGGCAGCCGTCTCGACGGCTGCGACGGCCGCGGCACCGTCTACACGAGCGCCGAGGCGCACTCAAGCGTCGAGCGCGCGGTGGAGGTGCTCGGGCTCGGACGCCGGTCGCTGCGGACGATCGCGCTCGACTCCTCGCGGCGGATGCGCCCGGACGCGCTGGCCGCGGCGGTCGCGCGCGACATCGCCGACGGGCGCGTTCCGGTCGCGGTCATCGCCACGGCCGGGACGACGCTGACAGGGGCGGTCGATCCGATCAGGCCGATCGCCGAGGTGTGCGCCGCACACGGGGTGTGGCTGCACGTGGACGGCGCCTACGGGCTCCCGGCCGCCGCGACCAACACGGCGCGGCACCTGTTCGACGGCCTCGAGCTGGCCGACTCGGCCGCGCTCGACGGGCACAAGTGGCTGTTCGTGCCCAAGGCCTGCGGGGTGCTGCTGGTGCGCAGCCGCGCCGATCTCGAGGCCGCGTTCTCACACGATGCGCCGTACATCCCCGAGATCGAGTTCGGCGAGCACCCGGTCGAGTGGACGCTCGAGTACTCGCGGCCGTTCCGCGCGCTCAAGCTGTGGCTCGCGCTGCGCGCACACGGCGCGGCGGCGTTCCGCGAGGCGATCGAGCACGACCTGGCCCTGGCGCGCCTCGTGGCCGACCTCGTCCGCGGGGCGGACGACCTTGAGCTGCTCGTCACCCCGGCGCTCTCGATCGTCCCGTTCCGGCGCATCCCGGCCCGCGGCGACCCCGACGAGCACAACCGCCTGCTGGTCCAGGAGCTGCAGCGCGACGGCCGCGTGTACGTGACCGGTGCGGTGGTGGACGGGCGCTCGTGCCTGCGCCCGTGCATCGTCAACTACCGCACCACCGAGTCGGACGCTCACGCCCTGGTCGACATCGTCCGCGAGGTCGGGCGCCGCATCGAGAGCGAGTGACCCGGTGGGCGTCGAGGTCGTCTACGAGACGCACGCGACGAGCACCGACAACGAGGCGGGGATCGCGACCGGATGGCTGGGCGGCGAGCTCTCGGCGACCGGCAGGCGGCAGGCGCGCGAGCTGGGCGAGCGGCGCCGCGGGACCGGGCTCGAGGCCGTGTTCACGTCTGACCTCGCACGGGCCGTGCAGACCGCCGAGATCGCATTCGCCGGTCGCGACATCCCCATCCGCCGCGACCCGCGGCTGCGCGAGTGGAACTACGGCCGGCTGAACGGCACCGCGGCGGCCGGCATCGAGCGCCAGCGCCTCATGCGGCTGGACGATCCCTTCCCCGCCGGCGAGAGCTACCGCGACGTGGTCGACCGCGTTTCGGCCTTCCTCACCGAGCTCCGCCTCGAGTTCGAGGGTCGGCGAGTCCTCCTGATCGGGCACGCGGCGACCCGGTGGGCGCTCGACCACCTGCTCGACGGCGCCGACCTCGAGACGCTCTTGCGTGCGCCCTCTCACTGGCAGGAGGGGTGGACGTACCACCTCGAGTAACGGCGTCGTCAGCCGTGTGAGGGCGGGGACCACGGCACGTGCCAGCCGCCGTAGCCGGCGGCGAGCGCGTCGGCCTCGGACGGGCCCCACGAGCCGCGCTCGTACCGCACCACCGGCGGCGGCACCTCGAGCGCGGGCTGCACGATCCGCCACGTCTCCTCGATCGAGTCCTGCCGGGTGAAGTGCGAGCGGTCGCCGTGCAGCGCGGCCGAGAGCAGCGCCTCATACGCGGTCGGGGGCGTGCCGCCGTCGTCGGCGAACTCGAGGTCGAGGTTCACGGTCTCGACGCCCGGCTGTCCCGAGCGCAGCGACTGCAGCTGGATGCTCGTGCCGGGGTTCGGGTCGATCCGCAGGATGTAGTGGTTGGGCTCGGGACGATGGCCGCCGGTGAGGAACCCGAGCCGGGGCGGGCGCTTGAACACGACGCGCACCTCGGTCGCCCGCCCCGCAAGCGCCTTCCCTGCGCGGATGAGAAAGGGCACGCCCGCCCAACGCCAGTTCTCGATCTCGGTGCGCAGCGCGACGTAGGTCTCGGTGTCCGACCCTTTGGCGACGCCGTTCACGGCGAGGTAGCCCTCGTACTGCCCGCGCACGATGCGGGACGGGTCGAGATCGGGCATCGCGGTGAAGACGTCGTGCTTGCGATCGTCGATCGCAGCGAGGCCGGTGCGCGCGGGCGGCTCCATCGCGATCAGCGCGAGCACCTGCAGCATGTGGTTCTGGACGACGTCGCGCAGGGCGCCGACCGCGTCGTAGAACCGGCCCCTGTCCTCGACGCCGAAGTCCTCGGCCATCGTCATCTGGACGCTGGCGATGTGGTTGCGGTTCCACACCGGCTCGAGCAGCGAGTTGGCGAAGCGCAGGTACAGGATGTCCTCGACGGGCATCTTGCCGAGGAAGTGGTCGATGCGGAAGAGCTGTGACTCGTCGATCAGCGCATGCAGATCGGCCGCGAGCGTGCGCGCCGAGGAGAGGTCGTGGCCGAACGGCTTCTCGACCACCACGCGCGCGTTCGCCGTGAGGCCGGCGCCGGCGAGACCCTTGACGACGGTGCTGAAGAGCGCCGGCGGGATCTCCAGATAGAAGACCGGTCGGGAGGCGCCGGCCATTGCGGCGGCGATGCGCGCGTAGGTGCCGGTGTCGGCGAGGTCGCCGCGCACGTAGCGCATGCGCTTAGCGAGGCTCGCGAACGTCTCCTCGTCGACCGTCGTGCCGGTGGCCGCGATCGCATCGCGCGCGCGGCTGCGCAGGTCGTCGTCGGAGATGTCGTCCATCGCGACGCCGATCAGCGGGCAGCCGAGCAGCCCGCGCCTCTCGAGCAGGTAGAGCGCCTGGAACGTCATCTTGCGCGCCAGGTCGCCCGTGATCCCGAAGATCACGAGCGCGTCGCCGTCGTGGGAGCGCGTCACGACCGCTGAGACTAGATGATCGCGCTCACGCCACGGGGAAGGCGGACAGCGTTCCGCGCAGGTTCGCGTGGTCGACCAGGCGCCACGCAGCGTGCACGTGCCGGCGACTGCCGTCGCCGAGCCGGCACGTCGCGTCGAAGCCGAAGCTGCGCACATGCTGCACCGTGCCCCGGCACACCTCGCCGCTCGGCAGCAGCTCGAGCTGGAAGCTCGTCGACTCGAGCTGCTGCGGGCCGACCAAAAGGTCGGCGCGCACAAGCGCGTTTTGCTGCCCCGTCGCGGTGCCTGTCATCGAGACGAGCGCGCGCGTGACCGCTGACTCCTGCAGGATCTTGCCGGAGAGGGCGTCGGTGAAGCGGGGCGAGTTCCACGGGCGGATGTGCGCGTGCAGCGGGCCGAGCGCGAGCCCCACGATCGCCGCCGCCGCAACCACCCCCGCCGAGAGCGCCGCGCCCGGCCTCTGCACGGCTCCCAGCTCGCGGCGTACGCCGATGCGCCAGGTGACGGCGGCCGCGACCGCCGCCGCGCACGCTGCGAAGAGCGCGATCATCCACGGCGTGCTGCGGTCGGTGCCGCTGCCGATGCCGTGCAGGGTCGCGGCGGTCCACACGGCGAAGTTGGCGTAGTGGGCGCGGCGCCACCATCGGTGGTGCATGCGTCCGCGGTAGTGGTTGGTGATCGCGAGGGCGAGCAGCAGCTCGGCCGCGACGATGCCGAGCGCCGTCCAGATCGGCCGGTAGGTGGAGGTCAGCGGGATGGCGAGCTGGCCGAGGGAGAACGGCAGGAACGAGTCGATGGCGATCGTCACGACGTGGAGCGCGATGAAGCTTCCGACCAGGAGTCCGCCGACGCGGTGGACGTCCTGCACGGCGAACATCGGCCAGCGCTTCCACCTGCGGCCCGGCGCCCGGCCCGCCATCGCGATCCCGAGCGTCACGACCGCCGTGAGCAGGATGTAGGCGACGATCCCGGCCGCCCGGGCGGCGTACCAGTCCACGGGGCTGGAGGTCAGGTGCATCCGGCCCCGATCGTCATCGCCGCCCAGGTGCGGTTCACGGTCACGCTGCCGTCATGGGCGACGAACCGGCCCGGAACTCCGCGCCCGTCGAGCCACTCCGGCCCGCCGGCGCCCGAGAGCAGCGCGCACCG
This sequence comes from uncultured Actinomycetes bacterium, assembly GCA_963825325.1. Taxonomy (GTDB): domain Bacteria; phylum Actinomycetota; class Thermoleophilia; order Gaiellales; family JAICJC01; genus JAICJC01. The sequence goes on from CAWGSU010000001.1 coordinate 150,756, forward strand.
CGCGGCGACGTCGGCGTCGAGGCACGACGCGCCCGAGGCGCTCACCTCGCGCCAGGGCGAGTCGGCGGGGAGGCCGGTCGCAGGATCGATCAGGTGGTGGTACCAGGTGCCGCCGCGACGCCACCGCCGCCGCGCGGTGCCGGTGGTGGCGATGCCGCCGCGGACGACCTGGACGGCGCCCCCGGCGGGCAGCGCGACGTCGGTCGCACCCCGTACCGCCAGGTCGCCCCCGGCCGACACGAACCCGCCCCCGCGCAGAAGCCCGACCGCCTCGTCCACCGCCGCCGCCTTGACCACGCCGTTCAGATCGAGCGCGCAGCCGCGCGGGATCCGCAGCAGGCGGCCCGTGAGCGAGACGCAGCGCCACCCCGGGGCGGGCGCGGGCGCGCCCGGCGGCGAGGGATCGTCACCGAGCTCGGCGAAGTCGCGGGCGTAGCCCAGGGCGACGAGCGCAGCCCCGACGGTCGGATCGACAAGCCCGTCGGTCTGCTCGGCGATCACCAGGGCACAGCCGAGCGTCTCGGCGAACTTGTGCGAGACGAGCGTCGCGCGGCCGGCGGCCCGGTTCACCGAGCACAGCTCGCTCTCGGGGCGGAAGCGGCTGAAGACGCGGTCGCGGGCCGCGAACAGCTTGCGGATCGCGTCGGTCTCGGCCGCGTCGGCGCCCGCGACGACGATGTCGCAGCCCATCGCGCGGAATGCGGTTTGGCCGGCGATCACGACTGTGACGTCGCCGCACCGGGCGAAGCCTGAGCCGGCGCCAGCAGGCCGCCCGCGAGCGCGTCCCGGCGCACGATCGCCTGGAACCGCGACGGGGCGTCGAGCGGGCGCAGCGGCCGGCGCGAGTGGCCGGCCACGTTCGCCTTCACGAGCGTCATCCCGAGGCCGAAGAATGCAAGCCCGGCGGCGGCGAAGCCGAGCTTGGCCGTGCGCGCGCGCCGCCGGGCGGCGGCGATCCGCTCCCCTCCAGCGTCCGGCGGCACGGTTGCCATGTTCGAAGGATAGGAGCGCGATGATGAGAGCAGGCTAAGGGTTTGCGCAGAGCTCTCATACAACACACACCGTTCCCATCGCCCCCTTATTTCTCCGACCTACCGTCGGAGGATGGTCGTCGAGCGACACCCGCGCGCGCCGGAGGTGGTGCCCGTGGTCGAGGGATTCACCATCGACGCGGGCCTGGCCGACCGGTGGGACGGCCGCGCGGACGGCTGGGACGAGGTCGCGCACTCACCCGCGTTCGTCCGCTTCTGCGAGCAGATCCTGGACGCGGCGAACATCCACCCGGGCGACGTCGTGGTCGACGTCGGCTGCGGGACCGGCCTCGTCACGCTGCCGGCGGCGCAGCGGTGCCGCTCGGCGATCGGGCTCGACGCATCGGCGACGATGCTCGAGCGTCTGAGCAGGCACGCGCTGCAGGCCGGGCTCGAGAACGTCAGCCTGATCCACGGCGACATGCGCCGGCTGCCGCTGGCGGACGCGAGCGTCGACGTCGTCGTCTCGTGCTACGCATTCCATCACCTCTCCGACGACGGCAAGGAGCTCGCGGCGGCCGAGGCCTTCCGCGTGCTGCGACCGGGCGGGCGCCTGGTCACGGTCGACATGATGTTCCGGATCAGCCTGGCCGCGCGCGACCGCCGCATCGTCGCGTCCAAGGTGCGGCTGCTCCTCCGCGCCGGTCCCGGCGGCGTCGTGCGCCTCGTCCGAAACGCGCTGCGGGTCGCGACCCGGCGCTGGGAGCATCCCGCGTCGATGGAGTGGTGGCACGAGACGCTCCACCGGCGCGGATTCGGCGACGTGGAGGTCGTCCCGCTCGAGCACGAGGCCGGCCTCGCCCGCGCGGTCAAGCCCGGATGAGGCGTGCGCTCGGACTGGCCGCGGCGGTCGCGCTCGCCGGCGCTGCCTGCGGCGGCGGGGGCGGATCGTCGGCGACACGGCCGTCGACTCCGGCCGAGCCGGCGCCGCACGCACTCATCGTCCGGGCCGGCGCGGTGACGCTCACGCTCTCCGCCGCGCGGCGGACGCAGATCGCGGCGGCCCCGGGTGCGCGGCCGCAGCTCTTGATGCGGTGGCTCCGGCGAGAGGCGACGGTCGTGCGCGGTCGCGGCTGGCGGACGCACCTGCGCTGGACCGGCCACGCAATCGACGTGCTGATCGGGGCGGTGCGATCGGCCACGACCGTGGTGCGGGCGCCCGCCGGGATCCGCGCGACGCACCTCACCCTCCCCGTCGTGCGCCAGGTCTTCCGCGACGGCTGCGAATCGGCGGCGCTCTCGATGATGCTGCGCGAGCACGTCGGCCAGCGACGGCTGCAGGCGCTGCTGCCGGTCGCGGCGCCGTTGCAGCAGCAGGACGAGGGCGGGTCGGCCATCTGGGGTGATCCCGAGCTTGGATTCGTCGGCAACGTCGCCGGCGGTGGCTACGGCGTCTACGACCGGCCCTTGCTCGCGCTCGCACGGCGTTTCGACCCCGGGACGACGAACCTCACCGGCGGGTCGCTCGGCCGGATCCTCGATGCCCTCCGGCACGGCCGCCCGATCGTCGCATGGATCGCACTCGGCGCGAGCAACCCGGTGACGTGGCACGCGCCGTCAGGAAGGCTCGTGTCCGCGAACTGGGCCGAGCACGCGATCACCCTGACCGGCTACGGCGCGGGCGTGATCACGTACAACAATCCGTGGGACGGCCGCCGCGAGCGGTTCACGCTCGCGCAGTTCCTCGCCGTCTGGCACGAGCTCGGCGACCGCGCGATCGCAGGCACGAGCGTGATCACGACCGCCAGCTAGTCCCCCCGTGCGCACCACTCCGCCAGAAGCTCCGCCTCGCGCTCGCGGGTCATCGCCGCGCCGGGATCGGGCGCGGCCGTGGCCGCCCAGGCGAGCGTGTCGGCCGCCGTCTCGGCGATCGGCCGCACCGTGAGACCGGCGGCGACCGCGCGCGAGGTGTCAGAGCGCTGGAAGCCCGCGAAGTCCTCGCCGGGCGTCCACAGCGGCAGCTCTGTCCACGGCTCGACCGCGTGGTCGAGCAGGAAGCGCTCGTCCACCCAGACGGGCGCCGCCTCGCTTCCGCACGCCTCCCGGCAGGCATCGAGCACCCCGCCGAGCGTGAGCATGCCCGCGGGCGTGACGACGTCGAACGTGCCCTCCGCGCCGCGCTCGACCAGGGCGAGCGCGAACGCCGCCAGATCGCGCGCGTCGATCAGCTGCACCGCCTGGTCCGGCGGCGCCGGCGCGAGCACGTCGCCACCCTCGGCCACGCGGGACGGCCAGTACGTGAACCGCCCGGTGGGGTCGTGCGGCCCCACGATCAGCCCCGGGCGCAGGATGACCGCCCGGCCGGCGAACGCGTCCTGCACGGCGTGCTCGCAGGCGACCTTGAGCGGGCCGTAGCTCTCGCCGGTGATCTCGTCGCTCGGCGCGCCCGGAGGCAGCTCGGCCAGGGCGGCGGTCTCGTCGAAGCCCGGCACGGAGTGGTCGGCGTAGACGCTGCGGCTCGAGACGAACAGGTAGGTGCCCGCAGCCGGTGCCAGCAGCCGTGCGGAGCGCTCGACGTCGGCCGGGAAGTAGCCCGACATGTCGACGACGGCATCGAAGCGGCGGCCGCGCAGGCCTTCGAGGCTCCCGGCCCGCTCGCCGGTGATCCGCTCGGCCTCGGCGAAGAGCTCGGGCCGGGTGCGACCGCGGTTGAACAGGGTGAGCTCGTGGTCGCGCTCGAGCCCGAGCGCCGCCAGATGCCGGCCGGCGAAACTGGTGCCTCCGAGGATGAGTATTCGCATCGGGCCAGTATACGCAACCTTTTGGTTGCAGCTCCCGGCACATCTCGGGCAATGATGGCACTGCTATGCTGTCGACCGCGGGCACTGGGACAGCATGGCCGATCCTGTTCGGGCGAAGAACCAAGGTTCAGCTCCGCCCGGCACCGAGGGTGACGTCGTCGAAGCCGCCACGCGAGTCGAGGCCTCGGTCACACCGGCGCTCGTGCTCGACGCGATCCCGGACGCGGTCCTCGGCGTCGATCGCACGGGCCGGATCAGGATCGCGAACAAGGCGGCAGCAGCGCTGTTCGGCTACCCGATCGAGCGGCTGATGCGCGGATCGATCGAGCGCCTCCTGCCCGAGTCGGTGCGCGCCCGGCACGGCCCGCTCGTCGAGTCCTTCTTCGCGAATCCGGTCGCGCGCCCGATGGGCGGCGGCCTGCCGCTCGCCGCCAAACGCCAGAACGGCGAGGTGTTCTTCGCCGACATCAGCCTGGCCGCGATCGAGACGGCCTCGCACGGCCGGCTGGCTCTGATCATGGTGCGCGACGTCTCCGAGCACCGCCGCGAGCGCCTGATCGCAGCCCAGTACCTGATGACGCAGGCGCTGGCCGAGAGCCCCACCCTCGAGGAGGCGGCGGGCGCCGTGCTCGAGGCGGTCGGGCCGGCCTCCGGCGCGAGCATCGCCGCGCTCTGGGCCGTCGACGGCACCGGCGCCGCCCGGTACGTGGACTCGTGGTGCTCGTCCGAGCGGCTGCGGCCGTTCCAGGCCGAGTCGGCGGAGTTCGTCTTCCCACCGGGCCTCGGGCACGTCGGCGGCGTGCTGGTCGAACACGACGTGCGCTGGTGCAGCGACGCGCTGGCCGACGCCCGCTTCCACCGCAAAGAGATGGCCCGGCGGCTCGGCGTCCGCGCCGGGGTGTGGCTCCCGTTCAGCGACGGGCACAACCGCGTCCTCGGTGTGCTCGAGCTCCTGTTCGGCGTCGTGCGCGATCCCGATCCCGGCATGCTGCGGATCCTGGAGAGCTTCGCGGGGCAGATCGCCCAGTACCTGGCGCTGCGGCGCAGCGACGCCGACCGCCAGCGCGTGCTCGGCCAGATCGTGCGCAGCGTCGAGGACGAGCGCCGCCGGATCGCCTCCGAGCTCCACGACGACACCGTCCAGGTGCTGATCGCGAGCCTGCTCTCGATGGACCGTCTGGGCCGGACGATCGACCCCGCGAACGAGCGCGCGCTGGCGCTGCTCGCCCAGGTGCGCGACACGCTCGCGACCGCGACCGAGCGCACCCGCCACCTGATCTTCGACCTGCGCCCCCAGCTGCTCGAGGCCGAGGGGGTGATGCCCGCGATCGCCGAGGTCGCCGCCGTCGCCGGACGGGAGGCCGGCTTCGACGTCGACGTCGCCTCGAGCTCAGTGCGCTTCGACCCCGCCGTCGAGGCGCTGCTCTACCGCGTCATGCAGGAGGCGATCGTGAACGCGCGCAAGCACGCGCGCCCGAACCGCGTGCGGTGCTCGCTGAGCGCCGTGCCGGACGGCGTGGTGGCCGAGGTCGCAGATGACGGCATCGGCTTCCAGGTCGAGCACGCGATCGAGCACGCCCGCGAGCGGCTGTCGTTCGGCCTCTCGACGATCGTCGAGCTCGTGCGCCTGGCGGGCGGGAGCATCGACGTCGACTCCGTGCCCGGGGACGGCACCGTCGTGCGGATCTGGCTGCCGCTGCGCCTGCGTCCGCAGGCGGACGCGATCTGACCTCGCGGCCGGCCGGCCGCCTCAGTCCCCTGCGAGCGTGATCAGCGGCACGCCGGGCATGCGTACGCCGAAACGCTCGATCAGCCCCGGCACGCTGGTGGGATCCATCTCCAGGCCGTAGCGCTCGCACAACTCGCCCATCGCCGCCGGGTCGCTGGTCGCCACGCCGCCGAGTTCGACCAGCTCCGCGAAGAACCGCTCAAAGCCCGCCGGAGAGATGATCTCCAGGATGCGGCACGGCTCGGCGGACGCGTTCCAGAACGTGTGCCACTCACCCCGGGGCTTGAACACCAGGTCGCCGGGCCCGGCCTCGAGCACCTCCTCGCCGAGCAATGCGCCCATCCGCCCCTCGACCACATAGCTGTATTCGTCCTCGCGGGTGTGCCGGTGGAGCGGTGCCGCAAGCGCATGCGCGGACATCGGGTGCTCGACGAGCGAGAAGGACTCGGCCGCCGTCTCGCCGTCGACCATGAAACGCACGCCGATGCTGCCGAGGAAGCCGGCGCGGCCTTCGGAGGGACCGAGGACACGCGCTGTTTGGGTGACTGCCATCAGGTTCGATCCTTTTTATCGGACATTAGTGTCGCGTCAATATAGAGGCGTTGGTACCATGTGTCAAGATGAGAGGACAGCGATGACCGCCGAAAAGCCGGCCCGCCCCTACCGGATGACGCGTCGCGCCGAGTCACAGGACGAGACCAGGCGCCGCATCACCGAGAGCGCGGTCGAGCTGCACGGGACCGTCGGACCGTCGCGTACCTCGATCACCGCGGTCGCCGCCCACGCCGGCGTGCGCCGCTCGACGGTCTATCGACACTTCCCTGACGAGGCGGCGCTCTTCGATGCCTGTAGCGCCCTCTGGGCGGACGCAAACCCGCCGCCCGACCTGGCCACCTGGGCAGCGATCGACTCGCCCGGCGAGCGGGCTCGCGCCGCGCTGGGCGAGCTGTACGCGTTCTACCGGAGGGTCGAGCCGATGCTCGAGAACCTCTACCGCGACGAGACGACCGTCGCCGGCGTCGCCGAGCGCTTCGGCGCCTTTCGCGGATTCCTGGCCGCCGCCGCCGGCACGCTGATGGCCGGACGCCGCGTGCGCGGTGACGCCGGGGTGCGCGTCAACGCCGTCCTCGGCCACGCCGTCGCCTTCTCGACGTGGCGCTCGCTGGTACGCGAGCAGGGCCTCTCCGACGCCGAGGCCGCCGCGGTCATGTGCGCCCTCGCCGAGGCCACGGCAGCGGCCGGGTGACGATCCGGGCGCAGACGCCGTTCCCGCCACCCGGCCGCGGTATCGGGGCGCCGAGATTCGAACTCGGGACCTCACCGACCCGAACGGTGCGCGCTACCAGGCTGCGCCACGCCCCGGAGAGGCGGGATTATCGCACAGGCGGCGGGCCGGGCCGCCCGCTCTTCTGCGCTGCCTCACGCCGGGCGCAATAGGCGTCGAAGGCCATCATCCGCCGCAGCCACCGCTGCTGCGCGTCGATCTCGATGTCGTACATGAGCCGGTCGACCTCGAAGATCGCGACCGCGCGATCGAGCTGCGCCATGATCCGCCCCCGCAGACCGGCCGTGTCCGTGCGCGTGAACGCCTCCCGCTGCACCGGGCGCGACGGCGGCCGGAGGTGACCCTCGAGCCGGCTCGCAAGCGACACGCGCTCCTCCATCCACGGAAGCATTGCGCACGGCCGGGGCCCGCCGCAACGGGTGGGGTGGTGGGACCACCCAATTGGGCGGTACGCTGCCCCCGTGGCCGGAAGAGACGAGATCGTGGCCTTCGCAGACGGCCTGCTCCAGGCCGACGCATACCCGGACGCCCTCCCGATCGGGCTCCAGGTGACCGGCGCCGACGACGTGACCAGGATCGCCACCGGCGTCAGCGCGTCGCTCGAGCTGTTCCGCCGGGCGGCCGACGCGGGCGCGCAGATGCTGATCGTCCACCACGGACTGTTCTGGAAGTCGGAGTCGCGCCGGGTCGGGGCACGCGAGCGCTCGCGCCTGCAGAGCCTGTTTGACGCCGACCTGTCGCTGGTCGCCTATCACCTCGCGCTCGACGCCCACCCGGACGTCGGCAACAACGCCCTCCTGTGCCGGCTGCTCGGCCTCGACGACCTCGAGGAGTTCGGCGCGATCGGCACGCGCAGCATCGGGTTCATCGGCCGCGCGGAGCCGCCGATCACCCTCGAGCAGCTGCTCGAGCGGGTTCGGCACGAGGTGTCGCCCAACCCGCTGGTGTTCGCCGACGGGCCGGAGTCGATCGCACGCGTCGCGATCATCAGCGGGGCCGCCGCGGGCGAGCTCGAGGCGGCCGCCGACGCCGGCGCGGACTGCTTCATCACCGGCGAGCCGCGGGAGGCGGTGATGGCCCTCGCGCGCGAGGCGGGCATCCACTTCATCGCCGCCGGGCACTACGCGACCGAGGTCTTCGGGGTGCGGGTGCTGGGCGACCTGATCGCCGGCCGGTTCGGCGTCGAGCACGTGTTCATCGACCTGCCGAACCCCGTCTAGCGATGCAGCAGAACGCGGTCGCGGCGATTGACGGCGTCCGGGGACATCGCTACAGTGTGGACATGGATGTCTGCGAGGAGCGCGCCTGAAATTGCCCGGCGCGCACGTACATGAGGAGCAGCATCTCTGAGCCCACCGAGGATCCCGATCGGTGGGTTTTTCAATTCCCGGAGACCAGAAGGGGGCAGGCATGGCGAATCACCTGACGCCGGATGAGCTGTCGAAAGAGTACGGAATGAAGCGCGAAGACGTCATCAAGCTGTGTCACGAGCAGGCCGTCCCCATCTACCACGGCAAGATCGACAAGAGCCTGTTCCAGGCCGTTCGCGAGGAGCTCACGCTCGCCCGGTGACGGCCAGGGGTGCGCCCCGGCAACGCATATTCACGTCCGTGAAGGCGCCCCGCCTCATCCTCCTTGCCTGCGTCATCCTCCTGGCCGCCCCGCCGGCGGCGGGGGCGAGCGTGCTCTCGAGCGATGTCGTCGGGATGGTGGCGCGCTCGCGGTTCGCGGGTGACCACGCCGGCCTCGAGGTCTACGACCGCAGCACGGGTCGGGTGCTGGTCGTCTACCGCAGCCGCGCCGAGATGCACCCGGCGTCGAACGTGAAGCTCACGACGAGCGCGTCCGTCCTCGGCCGGCTCGGCTTCGCAGCCCACCTGGAGACGCGCGTGCTCGCGACCGGCTCCCTGGTCGGCGGCACCCTGCACGGCAACCTCTGGCTCGTCGGCGGTGGGGATCCGTCGTTCGCGACGGTGCCCTTCTCGCGGGTGGCGTTCCACGGCGCCTCCGGGCTCGTCCACAACCTGGCGTCCGCCGTGCGCCGCGCCGGCGTGCTGCGCGTCACCGGCGCGGTCTACGGCGACGAGAGCGCGTTCGACCGTATCCGCCGCGGGCCCGACTGGAAGAACGACTCGTGGATGGACTGCCCGCCGCTCTCAGCGCTGACCGTCAACGAGGACTGGCTGCAGTTCGGATCGTTCGCGTCCGCGCCGGCGCCCGCCCTGCGCGCCGCCCAGCAGATGACGCTGGCACTGCAGCGGCAGGGCATCCCCATCGGCCACCGCGCGCACACGGGCGTCCACCCGGCGTCGGCGCGGTCCGTCGCGGCCGAGCCGTCGCCGACCATGCACCGCCTCGTGTACGAGATGGACCAGGTCTCCGACAACTTCTTCGCCGAGACGCTCACGAAGGACATCGCGGTCGCCCACGGCGTGCTCGGCAGCACCCACGCCGGGGTCGCGCTGACACACCGCTACCTGCACAACCTCGGTGTCAACCTGGCGGGTGCGACACTCGTCGACGGCTCGGGCCTGTCGAAGGACGACCGCCTGTCGCCGCGCCAGCTCGTCGGCATCCTCAGGCGCGCCGCCGCGCAGCCGTACGGGTGGTACTACCGCCATGCGTTGCCGCTGGCGGGCGTCAGCGGCACGCTCTCCAAGCGGATGACGTCGGGGCCGGCCCACCGGAACGCACTCGCCAAGACCGGCACGCTCGACGGGGCGTCGACGCTCTCGGGCTACGTCACCGCCCGCAACGGCCACCAGATCGTGTTCTCGATCATGATGAACCGCCGCCACATCAACGTCACGGCCGCCCACGCGCTGCAGGATCGGATCGTGCAGCTCCTGGCGGCGTCGGCGCCGGGCTGAGCGTCAGTCGGACGCCGGCGCGTCGGCCACGAGCCGGGCGAGGTCGGCTTCGGAGATCACCGGCACGCCGAGCTCGTCGGCCTTGGCCCGCTTCGACCCGCCGCCTGCACCTGCGAGCAGGTAGTCCGTGCCAGCCGAGATCGAGTTCGTCACCTTGGCGCCGAGCCCCGCCAGATGGGCTGCGATGGCGTCGCGCGAGAACCCGTCGAGCGTCCCGGTGACGACGAAGGTCTTGCCCGCCAGAGGGCCGGCGGGTGCCGCCGCGCGCTTCGGCCCAACCATCCGCAGGCCGGCCGCGGTCAGCGCGTCGACGATCTCGGCATGCTCGGGGTCGACGAACCACCCCGCCACCTGCTCGGCGATCACGGGCCCCACCCCCTCGACCTCCGCGATCGTCTCCGGGCCGGCCTCGCGCAGCGCCTCCATCGCGCCGAACCCGTCGGCCAGCGCCTGGGCGGTGACCGACCCCACGTGCGGGATGCCGAGGGCGAAGAGGACACGCCCGAACGGCTGGCGCTTCGACGCCTCGATCGCGGCGATCACGTTCTCGGCCGACCGCTGCTGGAAGCCCTCGAGCCCGAGCAGCTGCTCCTCGGTGAGGCGGTAGAAGTCCTGCGGGCGGGCAACGAGGCCCTTCTCCATCAGCTTGCGCACGAGCTTCTCGCCGACGCCGTCGACGTCCATCGCCCCGCGCGAGACGAAATGCCGCAGACCCTCGTATCCACGCGACGGGCAGGCGCGGTTCGAGCAGTAGTGCTTGGCTTCGCCCTCGGCCCGCACCACCGGCGAGTCGCACACCGGGCAGCGGTCGGGCATCGACCATGCCGGTCCGCGCTTGCCGGGCTGATCGGGCGCCGGCCCGACCACCTGCGGGATCACGTCGCCGGCCCGCTGCACGATCACGCGGTCGCCCTCGCGGATGTCCTTACGGCGAATGTCGTCCTCGTTGTGCAGGGTCGCCATCGACACGGTCACGCCGGCGATGTTCACCGGCTCGAGCACGGCGTACGGGTTCATGGCCCCCGTGCGGCCGACGTTCAGGCCGACGCGCAGAAGCGTGGTCAGCGCCGTCGTGGGCGGGAACTTGAACGCGACCGCCCAGCGCGGATCGCGGCCGACCGCGCCCAGCCGGCGCTGCTGGTCGAACGACGACACCTTGACGACCGCCCCGTCGACGTCGAACCCGAGCTCCGCCCGGCGCCGCTCCCACTCGTGGCACACCGCGAGCGCGTCGTCCGGGTCGTCGTGCAGGCGCACGTCGGGGCTGACCGGGAAGCGGTGCTCGCGCAGCCACGCGAGCGCCTCCCAGTGCGAGGCGAGCGCGAGCCCCTCGCTGTGCCCGATCGCATACGCCCACAGCGAGAGCGGCCGCCGCGCCGTCACGGCGGGATCCTTCTGGCGCAGCGACCCGGCCGCCGAGTTGCGCGGGTTCATGAACGGCTTCGAGCCCGCGGCGATCTGTTCCTCGTTCACACGCGCGAACCCTGCGAGCGGCAGGTACACCTCGCCCCGCACCTCGACGACCTCCGGCAGCGAGCCCGCATCGGCGGGCAGGCTGAGCGGGATCGCGCGGATCGTGCGCAGGTTGGCGGTGACGTCCTCGCCGACCACGCCGTTTCCGCGCGTCGCGCCACGGACGAAGACGCCGCGCTCGTAGATGAGCGAGATCGCGAGTCCGTCGATCTTGGGCTCGGTCACGAGCTGGAACGGCTCGCCGTCGAGCAGCCGGCGCACGCGCTCGACCCAGGCGTGGTACTCGTCGTCGCTGCGCGCGTTCGCGAGCGAGAGCATCGGCTGCGGGTGCTCGACCTCCGCGAACTGGGTCGATGGCACGTCGCCCACCCGCTGGGTCGGCGAGTCGGGCGTGATCAGGTCGGGATGCGCGGCCTCGAGCGCCTGCAGCTCGCGCATGAGGTCGTCGTACTCGCCGTCCGACAGGGTCGGGCTGTCGAGCACGTGATAGCGGTGGTTGGCGTCGGTGATCACCCGCCGCAGCTCGGCGGCCCGTTCCTCCGCGTTCACCAGCGCAGCGCCTCCTCGGGATGCCGCAGCTCGCGGTCGGGTCGTTCGGCCCGCAGCACGGCGGGCGGGAACGCGGTACCCCACATCGCCGCAGCCGTCGCCACCCCCGCCCCGCGGCCGGCGCGCAGGTCGTACGGCGCGTCGCCCACGTAGACGGCGCTCTCCGCCGCCGCCCCGAGCAGCGCGAGACCGTGCAGCACCGGAGCCGGATCCGGCTTGTGCCGGACGGTGTCCTCGACCGTGACGATCACGTCGAACCGTCCCAGCGGCACGTGGTGCATGCCGAGCTCGACGGCGTCGCGCATCTTCGACGTGACGATGCCGAGCGCATGCCCGCGCCCCCGCAGGCCGGCGAGCATCGCGTCGACCCCCGGATAGGGGCGCAGCAGATCGGCGTGCCGGCGCGTATTGTGGTCGCGATAGACAGCGACGAGCTCATCCGCACGGGCCGCGTCGAGGCTCTCCATCTGCTCGCGCAGCGGCGTGCCGACGCCGGCCATGAGCACCTCATCGGCGGGGACGGCGCCGAGGACGGTCCGTGTAGCGTGGCGGAACGAGTCCAGTATGAGCGCGACCGAATCAACCAGCGTGCCGTCGAAGTCGAACAACCATGTCTCGGGAGATCGGGCGCGGTCCTCCGTGACCGCACTCACACCGGCCAATCCAATCCACGTCTGGGAGCGTACAACGCCACATGAGAAGCCTACGTCTTGCGGCCGCCGCTGCCGCCCTCACCCTCGTCTTGGCCGCCTGCGGCAGCTCGTCCTCCTCGCCGGCCTCGTCCACGACCACCGAGGCCGCCGGAGGCGGCGGTGGCTCGAGCTCGACCCCGGCAGCGACCGGGAAGACCATCGCCGTGACCGAGAAGGACTTCTCCATTGCGGTGGCCGGCGCATCCGGCATCAAGCCCGGCACGTACACGTTCGTGGTCACGAACAAGGGCCCGTCGTCGCACAACCTGACGGTGAACGGCCCGGGCGTCGCCAACCAGTCCACCCCGATCTCCGGCCCGGGGACGCAGAACCTGACCGTCACGCTCCAGAATGGCACGTACGACCTGTACTGCTCGGTCCCGGGACACAAGGCGCTCGGGATGGACTTGAAGCTGACGGTCGGCTCGGGCGGCGGCGCGGCCGCCGCCGGCGGCTCGTCCAGCTCGGGCGGTGGCAGCTCGAGCAGCGGCGGCAGCTGGAGCTGACCGCTCCCGGCCTGGCGGCCTCGAGCACCCGGAGCGAATGCCGGTGAACGAGCGCGGTACCCTACCGACCGCGCTCTTCGCCGGCTTCGCCCTGAGCTGCGTCGGCGGCCCGCTCGCCCTTGCGGCCCTTTACCTGCCCGATGCCGTCGGCGGGCCGGCGATCTCGTCGATGGGACTGACCGTGCTCGCGGGGGCCGCGCTCTTCGCGGCGCCGCTCCTGATCTGGTGGCGGTACTCGGGTGAGATCGCCTCCGACGGCGGCCTGTTCGCGTTCGTCGAGCGCGCCGCCGGGCGGCGCGTGGCCCTCGTGCAGGGCTGGATCTGGACGTTCAGCTACTTCCTGTACCTGCCGTTCACGGTCACCTACCTTGTCTATAACCAGCTCCCGGAGTCGTTTCCGGGCATCGTGCCGCACCAGAAGCTTCTGCAGGTGGCGTTGCCGATCGTCATCGCGGGGGCGCTGCTTGCGGCCGAGCGGCTCGTGTTCGTGCTTGTGGCGGCCGTCGCGGTCGTCCAGGTCGCCCTGACGGTCGTGCTCGCGGTCGTCATCGCCAAGCACGCCGGCGTCCACCCCGGAGCGTTCCGGCTGCATGGCAACGGCCCGTCGGTCGCGCGCGGGATCGGAAACGTGTCGCTGCTCTTCACGTGCGCGAGCTTGCCGCTGTTCCTCGGCGGATCTGTGATCGGCGGCGGGCGCACGGTGCGGCGCACGATCGTTGCGGCGGTCGTCGTCACGACGGCCCTGCTCCTGCTCACGGCGGTGCCGATGGCGACGCTGCACGACTCGCAGCTGGCCACGCTCGAGGCGCCCGGCTACACGCTCGTGAAGGCGTACGAGGGCGACGGTCTGGCCAATGTGATCGCCCTCGGCGCCGCCGCAAGCGTGGTCGCCGTCATCGTGGCCGAGTTCGTCGCGCTCACGCGGCTCATGCGGGCGATGCTGGGCGTGTCGATCGCCCATGCCGGCCGCGTGATCGCCGTCCTCTTCGTCGCCGGTGACGCCATCAGCCTGATCTCGCCCGAGAAGGCGTACTCGTACTTTCTGACGCCCTCGCTCGTGGCGCTCTACGTCTCGCAGGCGATCGTCTTCCTGGTCTACCCGCGCATGCGAGCGCACACGACGCGGCTCGAGTGGCTCGCGGTGGCGGCCGCCACCGGCCTGGCCGTGTTCGGCCTTGAGGTCGTCATCTCGCAGCAGCCGTATGCTTGACGTGACGATGGACTACCGCATCCCCGACGGAGCCCGCATCGGCCACGTCCACCTGAAGGTGGCCGACCTCGCCCGCGCCGAGGCCTTCTACGCCGACGTGCTCGGGTTCGAGCTGCGCCAGCGCTACGGCACCCAGGCCGCGTTCATGGCCGCGGGCGGCTACCACCACCACATCGGCCTGAACATCTGGCAGAGCGCAGGCGGCTCGCCGCCGCCCCCGGGCGCGACCGGCCTCTTCCACCTCGCCATCCTTTACCCGACCAGAGCCGACCTGGGCCGGGCGCTGCGCCACCTGCTCGACGCGGGCGTGCGGCTCGACGGCGCGTCCGACCACGGCGTGTCCGAGGCGCTCTACCTGCACGACCCCGACGGGAATGGGATCGAGCTCTACTGGGACCGCCCCCGCGACGAGTGGCCGCTGCTCGCCGACGGCTCGCTCGCGATGGTGACTGACCCGCTCGACCTGCCGGGCCTCCTGGCCGAGGGCGAGACCGGCTAGGCGCCCAGCGGCCACGCCCCGACCTCGTCCAGGCCGTGGCCGCTGGTGAGATCGAGGTGGATGGGCGTGACGGCGATCCGGCGCTGGGCGATCGCCTGGAAGTCGGTGCCGGGCTCGTCGTGGTAGGAGGGGTCATCGCCGTAGATGTGGTACCGGCGGCGGCCTTTGTCGTCCGACTCGAGCTCCAGCCGGTCGCGGTAGATGCGCCGGCCGAGCCGCACCACGGACACGCCCTCGGCGGGCGGCGGCGGGGCGTTCACGTTCAGGATCGTCCCGGAGGGCAGGCCACGCTCGCCGATCAGTCCGACGAGACGGGGCAGGAAGTCGGCCGCCGGCGAGAAGTCGTATCCCGACTGGCGCCGGAAGTGGATGCCCGCCTCCTTGCTCTGCTGCGACACGGCGACCGCCGGGATGCCGAGCACGATCCCCTCGAACGCGGCTGCGACCGTGCCCGAGTAGGTGACGTCGTCACCGAGGTTCACGCCGTAGTTGATGCCGGCCACGATCAGGTCGGGCCGCTCGCCGACGAGCCCGAGCGTGGAGAAGCGGACGCAGTCGACCGGCGTGCCGTCGGTGGCGAATGCGGGCGAGCCGTCGCGCAGCCTCACCTCGGTCACGGTGAGCGGGCGGTCGATCGTGATCCCGCGCCCGACCGCACTCCTGTTGGAGTCCGGCGCGATCACCGACACGGTGCCGACGGTCTCGAGCGCACGCTTGGCGGCGAGCAGACCGCGCGAGGTGACGCCGTCGTCGTTGGTGAGCAGGATGTGCATGCGCGGCCGCTAGCGTAACGGCATGGCGTTCGACGGGACGCGCGCGCACAGGATCGAGACCGAGCGGCTCGTCGTCCGCTGCTGGGATCCGGCCGACGCCGCCCTGCTGAAGGAGGCGACCGACGCGAGCCTCGACCATCTGCGCCCGTGGATGCCGTGGGCCGAGTCCGAGCCGACGACGCTCGCGCAGAAGACGGAGCTGCTGCGGACGTTCGCCGCCCAGTTCGCCCGGGGCGAGGACGCCACGTACGGGATCTTCGCGCGCGGCGACGGTGCCCGTGTCGTCGGCAGCACCGGCCTGCACCCGCGCCTCGGCGGGCGCGCACGCGAGATCGGCTACTGGATCCGGGCCGACGCGATCGGACGCGGGCTCGCCACCGAGTCGACCTCCGCGCTCACGCGGGTCGGGTTCGAGCTCGAGGCGCTCGACGCTGATCGAGATCCACTGCGACGAGAGCAAACGTGCGCAGCGCCGCGGTGCCGCGCAAGCTCGGCTACCGGCTGACGGGTGAGCGCGACGGCCGCGGCCACCAGATCTTCCGCCTGTCGCGCGCCGAGTACGCGAACTCTCCAGCGGTCACTGCGGTCGTCGCAGCCTACGATGGTGCCGGCGCCCGCCTGCTGTGAATACCCGGTGCCCGGCACCGGCTATTCATAGGCGACGGCGGCGAGGGTGAGGCCGTGCGGTGGGGCGGTGCGGCCCGCGGCGGAGCGGGGCGCACCCTGCACGAGTGCGGCCAGGTGCGCGGGATCGGGGTGCTCGAGCATCGTCCCGACGAGCACGCGCACCATGTGCCGCAGCAGGGCGTCGGCCGTCAGGTGGAGCTCGAGCCGCTCGCCGACGCGGCGCCACTCGGCGGCGAGCACGGTGCGGTGGAAGAAGACGTGGGTCGTCTCGGTCGGCGTGAACGCGCGGAAGTCGTGCGTACCGACGATCGCCGCGGCGCAGGCGGCGAGCGCGGGCTCATCGAGCGGCCGCGGGTGGTGCAGCTCGTAGCGCGACCGGAACGGGTCGGGCCTGTCGGCCGTCAGAAGCCGGTACACGTAGGTGCGCGCGACAGCGCCGGCGCGGGCATCGAAGCCGTCGGCGGCGCGCTCGGACGCGAGCAGGGCGAGGTCGCCCGGCAGGCGCCGGTTGACGGCCCGCAGCGGCGGCAGCCGCGGCGCCTCGAGCGAGACGACGTTCCCGGCCGCGTGCACGCCGGCGTCGGTGCGACCTGCCACCGTGAGCGCGGGCGGATCGACCGCGAGCGCCGCAGCCAGGTCGCCGCAGACGGTGCGCAGGCCGGGCTGCGGCGCCCAGCCGTGGAAGTCGGTGCCGTCGTAGGCGACGGTCAGCCGGTAGCGCGGCACCGGCAGCGCCGGCCGCCGCTAGGTGCGGCTGGGCTCGTGGTCGACGAGCTCGATGTAGGCCATCGGCGCGGCGTCGCCCATCCGCGGGCCCAGCTTGATGATGCGCGTGTACCCGCCGGGCCGCTCGGTGAAGCGCGGCCCAACCGTGTGGAACAGGGTGTGCACCGAGTCCTTGCTGCGCAGGAACTTGACCGCGTGCCGCTGGGCGGCCACGTCCATCGGGTCGGCGCGCGCGAGCGTGATCAGCTTCTCGGCGATCGGGCGCAGCTCCTTCGCCTTCGCCTCGGTCGTGCGAATACGCCCGTGCTGGAAGAGCGCACCGCACATGTTCGCGTAGAGCGCCTTTCGGTGGGCAGCGTCGCGCCCGAGCTTGCGGCCCTTGCGCTGGTGCCTCATTACTCGGCGCCCTTCAGGTTGAGCCCGTGCGCGGCCAGCGTCTCCTTGACCTCCTCGATCGACTTCTTGCCGAAGTTCGGGATCGCGGCCAGCTCGGCCTCGCTCTTGGAGATGAGATCGCCGATCGTCTCGATGCCGACGCGCTTGAGACAGTTGTACGACCGCACGCCGAGCTCGAGCTCCTCGATGAGGATGTTCTCCATGCCGTGGGCGCTCGGCGCGGCCGCCTCGACGGCACCGCCGTCGGGCCGCAGCGCGAGGTCGGCGGCGTCGATGTCCGTGAAGATCGAGAGGTAGCGGATCAGGATCTCGGCAGCGTCCTTGACCGCGTCCTTCGGCGTCATCGAGCCGTTGGTCGTCACCTCCATCTTCAGCTTGTCGAAGTCGGTGCGCTGGCCGACGCGGGCGGCATCGACGTCGTAGTTCACGCGCCGCACGGGCGAGAAGATGGAGTCGACGGGGATCACGCCGATCGTCGTCTCGGGGCCCTTGTTGCCCTCGGCGGCGACGTACCCGCGCCCGCGGGCGATCGTCAGCGTCATCTCGAACCGCGCCTTCTCGGCCAGGTGGCAGACAACGAGGTCGGGGTTCAGGATCTCGAGGTCGGCCGGCGCCTCGATGTCGGCGGCCGTGACCGTCCCCGGCCCGTCCTTCTGCACCTGCACCTCGACCTCGCCCGACTCGCCGTGCAGGCGGCAGATGAGGCCCTTCAGGTTCAGGATGATGTCGGTCACGTCCTCGCGCACGCCGGGCACCGAGGTGAACTCGTGCGCGACGCCCTCGATCTTCACCGAGGTGACGGCGGCGCCTTCGAGCGACGACAGGAGCACACGCCGCAGGCTGTTGCCGAACGTGTAGCCGAACCCGCGGTCGAGCGGCTCGACCACGAACGTGCCCAGCGTCTCGCCGATGTCCTCGGACGTGATCTTCGGGATGATCTCAAGCAATTCGTCTCGCCTCTTCCGTGAAAAGTCACAGCGGTAACAGAATCGAATTCTGTCACCGCTTAGAAATTACTTACTGTAAAACTCCACGATCAGCTGCTCCTGCACCGGCGTGTCGATGTCGGCACGATCGGGGAGGCGCAGCACCGTCCCCGTCAGGTTGTCGTGATCGGCCTGCAGCCAGGGCGACACGGACGCGGTCAGGTCGGTTGCGTCGGCGACGACGGCCTTCGCCGCCGAGCCTTCGCGCATCGAGATGACGTCACCCATGGACACCTGATAGGAGGGGATGTTGACCTTCTTGCCGTTGACCGTGAAGTGGTTGTGCCGCACGAGCTGGCGGCCCTGCGAGCGCGACGCCGCAAAGCCGAGCCGGTAGACGACGTTGTCCAGCCGCAGCTCCAGCATGCGCAGGAAGTTCTCGCCCGTGATGCCGCTGCGCCTGCTGGCCTTCGCGTAGTACGTGCGGAACTGCGACTCGAGCACGCCGTAGTAGCGGCGCATCTTCTGCTTCTCGCGCAGCTGCAGCAGGTACTCGGACTGCTTGATGCGCCCGCGGCCGTGCTCGCCCGGCGGGTAGGCCCGCCGCTCGATCGCGCACTTCTCGGTCAGGCAGCGCTCGCCCTTCAGGAAGAGCTTCATGTTCTCGCGCCGGCACTGCTTGCACTTGGGCCCCAGCATGCGCGCCATCAGACACGCCTCCGCTTGCGCGGCCGCACGCCGTTGTGCGCCTGCGGGCTCACGTCCTTGACGCCGAGGATCTCGAGCCCCGCCGCCTGCAGCGAGCGGATCGCGGTCTCGCGGCCGGAGCCCGGCCCCTTGACGAAGACCTCGACCTTCTGCAGCCCGTGCTCCATGCCCTCGCGCGCGGCCGCGTCGGCGGTCACCTGGGCCGCAAACGGCGTCGACTTGCGCGATCCCTTGAAGCCGACCGCACCCGCGCTCTTCCACACGATGACGCCGCCGTCCTTGTCGGTCAGCGCGACGAGGGTGTTGTTGAACGACGTCTTGATGTGCGCCTGGCCGATGGCGATGTTCTTGCGGGCCTTACGGCGGACGCGGCCACGCGTACCGCCTCTACGAGGTGCGGGAGGCATTCAGTCCTTTCCTTGGAGCGATCTCGATCGCTTACTTCTTGCGCTGCTTGCCGACGGTCTTCTTGGGACCTTTGCGGGTGCGGGCGTTGGTGCGCGTGCGCTGGCCGTTCACCGGCAGGCCGCGCCGGTGGCGCAGGCCGCGGTAGCACCCGATCTCCATCAGGCGCTTGATGTTCTGCGAGCGCTCCCGGCGCAGATCGCCCTCGACGGTCAGGCCGTCGATGTGCGTGCGCAGCCGGGTGACCTCCTCGTCGGTGAGGTCGCGCACCTTGGTGTCGGAGTTGATGCCGAGCTCCGAGAGCACCGCCACGGACGTCGACCGCCCGATGCCGAAGATGTAGGTCAGGCCGATCTCGACCCGCTTCTCGCGGGGGAGGTTGACGCCTGCGATTCGTGCCATCAGATCACCTTCCCTCTACCCCTGACGCTGCTTGTGGCGGGGGTTTGAGCAGATCACGAGCACGTGGCCGTGGCGCCGGATGACACGGCACTTCTCGCACATCGGTCGGACGCTGGGGCGCACCTTCAACGGGGTACCTCCAAGGGGGCAAAACGACGCTCGGCGGGCAGGGGAAAACGTGCTGCCCGAGCGGCCCAGAAGTGTATCACTCGGCGGCCGGCGCCTGCCGCGGCGTGCGGCGGGTCAGGACGCGGGGGCCGTTCTCGGTCACCGCGACGGTGTGCTCGCAGTGCGCCGCCAGGCTGCCATCGCTCGTGTAGACCGCCCAGCCGTCGTCGCCGCTCTCGACCTCGTAGGAGCCGGCGGTGATCATCGGCTCGATGGCGAACACCATCCCCGAGGCGAGCCGGGGGCCGCGCCCGGGCGGCCCGTAGTTCGGGATCTGAGGGTCCTCGTGCATGTTGCGCCCGACGCCGTGGCCGACCAGGCTGCGGACGACGCCGAACCCGCGCGCCTCGACCGCGACCTGGACGGCATGGGAGACGTCGCCCAGCCGGTTGCCGGACCGGCACTGGTCGATCGCCGCCTGGAGGCCCTCGTAGCAGGCGCCGATGAGGTCGCTCGCCTGCGCGGACGGGCGGCCGATCGTGAACGTGATCGCCGAGTCGGCCACGTAGCCGTCGAGCGTCACGCCGACGTCGATCGAGAGCAGGTCGCCGTCGACGAGCGCGTACGGGCCGGGGATGCCGTGCACGACCATCGCGTTCGGCGACGCGCAGATCGACCCCGGGTACCCGCGGTAGCCCTTGAACGTCGGCTGCCCGCCGCGGGACGCGATGAAGTCCTCGGCGATCCCGTCGAGCTCGGCCAGGGTGACCCCCGGCGCGGCGCTCGCCTCCATCAGATCGAGCGTGTCTGCGACCACGCGCCCGGCGCGGGCCATCGTCTCGACTTCGGCGTCGGTCTTGCGGACGATCACGCCGCCGCCAGACCGTCGAGCAGGCCGTCGAGCTCCCGGGCCACATGCTCGACGGGCTGCGCGGCGTCGAGCTCGGCGACGATGCCGTGCCCGCGGTAGTACGCGATCACCGGCGCCGCCGCATCAACCCACTGCTTGCGGAACCGGGTGCGCACGACCTCCGGCTTGTCGTCGTCGCGCTGATAGAGCTCCGAGCCGTCGATGTCGCACACGCCGTCGGCCGCCGGGGGCTTCGTGTCGACGTGGTAGACGTGGTCGTTCGCCCGGCACATGCGCCGCCCGGACAGCCGCCGGACGACGACGTCCTCGTCGACCTGGAACACGACCACCGCAGCGATCCGGCGGTGAAGGCTGCTCAGCATCTCGTCGAGTGCCGCCGCCTGCGCCTCGGTGCGGGGAAAGCCGTCCAGGAGCACGCCGGCCGTCGTATCCGGAGCGGCCAGGCGCTCGCGGAACATCGCGATGATCAGATCGTCGGAGACGAGGTCGCCCCGCGCCATCACCGCCTTGGCCTCGAGCCCGAGCGGCGTGCCGTCGCGCACGGCCGCGCGCAGCATGTCGCCGGTGGCGATGTGCGCCAGGCCGCGTTCGGCGGCCACCCGGCCGGCCTGGGTGCCCTTACCGGCACCCGGCGGCCCCATCAGGATCAGATCGAGCGTCATCGGGCTACTTGAGGAAGCCCTTGTACGCGCGCTGCGCGAGCTGCGACTCGATCTGCCGCATCGTGTCGATGGCCACGCCCACGACGATCAGCACCGACGTGCCTCCCAGCGCGCGGGCCGTGGCCGTCGAGAAGCCGCCGTACTTGATGAAGAGCGACGGCAGCACCGCGACCGCGGCCAGGAAGAGGCCGCCCGCGACCGTCAGCCGCACGAGCACCCGCTCGAGGTACTGGGCCGTCGGTCTGCCCGGGCGCACGCCGGGCACGAACCCGCCGTACTTCTTCAGGTTGTCGGCCTGCTCGATCGAGTTGAAGATCACGGCCACGTAGAAGAACGTGAAGCCGAAGATCAGCACGGCCTCGCCGATCAGGAACGGCCAGCCGCCCGGCGCGAAGAACACGGCGATGCTGTGGGCGAAGCTCCACGGGAGGATCTGGCCGACGGTCGGCGGGAACGCCATGATCGCCGCGGCGAAGATGACCGGGATCACGCCCGCCATGTTCACGCGCAACGGCAGGTAGGTCGAGCCGCCGCTCGTCATCCGCCGGCCCACCATGCGCTTGGCGTACTGGATCGGGATCTTGCGGATGCCCTCCTGCACGTACACGACGGCGACGATCACGCCGAAGACGACGATCGGCAGGGACAGCTTCTCGAAGGTCGAGCCGTTCCACCACGCCGAGATGCCGGCGGGCGCCGACGTCAGGATCGACGCGAAGATCAAGAGCGACATGCCGTTGCCGACGCCGCGCTGGGTGATCAACTCGCCGATCCACATGAGCAGCGCCGCACCCGCGGTGAGCGTGATCACGATCAGGATGACGTTCCCGATCGTCCACTTGATCAGGCTGCCCGACGTGGTCACGCCGAGCGCGTTTGAGTGGAACGCGTAGGTGTAGCCGAGCGCCTGCAGCGCGGCGAGTGCGATCGTCAGATAGCGCGTGTACTGCGTGATCCGGCGCTGGCCGAGCTCGCCTTCCTTCTGCAGCGCCTGCAGGTTGGGGAAGACCGGCGTCATCACCTGGAGGATGATCGAGGCGGTGATGTAGGGCATGATCCCGAGCGCGAAGACCCCTAGCCTGGCGAGCCCGCCGCCGGAGAACACCGACAGCAGGCCGAAGATGCCGCCCTGGCTCGAGAGCGCGCTTGCGAGCGCGTTCGAGTTGACGCCCGGCGCGGGCACGAAGGAGCCGAACCGGTAGATCGCGAGCATGGCCGCGGTGAAGAGCAGCTTCGTGCGAAGGTCTGGGGTCCTCCAGGCGTTGATCAGGCTCTGCAGCACGGCTTCTCCCGTCTACTCCTCGGACTCCGCGGCCGCTTCGCCTGCATCCGCGGGCGGCTCGTCGGCTGCGGCGGCTGGCGTCTCGTCGGCGTCGGCCGCTGCCCTCCGCTCGGTCGACCGCGCGCTGGCCCTGGACTTGGCGTTCGGAGCGGACTCGGGCTGCGCCTCGCCACCGATCACGACGACCGTCCCGCCTGCCGCCTGGATCAGCTCGGCTGCGCGGCGCGAGAACGCGTGCGCGTGGACGGTGAGGCCGTGTGAGAGCTCGCCGTCGCCGAGGATCTTCACCGGGTGGCGCAGCGACTTGACGACGCCCGCCGCCTTGAGCAGGTCGGGCGTCACCTCGACGCCGGCGTCGAACCGCTCGAGGTCGCGCACGTTCACGGGCGTGGTGTGCGTCCGGAACGGCCCCATCGGCATCGACTTCTTGTTGTTCGGGCCGCGCAGCTTGCCGAGGCGCATGTAGAGCGGCATCTGGCCACCCTCGAAGCCGGCGCGCATGCGGTGGCTGCCCGAGCGCGACTTTTGGCCCTTCTGGCCGCGTCCCGACGTCTTGCCCTTTCCGGAGCCCTCGCCGCGGCCGACCCGCTTGCGCTCGCGGTGGCTGCCCTCGGCCGGGCGCAGCTCGTGCAGGCCGGGCGCCGCCGTGGTCTCTTCAGCCATCGATCTCCTCCACCTTCACCATCGACGCGACCCGGCGCAGCATGCCCTGCAGCACCGGCGAATCCTCACGCACCGTCTGGGCGTTGATCCGGCGCAGGCCGAGCGCGCGCAGGGTGCCCTTGTGCTCGGGCCGGGTGCGGATCGTGCCGCGCACCTGGGTGATGCGGAGCTTCGCCATCAGACGTCCTCGCCCGCCTCGGCCTCTGCGGCCGGCTCGGGTGCAGCCTCGGTCGCCTCGGCGGCCGGCTTGGCGGCGCGCTTGCGCGGCGCCGGCTTGGGCTTGGCCGCGGCGGCCGGCTTCTCGGCCTTCGCCGCCGGCTTGGGCTTGGCCGCGGGCTTCGGCTTCGGGGCAGGCTTCTCGGCCGCGGGCGCGGCCGCCGGGGGAGCGGGCGCCGCGACCACCGCGGCAGCGACCGCGGCTGCCGCCGCCTCGGCCTCGGCCACGACCTCGGAGTGCGGCTTGATCACCTCGCGGATCGTCTTCCCGCGCAGCTTGGCCACCTCCTCGGGCCGCTTCAGGGACTTCAGCCCCTGCACGGTCGCCATCAGGAGGTTGATCGGGTTCGCGGTGCCGAGCGACTTCGCCAGGATGTCGCGCACGCCGCCGAGCTCGAGCACGGCGCGGACGCCGGCGCCGGCGATCACGCCGGTGCCCTCGGACGCAGGCTTCATGAACACCCGCCCGGCGCCGTAGCGCCCGGTCACCTGGTGGGTGATCGTGTTTCGGTACTTGGGAATCTGGAACAGGTTCTTCTTCGCGTCCTCGACCGCCTTCGCGATCGCCGACGGCACCTCGTTGGCCTTGCCGTAGCCGACGCCGACGTGGTCGACCTCGTCACCGACCACCACGAGCGCGGTGAACGAGAAGCGCCGCCCGCCCTTGACCACCTTGGCCACGCGGTTGATCTTGACCACGCGCTCCTGCAGGTCGCGGCCTGCGACCTCGGAGCCGCGCGCGGCGGGGTTACGCGATCCCGGTCTGGGCGTTGCCACTAGTGCCCCTCCTCGTGACGTCGACGTGGAGCCGGCGCGCGAAAATCAAGCGATGCAAGGACGAAGGACGGCGGCAGTGCTTCGCACGACGTCGTCCGAGGACGCAGCAGCGCGACGGTTTGCAGCCGCCAGAACGCGTCAGACGTTGCGGGGAGGGGCACTTAAAACTCCAATCCGTTTTCCCGGGCGGCGTCGGCAAGCGCCTTCACCCGCCCGTGGTAAAGGTAGCCGCCGCGGTCGAAGACGACCGTGGCGATGCCGGCCTTGGCGGCGCGCTCGGCGACGAGCTTGCCGACGGCCGCGGGGGCGTCGACACGGGCGAGCGACGCCAGGGACTTGTCCTGGCTGGACGCGGCCGCGAGGGTGCGCCCGGCGCTGTCGTCGATGACCTGGGCCGAGATCGTCTTGTTCGACCGGTACACGGCCAGCCGCGGCCGCGCGGTCGTGCCCGTCACCTTCGCCCGCACCCGGCGGTGGCGGCGCAGTCGCGCCTGCTGTTTCGTCTTTACGGCCATGCCTACGCCCTCTTCCCGACCTTGCGGACGACGACCTCGCCCGCGTAGCGGACGCCCTTGCCCTTGTAGGGCTCCGGCGGGCGCCACTTGCGGATGCGCGCCGCGACCTCGCCGACCTGCTGCTTGCTCGACCCGCTGACGATGATCTGCGTCGGCTGGGGCACCTCGAACGAGATCCCCTCCGGCGCCTTCACCGTGACCGCATGGCTGAACCCGAGCTGCATCTCGAGGTCGGATCCGCGCAGCGCGGCACGGTAGCCGACGCCCTGGATCTCGAGCCGCTTGGAGAAGCCGTCGGTGACGCCCGTGACCATGTTCGCCACAAGCGTGCGCGTGAGCCCATGCAGCGCCCGGTGCTCGCTGCGGTCGGTCGGCCGCGTGACCAGCAGCGTGCCGTCCTCCTGCGCCACCTTGATGTCGGGCGAGATCCGCTCGGACAGGCTGCCGCGCGGGCCGGTCACCGACACGCTGCCGGGAGCGATCTCGACCGAGACACCCGCGGGCACGGTGATGGGCATGCGTCCGATCCGGCTCACAGCTCACCACACATAGCAGAGCACCTCGCCGCCGACGCCCTCGTCCTGAGCCTGGCGGCCCGTCACGACGCCCTTGGACGTCGACAGGATCGCGACCCCCATGCCGCCGAGCACGCGGTGCGGGCGGCCCTTCTTGGCGTAGACGCGCCGGCCCGGCTTGGACACGCGCTTCAGGCCCGAGATGACCCGCTCGCGGCTCGGCCCGTAGCGCAGCATCACCACCAGGGTGTCATGCGTCTCGCCCTTGGCCACGCTCCAGTCGTCGATGTAGCCCTCGTCCTTGAGGATGCGCGCGATCTCGCGCTTCATCCCGGACACGGGCATCGCCACCGACTCGTGCAGCGCAAGGTTCGCATTGCGAATCCGCGTCAGCATGTCCCCGATCGGATCATTGACCATGACCGCTCCTCACCAGCTCGACTTCGTCATTCCGGGGATGACACCCTGGTGGGCAAGGTCGCGCAGGCAGATCCGGCACACGCCGAACTTGCGGAAGTACGCGCGCGGGCGTCCGCAGCGCGAGCAGCGGTGATAGTTGCGCGTCTTGAACTTCGCGCCTCGCAACTGCTTGACCCTCAGTGATTCCTTCGCCATACCTGATTCGTTCCTTTGTTTCAGCGGGGGCTAGCCCGCAAACGGCATCCCGAGGGCGCGCAGGAGCTCGCGCGCGCCGTGATCGTCGGCTGCACTGGTCGTGATCGTGATGTTGAGGCCGCGGACCTCGTGCACGTCGTCGTAGTTGATCTCGGGGAAGATGATCTGCTCGCGCACCCCGACCGAGAAGTTGCCGCGGCCGTCGAACGCGCCCGGATCGATGCCGCGGAAGTCGCGGATACGGGGCAGGGCGATCGTCGTCAGGCGGTCGAGGAACTCGTACATGCGCGCCCCGCGCAGCGTGACCTTGCAGCCGATGGGCATGCCTTCGCGGATCTTGAAGCCGGCGATCGACTTCTTCGCGCGCGTGATGACGGGCCGCTGCCCGGCGATGATCGCGAGCTGCTCGACGGCGTCGTCGAGCGCCTTGGAGTTCACCTTGGCCTCGCCGACGCCCATGTTGATCGTGATCTTCTGCAGGCGCGGCACCGCCATCGGCGAGCTGAGGCCGAGCTGTTCCTGGAGCTGGTCGCGCACCTCGGCGTCGTAGCGCTCGCGGAGGCGGGGCGTGGGGGCTTCGGCGGTGCTCACTTGTCGATGTCCTTGTCGCATTTGCGGCAGAAGCGCACCTTGTTGCCGTCCTTGGGGTTGATCCGGTAGCCGACCCGGCTCGGCTTGCCGCACGCGGGGCAGATGATCGCCACGTTCGAGATCTGCAGCGGCGCCTCGCGCTCGAGCACGCCGCCGGGGATGATCTGCTGGCTGCCCGACTGGCGCGGCGCGGGCCGCGGCTTGGTGTGCCGCTTGATCATGTTGACCTTCTCGACCACGATGCGGCGTTCGGCCGGGAGCACGCGCGTGACGGTGCCGCGCTTGCCGGCGTCCTTGCCGGTCAGCACCTGCACGGAGTCACCCGCCCTGATCTTGAGCTTGGGGATCGGCTTCGTTTTCTGTTTCGTTGCCATAGAGCTAGAGCACTTCCGGAGCGAGGGAGACGATCTTCATGAAGTTGCGCTCGCGCAGCTCGCGGGCCACCGGGCCGAAGATGCGCGTGCCGCGCGGGTTGCGCTGCGCGTCGATGATGACTGCCGCGTTCTCGTCGAACGCGATGTACGTGCCGTCGTCCCGGTGGTGCTGCTTGGTCGTGCGCACCACCACCGCCGTCACCACCTCGCCCTTCTTGACGGCGCCGTTGGGGGTGGCCTGCTTGACGGTGCCGACGATGATATCGCCGACGCCCGCATAGCGACGCCGGCTGCCGCCCTTGATGCGGATGCACAGGAGCTCGCGTGCGCCCGTGTTGTCCGCGACCCGCAGCCGGCTCTCCACCTGGATCACTTCGCCACCTCGACGATCTCCGCGACGCGCCAGCGCTTCGTGGCCGAGAGCGGCCTGGTCTCGACCAGCCGCACGACGTCGCCGACCTTGGCGCTGTTCTGCTCGTCATGAGCGTGCAGCCGGATCGAGCGGCGCAGCATCTTCTTGTACTTCGGATGCGCCTTCACGATGTCGACGCGGACGACCACGGTCTTGTCCATGGCATCGGAGACGACGATGCCGCGGCGCTCCTTGCGGCGGCCGCGCGTCTGCTCGGGGGCGGAGGCGTTCATGCCCCGCTCCCTGCGCGCGCGCCGTCGCCGGCCATCGTCAGCAGGCGGGCGATGTCGCGCTTGACACGCTGCAGCGCGGCGGTGTTGTCGAGCGCCCCGGTCGCGTGCTGGAAGCGTAGGTTGAAGAGCTCCTGGCGCGTCTCGGCCAGCTTGCGCTCGAGCTCGTCGGCCGTCAGCTCGCGGATCTCACTGGCCTTCAAACAGATCACCCTCCCGGGACACGAACTTCGATTTCACCGGCAGCTTCATCGCCGCCAGGCGGATCGCCTCGCGCGCGAGCGGCTCGGGCACGCCCGCCAGCTCGAACATGACGCGGCCGGGCTTGACCACAGCCACCCAGTGCTCGGGCGATCCCTTGCCCGACCCCATGCGCGTCTCGGCCGGCTTCTGGGTCACCGACTTGTCGGGGAAGATGGTGATCCACACCTTGCCGCCGCGCTTGATCTTGCGGGTCATCGCGATACGGGCAGCCTCGATCTGGCGGTTGGTCACCCAGCCGGCCTCGAGCGACTTCAGCCCGTACTCGCCGAACATCACCCGCGTGCCGCCCTTGGCGTCGCCCCTGCGGCGGCCGCGATGCACGCGGCGGTACTTGGTGCGCTTCGGGAGCAGCACTACTCGCTCCCCTCAGCGGGAGGGGTCGGGGTCGGGGTCGGGGTCTCGGCCGCGGGGGCCGGAGTCGGTGTCTCGGCCGCAGGGACCGGTGTGGATGCCTCTGCGGGAGGCGTGGCAGGCGTCTCGGCCGGCGCCGCGCCTCCGCTCGCCGGGGGCGCAGCGTCGCCGCGGGGCCGAGAGCGCGGACGGCGTCCGCCGCCCGGGCCGCCACCGGCACCGCCACCGCCACCACCGCCGCCGCCCTCACCACGGCCGCCGCCACCGCCGCCCGGCCGTGGGCGCCGGCCACCGCCGCCGCCACCGGGTCCGCCGCCGCGCCGGCCCGGCCGCGTGGGGCCGAGCTGCTCCATCTCGCCGGGCAGGGCGCCGCGCCGCCGGCGGCGGCTGTCGACCTCGCCCAGGCGCGTCGATGCGCCCTCGTGCTCGAAGCCCTCGGGCATGATCTCGCCCTTGTTGATCCACACCTTGACGCCGATGCGGCCGAAGGTGGTCTTGGCCTCGGCGAAGCCGTAGTCGATATCGGCGCGCAGCGTGTGCAGGGGCACGCGGCCCTCGCTGTACTGCTCCGAGCGCGACATCTCCGAGCCGCCGAGGCGGCCGCCGCAGCGGATCTTCACGCCCTGGGCGCCCGACCGGATCGACGAGGACAGCGACCGCTTCATCGCCCGCCTAAACGACACCCGGTTCTGGAGCTGCTCGGCGATCGACTGCGCGACCAGCTTGGCGTCGAGCTCCGGGCGCTTGATCTCGGTGATGTTCACCTGCACGTTCTTCGTGGTCATCGCATGCAGCTCACGCCGCAGCGCGTCGACCTCGGAGCCGGACTTGCCGATCACGATGCCCGGCCGGGCCGTGTAGATGTCGACGGTGATCCGCTGCTTGTCCTTGCGGATGTGGATGTCGGAGAGGCCGGCGTGCGAGAGCTTGCCGTAGATGTGGTCGCGGATCTTCACGTCCTCCATCAGCGCGTCGGGGAAGTCCTTCGCCGACACGAACCAGTTGGACTTCCACGTGTGGATGACGCCGACCCGCAGGCCGCCTGGGTGGACCTTATGTCCCACTACTTCTCCTCCTCGGACTGCTCGGCGGCGGGCGCATCCGTCTCGGCGGACGCAGCCTCGGGTGTCTCGGTCTTCTTCGCCCGCGGCTTGCGCTTGGGCTTGGGCTTGGGCTTCTCCTCGGCGGCGGGCGCCTCGGTGGCCTCGGTCTCGACGGGCGCAGGCTCGGGTGCGGGCTGGGCCTGCGGCGCCGGACGGCGGCGCACCGGCCGCTTGATCTCGCCCGGCTCGGCGACGGCCAGCTGGATCGTGATGTGGCAGGTGCGCTTGCGGATGCGGTTCACGCGGCCGCGGGCGCGGGGGCGCCAGCGCTTGAGGGTCGGGCCCTCGTCGGCGTAGGCCGCCACCACGACGAGATCGTCGACGTCGTAGCCGTTGTTGGTCTCGGCGTTTGCGATCGCGGAGGCGAGCACCTTGCCGGCGTCCTTGGCCGCGGCCCGCGTCGCGAACGCGAGGATCGCCTTCGCCTCGGTCGCCTGCTTGCCGCGGATGTGCTCGAGCACGAGCCGCGCCTTGCGCGCCGAGCAGCGCACGTAGCGCGCCTGCGCCCGCACGATGTCCCTGTCCTGCGTCGCGACCGCCACCTACCGCCCCTTCATCCTGGACGTGCGGTCGTTGCCGTGGCCGCGGTACGTACGCGTCGGGGCGAACTCGCCCAGCTTGTGGCCCACCATCGACTCCGAGATGAAGACGGGCACGTGCTTGCGGCCGTCGTGGACCGCGATCGTGTGCCCGACGAACTCGGGGAAGATCGTGGACGCGCGCGACCACGTCTTCAGCATCCGCTTCTGACGGGTCTCGTTCATCTGCTCGACGCGCTGCATCAGCTTGGGCTCCACGAATGGGCCCTTCTTGCTCGATCGGCTCATCGCCTACCCTTGCCTCTCCGGCGCGCTCGGACGATGTCCTTGCCGCTCGCCTTCTTCTTGTCCCTCGTGCGGAAGCCCAGCGTGGGCTTGCCCCACGGCGTGACCGGGTGGCTGCCCTTGTTCTTGCCCTCGCCGCCGCCGTGCGGATGGTCGACGGGGTTCATGACGGTGCCGCGCACGGTCGGCCGCTTGCCGATCCAGCGCGAGCGCCCAGCCTTGCCGCCGGACTCGATCTCGTGGGTGACGTTGCCGAGCTGACCGACGGTCGCCCTGCACACCTCGGGCACGCGCCGCATCTCGCCGGACGGCAGCCGCAGCAGCGCCTTGCCGCCCTCCTTGGCCACCAGCTGGGCCGACGACCCGGCCGAGCGGGCCATCTTGC
Source organism: uncultured Actinomycetes bacterium (assembly GCA_963825325.1). Lineage (GTDB taxonomy): Bacteria > Actinomycetota > Thermoleophilia > Gaiellales > JAICJC01 > JAICJC01. The sequence continues at coordinate 181,062 of CAWGSU010000001.1, forward strand.
CGCCCTGGCCGGGCCGCAGCTCGATGTTGTGCACCGTCGTTCCGGTCGGCATCGACCGCAGCGGCATGGCGTTGCCCGGGCGGATGTCGACCGCCTCGCCCGACTCGACCATCTGGCCGACCCGCAGCCGCACAGGCGCGAGGATGTAGCGCTTCTCGCCGTCGGTGTAGTGCAGGAGGGCGATCCGGGCCGACCGGTTGGGGTCGTACTCGATCGAGTTGACCTTCGCCGGCACGCCGTCCTTCAGCCGCTTGAAGTCGATCAGGCGATAGCGGCGCTTGTGGCCGCCCCCGCGGTGGCGGGTGGTGATGCGGCCGTTCACGTTGCGCCCGCCGGTCTTGTGCATCGGCGCGAGCAGCGTCCGCTCCGGCTCGGTGGCGGTGATCTCCTGGAAGTCCGACACGGTCATGAACCGGCGGCCCTCGGAGGTCGGCTTGAATTTTCGTACGGCCATGTCCTACACCCCCGGCCCGAAGGCTTCGATCGTCTGTCCCTCGGCCACCGTGACGACGGCCTTCTTCCAGCCCGGCCGCTGGCCAGCGTGGACGCCGCGCCGCTTGGGCTTGGCGGGCACCTTGGAGATGTTCACCTGGGTGACGCTGACGCCGAAGATCTCCTCGACCGCCTGGCGCACCTGGGTCTTGTGGGCATCCTTGTGGATGCGGAAGGTGTACTTGCGCCGGTCGGCGATCTGGCCGTAGCTCTTCTCGGACACGACCGGGGCGACGAGGACGGAGCGCGGGTCGCCGTTCATGCGCCCTCACCGCCCTCGAGCACGGTCAGCGCCGCCTTCGAGACGACCAGCGAACGCGCCATGACGATGTCGGCGGCATCGAGCTCGCCGACGTTTGCGACGTACGTGCGCTCGAGGTTGCGGACCGACTTGGCCAGGTTCACCTCGTCGGGCGCGACCACCACCCACACCGGCACCTGCAGGTCGGCACCGGCAAACAGCTCGGCCGCCTGCGACGTCTTCGGCGCGTCGAACGCGGAGCCGTCGACGACGTGCAGCGATCCCGCCGTGGCGTGGGCCGAGAGCGCGATCCGGAGCGCCTTCAGGCGCGCCTTGCGGTTGACCTTGCCGGTGTAGCTGCGCGGGTGCGGCCCGAACACGACGCCGCCGCCGGTCCAGTTGGGCGCGCGCGTGGTGCCGGCGCGGGCACGGCCGGTGCCCTTCTGCCGCCACGGCTTTGCCCGCCCGCCCGCGACCAGGCCGCGCGTCTTCGTCGACGCGGTGCCCTGCCGGCGCGCGGCCAGCTCGGCCTTCACGACCTCGTGCACCAGGTGGTCATTGCGCTCCTGGCCGAACACGGCCTCGTCGAGCTTCATCTTCGCGCCGCCGGTGATCACGGGTGCGGTGGGGGCGGCCATCAGCCGTCGCTCCTGACTTCGACGATCCCGCCGGTGGCGCCGGGCACGGCGCCCTCGATGAGCAGCAGGTTGCGCTCGGCGTCGATCTCGACCACGCGCAGGCCGCGCTGGGTGACCCGCTGCGACCCCATCTGGCCGGCCATCTTGGTGCCCTTGTAGACGTGCGACGGCGTCGCGGACGCGCCGATCGAGCCGGGCGCGCGCACGTTGTGGGAGCCGTGCGAGACCGGCCCGCGCGAGAAGCGGTGGCGCTTGATCGTGCCGGCGAAGCCCTTGCCCTTCGAGACGCCCGAGACCTTGACGCGCTCGCCCGGCTCGAACGACTCGACGGTGACCGTGTCGCCGGCGTTCACGCCATCGGCGCCCCGGAACTCGACCAGCGTCCGGTGCGGCGCGACGCCGGCGGCCTTGAGATGGCCGGCTTCGGGCCGCGTCAGCCGCTTCTCCTTGACGGCCCCGAACGCCAGCTGGACGGCCGTGTAGCCGTCGGTCTCGGGCGTGCGCACGGCGACGACCGGGCACGGCCCGGCCTCGATCACGGTGACGGGCGTCACCCGCCCCGACTCCTGGTCGAAGAGCTGGGTCATGCCGACCTTGGTACCGATGATGCCTTTCGCCATCGCCCGACCCCTACAGCTTGATCTCGATGTCGACCCCCGCCGGCAGGTCGAGCCGCATCAGCGAGTCGACCGTCTTCGGCGTGGGCTGGTGGATGTCGATCAGCCGCTTGTGCGTTCGGATCTCGAAGTGCTCCCGCGAGTCCTTGTCCTTGAACGGGCCGCGGATGACGCAGTACACGTTCTTCTCGGTGGGCAGGGGGACGGGTCCGGACACCGTGGCCCCCGACCGCTGGGCTGTGTCCACGATGGAACGGGCGGACAGGTCGACCAGCGTGTGGTCGTACCCCTTCAGCCGGATGCGGATCTTCTGCTGGGCCACGGTGTGCTCGGTATCCCTTTCCTACTTGAGGATCTTGGTGACAGCGCCGGCGCCGATGGTGCGGCCGCCTTCGCGGATCGCGAAGCGCAGGCCCTCGTCCATGGCGATGGGCTGGATCAGCTCGACGGACATCTCGGCGTTGTCGCCGGGCATGACCATCTCGACGTCCGCCTGGAGCTCGACCACGCCGGTGACGTCGGTCGTGCGGAAGTAGAACTGCGGGCGATAGCCCTTGAAGAACGGCTTGTGGCGGCCGCCCTCGTCCTTCGAGAGCACGTACACCTGCGCCTCGAACTTCGTGTGCGGCGTGATCGAGCCGGGCTTGGCGAGCACCTGGCCGCGCTCGATGTCCTCGCGCTTGACGCCGCGGAGGAGCGCGCCGATGTTGTCGCCGGCCTGCCCGGAGTCGAGCAGCTTGCGGAACATCTCGACGCCGGTGACCACCGTCTTTGCGGTCTCCTTGTGGATGCCGACGATCTCGACCTCCTCGCCGGTCTTGACCTGGCCCTGCTCGACGCGGCCGGTGGCGACGGTGCCGCGGCCGGTGATCGTGAACACGTCCTCGACCGGCATCAGGAACGGCTTGTCGATGTCGCGGGCCGGCTCCGGCACGTACTCGTCGACGGCGGCCATGAGCTCCAGGATCTTGGGCGTCCACTCGGCGTCGCCCTCGAGCGCCTTCAGCGCCGAGCCGCGCACGACCGGGAGGTCGTCGCCGGGGAAGTCGTACTTCGAGAGCAGCTCGCGCACCTCGAGCTCGACCAGGTCGAGCAGCTCCTCGTCGTCGACCGTGTCGGCCTTGTTCAGGAACACGACGATGTAGGGGACGCCCACCTGGCGCGCGAGCACGATGTGCTCACGCGTCTGCGGCATCGGCCCGTCGGCGGCGGAGACGACCAGGATGGCGCCGTCCATCTGCGCGGCACCCGTGATCATGTTCTTCACGTAGTCGGCGTGGCCCGGGCAGTCGACGTGCGCGTAGTGGCGGTTCACGGTCTCGTACTCGACGTGGGACGAGTTGATGGTGATGCCGCGCTCGCGCTCCTCGGGAGCCTTGTCGATCTTGTCGAAGTCGGTGAACTCCGAGCCGGTGCCGGACTCCGCCAGCACCTTTGTGATGGCAGCGGTGAGCGTCGTCTTCCCATGGTCGATGTGACCGATGGTGCCGATGTTGAGGTGCGGCTTGTTGCGCTCGAACTTCTGCTTTGCCATGTGTTCTCCCAGTCTCCTTTTCGGGGCCTAGCCCTGGCTCTCCGTGAGCTTCTCTGCGATTGAGTGCGGAACTTCCGCGTAATGAAGGAACTGCATCGTATAGGTGGCGCGACCCTGGCTCATGGTGCGCACATCCGTGGCGTAGCCGAACATCTCGGCGAGCGGCACGCGGGCGCGGATGACCTGCGCGTTGCCGCGCGGCTCCATGCCCTCGATCTGCCCGCGGCGTGAGTTGATGTTGCCGATCACGTCGCCCATGTAGTCCTCTGGCGTGACCACCTCGACCGCCATCACGGGCTCGAGCAGCACGGGCTTCGCGCGCTTCGAGGCCTCCTTGAAGGCCATCGAGCCGGCCACCTTGAACGCCATCTCCGAGGAGTCGACGTCGTGGTAGGAGCCGTCGACGAGCTTGACGCCGACGTCGACCACCGGGAAGCCGGCCAGGATGCCCGCCTCCATCGCCTCCTTGATGCCGGCGTCGATCGACGAGATGTACTCGCGCGGGACGGCGCCGCCGACGATCTTGTTCTCGAACGTGTATCCCACGCCGGGGTCGTTCGGCGCCATGTCGATGACGACATGGCCGTACTGGCCGCGGCCGCCGGTCTGGCGGACGAAGCGCCCGTGCACGCCCTGGACGGGATTGCGGATGGTCTCGCGGTAGGCCACCTGCGGCCGGCCGACGTTCGCGTCGACCCGGAACTCGCGCATCAGGCGGTCGACGATGATCTCGAGGTGCAGCTCGCCCATGCCGGCGATGATGGTCTGGCCGGTCTCCTCGTTCGTGCGCACGCGGAAGGTGGGGTCCTCCTCGGCCAGGCGCTGGAGGGCGGTCGCGAGCTTGTCCTGGTCGGCCTTGGTCTTCGGCTCGACGGCGACGTCGATGACGGGGTCGGGGAAGTCGATCGACTCGAGCACGACCGGCTTGTCCGGGTCACACAGCGTGTCGCCCGTCGTCGTCTGCTTGAGGCCGACCGCGGCCGCGATCGCGCCCGCGCCGACCTGCTGCAGGTCCTCGCGGTGGTTGGCGTGCATCTCGAGCAGGCGGCCGACGCGCTCCTTGCGGCCGGTGGACGCGTTCATCACGTAGGAGCCCGAGTTGAGCTTGCCCGAGTAGACACGGAAGTACGTCAGCTTGCCGACGAACGGGTCGCTCATGACCTTGAAGGCGAGCGCCGAGAACGGCGCGTCGATGTCGGCCGGGCGCTCGACCTGCTCGCCGGTGCGCGGATCGACGCCGACGACCGACGGCACGTCAACCGGCGACGGCAGGTAGTCGATGACGGCCTCGAGCAGCGGCTGCACGCCCTTGTTCTTGAAGGCTGAGCCGAGCAGCACCGGGGTGATCGAATTGTCGAGGGTCGCACGGCGGATCGCCGGGCGCAGGACCGCGGCCTCGACGGGCTCGTCCTCGAGGAAGGCGATCATGATGTCCTCGTCGTGGTCGGCGACCGCCTCGACCAGTTCGTGGCGGTGGGTCTCGGCGAGCTCGCGCAGATCCTCGGGGACCTCGCCCTCCTCCCACTTCTGGCCGAGCGGGTCGACGTAGCGGATCGCCTTCATGGTCACGAGGTCGACGTGGCCGATGTAGGCGTCCTCCTGCCCGATCGGGATCTGGAGGGCCACGGCGCGCGCGCCGAGCCGGTCGATCATCGTCTGCACGGCGGCGTAGAAGTCCGCGCCGGTGCGGTCCATCTTGTTGATGAACGCGATGCGGGGGACGCCGTACTTGTCGGCCTGGCGCCAGACGGTCTCGGACTGCGGCTGAACGCCGGCGACCGAGTCGAAGAGCGCGACGGCGCCGTCGAGCACGCGCAGGCTGCGCTCGACCTCGACCGTAAAGTCCACGTGCCCGGGCGTGTCAAGAATGTTGATGCGAGAGTCGCGCCAGAAGCAGGTCGTGGCGGCGGACGTGATCGTGATCCCCCGCTCCTGCTCCTGCACCATCCAGTCCATCGTCGCCGCGCCCTCGTGCACCTCGCCCATCTTGTGGGTGCGGCCGGTGTAGTAGAGGATGCGCTCGGTCGTGGTGGTCTTGCCGGCATCGATGTGGGCCATGATGCCGATGTTGCGCACCCGGTCGAGCTCCTCCATCCGGGGCACGCGGGTGCTGGTCTTCGTCTCGATCACAGACATGGCTGCACCCTCACCACCGGTAGTGCGCGAACGCCTTGTTGGCCTGCGCCATCCGGTACATGTCGTCCTTGCGCTTGAACGCGCCGCCCTGCTGGTTGGTGGCGTCGAGGATCTCGCCGGCCAGCTTCTCGTGGGCCTGCTTCTCGCGCCGCTGGCGTGAGAACGTCACGAGCCAGCGCACCGCGAGCGTGCGGGCGCGGCGCTGCGGCACCTCGATCGGCACCTGGTAGTTGGCGCCGCCGACGCGGCGCGAGCGCACCTCGAGCACCGGCGTCACCGACTTGATGGCGCGCTCCAGCACCTCGACCGGATTCTGGCCGGTCTTCTGTCCAACCGACTCGAGCGCCTTGTAGACGATCTGCTCGGCGGTCGACTTCTTGCCGTCCATCATCACGCGGTTCACGACCTGCGTGACCAGGACCGACTCGTAGACGGGGTCGCGGAGCAGCGTCCGCGGGGTGATCTCGGCGCGGCGCGGCACTACGAGCTCCTCTTGGCCCCGTACTTGGAGCGGGCCTGCTTGCGGTCGTTCACACCCGACGTGTCGAGCGCAGCGCGGATGACCTTGTAGCGCACGCCCGGCAGGTCCTTCACGCGGCCGCCGCGGATCAGCACGACCGAGTGCTCCTGAAGGTTGTGGCCGACGCCGGGGATGTAGGCCGTGACCTCCATCTGGTTGGTCAGGCGCACGCGCGCGACCTTACGCAGAGCGGAGTTCGGCTTCTTCGGCGTGACGGTGTAGACGCGCGTGCAGACGCCCCGCTTTTGCGGCGCGCCGCGGAGGGCCGGCGTCTTGGTCTTGCCGACCACTTTCTGGCGAGGATGTCGCACGAGCTGATTGATCGTTGGCATACGCTGTGGAGACTCCCGGCGTCCGAGGGCAGACAGGGAAGGGCCGCCCGGAAGCGGCCGCGACGGCGAACACTAGCACAGGGTTCGAGTTTGGTCGGGGCTCCGTAAGGTGCTCCGCGACCGGTTGCTCTACCCTCTGCAGGATGCAGTGCCGAGCCTGCGGTGAGGACAACCGGGAAGGGCGCCGATTCTGCGGCCAGTGCGGCGCCGAGCTCGTGGTCGCGTGCCCGGCCTGCGGCGCGCCGAACGAGCCCGGCGACCGCTTCTGCGGAGCGTGCGGCGAGCCCTTGACGACAGCGCCGCCGGTCCCGGCCGCAGCCACGGAGCGGCGGCTCGTGTCGGTGCTCTTCGCCGACCTGGTCGGGTTCACGTCGCACTCGGATGCGCGCGACCCGGAGGAGGTGCGCGAGCTCCTGACCGGCTACTTCGACGCCGCCCGCGCCGCGGTGCAGCGCCACGGTGGCGTGGTCGAGAAGTTCATCGGGGACGCGGTGATGGCGGTGTGGGGCGCGCGCGCCGCACAGGAGGACGACGCCGAGCGGGCGGTGCGGGTCGCGCTCGAGCTGATCGACTCAGTCCACGCGCTGGGCGAGCGCACCGGCCTCGTCCTGCAGGCGCGCGCGGGCGTGGCGACGGGCGAAGCCGCGGTGTCGGTCGGCGCGATCGGCCAGGGCATCGTCGCCGGCGATCTGGTGAACACGGCCTCGCGCATTCAGGCCGCCGCCGCACCCGGCGCCGTATTCGTCGACGAGACGACCAGGCGCATGACCGAGGCCGCGATCGTGTGCGAGCCCGCCGGCAGCTTCGAGCTCAAGGGCAAGCGCGATCCGATGCCGCTCTGGCGGGCCGCACGCGTGTCGGCGGCGCGGCGCGGCGTCGGCCGCAGCGCCGGCCTCGACCCGCCGTTCGTCGGCCGCGAGCGGGAGCTGCGCCTGCTGAAGGACCTGTTCCACGCCACCGAGGGCGGCCGCGCCCATCTGGTCGGCGTCACGGGCATCGCCGGCATCGGCAAGTCGCGGCTGGCGTGGGAGTTCGAGAAGTACGCCGACGGCCTCGCCGACGAGGTGCTGTGGCACCGCGGCCGCTGCCTGTCATACGGCGACGGCGTCGCCTTCTGGGCGCTGGCCGAGATGGTGCGCATGCGCGCCCGGATCACCGAGGATGAGCCGGCCGCGACGGCCGAGCCGAAGCTGGCCGCCGTCGTCGAGGAGTGGGTCACCGACCCCGACGACCGCGAGTGGGTGATGCCGCCGCTGCTCCACCTGCTCGGGCTCGCACAGATCGCCGACGGCGACCGCGAGCGGCTCTTCCCGGCCTGGCGGCGCTTCTTCGAGGCGATGGCGGAGCGGCTGCCGGTCGTGCTCGTGTTCGAGGACATGCAGTGGGCCGACGAGGCATTGCTCTCGTTCGTCGAGTACCTGATGGAGTGGTCGCGCGACCACGGGCTCTTCGTGCTCGCGCTGGCGCGGCCGGAGCTGGCCGACCGCCGGCCCGGGTGGGGCGCGACGTCGCGCTCGCTCACGTCGCTCACGCTCGAGCCGCTGAGCGGTGCGGCGATGGTCGAGCTCGTCTCCGGGATGGTGCCCGGCCTGCCGGCGGAAGCCGCGGCCCGGATCGCCGCCGCGGCCGAAGGCGTGCCGCTCTACGCGGTCGAGACCGCCCGCATGCTGCTCGACCGTGGCCTGCTCGTCCGCGCCGCCGACGGCGGCGGATACGGCGTGACCGGCGACATCGCCGACATCGAGATCCCCGAGACGCTGCATGCGCTCGTGGCCGCGCGGCTCGACGGCCTGTCCGAGGACGAGCGCCGGCTGCTGCAGCAGGCCGCGGTGCTCGGCAAGTCCTTCGCGCCCGACGGGCTCGCCGCCGTGAGCGGCCAGCCGCGCGATCAGATCGACGGGGCGCTCGCTGCGCTCGCGCGCAAGGAGCTGATCTCGGTGCAGACCGACCCGCGCTCGCCCGAGCGAGGCCAGTACGGGTTCGTGCAGGACATGGTGCGCACGATCGCCCGCGACACCCTCGGCCGGCGCGAGCGCAAGCGCCTGCACCTCGCCACCGCCGAACACCTGCGCCGCCAGGGCGGAGACGAGCTCGCCGAGGTGATCGCCGCCCACCGGGTGGACGCCTACCGGCTCCTGCCCGACGACCCGGACGCCGTCGAGCTGCGCGACGGGGCGCGCTCGGACATCCTGCGCGCGGCCGACCGGGCCGCGTCGCTGGCCGCCCCCGCAGAGGCCTTCCGGCTCGTCATCGCCGCGCTCGACCTCGTGCCGGACGGCCCCGAGCAGGCGCAGCTGCACGAACGGGCCGGGGCGCTCGCACTCCAGAAGGGCGACGTCGCCGAAGCCGAGCGGCAGTTCACGCAGGCGCTTGGGATCCACGAGGGAGCCGGCGACTCGCACTCGGCCGCCCGCGTCCGTGCGCGCCGCGGCGACGTGCTCTTCCTCGAGGGCCGGGCCGAGCAGGCCGTGCTCGAGATGGAGGAAGCCTACGCGGTGCTCGCCGACGGTCCACCCGACGCCGACCTGGCCCATCTCGGCGCGCAGTTGGGCCGCCTGTGCGGCATGATCGGCGACGAGGCCCGCGGCCGCGCTGCGCTCGAGCAGGCGATCGAAATCGCCGAGACGCAGCGGCTCCCCGAGGTGCTCTCGAACGCGCTCAACACGAAGGGCCTCTGGATCATCGCGTTCACGAACCGCCGCGAGGAGGGGCGCTCGCTCCTGCTCGGCGCCCTGCGGGTCGCGCTCGATGCCGACGAGACCCAGGCGGCCATGCGCGCGTACTTCAACCTCTCGTTCGAGCGTGAGGGCGTCGACGACGACTCCCACACCTACGACCAGGACGGCCTCGCCCTGGCCGAGCGGATCGGCGACGAGCAGTGGAAGCGCAGCTTCCTGCTGCACACATCCCACGCCGCCCTCGAGCGGGGAGACTGGGACGAGGCGGTGCGGATCACGCGTGAGGCGGAGGAGACGCCGGAGTCGGACATCTTCGCGCGCGCCATCCTGCTCACCCGCGGCGTCGTCCTCGCCCGCCGGGGCGACGTGGCCGGCGCCCGCGAGGCGATCGAAGCCGCGGGATTCGACGAGTCGGTGAGCGACGAGCAGAACCGCGCGATGCTCTGGGCGGCGCGGGCCGAGGTGCTCGCCGCCGAGGGCCGCTACGCCGAGGCGGCGGCCGCCGCCGAGCGCGGAGCCGGGTCGGCGCAGACGCTGTGGCTCGGCCACCCGGCGATCAAAGCGGCGATCATGGTCGGGACGTGGTGCGCCGTCCGCGCCGGCGACCGCGCGCCGGCCCAGGCCATGGTCGAGCGGCTCGCGCATGAGCCCCTTGCCGAGCTCGCGCCGCGCCTCTATGCCCACCGCGCGCTGCTGCGGGCGATGCTCGCCGACCCCGGGCAGGCCGCCGGCCTGTACGCCGAGGCCGTCCGCAGCGCCCGTGCGACGGGCAGCCCGTGGCGGCTGGCTCTGGCGCTCGCCGAGCAGGCGAACGCCGACATGGACGCCGACGCGGCCCTCGCCGAGCTCACGGCGATCCTCGAACGCCTCGGCGCACAGGCTGCACTCGAGCGGCTTGTGCCCGACGCGAGCCCGGCCCGTGCCGCCGCTGCCACCTAGACTTGTGAACGCCGAGCCAGCCCGCTACCCGGTCGGGCAGCCGCCCGACCGCTCGTAGCCGCGCCAGCGGTCCGCCACCGTCGCCCACGAGCGCTCGCCCGTCGCGCGCGCGACCTGACGCAGCAGCTGGACGTGGTAGGCCATGTAGTGCGCAGACGCGGGCGCGCCGCCGAGCGAGTAGCGCGACCAGCAGCCGGTGTCGAACTTCGGCAGCAGCCGGTGGGCGGCCGTCTCGAGCCTGGACGCGAGCGCCGCGGCCGCCCGGTTGCCGCTGCGGTGGGCATAGTCGGAGATGAGCAGGTACGTCTGCAGCTGCGCGTTCAGGATCAGCATCGGGCTCCAGCTGTACTCGAGGATCCACTCGCCGCCGGCGATCGGGTGCAGATACCGGGCCGGGATCGCGGCGAGGGCGGCGGCGGCCGTGCGCCCGAGCGCCGGGTCGTGCAGGAGCTGCGCCGCCCGCGCGAGCGCGTCGGCGCCGGCCGCCTGGGCGAAGCCGGACGTCCACGTGTCCGGACCGCCGAACGGGAAGCCGTACTCCCACACCCGCGCCGGCCCCGCGGGCACCGCGCGCGCGACCATGGCCCGGGCGATCCGGCGGGCGTCGGCGGGGTGGCCGGCGGCGACCGCCGCATCGAGCGCGCCGAACGTCGCCAGCGGATGGAACTGGTACCCGTGGCCGGGGAAGTAGCGGTAGACGACGCCGTCCGGGCCCTGGGTCGTCGCCATCGGCGCGGGCACGCCGTTGCGACGGAACCGGGCCGTGTTCACCCGCAGCGTGCCGACCAACACCACCGTCCGCGGAGCGTCAAGGGCGGAGACGTGCCGGGAGGCGTCGGCGAGCACCGACGTCACCGCCGCGGCCGCGCCGACCGCGGCCCGGGACGCGACCCTCGCCGCGGCGGCCACCGCATTGTCGGCCGCCCGCGCCTGGGCGGGTGAGATCCGTCGGTGCGCGCGGGCGGCGGCCACGCCACCGCGGATGCCTGACGCAGACACCGCCGCGCGCCGGGCGAGGGCGTGTGCGACGGCGGCGATCGTCGCCGTCCCGGCCGTGCCGTCGCGGGGGATCCCGTGCAGCCTCTGGAAGCGCGCCACCGCGTGACGGGTCGCCGCGCCGTATGCGCCGTCGGGCCGGCTCGCGTAGACGCCGAGGACCGCGAGCGCGGTCTGCAGCCCCGTCACCGCGGCGCCGTGGCTGCCGGGACGAACGGGGGTGCGCACGACCGCGGTGGGGCGTCCGCCCAGGTCCAGCGCGGCGGTGCCTGCCGGCGCCGGTGGCGGCGCGCTCCCGGTGTGGATCACGGTGAAGAACCAGGCCGAGGTCAGGACGAGGATCGCGAGCGCCACGATCCGCCGGCGGCGGTAGCGCGCCTCGAGCTTGCGCCGGCGGCGGGGACGGGCAGCGCCCCGGCGATTCCCGGCGCCGTCCCAGGAGTCGACCGCCCACAGCGTCCGTTCCCTTGTGCCTGCCACAACAAGGTGTTCGGCGCACCGCCGCAGGCTCCTCTCAAACCAGAAGAGCGGGGACTGTCCCCAACCGGGGACAGTCCCCATGGCTCGCCGGGGGGCGCGGGCGCGCCCCCGGCTGGCTACTCCTCCTCGGGCACCGGCGGGATGAACGGCGGCTCTGCGCCCGGCTTGGGCGTCAGATCGATGTCGCCGTTCGGCCCGACGTGGCCGTCGCCTCCGACGAGCGCGTCCGTGTACACGGGCGGCTCGTTGAAGTCCTCCACGTAGAACCGGGGAGCGTCCTCGGCCGGCTCGATCGTGACCGAGCGGTACTCGCGCAGCCCGGTCGAGGCCGGAATCAGCTTGCCGATGATGACGTTCTCCTTCAGGCCGACCAGGTGGTCGGTCTTGCCCTCGAGCGCGGCATCGGTCAGCACCTTGGTGGTCTCCTGGAACGAGGCAGCGCTCAGGAAGCTCTGCGTCGCCAGCGAGGCCTTCGTGATCCCGAGGATCAGCTGCGTGTGCGTGGGCTGCTCCTTCTTGCCCGCCTTCAGCTGCCGGAGCGTGCGCTCCAGCTCCGGCCGGTCGACGAGCTCGCCCGGCAGGTAGTCGGAGTCACCCGAGTTGTCGATCCGCACCTTCTTCAGCATCTGGCGGACGATCAGCTCGATGTGCTTGTCGTGGATCTCGACGCCCTGGCTCTTGTAGACCTCCTGCACCTCGGCCACGAGGTAACGGGCGGTCTCGGTGTCGTCGCGCAGGTCGAGCACCTCGACCGGCGCGAGCGGGCCCTCGTTCAGCGGAGTGCCCACCTCGATCACCTCGCCCTCGCTCACGCGCAGGCGGGTGCGACGCGGGAAGCCGTACTCCTTGGCGTCCGCATCGCCGTCGCCGGTCGGGGTGATCGTGATCGTGTAGCCGCGGTCGCCCTCGTCGATCGCGACCCGTCCGGCCAGCTCGGCCAGCGTGGCCGCGGCCTTCGGCTTGCGAGCCTCGAACAGCTCCACCACCCGCGGCAGGCCGTGGGTGATGTCGAGGCCGGCGACGCCGCCGGTGTGGAACGTCCGCATGGTCAGCTGCGTGCCCGGCTCACCGATCGACTGCGCCGCGATCGTGCCGACGGCATCGCCGATCTCGCCCATCTTGCCGGTCGCCATCGACCAGCCGTAGCAGGCCCGGCAGACGCCGATCTCGGCGGCGCACTTGAGCACCGTGCGCACGGGCACGGCGACGGTCTTGTCGTCGCCGGCCGCCTGGGCGATCTCCTTCAGGCGGGCGCCGTTGATCTCCTCGCCCCGCTTCAGGGCGAGCTTGCCGATCTTGGTGTCGGACGCGACCACGCGCCCGATCAGCCCCGACCGGTTGGCCGTGCCGTCCGACGTGCGGGCGGGCACCATGATGGCGCCCTTCGATCCGCAGTCGAGCCGGCGGATGATCACGTCCTGGCTCACGTCGACCAGGCGCCGCGTCAGGTACCCCGAGTCGGCGGTACGCAGCGCGGTGTCGGCGAGGCCCTTGCGGGCACCGTGCGTGGAGATGAAGTACTCCAGCACCGACAGCCCCTCCATGAAGTTGGACTTGATCGGCCGCTCGATGATCTCGCCCTTCGGATTTGCCATCAGGCCGCGCATGCCCGCCAGCTGGCGGATCTGCTTGAACGACCCGCGGGCGCCCGAGTTGGCCATCATGTACACGGGGTTCAGCTCGTCGAGGTTGCGGTTCATGGCCTCGCCGACGTCGTCGGTGGCCTTGTTCCAGAGCGACACCACCTGCTCGTGGCGCTCGTCCTCGGTGATCAGCCCGCGGTCGTAGCTGCGCTGCGACTTGCCGACCTCCTCCTCGACCTTGCCGAGGATGGCCTCCTTGTCGGGCGGGATCACGATGTCGTTCTTCGAGATCGTCACGCCGGACATGGTGGCGTACGTGAACCCGAGCTCCTTGATGGTGTCCAGCACCTCGGCGATGGCCGTCGCCCCGTAGCGATCGACCAGATCCGAGATGAACTCGGTCATGTCGCGCTTCGTGAACGTGCGGTTCTGGTAGGCGTAGTCGGTCAGGTCGTAACGCTCGCCGACAGCGTGGCCGAGCGCCAGGCTGACCTCCTCGTTGAAGATCGCACGGCCGACCGTGGTCACGATCCAGTCGCCGCGCTCGCGCAGCGTGATCGGGGCCTGCAGGCCGACCTGCTTCTGGTCGTAGGCGATCTCGACCTCGTCCAGCGAGCCGAAGTACGGCAGCTTGCGCTCGCGCGCCGCGGCCACCGTCACCTTCGTCAGGTCCTCGGCCGCGTAGGTCAGGTAGTAGGTGCCGAGCACCATGTCCTGCGTCGGCGTCGCCAGCGGCTTGCCGTGCGCGGGCGAGAGGATGTTGTTCGACGACAGCATCAGGATGCGCGCCTCGGCCTGGGCCTCGGCCGACAGCGGCAGGTGCACCGCCATCTGGTCGCCGTCGAAGTCGGCGTTGAAGGCATGGCACACCAGCGGGTGCACCTGGATCGCCTTGCCCTCGACCAGCACCGGCTCGAAGGCCTGGATGCCCAGGCGATGCAGCGTCGGCGCGCGGTTGAGCAGCACGGGGTGCTCGGCGATGACCTCCTCGAGCACGTCCCACACCTCGGGCACCATCGTGTCCACCATCTTCTTGGCGGCCTTGATGTTCTGCACGAGCTTGCGCTCGACGAGCCGGCTCATGATGAACGGCTTGAAGAGCTCGAGCGCCATCAGCTTGGGCAGCCCGCACTGGTGCAGGCGCAGCGACGGGCCGGCCACGATGACCGAGCGGCCGGAGTAGTCGACGCGCTTGCCGAGCAGGTTCTGGCGGAAGCGGCCCTGCTTGCCCTTGAGCATGTCGGACAGCGACTTCAGCGGCCGGTTGCCCGGGCCGGTGACGGCGCGGCCGCGGCGGCCGTTGTCGAACAGCGCGTCAACGGCCTCCTGCAGCATCCGCTTCTCGTTGTTCACGATGATCTCGGGCGCACCGAGATCGAGCAGCCGCTTCAGGCGGTTGTTGCGGTTGATCACGCGCCGGTAGAGGTCGTTCAGATCCGACGTCGCGAACCGGCCGCCGTCGAGCTGCACCATCGGGCGCAGCTCCGGCGGGATCACCGGGATGGTCTCGAGGATCATCCACTCGGGCTTGTTGTCCGACTTGGTGAACGCCGACACGACCTTGAGCCGCTTGATCGCGCGGGCCTCCTTCTGGCCCTTCGACGTGCGGATCGTCTCGCGCAGCTGGATCGCCTCAGCGTCGAGGTCGCGGCTGCGCAGGAGCTCGCGGATCGACTCCGCGCCCATGCCGCCGGCGAAGTACTCGCCGAAGCCCCACGAGCTGCCGAAGCGGTCGCGCAGCTCACGGAAGAGGGCCTCGTCCGAGATCACCTCCTGCACCTCGAGCTCCTTGAACTTGATCCAGGTGCGGTCGAGCCGGTCGACGGCCTCCTTGGCGTGGTCGTCGACGTCGCGGCGGCGGGCCTGGATGTCGTTGTAGGTGTCGCGCACCTTGAGCGCCCAGGCCTCGATGGCCTTCACGTCCTCCTTGGACATGCGGCCGTCGGTGCGCAGGCACAGGTCGTTGGCCTGCTCCCGCAGCTCGGCACGGTCGGTGCCCTCGCCGGTCTCGATCAGCTCGCGCAGAATGCCCGCGCCGATCTGGCGCGTCTTCTCGAGCGCGGCCGCGTTGCCGGGGCCGGCCTCGACGAGCTTCTCAACCCACTCGCGATCGGGATCCTTGAGCTCGGCCTCGCCGCCGGCCAGCCACGCCATGCGGGCCTTGATCACGTTCTTGGCCTTCGTCTTCTCGGGGCCCTTGCTCTCCTCGATCGCCTCGAGCTCGGACTGAAGCAGCGTGCGCGCGGCAGCGCCCCAGGCGGCGACGTTGTCGAGGTCCTTGGGGCCGAGCTTGCGGTCGTCGCGGACAGCCGACTCGCGCACGAGCTCGCGCACCTTCTTCGGATCCTCGCCGGCGATGCGCTTGGCGACCTCGGGCAGCAGGCCGCCGGCCAGCGTGCGCGCCTCTTCGAGCACGGGGATGCCGGCCTCCTCGGCCCAGTTGTTCAGGGTGCGCGACCAGTACTCGTCGTCCTCGTCGAAGTCCTTGACGGCGCCGTCGATCAGGAACTGGCGGCGGCGCTGCATGCGCTCCTCGAGGGCGGCGAGCGCCTCCTCGCGGTCGAGCATCAACCGCTCCTTCTCCTGCTCCACCTTGCCCTCGAGCTCGGGGACGTCGCGCTCGCGCGCCTCCTTGTCGACCGAGGTCACGATCGAGGCGGCGAAGTAGAGCACCTTCTCGAGCTCCTTCGGCGCGATGTCGAGCAGGTAGCCGATCCGCGACGGGACGCCCTTGAAGAACCAGATGTGGCTCACGGGAGCGGCCAGGTCGATGTGACCCATGCGCTCGCGGCGCACCTTCTGGCGTGTCACCTCGACGCCGCAGCGCTCGCAGATGATGCCCTTGTAGCGGACGCGCTTGTACTTGCCGCAGTAGCACTCCCAGTCCTTCGTGGGACCGAAGATGCGCTCGCAGAAGAGCCCGTCCTTCTCCGGCTTCAGCGTGCGGTAGTTGATGGTCTCGGGCTTGGTGACCTCACCCGACGACCACTCGCGAATCTGCTTCGGGGATGCCAGCCCGATCTTGATGGCATCGAAATCGTTGATGTCGATCAACGCGTCAGCTCCTCTTCAATGAACGCGGTGTGTGTGCAGTTGGCGGGGTGTGACCCCGGGTACGCGGGCGCAGCGTGCATAAACGGGGTCTGACCCCGTTTATGCAGCGTCACTCCTCGACCTCCTCGACGAGATCCAGGTCGCCGACGGGCAGGCCGGCGCCGTCGCCGTCGTCGTCCTCCTCGTCGTCCGAGGCCGCGAGGTCGTCCTCGACCAGCTCCTCGCCGAGCAGCTCGTCGTTGGGCACGGTCAGCTCGCCGTCCTCGTCCGCGCGGTCGGCGCCCTCCTCGAGTTCCTGCGCCTCGGGCGCGCGGGCGGCGGCGCGGTCGGCGACCGGCCGCAGGTCGATGCCGAGCTCCTCCGCGGCGCGCAGCAGCTCGTCCTCCTCCTCGCGGACGGTGACGTCGCCGCCGTCCACCGAGACGACCTTCACGTCGAGCGCCAGGGACTGCATCTCCTTCAGCAGCACCTTGAAGCTCTCCGGGATCGACGGCTCGGGGATGTTCTCGCCCTTGACCACGGCCTCGTAGGCCTTGACCCGGCCGATCGTGTCGTCGGACTTGATGGTCAGCATCTCCTGCAGGGTGTATGCGGCGCCGTATGCCTCGAGCGCCCACACCTCCATCTCGCCGAAGCGCT
The DNA here is from genome assembly GCA_963825325.1 of uncultured Actinomycetes bacterium. Taxonomy (GTDB): domain Bacteria; phylum Actinomycetota; class Thermoleophilia; order Gaiellales; family JAICJC01; genus JAICJC01. The sequence goes on from CAWGSU010000001.1 coordinate 197,941, forward strand.
GGCCGCCGAACTGCGCCTTGCCGCCCAGCGGCTGCTGGGTGACGAGCGAGTACGGGCCGGTCGAGCGCGCGTGGATCTTGTCGTCGACGAGATGCAGCAGCTTCAGGATGTACATGTAGCCGACCGTGACCGGCTGGTCGTACGGATCGCCGGTACGGCCGTTGAAGAGCCGCACCTTGCCGTTGCAGCGCCGGCCCTCGGCCGACTTCTTGTTGATGTTGAAGCGGATCGGGCTCGACTTGTGGTCTTCCTGCCACTGGATCAGGGCGCGGTCGACCTCCTCCGGCGTGGCGCCGTCGAACACCGGCGTCGCGATCCACTCGGGGTCGCCGTTCGCGCCGCCGTGCATCGCCGCCCAGCCGAGGTGCGTCTCGAGCACCTGGCCGATGTTCATGCGCGAGGGGACGCCGAGCGGGTTCAGGATGATGTCGACCGGCGTGCCGTCCTCGAGCATCGGCATGTCCTCTTCGGGCACGATCTTCGAGATCACGCCCTTGTTGCCGTGCCGGCCGGCGAGCTTGTCGCCCTCGGCGATCTTGCGCTTCGTGGCGACATAGACGCGCACGAGCTCGTTCACGCCCGGCGACAGGTCGTCGCCGTTCGCGCGCGAGAAGGTCTTCACGTCGATGACCTTGCCGCCCTCGCCGTGGGGCACCTTGAGCGAGGTGTCGCGCACCTCGCGCGCCTTCTCCTTGAAGATCGCGCGGATGAGCTTCTCCTCGGCGGTGAGCTCGGTCTCGCCCTTGGGCGTGACCTTGCCGACCAGCAGGTCGCCGGAGCCGACCTCGGCCCCGATGCGCACGATCCCGTTCTCGTCCAGGTCGCGCAGCGACTCTTCGGAGCGGTTGGGGATGTCGCGCGTGATCTCCTCGTCACCGAGCTTGGTCGACCGCGCGTCCACCTCGTACTCGTGGATGTGGATCGACGTCAGCACGTCGTCCTTCACGATCCGCTCGGAGAGGATGATCGCGTCCTCGAAGTTGTAGCCCTCCCAGGACATGAAGGCGACGAGCAGGTTCTTGCCGAGCGCCAGCTCGCCCATGTCGGTCGAGGAGCCGTCGGCCATCACCTCGCCGGCGGCCACCTTCTGCCCCTCGAACACGATCGGCTTCTGGTGGATGATCGTGCCCTGGTTGGAGCGGCGGTACTTGACCAGGTCGTAGGAGTCGTTGCCGTCCTTGGCCGCGACCACGATCCGGTCGGCGTCCACGTACTCGACCTTGCCGGCCCGCTTGGCCACCACGACGTCGCCGGTGTCGACGGCGGCGCGGTACTCGAGGCCGGTGCCGACCAGCGGCGCCTCGGGCACCATCAGCGGCACGGCCTGGCGCTGCATGTTCGAACCCATGAGCGCGCGGTTGGCGTCGTTGTGCTCGAGGAACGGGATGAGCGCGGTGGCCACCGACACGATCTGGGCCGGGTCGACGTCCATGTAGTCGACGAGCGAGTTGTCGACCTGGACGGGCACGCCGTCGCGCGTGCGGCACAGGACCGGCGAGACGAGCTTGCCGTTCTTGTCCACCTCGGCGTTGGCCTGGGCGATGGTGTAGAGCTCCTCCTGGATCGCGTCCAGGTACTCGACGTCCTCCGAGATCTTGCCGCCGACCACCTTGCGGTACGGCGTCTGCACGAACCCGTGCTCCGACACCTTGGCGTAGGAGCCGAGCGAGCCGATCAGGCCGATGTTCGGGCCTTCCGGGGTCTCGATCGGGCACATGCGCCCGTAGTGGGTCGGGTGCACGTCGCGCACCTCGATCGGTGCGCGCTCGCGCGTGAGCCCGCCCGCGCCGAGCGCCGAGAGCCGGCGCCGGTGCGTGAGCCCGGCCAGCGAGTTGGTCTGATCCATGAACTGGCTGAGCTGCGAGGAGCCGAAGAACTCCTTCAGCGCCGCCGCGACCGGCCGGATGTTCACGATCGTCTGCGGCGTGATCGCGTCCTCGTCCTCGGTGGTGAGCCGCTCGCGCACCACCCGCTCCATGCGGTAGAGGCCGATCCGGAACGCCTCCTGGATCAGCTCGCCCACCGTGCGCAGACGGCGGTTGCCGAAGTGCTCGTACTCGTCGAGGTCGTGCTCGGCATCGCCGCGCGGGATGACGATGGTGTCGGCGGCGAAGTCCTTCGAATCCTCGGGCACGCCGAGCTTGACCGGCAGCGTCACGAGCCGGCGCACCAGCTCGACGATGTCGCCGGTGGTGAGCACGCGGCACTCGGGCGAGACATCGAGGTCGAGCCGCATGTTCAGCTTGTAGCGGCCGACCCGCGTCAGGTCGTAGCGCTTGGGATCGAAGAACAGTGCGCGCACGAGGTTGCGGGAGTTCTCGAGCGTCGGCGGCTCGCCGGGGCGCTGCTTCTTGAACACCTCGATCAGCGCCTCCTCCTCGCGCTTGGCCGGGTCCTTCTCCAGCGTCATGCGGATGAAGGGGTTGCCTCCGAAGAGCTCGAGCAGGCCCTCATCGGTCTTGTCGATGTGGAAGCCGGTGTTCTCGTCCGTCTCGGGCAGCGCGCGCAGGAGCGTCGTGACCGGCAGCTTGCGCTTGCGGTCGATGCGGACGTTGACCATGCCCTTCTTGTCGATCTCCATCTCGAGCCACGACCCGCGCGACGGCATCAGGTTGGCGACGAAGACCTGCTTGGTCGCATCCTTCGGCTCCATGATGTAGGCGCCCGGCGAGCGCACGAGCTGCGTCACCACGACGCGCTCGGTGCCGTTGATGATGAACGTGCCCTGCTCGGTCATCCAGGGGAAGTTGCCGAGGAACACCGTCTGCTCGCGGATCTCGCCCGTGTCGAGGTTCGTGAACGACACCTTCACGTTCACGGGCACCTCGAACGACTGGTCCTTCTCGCGGCACTCGCGCTCGGACACGACCGGATCGCCGATGGTGTACTCACCCAGCCGCACCTCGAGCCGCTCGGAGTAGTCGCGGATCGGGGAGATGTCGTCGATCGTCTCGCGCAACCCCGAGGCGGCCAGCGAGGCCACGCTCGACGGATCGCCCATGAACCACCGGAAGGAGGCCTTCTGGATATCGATCAGGTTGGGGACGTCGAGCACCTTCTCGAGCTTGGAGAAGGTGCGACGGCTTCTGGGCGCATGAGAGCTTGCAGGCAAAGCGTCGCCTCCCGAGGGGCTTAGTGGGGGAATTCAGAGGGCGTGGAACCGGACCAACAGCGCAACCACGAAGGGTATCAGCACGACAGGTTCCCCGCAAACGCGGACACGGTCGCCGCCGCCGGCGGGGAATTCTCCGTTCGGGATTCCACCCGCAGGGGCGTGCCTATCGGTCAACTATACCCAACCGGGCCGCGCGGTCAAGTCGATTGCGTAGCGATCGATACAAAGGCGGCCGCGCTCAACGTGCCTGGCACCGGCTATTCACCCGCCGCGGCGATCGTCTCGGCCTGGGCCTGCGCGGCGACGTCGGCGAACGAGCGGCCGACCGCCCGCCGGAACGCACGGTTGACCTGGGCGGCGCTGAACCGGCCGCTCAGGCCGTCGCGCCGGAACGCCGCCCCCAGCCGGCGCAGGCCGGCGTCGCCGCCGTCGCGCACCAGGGCGCCCACGATCGCCGCACCGTCCTCGTACGCGAGCCAGGTCGCGAGCGGCCGCCGCAGCATCCAGTGCCCGAACGTCCACCGCCAGCGCCGGATCGACGGGTAGCCGTGCTCGTAGGCGGCGGCCAGGTACCGGAACGGCCACCCCGCGCCGGCCGCGACGGCATAGCGCTGCTCCTCGTACCTGGCCACCCCCTCGACCAGGCTGAGCGGGCAGTGCGCAACGAGCGCGGCGCTCGCGACGTGGGTGAGCTCATGCACCAAAAGCGCGTCGCGGGCGACGACGGCCTGGCGCGACCACCCGGGCACGTCGAGGTAGATCTGACCGGCGTACTCGGCACCGACCGCCTCGTGCGGCATCGGCACGCCCGACACGCGCTGGGCGGCGTCCCACGAGTCGGTCATGAAGATCACCGGCGCGCGCGGGTGCCGGCCTGGCAGCCGGTAGCGGGCGACGAGCCCCGGCAGCTCCCGGTCGGCGACCCGCACCACCTCGGCCGCGGCGGCCGCGGGCACATCCGGCGCCGAGATCACCACCACCCGCCGGCCGGCGGTGTAGCGCGATCGCGGCGGCATCGCCCCCGCGCCGTCCTGCCCGACGGGATAGCCGCCGCCATGGGTGACGTCGGCGACGACGTGCAGGCGGCCGGCCCGCCGCCGGATCACGAGCGCGCGCTGGCCGAGCGCCACCCACGCCGTGCCCGGCGGCCGGCCGAGCCGCGCCGACGCGGTCGCAAGCACGGTCTCAGACCGGCCGCTGCGGTGAAGCCGCGTCACGTGCACACGCAGCAGCGCGATCGGAACCCGCCGGTCGCGGGCGCGCAGGTAGTCCGCGACCACCCCCCGCACCCCTGTGAACGCGGGCGGACGCGCGGCGTGCGTCGAGAGCGCGGACGACGACCCGCCGCCCGCGCAGCCGGCAAGGACGAGCGCCATGAGCACGAGGCCGAGCGCCCACGGCGCACCAGAAGGGATCTGACCCCGTCCGGTGCGGTCAGGCAGAGGCGGGCCGCGGCGAGCCATTGGCGGCGGCCGCGACGTCGAGCGGGTGGTGGCACGCGGCCAGGTGGCCGCCGGTGCCGTGCGGGAGGAGCGGCGGCTCCTCGCGGGCGCAGATCTCGGTCGCGTACCGGCAGCGGGGATGGAAGCGGCAGCCCGACGGCGGCGCAATCGGGCTGGGCACGTCGCCCTCGAGCACGATCCGCTCACGGCGGGCGGACAGGTCGGGGTCGGGGATCGGCACCGCCGAGAGCAGGGCCTCGGTATAGGGGTGAACCGGCTGGTGGTAGAGCTCCTCGGCCGGAGAGATCTCGACGATCTTGCCCAGGTACATCACCGCGATGCGGTCGGACACGTGGCGCACGACGCCGAGGTCGTGCGCGATGAAGACGTATGTGAGGTGCAGCTCGTCCTGGAGGTCATCGAGCAGGTTGATCACCTGCGCCTGGATCGACACGTCGAGCGCCGACACCGGCTCGTCGGCGATGATCAGCTTGGGGTGCAGGGCGAGCGCGCGGGCGACGCCGATGCGCTGCCGCTGCCCGCCCGAGAACTCGTGCGGGTAGCGGTTGTAGTGCTCCGGCGAGAGCCCCACGAGCTCGAGCAGCTCCTGACACGCGCCGCTTCACCTGGGCGCGGTCGCCCATGTTGTGGATGCGGAGGGGGTCGGCGATGATCGTGCCGACCCGCTTGCGCGGGTTGAGCGACGCGTACGGGTCCTGGAACACCATCTGCATCTGGCGGCGCATCGGCCGCAGCTCGCGCCGCGACAGCTTGGAGATGTCGCGCCCCTCGAAGGTGATCGTGCCGCCGGTCAGCTCGTACAGGCGCACGATGCAGCGGCCGAGGGTGGACTTGCCGCAGCCCGACTCGCCCACGAGCCCGAGCGTCTCGCCCGGCCGCACCTCGAGGCTGACGCCGTCGACGGCGTGGACGCGGGCAACCTCGCGCTGGAACAGGATGCCCTTCTTGATCGGGAAGTACTTGAGCACGTCCTGCACACGCAGGAGCGCGTCGGTGCTCTGCTCGCTCACGCGGAGCCCTCGATCAGCTCGGGATGGATCGTCGTCTCGCGCCGGGCCGCCTTGACGGCGGGCTCGAGGTGGCAGGCGTCCAGATGGCCGCCCTCGCCCAGGCGAGCCCGCAGCTCGGGCACCTCGCCGCACTTCTCGAACCGCTGCGCACAGCGTGGCCCGAACGCGCACCCCTCGGGCAGGTGGATCAGCGACGGCGGCACACCCGGGATCGCGGTCAGGCGGCGCGGCTTGGGCCGGTCGAGCCGCGCGATCGAGCCCAGAAGGCCCCACGTGTACGGGTGCTGGGAGTCGTAGAAGAGATCCTGCTTCGTGCCCTGCTCGACCACCCGGCCGGCGTACATCACGCAGACGCGGTCGGCCACCTCGGCGACCACCCCCATGTCGTGGGTGATCATGACGACGGCCGAGCCGAAGTCGTCCTTGAGGTTGCCGATCAGCTCGAGGATCTGCGCCTGGATGGTGACGTCGAGCGCCGTCGTCGGCTCGTCGGCGATCAGGAGGTCGGGGTTGCACGAGAGCGCCATCGCGATCATCACGCGCTGGCGCATGCCGCCCGAGAACTGGTGCGGGTAGTCATCCACACGCACCTTCGGGTTGGGGATGCCCACCGCCTGCAGCAGCTCGATCGCGCGAGCGTGGGCGGCCTGCTTGGAGACGTTCTCGTGCGCGCGGATCTGCTCGGCGATCTGCCAGCCGACCCGGTAGACCGGGTTCAGCGACGTCATCGGATCCTGGAAGATCATCGCGATCTCCGAGCCGCGCACCTCGCGCATCTCGTCGCGGCCGAGCTTCATGAGGTCGCGGCCCTTGTAGATCACCTCGCCCTCGAACACCGCGTTCGGGTCGACGATCAGCCGCATCACCGACATCATCGTCACGCTCTTGCCCGACCCCGACTCGCCGACGATGCCCAGCACCTCGCCCGGGTCGAGCGTGAACGAGACGCCGTCGACCGCGCGCACGACGCCGTCCTCGGTGCGGAACGAGACCTTCAGATTCTTGACCTCGAGCAGGTGATCCGGCATCTGCGCTAGGCCGGCCTGATCCGCGGGTCGAGCAAGGCGTAGGCGATGTCGACGAGCGCGTTTGCGAGCACGATGAAGAACGCGCCGTAGATGACGGTGACCATGATCGTCGGCAGGTCGAGGTTGCCGATCGACTGGTAGGTGAGGAAGCCGACGCCGTGGATGCCGAACACCACCTCGGTCAGCAGCGCGCCGCCGGCGACGAGGGCGCCGAAGTCGAGTCCGAACAGGCTGACGAACGTGATCATCGAGGTGCGCAGCGTATGCCGTACGAGCACGCGGCGCTCGGAGAGCCCCTTCGCCCGCGCGGTGCGGATGTAGTCCTCGTTCTGGATCTCGAGCAGGTTCGCGCGCAGCACGCGGGCGTAGAGGCCGATATAGAGGATCGAGAGCGTGATCCACGGGATCACGAGGCCCTTGAACCACAGACCGGGGTCCTGGGTGAACGGCGTGTAGCCGAGCGGCGGCACCCAGTGGAACAGGAAGGTGTCGTGCCACCGGCTCTGGGTGATCAGGTTGGCCAGCTCGCCGACCCAGAACACGGGCATCGAGATCCCGATCAGGGCGATGATCATCAGGATCGGGTCGATCAGCGTGCCCTTGAACACGGCGGCCGCCACGCCCATCGCGATCGACACCACCACCCAGATCACGGCCGCGCCGAACACGAGCGACAGCGTCGCCGGCGTGGCTGCGACGACCTCGGGAACGATCTTCTGGCCCTGGTTCGAGTACGAGACGAGGTCGCGGGTGATGAAGATCTTCTTCATCATCAGCACGTACTGGACGGGCAGGGGCCGGTCGAGGCCGAACTGGTGGCGGATCTGCTTGAGCGCGGACGCCGACGGGTTACGGCCGGCGATCTGGCGGGTCGGGTCGATTCCCGGCGTGTGGAAGAAGATCATGAACACAACCACGGTGATCACGAACATGACCAGGACGAGCTGCAGCGCGCGCCTGACGATGAACGCGCCCACCGGCCGCCCCTACTCTCCGACCCGCAGCTTGGCGCGCGGGTCGAGCGCGTCGCGGACGCCGTCGCCGAACACGTTCAGGGCGAGCACCGTGAGGACGATCATGATCCCGGGCGCGATCGCCACCCACGGCCGCGTGTAGAGCAGCCCCTGGCCGTCGCTGATGACCGTTCCCCAGCTCGCGGCCGGCGCCTGGACGCCGACGCCGAGGTACGACAGCGACGCCTCGGTGAGGATCGTGGTCGCGATGATCAGCGGCAGGAGGACGATCACCACCGTGATCACGTTCGGCAGCACCTCCGAGAAGACGAGCCGCCAGCCGGAGGCGCCCTGGGCGATCGCCGCCTCGACGTACTCCTTCTCGGAGACCGAGAGCACGTGGCCGCGCACCGGCCGGTACACGTACGGCAGATAGATCAGGGCGATGATCAGCGTCGGCAGCCACAGGCTCGAGGCCTGGATGCGCACCGGGCCGACGCCGACCCCGTTCGGGGCGTTCAGGAGCACGGTCGCGACGGAGATCGCGAGCAGCAGCACCGGGAACGCCCAGATCACATCCATCATGCGCGAGAAGAGCGCGTCGATCCAGCCGCCGTGGAACCCGGCCAGGAGCGCGAAGATCGTCGCGAGCAGGCAGCACAGAACGGCCGACCCGATCCCGACCTGGAGCGAGGCGCGGCCGCCGTAGAGCACGCGCGAGGTCACATCGCGACCGTTCTGGTCGGCGCCGAGGAAGTAGTGGTGAATGTCGCCCGTCGGGCCGATCGGCGTCTCACCCAGGTGCAGGAGCCCACCGCCCTGCTGCATCAGGGGCACCCTCTTGCCATTCACGATGGTGTGCCCGTTCAGGTTGTTCTCGAACGGGTTCGTGTGCGCGATGTGGTTCGCGTAGAGCGGCGCCGAGAAACTGAGGATCACGATCAGCAGGAACAGCACCAGCCCGCCGATGGCGATCCGGTTGCGCAAGAGGCGGCGCCCGGCAAGCGCCCACGGGCTGCGACCCGCAACCTCCGGTCCCCCGGGGTGTGCCGGCTCGACGTGCTCCAGGGCCGCGACCTCAGCCATCCGTCATCACCTTACCAACCCGGGGCGGGCGGCTGATTGGAGCCGCCCGCCCCGAATGTCGGAGTCATCCTGCTACTTGACCCAGAGCTGGTCGATCAGGATGTACCACTGCGGGTTCCACTGGTAGTTCCCGACGCGCTTCGACAGGAAGTCGATCTGCTTCGGGTTGTACAGGTCGACCCACGGAGCCTGGTCGGTCATCTCGTGGTCGACCTTCTCCCAGGTCTGGTTGGCCGCGGTCGGGTTGCTGACGCTCTCGTTCTCGGCCACGTTCATCTGTCCCTGGATCGACTTGTCGCAGAACGCCGCGATGTTCGGGCTGGCGTCGCTGTTCGGATGGATCGAGCCGCAGCCGAGCAGCACGTTCAGGAAGTCGGACGGCGCCGGGTAGTCCTGGTACCAGGCAGACCAGGCGACGTTCCACTTGCTGTGGTTCTTGGAGTTCTGCACGTACGGGTACTGGATGCCGTCGGCCAGGTACTGCCCGGTCGCCTTGTACCCGATCTTGTTCAGGTCGGAGACCATCTGCTCGCCGAGCGCCTTCGACGTCTCGTCGTTGCCGCTGTTGACGACGACCTTCATGCCGGCCGTGCCGGACTGCTGCACGAGCTGCTTGGCCTTCGCGATGTCGGTGCCGACCCACTTGGTGGTGTCGGTGCCCTTCGTGTACGGGCAGTACGGCGCGTAGCCGGGGAAGTTCGGAGGCAGGATCTGGCACGTGGGCTGGGCCAGTGCCGAGCCGCCGCCGATCTTCACGTACGCGTTGCGGTCGGCCGCGAAGTTGATCGCCTGGCGCGCCTTCACGTTGTTGAACGGCGGCGTCGTGGTGTTGAGGGCCATGTACCAGTCGGCCGTCAGCGGGTTCACGTGCACCTGGTTCTTGTACGTCGGCGCGTTCAGCTCGTTCAGCCGGTCGGCCGGGATCACGTCGCCGTCGAAGACCTCGTCGGCGGCGCCGCGCTCGACCTGGGTGACCTCGTCAGAGATCTGCAGGCCGTACTTCTCGATGATCTGATCGGGATAGCCGGCGGGCTGCGCGTCGGGGTTCCACACCTTGAAGAACGGGTTGCGGACGAGGACGGCTTCCTTGTTCGGGTTGTACGACTTCCACATGTACGGCCCGGTGCCCGGGGGCACGTTGTTGCCGGTCAGCTTCTTCGACGTGTTCGCCGGCACCACGTACGCGAACGGCAGCGCGAGCTGGTCGAGGAGCTCCGGATCCGGTGCGGTCAGGTGGATCGTCAGCGTGTACGCGCTGTCGTCAGCGACGACGCCCTTCGAGAGGTCGCAGTGAGACGGCTTGCACGCCGACGCGCCGACGATGCCCGAGTAGAACCCGGTCGGGCCGGGGACGGTGAACTGGCGCTCGAGCGTCGTCACGAAATCGCTCGGCTTCATGACCGCGCCGTTCGAGAACTTGATCCCCTTGCGGATCTGGAACGTGTAGGTCTTGCCGCCGTCGGTCGGCTTCGGGATCGACGTCGCCAGGTCGGGCACGATCTGGGTGCCGGGCGTGCCGCCGACGCGCTTGAACTGGACGAGCCCGTCGTGCGTGTTGATCAGGAGCTGCCACTCCTGCAGCGTGTAGTTCTGGGCCGGGTCGGCAACGCCGAAGCTCGAGTTCGCGAGGATCGTGAACGTCCCGCCCTTGTGTGACGCGGACGTGGTGGAACCCGAGCTTGAACCACCGCTGCTCGAACCACCGCCGCCCGAGGACCCACCGCAACCTGCCGCTACCGCGACCGACGCGATGGCGATCATCGCGATCAAACCTCGCCTGAATCGGAGCTCCATGTACCCCTCCCTAGGAATTAGACGCCGCGCGCTCTATGACGCACTGCGGGCGGCCGATGTTAGTCAGGTCACACTCCTGTAGGCGAGAGCCGCCGTGTGCGCGAGCCCCTCCGGCGCCGCGGCCGGGGCCGACAGCACCGCCACCGCGACCCTGCGATCGCCGTCGTCGATCAGGGCCACGTCGTGGCGGACGCCCGCGAGCTCGCCCTGCTTGGAGCACACGACCCGCTGCGCGGCGACCGGCAGGTAGCGGGCGGCGATGTCGGTGTGCTGCGTCTGGGCGAGGCCCGCGAGCACCCGCCGGCACGCGCGGGCAGGCACCACGTGGGGGTGTGCGAGCGCGGCCAGGAGCGCGATCATGTCGGCGGCGCAGGTCGTGTTCTCGTCTCCCCGCGCGGCCGCGGCCGTGTCCATCATCCGCCGCCGAAGACGGGTGTGGGCGAGGCCGAGCGCCGCCCCAAGCGCGTTCACCGCCGGCATGCCGACGGCGGCGACGATCACGTTCGTGGCAGCGTTGTCGGAGATCGCGAGCATGAGAAGGTCGAGGTCGGCCAGGCAGGGGGCAGTCGCCGGGTGCATGCTCTCGAGCAGTCCGCCGCCGCCGGGGGCGGGCGTGTCGGCCACACGGACGCGCCTGGCCGGGTCGAGCTCGCCGCGTTCGGCGGCGCTCCAGAACGCGGCCGAGATGAGCACCTTGATCGTGCTCGCCGCGGGCACGACGGCGTGGGCGTTGCGCTCGAACCGGCGGCCGCTGCCCAGATCGACCGCCGCGACCGAGACCACCTCGGCTGCTAGTCCTCGGCTTCGTACAGCCGGCGGACGGATCGCACGCGCGCCTTCAGGTCGGCCGGGTGCGCCTCGTCGACCACCTTGCCGTGCTCGGCGGAGGCGTGCACGATCCGGCCGTCGCCGGCCCAGATCGCGATGTGATCGCCGTAGCAGATGAGGTCGCCAGGGTGGGCCTGGCGCAGCGAGACCTCGCGGCCCGCCTCCTCCTGCTGGGCGGCGTTGTGGGGCAGGAGCAGCCCGAAGCGGCGGTGCACGGCCTGCACGAGGCCGGAGCAGTCGATGCCGTGGACGGTGACGCCGCCCCATTCGTAGGGCGCGCCGAGGAACATCAGGGCGGTCTCGGCGATGGTCTCGCCGCCCGCCTTTCGGCGCGCGGCCGCGAGCGGCTCGGTGCGCAGCCCGGGGGCCACGAGCCAGGTGCCCAGATAGCGGTCGGCCGCCTGGGGGACGACCACGACGTGGGCGCGGTCCTTCTCCAGCGGCTCGCCCAGCGCGTCCGACCGGATCCAGCCGCCGAGTCCGTCGGCGACCGTGACCTCGGCCCAACCGTCCTCGCTCGACCGCACGTCGACCGGATCGGCGAAGAGCACCTGGGTGACCTGTTCGGAATCCTCGCCGGGCTTCTTCCGGATCGCCGTATAGGGGAGCGTGCAGGCGGCCTTATCCACAGCGGCCATTGTATCGGTGCGAGGGCCGGCCAAGCGGCGCGAGGTGACGGGGAGGGCGCGGAGGGCCCGCGCCCTCCCCGGTTTCGCGCGCTACTTGATCTCGACGGTGGCCCCCGCCTCCTCGAGCTTGGCCTTCATCTGATCGGCCTCCTCGCGGGCGACGCCCTCCTTGACCGGGCCGGGCGCGTCGTCGGCGACCGCCTTGGCCTCCTTGAGGCCGAGCCCGGTCAGCTCACGGATCACCTTGATCACGGGGATCTTGCTCTGGCCGGCGTTGGTGAGGATGACGTCGAACGCCGTCTGCTCCTCCTCGGCAGCGGCCTCGCCGCCGCCGCCGCCCGCCGCGGCCACCATCATCGGCGCCGCCGCAGCCGCGGAGACGCCCCAGCGCTCCTCGAGCGCCTTCTTCAGCTCCACGAGCTCGAGGACCGTCATCTCCTCGAGCTGCTCGGGTGTCACAGCCATGTCTCTCTCCTCTTTCGGTCTAGGCGGCCTCGGCCGCCTGTCGCTTCTCGATGTACTGGTCGATCACGACCAGGAACTCCCGCAGCGGGGCCGCCAGGACGTTGTAGGCACCCTGGAGTGGACTTGCGACCGCGCCGACCACCTGGGCCTGCAGCACGTCCTTCGGCGGCAGGTCGCCCAGCGCGCGGACGTCGTCCGCCGACAGCGTCTGGCCGTCCATGATCGCTCCCCGCACCTGCAGGATGCGCGTCTGCCGGGCGATGTCCGACAGCTTCTTGGCAGCGGCGGCCGGGTCGTCGGCGACGAATGCGATCGCCGTCGGCCCCTCGAGGAGCGCGATCAAGTCAGGCCGGTCGGCCTGCGTTGCCGCGATCCGGGCGAGCGTGTTCTTGGCGACGTGGAACGTCGCCCCGGCCTCGCTCAGCGAGCGGCGGACGTCAGCGACCTGCGTCACGGTGAGGCCGCGGTAATCGGTGACGATCATCGCGGGCGCCTCCCGCATGCGCTCGGTCAGCCGTTCGACCACCCGCTCCTTTTGCTCTAAGCGCACGGTTCACCTCCTTCATGCGATCTCGCGTCCGCCGTGAGGCGACGCGAGCGCACGTGGTGACGTGCACGGGCACCGGCCTCGGTCGGGTGTGACTTTTGAGCCCGGAGGGCCCCGACGGTCTGTGGCACGGACAGGTTTGCGGGCGGCAGCATAGCCGCCGAGGTCAGGCGGGCGCGCCCTCTTCGAGCAGGTCGCGGACGCGGCCGGTGTCGACCTTCACGCCCGGGCCCATCGTCGAGGTGATCGTGATCGAGCGCAGATAGCGGCCCTTGGCCGCCGCCGGCTTCGCGCGCAGGATCTCGTCCAGCACGGCGCCGTAGTTCTCGACGAGCGCCTTCTCCTCGAACGACTTCTTGCCGATCGCGACGTGGATGATGCCCGTGCGGTCGGTGCGGTACTCGATCTTGCCGGCCTTGATGTCCGACACGGCCTTCTGGATGTCGAAGGTGATCGTGCCCGCCTTCGGGCTCGGCATCTTGCCCTGCGGGCCGAGGATGCGGCCCAGCCGGCCGACCGTCCCCATCATGTCGGGCGTGGCGATGGCGACGTCGAAGTCGGTGAAGCCCTCCTGCACCCGCGCGGCGAGGTCGTCCCCGCCGACGTGATCGGCGCCGGCGTCCTCGGCCTCCTTGGCCTTCTCGCCCTGCGCGAACACGGCCACGGTCACCTCGCGCCCGGTGCCGTGCGGCAGGAACAGCGTGCCGCGCAGCTGCTGGTCGGCGTGGCGCACGTTGACGCCCAGCCGCAGGTGCACCTCGACCGTCTCGTCGAACTTGGCCGTCTCGAGCGACTTCAGCGTGCGCACCGCCTCGAGCGGCGGATAGGCGTGCTCGCGGTCGACCTGGGCGCGTGCGCTCGTGTACTTCTTGCCGGCCATCAGGCGCTCACCTCCACGCCCATCGAGCGGGCGGTGCCGGCGATGATGTGCATCGCGGCGTCGACGTCGTTGGCGTTCAGGTCGGGGAGCTTCGTCTCGGCGATCTGGCGCAGCTGGTCGCGGGAGAGCGTCCCCACCTTGTTGCGGTTCGGCTCGCCCGAGCCCTTGTCGATGTTGAGCGCCTCGCGGATCAGCACGGCCGCCGGCGGAGTCTTCGTGATGAACGTGAACGAGCGATCCTCGAACACGCTGATCTCGACGGGAGTGATCCGCCCGGCGTTCGACCCCTGCGTGGCGGCGTTGAACGCCTTGCAGAACTCCATGATGTTGACCCCGTGCTGGCCGAGCGCCGGCCCCACCGGCGGCGCCGGGTTGGCCTGGCCGGCCGGGATCTGCAGCTTGATGACCTTGATGACCTTCTTCGCCATGTCTCACCTCTCGTGTGGTGCAAGCGCCCGGTCAGGGCTCCCACGTCGTTTGGGCGGACGGGAATACTAGCCCCAGCCTGCCGGCCACCCGGGGACAGCCGCCTTCACAAATCCGCCCCACGCCATGGCGTGCCCCGAGCGCCGATGGTTTGTGAGGGTGACTGTCCCCCACACTGCTCCATCTCCACCACGGTGGTGGGCGCGCCGGTCTGCCACGACGGTGGTCGAGATGGAGCAGTTCTGGAGACAGTCCCCAGAACAACCCAGTGCAGCCATGTGGCAACTCGACGAGCCTGGGGCGGGTTGTTCAGGGGACTGTCCCCCGGCTACCACCCGGGCGGAACGAGCCTAGATCTTCTTGACCTTGTCGAACTCGAGCTCGACGGGCACCTGGCGCTCGAAGATCGACACGAGCACCTTGAGCTTGCCCTGGTCCTCGTTGATCTCGGCGATCTCGCCGTCGAAGTCGGCCAGGTACCCCGAGGTGATCTTGACGCTGTCACCCATCGAGAACTCGGCCTTGGCCTTGGTCTTCTGCTCGGCCTGGGCGACCGCGGTGTGCAGCATGCGGTCGACCTCGGGCTGGCTCAGCGGAACCGGCTTGTTCTGCGACCCGACGAACCCGGTCACGCCCGGCGTGTTCTTCACCAGGATCCAGGCGTCGTCGGTCAGGTCCATGTTCACGAGCACGTAGCCGGGCCAGAGCCGGCGCTCGGTCTGCACCTTCTGGCCGTCCTTGGTCTCGACCACGGACTCGGTCGGAACGACGACCCGGCGCACGACCTGCTCCTGGCTCATCGACTTGATCCGGTGCTCGAGATTGGTCTTGACCTTGTTCTCGTGCCCGGAATAGGTGTTGATCACATACCAGCGGAACATATGCCTACTTTTGCAGATTTATCAGCTTGGTGGCGAATTGAGCGAAGATCTGATCGAGTCCGTACAGGTATCCGCCCACGAACACGCAGGCCGCGATGACGACCATCGTCGACTGCCACGTCTGCTGCCGGTTGGGGAAATCGACCTTGGCAAGCTCGGCGCGGACCTCGCCGACGAATCCGATCAGCCCGCGCAGCCCGCGCCGGCGGTCGACCTCGCCGCCCGACTGGCTCTTCGGCTTGCCCGCCAGCGGCGCGCTCACCGAGCGGCGGCCGGCGCCCGCGGGCCTCCCCCTGCGTGACGTGCTGCGTGCCATGAGGGTTAGTGCTCCATCCCGGAAGTCTCACGCGCTCGGACGGCTGCAAATCGTCGCCTGGCTGCGTCCTCGGTCGCCCCGATATTCCCGATATCGGGTCTCCCTGCGTCCTTGCCATGCTCGATTTTCGCGCGCCCGAGCATCACGGAACCTCGGGACGGAGCACTAGCGCGTCTCCCGGTGCGGCGTGTGATGCCCGCACCAGCGGCAGTACTTCGAGAACTCGATCCGGTCGGGCGAGTTTCGCTTGGACTTGTTCGTCTGATAATTGCGCCGCTTGCAGTCCTGGCACGCAAGCGTGACCAGGACGCGGACACCGGACTTCGCCACGGGGAGTCTCCTCGATCCACGGCACCGCCACCGGCGCCGATCAGGCAGGATACACGGAACGTGATTCGCAAAAAGCACACACGCCGGTGAGCGGCGACACCGTCGACCGCGAACGGCTGGCCCGGCTGCGGGCGCGCGAGGAGGAGCGCTTCGTCGCGCTGCACCCGCGCTCGCAGGCGCTCCACGCGCGCGCCGGGCGCTCGCTGCTGGCAGGCGTGCCGATGCACTGGATGGTCGAGTGGGCGGGGGCGTTCCCGGTCTTCGTCGCCGAGGCCTCCGGCGCGCGCTTCACCGACGTCGACGGGATCGAGTACGTCGATCTGTGCCTCGGCGACACGGGCGCCATGACCGGCCACGCGCCGGCGGCGACCGCCGACGCCGTCTGCGACCAGGTGCGCAAGGGCACGACGCTGATGCTGCCGACCGAGGACGCGATCGCCTGCGCCGAGGAGTTCAGCGCCCGCTTCGGCCTGCCGATCTGGCAGTTCGCGCTCACGGCCACCGACGCGAACCGGTTCACGATCCGGCTCGCCCGCCAGGCCACCGGCCGGCCCAAGATCCTCGTGCACAACTGGTGCTACCACGGCTCGGTCGACGAGACGTTCATCACGCTCGATGCGAACGGCACGCCGCAGACGCGACCGAACAACATCGGCCCGGCGGTGCCGCCGCCGCAGACCACCCGGGTGGTCGAGATCAACGACCTCGACGCGCTCGAG
Organism: uncultured Actinomycetes bacterium; assembly: GCA_963825325.1. Lineage (GTDB taxonomy): Bacteria > Actinomycetota > Thermoleophilia > Gaiellales > JAICJC01 > JAICJC01. Next base: position 214,411 of record CAWGSU010000001.1, read on the forward strand.
CGCGAGCTCGCCCACCGCGACGTCGCCTGCTGCCTGTTCGAGCCGGCGCTCACCAACATCGGCATCGTCCTGCCCGACGAGGGCTACCACGAGGCTGTGCGCGAGCTCTGCACCCGGTACGGGACGTTCCTCGTGATCGACGAGACGCACACGCTGTGCGCCGGCCCGGGCGGGTACACGCGCGCATACGACCTCGAGCCGGACTTCCTCACCGTCGGCAAGCCGCTCGCCGGCGGCATCCCCGCCGCCGCCTACGGCATGAGCGAGGAGACCGCCGCGCGCGTGGTCGCCGCGCTGCCGGAGGGTCCGGTCGACGTGGGCGGGATCGGCGGGACGCTGGCCGGCAACGCGCTCTCGCTGCGGGCGATGCGCGCCACCCTCGAGCACGTGCTGACCGCGGAGGCCTTCGGGCGCATGATCCCTCTCGCCGAGCGGTTCACCGACGGCGTGGAGGAGGCCATCGGCGCCGCGGGCCTGCACTGGTACATCACCCGCCTGGGCTGCCGGGCCGAGTACGGCTTCCAGCGCACCCGGCCCCGCACGGGGGGCGAGGCGGCGGCGTCGATGGACCACGATCTCGACCGCTTCATGCACCTCTACGCCCTCAACCGCGGCGTGCTGATGACGCCGTTCCACAACATGGCGCTCATGTCGCCCGCGACCGTCGCCGCCGACGTCGACCGCCACACCGCGGTGTTCGGCGAGGCCGTGCGCGAGCTCACCGCCTGATCGCCCTGGCCGCGATCGGCGTGCACAGCGGCGGCGCGGCGAGTAGCATCGCAAGGTCTTGTCGAAGGGCAACCAAGGGAGGGCTCGTGAACGGTTTGCGTAGACCCGGCCGGATGGCTTGGGCGGCGATCATCGTGACGGTGGTCGTCGGCGCCACGGCGTGCGGGAGCAGTGGCTCGAGCGGAAGCAGCAGCGGCGGGGGCGGCTCGGCGCCGGCCAGCTCGAGCGCTCCGCAGATCTCGATCGGGCTCGTGACCGACATCGGCGGCCTGAACGACAAGAGCTTCAACCACCTCGCCTTCGTCGGCGTGCAGCGGGCCGCGGCGCAGCTCGGCATCAAGCCCGACGTGCTGCAGTCGAACTCGGCCGCGGACTACATCCCCAACCTGCAGCACGCGGCGCAGAACGGCGACAAGCTCGTGATCGCGGTCGGGTTCCTGATGGAGAGCGCCGTCGAGAAGGCCGCTGCTGCCTTCCCGAACACCCAGTTCGCCATCATCGACTCCGGCCCGACCAAGCCGATCTCGAACCTGAAGAGCCTGCTGTTCCACGAGCAGGACGGCGGCTACATGGCCGGATACCTGGCGGGCCTCGTGACGAAGACGAACGTCGTCTCGACCGTCGGCGGCCAGAAGATCCCGCCGGTCGACCACTACATCGCAGGGTTCATCGCGGGCGCCAAGGCGGCCAACCCGAAGGTGACGGAGCTGAATGCGTACTCGCAGAGCTTCACCAACCAGGCGGCGTGCAAAGAGCTGGCGCTGAACCAGATCTCCCAGCACTCCGACGTCGTGTTCCAGGTCGCAGGCGGCTGCGGGCTGGGCGCGCTCTCGGCGGCCAAGGAGAAGGGTGTCTGGGGCGTCGGCGTCGACGCCGACCAGGCCTATCTGGGTCCGTTCATCCTGACGAGCGCCGTCAAGAAGGTCGACGTGGCCGTGTTCGACACCGTGAAGGAGATCACGAACGGCACCTTCAAGGGTGGCACGACTGACTTCTTCACCGCGCAGAACGGCGGCGCCGGGATCGGCGTGATCAGCCCGAACGTGCCGGCGGCCGACGTGGCCAAGGTGAAGACGATCGAGGCGAAGGTCGCGTCCGGGGCAATCGTCCCGCCCGACACCGTGAAGTGATCGATCGCCGGGGGCGGGCCACCGCGGCCCGCCCCCGGCGCCCATCGCGATGGCCGAGCATCCAGCACTGGAACTGCGCGGAATCACCAAGCGCTTCGGCAGCCTGGTGGCGAACGACGCGGTCGACTTCGACCTCGCCCCCGGCGAGGTGCACGCGCTCCTCGGCGAGAACGGCGCCGGCAAGTCGACGCTGATGAACGTCCTCTACGGCCTCTACCAGCCCGACGCCGGCGAGATCCGGATGGACGGCAAGCCGGTCCGCATCGGATCGCCGCGCGACGCGATCGACGCGGGCATCGGCATGGTGCACCAGCACTTCATGCTGATCCCGGTGATGACGGTGGCCGAGAACGTCGTGCTGGCCTCGGAGCCGCGCAGCGGGCCGTTCCTCGATCACGCGGAGGCGCGCAAGCGCGTGCTCGCCGTCTCGGACCACCTCGGGCTCGCGGTCAACCCCGACGCCCGGGTCGAGGAGATCTCGGTCGGCCAGCAGCAGCGGGTCGAGATCATCAAGGCGCTCTACCGCAACGCGAACATCCTGATCCTCGACGAGCCGACGGCGGTGCTCACGCCGCAGGAGGCGTCCGACCTCTTCCGGATCCTGAACACGCTTCGCAGCGATATGGGCACCTCGGTCATCTTCATCACCCACAAGCTGGGCGAGGTGCTCGAGCTGGCCGACCGGATCACCGTGCTGCGGCGCGGCAAGGCAATCGAGACGGTGCCGCGCGCGGGCGCGACCGAGGAGAGCCTGGCCCGGCTCATGGTCGGCCGCGATGTGCTCCTGCGCGTCGACAAGCAGCCGGCCCATCCCACGAAGCCGGCGCTCGAGGTCAGTGACCTGCGGGTGAACGACGACCGCGACCTCGAGGCGGTGCGCGGCGTCTCGCTGGAGGTGCGCCAGGGCGAGATCGTGGGCATCGCCGGAGTCGACGGAAACGGCCAGTCCGAACTCGTCGAGGCGATCACGGGCCTGCGCCGCGCCACCGCGGGCACGATCGCGGTGTCCGGCCATGACCTGAGCCATGCGAACGCCCGGGAGAGCATCGATGCCGGAGTCGCCCACATCCCCGAGGATCGCCATCGGCGCGGCCTCGTGCTCGAGTTCTCGCTGGCCGAGAACCTGGCCCTGCACGACTATCGCAAACCGCCCGCCTCGCACTTCGGCATCCTCTCGCCACGGCGCCTCGTTTCGCGCGCGCGTGGGCTGCTCGAGGAGTTCGACGTCCGCGGCGGCGGACCGGAGACGTTTGCGGGAGCGCTCTCGGGCGGCAACCAGCAGAAGGTCGTGATCGCGCGCGAGCTCTCCGACGACCCGAAGCTGCTCGTCGCGGCGCAGCCGACGCGCGGCCTCGACGTGGGCGCGATCGAGTTCGTCCACCGCCGGCTCGTCGAGGAGCGCGACCGGGGCCGCGCGATCCTTCTCATCAGCTTCGAGCTCGACGAGATCCTCGGGCTCTCCGACCGGATCCTGGTGATGTTCGGCGGCCGGATCGTGGGCGAATATGCGCCCGACGTCTCCGAGCTCGAGCTGGGCGTGGCGATGGCGGGCGGCGGCCGGGAGAGCGCGGCATGAACGACGAACGCGCGCCGGCGGGGGCCTGGGAGCGAATCGCCGCCTGGATGAGCCCGCGCATCGAGGGCGTGCTCCTGCCTGTCGGCACGACCCTGCTCGCCTTCCTCGTCGGCGGCCTCGCCGTTCTCGCCGCGCACAAGAACCCGTTGACGGCCTACAGAGCGATCTTCGACGGAACCGGCCTGAACTACGTGCTGCCGTGGACGTCCGGCAACGCCAAGATCTTTGCCGCGATCAACCTGCAGCAGACGCTGATCGCGCTCACGCCGCTGATCCTGACTGCGCTCGCCGTGGCGTTCGCCTTCCGCTGCGGCATGTTCAACATCGGCGGCCAGGGTCAGTACATCGTCGGCCTCGTCTGCTCGCTGTGGGTCGGGCTGCACTTCGCCAGCATGCCGAAGCCCTTGCACATCTTCATCGCCCTGCTCGCCGCGATGCTCGGCGGCGCCGTGTGGGGCGGGATCGCCGGCGCCCTGAAGGCGGCGGTCGGGGCGCACGAGGTGATCTCGACGATCATGCTGAACTGGATCGCGATCTACGGCAGCCAGTACCTGTTCGAGCTGGGCGGGCCGCTGCAGGGATCGCAGCGCTCGGTGCCCGCCTCGAACCCGGTCACGAGCTCGGCCCAGCTGCCCGCCATCTGGGGCACGCTCCAGCCGCTCCACGCCGGCATCTTCCTCGCCCTCGCGGCGCTTGTCGTCTACTGGTTCATCCTCAACCGCACCACCCTCGGGTACGAGGTGAAGGCGACCGGGTTCAACCCGGAGGCGGCCCGCTACGGCGGCATCTCGGTCGGACGAAACTTCGTGCTCGCGCTTGGGATCTCGGGCGCGTTCGCCGGCCTCGCGGGGGCGATGGACATCCTCGGATGGCAGTTCTCGGTCGCCACGAACGACATCCAGGTGAGCCAGATCGGCTTCATCGGCATCGCGGTCGCCCTGCTCGGTCGCGGGCGCGCGGTCGGGATCCTGCTCGCCGCCCTCCTGTTCGCCGGCCTCGAGGTGGGCACGTCGACGCGCGCGCTCAACCCGTCAGTCTTCCCGCCCGAGCTGGCCTCGAACCTGGCCATCATCATCCAGGGGCTGATCGTGCTCTTCGTCGGCGCCGAGCTCCTGCTCGTGTACGCCTGGCGGGCACGCCGGGCGCGCCCCGCGCCCCGGCTCGACGCGAGCCTCCGGGAGGAGGCGCTGTGAGCGCCGTCGCAGAGACGATCCGGGCGCGCGTGCCCACGGGCGCCCGCGGCGTCGGCCTGGCGGGGGTTGCGGTCGGCTTCCTGGCCGTGTGGCTGGCGCTGCCGCCATTCGAGGTGCGCGCGCAGGGGGCGCCGGTCGCGCTTGCGCTCGTCGCTCTGGGCTGCGGCGCCTGGGCGCTGCAGGCGCGCGAGTGGCGCGTGGGCGGCTGGGCCGTCGCCGTCGCGGTCGTGGCCGTGCTGATCGCGCTCTGGGCGCAGGGCCGCAGCACGGCGACGCTCGGCGACATCGTCAACTCGGGCCTCTTCGCGTCGACGCTCCAGTACGCGACGCCGCTCGCGTTCGCCGCGATCGGCGGGGTCGTCTGCGAGCGCTCCGGCGTCGTGAACATCGGCCTCGAGGGCATGATGCTGATGGGGGCGTTCTTCGGCATCTGGGCGGCGGCGTGGAGCGGGACGTGGACGGCTGGACTGCTCATCGCGATGGTCGCCGGCGGCCTGCTCGCGTCGATCCACGCCGTCTTCACGATCCACCTGCGCGCAGACCAGATCGTGATCGGGACGGCGATGAACTTCCTCGCCCTCGGGATCACGGGGTACGTCTTCATCGACGTGTACGGCAACCAGGGCACGCCCGCGACCGTGTCGATGGTGCCGGACGTCAGCATCCCCGGCGTCCGCAGCATCCCCGGCATCGCCGGCGTGTTCGGCTCGCTCAACCTGATGGTATGGCTCCTGTTCGCGCTGATCATCGGCGTGCACGTCGTGCTGTTCCACACCCCGATCGGGCTGCGCATCCGCGCGGTCGGCGAGCACCCGCGCGCAGCCGACACGGTCGGCATCCCCGTCTTCGGCGTCCGCTACGCCTCGGTGATCGCGTCGGGCATGCTGGCGGCGCTCGGCGGCGCCTACCTGTCGATCGGCTTCGTGGGCTCCTTCGACCAGGACATGACCGCGGGCCGTGGCTTCATCGCCCTCGCGGCGATGATCTTCGGCAAGTGGAGGCCGTTCGGCGCGTTCGGCGCCTGTCTCCTGTTCGGCTTCGCGAGCGCCCTCGCCGACCGGCTGCAGTCGAGCGCGAACGTCTCGGTCAACCTGCTCTCGACCCTGCCCTACGTGCTGACCCTGATCGCCCTCGTCGGGCTGATCGGGCGGTCGCGGCCGCCGGCTGCCGACGGCCGCCCGTACATCAAGGAGTAGCCCGCCCCGACCGCGCCGGGGATGGAGCAGCCTGGGGACTGTCCCCGCCCGGCGGGCGGGGACAGTCCCGGTGTTCGGCAGGACTCAGGTCGCGGCGGTTTCCGGTTCGGGCACCGGGAAGGCGGCCTCGTCACGGTCGGCCGGAGGCTCGATCGTGATGTTCGGAAGCGCCCGGTCAAGCCAGCGCGGGATCGTCCACGACCGCTCACCCAGCACCGTCAGGAGCGCCGGGACGAGAGTCATGCGCACGATCAGCGCGTCGGTCAGGATCGCGACCCCGAGCAGCAGGCCGAACTCCTTCGAGACGCGGTCGGGCGCGAGCAGGAACGAGAAGAACACGGACGACATGATGAACGCGGCGGCCACGATGACGCGGCCGACACCGGCCATCCCGTCGCGGACGGCGTTGAACGTGTCCGATCCGTGCACGTGCTCCTCGCGGATGCGGCTCATGAGGAACACCTCGTAGTCCATCGAGAGGCCGAACAGGATCGCGAACGCGATCGGCGGCACGAAGCTCTCGATCGGCCCGGTGCGGTCGAGCCCGACGAGCCCCATTCCGTGGCCGAGCTGGATGACGAACGTGAGCGCGCCGAAGCCGACGATGGCAGACGCCAGCGTCGTCACGGCCGCCTTGATGGCGATCACGAGCGAGCGGAACGCCATCGCCATCACGATGAACGTGATGCCGATGATGTAGAGCAGGAACCACGGCGTCCGCGCGAGGATCTGGTTGCCGATGTCGGTGAAGGCCGCGTTCGAGCCCGACACGTAGGCCACCGCCGTCGACCCCTTGAGGGCGTTCGGGATCACCGTGCCGCGCAGCGTCGAGACGATGTCGTCCGTCTTTGCGTCCTGCGGCTTGAACTTCGAGTACGTGTTCACGATCGCCACCGACGCCTGCTGCGGGGTCTTCGCGTTGTAGATGGGCGGGACGACGTGCGAGATGCCCGGCACCTTCTCGAACGCGTGCTGCAAGGTGACCGCGGCGTTGTGGTCGGAGTTGAGCGCGATCACGACCGGGATCGGCTCGGTGAACCCGGGGCCGAAGCCGGTCGAGAGCAGGTCGTACGCCTTGCGCGTCGTCTGGTTCTTCGGTGCCGTGCCGGCGTCGGCGAGGCCGAGCCGCGCCTTGATCAGCGGCGAGGCGACGACGAGCAGGATGACGACGGCCACCGGCAGGACGACCTTCGCGTTCGACGTGACGAACCGGCCCCACGCGGCGACAGGCGTCTTGGCCTGACCCTCGCGGGAGTCGTCGGAGCCGCGCAGCCCGAGGCGCCCGCGATCGATCTTGTGGCCGAGGAGCGCCAGGATCGCCGGCAGCAGCGAGTTGGCGAGCAGCACGGCGGTCAGCACGCCCAGGGCGCTGCCGATGCCGAGCTTGGTGATGAAGTCGATCCCGATGATGGCGAGGCCGGTGATCGAGATCGCGACGGTCGTGCCGGCGAAGAGCACCGCCCGGCCGGCGGTCGCGCTGGCGGCCGCGGCAGCCTCCTGCGGCTCGAGGCCGTCGTGCAGGTACTGCCGGAACCTGGTCACGATGAAGAGCGTGTAGTCGATGCCGACGCCAAGGCCGATCATCGGCACCAGGATCTCGGTGACCGTGTTGAAGTGCGTGAACCGGGCCGCGAGGAACAGCAGCATGAACGCCCCGGCCACAGCCGTGATGGCGAACAGCAGCGGGATCATGGTCGGCACGAGCGCCCGGAACAGGATCATCAGGATGATGAAGGCCGCGATCAGGCCGATGATGTCGGAGATCCCCTGGGTCGGCGGCGCGTTCTCGGCCTCACCGGTGAACTGCGCGTCGATGCCCGACGCCCGGCCGATGGCCTGGATCTTGTTCTCGACGGTGACGATGCCGGAGCGCGGAAGCTGGAACCCGGTCTTGTCGTACTGGATGTCGAAGAAGGCGATCCGGCCGTCCTTCGACAGCTGATGCGCGCCGATCGACAGCGGGTTGGTGCCGGCCGACACGTCCTTGGAATGGATGTCGAGCGACTGCTGCGACGCCGTCCCCGCCGCGAGCATGTGCAGGATGGCGGCCTTGCGCGCCGGGGTGTCGAGCCGCTGGCCCGGTGGCGCCGCCAGCACCACGCGCAGCGCCGCGCCCTTCTGGACGGGGAACTTGGCGTTGATCAGGTCGGTCGCCCGCTGCACGTCGGTGCCCGGGAGGTTGAAGTCGTTGATCAGCGTGCCGTGGAAGGCGACGTTCAGGCCGATCAGCACCACGAAGATGCCGATCCAGGAAAAGATCACGCGCCAGGGGTGGCGGGCGAAGTGCCCGGCCATCCTGGCCTGCGCGCCCGTGTGCGCGATCCTGCGCTGGTGATCCAGTTTCGGGTCTGGGAGATCAGTCATGAGAGAAGTACGTCCTTGTGCGTCGATTGCTCGGCGGGGCTCGGAACTCCCGCTGGCCCTGAGGCCGCCACGGCGCAGGGCCACGCCGTGTTCGCAGGGTATCGCGGTTCGCCGGAGATCGTTCCGGCGAGGTGACGCTGCTCCCCGTCCGCTTCTACCCCGTCTGACCGGGGCCGGTTTGGGAACTCATCGGTGCGAGCGCACGAAGGCCGCGACGCGCTCCGCGAACTCGTCGCGCTCGCGCGTGAAGAAGAACATGTGGCCTCCGTCGAACGTGACCAGCTTCGACCCGGCGATGCGGTCCTGCATCTCCTCGGCGAGGCGCAGCGGGACCGTCCTGTCCCTGCGGCCATGCAAGATCAGCACGGGTGTGTGGATCTCGCCCAGCCGGGCGGTGCAGTCGTAGGAGGGCGCCGCGTCGCGCCGGCGTGGGTGCGCGTACTCGGGCTGTGGGTGGCGCCCCCGGAACGGCGGCAGCGAGCGCAGGACGTTCGCGACGCGCATCGGCGCCGAGAATGTCATCTGCGCCGGCTTACGGGCGCTCGCGGAAACCAGCACGAGGCTGCGCATGCGATCGGGATGCCGCAGCGCCACGTCGAGCGCAATGCTCCCGCCCATCGAGATGCCGACCAGGTGCGCGCGTGCGATCCCGAGGGCGTCCATCAGGCCGATGGCGTCGTCGGCCATCATCGCGATCGAGCAGGGCGCCTCCGGCTTGTCCGAGCGACCGGCGCCGCGGTTGTCGAACGCGATCACCCGGCAGCTCGCCGAGAGCCGCCTCACCATGCCGGCGAACATCGAGACGTCGCTCCGTGGGCTGCCGATCAGGAGCACCGGCTCCCCGTCGCCATGCACCTCGTGGTAGATGCCTACGTCTCTGATCTGGGCGATCGGCACCGGCCCAACCATAGCCAGGCCCTCGCTACGGGCGGCTGGGTACAGGCGACCGAGGGCGGGCCGTGCGCGCTGTTCTCCCGGTTGGCAATTGGCCGGGCTGCCAATTGGGAGTCAGCGCGCGAGCTCGCGCTCGACCGCGTCCAGCACGAGCCGGCGGCACTGACGGCGTGTCGCCATGCCGGTCAGGAGCCACGTCCCCAGCCCTTCGACGAGGGCCGTCAGGCGCCATGCGGCGGCGTCGGGGTCGATGCCCGCGGGCAGCTCGCCCGTGCCCTGGCCCGCGCGGATCACGGCGGCGATCGAGTCGGCCCACGTCGAGTAGACGTCCTCGTGCGAGTCGCGCAGGCCGGGCTCGCGGATGGCGGCGGTCGTCATCTCGCGCGCGAGCATCCAGATCTCGTACACGCGCGGGTCGGCGTCGAAGTACACGAGCAGGAGCCGCTCGAGCCGCTCGCGGGGAGGGCCGTCGCCGGCCACCTCCTGCTCGAGCCCGACCATGCCCGCCTCGGCATGCATGAACGCCTGCAGCAGCAGCTCCGACCGCGTCTTGAAGTAGTAGTGGGGCAGGGTCGGCGAGACTCCGGCGGCGGCCGCGATGTCCTGCATGCGCACCCGCTCGACGCCGCGCTCCGCGATGGCGCGACAGGCCGCGACGAGGATCGCCTCGCGCATCGCGGCGCCCTTCTGGCGCGTTGCCGGTTTCTTCACGGACGACACAGGAATCGCCCGGATTCAAGCACCCCGCACGGTGGCCGGTCAAGCGGATCGCTCGCGCTGACCCCGCTCTGGGTGAAGATCCGGAGACGTTCTTGACGCCGGCGCGCAGACCGTGGTATAGCTGCGCTGCGCCCTTGAGTCCCCGCGCAAAAACCCTCCGCACGACCATTGCCCTGGCCGGGATCGTCGCGCTCCTCACAGCCGGCTGCGGCGGCGGTGGCAGCAGCGCCGCGGGCGGGAGCACGAGCAAGATCCTGCGGATCGGCACGACGTACTACATCGACACGCTGAACCCGCTGGTCGGCATCGAAACGCAGGACTCGACCGCCTACGGCATGATCTTCCCCCAGCTCGTGCAGTACGGGCCGGGCCTTCGGCTCGTCGGCGACTGGGCCAAGAGCTGGACGCACAGCGCGGATGGGAAGGTGTGGACGTTCCACCTGCGCCCCGGGGGCAAGTGGTCGGACGGCGTGCCCCTGACCGCGCAGGACGCGGTGTGGACGATCCAGACGACCCTCAAGTACAAGTCCGGCGCGACGGCGTACCTCGCGAGCGTGCTGGATGGGGTGAGCGGCGCATCCGCGCCGAACCCCAATACGCTGGTCATCACCTACTCGCGGCCGGTCGCCCCCGCGCTCGCGAACCTGGAGCAGTTCTTCATCCTGCCGCAGCACGTGTGGGCCAAGCACCTGGGCAAGAACGGCACCGGCCTGAAGGCGTTCCTGCCCGAGCAGCACCTGCCGATGGTCTCCGGCGGCCCCTACACCATCTCGAAGTACCAGGAGAAGGGCACGACGGTCTTCAGGCCCAACCCGTACTTCTACGGGCCGAAGTCGACCGCCGCCGCCGTGACGCTCACGTACTACACGAACTCGACCTCGATGGTCGCCGACCTCACCGCCGGCAACCTCGACTTCGTCGACGCCGTGCCGTACTCGGCGGGCAGCGCGCTCAAGAGCCAGACCGGCATCAAGCTCAATGTCCAGGCCGGCGACGAGGTCACGAATCTCGGCTTCAACTCCAATCCGCTCAAGCCGAAGAATCGCGAGCTCCTGAACCCGACGGTGAAGGAGGCGCTCGAATACGCGACCCCTCGGCAGCAGATCACGAGCGTCGTGTTCCGCGGATACGCGCATCCGTGGGCGAACATCATGTCGGCCTGGTCAGCCCCGTCAGGCTGGATCAACCCCGCCGTGAAGCCGCTCCCGTACGACCCCGCGAAGGCCGGCCAGATCCTCGACTCGCTCGGCTACAAGCGCGGCCCGGGCGGGGTCAGGGTCGTCCCGGCCACCGGCGGCGCATACCCCCAGGCGGCCCACCCGATGAGCTACGACGTGATCGTCCCCGACGACCTCGACTTCGACGGCGACCGCCAGTTCCAGGTGCTCGCGGCGGCCTACGCGAAGATCGGCGTGAAGCTCAACGAGGTCTCGGGCGGCGACGGCACCCAGGCCTACACGATGATCGTCGCGCCCGACGCGAAGTACCTGTCGGCCGACATGTACACCTGGTACTGGCATCCCTACATCGACCCGAACTTCAACCTCTCGGTCGTGACCCGGGCGCAGTGGGACGACAACAGCGACACGGGCTTCAACGACCCGCTCTACGACAGCTGGTGGCGCAAGCAGAGCACGCTCGTCGACTTCAAGCAGCGCCAGGCGCTCGTGTGGAAGATGGAGGCCTACCTGGCCCAGCATCGCCCGTACATCCAGCTCGTCGACACCGACATGCTGACGGCGCACTCGAGCGCATGGACGGGCTTTCAGCCCAACCTGTGGGGCTACTGCAAGTGCTACTACACGGATCCGCATCCGTCGTAGCGGATCCTGCGTACGATCTCCCCACCCCCCGAAGGAGGTCCGCCGTGGCACTGAAGCACCCCAAAGGCCCGCCCGTCCGCATGCACGGCCACACCATCGGCCCGCCGCTCGCGCTCGACGGAAACGTCCCCCGTCACACCCTGCCGTCCGCCCAGCTCGAGCCGGACACGGCCTATCAGGTGATCGCCGACGAGCTCATGCTCGACGGCAACGCGCGCCTCAACCTGGCCACGTTCGTGACGACGTGGATGGAGCCGCAGGCGCGGCAGCTGATGGCCGAGTGCCTCGACAAGAACATGATCGACAAGGACGAGTATCCGCAGACCGCCGAGCTCGAGATGCGCTGCGTCAACATCCTCTCCCGGCTGTGGCACGCCCCGGACGTGGCCGAGGCCACGGGCTGCTCGACGACCGGCTCTTCCGAGGCGGCGATGCTCGGCGGCCTGGCGCTCAAGCGGCGGTGGCAGAAGCGGCGCGCGGCCGAGGGCAAGCCGGCCGACCGCCCGAACATCGTCATGGGCATCAACGTCCAGATCTGCTGGGAGAAGTTCGCGAACTACTGGGACGTCGAGATGCGCATGGTGCCGATGGAGGGCGACCGCTTCACGCTCTCGGCCGACGAGGCGGTCAAGCTCTGCGACGAGCGCACGATCGGCGTCGTCACGATCCTCGGCTCGACGTTCGACGGCTCCTACGAGCCCATCGAGGAGATCTGCGCAGCGCTCGACGACCTGCAGAAGCGCACGGGTCTCGACGTGCCCGTGCACGTCGACGGCGCCTCCGGCGGCTTCTTCGCCCCGTTCGTCGACCCCGACCTGACCTGGGACTTCCGCCTGCCCCGGGTCGCGTCGATCAACGCATCGGGGCACAAGTACGGGCTCGTGTACCCGGGCGTCGGCTGGATCGTGTGGCGCGACGCCGCCGCCCTCCCCGAGGATCTGATCTTCTGGGTCAACTACCTGGGCGACAACATGCCGACGTTCGCGCTCAACTTCTCGCGGCCCGGGCGCCCAGGTCGTCGCCCAGTACTACAACTTCCTGCGGCTCGGGTTCGACGGCTACCGCGCCGTGCAGGGGTACGCGCGTGACGTGGCCACGCGGCTCTCGGCCGGGATCGCCGAGCTGGGCCCCTTCGCCCTGCTCACCCGTGGCGACGAGCTGCCGGTGTTCGCGTTCACCGTCCGGGACGACATCAAGCATTTCACCGCGTTCGACGTCTCAAGCGCGCTGCGCGAGCGCGGCTGGCAGGTGCCGGCCTACACGTTCCCGGCCAACCGCACCGACCTCGCCGCGCTGCGCATCGTCGTTCGGCGCGGGTTCAGCCACGACCTGGCCGACATGCTCCTCGACGACCTCAAGCGCCAGCTGGTGCGCCTGGACAAGCAGACGGCTCCGGTGCACGATGCGTCCGAGGCCGGGTTCCACCATTGACCGGCCGCTGACGTGTGCCGCCTGTTCGGACTGAGCGCGGCGCCACAGCGGGTGCACGCGCGCTTCTGGCTGCTCGAGGCGCCCGACAGCATGGTGGCGCAGAGCGTCCGCAACCCGGACGGCACCGGCCTCGGCCACTTCGCCGCCGACGGATCGGCGGTGCTCGACAAGCAGCCCATCGCCGCCTTCGAGGATCCGGCGTTCGCGCGCGACGCGCGCAGCGCCACATCGGCGACGTTCATCACCCACGTGCGCCACGCCTCGACCGGCGGGCGCACGGTGGCAAACACGCACCCGTTCGCGATGGCCGGGCGGCTGATGGCCCACAACGGCGCGTTCGGCGACCTGCCCCGGCTCGAGGCCGAGCTCGGCGCCGCGCGCGGGCTCGTCCAGGGCGACACCGACTCCGAGCGGATGTTCGCACTCGTCACGGCGCATGCGGACCGAAACGGCGGCGATGTGGCCGCCGCCATCGCCGCGGCGACCGGGTGGATCGCCGAGCACCTGCCCGTGTACGCGCTCAACCTGATCGTGATCACCGCGGACGAGCTGTGGGCGCTGCGCTATCCCGAGACGCACGGCCTGTACGTGCTCGAGCGCGCGCCGGGCGGCGTCCACGGCGCGCGGCCGCTGCACCAGTCAAGCGCGACGCTGCGCGTCCATTCCGAGCACCTGGCGCACCACCCGAGCGTGGTCGTGGCGAGCGAGCCGCTCGACGAGCATCCCGACTGGCGACCGCTGCACTCCGGCGAGCTCGTGCACGTGGCGGCCGACCTCACGGTCACGTCGCAGGTCGTGCTCCCCGATCCGCCGGCGCAGCCGATGCAGGTCGCCTACCTCGCGCCGCCGTGACCGGCGTGCGCTAGCAGTCGGCCGCGGAGGGGGCGGTTGCGCCGCCGTGCTCGCGGCGCTCGAGCTCGAGCATCAGCAGCCGCAGCAGCGAGTTCAGCTGCGACTTCTGCGAATCGGTCAGCGCCGCGGCCATCAGCGCCTCCTTCTGAGCCTGGACGCCCACGGCGGAGCGGTAGATCTCGCGGCCGTGCTCGGTCAGCTCGACGAGCACGCCCCGGCGATCGTCCGGATCGGGCAGGCGGCGCACCAGATCGGCCTGCTCCAGCCGGTCAAGGCGGTTGGTCATCGCGCCGCTCGAGAGCTCCATCCGCTTCGCCAGCCGGCCCGGGGTGCTGCGGTGCGGCGACCCGGACTGGGCCAGTACCGAGAGCGCCTTGTACTCGGCGGTGTCGAGCCCGACCTCGCCGAGCGTCTCGTCCAGCGCGCGATTGATCCGGCGCGCGATCCCGCCGATGCGGTCGACGATCCCCTCGACCTCGAGGTCGAGCTCGGGCAGCACGAGGTGGATCGTCTCGAGGAACCGATCCACGTGGTCGCGCTGCCCGGTCTCGGTGCTCATCGGTTGAAGCATGCCAGAAGAATTGTTTGACGTCAAGAAATCTCACCGCTACACTCTCGATCTAAAGATACTTGAGATGAAGAGAGGTGAGGTTGATGCAGCCGATCGACACCGAGTTGAGAAGGGTTCTCGCCGCCGACCGCCTCGAGCGCCTGCGCGGCGCCGCGGGAGCTCCGGCACGCAGGCCGGGCTCCATGCGCATCCGGCTCGGGCGGATGCTGATCACCGCCGGCGTTCACCTCAGTCGGGAAGCAGCGGCACCGTCATCCCGGCGTCGCGTCCGAGCAGCACGGCCCGGGTGACGGCGCCGGCGCCGTAGCGGTCGCGGACCGCGTCGAGCGCGGCGTCGAGCGCACCGCCGCTGTGGCGGTCGAACGGCAGCGTCAGCTGCGCCGGCCGCTCGTCGGCCAGGTTCGCGACCGCCACTCCGACGAGGGTGAGGCCGCGGCGCTCGACGGCCGGCATCGCGGCGGCGAGCAGCCCGCGCGCCGTGACGAGGATGATCTGCGTCTCGGCGGTGGCATGCGACATCGTGTGCGACCGCGTGGCGCGCGAGAAGTCGCCGAAGCGCAGGCGCAGGACGACGGTGCGGCCGATCCGGCGGGCGGCGCGCATCCGCCGAGTGACCCGGTCGACGAGCCCGGCGAGCGTCGCGTCGATCTCGGCGGGCGAGCGCGGCCGCCGGCCGAGCGCGCACTGCGATCCGATCGAGCCGCGCCGGCGGCGCGCCTGCACCGGCCGCGGGTCGCGGTTGTGCGCCAGCGCGTGCAGATGCCGGCCCGAGCCGGCGCCGAGCAGATCGACGAGCGCGGCCTCGTCCATCCCCGCCACCTCGCCCACGGTCACGATTCCGCGCTCGTGCAGCTTGGCCGCGGTGACGTCGCCGACGCCCCACAGGCGCTCGACCGGGAGCGGATGCAGGAACGCGAGCTCGGCGTCGGGCGGCACGACGAGCAGTCCGTCCGGCTTGGCGACGCCGCTCGCCACCTTGGCGAGGAACTTCGTCCGCGCGACGCCGACCGTGATCGGCAGGCCGACGCGCTCACGCACCGCCCGTCGCAGCCGCCGGGCGATCTCGATCGGCGTGCCCGCGATCCGCTCCATGCCGCGCACGTCGAGGAACGCCTCGTCGATGGAGAGCCCCTCGACCACCGGCGCCGTGTCCGCGAACACGCGGTACACGTCGCGGCTCGCCTCGGAGTAGGCGGCAAAGCGCGGCCGCACGACGATCGCCTGCGGACACAGGCGGCGCGCGGAGGCGCCCCCCATGGCCGTGCGGATGCCGTGCGCCTTGGCCTCGTAGCTCGCCGCCAGGACGACGCCGCCCCCGACGATCACCGGCCGACCGCGCAGGCGCGGATCGTCGCGCTGCTCGACCGACGCGTAGAAGGCGTCCAGGTCGGCGTGCAGGATCGTCGCCCCGATCGACACGAACGTATGTTCGCACACGCGTCAAGCTGCGGCCACCTCAGAGCGCGGCGGCGGCGGCGAGCGCGCGCGGCACCAGGCGGTCGTCGCCGAGCTCTTCCGCGCATTCGGCGAACGCCGCGTCGGGCCCCGGCCAGCGCAGATCGGCGCCGCCCGCGAAGAGCGCCTCGCCGTCGCGCAGCGTCGCCAGGTCCTTGAAGAGCAGCGCCAGCTCGCGGCGCTCGCCGAGCACGTCGGGCGGGAAGTCCTCTATGGGGCCGTGCTGGTTCACGAGCCGGGCGGCCGTCACCCGGCCGATCCCGGGGATGCCCGGGTAGCCGTCGGCCGAATCGCCCACGAGCGCGAGCAGATCGGGGATCCGCTCGGGCTCCACCCCGAACTTCTCCCGCACCCCGGCCACGTCGCGGACGGTCTCGTTGCGGCGGTCGACCTGGACGACGCGGCTGCCCACGACGCACTGTGCGAGGTCCTTGTCCGGCGTCCAGATGCACACCTGCTCGACGGCATCGTCGGCACACGCGATCCGCGCCGCCGCCGCGAGCGCGTCGTCAGCCTCGAGCGCGACCATCGGCCACACGGCGACCCCCATCGCGGTGAGAGCCGCCTCGAGCGGCTCGAACTGCAGCCGCAGGGCGGGATCGACGCCCGCGCCGGTCTTGTACCCGGCCCACAGATCGTTGCGGAACGACTCGATCACATGGTCGGTGGCGACGCCGACGTGGACCGAGCCGGTCTCGATCATCCCGAGCACCGTGTGCAGCACTCCGATCACCGCGCCGAGGCGGCGGTCGCCGCGCGGCGCGCCCCGGCGGCGGCCGTAGAACTGGCGGAAGAGCTCGTAGGTGCCGTCGACGAGGTGGACGACCATCAGCCGCCCTCCCGCAGCTTGCGATGGCGGGCCTCGGCGTCGTCGGCACGGCGAGCGGCCGCGTCGCGGGCTCGCTCCGCGCTCTCGGCGGCGCGCCGCACCCCGGCGAGCCCGCGCTCGGCCGCCGCCACCGCGGCCCGCGCCTCCGCCAGGCCGGCCTCGGCCTGGGCGAGCTTCGCCGCCCCCTCGGCCGCCTGGGCGGCGGCCCGCGCGAGGCGCTTGGCCGCGACCGCGTCGGTCTTCGCCTGCGGCACCGGCCGCCGCGGAGCCGGCTTCGGCCGGCGGGCGGCCGGCGGCGACCGCCGCGACGCGGGCACAACGACCCCCATCGGGAAGCCCACCGCCTGCTGCTCGCGCACGAGCACGCCCCGGCGCACCTCGGTGGCCAGCTCGGGGTCAAGCGCGGCCGCATGCAGCGTCTCTCGCACCCGCTCGAGCGCCGCCTGCCCGCCGGCCCCGGGACGCGCCGCGATCTCACCCGCCGCGCGCATGAGCGCATCCAGCGCGCGCGTCTCGGCGGTGACCGCCGCGCGCAGCTCGTGTGGCGCCGCGCCTCCGAGCTGCACCTCGCGCAGCCGGGCGCCGGCGGTCAGGAGCTCGTCGAGCAGCCCGGCATCGGCGCGCGCGAGCCGGTTCACGATCGCTGCGGCCACGCTCGGCTTGCGCAGCGCCGCGACCGCGGCCGCCTCATCCCGCCGGCCCTGGCGGCGCAGCTCCTTCGCCGCGGCCGCACGCGCGGCCACGAACTCCTCGAGGTCGCCGCCGTAGAGCCGGTCGAGCTCCGCATCGGGCACCGCCACGTCGTTTCGCTCCGCCATCGGTCCGAACGCTATCGCGAAGTCGGCGATCATTCCTCGAATGGCGAAGCTCGACAAGGCCCGTTGGTGGGCGATCCGCCCGGCCGGCAACCGCAGCCCGAAGAACTACATGTGCCCGATCTGCGGCTTCCGCCTGCACGCGATGACCACCCACATGCTGATCGCGCCCGAGGGCGATGCGAACCGCCGCCGGCACGCTCACTCCGAGTGCGTGATCGCCGCCCGGGAGCAGGGCCGGCTGCCCCTGCGCGACGAGTGGCTTGCGACCCAGCCCAAGCCGCCGTCGCTCCTGCGCCGCCTGCTCGGCCGGCGATGAGTTTGCCGAATTGGGTACGTCTATCCTCTAACCCGGCGCCGCCTGACCGGCGGCCCACCACACCGCAGGAGGGACCAGATGTCAGGACAGATCGTGCACTTCGAGATCCCCGCCGACGACACGAAGAAGGCGCAGGAGTTCTGGGGCTCGCTCTTTGGCTGGCAGTTCCAGTCCTACCCGGGCCCGTCGGAGTACCACATGACCCAGATCAGCGAGCAGACGGGCGGGGCCATCACCAACATGGAGCCCGCCAAGCGCGGGACGCGGGCGTACTTCAGCGTCGACGACATCAAGGCCGGGGCCGCGCGCGTCAACGAGCTCGGCGGCACCGCCTCGGATCCCATGCCCGTCCCGGAGATGGGCTGGTTCGCCGTCTGCACCGACCCGCACGGCAACGAGTTCGGCATCTGGCAGAACGATTCGTCGGCCCAGATGCCGTCCTAGCAGCATCGCGACGGCGGGCGCCGCCGGGGTGCGGCGCCTGCCGTCCGCCGATCGCGATCGAATGACAAATCCTTCCAATGGGGGATGTGGACCTGCGAAAAGGCACGGACTCTCGCAGGTATAGACACCCCGTCGCCGCTCCCCCCGGCGTCGGCGGGGACACCTTAATCCCCCGGACGAAGGCGATCCGATGGCCCCCACACCCCGCAGTGCGGCTGCGTGCGTCAGCCTCCCCATGGTTTCTCACACGCGTCGCCTCCGCCAGTCCGGACAGACGCTTCCGCTGGTTGTCGTCTTCATGTTCACGATCCTGATCTTCGCCGGGCTCGTGATCGACCTCGGCAACGCCTACCGCGTCCAGCACGCCCTGCAGGCGTCGGCCGATGCGGCCGCCGCCGGAGGCGCCGGCCAGCTCACGATGACGTACCCGCCGATCGCCGCCAACGCCCAGGCGACGGCGACTCGCTATGGCTCCCAGCCCGGCGGCGTGAACCCGATCGCGGGCGTCCCCTCGGGCAACGTGACCGAGAACGTGGGCATCGACTGCGAGGCCCAGGCCGGGTACACGTGCCCGAACGGCTATCCGAACACCGTGACGGTCGACGAGACGGCGCAGGTGCCCACCTACCTGCTGCGTCTGCTCGGCTTCTCGACGATCACGCTCAAGGCGCACGCCCAGGCGTGCTCCCCGTGCGGGGGCGTCCCGCTCGACGTGATGATCGTGCTCGACCGCACCGGCTCGATGGGCGCCAACAACAAGATGCCGCAGGCCAAGGCCGGGATCATGGCCTTCCTGAGCACGATGGATCCGAGCATGGACAACGTCGGCCTCGCCGTGCTGCCCCCGGCGCCGTCCGTGGGCACGGCCTGCTCGAACGTGCAGTCGTACTTCAACGGCAGCCCCAGCGGCACGTACAGCCTGAACAATGCGGCCTACACCGTCGTGCCGCTCTCGAACGCCTACGCGACGAGCGTCGGCAACCTGGACAACTCCTCGCCGCTCGTCTCGACGGTGAACTGCGTCCAGCCGGGCGGGAACACCGCCTACGCCGAGGCGATCGATGCCGCCTACGCCGAGCTGCAGAAGGACGGCCGCCCGGATGCCCAGAAGGCCATCGTCATCCTCTCCGACGGCGCGGCGAACACCGGCCCGAGCTACCTCCCGCCCAACTCGCCGTACCTGACGAACCCGTGCGGCCAGGGCGTGACCAGCGCCGGCATCGCCAAGGCGGCCAAGGTGCTCGTGTACTCGATCGCCTACACCGCCCAGGGAGACAGCTGCTGGGCGGCGGTGGGAGCGAACGTCGGCGGCACGCCCGTCACGCAGTTCCAGACCGTCCCGGAGACGCCCTCCCTCGGCGTCAACCCGGCCAACACCGCCCTGGCCGAGATGGCGACCGACCCGACGAACTTCTACAACCTGCCGACCCCGACCTCGCTGACCGGCATCTTCCAGCGGATCGCGGCCGACCTCGCCGCGGGCTCGGCGCGGATCGTGCAGTAGCCGCACCCGCCGAACGCGCGTGACCCCGAGACCCTCGCCACGCGCGGGGGTCTCGGCGTTTCTTGTACCGTGCGGTGTGATGGGAACCGTCCACGCCACCGTCTCCGACCTCGCCGACAGGACGGCGCGCGAGGTCATCACCGTTCGCGGCAAGGAGCTGCCGGCCGACGCGACGGTGGCGGCCGGACGCGCGCTCGTTGCCTCGAGCTCGGTGCGACTGATCCCGCTGCTGGAAGGCGATGCATACGCCGGCGCGGTCGAGCGCGATGCCATCGCCGCCGCCGACGACGGCGAGCCGATCGCGGCCTACGCGACGCAGCGCACGCCGGTCACGACCGCCTCCACCCGCGTGGCCGACGCGATCGCCGCCCTCGGCGAGGACGGCGGCCGCCGCCTGGTCGTGCTCGACGACGACCGCACGACCTACGTCGGCCTGATCTGCCTGCATCGCGACGGGCAGCGGCTCTGCATCGACGCCGAGTGCCACATCCCCGGCGTGACCGACACGACCTAGCGCCAGATCGCTGGAGCACGCGCACCCGATCCGTAGGCGACCGCCCCGAGCACGCCGGCCTTGCCGGCACCGGGCAGGCGAGCCGGCGTGAAGCCGTTCTTCACCCAGAACGGCCTCGCCGGGGCGCTCGTCGCCGTGACCGCGGCCGCGGCGGTGCTCGTGGAGTGGGCGGTCACCGTGCGCGAGCGGCTCACGGGCGAACCAGGCCGGTGGCGGCGGGTGCAGATCGCGGCCGCCGCGCTGAGCGAGGTGACGCTCCTTCGCACCGGGGAGCGGCGCGCCGAGGACAGGGGCACGAAGTGGCTCTTGATCGCGACCGCCGTCGCCGGGTTCCTGCTCGCAGCGGCGGCGCAGCGGCGGGTGCCGGGGCTGGCGTTCGCCGTGACCGGCTGGGGGCCGACGGTCGGCGGCATCGCGATCATCTGGGCGGGCATCCTGCTGCGCGGATGGGCGATCGCGACGCTCGGGCGGTTCTTCCGGCGCGACATCCAGGTGGCCGTCGACCAGCCCGTCGTCACCGGCGGCCCGTATGCGGCGATCCGCCATCCCGCCTACGCCGGCAACATGCTGACGTTCGCCGGTGCGGGCGTGCTGCTCGCGAACTGGGGCAGCCTCGTGGCGCTCGTCGCGGTGCCGCTCGTCGGCGTCGTGCGCCGGATCACGGTCGAGGAGGCGCTCGTCGCCGCACGCCTGGGCGAGCCGTATCGCCGCTACGCCGACCGCACCGCCCGGCTCGTCCCGCACGTGTGGTGACGCTCACGCCGCCGTGAGCTCGCGCACGCGGCCGGCGCAGCGGTGCAGGCCGCGCCGCTCGAGATGCTCGGCCAGCACCGTGCCCGCGTCGCCGCCGAACACCGGCACCGCGGCGAGCAGGTCGGCCACCTCGCGGATCTCGGTCAGGGTGACGCCCTCGGCCTCGGCGTGGTATCGGGCCAGCCACCGCGCCGTCGCCCGCTGGTAGCGGCGCGTGTCCTTGCGCAGGAGCAGGCACAGCCCGAGCGCGTCCTCGAGCGTCAGCCGCTCGAGCTCGCGCGCCGCGTCGAGCGCAAGCGCCGTGTTCCCGGTCTTGAGGGCCCGCTGGAAGCGCGAGTAGGGGTGGCCGTGGGCCGTCACGAAGTCGAACGTACGTTCGCATGTCGGGACGTGCGCGTCAACCCGCGGTGCGGCACCCGGTCTGTGGCAGACTCGGCCGATGCACACGAACCTTCACTCCGAGAGCGTTGATATCCCCACCGCGGACGGCACCGCCGACGCCTTCTTCACCCGCCCGGCGGCCGGCGGCCCGCATCCGGCGGTGCTGCTCTACATGGACGCGTATGGGATCCGGCCGGCGCTCGAGGCGCATGCGCAGCGGCTCGCGGCGCACGGCTACTGCGTCGTCGTCCCGAACGTCTTCCACCGCAGCGGCCGCTCACCGGTGCTCCCGAACATCGAGGAGGAGCTGCGGTCCGAGGATAGGTCGGGGCTGTTCGCGAAGCTCATGCCCATGATCAGGGCGGTCACGCCGGAGGCGGCGACCGCCGACTCGCAGGCCTGGCTCGCGTTTCTGCGCGGCCGGTCCGACGTGCAGGACGCGCCGATCGGCACCGTCGGCTACTGCATGGGCGGGCGGCTCGCGCTGCGCATGGCCGGCGAGTTCGCCGACGCCGTGTCCGCCGCCGCCAGCTTTCACGGCGGCAACCTCGCGACAGGCGAGGACGATAGCCCACACCTGGCGGCCGTCCGCGCCGCCGCCGAGCTCTACATCGGCCATGCCGACAACGACGGCTCGATGCCACCGGAGCAGATGGGCCGCCTGACCCACGCACTCGCCGAGGCCCACGTGCGCCACACGGCCGAGCTCTACGTCGGCGCGGCGCATGGGTTCACGCAGACCGACACTCCCGCCTACGACGAGGCCGCCGCCGAGCGGCACTGGATGCGGCTGGTCGAGCTCTTCGGGCGAATCCTGCAGCCCTAGGATCGCTCGGGCCGCGGCTCGCGGCCGCTGCGGCGAAGCGCGATCCCCGAGAGCGTCTCGAGCACCACCCGCTGCCCGGCGAGCGCCGTGATGCCGGCGGGATCGAACGGCGGCGACACCTCGACGATGTCCATCGCGCACAGGTCGAGCCGGGCCGCGACCGTGCGCACCGCCCACAGCAGCTCGCGCGTCATCAGGCCGCCGGGCTCGGCGGTGCCGGTGCCGGGCGCAAACGCGGGATCGAGGACGTCGATGTCGACCGTCAGATAGGTGCGCGGCGCGCGCGAGCGGGCATGTTCGATGGCGTCGTTCACGACCGGTCCGATGCCGCGCTCGATGATCTCGCCCATCGTGTGCCAGCGGAATCCGGCCTCGCGCATCCACTGGAAGTCCTCGGGGAACGGCCATGCGCCGCGCAGGCCGATCTGGACGATGTTGCGCCCGTTCAGGTGGCCGTCGACGACCGCCTGGTGGAAGGGCACACCGTGGGGCGCCTCCCACTCGTCGCCGCCCGTGTCGGCGTGCGTGTCGAAGTGCACCACCGAGAAGCCGTCCACGCCGTGGTGGGAGGCGAGCGCCTGCAGCACCGGCGTGGAGAGCGAGTGGTCGCCGCCCAGGACGACCGGGATCGCCCCCGCGGCGAGGATCTCGGCCACGCCCTGACGCAGGGCCGTGTGCGAGCGGTCGAGGTCGGACGAGCGCACCTCGACGTCGCCGTAGTCGACGATGTCGAGCTCGGCGTACGGATCGACCCCGAGCTCCATGTGCGGCCGCGCGACCGGGAACGCTACGTCCTCGGCGGTGCGGATCGCCCGCGGCCCGAACCTCGTGCCCGGCCGGTAGGACACGCCCTCGTCGAAGGGCGCCCCCACGATCGCCACGTCGGCGCCGGCGAGGCCGGCGGGATCGAGCACGAGCGGCACCCGCCCGAACGTGATGCCCACACCCGCGTAGCCCGTCTCCTGGAGCCGGTTCGGCTGCATGCGGTGCGAGTCGGCCATGCGCGGCGATCATATGCGCTTGCGTCGATGTGACGTCCGTCATGCCGGATTCGTGACGCGCTGCTCTACCGCCGCAGCCGCCCGGCGGGCAGCATTCGTCTCGTCCCGAATGCACATGAATGGAGACGCAATGACTCACCTCAAATCCCGACGGGCGGCCACCGTTTTGGCCGCACCCACCGCCGCCCTCGCCGTGTGGGCCGTGATCCGCCTGATGGGCGTCGACCTCGTCCTGAAGTCCGGGCACGGCACGGTCGGCCCGGCCGACGTCGCCACGGCCGCGCTCGTCGCCGCCCTGGCCGGCTGGCTCGTCGTGCGGCAAGTCGAGCGCAGAAGCGCGCAGCCGCAGCGGCTGTGGGTGATGATCGGATCGGCCGGCCTCGGCGCCTCGCTGATCGGCCCGTCGTGGCTTGCCGACGGCACGAGCGCGGTCGCGCTCATCTCGCTGCACGTCGTCACCGCCGGGGTCGTGATCGGCGGGTTCGCTGCGACGCTCCCAGCCCGCTGCGGGTTCGGGACGGCGCCGCGGTCCGGCACAATCCCCGGGTGATCGACGTCGACGGCGAACCGGCGACCCGCTCGTGGCCCCACGCCGGCCGCATCCGGTGGAGCCAGGCGGTCGGCCTGCTGTTCCTGATCGGGCCGGTCTCCGACCTGCGCCACGCCTCGTATCCACCGGCGCAGACCGCCGGGATCGTGTGCGCGCTCGCCGGCTTCGTCGTCGTCTACCTTGCGCTCCTGCCGCCGGTGCCGGCGCTCGCCGGCGGCGGGCCGCGCAGGATCCAGGCGGCGCTGGCCGCCTTCGCCGTGATCGCCGCGCTGCCACTCGCGCTCGGCGCCCCGCGATCGTTTGCGCTCCTCTTCGTGTACGTCGCCGCGGCCGCCGGTGCGCTGCTTGCGCCACTCGCGGCCGCGATCGCGATCGCGGTGACTGCGGCGGCGGTCGGCGGCGGGCTCGCCGCGACCGGATCGGACGGCTCGGCGGTCGCGGCGTACGCGCTCACGATCGTTGCGGTCGGGACGGTGATGGCCGCGCTCGGGGGCCTGGCGCGCGCGAACCGTGCGCTGCGGGAGGCGCGCGAGGAGCTGGCGCGGACCGCCGTCGCCGAGGAGCGCCTGCGCATCGCCCGCGATCTGCACGACCTGCTGGGGCATTCGCTGTCGGTGGTCGCGCTCAAGACCGAGCTCGCATCGAAGCTCGTCACCAGCGACCCGGGCCGCGCGCAGGCCGAGCTCGAAGAGGTGCAGGCGGTGACGAGAGGGGCGCTCGCCGAGGTGCGCGAAGCGCTCCAGGGATATCGCCGCCGCTCGCTGCCGGAGGCAATCGAGGGCGCCCGGTCGGCGATCGCCGCGGCCGGGATCGAATGCCGGGTGGACTCGGCCGATGCCGAGCTGCCCGCCGAGGTCGAGAGCGTGCTCGCCTGGGCCGTGCGCGAGGCGAGCACCAACGTCGTGCGCCACAGCGGGGCGCACGCCTGCGCGATCACGCTGGCCCGGGACGACGGCGCGGTCTCGCTCCAGGTCGACGACGACGGCAGCCATGCCCGTACCGCCGCCGGGCGTGGCACCGGCCTGGCCGGGCTCGCGGAGCGCGCGCAGCGCCTGCACGGCAGGCTCGACGCGGGCGCGCGGCCCGAAGGGGGATTCCGGCTACGGCTGACGCTGCCCCTGTGAGCGACCCGATCCGCGTCCTGATCGCCGAGGACCAGGCGCTCGTGCGCGGCGCCCTGGCGAGCCTGCTCGCCCTCGAGGACGACATCGACGTCGTCGCCGAGGTCGACCGCGGCGACCGCGTCCTGGCCGCGGCGCGCGCCGGCCGCGTCGACGTCGCGCTCCTCGACATCGAGATGCCGGGCATGGACGGGATCGCCGCCGCCGCGCTGCTCGCGCGCGAGCAGCCGCAGACGCGCTCGCTGATCGTGACGACGTTCGGCCGGCCCGGCTACCTGCGGCGGGCGATCGAGTCCGGCGCCGGCGGCTTCCTGTTGAAGGACGCGCCCGCCGCGGAGCTCGCCGCCGCCGTCCGCGAGGTGCATGCCGGCCGGCGCGTCATCGACCCCGGCCTCGCAGCCGCGGCCATCGCCGACGGCGTGAGCCCGCTGACCGAGCGCGAGCGGGACGTCCTGGTGGCCGCGCAGACGCAGGCGACCGCGGCCGAGATCGCCCGCCGCCTGTACCTGTCCGAGGGCACCGTGCGCAACTATCTGAGCGCCGCGATCCGTAAGCTCGGCGCTCGCAACCGCGCCGAGGCGATCCGCATCGCCGACGAGAAAGGCTGGCTCTAGGCAATGACCGACCATCCGGGGTTCGCCGGCATCTTCCCGGTGCTCCCCACGCCGTTCGCCGATGACGGGTCGCTCGACCTCGATGGGCAGCGCGCCGTCGTGCGCTTCGCGCTTCGCTGCGGCGCCGACGGCGTGGTCTGCTTCGGGATGGGCGCCGAGGTGAACAAGCTCACGCCGGGCGAGCGCCGCCGCCTGTGCGAGGCGATCGTGGCGGAGGTGGACGGCCGGGTGCCCGTTCTCGTCGGCGTCGGCGCGGAGTCGACCCACCACGCCGTCGCGCTCGCGCGGCATGCGCACGGATGTGGCGCCGCCGGGATCGTGATCCCGCCGCCGATGACCTCGAACCTCGCCGCCGACGAGCTCGACCCGTACTTCGGCGCGATCGCGGACGCCGTCGACCTGCCCGTGATGCTCCAGAACGCCCCCGAGTACATCGGCGTCGGGCTCTCGCCCGCCCTCGTTCTGCGGCTCGCCGCGGCGCACCCGAACATCCGCCACATCAAGCTCGAGGCGGGCCCCGACCAGACGGAGCGGTGGGTGGCGGCGCTCGGCCCCGGCATCCGCGTCTTCACCGGCGACGCCGGCATCCACCTGCTCGGCTGCCTGCGTGCCGGAGCGGTCGGGAACATCCCCGCGGTTGACGTCGCCGACGTGCTCGTGCGGGCCCACGCCGCCGAGCGGAGCGCAGAGCGCGCGGCGGCGGAGGCGGTGTTCGCGCCGCTCCTGCCCTACCTCACGTTCGCGCTCCGCGGGATCGACCACTGCAATGCGTGCACCAAGGAGGTGCTGGTGCAGCGCGGGATCCTGCGGCGGGGCGGACTGCGCCCGCCGGCGCGCACGCTCACGCCGTTCGCCCGCGCCCACATCGCGGCCTGTATCGCCGCGCTCGAGCTGGACTAGCCGGTGGCGACCGCCTTGGCGATGTCGTCGAGCGCCGCCTGCTCGGCAGGGCTCACCTCGGCGCCGTCCTCGCGGTGGGCATGCGCCACCCGCTCGGCCGCCGTCTGGATGAACTGCGCGTACTCCGCCACCTCGGTGGGAGTGGCCTTCGCCTGCACGAGCGCAACGGCGTCGCGCAGGTGGCCGAGCGTCGCCTGGCGCAGCTCGTCCGGCGAGTGGTAGCGGGTGTGGTCAAGCTTGGGCTTCGACGCGACGAGCTCGTCCAGCAGCGGGCTCTGACCGTGCTTCTGACGGGCCTCCGTGTACGCCTTGGCGAGCGCGAGCGTCTCGCGGAACACCCCGCCGCGCTGCGCGGTCATCACCATCATGCCGGCCGTGCCCGGCGCCTCCGCAATCGTCTCCCACTCCTGCTCCGAGAAATCTGCCTTGCCGCTCATGAGCCCACGCTCCTTGGTCGCACCGCCGAGAGTGGCGAACGATAGCGAGCCGGTTCGTGCCGTCGGGATGATGCCGGGCGGCGCCGCACGCTCGACGATCTCGCGGTCTGGGCCGCGCGTGCGGCCAGGAATGGAGCCGCGCACCATGAGCAGCATCAACCAGTTCCCGTGGCAGGACGACATCCTGCGCGCCCTCCACGCCGGAGAGACAGCCTCGATCGACCGGATGCTCACGCCGGCTGGGAAGGCTGCGGCCGACTCGCTGCCGTGACCCGAGGCGTGTCCCACCGGAGGGTCGTGACCGGGCTGATCGCCGTGGGCGTCGCCGCGATCGCGGCCGGCTGCTCGTCGGGCTCGTCGAGCTCGTCGGGCGGCGGTTCCGGCGGCGGCCGCCAGTCGGCGTGCCAGGTCGAATCGGTCGCGAACGAGGTGCTGCCCTCGGTGGTGACGATCAACGCGAACAGCGCTTCCGGCGGGGGCGGGAACGGCTCCGGCGAAGTGATCCGGGCGAACGGATACATCCTCACGAACAACCACGTGATCTCGATCGCCGCGGACGGCGGCTCGGTGAGCGTGCTCTTCTCCGACGGCGCGACGGTGCCGGCGACGATCACGGGCCGCGATCCGCAGACCGACCTGGCGGTGCTCCACATCACCCCGCCGCACGACCTGAAGGTGATCGCGGAGGGGTCGTCCGAGTCGGTTCGGGTCGGCCAGCCGGTGGTCGCGCTCGGTGCCCCGCTCGGCCTGTCGAGCACGGTGACGTCGGGCATCGTGAGCGCGCTTGACCGCACCGTCCACGTGCCCGGCGACAACGGCGGCCAGGCGCTGCTCGTCTCCGCCGTGCAGACCGACGCCGCAATCAACCCGGGTAACAGCGGCGGGGCGCTCGTCAACTGCGACGGGCAGCTGATCGGCGTCCCCACGGCCGGCGCCACCGTGCCGAGCCCCTCGGGCGAGGCCGGCGGCGGCAGCATCGGCCTCGGATTCGCCATCCCGGTCGACCTGGCCAAGTCGATCTCGCAGGAGATCATCGCCACGGGCACCGTCACCCACGCCTACTTCGGGATGCAGACGGTGCCGATCCCACCGGCCGCGGCGACCCAGGCCGGGACGCCCGGCGGCCTCTTCGTCCGCGCCGTGCAGCCCGGTGGGCCGTCCGCCCAGGCCGGGATCGACGTCGGCGACATCATCACGAAGATCGACGGCCACGCCGCAACGTCAAATGCGCAGCTCGAGAGCCTCACCCTGACCCGCAAGGCCGGCGACACGGTGGCTGTCACCTACGCCCGCGCCGGACAGACGGCCGAGGCGACGATCACACTCGGCGCCCAGCCCGGGTGAACTGCACCCAACCGAGGAGGCGCACATGTGGTACGGCATCGGTATCGGTCTCGGGGTTCTCTATCTGGCCATCCTGGTCACCCTTGGGGTGACGACTCTGCGGAAGGGCCACGGCTGGATCTTCGTCATCGGGATCTTCATCCCGGTGTTCTGGCTCGTCGGTGCGCTCATGCGGCCGACGGCCGGGCACGGCGCCTAGCGCCGCCGCGCCCCACTATGTCGGCCGGGCACGGACGCGGTGCCTGCGTGTCCCGGCACCGGCATGCGCGTCGCCGAGCTGCGAGTCCACCTTGGAGCGCTTGTCGACGTCGACGCGGCCGCGGCCGAAGGCGTCGATGCGCCCCCACTGGCCGCGAATGTCGAGCAGCTCCAGCCGGCCGATGCCTTGGGGCAGCGCGGGGTCGACGACGAGGTGGCCGTCGAGCGGCTCGAGCCCGAGCATGGTGCGCAGGAGGAGCAGCGGGGCGCCGGTCGACCACGCCTGCGGGCTGCAGGCCGTCGGGTACTGCACCGGGTATCGGGTCAGCGAGCGGGCGTACCCGCCGAACGCCTCGGGCAGCCGGCCGTCGAAGAACTCGGCGGCGTCGAGGATGCCCGCGGCGACGCGCGCGGCCTCCTCGCGGTAGCCGTAGCGGCGCAGGCCCCAGGCGATGAACGAGTTGTCGAACGGCCAGACGGTGCCGACGTGGTATCCGATCGGGTTGAATCGGCCCTCGCCCTCGGCGAGCGTGCGCACGCCCCAGCCGGAGAAGAGCGCCGGCCCCATCAGGTGGGCGACGACCGCCTTCGCCTTCGAGTGGTCGACGATGCCGCTCCACAGGAGGTGGCCGATGTTCGACGACAGGGCGTCGACCTGCCCGCCCTCGCTGTCGAGCGCGAGGGCGAAGTACTCGCCGTCCTCGACCCAGAAGTCACGGTTGAACCGGCGCTTCAAGTCGGCCGCCTGGGACTCGAGCGCGTCGGCAAGCGCCGGGTCCTTCCACACCAGCCGGGCGAGGCGGGCGCCCCGCACCTTGGCGTCATAGGCGTAGCCCTGCAGCTCGCACGTCGCGCGGGGGAATCCCGGCAGGCGGCCGTCGCGGTAGGAGATCGAGTCCCACGAGTCCTTCCAGCACTGGTTCTCGAGCCCGGTCTGCTCGTTGCGGCGGCGGTAGGACACGTAGCCGTTGCCCATGAGGTCGGCGTAGTCGTCGATCCACCGCAGCGCCGCGCGGGCCTCGTACTCGAGCTCGCGCACCAGCTTGCGGTCACCGGTCCAGCGCTCGTACTCGTCCAGCAGCACGACGAACAGCGCCGTCGCGTCGGCGTTGCCGTAGTAGGGCGAGTGCGGGCGCTCCTCAAACGCTGTCATCTCGCCGTAGCGCATCTCGTGCGGGATCCGGCCCGGGTCCTCGTCGCGGAAGTCGTCGACCCGCGACCCCTGCCGCACACCCAGCTCGCGCAGCGTCGTCGCGGCGAGCTCGGGCGTGAACGGCAGCGCCTGCAGGCTCGTGAGGATGCTGTCGCGGCCGAACATCGTCATGAACCACGGCAGGCCGGCGGCGGGCAGGCTGCGACCGCCTGCACTGAGCGGGGAGAAACGCAGAGCGGCCAGATCGACCAGGCTGCGGGTGTACGTCCGCTTGAGCGGATCCCAGTCACACTCCAGCCGGGGCGCGTCCCCGACCCACGACTCCAGGCCCCGGCCCTTGCCTGCACTCGTCCGCGAGCGCTTGCCCGCGGCGCCGTACATCGAGCGGGTCAAACGCTCCCCGGCCGCCATGATCCCAGCGGCGACCTCGAGCTCCACCGACCAGTCGGCCTTTGGCTCGATCCGCACGTGGAAGGTGAATCCGTGCTCGTCGACATCGGCCGGCTGATTGGCCGAGATCGCCGTCTCGCGGTGGTAGCGCTCGCGCTCGTAGGAGAGAAGCAGGACGCCGTCTCCGACCGTCGCCCCGTAGGTGCCCTTCTTCGCAAGCGCGTCCTTGACCTCGAACAGATCGGCGAAGTCGGCGCCGGCATCGATCCGCAGCGTCAGATCGACAGGCTCCTCGGCGTGGTTGATGAGCGAGAGCTCCTCCAGGAACCCGTCGCCGACCGAGCGTGTGCGGATCACCGAGAGCTTGGCGTCGACGTACACGGTGCCGGTGCCCGCGATCAGGAAGAACCGGGCCTGGAAGTAGCGCAGCTCGTCGATCGAGAGACTGGAGAGCCGTTCGCCGTTGATGGTGAGCACCCACTGCGACAGGAACCGCGTGTCCCAGTCGAAGAGCCCGGTGGGATCGGTCGGCGACGGGTCGATGTCTCCGCACCGATCGGAGACCACGAAGGTGTTTCCGTCCAGGATGCTGACCTGCGAGTCGCTCATGACGCCTCCCCAGCGGCCGCGGGCACGTTCCGTCCCTGTGCATCCGGATCGGCCGGAAACAGTCGCTGGAGGCGCAGCAGCACATCGATGTTGCCGGTCGCGGCCACGACCCCTCGCAGGATGGCCGCCGTCGGGTTGATCTCGCCGGCCACGACCCCATCCAGGGTCGCGCGGTCGGCCCGCACGACGCAGTCAGCAGGCCCCTCGTCGCGCGAGACGCGGATCGCGCCGCGATCGAGCGAGACGAGCCAGTGCTCGCCGGGATCGCTGTCGAGCACGTCGAAGCGGATGGTGCCCTTCACCCGTCCCAGCCGCGCGTCGAATCTCTGCTCATGGAGTCGGTCGAAGAAGTCATGGCACGGATCGCTCATCGGGCACCCCCGGTAGTCCTGTCCGCCGGCGTGACCGCGCGGCTGCGTCCGAACGGTGCCCGCGCCAACCCAAACGGCATCACCCGAAGAGGATGACTCCCCCGATGTTCTCCACCCGTATACGCCGCGGGCCGCCGTCGCGCGCTCCGGCGTGGTCGGGCGATAGGGCTGTTTCCAGGGGCACCAATGTGAGCGTGTGTATGGGGGTTTTCCCACATCCCGCATAGGCGGCGACCCCGATGCCGCCCGTCCCAGGCGGCGCGATGCTGGCGTATTCAAGTCGAATCCGGGTCGTCACGCCGAAGCGACAGGGAGGTCGCGGTTGCACAACACGCGGCGAGGAGCGCGATCGGGAACTCGCGGTCCCCGGTGCTCGGCTTTGGGATCGATCCTCGTCATCGATGCATGGAACACGTTTGGACGACGGCCGATCTCAGAGAGCGAGATCCAGCGTGAGATGAAGCGCACGCAGCGCGCGCGCTAGGCATCCTTTCCGGCGGACATCCCTGGCAACGCCGGCTTCGTAGGATCGGGGGTGATGGTGGCAGATCGTCCTGAACAGCCGAGCGCGGCGGTTCGCCAGCGACTGAGGGTGGTGATCGCCGGTGGCGGTGTCGGCGCCTTGGAGGCGATGCTGGCGCTGCGCGATCTGGCGGAAGAGCGCGTCGATACCACGCTGTTGTGTCCCGACTCCGAGTTTCGGTATCGGCCGGCGTCGGTGGGGGTGCCGTTCGATCGCGGTCAGGTTGACCGCTTTGCGCTCTCGTACATGACTGCTGCAGCCGGCGCGCGCCTCATCACTGGGTCGCTCGCGCGCGTCGAGGCGACGGCGCATCGTGCGATCACCGATGCCAATGAATCGCTCTCCTACGATGTGCTTGTCATCGCGTGTGGCGCTCGTCGCGTGTCCGTCCTGCAAGGGGCGCTCACGTTTCGCGGAGAGGCGGACGCCGATGCCGTGCGCGACCTCCTGCGCCAGCTCGAGCACGGTGCCATCACGCGCGTCGCCTTCGCACTGCCGCGCGGCGCCACCTGGGCGCTACCGCTGTATGAGCTGGCGCTTCTGACCGCCACCCACGTCGCCCACAACCGGCTCCCAGCCGTTTCGCTGGACCTGGTGACGCCCGAGTCCACACCGCTCGCCCAATTCGGCGGAGAGGTCAGCACGACCGTCTCCCAACTGCTCGCCGACCATCACATCCACGTGCACCTCGCCACATACCCCGTGCGCGTGTACCCGACCCGGTTGATGCTCGCACCCGCACGCACCCTCCGCACCGACCGGGTGGTGTGCATGCCGGAGGCGCGCGGCGTCGCCATCGCCGGGCTACCCCACAACCCCGACGGCTTCCTTCCCACCGACCAACTCGGACACGTCCCCGGCACACCGGACATCTATGCCGTCGGCGACATCACCACATTTCCCATCAAGCAGGGCGGGATCGCCGCTCAACAAGCCGACCACGTCGCCCACCAGATCGCCAAACGCGCCGGCGCTCCCATCGACGATCCACCGCCGCTTCGCCCTCACCTGTACGGGCTGCTCGTCACCGGCAAGACACCGCTCTACCTGCACGCCGACCTGACCGGAGGACACGGCCAGACGGCGACCACCGGCACCGCACCGCTATGGTGGCCGGGCGGGAAGATCGCCGCCCGCCACCTCGACAACTACCTCATCCAAGCGCGGCCAACCGACACCACGCCCGACCCATAGGCACGGCCCCCGACCGCTGCCGCTCGAGCTGCGAACCCTCGAATGACGGCATTCAGGGCGCCGCGCACGTGGCTCCCTGCCCGGTCCGTTGACGGCCGACCCGGCCAGCTCTGGGGCTGCTGGCAGGACGGACCGCCGTTCTTCGCGAGGCCGAAGATGACGGCGATGCCCGGTACAGGCAGGCGCCGCACTGCAGCCCGAGAGCGACTACAGTGTCGACAGAGCTTAGGCTGCGCGCTTCTTCTGAAGCCCGATGATTCGCAGCCCGGCCACTGCCCCGGAAGGGGGCACCTATGACAAGCACCACTGCGCTTGTGCGCCACCGCGTTGCCAACTACGACGCCTGGAAGACGGTGTACGACAACTTCGCGCCGATCCAGGCCGAGCACGGTGTCCGCGCCCACCAGGTGCTGCGCTCGCAGGACAGTCGGAACGACGTGGTCATCATCCACACGTTCGACAACCTCGAGACGGCCAAGACGTTCTTCGCCATGCCGGAGCTGAAGCAGGCGATGCTCAAGGCCGGCGTCGAGGAGGACTCCCTCAAGGTCGCCTTCTACGACGAGGTCGAGGCCGGCACCCTACTCGCGGTCTAGCTCGATCCAGGGCCGGACCGCGGTCCCGCACGCGGGACGCGGTCCGGCCCGTTTCCCCAGCCGGCCGTTGGTGGCCAATGGCCGACTGTGCCGGCTAATGAACATCGCGAGGGCTCCGCGTCAAGCGGACACCACTCCCCCCCAACCCGGCGCTGTACTGCCGAGACAACGCTAGTTCTTGTGGGTCGCGACGATGCTCGGCCATTCGTTGGCGAGGGGGGCGCGTAGAGTGCAGCGCGCGATTGGCTCGCCGCCCTCATCGCTGTCGTTGGCCGCGGAGATGTGCGCGACGACGCGATAGGTGCTGCAGAAGCGTGCGGCGCGGTGGGAGTAGCCGACCACGAGCGCACGCAGTCCGGCCACGTGCGGGCGCCAGTAGCGCATGGTCACATCGGCCGACGCGACCGGTGGGAGGCCGCGGCCGAACAGCTCGAGCGCGCCTGCTTCGCCGTAGTTGTCGGCCACGATCACGTCTGCGCCCGCTGCATGCTGCTCCACGAGCCGCACGTACGCGGGCCAGCCGATCTCCGATTGGTAGTCGCTGCGTGCTTTGACGACTCCGAGCCGGACGGCCGTGTGCAGCGGTAGCACCGGCAGCGCCAACGGGAGGACGAGAAGGCCGGTCGCAACGAACACGGCCCCAGCAAGGCGCAGACGGCGACGTGTCATCCAGCGGTCGAGCGGGGTGGCACCAGCGGCGAGCGCGAACACGATCACAGGCAGGGTGTAGTACGACTTTCCCCCGAGCACGAGGTACGCGACGACGGTGCCGACGACCGTCCAGCCCAGCGGGCGCAGGGCGCGATCGCGAACGAGCGACACGACTCCGGCGACGGCGACAGGGAACGCCACCGCGGTGAGCAGGATCACGTTGACGATGAACTGCGGCCGCGTCTCGTCGCTCGCGCTCGGCGGAGGGTTGAGAAACCAGTGCACGCTCACCCAGCCGTGGCCCGCCTCCCAGACGAGGTTCGGAACAAGCAGCGCCGCAGCGATGACCACGGCCAGGGGGAAACCCCACGAACGCAGGACGTCGCGGCGCCAGACGAGAAACGTCGCGATGAGCAGGACAAGAACGACAGCGATCGTGTACTTCGTCTCAAGGCCGATGCCGGCCGCGACGCCCAATAAGCGGCCACGAACCGCGCCCAAGCGCGAGCCGCAGCGCGAGCCACAGGACCACCATCGTCGCGAGCTGGTCGAGCGCGACCGGCTGGAACAACAGGTTGGTCGCCATCATCCCTGGCGAGAACCCGATCATCACCGCAGCGAGCGTCTGCGCACGCCGCGTCGCCCCGAGCTCCCGGGCGACAAGCGCGCCGACCACCACCGTGCCCGCGCCCGCGAGGATCGTGAACACGCGCAAGCCGACAAGCGACCAACCGAACAGCTCCCGGGCCAGCGCCGCGATCAGCGCCGTTACCGGCGGGAACTCGATATAGCCACCCTGCAGATGCAAGCCGGCGACGGCGTAGTACAACTCGTCGCGATGCCAACCGTAGCGTCCGGCGACAGCAAGCCCCAACGCGCACTTCAGCGCGACGACGGCGAGCACCGGCCCACCCGCAAACGCGACCGCCGACTTCGCTGCGGGCCTGATCGCCACGGCCCACCGAGCATAGCCAACGCCGCTGCCGATCCGCATTGGTGCGATCTACCCGCCCAGCCGATAGTGGAGCGGCCTCACGATTGGCCTGGTTGGGCGATAGCGGAGGAGGGACTCGAACCCCCGACACGCGGATTATGATTCCGCTGCTCTAACCAGCTGAGCTACTCCGCCGAGGCTCGGAGTTTATCGCGAGCACCGAGTGTGCTTTGGGGGCGCGGTTCACCCGCCCAGCCAGCGCTCCAGCACGTCCACGCAGGCGGAGATGCCGTCGAGGTGGGCGATCTCGAATCCGTGCGTGTTCTCGGTGGCGAAGGCGAGGCAGGCGGTGCGGGCGATCATGCCGAAGCTGAGCGCGCTCGAGGCGTCCGAGCCGAAGCTTG
Source organism: uncultured Actinomycetes bacterium (assembly GCA_963825325.1). Taxonomy (GTDB): domain Bacteria; phylum Actinomycetota; class Thermoleophilia; order Gaiellales; family JAICJC01; genus JAICJC01. Next base: position 249,720 of record CAWGSU010000001.1, read on the forward strand.
TCAGCACCGCGTGGCGCATGCCGATGCCCGCCGCCGCGGCGGCGTCGTCGAGCTCGGCGGCCAGCGAGTCGTCGAGCGGGCCGTACGAGTCGGCGACGACGAGCACGGGCTCGGGGCCGGCGTCGATGCCGTACTCCTCGGCCACCGGCGTCACCTCGAAGGCGACCGCCGCCTCGGCGGCCGTGCGGCTCGCGTACCACTTGGCGCCGTGGCAGCCGATCTCCTCGCGCGCGGTGAACACGAGCTCGACCGGGTGGCGCGGCGCCTGCAGCCGCCCCGCGAGCTCGACCAGGCCGGCCACGGCGCCCTTGTCGTCGAGCGCGTAGGACGCGACATACTCGCGGTCGGCCCCCAGGCGCACCGGCCGCTTGCGGGCCGCACTCGGCACGATCCGCGAGCCGGGCTTTATGCCCGCGTCTGCGAGCGCCGCGCGGTCGAGCTTCGTCTCGACCCATGCGTCGCGCCAGCGCACCGCGTGCTTCTCCTGCCGCTTCTGGTCGGACTCGTCGGACACGTGCCGCGCGCCGAACGAGAGCACGCCTGTGACCGTCGCGTGGCGGCCGATCACGTCGACCGGGCCCTCGCCCCAGATCCAGGGGTAGGAGCCGCCGAGCTTGCTCACGGCCAGCTGCCCCTTCTCGTTCACGCGCTTGACGACGCCGCCGATCTCGTCCTTGTGCGCGAGCACCGACCGCAGCGGCCCGTCGTCGCGGCCCTCGATCCGCAGCACCACGTTGCCCGCGCCGTCCAGAAACGGGCTGCCCTGCTCGTGCAGGCGCCGCAGCAGATAGTTGTCGACCGCCGCCTCGACCCCGCTCGGCGAGTGCAGCTCCACGAGATCGGTCAGCGTGCGCACGAGGGCGTCGCGGGTGTGCTCACTGGACGGCGACATCGGCGCCGGGCAGCGTACACCGCGAGGGTTCACATCCGGCGAGCGCCGCCGATACTGGAGGTGGATGCCCGTTCGACCGCTCCTCCTGCGCGCGGCGGTCGCCGCACTCGTGGCGGCGGTCGCGGTCGCGTGCGCGGCGTGCGGAGGCGGCGGCAGCGCCGCCTCACCGGTGCCGCACTGCACCCGCTCCACGGCTCCCGCGCCCGCCCCCGCAGCCGCCGGGCCCGTCGCGGTCGCCTACCTGCGCGCCCTCGCCGGCCACCGCTACGACCACGCGCAGACCTATGCCCACGCCTGCTCGGCGACCCAGCAGCACTCGCTCGACCAGCTGTGGCTGTGGCTCGCCTCGATGCCCACTCAGGCGATCAAGGTGACCGACGCCCATGTCACGCCGCATGCCGGCGACGTCACCGTCAGCGCGACCCTCTTCGCCCGCTTCGGTCCCGCGCCCTACAGCGCGTGGGTGACGCTCGGCCCGCGCACCCTGAGCCTCACGCCCGGCCACGGGAGCTGGCACGTGCGCGCCGACGTCTCGGTCGTGCACCGCTCCGACCTGGCCGCCTACGGCGTGTCGTGGCTGCACCACCCGTACTTCATCAACGGCCGGCGCGTGACCGTGATCTACGCGAAGCCGGGCGACGTCGTCGATGCCCAGCAGATCCTCGACACGGCCGACTCGGTCACGCCGCGGCTCACAAGCCTCTTCGGTGGCGGCGTCGCCGGCCTGCGGCCCGTGATCTTCCTGGTCGACAACCGCAGCCAGGGCGAGCGGCTCGCGCACGTCAGCCTCGGCAAGGTGCGCACCCCGGCCGGGTTCCAGTACAGCTCGTTCGCCTACGTCGACCTGCCGCTGTGGCGGACGCTGCCGAGCGTCGAGCAGGCGTCGATGGTCGACCACGAGCTCACCCACGTCGTCACCCGGCCGATGCTCGCCGACGCACCCCACAGCCTGCTCGAGGGGATCGCGGAGTACGAGGAGAACCAGTACGTGGGCGACTACGGCGAGGCGATCCCGCTCGACGCCATCGCGCCGTACTACGTCCACGACGCGTTCCCGAGCCTGCGTCTGTGGGAGCGGCGCGAAAGCGACTGGGGCCTGCCGAACGTGCGCGTGATCAACCTCGCCTACGAGGATGCGCTCGCAATGACGCACGTGATCATGACCGAGAACGGCGGCGTCGCCGGCCTGCGGCGGCTGGGCGCCGCGTTCCGCGCCGAGCACGCCCGGCGCGACTTCACCGCCGCCCAGGTGCAGCGCGCGTTCCGCACCGGCCTGCACGTCTCGTTCGCGCGCGTCGCGGCCGAGGCGCGTGCGTACGTCACGCGGCTCGTGCTCGCAGGCGGCTGAGCCCGTCCCGGGCGGATTGGGGCCGGGTTGGAGGGTGCCGCAGGCGGGCGCGGTGCGCGCTTAAGCTGCGACCGGAACGATGCCTCGCATGCGCCCCGGGCTCCCGCTCGTCTGTGCCGTCACCGCAGGGTTGACGGCGGCGGTGCTGCTCACGGTCGGGCCGCCCGGGATCGACACTCCGGCACATCTGTTCATGACCTGGGTGTTCCGCCACGCCGGCTTCCAGCTCTGGAACAACTACTGGTACGACGGCCGCTACGACTTCGTGGGCTACAGCCTGCTGTTCTATCCCCTGGCGGCCGCGGTCGGGGTGTGGCTCGCGGCGGTCGCATCGTCGGCCGTGCTCGCATTCTCGGTCGCCGCCGTCGCCCGCCGCCAGTGGGGCGAGGCGGCGAACGCCCCGTCGCTGATGCTGGCCGCGACCGCCACGGCCACGTGCTGCGTGTCAGGCGTGTTCCCGTTTCTCTCCGGCATCGCCGCCGGGGCGGTCGCCCTGGCGTGCGCGCAGCGCCGGCGGCGGGTGGGATTCGGCGTCGCGATGCTCGTCTCGCTCGGCTTCTCACCGCTCGCGTTCGGCCTGACCGCCGTCGTGCTCGCGAGCTTCGTCCTGGGTGAGCGAAACCCGATCGGCAGTGGCGCGCCGCAACAAGGCCGCCGTCGCCGCCCTCGTCGTCACGGCGGCGGCGTGCGTGACGGTGCAGCGCGCGTTCCCCTCGGGCAACTGGTACCCGTACCACTGGAGCGACCTGATCATCATCGCCCTGTTCTCGGGCGCCGGCCTGTACCTGACCGCCCGCAGCCCGCGGGCACGCGGCCTGCGGATGGTGTTCGTCGCCTACATGCTCCTGAACCTGGCGACGTTCGCCGTACACGGCCCGGTCGGCTCGAACTCGACCCGCCTCTTCACGATCGCGGGCGTGCCGCTCCTGTGGCTGGCCGCGAACGTCAGCCGGCGGCGGTCGTGGCTGACGCTCGCGCCGCTGTTCGCGCTCGTGCTCGCGCTCCAGCTCGGCCCGGCGGTGCGCACGGCCTACTCGGCGTGGTCTGACCCGGCGACCGCGGCGAGCTTCTGGCGGCCGGCCGTTGGCTTCCTGACCGCTCGGCCCGATGTCCAGTTCCGCACCGAGGTGGTCGCCACCGAGGGCCACTGGGAGGCGTTCTACATGGCCAAGCGCGGCATCGCGCTCGCGCGCGGATGGTTCCGGCAGGACGACTTCCCCCAGAACCAGGTGCTCTACCAGCCGAAGCTCTCGAGCGACCAGTACCAGGCCTGGCTGCGCAGCGTCGGGCGTGCGCTACGTGATGCTGCCGCACGCGCCGCTCGACTACAGCTCGATCACCGAGGCCCACCTGCTGCGGTCGGGCCGCTCGGGCCTGCGGCTCGTGGCGCAGCTGCCCGACTGGACGGTGTACGAGCTGCGACACCCGACTCCGATCCTCACGGCCGACCAGCCGGCCCCCGGCGTGAAGGTGCTCGGCCTGACCGACTCGCGCATCCGGCTGTGGCTCCCGGACGCCGGCGGCTACGACCTCCGCGTCCGCTACAGCCCGTACTGGTCGACCGACGCGACCGGCATCTGCCTCAGCCCGACGGCCACCGGGATGACGCACATCCAGACGCCGGTGCCGGGACCGCTCACCATGGACTTCGAGCCGACGCTCGCGACGATGGCCGCCACGGCGACCAGCCAGACCCCCGCCTGCACGACCTGATCCCGGGCCGGTGGCCGCGCCGGTGCCGGTAGGATCGCCCGATGCTCGACCCGACCACGCGCTGGCCCAGCGGCGAGAAGCCCGACCACGCAGGCCTGCTCACCTTCGCCGGCCTGCCCTACACCGAGGACGCGGCCGAGCTCGCGGGCGTCGATGTCGCCGTGATCGGGGCGCCGATGGACGAGCTCGTCTCCGACCGGCCGGGCACGCGCTTCGGCCCGCGGGCGATCCGGGCCGCGGGCGGACCTCCCGGCCGCCAGCTCGAGACCGGCGTGGATGCGATGGCCGAGCTGCGGGTCGTCGACTTCGGCGACGCTGCGGTGATCCCGGCCGATCCGGTCGCCTCGCACGCAAACATCCTGCACACGGTCGGCGAGGCGGTCGACGCGGGCGCGATCCCCATCGTGCTCGGGGGCGACCACTCGATCGCCGAGCCCGACGTGCGCGCATGCGCGCAACGGCATGGCCCGCTCGGCCTGCTGCACTTCGACACCCACACCGACACCGGACGCCACGTCTACGGCGTCGAGCTGTCGCACGGCACGCCGATGTACCGGCTCGTGGAGGACGGCCACGTCGACCCCCGCCGCTACGCGCAGGTGGGTCTGCGCGGCTACTGGCCGGGCGCCGAGGAGTTCGCGTGGCAGGAGCGCCACGGCATCACGGCGATCCCGATGCACGAGGTGCGGGCTGAGGGCATCGCCGCGGCGCTCGAGCGCGCCCTGGCCGTCGTCGGCGCGGGCCCCGCGTTCCTGACGGTCGACGTCGACGTGCTCGACCCCGCCTACGCACCCGGCACGGGCACTCCCGAGCCGGGCGGGATGACGGCCGCCGACCTCCTGTGGGCGTGCCGCCAGAGCGCCGAACGGCTCCAGCTGGTCGGCGCCGACGTGGTCGAGGTCGCGCCGACGGCCGTGGGATCGGCCGACACGACGGCGCTCGTCGCCGACCGGATCGTGCGCGAGATCCTCACCGGGATCGCTCTGCGCCGGCGGGCGGCCGGGGCGCCGGTATGAGCTCGCGCTATGACGCCATCGTCGTCGGCGGCGGCCACAACGGCCTCGTCTGCGCCGCGTACCTGGCCCGCGCCGGCCGCAGCGTGTGTGTGGTCGAGCGGCGCCCGGTGCTCGGCGGCGCGTGTGTCACCGAGGAGCTCTGGCCAGGCTACCGCGTGTCGCGGGCGTCCTACGTGCTCAGCCTGCTGCAGCCGAAGGTGATCCGCGACCTGCGCCTGGTGGAGCACGGGCTGCGTGTGCGGGTGTGCGATCCCAGCTGGGGCACCGTCACCGCCGACGGGCAGCCGATCGTCTTCTGGGAGGGTGACCCGGAGCGGACGCGGAGAGAGATCGCCGCGGTCTCGCAGGCCGACGCCGACCGCTACGCCGACTGGGGCCGGATGCTCGACGGCGTCGCCGCCGTCCTGCGGCCTCTGCTCTTCCTCGAGCCGCCGCCGGGCGACGCGATGCGCACCCTGGCGACCGCCGCCCGGTCGGCCGGGTTCCGCCGCCGCGACCTGGCCGACACGTTCCGCATGATGACGATGTCGGTCGGCGACCTGCTCGACGACTGGTTCGAAAACGACGCGCTCAAGGGCAGCTTCGCCTCGAGCGGCGTCGTCGGCGTGTGGGCCGGACCGCGCACGCCGGGCACGGCGTACAACCTCCTGCACCACTCCGTCGGCGAGGTGAACGGCGTCGTCGGCGCGTGGGGCCAGGTGCAGGGCGGGATGGGAGGCGTGTCGGAGGCGGTCGCCCGGGCGGCGCGCGCCGCGGGCGCGGACATCCGCACTTCGGCCGCCGTCGCGGGCGTCGACGTCGCCGGCGGCCGCGTGCGCGGCGTCACCCTGGAGTCCGGCGAGCGGATCGACGCGCCCGTGGTCGCGTCGGGCATCCATCCCCGCACGCTCGTGCTCGACCTGGTCGGGCGCGGGCACTGGCCGGGCGAGGTCGTGCGCGACATGGAGCGCTTCCGCACGCGCGGCGGGGCGGTCAAGATCAACATGGTCGTCTCGGAGCTGCCGCGCTGGCGCGGGATCGAGGGCCAAGACCTCGAGCGGGTGTGGCGTGACGGCGACTTCGCCGTGTGCCCGTCGATCGAGCACCTGGAGCGGTCGTGGCAGCAGGCGTCGCTCGGCGAGATGCCGCCCGAGTGCGGATACATCGAGGTGCTGACCCCGTCGGCAGGCGACCCGACGCTGATCGACGAGGGGCTGCCCGGCCACGTGATGACGCTCTACACCCAGTTCGGGCCGCCGGAGCGCGAGGCCTGGACCGACGCCACCCGCGACGCCTATGCCCGAGCGGCGATGGCGCTTCTGAACACGGCCGCGCCGAACATGTCCGACGCCGTCGTCATGCACCGCGAGGTGCTGGCACCGCCCGACCTCGAGGACGTGTTCGGCCTCGTCGGCGGCAACATCTTCCACGGCGAGCAGGGCCTGAACCAGCTCGGCCCGATGCGCCCGACGCCGGCGCTCGCGCGTTACGCGACGCCGATCGCGGGCCTCTACCTGTGCGCGTCGGGGTCACACCCCGGCGGCGGCGTCACCGGCCTGCCCGGCCACAACGCCGCGCGTCGCATCCTCGCCGACGAGCCGATCGTCGCGCGGCTGCGCCGGCGCCAGGCGGCCGTCGCAGCCCGCAGGCGCTAGCCCAGGTTGCGCGCGCGGTAGAGCGCGCCGAGGGCGAGCCAGGCGACCGCCATCACCCACACGCCGACGGCGACGCTCAGCGAGTTCCCCGCCGCGGCGGCACCGACCAGCACGAGGGCGACCGCCCCCAATGTCCAGCTCCCCTCCACCGGACGACCCTACCAAGGATCGGAACGGCCGGCAGAGACACCCGCCGACCGCGGCGCGTGCACGACCGTCGCGACGACGACGACGTCCACCGGGAGCGGCTCGTGCACGGGGACCGGCTCCGGCTGCTCCCGCTCGACGTCGCGCATGCCCGGCAGATAGAGCGCGGCCAGGGTGATCGCCGCGCCGCCGACGCCCGCGCCGACCAGCGTCCACCGCGCCCCGATCGCCGCGGCCACCGGCGCGGTGAGGGCGAACGAGAGCGGCAGGAGGCCGATCGAGATCAGCCAGTCGAGGCTCGAGACGCGGCCGAGCATCGACGCCGGCACATGGCGCTGCTTGAGAGTCGCCCACACGATGGTGCCGGCGGTCTCGAGCGCGTTGAAGAGCAGGCAGGCGACCACGAGCTGCCAGGTCTGCGTCGCCAGGCCGTACCCGGCCACAGCCAGCGTGGCGAGCGTCCACACAACGTAGATGAAGGTCACCTGGCGGCGGGGCTGGTCGCGCTGGCCCATCAGCACCGCGGCGCCGATCGATCCGATCCCGCCGGCGGCGAACACGGTTCCGAGCGTGCCCGCCGACCCGTGCAGGCTGTTCTTGACGACGTACGGCAGCAGCACCTCGGTCGGGCCGAGGAACAGCAGGTAGGCGAACGCGGCCGACACGAGCGTGCCCCAGATCCATGTGCGCTGGCGGATGAAGCCAAGGCCGGAGCGGATGTCGGCCATCACCGACAGGCCCTCGTGAGCGTGTCGGGCCACCGGCCGCATCGCAAGCACGGCGAGGCCGGCCGCCATGAACGAGGCGGCGTCTCCGGCGAAGGCGACACCGGGACCGAACGCGGCGATGATCCAGCCTCCGAGCGCGGGGCCGGCCAGGCGCAGCGCGATCGGGCGCACGAACTGGTCGAGCGAGTTGGCCGCGGGCAGGTCGGATTCGGGCAGGAGGTCGGGTACGAGCGCCTCGAAGGCCGGCGTGAAGAACGCCGTCCCCGCGCCGTACACCATCGCGAGAGCCGCGATCTCCCACACCTGGATGCGGCCGGTCAGCGACAGCACGGCGAGCGCCGCGATCGCGACGGCGCGAACCGCGTCGGCGGCGAGCATGACCGCGCGCCGGCTGAGGCGGTCGCTGACGACGCCGCCGGGGAGCAGGCACACGATCGTCGGGATGGTCATCGCGATCCCGACCATCGCGAGCGCGGCGGGCGCGTTCCAGACGGCGTACACCTGCCACGCCATCGCCACGAGGAACACGCCGTCGCCGACGAGCGACACGGTCATACCCGTCCACAGCAGCCGGAAGTCGCGGTGCCGTAGCGGGGCGAACAGGTTCAGCCGGCTGAACCCGCCCGGGCGGTCGAGACCGTCGTAACTATGCTGCATCGGCCCGAGGCGCCTGCTCGGCCGAGTCGTGCACGCCGTTCAGGTAGCGCATCAGGTCGATCGAGCCCATCGCATGGGCGAACAGGAAGCCCTGGCCGAGCTCGCAGCCCAGGTCGCGCAGATGCGAGGCCTGCGTCGACTGCTCGATGCCCTCGGCGACCACCTCGAGGTTGAGGCTCTGGCCCAGCCGCACGATCGCCGTCGGCAGCCCGGAGACCGCGTCGCCCGACGTCAGGAACGAGCGGTCCATCTTGAGGATGTCGACCGGCAGCTTGCTGAGGTAGCTGAGCGAGGAGTAGCCCGTGCCGAAGTCGTCCATCGCGAGCTTGATGCCCAGGGCCTTGAGCGCGTTCAGCCGCTCGACGGCCAGGTCCATGTCGGCCATCATCACCGACTCGGTGATCTCGAGCACGAGCGTCGCCGGGTCGAGGCCCGAGGTCGCAAGCGCGTCCTTGACGTCCTCCACGATCGTGTCGGACTGCAGCTGCTTGACCGACAGGTTGACGCTGATCGTGAGCCCGCGGTCGCTCTGGAAGCGCTCGTGCAGCTGGGCGCCCTGGCGGCAGGCCTGGTTCAGCGTCCAGCGCCCGATCGGCACGATCAGCCCGGTGTCCTCGGCGAGCGGGATGAACTGCGTCGGCGGGATCGTGCCCCGCGTCGGATGGTGCCAGCGCAGGAGCGCCTCAAAGCCGTACACGCTGCTCTCGGAGAGCCGGATCACGGGCTGGTAGTGCACCTCGAGCTGGCCGGTGTCGAGGGCGCGCTGCAGGTCGGCGCGCATCTCGAGCCGCTCCACCGCCTCGCGGTGCATCTCGGGCTCGAACATGCGGTAGCTGCCCTTGCGCTCGCGCTTGGCCATGTACATCGCGACGTCGGCGTTGCGCAGCAGGTCGGCGGCGTCGGTGAGGCCGTCGCTCGTCAGGCACAGGCCGATGCTCGCGCCGACGGAGAGCTCCTTCTCGCCCATGTCGATGGGGGCGTTCAGCTCCTCGAGGATGCGCTCGGCGACGTCGACGGCCTCCTGCGAGCGCTGCACCTCCTCGACCAGCACGGCGAACTCGTCGCCGCCGAAGCGGGCGACCGTGTCGGTCGGGCGCACGGCGCCGCGCAGGCGGTGCGCCACCTCCTGCAGCACGGCGTCGCCCGAGGCGTGGCCGAGGCTGTCGTTGATCGTCTTGAAGTCGTCGAGGTCGATGAAGATGACGCCGACCGTCGAGCCCTCGCGCGTCGCCCGCGCGAGCGCGTGCTGCACCCGGTCGGCGAACAACGCGCGGTTGGCGAGTTCGGTGACGGGATCGTGGAAGGCCTGGTGCGCGAGCTGGTCCTCGTAGAGCTTGCGCTCGCTGATGTCACGGCAGTTGAGGACGATGCCCTGCACGTGCTCGTCCTCGAACAGGTTCGTGTGCCGGATCTCGAACTGCAGCCACTCGCCGTTTTGGCTGCGCAGGCTGCACTCGACCATGCCCGAGCCGCCGAGTTCGTCGGTTGGATCCCTCGACGACCTGCGCCAGGCGCGCGCGATCGCCGGGGCGTACGAGCAGGTCGAAGTGGGTGTTCAGGACTTCCTCGGCCGTGTAGCCGAGCACCTCCTCGATCGACGGGCTCTGGTACGTGATCAGCCCGGAGCGGTCGAGCACGGCGATCAGGTCGCTCGAGTGGGCGACGAGCGAGCGGAAGCGGGCCTCGCTGCGACCCCGGTGCCGGTCCTCCGCCAGGAGCGCCCCGTCGATCGCAAGGGTCGTCTGGGCGGCGAGCGCCTCGAGCGCGCCGCTCATCTCGGGGCCGTGTGCGCCGGGGATCGAGACGAGCACGAAGACGCTTCCCGCCGTGCGGCCGGCGAGGACGAGCAGCGCGTGCGCGGCATCGCGGGGCAGCTCGAGCTCGGTCAGCACTTCGCGCGGGACGTCGATCCAGCGCACCGCCTCACCGTCCTGCGACGCGAACTCGGTCAGCCACGTCCGCGCGGCCGGCGAGAGCTGATCCTCGGCCGGATCGGCATGCAGCGTGATGAGGCGCGCCTCGGCGTCGCTGCCCGCGAGCTCGCGCACGGCGCCGGCCGCGGCGGCCTCGATCTGGTCGATGCTCGCCGCGCCGACGAGGGCGACCCCGGCGCGCCGCAGCGCACGCTGGCGCGAGACGGCCCGCTCCTCCTGCCGCACGAGCCCGGCCATGCGGGCCAGCACGAACAGGAACATGATCATCGACGCGACGATCACCACGATCACGTCGGTGTTGCCCCACTCCTGGTAGAAGCGGATGCCCGGGGCGATCAGGCATGCAACGCTCAGGAACACGAGCCGGAGCGGTGTCAGCCGGGTACGGCCCTCGGCCGGCTGCTCCAGCGAGCGCATCGACGGGTGCAGCGCGGCTGCGCCCCACAGCAGGTAGTAGAAGATCCACCCCACGTCCAGGATCACCTGGCTGTGGTAGCCGCCGACGAGCAGCAGGCGGTTGTAGACCGAGTCGGTCGCGAGCAGGCAGACGATGCTGCCGGCGAGCAGGTAGAACGCGGGCGTGCGCGCGCCGCGGTCGACGGCGAGGCGGATCGCGGCGGCGAGCAGCAGGATGTCTCCGACCGGGTAGGCGATCGAGACCGCCTCGGCCAGCCAGTCCCCGCCGAGCTGGATGTTGGGGGCGATCAGGAACACCCACGAGAGCAGCGCGATTCCGAGCGTCAGGATGATCGAGTCGATCGCTCCGGCGCGGTCGGTACGCGGGTTGCGCCGGCGGACGAGCACGAAGAGGCCCGCCATCAGCGCCGGGTAGACCGTCAGGTAGAGGCCGTCGCCGGGCGACGGGAAGCCGACCTTGAGGCCGAACAGGCTCGTCAGGCTGTACGTGTAGAAGTCGCCGGCGACGAAGAGCATCTGCCCGATGAACATGAAGCCCCAGGCGAAGACGGCCTTCGGGCGATGCATGCGCATCCCGGCCAGGATGGCGATCGCGCCCGACAGGCCGAGCACGTTGATCAGCGGCCCGTGCAGAGTGCTGCCGCGCTGGAAGGCCGGAACGACGACGTACAGGTAGGTGAGCAGCGACCCGGCGATCAGGTACCACAGCCACACGGTGCGCGCTGAGAGCGGCCAGAGCGCCCCGCGCACGACGGCGAGCGGGCGGCTCATGCGGCCCTCCGCAGCTCGTCGGCCGGCTGCAGCGCGAACCGCTGCGAGAGGCGGCTCAGCACGTCGATCAGCTCGTCGATCTCGTCGTCGCCGTTCGCGGCGGTGACCTGGATCCGGAAGCCGACCTCCTCCTTGGGCACGAGGGGGTAGGCGGCCAGGGTGACGTAGATGCCGTTGTCAAACAGGAATCGCCCGACCGCGCCGATGTCTCGGTGGTCGCCGAGCGGGATCTCGATGATCGGGAATCCGGAGTGGTTGAGCGTGCGCACGCCCAGCCGGTCGAGGCTGCGAAGGACGCGGCCGGTGCGCTCGTAGAGCGCGAGCCGCAGCTCGTCGCCGCGGCGCTCGTTCACGTCGAAGCCGGCGAGCGTCGTCGCGAGCGAGGCGACGGGCGGCGGGCCGGAGTAGAGGTACGGCGGCGCGGCCGTCTTCAACATCTCCTTGAGCGCCGTCGGGCACGCGATGAACGCCGCGAGCGACGAGTACGCCTTCGAGAAGCCGCCGACGAGCACGATGCCCTCGTACGACTCGCCCACGTGCCGCACGATGCTGTTGCCGCGGTTGCCGTAGGGCGCGAGCTGCCGCGGCGAGCGCTCGCCGATGACGCCGAATCCGTGCGCGTCGTCGACGTAGAGCAGCGCGCCGTGCCGGCGGGTGACGCGCGCGAACGCGGTCAGGTCGGGGGCGTTGCCGGTGATGCTGTTCACGCCGTCCATGCACACCAGGCGGCGGTCGGAGCGATCCTCGACCAGCAGCCGCTCGAGGTCGTCCGGATCCTCGAACCGGAAGCGCTTGAGCGTCGCGCCGCGGGCGACGGCGAACTGGCAGCCGTCATAGATCGTCTTGTGGGCGCGGCTGTCCATGAAGATCGTGCCGCCGGCGGCGAGCACCGGGATGACCGACATGTGGATGTGGGTGATCGTGGGCAGCACGAGCGAGTCCTCACAGCCGAGCAGCTCGGTCAGGCGCTCCTCGATCTGGCCGAAGAGCACCGGGCTGCCCAGCAGGCGCGACCAGCTCGGGTGCGTCCCCCACTTCTCGACGGCGGGCGGGATCGAGTCCATGATCTCGCGATCGAGGTCAAAGCCGAGGTAGTTGCACGAGGCGAAGTCGACGAGCCACTGCGCGCCGACACGGATCCGACGGCCGGCGATCTCATCGATCACGGCATCGGTCATCGGGTTCGAGCGCTTCAGCTCATCCAGGTCGGAACACGCCGCCAGCCAACGGTCGATCCACTTCACTTCGTCGCTGGAGCGCCTCCGCCCGGGCATAGGGCGACGATCGGAGTTCACATGCGAGGTATCGGCGCGGGGCACGAGTTCTTGAGCGGGAGGGGGAGACGGCGCCGCGCAGCACGGCGCTCGTAGGACTCCATCGCCAGAATCGGGCGCGGCCTCGCCACCCTTTCGGGGGCCGTGACAGGTGTGACGCCGACTGCCCGACCGATGCCGCTAGGTTACGAAGCCGTGGCGGACGCTCGCAGGATCCGGGTGGGGGTGCAGGTGCAGCCGCAGCACGGGACGGCGCGGGCCATGCGCGACGCGTGGCTGCGGGCCGAGGAGCTCGGCGCGGACACCGTGTTCACGTGGGATCACTTCCATCCGCTCTCGGGCGACCCCGACGGCAACCACTTCGAGTGCTGGACGTGGCTGGGCGCGATGGCCGAGGCGACCGAGCGCGTCGAGATCGGCGCGCTCGTCTCCTGCAACAGCTACCGCAACCCGGAGCTCCTCACCGACATGGCGCGCACCGTCGACCACATCTCGGACGGAAGGCTCATCCTCGGCATCGGCTCGGGCTGGTTCGAGCGCGACTACGACGAGTTCGGCTACGAGTTCGGCACCGCGCCCTCCCGCCTGCGTGACCTCGACTCGGCCATGCCGCGCATCCACAGCCGCATGGCGAAGCTGATCCCGCCCCCGGTGCGAAACCCGATGCCGATCATGATCGGCGGCGGCGGCGAGCAGGTCACCCTGCGCATCGTCGCGCAGAACGCCGACATCTGGAATGGCTTCGGCGCACCCGAGGCGGTCGCCCACAAGTGCGCCGTGCTCGACGAGTGGTGCCGCAAGGTCGGCCGCGACCCCGCCGCCATCGAGCGCTCGGTGGCCGGCATCCGCGCCGGCAGCCTGCCGAACCTCGACGGCTACCTCGACGTCGGCGTCACCCACCTGATCATGGGCATCAGCGGCCCGGAGTGGGACCTCAGCCTGCTGCCGAAGCTGGTTGAATGGCGAGACCGTCACCAGCGCTAGGCGCGGGTAGCCCGACCGGCAGCCTGTGCAGCAGGGCGATGGTGACCCACAGGATCCCGAACCCGAGCAGCTGCGTGGCGCTGACCGAAGCGCCGAGCACGTAGTAGTTCACGACGAGCGCCGTCGCGGGGAAGGCGAGCTCGGCGAACGTCGCCACCGAGGCCGGGGTATGCACGAGGCCGCGGTAGTACAGCACGAGCGCGGCCAGGCCGGGGATCAGCGCGAGCCCGACCAGCCGCGGCCAGTCCGACGCGTGTGCGGCGGCCGGCGGCGCCAGCACGCCCTCGTAGAGCGCGATCACGGCGAGCAGCGGTAGGGCGAGCGTGAAGCGCACGGCCGTCACCATGCCCGGCTCGAGCGCCACGAGCATCCGCCGGCCGAACGCGGTGGCGGCGCCCCAGAGCGCCGCGGCCACAAGCGCGAGCGCGGCCGCGCGGCCCTGCGCGCCCGAGAAGGCCTCGGCGGGCGCCATCGTCCCGAACGAGAGCAGATAGGTGCCGACGAGCGCCGGAAGGAGGAACCACCCCAGCATGCGCACGGGCCGCTCCCGCATCACGAGCATGGCCGCGCCGATCGCCCACAGCGGCTGCGTCTTCTGCAGAAGCACGACGACGTCGGGGTTGCCGTACTCGAACGCGGTCGTGAAGGCGAGCGTGGCCAGCGCCGAGCCGCCCCAGGCGACGCCGAACGCCGCCAGCCAGCCGCCGCGGTCGAGCCGGCGCAGGCTGCGCAGGCGCGGGATCAGGTAGGGCGCGACGACGGCGGTGAGGATCACGTGCTCGTAGAACACGATCGTGTAGGGCGACCACCGCGCCGGCGCGGCCACCAGCGGCTGGCGGAAGGCGGCGTCGGTACCCCACAGCGCGGCGCCGAGCGCGACGAGCGCGACACTCGCCACCGGCGCGGTCAGGATCATCCGCCGCCCGCTCATCGCTTGTGAGATCCCCTCATCCGTCGCACCGGACCCATCCGAGCGGCCATGATATGCGGGCATGGCCGACCGTCGCGTCACGGTGCTCGCCGGCGGTGTCGGCGGGGCACGGTTCCTCCAGGGCCTGATCGAGGTGGTCGATCCGGCGGCGGTCACGATCGTCGGCAACGTCGGCGACGACCTCGAGCCGTACGGGCTGCATGTGTCGCCCGATCTGGACACGGTGCTCTACACGCTCACCGGCCGGATCGACGCCGAGAAGGGCTGGGGCGTGCGCGGGGACACGCCGCGGGCGCTCGAGCAGGCCCGCGCCCTGGGGGCCGAGGCCTGGTTCTGGCTGGGCGACCTCGATCTCGGGCTGCACATGGCCCGCACCGAGATGCTGCGCGCAGGGCTGCCGCTGAGCGCCGCGACCGCCCGCCTGGCCACCGCGATGGGGCTGCGGGCGATCCTGCTCCCGTCCACCGACGACCGCCTGCGGACGATGATCACGACGCCCGCGGGCGAGGTCGACTTCCAGACGTACTACGTCCGCCGTCAGCACTCCGACCCGGTGCTTCGGGATCCGCTTCGACGGGGCCGAGGCGGCGCGGCCCGCGCCGGGGGTGCTCGACGCGATCGCCGCGGCGGACGTCGTCGTGATCGCGCCCTCCAACCCGTTCATCTCGATCGACCCGATCCTGGCGGTGCCCGGGATCCGCGCAGCGGTCGAGGCGCGCCGCGACGACGTGGTCGCGGTCAGCCCGATCGTGGCGGGCAGGGCATTGCGCGGGCCGGCCGCGGCGATGCTCTCGACGCTCGGGCACGAGACATCGGCGGTCGGCGTCGCCGGCATCTACCGGTCGCTCGCCGGCGCGCTCGTGATCGACCGCGAGGACGCGGCCGCCGCCCGCCGGGTCGAGGCGCTCGGCCTGCGGCCGCGGGTGACCGCCACGATCATGGCCGACGCCGACGCGAAGCGCGCGCTCGCCGTCGAGGCGCTCGCCGCCGCCGGCACCGGCCCGTGAGCGGCCGGCTCGAGATCCTCGCGCTCCGGCACGAGGGCGAGATCGCGGCCGGCTGCGACCTGGCGCAGCTCGTGCTCGCCCCCGCCCCGCCGCTGCGCGACGGCGACGTGGTGGTGATCGCCCACAAGGCGGTCGCAAAGAGCGAGGGGCGGGTGGTCGAGCTGGCCACGGTCGAGCCGTCGCCGGCCGCGCTCGAGCTGAGCAGCGAGGGCGGCGACCCGCGCATGGCCGAGCTCGTGCTGCGCGAGAGCCGGCGCATCGTCCGCCGGCGCGGCGGCCTGCTGATCGCCGAGACCCACCACGGGTTCGTGTGCGCGAGCGCCGGCATCGACCGCTCGAACGGGCCGGCCGCCGGCTGGGCCGTGCTCCTGCCGGTGGACCCCGACGCCTCGGCTGCGGCGCTCCGGGCCGAGCTCGAGCGGCGCAGCGGCGCGCGCGTGGCCGTGGTCGTCGCCGACACGATGGGACGCGCGCTGCGGCGCGGGATCGTCGGCACCGCCATCGGCGTGAGCGGCGTCGAGGCCATCCGCGCCTACGCCGGGACGGTCGACCCGACCGGCTACGAGCTGCGCACGACCGCCGTCGCCGTCGCCGACGAGCTGGCCGCTGCGGCCGACCTCGTACTGGGCAAGCTCGAGCGGGTGCCGGCCGCGCTCATCCGCGGGTTCGGCGCCACGGGCGACGGGTCAGGACGGGAGCTGGTGCGCGACGAGGCTGAGGATCTGTTCCGGTAGGCGAGGCTTGGGGTGAGGGCCCTCAGAGCACGCCGGCCCCGTCCGCCAGCAGCGCGCGGACGAAGGCGAGGTCGCCGGGCGTGTCGACGTCGCGGGCGAGGCCGGGGCGATCGAGCATGACGACGCGCAGGCCGGCCGCGACGGCACGCGCGGCGTGCACGGTCGCGCTCCCGCGCGTGCCGAACGCGGGCTCGAGCGCGCCGGCAGGCGCGACCCAGAGCGCGTTCGTGCCGCCGTCGTGCGCGCGGCCGACGACGGCGGTCGCCTCGGCGCTCGATCCGACAAGTGCGACGACGTCGCCGGGCTCGACCAGGGGCAGGTCACCAGCCAGGTAGAGCACCGCGGCGGCGGGCGCACGCAGCAGCCCCCGGCCGTGGGCGAGGCCGGCATTCCACGCGCGGCCGGCATCCGAGACGCACTCGACGCCCAGCCGAGCCGCGAACGCCGGGCCGTCGGGGTCCGAGCTGACGATGGCCACCCGGCCCACATCCGCCGCAAGCGCCGTGCGGACGACATGGGCCACCATCGCCGCCATCAGCCGCCGCCGCTCTGCCGGCGTGAGCGCGGACGCAAGCCGGGTCTTGGCGGCATCGAGGCGCTTCAGCGGGACGAGGACGTCGGTGTCCACGCCCGCATCGTAGGCGGCAAGCCGAGCACCGGGGACTGTCCCACGTGGGGACAGTCCCCGGTCACGACACAGGTCTCACAGGCGAGCCGCTAGTTCGAGATCCGGATGTAGTCGATGTCGCCGGTGAAGTAGTCGCAGCTCGTCTTGATCTGATCGCACGCGAGCTTGCCGCCGATCGTGATCGGCCGCGGGTTGGAGATGTTGCCGGAGCTGCCCTTCGCCGTCGCGACGACCTTGCCGTCGATGTTCAGCGTGAGCGCGTTCGCGGTGCGCGTGCACGTCGCGATGTGCCAGGCGCCGTCGCTCAGGACTGCCGGCGACTCAACCGCCTTGCGCTGGAACGCCCCTGCCGAGTTCGTGCCGCGGAACACGCAGTTCAGGTGACCGCCCGGGTTCTCGATCTTGAAGTACCCGCCGGCCGACCCCGCCTGCCCCTTCTGCACGATGTTGCCGAAGTGCTTCGTCGTGCGGTAGCGCAGCTGCACCGTGTAGCTGCCCGAGCCCGGGTTGAGCGTCGAGCTATTGGCCTGCACGAGCCGCTGCGGCTTGGCCGGCGGCGCCGTCGGGCTCGTGAACACCCACCGGTAGGCCGTCGCGCCCATCACGCTCACGCCGGTCTGCACCGCCGAGCCGATCGTCCCGTTCACGTGACCGCTCGAGTCGGTCATCGTGTGGGCGCCCGGGCCCTCGTTCATCTCCCAGTCGGCCAGCGTCGCCGCCGACGCGGGCGCCGCGAACACCACCCCGACCACCACCGCGGCCGTCAGGGACCGTCCGAGTCCGTGCCTCATCATCCCCACCTCCCGTGTGCCTCCGAGTTCCGTCTGACTCTACCTCCGGGGTGTCGCCGCTAACGAACCCTTTACGCCTACACTCGACGGGATGCTCGAGATCGGCTACAAGGCCTCGGCGGAGCAGTTCCCGGCCCGCGACCTGCTCGGATACGCCCAGCTTGCCGAGGAAGCCGGGTTCGAGAGCATCGCCGTCTCCGACCACTTCCAGCCGTTCCGGCATACGGGCGGCCACGCGCCGGCGGCGCTGCCGTGGCTGGGCGCGCTCGCGGCGACGACGACGCGCGCCCGGCTCGGGACGAGCGTCTCGACGCCGACGATGCGCTTTCACCCCTCCGTGCTCGCCCAGGCGTTCGCGACGATCGAAAACCTGGCGCCGGGGCGCATCTTCCTCGGCGTCGGCACCGGCGAGTCGGTCAACGAGGTGCCCGCGACGGCGATGGAGTGGCCGGGGTTCTCGGAGCGCCTCGGCCGGCTCGAAGAGGCGGTCGAGCTGATGCGGCGGCTGTGGACCGAGGAGCGGGTCACCTACGAGGGGCGCTGGTACCGCACGGCCCGGGCGACGGTCTACGACCGCCCCGCCGCGCCGCTGCCGGTGCTCGTGGCGGCGGCCGGCCCGCGGGCGGCCCGGTTCGCCGGCCGCGTCGGCGACGGCTTCATCACGACCAGCGGAAAGCCGGCCGCGCTCTACTCCGAGACCTTGCTGCCCGCCGTCGCCGAGGGGGTCGCCAAGGCCGGACGCGACCCGGACACCTACGAGCGCATGCTCGAGGTGAAGGTGTCCTATGCGGCCGACGTCGACACCGCGATCGCCGACTGCCGCTACTGGGCGCCGCTCGCCCTCCCCGCCGAGGCCAAGCAGGGGGTGGACGACCCGCTCGAGCTCGAGCGGCTGGCCGACCGCCCCGAGGTGCGCCCCGAGAGCCGCTTCATCGTCTCGGCCGATCCCGACGAGGTGTGCGAGCGCATCGCGGCCTACGTCGAGCTCGGGTTCCGCCACCTGATCGTGCACGGCCCCGGCGACGACCAGCCCGGCTTCATCCGCCGCTTCGCCGCCGACGTCATGCCGCGCCTGCGCGCCCGCTTCAGCTGATCGCCGCGGCGAGGTCGGTGCCCATGAGCGCCACCGCCTCGAGGTCGTCGTGCAGCAGGTGCTGCAGCATCATCCGCTCGACGCCGGCCGCGCGCAGCTCGGCCACGTGCTCCGCCGCCTGCGCGACCGAGCCGCACACCCAGGTGTCACGGTGCTCGCGCAGGAGCGCCGCCGCGTCGCCCTCCTCAATGCCCCGGTCGATCATCACCTGCGCGCGGCGCAGGGCATCGGCCTCGGATGCGCCCAGACAAACGGTGGTCATCATCGAGAGGACGAGCGTCGCCGGATCGCGGCCCTCGTGCTCGCACGCCTCGTCCAGCCGCGCCCGCAGCGCGCGGGCCTCGGCTGCCGTGCCCGAGACCAGGTTGTACTCCTGCGCCAGCCGGACCGCGACCGTGACGCTGCGCCGCCGGCCCGAGCCGCCGACGATCAGCGGCGGGTGCGGGCGCTGCACCGGCAGCGGCAGCGCGTCGCAGGCATCCAGCCGGTAGTGCGCGCCGTCGTATGAGAACCCGGGCGTCGTCCACTGCCCGACGATGATCTCGGCCTGCTCCTCGAACACCTCCATGCGCTCGCCGAGCGGCGGGAAGGGGAAGCCGAAGGCGGCGTGCTCGCGCTCGTGCCAGCCCGCCCCCAGGCCGAGCTCGGCGCGGCCGCCCGAGATGTGGTCGACGGTCGTTGCCGCCCGCCCGAGCACCGACGGGTGGCGGAACGTCGCCGGCGACACCATCGTCCCCAGGCGGATCCGCTCGGTGCGCGCGGCCAGGCCGGCCAGGGTCGTCCAGGCGTCCAGCGACCCGCCGGCATCCCCGCCGAGACCCATGTAGTGGTCAGAGCGGAAGAGGCCCTCGAGGCCGTCGCGCTCGCAGGCTTCCGCAAGCGCCAGCCACTGTGGCCAGGTCACGCCCTCCTGGCCCTCGATCATCAGGCACAGCCGCATCGGCCGGTGACGCTACCACGTCCTTCACCACACATTTACGAATGGTTTTCCGCGTCGTAACCCCCGGCGGCTACGGAAGGGCGAAACTGGCGTCGCCGTACCGAAGCGGCGCGCTCCCCCGGGCGCGCCGCGACCTCACTCTTTTCGGACAAGGAGGCATGGTGAGCGTTCGACGGCTCCTTCTGGGCTGCATCGCGGCCGGGGCGATCCTGGCTGCACCCGTTTCAGCGTCGGCGAGCGGCGGCGCGGCCGCCAGCGACGCCGGCCACACGCCGATCAAGCACCTGGTGGTGATCTTCGACGAGAACGTGTCCTTCGACCACTACTTCGGCACCTATCCGTTCGCCACCAACCCGGCCGGCGAGCCGCGCTTCACCCCCGCGCCGGGCACGCCGAGCATAAACGGCCTCACGACGGCGCTCCTCACGCAGAACACCAACCTGCACAACCCGTTCCGGTTCGATCGCTCCGAGCCGATCACGTGCGACCAGAACCACGACTACACGCCGGAGCAGCAGTCGTACAACGCGGGGCTCCTCGACATGTTCGTGCAGTTCGACGGCGCCGCGTACACGCCGGCTCCCGGCGGCTCGACGCGGCCGTGCCGCACGAGCGATGTGATGGGCTACTACGACGGCAACACGGTGACCGCGCTCTGGAACTACGCGCAGCACTACGCGCTGAACGACAACTCGTACGGCACGACGTTCGGCCCCTCGACCCCTGGCGCGATCAACCTGGTGTCGGGCAACACGCACGGCACGCCGCTGCCCAACCGGCCGGACGAGATCGCAAACGGCACGATCATCGGCGATCCCGACCCGGCCTATGACGACTGCTCGAGCACCGACACGGCCAACCTGACCGGCACGAACGTCGGCGAGCTCCTGAACCGCCACGGGGTCACCTGGGGCTGGTTCCAGGGCGGTTTCAAGCCGACCTCACGCGTGGGCGGAAAGGCCGTCTGCGGCTCGTCGCACACGAACATCGGCGGCGTCGTGGTCTCCGACTACAGCCCCCATCACGAGCCGTTCCAGTACTACAAGGCGACGGCGAACCCGCACCACCTGCCGCCGTCGTCCGTGGCGATGATCGGCCATACCGACCAGGCCAAGCACCAGTACGACCTGAGCAGCTTCTGGGCCGCCGTGGATCACGGCAACCTGCCCGCGGTCAGCTTCCTCAAGCCTGCGAAGTACCAGGACGGCCACGCCGACTACTCCGATCCGCTGGACGAGCAGCACTTCATCGTGCAGACGATCAACCGGCTGCAGCGGCTGCCCTCGTGGCGGTCGACGGCCGTCGTGATCGCGTATGACGATTCCGACGGCTGGTACGACCATGTGATGCCGCCGATCGTCAACCAGTCGAACGATCCGGCGAACGACGCCCTGACCGGCCCGGGCCACTGCGGCATCGCCGCCGCCGGCGCCTACCAGGACCGGTGCGGATACGGGCCGCGGCTGCCGCTGCTCGTCGTCTCGCCGTGGGCACGCCGCAACTCCGTCGACAACGCCCTCACCGACCAGACCTCGATCCTGCGCTTCGTCGAGGACAACTGGAGCCTGGGTCGCATCGGCAACCAGTCGTTCGACGCACGAGCGGGCTCACTCGACGGCATGTTCAGCTTCGGTCATCCGCATGACGGCAGGCTGATCCTGAACCCGATCACGGGTGAGGTCTCACACCACCACTGATCAAAGGTCCCCCGGAGGGGGAACGGCCCGGGGCTCCGCTGTGAGGGAGCCCCGGGCCTGCTCTTCCGCTAGGCGCGGATGTGGCCGTCGCCATGGACGACGTACTTGGTCGTCGTCAGCTCCTCGAGCCCGACCGGGCCGCGGGCGTGCAGGCGGCTCGTCGAGTTGCCGATCTCGGCGCCCATGCCGTACTCGCCACCGTCGGTGAAGCGGGTGGAGGCGTTGACGTACACGGCCGCGGCATCGACCTCGTTGCAGAATCGCGCCGCCGCCTCGTCGTCCTGTGTGACGATCGCCTCGGAGTGGCCGGTGCCGTAGCGGTTGATGTGCGCGATGGCGGCGTCCACCGAGTCGACCGTGCCAACCGCGATCTTCATGTCCAGGAACTCCGTCTCGAACGCCTCGTCGCCGTAGGCGAGCTCGACCCCGGCGGACTCGAGCGCGGCCTCGATCCGCTCGAGCAGCTCGGGCCGGTCGCGGTGCACGAGCACGGTCTCGGCGGCGTTGCATACGCCCGGGCGCTGCACCTTCGCGTTCAGGACGATCGCGACCGCCTGGTCGGCGTCGGCGGTCGCATCGACGTAGACGTGGCAGTTGCCGCCGGCCGCGGCCAGCACGGGGATGCGCGACTCGCGCAGCAAGAGCTTCTTCAGCTCCTCGCCGCCGCGCGGGATGACGACGTCGGCCGTCGCCGGATCGGCGATCAGCTCGCCCAGCTCGGCATGGCCGCCCTCGACCGCCGTCACCGCGTCGGCGGGGAGCCCCGCCGCCACGAGCGCCTCACGGACGACGTCCACGAGCACGCGGTTCGTGTGCGCCGCCATCCGCGAGCCGCGCAGGATGCAGGCATTGGCGGACTTCAGGCACAGGGCGGCGGCGTCGACCGTCACGTTCGGACGCGCCTCGTAGACCACGAGCACGACGCCCAGCGGCACGCGCAGCTTGCGGATGCGGATCCCGCTCGGCGGCGTGAACTCGCGGATGGTCTGGCCGACCGGATCGTTCAGCCGGGCAACGGCGCGCACCGCCGCGGCCAGGGCGGCGACCCGCTCGGGGTCGAGCGCGAGCCGGTCGCGGATCGCCGGCCGCTCGCCCGCCGCCGCTTCGCCGTCGATCGCGTTCGCGGCCAGGATCTCGCCGGTGCGGCGCTCGAGGCCGAGGGCGATCTGCTCGAGCGCAGCGTCGCGCTCGGCGGTCGAGGTCGCCGCCAGCCGCCGGGCGGCGCCGCGGACATCGGTCGGCGGGGGAGCGATGCTCACAGCAGCACCAGGTCGTCGCGGCGCACGGCCTCGGGCAGCCCGCGCCGGCCGGCCGCCTGGGCCAGCTCGCCGGCCTCGTAGCGGCTGACGCCGACGGCGAACGCACCGCCGTCGGGGCCGACCAGCTCGACCGCGTCGCCCGCGCTGAATGTCCCGTCCACCGCCACCAAGCCTACCGGCAGCAGGCTCGTGCCGCGCTCGGCGACCGCCCGGCGGGCGCCGTCGTCGCACACGAGCCGGCCCCGGACGGGGGTGCCGTGGCGCAGCCACAGCTTGTACGCCGACGGCAGCTGCGCGGCCGCCGGGAAGCGCGTCCCGGCCGCCTGGCCGTTGGCGGCGGCCGTGATCGCGCCCGGCGCGAGGCCCGAGGCGATCACCGCCTCGACGCCCCCCGCGCTGGCGATGCCGGCACAGCGCAGCTTGGCCGCGATCCCGCCCGACCCCCAGCCCGAGCCGCCCGGTGCCGAGACGTCGACCGCGTCGGCCTGGGCCGGGTGCGCGATCTCCGGGATCAGGCGCGCGTCTGCGCGAGCCGGGTCGCGGTCGTAGACGCCGTCGATGTCGGTCAGGAGCACGAGCAGCCTGGCCTGGAGCATCAGCGCCACGTGGGCAGCGAGGGCATCGTTGTCGCCGAAGGTGATCTCGTCGGTGGCGGTGGAGTCGTTCTCGTTCACCACCGGGACGACGCCCCACGAGAGCAGCCGCCGCAGCGCTCGGCGCGCGTTCACGTAGGAGCTGCGGCGGTGGATGTCGGCCTCGGTGAGCAGTACCTGGCCGGCGCGCAGGCTGCGCCCGGCAAACGCGCCGCCCCAGTGCAGCTGGAGCAGCGTCTGGCCGAGCGCCGACGCCGCCTGCAGGTCGCCCATCGCACGAGGCTTGACCGTCCTTCCGAGCTCACCCAGCCCCAGAGCGACGGCGCCCGAGCTGACCACGACGACGGGCGTGCCCGCGGCGACGAGATCGGCGCACTCGCACGCGAGGCGTGTGAACACGTCGAGCCGCGGCAGGCCGCCCGAATCGACGAGCGTGCTCGACCCGACCTTGACGACCACGATCGTGCGCAGCCCCTGGTTGCGGTCAGCCATCGGTCACCGCCGATCGCGCCCGCGCGAGCTGGGCATGCAACGCCGCCCGCGGCTGGCGGCCACTTGCGGCGTCGGCCGCCGTCGGCGAGTCGAAGCGCTCGCCCGCGGCCACGCGGGCGGCCACCTCGGCGTGCGCGTGCCGGAACGGCACGCCGTCCTTCACGAGCTGCTCCGCCAGGTCGGTGGCGACGGTGGTGCCGTCGGACGCGGCGGCGGCCATCCGGTCGCGATCGACCTGCAGGCCCTCGACGCACACGCGCAGCGCGGCCAGGGCGCCGAGCAGGTCGTCGACCTGGTCGAAGCACGCGCGCTTGTCCTCCTGCAGGTCGCGGTTGTAGGCGAGCGGCAGGCCCTTGAGCGTCGCAAGCAGGCCCGCCAGGCGGCCGATGGCGGTTCCCGCCTTGCCGCGGGCGAGCTCGGCGGCGTCGGGATTCTTCTTCTGCGGCATGATCGACGAGCCGGTGGCGGCCGAGTCGTCAAGCTGGGCGAAGCCGTACTCGGCCGACGTCCACAGCACGAGCTCCTCGGCCAGGCGCGACAGGTGCACAAAGGCGAGCGTGCACGCGAACACGAGCTCGGCGCAATAGTCGCGGTCGGAGACGGCGTCCATCGAGTTCTCGAACACCGCTGCGAACCCGAGCTCGGCGGCAACCGAGGCCGGATCGAGCGGCAGGCTCGACCCGGCGAGCGCGCCGGCGCCGAGCGGGCTCACGTCGGCGGTCGCGCGCACGCCGGCGAAGCGGGCGATGTCACGCCGCAGCGACCACACATGCGCCGCCAGGTGCTGGCCGAGCCAGATCGGCTGGGCGCGCTGGCCGTGCGTGTAGCCGGGCATGAGCGCGTCGCCGTCGCGGTCGGCCACGTCGAGCAGGGCCAGCGCCAGGTCGCGCACGCCGCCTCCGAGCCGGTCGCAGGCGTCCTTCACCCACAGACGCATCGCCGTCTGCACCTGGTCGTTGCGGCTGCGGCCCGCGTGCACCCACGGCCCGAGCTCGCCCAGCAGCCGCTCGATGGCGGAGTGGACATCCTCGTCGCTGGCGTCGGGCTCGATCTCGACGGCTGCCAGTGCGGCGCAGATCTGCTCCGCCTTCTCGGCCGGGATCAGCCCCTGGCGGCCGAGCATGCGCGCATGCGCGGCCGATGCCCGCAGGTCGAAAGGCAGCAGCCGCCGATCGACCTCGAGCGAGGCCGTGAAGGCCAGCACGTCGGGGTGCAGGCCCCCGGCCAGCCGTCCGGCCCAGAGGGCGGAGCTCACGCCGGTGCGGCCTGCTTCTGCGATTCCGGCACCTCCGCCGCTGCCGCCGCCCACGTCTTGGTCGGGAGCGACCATACGTGGATGAAGCCGGCGGCGGCACCGTGCTGGAAGCTGTCGCCCTGCTCGTAGGTGGCAAGCCCGTGGTCGTACAGCGACGAGACCGCCTTGCGGCCGGTGACGCCGCAGCTGCCCCGGTACAGGCGCACCCGAGCCGTGCCGGACACGACGCCGGCGGTGGTATCCATGAAGGCCGCCATCGCGGCCCGCAGCGGCGAGAACCACAGGCCGTTGTAGACCAGCGTCGCGTAGCGGCCGGCCAGCTCGGCCTTGGCATGGGCGAGATCGCGCTCGCACACGAGCTCCTCGACGCCGGCGTATGCCGCCATCAGGAGCGCCGCGGCCGGCGTCTCGTACACCTCGCGGCTCTTGATGCCGACGAGCCGGTTCTCGATCATGTCGAGACGGCCGACACCGTGAGCTCCCGCGAGCGCGGCGGCCCGCGCGATCAGGTCGACGAGGCTCATCCTCTCGCCGTCGATCGCGACCGGCACGCCGGCCTCGAACTCGACCTCGACCTCGCCCGGCGCCGAGAATGCGCGCTCCGGCGCCATGGTCAGCGCATAGGCCTCCTCGGGCGGATCGAGCCACGGATCCTCGAGCGGGCCGGCCTCGATGGAGCGGCCCCACAGGTTGTGGTCGATCGAGTAGGCCGCGCCCGACTTGACCGGCACCTCGATGCCATGCTCGTGGGCGTAGGCGATCTCCTGCTCGCGGGTCATGCCCCAGTCGCGCACCGGCGCGAGCACGGCCAGGTCGGGCGCGAGCGCCGCGACGGCGGTCTCGAACCGCACCTGGTCGTTGCCCTTGCCCGTGCAGCCGTGAGCGACGGCGGTGGCGCCGTGCTCGCGCGCCACACGTACGAGCCACTTGCCGATCAGCGGCCGCGACAGGGCCGAGACGAGCGGATAGCGGCCCTCGTACAGGGCGCCCGCCTGCAGCACCGGCAGGACGAACTCGGTGGCGAACTCCTCGCGCGCGTCCACGATGACGACCTCGCCGGCCCCGGCGGCGCGCGCACGGCGCTCGACCTGCTCGGGGTCGATGCCCTGGCCGACGTCCACCAGCAGGGCGATCACCTCGGCGCCGTACTCGTCGGCGAGCCAGCGCAGCGCCACCGACGTGTCCAGGCCACCCGAATACGCGAGCACGATCTTCTCAGACACAGGTCAATCCTTCCGTCATCGTTATTCGACGATCATGGCCAGCAGCGCCTTCTGCGCATGCAGCCGGTTCTCCGCTTCGTCCCACACCGCCGAGCTCGGTCCCCAGAGCACGTCGTGGGTGATCTCCTCGCCGCAGTGCGCCGGCAGGCAGTGGAGCACGACGTGCGCCGGCGCCGCATGGCGCAGCAGCTTTGCGTTCACCTGGTACGCGGCGAGGTCGGCCAGCCGGCGGTCGTGGTCGGCCTCCTGCCCCATGCTCGTGAACGTGTCGGTGACGACCGCGTCGGCGCCTGTGACTGCGGCCACCGGGTCTGTCACGACCTCGACGACCGCCGCGGCGGCGCCCAGCTCCGCCGGCACGGGCGCGTAGCCGTCGGGCGCAGCCACGACGACCTCCATGCCGGTCATGACCGCGGCTGTCGCGAGCGAGTGGCACACGTTCGAGCTGCCGTCGCCGACCCAGGCCAGGCGCCGGCCGGCGAGGCCGCCGAACCGCTCGCGCAGCACCTGCAGGTCGGCGAGCGCCTGGCACGGGTGGTGCTCGTCCGTGAGTCCGTTGATGACGGGCACCGACGCCGCGGCGGCGAGCTCGGCCACGCGCTCGTGCTCGTGCGTGCGGATCACGATTGCGTCGAGGTAGCGCGAGAGCACGGCGCCCGTGTCCTGCACCGGCTCGCCGCGCCCGAGCTGGCTCTCGCTGCTCGAAAGATGCACGGCGTGGCCGCCCAGCTGCACCATCCCGACCTCGAATGAGACGCGCGTGCGCGTGGACGGCTTCTCGAAGATCATTCCCAGCGTGCGGCCGGCGAGCCATGGATGCGGCAGCCGCCGCGCCTGCAGCGACTTCAGGTGGTCGGCGAGGTCGAGCACGGCCTCGATGGCGGCGCCGCTCAGGTCATCGACGCGCAGGAAGTCCAGGCCTTTGAGCCCGGCCGCCGCCATGGGCGCCTCGATCACGAGGTCATGCGTGGGCATGCGCCGCCTCCGTCCCGATCCGGTCGCACAGCTCGAGCACGTCGGCGCCCGAGAACGGCTCGCGCGCGACGACGAGCACGACGTCGTCGCCGGCCACCGTCCCGATCACCTCGGGCAGGTCGGCGACGTCGAACGCCCGCGCGACCGGCATGGCGTTTGCGGGCGCCGTCTTCAGGACGGCCATGTTGCCCGACGACTCCATGCTGCGCACGAGCAGCAGCGCGTCGCGCAGCCGCGTGAGCGGGTCGGCGGGCTCGTCCTCGAACGGGAGCGCGTAGACCAGGTGCCCGCCCTTGCGGACGCGCACTGCGCCGAGGCGCTCGAGGTCACGCGACACGGTGGCCTGTGTGACGTGCACGCCCTGGTCGGCCAGGAGCTCGACGAGCTGGGGCTGGGACGTGACCGGGCGGCGGTCGAGCAGGGACGCGATCAGCTGTCTGCGATCAGGCATGATGCATGATCATACATACATGCGGATTTCTATGCAAACGCGATGGTGCCGTCCAGCAGCGCGCGCCCGACGACGACCGCATCGGCGCCCGCCTCGACGGCCGCGTCGACGTCCGCCACCGATCCCACCCCGCCGGCCGCCAGGAGCAGTCCGGGCACCGCCGCGCGCAGGCTGCGCAGCAGGCCGAGGTCGGGGCCGAGGCCGGTGCCATCCCGATCGATCCCGGTCACCAGGAAGTCGCGCGCGCCGGCGGCCGTGAGGCGGGCGACGAACGCCGCCGGCTCGGCGCCCGTGTCCTCGAGCCAGCCGTGTGTGCGCACGCGGCCGTCGAGGCAGTCGAGCGCCACGATGACCCGACCCGTCTCGGCGGCGAGCCGGCCCACCAGGTCGGGCGCCGATGCCGCCAGCGTGCCCACCATCACGCGGTCGGCGTCGCCCTCGAGCGCCGCCAGGATCTGCGCGCCGGTGCGGACGCCACCGCCGAGCTGCACCCGCAGCCCCGGCACCGCCCGCAGCCGCCGCAGGGTGCGGGCATGCCCGGCGGAGCGCTCGCCCGTGCGCGCCGCGTCGAGGTCGACGACGTGCAGCCACGGTGCGCCCGCCGCGGCATAGCCCTCGGCGAGCGCGACCGGATCGGCCGCGAAGGCGGTGACGCGGTCGTAGCGGCCCTGGTGCAGCCGCACCACCTCACCGCCGAGCAGGTCGACGGCAGGGATCGCCCGGCCGAGCCGCAGGTCGATCGGCGCATCATCGCGTTTTAGCATGCTAAAATGGTATCACGATGACAGAGACCGCCCCAGACACCCAATTGGCAAGCGCGGCACCGGCCGATTGGCGCACCGCCGACGTCGACGACCTATGCGACGCGCTGCTCTCGCTCCGCAGCCGCGACGAGGTGGCCGCGTTCATGCGCGACGTGTGCTCGCTGCACGAGCTCGAGGTGCTCTCGCACCGCTGGCACGCCGCCCGCCTGCTCGACCAGGGGGTCGCCTACGCCGAGGTGGCCAAGCGCGTGCGTGGCTCGACGGCGACCGTCACCCGCGTGGCGCACTGGCTGCGGCACGGCGAGGGCGGCTACCGGCTCGTGCTCGACCGGCGCAGGCGGCGCAGATGAGCAGGCGCTTCCGGCTGGCGCTGCCCTCCAAGGGGCGGCTGCACGAGCCCGCACTCGACCTCGTCCGCGCGGCCGGGTTCGAGCTCGAGGGCAACGGGCGCGCGCTCTACGCGCACTGCTCCCAGTGGGACGTTGAGGTGCTGTTCACGCGCGCCGAGGACATGCCGGCGTGGGCGGCCGACGGCGCGGTCGAAGCCGCAGTGGCCGGCCGCGATCAGGTGACCGAGAGCGGTGCCGGGCTCGAGGAGCTGGTCGCGCTCGGATTCGGCCGCTGCTCGCTCCAGGTGGCCGTGCCGGCCGCGACGGCGATCACGTCCATCTCCGATCTCGACGGCCGCCGGGTGGCGACGTCGCACCCGCGCATCGCGGCCGGGTTCTTCGCGGAGCGCGGCCTTACGGTCGAGACGGTGGCCGTGCGCGGATCGGTCGAGCTGGCACCGCGCCTCGACGCCGCCGAGGCCGTTGTCGACCTCGTCCAGAGCGGCGAGACGCTGCGCCAGAACGGCCTGCGGCCGATCGCGACGGTGCTCGAGTCCGAGGCCGTGCTGGCCGCGCGGCCCGACCTCGACCCCGCCCAGCGCAAGGTGGCCGACGAGCTCGCAACGGTGGTGAGGAGCGTCATCGTCGCCCGCAACCGCCGCTACCTGATGCTGAACGCGCCGGACGCCTCGCTCGACCAGATCGTCGCGCTCCTGCCCGGGCTCGACTCGCCGACCGTCCTGCCGCTTGCCAAGCCCGGCTGGCACTCGGTGCACGCCGTGGTCGAGCAGCGCCAGGTGATGGAGCTGCTCGAGCCGCTGCGCGCGGCCGGGGCGCGGTCGCTGCTCGTCCTGCCCATCCACCATCTGATCCCGTGAGCGCGATCGACCTCATCCGCCCCGAGCTGCGCGAGCTCGTCGCCTACCGCTGGCAGGACACGCTGCCGGCCGACGCGCCGCTGGCGCGGTTCGACATGAACACATCGGCGACCCGGCCCGAGTGGTACGCCGGCGAGCTGGCCCGGCTCGCCCGGGTCGGACCCGAGTCGTACCCGGACGCGACCTACACGCGCCTGCGCGAGGCGATCGCAGCGTACGCCGGGTTCCCGGCCGAGCAGATCGTGCCGACGGCCGGCGCCGACGAGGCGCTGCTCCTGTGCGGCCTGCTCGTGCTCGGCCCCGGTCGGCGGGCGTACGTGCGCCGGCCCCACTACGGCTACTACGGGGTCGTGACCCGGCTCTGCGGCGCCGAGCTCGTGCACGATCCCGACACGCCGGCCGACCTGACCTGGGTGTGCGCCCCGCACAACCCGACCGGAGCGGACGCGGTCGCCGAGGACGTCGCCGAGCGCGGCGGGCTCGTCGTGATCGACCAGGCCTACGTCGAGTTCGGCGGCCGCGACCTGGCGGGCCTCGTGCGCGAGCGCGAGAACACCGTCGTGCTGCGCACGTTCTCCAAAGCGTTCGCGCTCGCGGGCATCCGCGTCGGCTACATCATCGCCCCGCCCGAGCTGGCGGCGCGGCTGAACGCCGTGCGCCCGCCGGCGTCGATCGGCGTGCACGCGGCGGCGCTGGCCGAGATCGCGCTCGGCCACCTCGACGACATGCGCGCGCACGCACGGGCGACGCGCACGGAGCGCGACCGCATCGCCGCCGGTCTGCGCGCCGCGGGCTACCCGGTGCCGGACTCGTGTACGAACTTCGTGCTGGCCGACCTCGGCCGGCCGGCGGAGCCGTTCGCGCGCGAGCTGCTCGAGCAGGGCCTCGTCGTGCGCACGTTCGCAGATCCGTTGCTTGCGAGCTCGATCCGCATCAGCGTCGCCACGCCCGCCGACGACGATCGCCTGCTCGCGGCGCTCGGCGCCGCAGTGCCTGCGCCCGCCGCGCAGGAGGCGCCGGTGCGAACGGGCGCGACCGAGCGGCGCACGCGCGAGACGGACATCCGCTGCCGCATTGCCCTCGACGGGTCGGGCCGGGCGGCAGTCGCCACCGGGATCGGCATGCTCGACCACATGCTGACGGCGCTTGCGGCCCACTCGCTGATCGACCTCGAGCTGCACTGCGCAGGCGACCTGTGGGTGGACGAGCACCACACGGTCGAGGACGTCGCGATCGTGCTCGGTGCGACGCTCGACCGCGCCCTCGGGGAGCGCACCGGTATCCGCCGGTTCGGCGACGCGCGCGCGCCGCTCGACGAGGCCGTCGCCCATGCGGTGGTCGACCTCGGCGGCCGCGGCATCGCCCGTATCGAGCTGCCGCTGCGCGGCGATCGCGTCGGCGCGCTCCCGGCAACGCTCGTCCCGCACTTCTTCGACAGCCTCTCGCGCCACGGCCGCATCGGCATCCACCTGTCGGGCACGGGCGACGACGATCACCATCTGCTCGAGGCGGCCTTCAAGGCGCTCGCGCTCGCGCTGCGGCAGGCGTGGGAGCCCGACCCGCGCCGGGGCGGCGCCGTGCCGAGCACGAAGGGCAGCATGTGAGCGACGTCTGCGTGGTCGACTACGGCGCCGGCAACCTGCGCAGCCTGCGCCACGGCCTGGAGCGGGCCGGTGCGACGGTGACCGTGACCGCCGACGCCGGCCGTGTGGCCGCCGCCCGGCGCGTGCTCGTGCCCGGGGTCGGCGCGGCCGGTGCGGCGATGGCCGCCCTCGAGCGGCACGGCCTCGTGCGCGCGATCCGCGCCGTCGCCGAAGCGGGCGGCCACGTGTTCGGCATCTGCCTCGGCATGCAGCTGCTGTTCGACGCAAGCGACGAGGGCGACGTCCGCTGCCTCGGCCTGCTGCCGGGCCGGGCGACGCCCATGACGTACGCCGGCCGGCTGCCGCACATGGGCTGGAACGACGTCGCCGCCGCCGGCGACCACCCGCTCGCGGCGACGCTGCCTGCGGTGTGCTACTTCGCCCACTCCTATGCCGTCGAGCCGGCATCGGCCGCCACGGTGGTTGCGACCACCGAGCTCGACGGCCGCCGGTTCGCGTCGATGGTGGGGTCGGGGCGCGTGGCCGGGACGCAGTTTCACCCGGAGAAGAGCGGCCCGGCGGGCCGGCGGCTCCTGCGCGCATTCCTCGACTGGAGCGGCGATGCTGCGTAGGCGAGTGATCCCGTGCCTGGACGTGCGCGGCGGCCGGCTCGTGAAGGGCGTCCAGTTCCGCGAGCTGCGCGACTGCGGCGACCCCGTGGTGGCGGCCGAGCGCTACGCGGCCGCCGGCGCCGACGAGATCGTTTGGCTCAACATCGATGCGCACGCCGAGGCGTGGCAGGAGCTCCTACGCGCGGTCGAGCGGGCCGCCGAGCGGGTGGACGTGCCACTCTGCGTCGGCGGCGGCATCGACCGGCCGGAGCGGGCCCGCGAGCTCCTGCTCGCCGGCGCGGACAAGATCTCGGTCAACTCGGCCGCGCTGCGCACACCCGACCTGGTGGACACGCTCGCGGAGATGCTCGGCAACCAGTGCGTCGTCGTCGCGATCGACGCCGCCCGGGGCGAGGGCGGCTGGTGGACATACTCGCGCGGCGGCATGCAGGCAACGGGCATCGAGGCGATCGGGTGGGCCGAGGAGGTGGCCCGGCGCGGGAGCGGCGAGCTGATCGTGACCAGCATCGACGCCGACGGCGGCCGGCGCGGCTACGACCTCGAGCTGATCGAGCGCATCCGCGCACGCGTGCGTGTGCCCGTGATCGCCTCGGGCGGCGCCGGCGGCGCCGCAGACATCGTGGCCGCGCTGCGGGCGGGCGCCGATGCGGCGCTCGCGGCGTCGATCTTCCACGACGGCGAGACGACGCCCGACGACGTCAAGCGGGAGGTGGCGGCGTGCGGCCTGCCGGCGAGGGTGTGACGGTCCCGGACGGCGAGCTGCTGCCGTGCATCGCCCAGGACGCGGACACAGGGCGCGTGCTCATGCTGGCGTATGTCGACTCCGAGGCGCTCGAGGCGACCAGGCGCACCGGCCTCGCCCACTTCCACTCGCGCTCGCGCGGGCGCCTGTGGCAGAAGGGCGAGACATCGGGGAACGTGCTGCGCGTCGTCGAGATCCGGGCCGACTGCGACGCAGATGCGCTGCTGTACCTGGCCCATCCGGCCGGTCCGACCTGCCACACCGGCATGGTGTCGTGCTTCGGCGACGGGGCACCGGTGCTGGCGGAGCTGCGCGACGTCATCGCCGCGAGGGCGAGCTCCGCCGACGAGGGCTCCTACGTTGCGGGGCTGCTCGCCGGCGAACGCGAGCGCGCGCAGCGCAAGGTGGGCGAGGAGGCCGTCGAGGTGCTCGTGGCCGAGCCGGGGAGCGACAACCTGGTGGCCGAGGTGGCGGACCTGTGGTTCCACAGCATGCTGCTGCTCGCCCGCGACGGCCTCGACCCGCTCGCGCCGCTGGCCGAGCTGCGCCGCCGCCGCGGCGCCCCCCGCCGCGAGGGCTGATGGCCTTCGGACTGTCCCCGGTTGTCGACAGTCCCCGGTTGTCGCCTTATCCCATGCCGATGCTGCGGCCCGCGCGCTCCGGGCGCGGGAGGGCAGACTGCGCCGCCGCGATCTCGCGCACGCGCGCCAGCACCGCGGCGCCCGCCGGGCCGGCCCGGCCGGTCTGAGCCGAGACGTGCAGCATCATCTGCTCGGCCGTGGCCACCGCCTCGCCGTCGCTGCGCGTCAGCGTATGGAAGATATGCAGCCGCTTCTCGTCGCACCCGAGCAGCTGCGTGGTCGCCCTCAGGCGCTCCCCGGCGGTCGCCTCGCGCAGGTGCGAGAGGTGCGTCTCGACCGTGAAGTAGCTGCCGGTGTCCTCGAGGTAGGCGGCGTTGACGCCGATCAGGCGCAGCAGCGCATCGGTCGTGTCGCCGAAGACCTGCAGGTAGCGGCTCTCGTGGGCGTGGCCGTTGTAGTCCACCCACTCCGGCGCGACCGTCGCCGCGTGCAATGCAAGTGGCTGGGAGAGGTCGGGCGCGGCGGCGGCCGGCCCGGCCCCGTCGAGGAGCGAGCGCTCGTAGCGCTCGAGCACGGCGCCCGCGCCGTAGTGCTGGGCGCGCAGGCCCTGGATCACGGCGACCAGGCAGTCGTCGCGGAGCTGCTCGAGCTCGCGGATCGAGCTGCCGCCGGCCTGGGCATCGGACTGCGCCACGAGCTTCTCGACGAACGCGGGCGTCAGCTCGGGGACGTCGGTCAGCTTCGTCCACGGCCACTCGAGGGCCGGTCCGAACTGCTCCATGAAGTGGCGCATGCCCGCGTCGCCGCCCGCGGTGCGATAGGTGAGGAAGGTGCCCATGAACGACCACCGCAGGCCGGCTCCGAGCCGGATCGCGTCGTCGATCTCCGCCACCGTCGCGACGTCGTCTGCGACGAGCCAGAGCGCCTCCCGCCACATCGCCTCCATCAGCCGGTCGGCGATGAACCCGTCGATCTCGGTGCGCACGTGCAGCGGCTCCATCCCCACCGACCGGTACACCGCCGCGGCGCGGGCGAGCGTCTCGGGCGCCGTGCGCGCGCCGCCGCACACCTCGACGAGCGGCAGCAGGTAGACCGGGTTGAACGGGTGGCCGACGGCCATCCGCTCGGGGTGCGGCATGTCGGCCTGCAGGAGCGACGGGCGCAGGCCGGAGGTCGACGAGCAGAACACCGCGTCGGCGTCGGCCGCCCGCCCGGCGCGGGCGAGCAGCTCGCGCTTGAGCCCCTCCCGCTCGGGGGCGTTCTCCTGGACGAACTCGACGCCCGCGACGGCGTCCTCCGGCGTGGCGACGAGCTCGAGCCGGCCCTCGCCGGGCAGGGGCGCGAGCGTGAGCCGCGCCCACGCCCGGCGGGCGTTCGCAAGCACGGCGTCAACCTTCTCGGCGGCGAGCGGGTCGGGGTCGAACAGCCGCACGTCGACGCCGTTCAGGAGGAAGCGGGCCGCCCAGCCCCCGCCGATCACGCCGCCGCCGAGCAGACCCACCGACCGCGGCCGGCGGCCCGGCTCAGCCACGCCGTGTGAGCCCGAGCTTGGTGCGCACCTCGGCGGCGGTGAGGATGCGGACGTTCATCGCCTGCAGGATCTGCACCGCCCGCTCCACGAGCTGGGCATTCGTGGCCGGCACGCCGCGCGCGAGCATCAGGTTGTCCTCGAGGCCGACGCGCACGTTCCCGCCGACGAGCGGCGCGAGCGCGACGAACGGCAGCTGCATGCGGCCGATCGAGAACGCCGAGAACACGGCGTCCGCTGGCAGCTGGTTGCACATGGCAAGCAGCGTGCCCGGGTCGTCAGGCGCGCCGTAGGGGATGCCCGTGCAGAGCTGGATCAGCGGCGGCGGGTCAATCAGGCCGTCCGCGATCAGCTGCTTCACCATCACCAGGTGGCCGGTGTCGAACACCTCGAGCTCGGGGCGCACACCCAGCTCCTGCACACGCCGGGCCATCGCCCGCAGCATCCCGGGGGTGTTCACCATGACGTAGTCGCCGCCAGCGGCGAAGTTCATCGTCCCGCAGTCGAGCGTGCAGATCTCGGGCCGCAGGTCGGCGATGTGCAGCAGCCGCTCCTCCGCCCCGACCATGTCCGTAGCCGCGGCGTCGTGCGGGAGCGGGGCGTCGTTGCCACCCAGCACCAGGTCCCCGCCCATCCCCGCGGTCAGGTTCATGACCACGTCGACATCGGCGGCGCGGACGCGCTCGACGACCTCGCGGTACAGGCGCGGATCGCGCGCGCCCTTGCCCGTCTCCGGGTCGCGCACGTGGATGTGGGCGATGGCCGCGCCGGCCCGCGCAGCCTCGATCGCGGCCGCCGCGATCTGTTCCGGCGCCACGGGCACGAGCGGGCTGCGCCCGGCGGTGTCGCCGGCGCCCGTAACCGCGCAGGTGATGAAGACGTCCCAGTTCAACTCATACCCTCGGAGGCTCGGTGGGCCGCCATGCTACCGGGAGTCGCAGGCGGCGGCGCGCATCGTACGATGCCCGCGTGCGACGGCTGACGACACTGGTGTGCGCGCTGGTTGTGTGCGACCTCGCGCTGTGGTCGGCGGTTGTGCCGCTCCTGCCGCACTACCGCCGCGCGCTCGGCCTGAGCACGCTCCAGGTGGCGTGGATCCTGGCGGCGTTCAGCCTCGCCGTCGTGGTCGTGTCCGTGCCCGTCGGACACCTGGCCGACCGCTTCGGCGCCCGCCTCGTCACCGGCATCGGGACGGTGCTGATGGCGGGCGCGACCGTCGGCCTCGCGCTGGCGAACTCGTTTCCGGAGCTGATGGTGGCGCGCCTGCTCCAGGGTGCCGCGGACGCGACCGTCTGGGGAGCCGGGCTCGCGTGGCTCGCCGCCCGGGCGCCGGTGGAGCGGAGGGGCGAGATCGTCGGCTACGCCCAGGTGGCCGCGACCGTCGGGATCATCGTCGGGCCGTTCATCGGCGGCGTGCTCACGAGCACCATCGGCATCCGGCCCACGTTCCTCGGCATGGCGGGCCTGTTCGCCGTGCTGCTCGTGTGGGTCGCGCTCGAGCGCGACACCCGCATCGAGCCGCACCGCCAGGCCAGCATGGCGTCGGCGCTGCGCGCATCGCTCGGCGAGTCGCTGATCGCCGCGAGCGTGACGATGATCCTGGTCGTGGCGGTCGTTGGCGGTGCGCTGCAGCTGCTCGTGCCGCTGCACCTGGCGAGCCTCGGCCTCGACCGCGCCGGCATCGGCCTCGTCTACTCCGGCGGCGCCGTCCTGGGAGGCGCGGTCGTGGTCGTCACCGCCCGCGTCGGCGATCGCGTCGGCCGCGTGCCGCTGGCCGCCTCGGCCTGCGCGGCGCTTGCGCTGCTCGTCGCGCTCTTCGCGCTGCCGCTCGGGCTCGGCGCCTTCGTCGTGCTCGTCATCATCGTCTCCGGCGTCCAGTCGATCCTGTACGCCGTCGGCTATCCGCTCAGCACCGACGGCGCCGACCGCGCCCAGCTCGGCCACGGCGTTGTCCTCGGGCTCGTCAACCTGATGTGGGGCATCGGCGCCGTGATCGGCCCACTGGCCGGCTCGCGCCTCGCCGACTGGCAGGGGACGGGGGCGTCCTACGCGCTGCTCGCCCTCGTCTGCGGCGCCACGGCCGTCGTGTTCACACGCGTCGAGCGCGCGCGCCCCGGGCAGCCCTGACCTTCTCAAATTGGGAATGTGTGGGTATGATCGAACAGATTGTACTTCGATCCGTGTGTAGTAGGACGACTGCGGAGAGTGTAATTGTCACAGGAACAGGGGCAGACGGCGCAGAGCGCGGCCAGCCGCCGCGCGGTGCTGTCGGCCGCGAGCCTGGTCGCGGGCGGAATCCTCGTCGGCGGCATCGGCGCGCAGGCGCTCGGCTCGGGATCGCGGCTCGGCGACGTGGCGATCCTGAACTTCGCGCTCGAGATGGAGGAGCTGCAGGCGGCGCTCTACGCGCAGGCGCTCCAGCACGCCGGTCTCACGGGTGAGCTCGCCCAGTACGCGCGCATCGTCGGCGCCCACGAGCGCGCCCACGTCGCGTTCCTGCGCCAGACGCTCGGCTCGCGCGCGAAGCCGGCGCCGGCGTTCGACTTCGGCGACGCAATCACGAACTCGGACCGGTTCGCAGCGACGGCACGCACGCTCGAGGATCTCGGCGTCGCCGCCCTGGACGGCCAGGCCGGCAATCTGACGAAGCCCTCGCTGGCCGCGGTTGCGACGATCGTGTCGGTCGAGGCTCGCCACGCCGCATGGATCCGCGACCTCCTGGGCGAGCTGCCGGCCCCGACAGCCGCGAATCCCGCCCAGACCGCCGCGCAGGTCACCGCCGCCATCCGCCGCACCGGCTTCGTGAAGGGAGCGGCATGAGCGACGAGCTGCGACCGCTCGACCGCGACGGCGCGCTCGCGGAGGCGATCGGGCCGCTCGCACCCGCGACGCGGCGCACGCTCCTGCGCACGCTCGCCGGAGCGGGGCTGATCGGATCGGCGGGAATGGTCACCGCGGGCCGTGCCGAGGCCGCGTCCGGTCCGCAGGGAGACGTCGCGATCCTGAACTACGCGCTCACGCTCGAGTACCTCCAGGCCGCGTTCTACACCGAGGTCGAGCGGATAAACGCCGTGACCGGCGAGGCGGCCCGCCTCGCCCACATCGTCGGCATCCACGAGCGCGCCCACGTGCATGCGCTGCTCGGCGTGCTCGGATCGCGGGCCGTCGCCCGCCCCCAGTTCGATTTCCACGGTGCAACCGAGGCGCAGGACGCGTTCGTCCGCACCGCGGTGGCATTCGAGGACCTCGGCGTCTCGGCGTACAAGGGCCAGGCCCCGCGCATCGCCTCGCCGACCTACCTGAGCTTCGCCCTCTCGATCCACGCCGTCGAGGCGCGCCACGCCGCGTGGATCCGGCGCGTCGCCGGCGTCGTCCCGGCCCAGTCGGCGTTCGACGCTCCCGCCACCTCCGGCCACGTCCTCGCGGTGGTCGACTCGACGCACTTCATCGTCGGGCCGACACAGGCCGACGGGATGCCGGGATTCACGGGCTGACATGACCCGGAGCAGCCGCACGTGGACGGCGGCGGCCATCGCCGCGGGATGCGTGGTCGGCGTCGTCGCGACGACGCGCGCGGCCACCAGGCGCCGGGCCCAGACGACCGCCGTCCCGGCGGCCGTGCAGCCCGCCGTCGCCGCCACCCCGGCGCAGGCCCTCGCGGCCTCCGAGCCCGCGCCGCCGCCGCGGCGGCGGCTCCTGCGCCGGCGCGCGGGCGCGTGGACGACCGCCGCCCTGGCCGCCGCGGTCGTGCTCTCGGCGGTGGCGGCGGTGGCGGTGGCCTCGACACGGCCGTCGCCGACGGTCGCCGTGCCGCTCGACACCCCCGCGCAGCCGATCGCCCCCGGCTCCCCGCAGCCGCATCTCGTGATCCCGCACACCGCCCCGCTGCCGCCGCGCCAGACGTGGCGCTGGGCGCAGGTGCTGCGGCCGGTGGCCGCCCGCCGCCGGCCCGGAGGCAGGGTCGCGGCCAGGCTGCGGACGCGCACCCCCGAGCACACCGTCAACATCGTGCTCGTCACGGCGACGGCGATGCACCGCGGCCGGCTGTGGGTGCGGGTGCGCCTG
The DNA here is from genome assembly GCA_963825325.1 of uncultured Actinomycetes bacterium. Classification (GTDB taxonomy): domain Bacteria; phylum Actinomycetota; class Thermoleophilia; order Gaiellales; family JAICJC01; genus JAICJC01. The sequence goes on from CAWGSU010000001.1 coordinate 288,406, forward strand.
CCGGTGCTCCCGAACGGGACCCAGGGGTGGGTGCTGCGATCGGCGCTCAGCGGCTACACGTTCGTCGCCACCCACCTGGTCGTCAGCCTGCGGCACCGCCGTCTGACGCTGTACCGTGACGGCCGGGCCATCTTTCGCGCCCCCGTCGGGATCGGCGCGCGGCATACGCCGACGCCGCGGGGCCAGTTCTATATCCGCGATCGCCTGCGCGGCTTTGCGAGCCCCTTCTACGGCCCGATCGCGTTCGGCACGAGCGCCCGCTCCGCCGTGCTGACCGAGTGGCCCGCGGGCGGATACATCGGCATCCACGGCACGAACGCCCCGCGCCGCATCCCCGGCCGGCCGTCGCACGGCTGCATCCGCATGCGCGATCGCGACATCCTGCGGCTGGCGATGCTTCTGCCCGTGGGGACGCCGGTGACGATCGAGTGAGGCATCCCGCCGACCTCCTGGCTACAGCGAGCGCAGCGCTCGCGTGGCCAGGCCGGAGAGCACGAGGATGATCGCCCCGATGATCCCGAGCAGGGTCCCCGCACCCGCGACGGCCAGAACGACCAGGAGCGCACCGATCCCCACGCCGGCGTAGCCGGTACGGACCATCTGGCGCTTCTTGGCCTGGCGCGGGCTCAGCGACATGTCCGCAGCCTACCTGACCGGCTCAGCCGTCCATGCTCAGCATCATCGCCGGCGCGTCGATCACATGATCGGCCTTCGTCGGCACCACGGCGGTGCCGACGGCGAAGAACTCGATCACGTGCGAGCCCCAGCCGTGGCTGCGCTCCTGGATCTGGACGCCGACGATCCCCTCGGCCTGCGCCCCCTGGGCCTCGGCCTGCATCCGCTCCATCGCCAGCTCGCGTGCGTCGTAGAGCGCCTGCGTGTAGTTCTCCATCTCGACGTTCTGGCCGATCTTCGAAAAGAAGCCGCGCAGGCCCTGGTGGGCGACGTGGTAGACGCAGCTGCCCATGCACATCCCCACCGGGCGGTAGCCGGCGCGCAGGAGCGTCCAGAAGTCCTGGCCGGACAGATCGCTCGTGAACGGCCGCCCGCTCGGCGCCCGGTGCAGCTCGCCGCCACGGTGCTTGACCGCCGTGCCGATGGCGATGAACTCGGCCAGGTCGGCGCCCCACTCGTAGCGGCCGACGTCGAGCCGCACCCCGACGATCCCGTCGGCGCCGAGCTGGTCCGCCTCCTCCTCCATGCGCGTCATCGCGAGCTCGCGGGCGTGGTACATCGCCTGGGTGAGGACGTCCATCTCCTGGTTCTGATTCCAGTTCGACTGCTGGAACCCGATGTGGTAGATCGAGCTGCCGACCACGAGGCCGACCGGGTCGAACCCGGCCTCCTTGACGAGCAGGAACTCCCGCACCGAAAGGTCGGACGTGAACAAGCCGGACTTGTTCTGGGCGAGGCGGTTGCGGGCGTCCGAGGGGACGCCCTCGAGCGAGTTCGGGTCGTAGCTCATCAGGACTCCTTCGAGAGCATGAGGACGGGGGAGATGGTCGGGGCGGCCTCGTGGGGGCCGTCGGAGGCGATGGCGGTGGCGAGTGCGTGGATCGTGTAGGTGACTCCGGCCAGGCGGTCGCCGCTCTCGTACGGCCTCTCCTCCTGGCCCCACTCGGTGCCGACGATTCCCCCGGCGCCGAGGACGGTCGCGTCGGCTTCCAGAGCTTCGAGAACGCGGTGGCGGGCGGCGTACCACGTCTGGGTGGCGCCGACCATCTCGACGTTCGCCCACGCCCCCCAGGACGTGGTCGGGATGCCCTGCGTCCACGTGTAGAGGGTGCCGAAGAAGACGGCGGTCGCGCCGACGACGCCGCACGGGCGATGGCCCGCGCCGAGCAGGAGCGCGCAGTCCTGTCCGCTCAGGTTGGTGAGCGCCGGGCCCGCCGGGGTGCGCAGGCCGGGGGCGCGCACCGCCGTCCCGATCGCCTGGAACTCGATCAGATCGGAGGCCCACTCGTACCGCGCAGCCGTCACGCGCACGCCGACCACCGCATCGGCGCCGGCCAGCTCGGCCTCCGTGCGCAGCCGGTCGAAGGCGCGCCGGCGGCAGTCGTTGTACGCGTCGCTCAGCGTGACCAGCTCCTGCGAGGTGCTGTACCAGCCCCCGCCCATGAACTGCCAGCCGACGTGGTAGACCGACGACCCCAGCACCTGCGTGATCGGCTCGAGCCCCGCGCGGCGGGCGAGCGCGAACTCGGGCACCGAGAGGTCGGACGTGAACGCCTGCCCCGCCTCCGCCCCGAGCGTGCGCAGACGCTCCTCGGCGGCAGCCGGGATGCCCCCTGCGGCGATCCGCTCGATGTCGGCCTGCTGCCGCTGCACGCGCTGCTTCTGATCCTCGCCGCCTCCGCCCGGCCGCCGGCTGAGAAACCCCATCGCTAGCTCTCCAGCAGCCGCTGGATCGCGACACGCGATCGCTCGCTCTGCTGTGCCCGCTCGGTCAGCTCGCGGCTGAGCGCGTCGATCCACTCGTCCAGGCCGAGCCGCTCGGATTTGATCACGATGCCGCGCACCTCGTTGCAGCGCGACGTCTGGATCTGCTGGCCGGCCCACTCCAGGTCGTAGCGGCCCTCGTCCATCCCGACCGAGATCCGCTGAACGCGCTTCGTGCCCCGGGAGAGCAGGCCGCCGCCCTTGCGCTCGACGGTCACGTCGCCGGGCAGGGCGCCCTCGAGCTTGACGGCGAGCGCCTCGACGAACGCGACGAGATCGGTCGTGTCGGCGCGCAGGCTCGCCGCGACGAGGTCGAAACTGGGATCCTCCATCGACGCGGGACTCTACTTCGGCCGGGCGGCCGCGATCAGGAGATCGGCGCGGGCGTGACCCACGGGTCGGTCGCACCGGCGAGCAGCGGCAGGCCGAAGTTCGCCTCGAACGCCGCGGTCAGGCTGTAGTGGCTGTAGAAGGTATTGGTCGTGCCGCCGCTCAGGCGCGCCGAGACCAGGATCGTGACCACCTGGCAGGTGGCGGTGTTGCCGTTGTAGACCGCCGGGTTGGAGCAGTCGATGCCCCAGTTGCCCTTGGCCTGGGTCGACTGCTCGTTGGACTCGTCCCAGGTGACGACGACGAGCGTCTGCCCGGCCTGGTAGCTCGGCGTCGCGGCGATCGCGTTCACGACCTGCTTGATGTAGGCATCGCCGATCGCGATCCGCTGCGCCTTGGTCTGGCCGGTGAGCGTCTCGCACGGCCCGTTCATCCAGTGCATGTCGCGGCAGTCGTCGGGCGCGATCCAGGCGAAGCTCGGCAGCGCGTCGGCGGCGATGTCGTTCGAGAGCGCCGGGTCGGCCGGGACGTCGCGGGTCGCGCACGAGCCGTCGCCGCCCTTGCTGGTCGGGCCGAGGTCGGTGAACCAGTAAGCCGGGTTGTGGCCGTCGCGGTAGTAGGGCACCGAGCTCGAGTTCGGGGCGCAGTTCTTGGGCATCGACTGGTTGTAGTCCTTCCACGTCATGCCCGCCACGTCGAGCTGGTGGAAGATGTTGTCGGCGCCCGAGGTGCAGGCGAGGCACGTGTTGAAGGTGCCGCTCGTCACCGCCTGGTAGTTCGGGAAGCTCGGGTGCGTCTCGCCGGCAGCGTTGCCCTCGTTGCGGCAGCTCGCCGCCAGGGAGTGGGTGAACGGGGCGTCCGTGGCCGCCTGCCAGGCGGGCACGGTCAGGTTCTCGTCCATGATCACCACGATGTGGGCGTAGGGCGCGGTGCTCGGGGCAACCGTGCCGCACGGGCCCGACCCGCCGCCACCGCCGCCTCCGGCCGGCGTCGTCACGGGCGCCGACGGGGTCGACTGCGCCGAAGTGTTGGCGGCCGCGTCGAAGGCGTCGACCGTGTAGGTGTAGCTCGTACTCGGCTGCAGGCCGGTGTCGGAGAAGCTCGTCCCCGTGCCGGCGAGCGTCTTCACCTTCGTGCCGTTTCGGAACACGTCATAGCCCGTCACCGCGACGTTGTCGGTCGAGGCCTTCCACGTCACCGTCGCCGCCGTGGAGCTCGTCGCCGTCGCGCTCACACCGGTCGGCACGCTCGGGGCGGTCTTGTCACCTGCGGGCGATCCGGTTGCGAGCACCAGGTTGTCGAGGTCGAACGTGGCCCCGGCCACCGGCGCGGACTCGACGACGTTCACGGTCAGCGAGTCGCCGGTCGTACGCGCGGTGTAGGCGACCTCGGGGAACGCCTGCCATGCGCCCGACGCAGCGACGCACTGCTGCGCCGAGCCGACGGTGCTCGACCCGCCCGAAGGCACCTCCTTGAGCTTCAGGCACACGGTCCCGCCGGTATCCGATCGCACGGCCCCGTCAAGGGTGTAGCCGGTACCCGCGGTGACGCTCTTGACCGGCTTGGAGGACGTGTAGGCGTACGCCTGCGCCCCGGCCGTCGACGCGGCCACGCGGGCGGCATGGCCGCCGCCGTCGCCGGCCACCAGGGCGATCGTCCCGCCGCTCGCCGCCCAGCCCGAGAGCGACCCCGATCCGCTGCCCTCGAATGTGCCGTTTGCGATCAGGTTCGTCGCTGCCGGAACGCTCGCCACGAACGCGAGCGCGACCACCGTCGCGACCGCCGCCGGAGGCGCGGTCTTCCAGATCCACCCTGCCATGGAGACTCGATTCTACAGAAGGGTCGCGCAAACGGTCAACCTGCCTCGCGGAACCGTAAGACCGGGCACACAGCTTCCTCATCGACTCTTTGCGCGGGCTGCGGCCAAACACGAGGATGGCCCGTTTCCAGTGCCGGGAAACGCGCGGTTTCCGGCTCGCGCAAATGTAAAGCCTGCCCGTTTCCACTAGACACGTTCCCCCTTTCGGGGTACTATCACCTGGTTGTGGGCTTAAACGTCCGTGGTGGCGGCACGTCCCCCGGGGGTCATCGATGAAGCGGCAGGTGTGGATTCTCGTTGTGGCGACGATGATCGCCATCGTCGGCGGGCGCGTGGGAGCTGCGTACGCGACCGACCCGACCACCGGCGATCCCGTCATCGCAGCCGTCGGCGACATGGCCTGCGCCCCGGAGGACTCGCACTTCAACGGCGGCGCCGGCCAGCAGTTCAACTGCGGCGAGCGCACCACGAGCGCCCAGATGGCGAAGGACCCGACGATCGACCTGCTGCTCGGCCTGGGCGACTACCAGTACGGGTGCAGTGATCCGGCGGAGTGGGCCGCGAGCTACACGCCGACCTGGGGTGTCTTCAACACCATCATCGATCCGTCAGTCGGAAACCACGAGTACAACACCCAGACGAACTCCGCGAACGGCACACCGTGCCCCGACCAGAACCTCCAGGCAAACGACTACTTCAACTACTTCGGCGCATCGGCTCATCCGGGCAGTGCCGGCGAGTATTCGTTCAACCTCGGCAAGTGGCACCTGATCTCGCTGAACGCGAACTGCGCGAACCAGGGCGTCGGCGGCTGCACCGCCTCGAGCCCGCAGACGCAGTGGCTCTCGGCCGACCTGGCCGCGAACACGCAGCCGTGCGTCGCCGCCTACTGGCATCAGCCGCTGTGGACGGCGACGGCGAACAACCAGAAGTCGTACGTACCGTGGTGGAACCTGCTCTACCAGTACCACACCGACCTCGTGCTGAACGGGCACATCCACACCTACGCGCGCTTCGCGTTCCTGAATCCGACCGGGCAGGTCGACAACACGAACGGCATCCGCGAGGTCGTGGTCGGCACCGGCGGCGAGTCGCTGCAGCTCGCGGCCGCCAACGCGAACCCGTTCCCACTCGTGAACTTCCGCACGTTCGGCTACCTGAAGATGATCCTGCACCCGACCGGCTACGACGCCCAGTTCATCACGTCGGCAGGCGTCGTCAAGGACAGCTTCTCCGGCACGTGCCACGGCTCGACCGTGACGACGCCGCCGCTGACCATCAGCCAGAGCGCGCCGCAGAGCGTCCAGGCCGACTCGGGCGCGCAGTACGTCGTCACCGTGCACAACCCCGGATCGACCGACCAGACGAACGTCAAGCTCACGGACACCCCGCCGGCGAACGCGACGGCGATCTCGGCCACGCCGTCGACCGGCAGCTGCACCGGCACGGCCACGATCGTGTGTAACTTCGGCACGCTCGCGGCCGGGACGTCGGCGACCCTGACGGTGCAGACCACGCCCATCCAGCCGCCGACCGCGGTCAACACGGCCTCGGTGACGTCCGATCAGACATCGATGGTGAACAACTCGCAGACCGTGACGGTGACCGCCGCGCCTGCGACGAGCTACGTGGGCGTCACGAACCTCGGCTTCCAGAGTCCGTCGCCGGCGGTCGCGATCGGCAACACGGTCCAGTGGGACTTCATCGGCCCCGGCGCGCACAGCGCGACCGACCAGACGAGCGGCCTCGGCCTGTTCCCCGATACCGGCCTCGTGTCTCCGGTGGACTTCCGCACGCAGGTGTTCCACTGGTCGGGCGACTACACCTTCACCGACACGGCAACGAGCAACACGGTGAAGTTCGACGTGCTGCCACAGGCGACGCCCGCGACCGGCTCCGTGAGCACGGTCTTCACCGTCACCTACGGCGACGTCCCGCCGCCCGCCGGCTACGGCGAGGACATCCAGGTCGAGTACCCGGGCACGACCTCGTGGGTGGGCGTGATCAGCAAGGCGACCGGAACGTCCACGACGTTCACGCCGAACAAGGGCACCGGCAAGTACAAGTTCCGGGCGCGCCTGCGCAGCCTGACGAACTCGAGTGCGACCGCGTTCACGAGCGGCGCCACGATCACGGTCAGCTGACCCACTGACCGCCGTGCGGCGCGACCAGGCCGAGTCGCGCCGCACGGACGCCTGCCGCGGATGCGCTAGGGCGTGATCAGCCCGGCGCGGATGGCGTAGCGGGTCAGGTCGACCCGGTTACGCAGCCCGAGCTTGTGGCGCAGGTTCTCGCGGTGACGCTCGACCGTGCGCGGGCTGATCACGAGCATCTCGGCGATCTCCCGCGACGTGTGCCCGTCGGCGATCAGCGCCAGGATCTGCGACTCGCGGTCGGTGAGGGCGGCGAGCGCTCCTCCGGCGCCGAGCACGGAGCGCGCGGACGCGCGCTCGCCGGCCGGATGCACGAACCCGCCTCCGCGCATCGCCGCCCGGCAGGCGCTGATCAGGTCGTGGTCGGCGACCGACTTCAGCACGTAGCCGCTCGCCCCGGCCCGCTGCGCCTCGAGCAGGTACTGCTCGTTGTCGTGCATCGAGAGGATCAGCGTGCGCAGGCGCGGCCGCAGCCGGGCGAGCTCCTGCGCCGCCTGGATCCCGTTCATCCCCGGCATCGAGATGTCGAGCACCGCCAGGTCGACGTCATCACGGACCGCCTGGCGCACCGCGTCGGCGCCGTCGCCGGCCTCGCCGACGACCTGCAGGTCGGGCTCGGACTCGAGCACGAGCCGCAGCCCGCGCCGCACGACGGCGTGATCGTCGGCGATCAGGATCCGGATCGGCCGGGCCATCTGCGTCACCCGACCCCGGAGCCCGCGGACGGGAGGGGCACGGTGAGGTCGACCTCGACACCGCCCTCGGCCGCGACCCCAAGCACGAGCGACCCGCCGATCACGAGCGCCCGCTCGCGCATGCCGCGGATGCCGCCGCCGCTCGCCGGGCGGTCGCGCAGACCGCCGCCGTTGTCCGAGACGCGCAGCAGGACGGCCCCGGGGAGGCCGGCCAGCATGACGTGGATCTGCGTACACGCCGTGTGGCGCACGGCGTTCGTGAGCGCCTCCTGGGCGACGCGGTAGACGGCGAGCTCGACGTCGGGGGCGAGCGGCGCCAGGCCCCGGTCGACGTCGTACGTCACCACCACCGCCGCCCGCCGGGCGACGCCGCTCCCGAGTGACTCGAGCGCGCTCGCGAGGCCGAGATCGTCGAGCGCCGCCGGCCGCAGCTCGTAGCTGATGCGGCGCAGCTCGTCGAGGCTCTCGCGGGCGAGCTCCTGGGCGTCTGCGAGCGTGTCGGCCCACTCCGGCTCGACCCGGCCGCGCAGCCGGCGCAGCTCGAGCACGACCGCGGTCAGGTTCTGTCCGATCTGATCGTGCAGCTCCTGCGAGATGCGCCGCCGCTCGGCCTCCTGGGCCGAAAGCACCCGCCGCATGCTGGAGCGGCGCTCCTCCTCGAGCCGCTCGAGCGTTGCGTTGAACGCGCTGATCACCTCGGCCACCTCGGCGGTGCCGTCCGCCTCCAGGCGCCGGCCGGGCTGGAGCACGTCCGCGCTGCGCATCAGCGCGATCAGCCGGTGCAGCGGCGCGAGGCTCAGGCGCAGGAGCACCGCGTTGGACGCCAGCATGAGCGCGAGCCCGGCCAGCAGCACGGCGAGCTGGCTCCGCGTCACCGAGGCGCTGACGCTGACCGGCGTGAGCGCGAGCAACAGGAAGGCGACGACCAGGATGGACGCGTTGACGGCGAGCACCCGGCCGTACAGGCCGAAGCCGGGCGTGGAGAACCGCGGCGGGCGTGTCCCGCCCGGCCTGGCAAGACCATGGTCTTCCCGCGTCTGCGCAGTCACTGGGGCAGGCCGAGTCTACTCCCGCGCCGGCGTCCGCTCCGGCGTAGTTGGGTCGAACCACCCATTGGTGGCGCTCGCGGGCGGTGGGATCATCGACCGCGACCATGACCCGCCGCGTCCGGGCCGAACGCCGTCGGGGCCGCGCTTCGGGCCGTCGAGGACGTCCTGGGTGAAAGCACCCAACTTCGCTTCGGAGCCGCTCCCAAGGTCAATTCCGCGCCCGGACGCGATTATGGTGGCGCGGGGTGCACGTCCGTGTTCCGTGAGACCGGCAGGAGGTTCTGAGTGGACACCGTCACCGAGACCATCGAGGAAGCCCGGCGGCTGCTGGGCGAGGGCGACGACAAGCGCGCCGCCGACCTGCTGACGAGCGCTGCCGGCGAGTGCCGTGACGAGCGCCGGGCGGCCATGATCCGGTCGCTCGCGATCCAGGGCCGCGAACGCGCCGGCCGGTTCGGCAAGCGCCGGTGGGACGAGGCGATCCGCCTCTCTGACGAGCAGCTCGCTCGCGTCACGCCGTAGACGGCGGATCGGTGGGGCGCCGGGGCCGCGTCCGCCATAGGTACCACAGCAGGCCGGCGGCCAGTCCGACCGTCGCCGAGACCGCGGCGGCGAGCGCCGGCGAGCCTCCGGATGTGCTGCCGCCGCCGCCCGCGGCCGGCGTGGCCGAGGCGTCGACGAGCGCGATGTCGTGCCGGGCGGCCAGGGCCTGTACCGCACGGGCGGCAGCGGTGACGAGCGCGGCCGGCGTGGCCGTCGCCGGCCGCGCCATGTGGCGCAGCACCGCCTCGTCAGGTCCCGTCGTCGTGTTCTCCTTGATGCGCTCGACGCCACCGACCCGGACGAGGTGCGCACCCTGGGCGAGGCCGTAGCCGTTCGGCATGACGACCAGCACACGGTCGCGCCAGACGCTCGAGAGCTCCGAGCTCAGGAAGCGCGCATACACGGACGGGCGCCCGAAGAGCATCGGCACCGAGCCCAGGTCGCGGCGCGACTGCACGACGGCGATCCGGATCCGGTATCCCTGCTGGTTGGCCGAACGCACGAGGCCCGTGAGCCGACGCTGGAGGGCGTGCGGCGCCGGCCGGTACGGGAAGAAGACGGGCTGGTACACGAGCACGTCGCTGGCCGGATCGCCGTCGGCACGGGCGGCCTGCGGTCGCGTCCCGGCCGCGGCGAGCACCGCGGCCGCCACGATCACCGCGATCGCGCCGGCCGCACAGGCGCGCCGGATCATCCCGCCCGCACCCGGCGCAGCGCGAGCGCGCCGAGCGCGAGGCCGGCCGCGCCGAGGACGGCGCCCGCGACTCCGGCCGCGAGGATGGGGCCGTCGTCGTCGCTCGCGGCAGCAGCGGGCGCAGCGACGACGAGCCGCGCGCTCCGCCAGACATGTGTGGAGCCGTCGGCGAACGTCTGCACACCGGTCAGGGTAACGGCTCCGGTCTTCCCGGGCGTGAGGGCGGCGAAGCGGAAGAGGGCCAGATGGCCGGGGGGCGTGCGTCCGCCCTGCCACGAGAGCGCGACCGGGCGGAAGCTCTGGTCGCGGACGATCTGGGCGGCGTAGCCGGCCGTGTCGGCGATGGAGCTGACGATGAGCGCCGGCGGGATCGCCAGCCGCAGGCCGGTCAGCGGGACGCCCGCCTCGTCGGGCGAGAGCACGGTGAAGAGGACGAGGGTGTGGGGAGCGGCGCGGGCGGGGTCGAGCAGCACGTGCGCTCCCGCGGTGTCCACGCCCACTGCCAGCGCCACGCACGCCACGAGCACCGCGGCGCTCGCCGCCCGCAAGCGTGAACCTTTGGTGTACGCGTGGCTCAGCATGTCATCCAATCGTGGTGTGGAGCAGCACAGCGACCAGCGTCACCGCCGCGACTCCCGCGGCGAGGGCGGCCATGGAGGCGAGGAGGCGCAGACGCGTGTTCATCCGCCGGCGTGGTCGACGAGGAGGGCCGTGAACGGGGTTCCCTGTTTGGGAGTCACGGAGAAGAGCAGGCCCCACCGCCCGGCCATGACCAAGGCGGGCGCGCTGTGGGTGTATGTCCCCGGATGCGTCTCGGTGAGCTGAAACTCCTGGTTGCCCATCTGCATATCGAGCATCTCGAACGTGAGCGTGACATCGGCACCCATGACGGGCTGTCCGCCCTTGGTCATCTGGAGCGCGAAGGAGTTCGGCGCCGCGGGCGTGTTCGGACTGACGAGCACCTTGAGCGTATAGCCGTCCTGATGGACGACCGACGCGACGTGCCCCGGCCCGACGGTGGCGAGCGTCGCACCGAGCTGGGCGAGCGCCGCGGCGGGCGGCGCGAGGCTCGAGAGCACTGCGGCCGCAAGGACGGCCCCGACGACGAGCACGGTCTCGCCGCTGACGGTGCGGCGCAGCAGTCGCGCCGCCCCGTCACCGAGCTCCGCCCGCTCGCGGGCGGCGACCAGACGCGGCTTGGTGCGCAGAAGGTTGACCGCTCCGAGCCCCATCGCAACGGTGAGCAGGCCCACCTTGACGAGGATCGCGACGCCGTAGGACGTCGTCCAGAGCGCCGACAGGATCGGGATGTGGATGATGGTGGCCCCGACTCCGCTCGAGAGCAGTACGAGCACCGAGATGAACGCAACGTTCGAGAACCGCGGCACGCAGACCGAGAGGCCGCCGACGCGCTTCTCCGACGACAGGCTCACCCACAGGATGAGCAGGCCGACCAGCCCGCCCAGCCACAGCGATCCCGACACGAGGTGCAGCCAGTCGAGCAGAAGCGAGAGCCCGCGCGGTGCGGTCTGACCGGCATGGCCCGCGAGACCGGGTACGAGCAGGGCCGACGCTCCGGCGGCAAGCGCCCCGACAAGGGCGAAGATCTCGGCCAGCGAACGGTGCTGCCGCTGGGGCCGGTCGACCCAGAGGGCGATCGCCGCTGCGGCCGCGAACAGGGCCATGCAGACCTCGAGATCGACGTACGCGCGGCCGAACGCCGTCACCCGGAACAGCGGCACAAGCGCCGCGACGTCGAACGGCGAGCGCAGAGAGTCGACGGCGGTGGCGACATCGAGGTAGACCGGGACCGCCACAAGGGCAGCCGCAAGGGCCACACAGCAGGCGATCGTGACCGCCCGCAGGCTCGCGCCCTCGACACGCCGCGCGACGGGGCGCGCGATGGCCGTCCGGAAGCAGACCAACCCCACAGCGATCATGACCGAGAGGAACATCAGCCAGCGCGCCGCGAGCAGGTTCGTGGCCGTCGCCGTCTCTGAGATGCTCGGGATGGCGAACTGCGGCGGCGGCCCGGGGTTCGGGCCAACGGCGAAGGTGAAGGCGCCCTGCACCGGATGACCGTCCACCGAGATCGCCCTCCAGTAGATCAGGTACCACCCGCTGGGCAGGCGCGGCCGCAGCGGGACGACGAGCGTGTCAGGGTTGGACGGCGACCGGTGCACCGGCGCGGTGGTGAGCTGGTCACCGCGCGCGTTCGTGACGGAGATGATGGCGAACCGCGGCTCCACCGCCTCGTCATAGGTCAGGGCGACGGAATGGGGCGGGGTGTCGAGGATCGCACCGGGCGTGGGCGACGTCTTCACCAGGTAGGCGTGCGCAGACGCGACTGCGGGCGCGACCAGCGCGCCGAGCACCGACACCGCGACTACCGCGACGCCCCGCCCCCACCGGCTCATGCCAGCTCGCGCTTCCCGCCCGAGCCGCCACCGCGCAGGAACAGCCCCGCACCGGCGAGGATGAGCGCGATCGCGGCAAGTGCGATCGCGACGATCTCGAGCGTCGAGGAACTGCTCCCGCCCATCGAGGACACCGCCTGGATCGTCGGGGCCGGAGCTTCGGAGGACTCGGACCCCGACCAGTCGACGATCGAGCCGTCCGAGTAGGTCTGCTCGACCTGGAACGTGTACGTCCCGCTGCTCGCCGGCTGCGCGAGGAACTGGAACAGCGAGTCCTCACCGGTCGGCACGTCCCCACCGGTCCACGTCACCTTCTGGACGACGGCACTGTCGCCCGACCCCGTCTGCTGGAGCTGCTGCTTCCAGCCTGGAGCGGGCACGAACGAGTCGATCCCGAACCCCTTCGGCACCGTCAACACGATCTTCTGCGTCGTCAGCCCCTCCTTCTCGGTCGGTACCGCCAGGCTGTACAGCTGAAGCTTCCCCGAGAGCGACACCGCGGGACTGACCCGCGCATGCGCAGACGCGCCGGGGGCGAACACGAGTCCGACCGCGGCCGCGGCGCCACAGGCCGCAACGACATGTAGGGGTAGGGTGATCCGCATTGATTCTCCTTCGAACTGAGTGTCAGTGAGCGGTGCGCGGCCACGCGCTCACTTCACCGTCAGGGTGTAAGGAGCCGTGAGGATGTGGCCGTCGATCTTGCACTGCAGGAACAGGCGCCACGTGCCCGTCTCGGGCGGCAGCACGCCGACATGCATGACGCCGGGTCGGGTCGAGCTGCCGGCGATCGATGTCGCCCCGGCGATGCTCGCGCACCCGGTCTGATTCGGCGCGCAGATATGGGTGTGGAAGTACGCGAGGTCATGCTGGTGGAAGAAGATCGCGTGCCCCATCGCTCCGTACCAGGGCGTGAACACGCCCGGCTGACCGGCGGCGTTTCGCACGGTGACGGTCAGCAGAGCAGCCTGGGCAAGGTGCAGCACCGGCAGGCGCTTGATGGTGAACCGCCACCCGCCGACGGTCACCTCCGGGTGATACGCGGGGAGCGCGATCGGATGGTAGGCACCGGCGACGTGAATCGTCTGGAAGAGCTGGAAGTTCACGTAGCCGGGCCCGCGGGTCGCGGGATACACGTCGACCAGGACGTGGTACGGACCGGGCTTTTGGAACACCACCCGCTGCCGGACCAGGCCGTTCTTCCCGATCGGTGGATGACGGTGGATGATCGTCGCCAGGTCATCCCGGACGATGATCAGATGCACGCCAACATGCGGCCCCGGCCCCGTGCGGTAGTGCACGAGCGGCGCCCCCGACGGCGTCGTGACGGTGAACGAGATGGTGACGGGTTCACCCGGACGGATCCCACCGGCCGGAGAGAACCCGCTCAGGTGGTACACGCGGGCGACGCCGACCGCGGGTGCCGATGGAGACCCGCCGCTGGAGCTGCACCCGGCGGCGAGACAGGCGATCGCCGCGGCGGTGAGGGCGAGTCTGCGATTCACGCCGTCGCCGCCCTTCCGTCGGCGAACAGGTACGTCCGATGCGGCGGAACGAACCCGCCGATCTCGACCACGATCTCGGCATGCCGGCGCAGACGGAACGCCGCCGGTGGCCCGCCCCACCGGCGGCCGCCGACGTAGACGCGCACACCGGCGCGCGAGCGGAAGCCACACAGGCGCTCGCGGGTGAGGGGCTGCCCCCAGACAGAAAACACGTCACCCAGCCGGAGGCCGTGGCCCGGCCGGAACCGGACGACCCCTGTGGGGTCGGTGGTCCGTACCGGATACGAACACCGGCCGCCGGTCACTGCGGCGCCGACCTGGCGCCGCGGCCGGGCGACGCCGACGCCGGGCGGAATGACCACCACGCGGCCGCGCGCGAACACCTCCAGGTGCACGGCCGACCACGTCCCTCCCGGCGCAGCACAGCGCAGACGGCCGATCGGCACTCCGTGGTCGGCACGCGTCCCGGTGGGGAGGTCGAAGCGGGCGCCACGCCCGATCGGCGTCACCACCGGCACGAGGCCGGCCGCGGGGTGCGCCACGCCGAGCAGGGCGGCGACCAGCAGCCGCACGGCGGCGGCCAAGGCGTTCATATCGGCAGATCTGCGTGTCGGCGCACGCGTTGCATGTCACGTCTCCCAACTGCGGAATCGGAGCATTGCTCCGGACCGCCTCGGGTACCACGAGCGACCGGCCCTCGCCGGTGACTCAGAAACCGAGTGCGGGGGTGCGTGGGGGCGCGCGTCCACGGTGCGCTGCATCCGTCGCGGCCGAGCGCGGCCGCCCCTCGATGCCGCCACCTGGGGGAACGTGACGCGCCGCGAGCGTTCCCAGCGCCGCGCCGATGGCGTCGGCCAGTCCGGCGCCGGCCGCACCGAGGAGGCGTTCGGCTCCGATCACGATGGCGGCGGCGAGGAGGGCGAGGAGGGCGTGCAGCGCGAGAGGCGCGGGCGGACCGCCGTGCGCCGCGACGCCGAACAGGATCAGGCTGACGTGCGCGGCCGCCTGGCATACGAGCAGGGTCGCGAGCAGCGCCGCTGCACCGGGGGCACCGCCCGGCTCGAGGCGAGCGGCCAGCAGATCCCCGCGGCGTACACGCGCAGCCCGGGAGTGCTGGCTAACGGCGGTTGCAAGGAGCGCACCGATCCCCGCGGTCGCAACCGTGGCACCGGCCAGCGCCGCGAGCAGCGGCCGCCCGGCGGCCAGGGCGCCCGGACCCTCGTGGGCCGCCACCGCCGAGACTCCGGAGAGGCCGCTGACGGCGAGGCCCCGGGCAAGCCAGATCATGCGCATCGGGTGAGAGTATGCCACTTCATTCGGGCTCGGCCGGACGGCTGCGGCGGATGCCGATGCCGATCATCGCGACCGCCGCGAGGGCGAGCACAGCCAGACCGGCGCCGAGCTCGAGCGTGCGCGACGACCCCGATCCCGGCGTCGCGGTGCCGGCGTCGGGCGGCGCGACGCTCACGATCTTGCCGCGGATCGGATGGCCGGAAGCGGCCGCGGCGGCCCGCACCGCGGCGACCCCGGCCAGGGTGAGCGTGTCGGGGTCGCCGGCGGAAGGCGGCCGCAGCCGCGCGACCGCCCGCAGCAGCGGGCCGGCCGGCCGCGGCGTGAACTTCGTGCCGGCCTTGTTCAGCGTGCCGCCGGCGGCGGCGCCGAAGCCCTGGGGCATCACCACCACCAGCGCGCCCAGGTAGCGGGCCGAACGCAGCTCGGCGTCGAGAAAGCGCGCGTACAGCCGCGGCTGACCGTAGAGCTCGGGGTCAGCACCCAGGTCCTGCTTCGACGCGATCACGGCGACGTGGACGGTGAACCCGGCCCGCTTGGCCGCAGCGACGGCGCCGAGCAGCTCGCCCTTCGCCGCAGTGGAGGCCCCCGCGTAGGGGAAGAACGCCGGCTGGAACAGCAGGACGTCGCTCGCGGGGTCGCCGTCGGCGAACGCCGCGGGCGTCGCCGCCGCGGTCCACACGGCCGACGCCAGGAACAGGATCAAAACACCGAGGACGCACCACCGGAAGCGCATCGACGGAAGGGTAGTCCGCGACGCCCGGACGGCTATCATCGACCGTCACCGTGGTCAACCCCTGGCAGTTGGTATTCGACCCGGAGTGGCTGGTCGGACTCACGATCATCGCCGTCGACTACATCGTCGTGGTGCGCTCGGAGGAGCGCCGCGGCCGGCCGGTGCCCCCGCTGCGGCGGCTCGCGTTCGCCGGTGGCATGGCGGTGACGGCGCTCGCCCTATTCTCGCCGATCGAGCACCTGGCGCTGACGTCGATGCTCAGCTTCCACCTGCTCCAGAACGTGATGCTGGGTGACTGGGCGCCGCCCCTCTTCCTGCTTGGCCTGACCACCGCGATGACCGCCTCGCTCGCGCGGCGGCGGTGGGTGGCCGTGGTCGCGAACCCGCCGTTCGCCCTCGGGTTCTGGCTGGTCACGTGGTACGTGACCCACATCCCGGTCGTCTACGACTACACGCTGCGCCACGGGTGGGCGCTCGGGATCGAGCATCTGGCCTTCCTGATCTCGGGGCTCGCGTTCTGGTGGCCCGAGATCGTGTCGGGCTACCTCTCGCCCATCGGCAAGATCTCCTACCTGGCGCTCGCCTTCCTGGCGATCAGCCCGCTCGACCTGTTCGTCTACCTGGCGAACCATCCGCTCTACCGCTTCTACCTCGACACCCCGAAGCTCGGCGGGATCAGCGCGCTCGCCGACCAGCAGATCGCCGGCGTCGCGATGGCGATCGAGTCGAACCTGGTGCTGCTGACGGTGATCGCGTTTGCGCTCATGCGGCTGCTGTCCGAGGAGCCGGCGGCAGAAGGCCCGGCCGACGCCGTCTGATCAGGAGGCGCGCAAGACGGCGCTGACGGCCGCGGCGACCGATGCCGGGCGGAACGGCGGCAGGTAGCCGTAGCGCTCGTTGCCGTTGGCATCGATGACGTAGAGCGCGATCGTGTGCACGATGCTGCCGCCCACCCTGATCGTCGTCGAGCCGGTCTGCACCGCCTGGCCGTGGACGAGGCGAACTCCGATGTGGTAGGCCTTCCACACGGGGGCGAGCGTCGCCCGCGTGCCGAGCAGCCACCGCCACGGAGACGTCCAGCCGGCCTCGCGCACGAACCGTGCGACCGACGCGTGGGTGTCGGCCGGGTTGACGCTCACGACGACGAGCAGCGGCCGCTTCGCCGCGGGCAGCCGCCGCTGCACCTGCGCGAGCTGCGACCCCTCGATCGGGCACAGGTTCGTGCAGCGGGAGTCGAGGAAGGTGAGCAGCACGACGTGGCCGCGCAGGCCGGCGGCGGTCGTGACCGCGCCGGTCTGGTCGGGCAGCTTGAAGGCCGGCGCCGGCGTGTTGTGAAGCGCCCAGCGCAGACCCGCCTGGGCGGCCGGTGCCGACGGCGGCGACGCTGCGCGGGAGGACGGCGAGATCGCGGTCAGGATCGCAAGCGAGACGCCCGCGACGACGACCCCGAGAACGGCCGCCTCGGCCGCGAACCGCCGTCGCGGCCGGGAGGTTCGCACCGGCGCTGCGGGCTGCTCCGCCATGGCTGCAGACTACTGAAGTCCGACCCCGGGCACGCCTGCTATCCGGTGGTTGAGACGAACGTGCGGCTCGCCGTCGTCCGACGAACGACGCAGGCGCCGCCGATAACGGCGAACCGGAATCGAACATCCACGCTGGTGGTGCCGTTCTCGCCGCCGTGCTGGATGCGCCAGGATTGCGACCCCGCCGGCTGGGCTGGAGGAACGAGAACGGAGCCGGGCTGGTTGGGACGGTAGTGGCGCGGCTGCCCGCGCAACTCGACGACGGCGATGTGCTCGTTGGTGGCGGCGGTGTATCGAACGTGGAAGCGCCGGGTCGCTCCGGTCGGGCCGGTGCACAGCCAGTCGAACGAGCCGGTGCCCGGCAATGAAAGCAGCGGGCCTCCATACCAGGTCACGACGCGGGGGTAGCTGGGCGATCCCGGAGCCGGGCGACCCGCCCTTGGGGCCTCGAGTGGTTGGCTGCGACCGGCCGCCGGTGAGCGCGGTGGACGGCGCCGCGCCGCGGCTGCACCCAGCCGAGAAGGTCACGAGGGCGAGCAAGAGCATTGCGACACGCAGGCACCTCACGCTGCCCCGTATACGCTCGGCTCGGCTCACGGCGTCCGGCGCCAGGTTGCCCTGCGCGAGGCCGGCTCGCGCGTTTGGCTCCAATTGGCCGCTACCCGCACGCCAATTGGCGCACCGACGAGATGCCAATTGCGATCTCCCGCCCCTTCCCCGCCCGCGCATACGGATGGCGCGGCGCCGCAGTCCACGGCCCGGAGGGGCCGCTCCGCGGCGCCGCCGGGCGAGTCATGGCCCGGTAATCGGCGCGGCGGCGGTGACCTGAAGCCCGCACCGGGCTGCGGCGATCGTGGTAGAAGTGGCCGCAGATCGTGCCCCGGCCCGGCTCTCTCCCGCGGTGGAAGCGACGCCTGCGACGCGCGGCGCTCGTGGCCGTCGCGGCCGTCGCCGCGACGCCGGGGACGGCGTTCGCGCACACCGGCGGGCGGATCGCGACCGACTACGAGGCCCGCATCGCCGGCAGCGGCCTGCGACCGGCGGTGCGCGGCGTGCGCGCACAGACGCTCGGCGGCGACCTCAAGCTGCAGCTCACCGACACGGGCCCGCACGTCGTCGTCGTGCTCGGGCTGCTCGGCGAGCCGTTCCTGCGCTTCTCGACCGGCGGCGTCCAGGCGAACGCGGCCTCGCCGACCGCGTGGTCGAGCGGCGTCGTCGCGCAGAGCGATGCGGTGCGCTCCACGCATGGCCCCGCCTGGAGGTCGGTGTCGAGCGGGCACACCTTCGCCTGGCACGAGAACCGGCTGCGGCCGGAGCCGATCGTGCCCGGAGGCGGGACGACGCCGACGCGCGTCGCGGCGTGGTCGGTGCCGCTGCTCGTGGATGGACGGCGCGCTGCGGTCACCGGATGGGAGTGGTACGCCGCCGCCCCCTCGCTCGTGCCGTGGATCGCCGCGGCCGCCGTGCTGCTCGCCGCGGCCGCCGCGGCGGTTGCCTATGGCAGCCGGTCGGCGCACCGCGCACTCGCCGCCGCCCTGCTGCCGGTCTCGGTGGGGGCGTGGCTGGCGGGCTGGATCGGCATCCTCCTGTACGGATCGCCGTCACCGCTCGTGATCGCGCTCGCCGTCGCCTACGCGGCGGTGACGGTGCTCCTCGTGCTCGCAGCCGTGACGGCCACGCACGGGAACGGTCGCATGGCCGCGGCCGGGATGGTGGGGGCGCTCGCGGCGGTATTCACGGTGCCCGAGGTGGAGGCGTTCACGCGCGGGTTCGTGTTCTCGTCGCTCGGAGCCACCCTGGCGCGCGCCGCCGCGCTCGCGTCGTTCGCAGGTGGGATCGCGCTCGCGGCCGCCTGCGTGCCGGCCATGTCCGACATCCTGAGCGACGATCCGCTGCGCCGGCGCCTGCTCGCAGACACGCCGGACGACTCCTAGCGCCACCCCGCACCGGTGCTAGGGTATGCGCGTGGCACTGACTCCCAACAGTTGACCGGCGCGCGGCGCCTCCGCGCGCCGCAGCGATCCCCCCGTCGACCGTTCCGGAGTTCCACCTGTGCCAACCACGCCTCGCATCGCAATCCGCCGTCTCGCTGCCGCCCGCGTCATCTCCGTGACCGGGTCGGAGGCCGCGTGGATCGCGCTGATGGTCGCGATCTACGCCGCGACGCACTCCACGGTGTGGATGTCGGCGGCGCTCTTCGTCGCCATCGGCGCGTCGGGTATCGCCACGCCGCTTCTCGGAGCGCTCGGCGACCACTTCGACCGGCGCCGCGTGATGATCGGCTCGGAGCTCGCCGCCGCGGGCGTCGCCGCGGTGACGGTGGCGTTCACGCACCGGCCCGTGGCCCTGATCTGCCTGGCGCTTGCGGGCGCGGTCGCACAGTCGCCCTACTTCTCGGCGTCGACCGCCGCGGTTCCCAACCTGGTGCCCGCCCAGGACGTCGCCTGGGCGAACAGCACGATCGCGATCGGCCGCAACGCCGGCGCGCTGCTCGGGCCGATGCTCGGCGGCGCGGTGGCGGGCCTGCTCGCCCCGAGCGTCGTGTTCGCCGCGGATGCGGTCTGCTTCGCCGGGTCTGCGGCGATGGTGGCGAGCGTCCACGGCCGCTTCGCCGACCCGGAGCGGAAGGACGCCGAGGAGCACGAGGGCCTGCGCGCCGGGTTCCGGCTGATCCTCGCCGACCCCGTGCTGCGGCTGATCACGCTCGCATGGATCGTGCTGCTCTTCCTGCTCGGGCCGGTGCTCGTGGCGGAGCTTCCCCTCGCCCGCTCGTTCGGCGCCGGCGCCGTCGGCTACGGCATCCTGGCGGCGTGCTGGGGCGGCGGCGCGATCGGCGGGTCGTTCCTCGGCCGCCGGCTCGCCGTCTCGCGTGAGCGCGGCACGATGATCGGCGGCTGCGCGATCATCGGCGCCGGCTTCGCCGTCGTCGCGTTCGCCCCGGTGTTCGCGGTCGCGCTGGCCGGGATGGCGACGGCGGGCCTCGCCGAGGGCGCCGTCTCGGTGTCGGAGCAGGGCATCCTGCAACGCCGCACCCCCGACGCCGTCCGCTCGCGGGCGACGGCGGCGACCGAGGCTGCGATCCTGGCGGCCTTCGCGCTCTCGTTCCCGGCCGCCGGGTTCCTGATCGGACTGCTCGGCGTGCGCGGCGTCTACCTGCTGGCCGCGTTCGGCTGCGCCGCATCGGCGTTCATCCTGGTCGCGGCCATGCGCGAGCTCGGCCCGCGCCCGGCCGAGCGCGCGCTCGCACCGGTCGCTTGAGCACGCGCCGCGGCGGCGGTAGCCTGCCCGGATGCAGCCCGGAGCGCGTGTCCCCAAGGCGACGTTGATCGACGTGGACCTGCAGCCGATCGACGTCGAGAGCCTGGCCGCCGACGGGCCGTTCCTGCTCTCCTTCTACCTGTATGACTGGACCGGCACCTGACGGAGCCAGCTGCGGCTCCTGCGGGACAGGAGCGAGGAGTTCGAGGAGGCGGGCGTGCGGATCTTCGGCGTGTCGCGCGACAGCCCCTACTCGCACCGCCGGTACGCCGAGCAGCAGTGGCTGACCTTTCCGCTCCTGTCGGACTGGTCGGGCGAGGCGGTGCGCGCGTTCGGTGTCGCCCAGACGCTCGACGGCCTCGAGGACACGCCGGTGCGCAGCTGTTTCCTGGTCGATGGCGACGGCGTCATCCAGGGCGCATGGCGCTATGGCGACGATGATGTGCCAGATGTCGACGAGTTGCTGAACGCGGCTCACGCCCTCGGCTGAGGCGTGTGACGCGGCGCTCACCGCTCTGACGTAGGTGCACGCGCCACCGTGCTCCCCGGAACAGGGGAGAAGTCGCCGGCGTGCGAAAGGGCGCACGCACGAGGGCCGATCACCGTGGGTGCGACGCAGCGCCCGGCCCCCATGCCCGCGCCGCGCGCGAGACACCCATGCCCCAGATGCCTTCCCACCACCGACCAGCAGCCCGCCGCCGCGCAGTGCGGTGGATCGCGGCCGCCGCCGTCGCCGTGGCTGCGGTCGTCGGCATCGCGCACGTGACGGGGTCGCCGGCGAGCGACATCACCATGCTCGGCTGCACTGCCGTGGCCGCGGTTGGCTTCTTCCGCGCCCGCCGCTCGAGCGAGCTGGGCAGAAGCCTGGCGCTGCTCGGATGGAGCGCAGCTGCCTGGGGGGCCGGAGTCGGCCTCTGGCTCGGTGTCGAATCGTTGTCCCGCAGCGCGTCGGGCCTGAACCCGGTGTCGGGCTCGTTCATGCTGGCGGGGTCGAGCCTCGCCCTGGCGGGAGTCCTCACGCTGCCGGGGGCGCCCTCGTCGGCCGGAAGCCGGCTGCGGCTCGCCCTCGACTGCCTGCTGGTGGCGATCTCGACCCTCTTCGTCGCCTGGCGGCCGTTCGTCGAGCCGGCGATGGCACACTCGCACCGCGGCCTGACCGCGGTGCTCGCGACGCTGTCGCTGCCGGTCGCCGACACCGTCATCCTCGCGGCCGTCGGCGCGGTGCTCTGGCGCTCGACCGCGAGCCGCACGCTGGTCGCGCTCCTCGCAGCGAGCGCCGCCGTGCGCACGGCCACGGACGTCCGCTTCGCGGCGTACGCCTTCGGCGGGTTCGTGGGCCACGGCGACGCGCTGATCGACATCGGCTGGGCAACCGCGTACGCCCTGCTCGCGCTGGCGGCGCTTGCGAGCGGCATTCCGGCCGTGCACGTCCAGGGGCGGACACGGCGGCGTCCACCCGACCGGCGCCTGCAGCTTCTGCTCTACCTCCCCATCGGCGCGGCCCTGGTGACCGCCACCCGGATCGGGCTCCTCGACCGGCGCATGCACGGCCCGCAGCTCACGGTGCTGCTCCTGATCGCAGCGCTCCTCGTCGCGCGGCAGTGGGTGACGCTCGGCGAGAACCGCAGCCTGCTGCAGCGGGTCGCGTTCCAGGCCGAGCACGACGATCTGACGGGCCTCCTGAACCGCGCCGGCCTGCTCCGGCGCCTGTCGGACGCCGTCGCCGCCGGCGCAGCGGTGCGCGTGCACCTGATCGACATCAACCGGTTCAAGGACGTGAACGACGCCCTCGGCCACCCCGTCGGCGACGGCCTCCTGGCGTCGATCGGCAACCGCCTCCAATCGACCGCGCGCGGCCTGCAGGTGGCGCGCCTGGGCGGCGACGAGTTCGCCGTGATCGACGGTCGCCACGACGGCCTCGGTCTCGCCGAGCGGCTGCTCGCGGCGATCGGGCAGCCGTACTCGGCCGCGGGACGAGCGATCCATCTCGACGCGAGCCTCGGCATCGCCGAGCTCGACACCGCACCGTCGGGGCACGAGCCGGGCGACCCGGACCGGGTCGCCGTCGACCTGCTACGCGACGCCGACTCCGCCATGTACGCGGCCAAGAGCGCGGGCGGCGGCGTCCGACTGTTCGAGGACGAGCTGCGCCGGACGATGCTCGACCGTGTCGCGATCGGGCACGAGCTGCGCGACGCGCTCGCCCGCGGCGAGCTCTCGCTTGCCTACCAGCCCGTGGTCGACCTGGACTCGGCAGTCGTCACGCACGTCGAGGCGCTGGCGCGCTGGAACCACCCGCAGCGCGGCTCGGTGCCGCCGGGCGTCTTCATCCCGATCGCCGAGGCCTCGGGCCTCATGCCGATCCTCGGCAAGTGGGTGCTCCGCACCGCGTGCGCTCAGGCGGCGGCCTGGAGCCGGGACGGCCTCGACGTCGGCATCTGCGTGAACGTCTCGGTTCAGCAGCTCGACGGCGCCGGCATCGTCCGGGACGTCTCGGAGACGCTGCGCAGGACGCGGCTCGCACCCGGCCGGCTCATCCTGGAGCTGACCGAGTCGCTCTTCGTGGACGACTCCGATGCCGTCCGTGGGCCGCTCGAGGCGCTGCGGGCCGCCGGCAGCCGGATCGCGATCGACGACTTCGGCACCGGCTACTCGGCGCTCTCCTACCTGCGCCGGCTGCCCGTGGACACCCTGAAGCTCGACCGGCGCTTCCTGGCCGAGCTCGGATCGGCCGACGTCGCCGTGCTGACCGCAATCCTCGACCTCGCGCGCACGCTCGGCCTGCAGACGATCGCCGAGGGCATCGAGACGCCCGAGCAGCTGGCCGTGCTGCGCCGGCTCGGATGCGACTTCGGACAGGGCTACTACCTCGCCCGGCCGATGGACGCTGTGGCCGTGACCGAACTCCTGCGTGGCCCGCTGGCGCACGCTGCATGAGCCGCCGGCCGCGGGCGTAACGCTGAGCGAACTCTCAGGTGCACCTCCTGATCCCCTCAGATCCCCGACCGAAGATGACCCCATGCACCGCACACGCACCGAACGCAACCCAAGGAGCACACCAATGACCGCCACCCGTCTCGCCATCGCCGGAGCACTCGCCCTCAACATCCCCACCGTCTTCGCCGCGTCCGCGCTGCCGGCCGGCGCCGTCGTGATCAGCGCACTCGTGCTGGCCGCGATCGGCGCGGCGGTCGGCGCCGTGACCGGCTGGGCGATCGCCGCGCCGCCGGCCGCGGATGCGACCGCTGTCGAGAGCGCCCCGGCGTACGCCGAGCGGCTCGCCGCCTAGCCCGGAAGCGCACAGCCCGCCCCACCGTAGCCCGGCATCCGCACCGCCCGCGGGTGCCGGGCTATGCGATGCCTGCGAACGTCTGCACGAGCAGGAAGATGTTCAGGCACACGATCACGGTCGCGACCACGAACGCGGCGACGGTCGTTATGGGGCGGTTCGTCAGCGTGCCCATGAGCTTGCGGTTGCGGCAGAAGAGCACGAGCGGGACGAGCGCGAACGGGATCCCGAACGAGAGCGCCACCTGCGAGAGCACGAGCGCCTTCGAGGGGTTCAGGCCGATGGCGAGCACGATCATCGCGGGCGTCATCGTCATCGCGCGGCGCACGAACAGCGGGATCGACCGGCGGATGAAGCCCTGCATCACGACCTGGCCCGCCAGCGTCCCGACCGACGACGACGACAGTCCCGAGGCGAGCAGCGCGACACCGAACATCGTGTCGGCGTGCGGCCCGACGACCTGCCCGAGCATGTGCGACGCGCGCTGGATGCTCTCGACGTTCGTGAAGCCGTTCGCGTTGAAGACGGCCGCGGCGGTGATCAGCATGGCCATGTTGACGACCCCTGCGATCGTCATGGCGATGATGACATCGACGAGCTCGAAGCGGAAGATGCGCCGGCGCACCTCGGGGGTCGCCCCGACGACGCGCCGCTGCGTGAGCGCCGAATGCAGGTAGATCACGTGCGGCATGACGGTCGCACCCAGGATCCCGGCTGCGAGCAACACGCTCTCGGAGCCGTCCAGGCGCGGTATCAGCAGGCCCGCCGCGATCTTGTGCGGCGACGCCCCGGCGTTCACGACCTCGAACGCGAACCCGGCCACGATCAGCCCGACGAGTCCGACGATCACGGCCTCGAGATGGCGGAAGCCGCCGCGCGTCTGCAGCGCCAGGATGCCGAACGCGAAGGCGCCCGTCATCAGGCCGGCCCACACGAGCGGGACGCCGAAGAGCAGGTTCAGGCCGAGCGCGGCGCCGATGAACTCGGCCAGATCGGTCGCCATCGCAATCACCTCGGCCTGCAGCCACAGGCCGATCGTGACCGGCCGCGGGAACTGCGCCCGGCACACCTCGGGCAGGTTCATGCCGGTGGCGATGCCGAGCTTCGCGCTCATCGTCTGGATCAGCATCGCCATCAGGTTCGCCGCCAGGATGACCCACAGGAGCATGTAGCCGAACCGGGCACCGCCGGCCAGGTTGGTGGCGAAGTTGCCCGGGTCGACGTAGGCGACGGCGGCGATGAAGGCCGGCCCCAGGAACGGCCAGGCCGCGCGCAGGCCGCGCCGCTCGCCCTGGAGGGAGCGCTCGGCCGCCTCGAGGACCCGACGCTCGCCGGGGAGCGCGGCGGCCGGCGGCGTGATCCGCGGGGCGGCGAACTCAGCCGGTGGCGGCATGCTCCACCCCGACCTCGATCTGCGCTGCCAGCGAACGCCCGATGGCGTGCCGCGTCCCGCGCACCTCGACCGTCACCGGCCCGTCGAACGGCGCCCGGTCGACGATCTTGACCTCCTCGGCCGGCACGAGGCCGAGCGTGGCGAGATAGCGCAGGAGCTCGGGATCGCCGTCGGGCACCCGCCGCACGACGGTCATGCTGCCGGCCTCGAGGTCGGACAGGCACACCATCTCGTCGCTCTGCAGCAGGAGCTCCGGCGAGGGGATGGGGTCGCCGTGCGGGTCGCGCGTGGGGAAGCCGAGCGCGCGGTCGATGCGCGACTCGAGCTCGTCCGAGAGGTGGTGCTCGAGCCGCTCAGCCTCCTCATGCACCTGGTCCCACGAAAGGCCCAGCGCCTCCATCAGGTAGAGCTCGAGCAGGCGGTGGTGGCGCACGACCTCGAGCGCCATCCGCTCGCCGGCCGGCGTCAGGGTGGCGCCGTGGTAGCGCTCGTGGTCGACGAGGCCGAGCGTCGCGAGCTTCTTCAGCATCGCGGTCGCCGACGCAGGCGACACGCCCAGCGCGTCCGCGAGAGCGGTCGTCGACATCTCGCCCGTCCGCTCGAGCTTCCAGATCGCCTTTAGATAGTCCTGAGCCGATTCACTAACCACGCCAACTCAAAGTTTAGTCGCGTCTAACTCTGATGGCAACCGGCAACCGGCTCAGCCCCCCACGACCTCCCGCGCGTAGACGGCCAGGCGCGCGGCGGCGGCCGCGTCCGACCCGATCGCGAGCACGTGCAGGCCGCGCACCTCGGGGATCCGCACGAGGCGCCCGACCACCTCGCGGGCGACCGCCTCGCCCTCCCCCGCCTCGGCGCGGTCGGCGACACCGGCCGCCACCTGCGCCCCGAACCGGCTCACCATCTCGACCGACCGTGCCGACGCGGGCACGACGACGCTCGGCAGCAGGGCGGCGTCGCCGAGCGCGTCACCGGCACGCATCCCGGCGACCCACTGCTCGAACCGGTCGGGGTCGAGAACGACCTGCGTCTGGACGAACGCCGCTCCCGCGGCCACCTTGGCGGCCAGCGACTCGGGCGGCGTGAACCCGGGCGACGCGGCCGCGCCGACGAGCAGCCGCGGCGGCGGCCCCTCGACCGCGGCCCCGTCGGGCAGGATGCCGGCCGCGAGGTCGGTCAGCAGGCGCACGAGCCCGGCGGCGTCGAGGTCGCCCACCGCCACGCCGGGTACCCCCTCGGGCAGCGGGTCGCCGCCGAGCGGCAGCACAGCGCCGACGCCGATCGCGGCCGCCGCGAGGGCATCGGCCGCGAGCGCGATCCGGTTGCGGTCGCGGCACGTCATCTGCAGGATCGGCTCGGCTCCGGCCGCGACCGCGATCGCCGCGGCGCCCAGGGCGGACATGCGTGGGCGGGCGCGGGGCAGGTCGGTGATGTTCACGCCGTCGGCGAACGCGAGGTCGGCCACCGATCGCCGCACCGCGTCGGCCTCGGCGCCGCGCGGCGGCACGAGCTCGGAGGTGATCACGAACGCACGCGCCTGAAGGCGCGCCGCGAACCCCGCGGTGGCCGTCATGCGGCCAGCACCCGGGCGGGGAGCCCGTCGCGCGGGCGCAGCGTGAAGCGGGCGTCGATGTGGGGCGAGGCCGGGCCGGGCTCGACCCGCCACCTGCGCCCGATCGCAGCGAGCACGAGCGTCCCCTCGAGCAGCGCGAAGCGTTCGCCGATGCACATCCGCGCTCCGGCGGCGAACGGGAAGTAGGCCCCCGCCTGCGGCGGCGGGCCCGCGAGCCAGCGCTCGGGCGCGAACCGCAGCGGCTCGGCGAAGTACTCGGCGCGGCGCTGCACCACCCACTGGCTGGTCACGATCGTCCCCCGCTCGGGGACGCGATACGGCCCCAGCTCGTACGGTCGCGTGGCGATGCGCGCGAGCGCCCACACAGGCGGGTAGAGACGCAGCGCCTCGCGGAAGACGGCCTGGGTATAGGGCAGACGGTCGAAGTCGGCAGTCTCGAGTGGGCGCGCCCCGAGCACCGCGGCGAGCTCGGCCGCAAGCGCCGCGCGCGCCGGCGGGTTGCGCGCGAGCAGGTACCACGCCCAGGTCAGCGCCTGGGCGGTCGTCTCGTGGCCGGCGAGCATCAGCGTGATCGCCTCGTCGCGGATCTCGGCGTCGGCGAGCGTCCGCGCGCCGTCGCCTTCGCGCAGGGCGAGCAGGACTCCGACGAGGTCGCCCGACCCCTCGGCGGCCGCCTCGTGCTCGGCCACCAGGCGCTCGAGGAACGCGTCGATGTCGCGCTTGGCAGCGTTGAACTGCCGCGTGGCCGGCAGCGGCAGCCGCCACAGGAGCTCGGCGCCGGGCAAGAGGAAGCGATGAAACACGCGCATGCCCGCGTCGAGCACGGCCGCGATCTCGGGCGCCTCGGACTCGACATCGGCGTCGAAGATCGTCCTGCCGACGATCCGCAGCGCCACCCGCGTCATCTCGCGGTTGATGTCCACCTCGGCGCCGTCGGCCCAGCCGGCGCACACGTGCTCGGCGGCATCGATCATGGCGTCGCCGTAGCGGTCGATGTGCTCGCGGCGGAAGACCGGCTGGATCGCCCGCCGGCGGCGCAGGTGGTCCGCGCCCTCGCTCGTCAGCAGGCCGTCGCCGAGCAGGCGCCGGGCCGCCTGGAGCGCGCGCCCCTTGACGAAGGCGGCGTTGTCGTCGACGAGGACGCGGCGCACGAGCTCGGCGTCGCTGACGAAGAAGAAGCTGTGGCCGCCGGGGAAGCGCACGTAGGCGACGCCGCCGTGGTCGGCCGCGTACCGGTCCATCGTGGCGAGCGGATCGCGCAGGTAGCGGGCGAAGTTCGCCCACGCCGACCCGCGCGGGCCGGGCGGGAGGGCGGCAGAGTCCGCCGAGGCCCTGGGCGCGTCGCGAGCCTCGCCGGAGATCATGGGGCGCAGTCTAGAAGGGACGAGTCCTACCGGGTGTACAGATCGATCGCGCCCGTCGTCGAGTGGTCGTTGGCATCGCCGACGGGCAGCGCCACCACACCGGCCGCGACGATCGGCGACGACCAGTGGCCGGTGCCGGCGGGCAGCGACGCCAGCCCGCGTCCGCTCGCCGGGTCGTAGACGTTGAGGGCGCCGCCGGGGTCGTAGACGTAGAGCAGCCCGCCGGCCACGACCGGGCTGGTGCCCGCGCTTGGGTTCGACCACACCGGCACGAGCCGCGTCGCCGTGCCCGCTCCGCGCACCCGGTAGGCGGCCGTGCCGGCGCCGTCGGCGACGAACAGCCGCTCGGTCGCCCCCGTGCGGGCGACGGCGATGGCGGTGAAGAGCGGCTCGCCGCCGGGCGTCGGCAGCTGCTGCAATTCGCCGCCGAGCCCGCCCGGCGGCAGGGCGGCGAGGGCGACGAGCCGCAGCACGCCGTCCTTACCGCCCTGGGCGACGACGAGCCCGCGAGAGGCGACGAGCGCCGGTGCCGACGAGCCGAGGTCGAGGTCGGTCGCGTTCAGCCGGGCCTGGTCGGCCGGGGTGTAGCTGTGCAGCAGCCGGCCGGCCCCGGGCGCGAGCGCCAGCACGGAGTCACCCCACGACGTGCGTCCGTCGAACGGCGCGTTGCCGGTCGCCACCAGGACGTCGCCCGTCGCCGGATCGACCACCGCGCCGGCCCGGCCCCAGATCGCCGCGTCCGACTGTGGACACGCCGCCGGTGCGAGCAGCCGTCTCGTCGCGGAGCAGAGGCTGTTGAAGACCGCCTCGATCCGCCCCGTCGCACGGCTGATCGCGACGACGTGGCCCTGATAGGGCGGGGCGTCGCCGATGTAGCCGCCCGTGGTGACGATCACGCTGCCCCGCCACACGTTGAGCGCGGATGCGATCTTCTCGCGGGAGGGCAGGAGCGTGACCCGCGCCGGCCAGTCGCCCGCCGCCGCCTCGCGCCCGTCGGCGACCGAGAGCTTGTGCACCAGTCCGTCGGGTGAGGCGGCGTAGAGGAACCGCCGGCCGGGATCCGCCGCCGGCGTCGCCGTCGTGATCTGGGCGCCGCCGGCGAGGCCGGCGTACGCCGCGGGCGTGAACGTCCACAGCACCCGCCCGGAGGGCGAGAGCGCGATCGTCTTGCCGTAGGTGGTCGTCATGAAGAAAGCGTCCCGGCGCCGGCCGCCGATGGTGACGCCGTGCAGGAAGATGGGCGAGGAGTCGACGGTGCCCGGAAGCGCGACGACGTGGAGATGGAGCCTCGCCACGTTCGCGAGCGTCACGCCGGTAGGGGCGGCGGCGGTGTTCGACCGCGCCGCGTCGTACCCGAAGAGCGGCCAGTCGCCGGCCGTGCTGCGGGGGGCGGTCGGAGACGGCGGCGGGCTGGTCGCGGGCGGGCTCGTCGACGGTGTCGACGGGAGCGCGGCCGGAGGCTTGTCCTTGCCGGTGTTCGTCGCCGCATGGACGGCGACGGCCGCAACGACGACGGCCGCGGCGAGCGCTGCTGCGAGACGGCGCACGACTCGTAGGGTAGGACGGACGCACAGAGGCGGGCCACCCCCAGGCCGAGGGCAGCCCGCCTTGCGTCAGGACAGCAGCACCCCTAGTCGCTGCCCAGAGTCACGGTGATCGTGCTCGTCTGGCCGTTGCGGACGACGGTGAGCTGGATCTGGTCGCCCGGCTTGTGCTGGGTGATCTGGGCGATCAGCTGGTCGGCGCTCTTGACGCTCGTGCCGTCGATCTTCGTGACCACGTCACCGCCGGTCGAAAACGGCGTGCCGGCGACCGTCTTGGTGCCGGTGGCACCCTTCAGGCCGGCGTGCTCGCCGGGCGCTCCCTTGGTGACCGAGACGATCTCGACGCCGGCGCTCATGCCGGTCGCCTTGGCGACCTGCGGGCTGACCGTGACGAGCTCGACGCCGACGTACGGATGCGACTTGGCGTCCTGGATCAGGCCGCGGGCCGTCGCGGCGACCATGTTGCTCGGGATCGAGAAGCCGATGCCGATGTTGCCGCCGGCGTTCCCGCTGGGCGAGCCGCCGCCCTGCGATCCGGACTCGATCTGGCTGTTCACGCCGATGACCTGGCCCTGCGAGTTCAGGAGCGGGCCGCCGCTGTTGCCGCTGTTGATGGCGGCGTCGGTCTGGACCACGCCGGTGATCTTGTGGCCGTTCGGCGAGATGATCGTGCGGCCGAGCGCGCTCACGATGCCGACGGTCGCGGTGTTACGCAGGCCGTAGGGATCGCCGATCGCGACGACCGAGTCGCCGACGTGGATCGCCGCGGAGTCTGCGAAGGCCAGCGGATGCAGCTCGCTCGCAGGCGCGCTGATGCGGATGACCGCCACGTCCTTGGAGCCGTCGCGGCCGATCACGCGGCCGCCGTAGACCTTGCCGTCGTGCAGGCGCACGCGCACCGAGTCACCGGGGCTCGCAACGACATGGAAGTTCGTGACGATGTCGCCCTTCGAGTCGACCACGAAGCCGGTGCCCTGGTCGCTCTGGACCTCGCCGCCGAAGAAGCTGCTGTTGCTCGACGGTGTGGTCGCGAGCACCTCGACGACCCCGGGGACGGTCTTGCGGTAGATCGCGCCGACGGACAGCCCGCCCGACGGAGACGTGGATGCGGCGGGGGCGGCGTTGACCGTGACCGCCGGCCTGCGGATGACGGTGGTGGAGTTCGCGCCGGAGTCGCTCTCGTGCACAGCGACCGCCGCCACCCCAGCGCCCGCCCCTGCGGTGGCGAGTAGTGCGGCAACTGCGATGACGGTTTTCATCGAAAGACGGACCTTTCTGGAGAGGCGAGCGGACGAACCCTAGATGCCCGCGCATGAGTGATCAGTACGGGGATGATGCCCAAGCAGTTTGAACCCAACTCGAAATCCGGGTGAGAATTCACTGAGAAACCACGGCGCACAGCGGGCTCCCACGATCCTCACAGCCGGCGCACAGGTCGACGGCATACGGTGGGCGAAACGACGCAGGGAAGGCTGGTGAAAGGGCGATGTCGGCAAGTGCGGGAGAGGGCCGGGCCGCCGAGCGGGCCGAGGAGGCCCGAGTGCTCGTCGTCGACGACGAGGAGAGCATCACCCAGCTCGTCTCGACCGTGCTGCGGTACGAGGGATTCGCGGTGGAGACCGCCGCCGACGGCCGTGCCGCCGTCAAGGCCGCACGGACATTCCGGCCCGACCTGGTCATCCTGGACGTCATGCTGCCCGACCTGGACGGCTTCGAGGTCTACCGGCGCCTCGAGGGCGCGTCCGCCCGCCTGCCCGTGCTCTTCCTGACCGCCCGCGACAGCACCGAGGACCGCGTCCACGGCCTCACGCTGGGCGCGGACGACTACATGGGCAAGCCGTTCAGCCTCGAGGAGCTCGTCGCTCGGGTGCGGGCCGTGCTGCGGCGCACGCGCGGCGGCGACGAGGACGGGCCGGTCGTGCGCTACGCCGACATCGAGCTCGACGAGGACGCCCGCGAGGTGCGGCGAGGCGGCCGCATCGTCGAGCTCACCCCGACCGAGTACAACCTGCTCCACTACCTGCTCGTGAACGCGGGCCGGGTGCTCTCCAAGGCCCAGATCCTCGACCACGTGTGGCGCTACGACTTCGGCGGCGACTCGAGCGTCGTCGAGACGTACATCAGCTACCTGCGCAAGAAGATCGACCGAAACGGCGACGTCGCCCTGATCCAGACCGTGCGCGGGTTCGGCTACGCGATCCGCACGCCGCGCGAATAGGCCCGAACCAGGCATCCAGCATCCCCTGTTCGGGTGGTGTGCCCTCCCCGCTTCTGGTCGAACACCGGGGCCATGGATGGTTCGGGCGTCACGGATGACGGCATGTGGGACACGCGGCGCCTCGAGGCGCTGATCTCGAACGTCCCCGGCGCGATCTACCGCTGCTCGGCCTCGAGCGACTGGGCGATGCAGTTCCTGAGCGACGAGATCGAGGCGATCTCGGGCCATCCCGCCGCCGAGTTCATCGGCTCGTCGGTGCGCACGTTCGCAAGCGTGATCCACCCGGACGACCGCGAGCTGGTCGAGGCCTGCGTCGGCGCGGCCCTCGAGCGGCGCGACGCCTTCGAGCTCGAGTATCGGCTCGTCCACGACGACGGGTCGGTGCGCTGGGTGTACGAGCGCGGGCGCGGGATCTTCGACACCGCCGGCGACGTGCAGTTCCTCGACGGCGCCATCTTCGACATCACCGCCCGCAAGCAGGCCGAGGAGCAGCTGTCGCACCTCGCCTACCACGATGCGCTCACCGACCTGCCCAACCGCACGCTCTTCCAGGAGCACCTCGAGACGGCCATCGCGACCGCTGATCGCACCGGGATCCCGGCGGCGGTGCTCTACATCGACCTGGACGACTTCAAGCTCATCAATGACAACTTCGGGCACGGCATCGGCGACCTCCTCCTGGTCGAGGTCGCCCGCCGTCTGCGGCGCGTGACTCGCGCGAGCGACGTCGTCGCGCGCCAGGGCGGGGACGAGTTCCTGATCCTCGTCACCGGCGGCCGCGACGCGCACTCGTCGCCCGGCGAGACCCGCGATGCCATGCGCGCGGCCGCCGGCCGGATCGGCGCCAAGCTGCGCGAGGAGTTGATGGAGCCGTTCCTGCTCGGAGACGTGGAGCTGTACGTGACGGCCAGCGTCGGCGCGAGCATCTACCCCGACGATGCCGCGTCGGCCGAGACGCTCCTGAAGCATGCCGACGTCGCGCTCTACGCCGCCAAGGACGCCGGCCGCGACGGGTTTCAGCTCTACCGCCCGTCCGACCGCGACCCGAGCCGCGAGCTCAGCCTCGCCGGCCGCCTGCGGCACGCCGCCGCGCGCGGCGAGCTCGAGCTGCACTATCAGCCCCTGGTCAACCTGAGCGACGGCCGCCTCGTCGGCGCCGAGGCCCTGATCCGCTGGAACGATCCTGAGCGCGGACTGCTCACACCCGCCGAGTTCCTGCCGATCGCCGAGCGCACCGGGCTGATCCGCCCGATCACCGACTGGGTCGTCGACGAGGCCTGCCGCCAGAGCCGTGAGTGGCGCAACGGCGGCCACGACCTGTTCGTCTCGGTCAACCTGCCGCCCGCGTTCTGGCAGCCGACGGCAATGCGCCAGGTGATGTCCACGATCGACGCGTTCGGCCTGAACGCCGACCGGATGATGATGGAGATCACCGAGCAGGCGGCGATGGCGCCGGTCGCAGACCTCGAGCCGGTGCTCGCCGAGCTGCACGCGCGCGGCCTGCGCCTGGCGATCGACGACTTCGGCACCGGCCACTCGTCGCTGGGCCGCCTGAACCAGCTGCAGGTGAACACGCTCAAGATCGACCGCAGCTTCATCGCCGACGTGCCGGGCGACCACGGGGCGTCAATCCTGGTCAAGAGCATGATCCGGCTGGCCCACGACCTCGGCCTCCAGTGCCTCGCGGAAGGCATCGAGACCGAGGAGCAGCTCGAGTTCGTGATCCGTCATAGCTGCCCGCTGGGGCAGGGCTTCCTGTTCGGCCGGCCGGTGCCCGCCGCCGGGTTCGGCGTGCACCTCGATCGCCGCCGCGGCCAGGCCGCGTAGAGGTTGGTCGCCACCTCGTCGCGCGCATCGGGGAGTTCGCGGATCGTGGGTGCGGAGTTCTTCGTACCCCGTATACGCCTCCACCCCGATGCCGCCGTATGGGCGCGGACCGATGATGCATGTGCGGCCGTGCGCTTCGCGGTCAGTGATGCACCAGAGGGAGGTTCGCGATGGCAACCATCGAACGCCCCGTCGTCTACGCAACACCGGGCGGCCCCGACAGTCCCGTCGAGGTGAAGCCCCGGTACGACAACTTCATCGGGGGGAGCTTCGAGCCACCCGTGAAGGGGGCCTACTCGAGCAACCTGACGCCGGCCACCGGCCGCGCGTTCACCGAGGTGCCCGCATCGAGCGCCGAGGACATCGAGCTCGCACTCGACGCGGCCCATGCGGCATTCGAGACGTGGTCGGAGGCATCGGCCACCGAGCGCTCACGCGTCCTGAACCGCGTCGCCGACGCGATCGAGGAGAACCGCGTCAGCCTCGCGATCGCCGAGAGCTGGGACAACGGCAAGCCGGTGCGCGAGACGCTCGCGGCCGACATTCCGCTCGCCGCCGATCACTTCCGCTATTTCGCCTCGGTCATCCGCGGCGAGGAGGGGGGGATCTCGGAGATCGACAAGAGCACCGTGGCGTACCACTTCCATGAGCCGCTGGGCGTTGTCGGGCAGATCATCCCGTTCAACTTCCCGCTCCTCATGGCGGCGTGGAAGGTCGCGCCGGCGCTGGCTGCAGGCAACTGCACCGTGCTCAAGCCGGCCAGCCCGACGCCGTGGTCGATCCTCAAGCTGGCAGAGATCGTCGCCGACATCCTGCCTCCGGGAGTGCTCAACATCGTGAACGGGCCGGGCGCCGAGATCGGCAAGGCCCTCGCGACGAGCAAGCGGATCGCCAAGGTCGCCTTCACGGGCGAGACCGTCACCGGGCGGCTGATCATGCAATACGCAGCCCAGAACATCATCCCGTCGACGACGGAACTGGGCGGCAAGTCGCCCAACATCTTCTTCGCCGACGTGATGGCGCACGACGACGCGTTCCTCGACAAGGCCGTCGAAGGGCTCGTCCTGTACGCCTTCAACAAGGGCGAGGTGTGCACATGCCCATCGCGCGCGCTGATCGACGAGTCGATCTACGACGCGTTCATGGAGCGGTGCCTCGAGCGGATCGGTGCGATCAAGCAGGGGCATCCGCTTGATCCCGCCACCCAGATCGGCGCACAGGTGTCGACCGCGCAGATCGAGAAGATCCAGCGCTACGTCGACATCGGCCTCGAAGAGGGCGCCGAGCTCCTGATCGGCGGCAAGCGAAACGTGCTCGACGGCGAGCTCGCCGGCGGGTACTACTTCGAGCCGACCGTCCTTAAGGGACACAACAAGATGCGCGTGTTCCAGGAGGAGATCTTCGGCCCCGTGCTGGCAGTGACCACGTTCAAGAACGAGGCCGAGGCGCTCGAGATCGCAAACGACACCATGTACGGCCTCGGTGCCGGCGTGTGGACGCGCGACACCAGCTTGGCGTACCGGATGGGTCGCAAGATCCAGGCGGGCCGCGTGTGGACGAACTGCTACCACATGTATCCGGCCCACGCCGCGTTCGGAGGCTACAAGATCTCCGGAGTCGGCCGCGAGACGCACAAGATGATGCTCGATCACTACACGCAGACGAAGTGCCTGCTCGTCAGCTACGACCCGAACCCGATGGGGCTCTTCTAGGGGCCGGGATGGACACACCGGTGACAGCCACGAATGACGCGCTTGCGGCCATCGCGGCCCTCACCGAAGCGCATGGAACGCTCGCGTTCTTCCAGTCGGGGGGCTGCTGTGACGGCAGCTCCCCGATCTGCCTGCCCGCAGGCGACCTGCCGGCCGGCCCGGGCGACCTGCTGCTCGGGGCGATCGGCGGCGCGCCGTTCTACATCGATGCCGACCAGTACGAGCGCTGGAACCGCCCGGCGTTCGTCGTCGACGTCTCACCGAGTCCGCCGGAAGGCTTCTCGCTCGGACACGCCGACACGCACTTCGTGACGTACTCACCCGTAGTGCGCCCGAACGGGTGATGCCGGGGGCGCCTGGCCCCGCATGGGTCAGGCGCCCCGCTTCTCGCGCTCCTCCTCAGTACGTGCCGAACTGCTTCCAGAGCTGCTCGGCGGCGTCCAGCCGGCGCCCGGTCGAGCGGCGTTTGCGCAGCGCGATCTCGGCGGCGAGCGCCTCGAGCACGACGGTGCCGCCGGCGGCGGACTCGAACCCGCCGGTCTCCGCAGGGCGGCACACGAGGACATGTGTCGCGAGCGCCGCAGCCGGCGACATCACGTCGTCGGTGATGACCACCGAGGGCGCGCCCGCCTCGTGGAAGTAGCGCACGACGTCGGCCGTGACCTTGGCGTAGCGCTTGAACGTGAAGGCGACCAGCCGGTCGCGCGGCTCGAGGTCGATCAGGTGGTCGGCGATGCCGGGCTCACCGGCAGCGATCGGCCAGACGTTTGCGAGCAGCGGGTTCAGGAGGTAGTAGGCGTACTCGGCCAGCGCGACCGACTTGCGATAGCCGAAGATGCCGAGCTTGCCGTTGCCCTTGCACAGCAGGCGCACCGCGGCGCGGAACTCGGCCTGGTCGATGCTCTGAAGCGTCGCCTCGAGGTCGGCCCGGGCGCGGTCGACCCAGCGCTCGAGCACCCCCGCGGCCGGCGCCGGCTCGCCGCGGCCCTGCCGCAGCCGCGCCACCGCCTCGAGCCGCAGCGCGTCGTGCAGCTCGGAGAAGCCGGCGAACCCGACCCTGGTCGCGAAGCGCACCACGGCGGCCTTGCTCACCCCCGCCTTCGCCGCCAGCGACTCGGCCGTCTCGAACGGTGCCTCGATGTCGTCGTCGATCAGCTGGCGGGCGATGCGGCGGTCGTTCGGGGACAGCTCGCCGAGGCGACTGCGGATCATCCCCGCGACGGCCGATCCGTTCACGGCGGGCATCATACGAAGCGGCGAGGCGGTCACGCGGCCGGAGCCGCCGCGGCCTGGGCGAGCCGGGCGTGCACCGCGGCCGCCGCCGCGCGGCCGCCCGCGATCGCGGTGACGATCAGGTCGGCGCCGCGAACGCAGTCGCCGGCGGCGAACACGCCCGGGACGCCCGTGTCGCCCCCCTGGCCGGCCGCAACGGTGCCGCTCGCGACGTCGATGCCGAGCTGGGCGTAGACCGGGTCGTCCTCGACGCCCGCAAAGCCGATCGCGACCAGCACCAGCTCGGCCGGGAACGCGGCCTCGGCGCCGGTGACGCGGCGGCCGTGCACGGCGCCCACGGCGCCGTCTGCGCCGGCGAGCACCGTCGGCTCGAGCTCCCATTCGCGGCT
Source organism: uncultured Actinomycetes bacterium (assembly GCA_963825325.1). GTDB lineage: Bacteria > Actinomycetota > Thermoleophilia > Gaiellales > JAICJC01 > JAICJC01. The sequence continues at coordinate 325,399 of CAWGSU010000001.1, forward strand.
GCCCCCCTCCTGGTGGGCGGGATACGTGCGCAGCAGGAACGGCCACTCCGGCCACGTGGCGAGCGGCGTTCGCCGTGCAGGCGGCGTCGGCCCGTGCGCGATCTCGGTCACCGACGCCGCTCCCTCGCGCAGCGCGGAGCCGAGGCAGTCGGCGCTCGTGTCGCCGCCGCCCAGGACGACGACGTGCTTGCCCGCCGCGGTGATCGCGCCGCCAGGAGGGCGGCCGGCGACGGTGCGGTTGCGCCCCGTCAGGTAGGCCATTGCCGGTTCGACGCCGTGCAGATCCGCTCCCGGCAGCCGAAGCGGGCGCTGCCTCTGCGCGCCGGTTGCGAGCAGCACGGCGTCGAACCGGGCGGCGAGGTCGTCCGCGCCGAGAGACGGGCCGACCGACGACCCCACCTCGATGCGCACGCCCTCGGCCAGCAGCTGGTCGACACGCCGGTCGATCAGCCACTTCTCGAGCTTGAAGTCGGGGATCCCGAACCGCAGCAGCCCGCCCGGCTGCTCGTCGCGCTCGAACACGGTGACGGCATGTCCGGCGCGGACGAGCTGCTGCGCGGCGGCCAGGCCGGCCGGCCCGCTGCCGACGATCGCCACGGACCGGCCCGTCGCCGCCGCGGCGGGGCGCGGCCGCACCCAGCCCTCGGCGAACGCGCGGTCGACGATCGCGAGCTCGATCTGCTTGATCGTCACCGGGTCGTCGTTCAGCGCCAGCACGCACGCCTCCTCGCACGGCGCCGGGCACAGCTTGCCGGTGAGCTCGGGGAAGTTGTTGGTCTCGTGCAGCCGCATGGCCGCGTCCTCGAAGCGGCCGGTGCGGACGAGCTCCGACCAGTCGGGGACGAGGTTTCCGAGCGGGCAGCCGGTGTGGCAGAACGGCACCCCGCAGCCCATGCACCGGGTCGCCTGCTCGCGCACCAGACCAGGCGCGGCCGGGAGCGCCGGGTCGCGGTGGTCGCCGGTCCGCTCGTGAACGGGCCGGTACGGCGCCACCCGGCGGGCGAACGTGACGAAGCCGCGCGGGTCAGCCACCGACGGCCTCCAGCACGCGGTCAGCCTCGCCAGCGCGGGCGGCGAGCAGCCGGCGCACGTCGTCCGGAAGCACCTTTACGAAGTGCGCGAGCGAATCCGGCCAGGCCGCCAGCACCCGCCCGGCGACGGCGCTCCCGGTGGCGGCGAGGTGGCGCTCGAGCAGATCGCGGACGAGCGGCTCGTCGGCCTCGGAGGGGGCCTCGAGCGCCACCGATCCCAGGTTGCAGCGAGCGGGCAGCGAGTCCTCGGGGTCGAGGACGAACGCCGTGCCGCCCGACATCCCGGCGGCGAAGTTGCGGCCCGTCTCGCCGAGCACGCAGACGACCCCGCCGGTCATGTACTCGCAGCCGTGGTCACCGACGCCCTCGACCACCGCCGTGGCGCCGGAGTTGCGCACGCAGAACCGCTCGCCGGCGCAGCCGCGCAGGAACGCCTCGCCGGAGGTGGCGCCGTAGAGCACCGTGTTCCCGGCGATCACGTCCCGCTCGGCGACGAAACCGGCTCGGGCAGGCGGCCGCACGATCAGGCGCCCGCCCGAGAGCCCCTTGCCGGCGTAGTCGTTGCACGCGCCCTCGAGGTCGATCGTGAGGCCGCGAGGGGCAAACGCCCCCAGGCTCTGGCCGGCGTAGCCCTGCAGGCGCAGGACGATCGCGTCGTCGGGGAGGCCGGCGGCCCCGGCCCGGCGTGCGATCGCCCCCGCCAGGATCGCGCCGACGCTGCGGTCGGTGTTGCGGACGGCGGCCTCGAGCACGACCGCTCCGGCGCCGGCGAGCGCGGCGGCGGCGCGCGGCAGGAGCGCGGTGTCGAGCGCCGCCTCGAGGCCGTGGTCGGCCGGACGGTGCATCCCGGGCGCGGGCACGCGCGTCCCGGCACCCGGGCCCATGAGCGCGCCGAGGTCGAGGCCGGCGAGCCAGGGTCGGGGGTCGTCGCGGCGGCGCAGCAGGTCGCTGCGGCCGACGACGTCGGCGAGGCACGCGATGCCGAGCGCCGCCATCAGCTCGCGCAGGTGCTCGGCCACGAACAGGAAGTAGCGCACGACGTGCTCGGGCGTGCCCGTGAACCGCCGCCGCAGCGCGGGGTCCTGCGTGGCGATCCCGACCGGGCACGTGTTCAGGTGGCAGACGCGCATCATCACGCAGCCGGCGGCCACGAGCGGCGCCGTCGAGAACCCGAACTCCTCGGCCCCGAGGAGCGCGGCCACGAGCACGTCGCGGCCGGTGCGCAGGCCGCCGTCGACCTGCAGCGACACCCGGTCGCGCAGGTCGTTTGCAACCAGCACCTGGTGCGCCTCGGCGAGTCCCATCTCCCACGGCAGGCCGGCATGCTTGAGCGAGGCGAGCGGCGCGGCGCCCGTGCCGCCGTCGTGTCCGGCGATCACGATGTGCTCGGCCTTGGCCTTGGCCACGCCGGCGGCGATCGTGCCGACCCCCGCTTCGGCCACGAGCTTGACCGAGATCGACGCGTCGGGGTTCACGCACTTGAGGTCGTGGACGAGCTGGGCGAGATCCTCGATCGAGTAGATGTCGTGGTGGGGCGGCGGCGAGATCAGCCCGACGCCCGGGGTCGAGTGGCGCAGGCGCGCGATCGTCTCGGTGATCTTCTCGCCCGGCAGCTGGCCGCCCTCGCCAGGCTTTGCGCCCTGGGCGATCTTGATCTGCAGCTGGTCGGCGTCGACCAGGTACGCCGCCGTCACGCCGAATCGCCCGGAGGCGACCTGCTTGATGGCCGAGCGGCGCAGATCGCCATTCGCGTCCGGGATCGAACGCGCGGGATCCTCGCCTCCCTCGCCCGTGTTGGAGCGGCCGCCGAGCCGGTTCATGGCGATCGCGAGCGTCTCGTGCACTTCGGGCGAGATCGATCCGAGGCTCATCGCGCCGGTCGCGAACCGGCGCACGATCGCCGCCGACGGCTCGACCTCGGCGAGCGGGATGGGCGCGCCGAGGGCGGCCGGCTCGAGCAGCCCGCGCAGCGTCGCCAGCCGGGCCGCCCGCCCGTCGACCGCGCGCGCGTATTCGAGGAACGTCGCGTGGCTCTCGTCGCGCACGGCCCGCTGCAGGCGCACGATCGGCTCGGGCTCCCATACATGCTGCTCGCCCCCTGACCGGTAGCGGTACTCGCCGCCGATCTCGAGGGCGGCACCGGGGCGCGCGAAGGCGGCCGCGTGCCGTGCCGCCGCCGCGGCGTGCACCTCGGTGAGGCCGATGCCGCCCAGGCGCGAGACCGTGCCCGGGAAGTAGCGCTCGACGAGCGCGGCCCCCAGGCCGACCGCCTCGAAGATCTGGGCACCGCGATAGCTCTGGACGGTCGAGATGCCCATCTTCGAGCACACCTTGAGCAGCCCCGCGCAGATCCCGTCCAGATAGCGGCGGCGCTCGGCGGTGGGGAGAGCCTCGAGGACGAGGTACGGGCACACGGCCGCCGCGCCGTAGCCGAGCAGGAGCGCGAAGTGCATCGTCTCGCGCGGCTCACCCGACTCGACGACCAGGCCGCACATCGTGCGGGCGCCCTCGCGGACGAGGTGCGAGTGGACGGCCGCGACTGCGAGCAGCGGCGGCACCGGCGCCAGGCGGGCATCGACGCCGCGATCGGACAGGACGACGATCGCCGCCCCATCCCACACCGCCCGCGACGCCGTCCGGCAGGCCGCGTCGATCGCCCGCTCCATGCCGGCCGCCCCGTCGGCGACCGGATAGAGCACCGGCAGCGTGACCGACTCGAACCCCTCGCGGCCGATGTCGGTCAGCCGGGCGAGCTCGGCCAGGCCCAGCACCGGGCGCGGCACCACCGCCCGGCGGCAGTGCTCGGGCCGCTCGTCGAGCAGGTTCCCGATCGCCCCGATCGACGTGCGCAGGCTCATCACGAGCGCCTCACGCTGCGGGTCGATCGCGGGGTTCGTCACCTGGGCGAACTGCTGGCGGAAGAAGCTCGGCAGGAGCCGCGGCCGCTCCGAGAGCACCGCGAGCGCGGCGTCGTCGCCCATCGACCCGACCGGCTCCGAGCCGTCGCGGGCCAGCGGCCGCACGATCAGGTCGAGCTCCTCCTCGGTGTAGCCGAACGCGGTCAGGAGGGCGGTTGGGGGCGGCTCGGCCGCGGGCCCGGGATCGTCTCCAGCGCCGTGGTCGAGCTCCAGGCGATGCTCGGCAAGCCAGGAGCCGTACGGGCGCCGGGCCGCCAGGCCGCGCTTGAGCTCGGCGTCGCCCACGACCCGCTGCAGGGCGGTGTCGAGCACGAGCAGCCGGCCCGGGCCCACCCGGCCGTGCTCCACGACATCGGCGGGGTCGATGTCCACCACCCCGGCCTCGGACGAGATCACCGCGAGGCCGTCGCGGCTGCGCACGTAGCGGGCCGGGCGCAGGCCGTTGCGGTCGAGCACGGCGACGACGCGCACGCCGTCGCTCGCGACGATCGCCGCCGGCCCGTCCCATGGCTCGGCCACGCAGCTCGAGTACTCGTAGAACGCGCGCACGGCGTCGTCGGCGACCGCCCCCGGGTCGGTCCACGCGGGCGGGACGAGCATGGTCAGCGCGTGCGCGAGCGACCGGCCGCCGAGCACGAGCAGCTCGACGGCGGCGTCGAGCTTGGCCGAGTCCGACCAGCGCTCGTCGACGATCGGATAGAGCTTCTGCAGATCGTCGCCCAGGAGCTGCGACCGCAGCTGCGGCTCGCGCGCGGCCAGCCAGTTGGCGTTTCCGCGCACCGTGTTGATCTCGCCGTTGTGGGCCAGGAAGTTGAACGGGTGGGCCAGATCCCAGGTGCCGAACGTGTTGGTCGAGAAGCGGCTGTGCACGAGCGCGAGCGCGCTCTCGAAGCGCGGGTCGCACAGATCCTCGAAGTACGCGGCCAGCTGGGGCGCGCGCAGGAGACCCTTGTAGACGAGCCGCTGTGAGGAGAGGCTCACGATCGTGAACTGCGCCTCCGGCACGCCGGCCGCCGCCGCGGCCCGCTCGACGCGGCGGCGGATCACGTACAGCTTGCGTTCGAAGGCCGCCTGGTCGCCCGTGCGCCGCTCGACGAAGAGCTGTCTGACGACCGGCTCGGACGCGCGCGCGAGCCGCCCGATGCTGAGCGGATGCACGGGCGGGTCACGCCATCCGAGCGCGCGCTGGCCCTCCTCGGCACAGATGCGCACGAGCAGCTCCTCGCATCGCATCCGCAGGCCGGGGTCGCGGGGCAGGAAGACCAGGCCCGTGGCGTACGCGCCGGGCGGCGGCAGGTCGTGCCCGAGCGCCTCGCGGAAGGCCGCCGCGAGGAACCGGTGCGGCAGCTGGGTCATGATCCCGGCGCCGTCGCCCGTGTCGGGATCGGAGCCGGTGGCGCCGCGGTGGTCGAGGTTCTCGAGCGCCCGCAGGGCCTGCTCGACGAGCTCGTGGCAGGGGCTGCCGTCGAGGCGCACGAGCGCGGCCAGGCCGCAGGCGTCGTGCTCGAACCTGGGGTCGTAGAGACCGGAGAGCGGCGGCGGCGCCATGGATCCGAGCGTAGCAGATGATGAACCATTCCGATCGTTATTTCCATCGAATCCGAATCAAGTGAGTCGACAGCGAGGCGACGGCGGGCAGGTGCGATGGTGGTAGCGTCCGCAACGTGACAGGTTCTCGCGTGTGGCTCGTGCCGGCGCTCATCGGAGCGGCGGCGGTCGCGTGCCTGATCGCCGGCATCGTGACGTGGCAGATGACGTCGTCCGGCGCGCACTGCCCGCCCCAGGTCGCGTGCGTGGTCAAGCCACACCGCCACCATCCGCTGCGTGCGGAGCTCCTGTGGGCGGTCTCGGCCCTGCTCGCGATCATCGCCGCCGAGGTGGCCCTGTGGCAGCGCCGCCAGGGCGCGTACCGGCGCGGTGACTTCGGCGCGACGCAATACCGTGACCGGTGAGACGGCGTGCGCGTGTGATGGGCATGTGAGCAATCAGACGCAACCGGCGGCGCGAGCCGCGAAACGTGGCATCATGCGGTGCAAGGACGGCATCGGAGGTCCGTAGGTGCGATTGTGGGGTCGCGTATGGCTGGGACTCTCCGCAGCGGCAATGGTCGCGGCGGTGTCCGGCTCGGCTGGATCGGCGCTCGGCGCGGGCGAGCCGCCCGTGCGCGCGTCCGCGCAGGCGATCGCCGTGCTGCAGCCGGGAGCCGCCCCGCAGGGCACGGATCTCGTGATGGCGTTCGGCCCGGCCACCGCACGCGGCCCGTACCACGAATCGGGCGCGATCCAGGCCGGCTGGGCGATGGCGACCGCGGCCAAACACCAAGGCGCGGCCCCGAGCGCCGCGTCGAGCACCCTTCTGCGGCACGTGCGCCTGCTCGATGGAGCCGTGCGCGTGCGCAAGCTGTGGACATCGGCCTCGCTCGCGGCGAACGCGGACGGCACGGTGCACGACCTCACCGGGGGCGACATTCACGGCCTGGTCGTGCTCGGACGGCACGTCCATCCCGCCCCCGGAAAGACACTGCCGCTGGACGACTGGGGCACGCTCGCCGTGCTCACGACGCAGCCGACCACCCTCAACGGCGCGGTCACGGCCGACGCGATCACCGGCCTGCGCCTGACGCTTCTGCACGACCACGCCGGACTCGCGGCGGGCACGGTCGTCACGCTCGGCACCGCCAAGGCGGCCGTCACGATTCCGCCCGCCCCCGCGGGCGGCGGCAGCGGCGGGGGATCCGGGGGCAGCGGGGGCGCGCCGAGCCCACCACCCCCGCCGAAGGTGCACCATCCGGCGCATCATCATCACCGGCACCATCCCCAGCCGGCGAGACACCACCGCCGCCATCACGTCGCGCAGGCACGCCCCGTGCACCTCACCCAGGCCTCACACGCGCTGATCGACGCCGCCGCCGGCGGCCGCGCGCGGGTGATCGCCGCGGCGCTCGCCCAGGTCGGGTGGCCGTACATCTGGGGCGGCGACAGCCGCTCCGAGGGCGGCTTCGACTGCTCCGGCCTCGTCGACTACGCCTTCGCGCACGCCGGCATGGCGCTGCCGGGCCGCCCCACCGCCGCCGTGCTCTACCGCATGTCGATGCCCGTGGGGCCACGAACATCTTGAGCCCGGCGACCTCGCGTTCTTGTACAGCCGCCACCGCGCCCCGTACCACGTCGCCCTCTACGTCGGTGACGGCCTCATGGTCGTCGCGCCGCACACGGGCGCCAAGGTGCAGATCGAGCCGCTCTCGTCCGTGCCGTGGGACGGGTACGGTCGCCTGCTCCAGGGCGGTCGTGGCGACGGCCTGGCCCGCAGCGTGGCGGCCGCCGCCCGCCGGTTCGCGCATCCCGGGAGCGGCCGCCTGGCCGCGGCGCGCCGGGCCGACGCGCTGGCCGCCCGCCGCGTGCAGTCGGCCGGCCAGCGCTTCATCGAGCGCCTGATGGCGGCGCGCGTGCCGGCGCCGACGACGACGAAGCCCGCGGTGACCCCGCAGCTCGTCTCGCTCGCGAGCGTCCGCGGCCCGGACGCGAGCCCCGGTGTCAGCGTCGCGGGAGCGGCGCTGCTCGTGCTGCTGGCCGCCGCGTGCATCATCCGGGTACCGGCGCTCAACCGCCTCGGCCGGGACTGACACCGTCCCGCGCGGGTTGGGCTGGCTGCGGGGCGAGTTGTTACGATAAGCGCATGAGGGACGCTCTGTACGTCGCGGGCGGTCTCGCGGTCGTCGCGTTCTTCATCGTGCGTCAGCGCCGCAGCGAGCGCTTCGAACAGCGCACACTCCTGATCCCGGCGGGCCTTGCTGTCTACGGCGCAGTGCTGCTCGACCGCACGTCGAACCAGCACCATCTGACGGCGGCATCGGCAGCGCTCCTGGCTTTGAGCGCCGTTGCCTCAGTCGGGTTCGGCATCTTCCGGGGTCGAACCGTTGAGCTGTTCGAGCGCGACGGCGAGCTCTGGGAGCGGGCGAGCTGGATGAGCCTGGGGATCGGCTGGGGTGGACTGATGCTGGCGCGGCTCGGCCTGATCGCGACCGCGGCGGCCGTCGGCGCCGCTCTGGCCGCCTCGCCCACCTCGATCCCGCTCATGCTGGCGATCACGCTGGCGGCCCAGATGCTCGTGGTCGGCGGGCGAGCACGAGCCACCGGTGTCACGATTGGCCCATCCCGCCGGGCCCGCCGTCGTGCCCGCCGCCGGGCACACCCCTAGCGGCGGAGGTCGCTTGACCGCGCGGTGAGGCCGCGGCTACCGCAGCGTGGCACCGCGCATCTACGGCCAGTTCGCTCTGAGCTCGACGGTCGCTGCCGCGTTCGTCAGCTTCACCGTCGTGACCACGTAGGTGCCGGCGATTGTGTGCGCACGGGCGCCGGTGCAGATCGTCGAGCCGGCGGCGCCCTGGCAGTTCACCCCGGTGCCGGTGTCGATGAGGACGTGCGCCTGCTTCCAGGTCGTCTTGCGCAGCTGGACGCGGAAGCGGGCGTGCGGATTCGTGATGTTCGAGTAGCGCAGCGAGACGTGCACGGTCCCGGTCGCGCCGACGACGATGGTGTAGGAGTGACGCGTGCTGCCCGACGGGAGGGTGAACGTGTGGTCGAACGAGCCCGCGAGGGCGACGGCCGGGACGGCCAGCCCGGCCAGGACGACGAGGACAAGTGCCATACGCCGCATGTCGCCGCCGATCCTACGCCATCGCCGCCCGGATTGCCATCGGGTTGATTCCGATTGGAGAACAAATCGTTCGCCGATCCGATCATTTGCGATCGACATGGAACCTGCTAGCATCGTGAACCTCGCGAACCATTGGAGGCGGCAATCGAAATGCGAGCAGCACTCTCATCGACCGCGGAGGCCGCCGCCGGCGAACCGGCGTCGCTCGACCTCCTCGACACCTACCTCGACCAGATCGCGCGCTACCCGCTGCTCACCAAGCACGAGGAGCAGGTGCTCGCGCGCCGCATCGAGCGCGGCGACGAGGCCGCCAGGCGGCGGATGGTCGAGTCCAACCTGCGCCTGGTCGTTTCGATCGCCAAGCGCTACCGCGGGCAGGGCGTCGCATTCCTCGACCTGATCCAGGACGCGACGCTCGGGCTGATCCGCGCCGTCGAGAAGTTCGACTGGCGGCGCGACCTCAAGTTCTCGACGTACGCGACGTGGTGGATCCAGCAGGCGGCGCAGCGCTCCGTCGCAAACGGCGCCCGCACCATCCGGCTGCCCGTGCACCTGGGCGACCGCATCCGCGCGGTCGACCGTGCCGGGCGCGAGCTCGAGGCGCGGCTCGGCCGCGAGCCGACCGTCGCCGAGCTCGCGGCCCGCACGCACCTCACGGCCGAACAGATCGGCGAGGCGATGCGATGGCGGCCGCAGGCAATCTCGATCAGCGCCGCGCTCGGCGGGGGCGAGACCGAGCTCGCAGAGACGCTCGCCGACGCCGACCCCGACCCGGCCGACCAGGTGGCCGACGCGGTCCAGGCCGACCGCGTGCGCGAGGCACTCGCGCTGCTCCCACCCGGAACGCGCGGGGTGATCGAGCTGCGCTACGGCCTGACGGGCGCGGAGCCGGTCTCGGTCGAGGCGGCCGCGCGCATCCTGGGGGTCGGCCGCTCGCGCGTGCGCCGGCTAGAGGCGCAGGCGATGCGGATCCTGGCCGGGCTGCCGGAGCTGGCGGCGCTCGGCGCGGCCGCCTGACGCGCGGCCGGCGGCCGTCAGTCCGGCGGCGGCTGCATGACGACCCGCGTCAGCATGTCCTTCAGCAGCGTGCGCTCGGCCGCGGTGAGCGGGGCAAGCGCCGTGTTCTCGACCGAGACGAGCACGGGCTCGATCTGCTCCGACATCTGCGAGCCCGCGGCGGTCAGATGCAGCTCGTACACCCGGCGGTCGCCGACCCGGCGACGGCGTTCGACCAGCCCGCGCTCCTCGAGGACATCGATCAGGTCGACCACCGTGCCGGGGTCGATCTCGAGCCGTGCCCCGACCGCCTGCTGGGAGACGGCGCCCTCGGTGCGCAGAAGCTGGAGGATCGCGTAGTGGCGCGGGCGCAGGCCACACTGCTGCATGCCCTGCTCGATGCGCTGCTTGACCATCGCGGCGACCCGGATCAGGAGGACGCCGACGTGGCGCTGGAGCGGGTGGGGCAGCTCGGCGAGCCGATCGACAGCCGGGCTCGCCTCGGCGGTGGCCTCGACGTCGCTCACGATGCGCCCTCGCCCGCTCGGCCGCGGCCGAGCGCGGCCCGCCGGGCGAGCGCGAGACAGGCGATCCCGAGCGCCAGCTCGAGCACGATCGCCGCACCCCCGGCCGACGACGCGGTGGTGACATCGAACCAGACGTCGACGAAGAGCAGCGTCGCGGCGGCCGTGGCCGCCGGCTCGACCCAGCCGGAGCGACGCCAGACGCAGGCCGCCAGCGTGACGAGCATCGCCACGAGGGCCACGTCGAGGCCGACCCACGCCGCCGCCCAGTGGGTGACGCGGTGCGCTGCCGGCAGCTCGCTCGCGAGCAGCACGACCCAGGGCACGAGCGCGAGCGCCGCGAAGCCGAACAGGGGCGCGACCCAGCGCGGCGGCGACCATGCGCTCCTGGCCGTCTGGGGTTCGTTTACGTGACCAATCATTGGATCTGAATATTATGATACTCCCATCGGAGGGACACGGACAGCCGGGATCGACGATCCCACCGCGATCCTGGCCCGGTCGGTCGAGGATCTGATCCTGCTCGTGTACCAGCGGGGCGGGCAGTTCGTCGGCGCCGGCGCCGACGCCCTCACGTCGACCCAGCGGCTCGTGCTCGTGCTGCTCGCCGACCACGCGCCCCTCCGCCTGGGCGCGCTCGCCCGTCTGGCCGAGACGACCGAGGCCACCGCCACGCGCACCGTCACGGGCCTCACGGCCCTCGGCCTGGCGGAGCGGGGTCGCGACCCGGCCGACGGCCGGGCCGTCCTCGTGCGGGCCACGCCCGCCGGCCGCGCGCTGGTCGATGATCGCCGGCGCACCCTGCGGGCATCGCTCGCGGCGGGGATGAGCGAGCTCGGCGAGCGTGACGGCCGCCGTCTGGCGCAGCTGATGTCCCAGGTCGTGGGCGCCGTGCGCGCGCTCCCCGACGGCACGCTTTAGGACGACCGCGCCAGGAGGGGTGTGACCCCGCCTGGTGCGGCGGCCGGGCATGCCGCGGCGACGATGACGTCGGCGAGCTGCTCGGGCCGGAAGCGGTCGGCCGCGAGCACGAGGTGGAAGTTGGCCGGGTCGTCCAGGCGGCGGTCGTAGTAGTGGCGGACGAACGCCGCCCGGTTGCGATCGTCGGCCTCGACCATGCGCTCGGCGCGCGCGGCCGGGACGCAGTCGCACGCCGCCAGTCGGGCGGCCCGCCAGGCGGCCGGCGCGGCCAGACGCACGTGGCAGGCGCCGGGGTGGTCGGCGAGGAGCGCGAAGCCGCCGCGGCCCATGATCACGCACGACTGCCTGGCGGCCTCGCGCAGGACCGACTCGACGGCCGTGTGCGCGCAGTCGGCCTTGACCAGGTCGGCGCGGGCCGCCGGGACGCCCGCGGTCGCGAGCAGCGATACGGCGAGCGTCGCGCCCCAGGTGGGCACGAACCGCTCCATGTCTGCCGCCTCCGCCCGCCCGCTGCGGAGCGCGTCCATCACGGCGTCCACTATCTCCGAGTCGACGACCGGCACGCCCAGCCGTTCGCCGGCCAGCGCTCCCACACGCTCGCCGTCGATGCCGATCTGCCACGAGATGGTGATGATCATCACGGGCGGCTCCTCCCACGCAGAGCATAGCCAACTTGCTTACGGAACGAAACGACTTTCACGTGGGTAACGCGGTCAGCCCGATCACGCCCAGCGCGAAGACGATCACCACCAGGATCGAGTCGACCCCAAGTCGCAGCAGGCACCGGTTCGGGCGTGCGACCACCCCGATCACATAGATCACGGTGAGCACGATCCCGAGGCCGCCGAGCCAGCTGTTCAGGATGCCCGCGGTGGGCAGCACCGGCCGTCCCGCGACCAGGTCGGCCACGAGGAAGAGGCACACCTGGAAGGCGTTGCCGCCGAAGATGTCGCCCGTGGCGAGCTGGTGGTCGCCGACCCGGACCGCGGCGATGCCGGACGAGAGCTCGGGCAGGGCGGTGGCGAGTGCAAGCACCGTCGCCCCGAAGATCACGCCGTTGATCCCGGCCCGGTCGGCGAGCACCCCTCCCCCGCGCTCGAGGACGACGCCGCCGATGAGCGTGACCACGCACCCGACCGCGAACATTGTCGCCACGACGAGCGTGGGCCGGCCCTCGTGCCGCCTGGGGTGCTGCGGCTCGCGCACGGAGCGGTCCGGCCGGCCCGGCGCGGCGCCGGGCATCACGACCTCCCAGCGGGGGTTGCGTTGGACGTGGTTCAGCACCCACAGCAGGAAGATCCAGGTGGCGACGATGGCGATCGACGCCGGGCTCGCGGGCCCGATCGCGTAGCCGGCCGGAAGCAGGGCTCCCAGGAGCACCTCGCCCACGACGAACACGACGGCCAGGCCCTCGACCACCGGGACGAGCGAACCGACCAGGAACGTGAGCGGGCGCTCACCCGAGGCGACGGCGTCACACACGACGAGCACGAGCGTCTGGATGGCGATCCCGCCGATCAGGTTGCCCGCCGCAAGGCCGAGGTTGCCCTGGCTCGCCGCCGAGACCGTGATCGCGATCTCGGGCAGGCTGCCCGCGATCGCAAGCAGGATCATCCCGCCGAGGGCGTCGCCGAGGCCGAAGCGGTGGTCGAGCTCGTCCGTCGTGCTCGACAGGGCCATGCCGGCGATCCACGTCGCTGCGGACGCGAGCACGAAGACCGCGACCACGATCGGAGTCGAGAAGCCGGCCACGCACGCAGAGCGTACGGGACGCGTCGGAGTGTACGATCGCGCCATGACCGACCTCCTCGACATCGGCGGCGGCGTCCGCCTCGCATACGACGACCGCGGCAGCGGCCGCCCCGTCCTGCTCGTCCACGGCGTGTCGATGTCGCGCCGGTTCTTCGAGCGCAACGTGGATGCGCTGGCGGAGCGGTTCCGCGTCGTCAGCGTCGACCTGCGCGGCCACGGCGAGTCGCCGGCGCACGAGGGCGGGCACACCGTCGCCCAATATGCCCGCGACGTGCACACGCTGATCGACCGGCTCGACCTGCGCGGCGCGGTGGCCGTGGGCTGGTCGATGGGGACGATGGTCGTGTGGGACATGATCCGCCAGTTCGGCCCGGGCGACCTGGCCGGCCACGTCAACGTCTCGCAGGGGCCGTCCGACCTCAAGCGCGAGGGGTGGGCGCTGGGGGCGTTCTCGGAAGCCGAGCTCTTCGGTCTGCTCGAGGCCGCCCAGGACGACTTCGCCGGCGTGATGGCCGAGTTCGTGCCGTCGATGTTCGCCGACGACCGCCCTGCGGAGGAGCTCGAAATGCTCGTCGCCGAGACGCAGAAGCTGGGCGCGAACGCCGCCACATGCATCCTGCTCGACCAGTCGCTGCGCGACTTCCGTGAGGTGGTCGGCTCCTACAGCCTGCCCACGCTGTGTGCGTGGGGGCGGGACGAGAAGCTCGTGCCGGTGGCCGCCGGCGAGTGGCTGGCCGAGCACGCGCCCGCCGACATGCACATCTTCGAGCGCTCCGGCCACTGCCCGATGTGGGAGGAGCCCGAGCGCTGGAACGAGGTCGTCGGCGACTGGATCGCGGCGATCTGACGGCGCTCCTCGCCCGCGCCGGGTTCGTGGCGGCGGCAGACGAGGCGAAGACGCTGCTCGCGCGGGCGGCGGGCGACGGCGGGCTCCTGGATGCCCTCGTCGCACGGCGGCTGGCCGGCGAGCCGCTCGCGTGGATCACCGGGGAGGCGACGTTCTGCGGCCTCACGGTGCACGTCGATCCCGGCGTCTACGTGCCGCGCCCACACAGCGAGCAACTGGCGCTGCGCGCGGCCGAGCGGCTGGCCGCAGACGGGGTGGTGGTGGACGTGTGCACCGGGTCGGGCGCCGTCGCGATCGTGCTCGCGGCGCGCCGCCCGGGCGCGCGCGTCCTCACCACCGACATCGACCCGCGCGCGGTGGCCTGCGCTCGGCGAAACGGCGTCGAGGCGTTCCTGGGCGACCTCTTCGCCCCGCTGCCGCCCGGCCTGCAGGGGAAGGTCGACGTCGTCACCGGTGTGGTGCCGTATGTGCCGACGGACGAGCTCGGACTGCTCCAGCGCGACACGTTCACGTTCGAGTCGGCGGTCGCCTACGACGGCGGCCGCGACGGCTGCGACGTCCTGCGCCGGGTCATCGCCGAAAGCCGGCGCCACCTGCGCCCGGGCGGCGCGCTCCTGCTCGAGCTGGGCGGCGACGAGGCCGACCTGCTCGCAGCCGACCTCGCGCGCCACGGCTATGCCGCGATCGGCGTCCTCCACGATGCGGACGGCGACGTCCGCGGGCTCGAGGCGACGCGCCGCTAGGCGGCGACGACGCGCGGCGCGCCCGAGGCAACTCCGGCCACCGCCACCACCGGCGCGCGGGCGAAGAACGCCTGGATGCGGAAGCCGAAGACGGCCGACATGCCGGCCTCGAGGCGCACGCCGCGATCCTCGTGGAGCATGCCGTAGTAGTCGATCATCGCCGGCGGGGGCAGGTCGGCCTCGACCCGGAGAGCAGACGAGACGTCGCCGTCCCGGGAGACGAGCGCGTGCACCGGGTAGGGCGGGAACACGGGATCGATGTAGAAGCCGCCGCCGTAGCAGTACGCGCGGCCGCCGTGGTGGTGGGAGATCTCGCTGACGTAGAGCGCGGCGGGCAGCTCGGGCTCGTCACGCACGGCGTGAAGCGGCGTCGTCCCGGTCAGCCCGTGGCCGGGCTCGACCTGCGTCACCCCGGCGGCCGCCAGCGTCGCGAGCACGCCCGCGGCGGTCGTGCCCGGCCCGTTGATGCGCACGTCGGTGCGGCCGGCGCCGCGCAGGCGCTCGACGGCGCGCTGGAGCGTCCCCAGGTTGGGCGTCGGCACGACGACCCGCCGGTCGTGGTCGTAGAGCAGCGCCGGGAACGTCGTGATCCCGCCGAAGCGGGCGCCGGGCAGTCCGTCGATGGCATCGGCGACGCGCAGGACGTCGTCGGCCGGAAAGCCGCCCTCGTGCCCGTTGTAGAACGTGTCACCGTCGGCAACGATCCGCGCCAGCAGCGCCTGCTCACGGCCCGCAGCGTGCGCCGCGGCGGCGACCTCAGCCGCCTTGATCTCGTCGAACACCGTCCAGTTCGCGGGCTCCGCCGCGGCGGCCTCGGCCGCGTCGTTGCGCGGAACCTGCACCAGGTGGCCGACGTGGCCCATGCGCATTCCGGCGTCGCGCAGGGCGCGCACGCACTCCATGTCGACCGCCACCCCGGCGTCGATCCCGCCGCGCTGCACGGCGGCGATCAACGCCGGGTGGCGCCCGACCTGCTTCGTCATCGCAAACGCCTCGACCCCGACCCGGGCGGCCTCCTGCGAGATCAGCCGCGCGTTGGCCTCGACCGCGTCCAGGTCGAGCACGAACGCCGCCGCCGGGATCGCCCCCTGCTGCTGCAGCCGGATCGCGGCCGAGACGAACGCCGGGTTGCGCCGTACGAGCGCGTCCAGGAACACCTAGATGAGTGGTTCGAGATCGTCGTGACTGCTCAAACGACCTCCTCGGCGATGTCCCCACCGAAGCCACGCGTGGCGGCCTCGAGCGCGCCGCTCTTGACCCGCATCATCACGAGCGTGACGACGACCCCGGCCACCACCCAGACGACCGCCGCGATGCCGCCCCAGTTGAACGGGTAGGCGAGCACGTAGCTGAAGAGCTTGTTCAGGTCGAAGTACTGCGCGTAGAGCGGGAACGCGAACACCACGATGCCGAACACCGGCACGACGACGTGCAGGAGCACGTTTCTGTGCTGGCGCCCCTCGCGCGAGAAGAAGCCGATGCAGGATCCGCACGAGATCATGTAGACGATGATCGCGAGCACGGTGAAGGTCGTGCCGACGACGCCGAACGCGACGCCCGCGCCGAACTTGTGTGCCGCAAAGACAGACACGATCATCGATGCGACCACGGTGAAGATCACGGCGATGTGGGGCGTCCGGTGCACCGGGTGGGTGCGGCCGAAGACCGCGGGCAGCGACCCCGATCGGCCCATCGCGAAGAGCACCCGGCTGCAGTTGTTCACGGCCGCGGTCGCCGATCCGACGTTCGAGTTGATGAGCGCGAAGAAGACGAGCACCCAGCCGTTGTGCCACGAGTTCTTGGCCAGCTGCACCCAGTCGTTGCCGCCGGTCTTCGTGTGGAAGGCGACGATGTTCATGTCGGCGCCGACGTTCCATGCGTAGGTGTTGAACAGGTAGAAGCACCCGATCGCAACACACGCCCACACGACGCCGCGGGGCACGTTCCGGCTCGGGTTGCGCGACTCCTCACCGAGCGCCGTGGCCGCCTCGAAGCCGATGAACGCGGTGATCACGAACACCGACGACTGGAAGATGCCGCGGTAGCCGCCGGCCGAGTTTCCGGGATGGAACGGCGCCGTCGAGTTGGGATGCGTGGCGAGCAGCGTCAGCGAGAGCGCCATGAACACGGTGATCTCGATCGCGCCCAGGAGGATCCCCGCCTTCGCCGACAGGCGCACGTCGAAGTACGTCAGGCAGAAGACCACGAGCGCAGTCAGACCGCCCCAGAACCACCATCCCGGCGAGCCCGTCCACCAACCCTGCGTCTTCATCGTCGTGTCGATGAACCAGCCGTTCAGGATGAACAGGAACGGCGGCAGAAAGATCGAGAAGCCGACGTAGAGCCAACCGACGAAGAAGCCCACGGCGGGCGAGATCCCACGCGCCGCGAACACGTACAGGCCGCCGGCCGACGGGATGAACTTGCCCATCTGGCCGATCGCGATCGCGCAGAACGTGCACGCGACGAGCGCGACGAGCGCCGACAGCGGAAGCGCCGTTCCGGCCAGGCCGACGCCGATGCCGATCGAGAACGCCGTCGCGGCCGCCGGCGCCATGTAGGTGATGGACTGGAAGACGACGTCCAGCAGCCCGATCGAGTTGTGTCGCAGTCCTGGATCTGCCTGTGCAGCCATTTCCCCTCCGGTCCCGAAACACCCGCGTCGAAGCGCGCGGTGTGGCGACCGTATAGGCCTGCCGGCCGCCGGTCAACCACGCTAGAGTGGCGCGCGGGGAGGTCCTCGATGCAGAGCACCACCGCAAGCGTGATCGAGCCCGGGGCGCTGGAGAACCTGGTGGAGGTGCTCCGGAGTCGCGGCTTCCGCGTGCTCGGGCCGAAGGTCCGCGACGGGGCGATTGTGTACGACGACCTGGCCTCGGCGGCCGAGCTGCCGATCGGCTGGAAGGACGTGCAGGAGCCGGGCCGCTACCGCCTCGAGCGCCGCGACGACGCCGCCCGCTTCGGCTACGCCGTCGGCCCGCACTCGTGGAAGCAGTTCCTGTTTCCGCCGCGGCTGCGCCTATGGGCGGCGAGTCGTACCGACAAGGGTTTCGAGGTGACGCAGGAGCCGGCGCCGGATCGTCCCCTGGCCCTGATCGGCGTGCGCGCCTGCGAGCTGCACGGGATCGCCATCCAGGACACGGTGTTCCTGGGCGGGCCGCACACCGACGACGAGTACGCCTCGCGGCGCAAGGACGCGTTCGTGGTGGCGGTCAACTGCTTCGAGCCGGCCGGCACGTGCTTCTGCGTCTCGATGGGGACGGGCCCGAAGGCCGAGTCCGGTTACGACCTCGCCCTGACCGAGGTGATGGACGGGCCCCACCGGCTCGTCGCCGAGGCGGGCAGCGATCGCGGCGCCGCCGTGCTCGCCGAGCTGCCGCGCCGCGAGGCCACCGCCGCCGACCTGGACGCCGCCGGGCGGGCAGTGGCCGGGGCGGCCGAGCGGATGGGGCGCACCGTCGACACCGACGACCTGCCCGGCCTGCTCAGCCGCAACCTCGAGCACGCGCGCTGGGACGACGTCGCCGACCGCTGCCTGACGTGCGGCAACTGCACGCTCGTGTGCCCCACCTGCTTCTGCTCTGGCGTCGAGGACCACACCGACCTGACCGGCCAGCACGCCGAGCGGGTGCGCGTGTGGGACTCGTGCTTCGGCGTCGAGCACTCCTACATGCACGGCGGGCCGATCCGCTCGACCGGGCGCTCGCGCTATCGCCAGTGGCTCACCCACAAATTCGGCACGTGGCATGAGCAGTTCGGCAGCTCGGGCTGCATCGGCTGCGGTCGCTGCATCACCTGGTGCCCGGTGGGCATCGATGTCACCGAGGAGCTGGCCGTCCTCCGCGCCGGCGAGGAGGACGGCAGCGCATGAAGACCATCGCAGAGCTCGTGGCCGAGGCCCCGCTCTTCGCCGATCTGCGCTCCGACCGGCTTGACCTGATCGCGGGCTGCGGCCGCAACGTGCACTTTGCAGACGGCGAGGCGCTGTTTCGCGAGGACACCCCCGCCGACACGTTCTACCTCCTGCGCCACGGCTCGATCACGCTCGAGACGTACGTGCCCGGCCGCGGCCCGATCACGATCGAGACGCTCGCCGCGGGCGACGTGGTCGGATGGTCGTGGCTGTTCCCGCCGTACCGCTGGTACTTCGACGGCCGCGCGCTCGAGCTCGTGCGGGCGGTCGAGTTCGACACCACCTGTCTGCGCGACAAGCTCGACGCCGATCCCGCCCTCGGCTACGACCTGATGACGCGGTTCGCGCAGGTGCTCCGCGAGCGCCTGCGCTGGACGCGGCTCCGCCTCCTCGACGTGTATGGCGACGTCCTCTCCGGCTGAGAAGCCCACCGGCGCGCGGTCGATGACGCCGCGGCCGTTCGCGGTCGTCAGCCGCCGCCGTGAGGTCCCGGGCGTGTGGACGCTCGAGCTCGAGCCCGTCGACGGCGAGCCGCTCACGCCCGCGCCAGGCCAGTTCACGATGGTGTACGCGTTCGGCGTCGGCGAGGTGGCGCTGTCGGTGTCGGGCACGAGCCGTGGCCGGCTGATCCACACCGTCGCCGCCGTCGGCGCCGTCACGACGGCCATCTGCGCCGCCCGCCCGGGCACCGTGCTCGGCGTGCGCGGCCCGCTTGGAAACAGCTGGCCGCTGGCCGCGGCGCGGGGCGCGGACGTGGTCGTGGTCGCCGGCGGAGTCGGCCTGGCGCCGCTCCGGGGTGCGGTCAGGCACCTGCTCGCGCACCGCGGCGAGTACGGCGAGCTCGTGCTGCTCTACGGCAGCCGCACGCCGTCCACCCTGCTCTACCGGCGCGAGTTCGACCGCTGGCGGCGCGAGGGGATGACTGTCGACGTCAGCGTCGACGCGGCCGGCGCCGACTGGCCCGGGCGGGTGGGCTTCGTCACCGAGCTGATCGGGCCGGCGCAGTTCGACCCCGACGCGACGGTCGCGATGGTGTGCGGGCCGGAGATCATGATGACCCACTGCGCCCGCGGCCTGCTCGACCGGGGCGTCGCCCCCGAGAATCTGTACGTCTCGCTCGAGCGCAGCATGCGCTGCGGGATCGGCTTCTGCGGGCACTGCCAGCTCGGCCCGACGATCGTCTGCCGGGACGGCCCGGTGTACAGCTACGACAAGGTCGCCCCCGTGCTGCATGTGAGGGAGCTCTAGCGTGGCCCGCAAGCCCACCCTCGCCGTGTGGAAGTTCGCCTCGTGCGACGGCTGCCAGCTGTCGCTGCTCGACTGCGAGGACGAGCTGCTTGCGCTCGCGGGCGAGGTCGAGATCGCGTACTTCCTCGAGGCCCGCCGGGCGACGGTGCGCGGGCCCTACGACGTCTCGCTCGTCGAAGGCTCGGTCACGACCGCGCACGACGCCGAGCGCATCCGCCAGGTGCGGCGCCAGTCGCGCAAGCTCATCACGATCGGCGCGTGCGCCACCGCGGGCGGCATCCAGGCGCTCAAGAACGGCGCCGACGTGGACGGCTTCCTGGCCGCCGTGTACGCGACGCCCGAGTACGTCTCGACGCTCGCCACGTCCACGCCGATCTCGGCCCACGTCCCCGTCGACTTCGAGCTGCACGGGTGCCCGATCGACAAGCACCAGCTGATCGAGGTGCTCTCGGCAACGCTGCACGGCCGGCGGCCCCAGATCGCGACGACGAGCGTGTGCACCGAGTGCAAGCGGCGAGGAACGGTGTGCGTGATGGTCGCGCACGGGACGCCGTGTCTGGGGCCGCTCACCCACGCCGGCTGCGGCGCGATCTGCCCGTCGTACGACCGCGGCTGCTACGGCTGCTTCGGCCCGATGGAGTCGCCGAACCCGACCTCGCTCACCCGCAGCCTGCGCGAGCTCGGGATGGACGACACAGACGTCGAGCGCGTCTACTCGACGTTCAACGTGCGCGCGTTCGACGAGGTGCGCGGCGATGGCTGAGCGGCGCACGCGCACGATCTCGACGGCGATGCTGGCGCGCGTCGAAGGCGAGGGCGGCATGCACGTCCGCATCCGCGACGGCAAGGTGCGCGAGGTGCGGCTGAACATCTACGAGCCGCCGCGGTTCTTCGAGGCGTTCCTGCGCGGGCGCGGATTCCGCGAGGTGCCCGACATCACGGCGCGCATCTGCGGCATCTGCCCGGTGGCGTACCAGACGAGCTCGATGCTCGCGATGGAGCAGGCCTGCGGCGTGCACGTCGACGGGCCGCTGCGCGACCTGCGCCGGATGCTCTACTGCGGCGAGTGGATCGAGAGTCACGCGCTGCACGTGTTCATGCTGCACGCGCCGGACTTCCTCGGCTACGAGAGCGGGATCGCGATGGCCGCCGACCACGGCGACGTCGTCGCCCAAGCGCTCGAGCTGAAGAAGATCGGGAACCGGCTGATGACCGTCGTCGGCGGGCGCGAGGTGCACCCGATCAACGTGCGCGTCGGCGGCTGGTACCGGGCGCCGCGCCGCGAGGAGCTGACAGCGCTCGTCCCGGAGCTCGAGCGGGCGCGCGAGATCGCATTGGCGGCGGTGAAGCTCGTCGCCGGGTTCGACTTCCCCGACTACGAGCGCGACTACGAGCTCGTTTCCCTGCGCCACCCGGGCGAGTACCCGATCGACCGCGGCCGGATCGTCTCCAACCGCGGCCTCGACATCGCCGTCGACGAGTATCCCGACCACTTCGTCGAGGAGCACGTGGCGTGGTCGACCGCCCTGCACTCCTCGGTGCGCGAGCGCGGCGCGTACCTGTGCGGACCGCTCGCGCGGTTCGCGCTGAACGCCGAGGAGCTCTCGCCGATCGCCCGCGAGGCCGCCCGCGATGTCGGGCTCGAGCCGAGCGAGCGAAACCCGTTCCGCAGCATCCTCGTGCGCTGCGTCGAGCTCGTCTACGCCACCGACGAGGCCCTGCGGCTGATCGCGGCCTACGAGCAGCCCGAGGTACCGGCTCTGGACGTGCAGCCGCGCGCAGGCACCGGGCACGGCTGCACCGAGGCGCCGCGCGGCATCCTCTACCACCGCTACACGATCGACGCCGACGGCACCATCACGGACGCCGACATCATCCCGCCCACGTCGCAGAACCAGCACACGATCGAGGACGACCTGCGCGCCGTGGTCGAGCGCTCGCTGGACGTGCCCGACGAGGAGCTCACGCTTCTGTGCGAGCAGACGATCCGAAACTATGACCCGTGCATCTCGTGCTCCACCCACTTCCTGACGCTCGAGATCGACCGCGGCTGACGGCACTCCGCGTCATCGGCATCGGCAGCCGTGAGCGCGGCGACGACGCCGCCGGCCTGCTGGCCGCACGGTTCTTGCGCACGCGCGTGCCGGCGGGCGTCTCGGTCGTCTGCTGCAGCGCCGACCCCGTGTCGCTCTTCGAGGCGTGGGCGGACGCCGAGCGGGTGTGGCTCACCGACGCGGTCATGTCCGGCGCGCCTACCGGCACCGTGCATCGCATCGACGTCGCGAGCGAGGCCCTGCTGCCGCGCCCGCGCTGCCGATCGACCCACGGGCTCGGCCTGGCCGAGGCGGTCGAGCTCGGCCGCACGCTGGGCCGCCTGCCGCGCAGCCTCGTCATCTTCGGCATCGAGGCGGCGAGCTTCCCCGTCGGCGGGTGGCCGTCGGCCGCGGTCCGCGCCGGCGCCCGGGCGGCGGCCGCCGCGATCGCGGCCGAGCTCACCGCGGAGCCGGCGTCAGCGGCGCGCGCTGCCGACGATCATGGGGCGTTCGAACGTCGGCGCCTTGGGGACCTGTCCGTGTCTGACCGATTCGACCTCGAACCCTGACGCCCGGATCGCCGCCAGCGTCTCCCGGTTCGGGTTGCAGCCCGCGAGGCAGCTGTAGATCGGCCTGATCCGGTCCTGCCGTCTCGCGATCTGCGGGTCGTCGGAGCGGACGTGCTCGAGGAAGAGCAGATGCCCGTCCGGCTTGAGCACGCGCGCGATCTCCCGCAGCGCCAGCCCCTGGTCAGGGACGCTGCACAGCACCCATGTCACGACGGCGGTGTCGAACGTCGCGTCCGCAAACGGCAGCCCTTCCGCCCCGGCATCGATCACCTCGGCAGCCGGCCGCAGCGCGTCGGCACGGTGGGCGAGGCGCCGGCGCATGTGCTCGTCGGGCTCGGAGAGCACGAGCCGCGTCACCGACCCAGGGTAGTGCTCGAGGTTCAGCCCCGTGCCGGCCCCGATCTCAATCGTCGCTCCGTGCGCGTGCGCCAGGAGCTCGCGGCGCTCGCCGCGGATGCCGGCGGCCTCCGTGCCCTTGTTCATCCGGTCGTACAGCGCGGCAAACGCCCGTCGCATCATCGTCGGCTCCCTCCGGAAGCGTCCTGCTGGTACGACGCGAGGAAGCGGCCGATGCGGCCGATCGCCTCGGTCAGGTCGTCGACGTGCGGCAGGGTCACCAGGCGGAAGTGGTCGGGCTGCGGCCAGTTGAAGCCCGTGCCCTGCACGACCAGCAGCCGCTCGGCCTTCAGCAGGTCGAGCACGAAGCGCTCGTCGTCTGCGATGCGGTGCACGGCCGGGTCGAGCCGCGGGAACATGTACATCGCCCCCAGCGGCTTCACGCATGACACGCCGGGGATCTCGCACAGGAGCTCCCAGGCGCGGTTGCGCTGCTCGAGCAGCCGCCCGCCCGGGAGCACGAGGTCGGAGACGGCGTCCGGCGTGCCGAGCGCCGGCTGGATGGCGTGCTGCCCGGGCACGTTGGCGCACAGGCGCATGTTCGCCAGGATGTCGAGGCCCTCGAGGTAGCCGCGGGCGTTCGCCGTCGGCCCCGAGACCACCATCCAGCCTGAGCGGAAGCCGGCCACGCGATACGCCTTCGAGAGCCCGTTGAACGTCAGGGTGAGCACGTCGGGCGCGAGCGCCGCGGTGGCAGTGTGCTGCGCGCCGTCGTACAGGATGCGGTCGTAGATCTCGTCCGAGAACAGCACCAGCTCGTGCCGGCGGGCAAGGTCGCAAAGGCCCTCGAGCAGGTCGCGGGGATACACCGCACCGGTCGGGTTGTTGGGGTTGATGACGACGAGTGCCTTCGTGCGGGGGGTGACCCGCGCCGCGACGTCGTCCAGGTCGGGCAGCCAGCCCGCCCCCTCGTCGCAGCGGTAGTGCACCGCCCGGCCGCGGCAAAGGCTCGCCACGGCCGTCCAGAGCGGATAGTCGGGGGCCGGGATCAGCACCTCGTCGTCGTTGTTCAGAAGCGCCTGGAGCGCGATCGCGATCAGCTCCGAGACGCCGTTTCCCAGGTAGACGTCGTCGATGCCGATATCCGCGACGCCGAGCCGCTCGTGGTACTGCACGACCGCCCGGCGCGCGCTCGAGAGGCCGCGTGCATCGCTGTAGCCCTGCGCCAGCGGCAGGTTGCGGATCACGTCCTCGAGCACCGCGGCGGGCGCCTCGAACCCGAACGGCGCCGGATTGCCGATGTTGAGCCGCAGGATGCGGTGGCCCTCGGCCTCCATCCGCATCGCCTCGGCGAGCACCGGCCCGCGCACGTCGTAGGCGACCCCGGCGAGCTTCTCGGACTGGTCGATCGGCATACCCGAGATTAGCCCGGTGAATACCGGTGCCAGGCACCGTTACGCATCAATCGGGGCGGAGGAGTCGGCGGGGGGCACGGGTGGCAGCAGGATCCGGAACACGGCCCCGCCGCCGTCGGGGCTCTCGACCTCGACCCGGCCGCCGTGGGCCTCGGCGATCGCGGCGACGATCGAGAGGCCCAGGCCCGAGCCGCCCGATGCGCGCGAGCGCGACGGATCGGCCCGGAAAAAGCGCTCGAACAGGCGCCCCATCACCTCGGGCGGCACGCCCGGCCCCGCGTCTGCGACCTCGACCGCCGCCATCCCATCGCGCATCTCCACGGTGACCGTGGCGGGCGTTCCCGCCGGGGTGTGGGCGCGGGCGTTCGCGAGCAGGTTGCCCACGGCCTGGCGGATGCGCAGCTCGTCACCCACCACCTCGACTCCCGGCGCGATGCGCTGCTGCACCGGCCAGGCGGGGTTGAGCATCGCCTGATCGGAGGCCATCTCGGCCACGATCGCGCTCAGCCGCACCGGCAGGCGCGCGAGCGGCCGGCCCTGGTCGAGCTTGGCCAGCAGGAGCAGGTCCTCGACAAGCACCCCCATCCGCTGCGCCTCGGACTCGATCCGGGACATGATCATCGCCAGGTCGCCCGGATCGGCCGCGCCGCCGCGGCGGAAGAGTTCGGCGTAGCCACGCACCGATGTGAGCGGCGTGCGCAGCTCGTGCCCCGCGTCGGCGACGAACCGCCGCAGCCGGCTCTCGGACGCGCGCCGCTCCTCGAACGCCGCCTCGATCTGGGCCAGCATCGCGTTCAGCGAGGCCCCCAGGCTGCCGACCTCGGTGGCGGGGTCGCCGGCGTCGACGCGGCGCGAGAGGTCGCCGGCGGCGATGGCGGCGGCCGTGTCCTCGATCCGCACGAGCGGCTGCAGCTCGACACGCACGAGCGCCCACGCCACCGCGCCGGCGACTGCGACGACGATCAGGCCGATCACGAGCTCGATCCGGTCGAGCCGGGCGAGGGTGGAGTCGACCTCGGCCGTCGAGATCGCGATCACGAGCCGGCCCGGCGGTGCCGGCTGCTGCTGGGGGCCGCCGGGCGCCGAGGGGCCACCTGGAAACTCGCGCGCGACCGCTTCCGTCGGCAGCGAGCGCACCCGGAAGCCCTGCCCGGACGAGTAACCCAGGGGCGCCCGCGCCGCGAGCTCGGCGAGCTCCTCGGTCACCTTGCCGCTGCCGTGGAAATGCGGATGCAGCAGCTGCCCGCCCGGGAGCACGGCGACGACGAACGCGTTTAGCGGCAGGGCGTTGTCCAGGGCGTGTTGGGAGTCGGCATCGCCGTCGCTCACGTAGTGCAGCCCCGCCGCCTCGGCCGGCGCGAACTCCTGGTCGACGCGGTCGATCAGAAACGACTGCAGCGCGTAGTGGGTGGCGAGGCCGGCGGCAAGCAGGCCGAGGGCCACGAGGAGCACGCTCGACGCCGTCAGACGGGCGCGCAGTGGCGCGCGCGCGACCGTCCGGGCGATGGTGTGCATGGCCCCCACCCTAATGGCGCGACCTGGGGATCGGCTGTGAGCCGCCTGGGACGCGCATGCGCTCCGGGGGGTGCGCTAGAGTGTCCCCGATTCGATCCGCCCCGCCGATGCCGGCGGTGGCGTGAGGCGACGAAGCCTCTGGTTCCGGACCCGACGTGGTCCGGCCAGGGGCTTTTTTCATGCCCAAAATCAGCGAAAGGAGCAGCATGGAGACGATCCCCACCGCCGCGGACGACCTGCGCGCGGACGTGATCCGGCGCGTGAAGGACGAGGACATCACGTTCGTCCAGCTGTGGTTCTCAGATGTCGTCGGCCGGCTCAAGAGCTTCGCCATCACCCAGCGCGAGCTCGAGAACGCGGTCATGCACGGGATGGGCTTCGACGGCTCGTCGGTCACGGGGTTCAACGCGATCGAGGAGTCGGACATGATCGCGATGCCCGACCCCGCATCCTTCCGGGTGCTGCCGTGGACGTCCGGCGAGCGCTCGGTGGCTCGCATGATCTGCGACATCCGCACGCCGGGCGGCGAGCCGTACTTCGCCGACTCGCGGCACGTCCTTCGCAATGCGCTCGAGCGGATGCGCGTGCTCGGCTTCGACGCGTTCAACGTCGGCCCCGAGCTCGAGTTCTTCTACTTCAAGCTCGGCGAGGACGGCCGGCCCACCCCACTCGACGCGGGCGGGTACTTCGAGGAGACCACGCTCGACGCGTCCGTCGATCTGCGCAAGCAGACGGTGCTCGCCCTCGAGCAGATGGGCATCCCGATCGAGTACCTGCACCACGAGGTCGGGCCGAGCCAGCACGAGATCGACATGCGCTACACGGCCGGCCTCGACATGGCCGACCACTGCATCACCTACCGCAGCGTCGTCAAGGAGGTCGCCAAGCGCCACGGCGTGTACGCGACGTTCATGCCGAAGCCGCTCTTCGGGGTCAACGGCTCGGGGATGCACACCCACCAGTCGCTCTTCAGCGACGGCGAGAACGCCTTCTTCGACGCCGACGACCGCTGGTACCTGTCCGACGTGGCCAAGAGCTTCATCGCCGGCCAGCTGCGGCATGCACGCGAGATCTCGCTGCTCTTCGCGCAGTGGGCGAACAGCTACAAGCGGCTCGTGCCCGGCTACGAGGCGCCGGTCTACATGGCCTGGTCGCAGCGCAACCGCTCGGCGCTGATCCGCGTGCCGCTGTACCACCCCGGCAAGGCCGCGGCGACGCGCGCCGAGATCCGCTGCCCCGATCCGGCCTGCAACCCGTACCTCGCGTTCGCCGCGCTGCTGCACGCGGGGCTCGAGGGGATCGAGCGGGGCTACGAGCTGCCCGACCCCATGGAGACGAACCTGTACACGCTCACGAAGCCCGAGCGGCACGCGCTCGGGATCGAGGCCCTGCCGGAGTCGCTGGGCGAGGCGATCGACCTCGCCGAGGACTCCGACCTGGTCGAGAAGGTGCTCGGGCTCGAGCTGCGCGACCGCCTGATCGCCCTCAAGCGCGAGGAGTGGGACGCCTACCGCGTCCAGGTGAGCGAGTGGGAGCTGGAGAGGTATCTGCCCACCCTCTGAGCCCGGAGATGGGACGCCTGCTCCGGCGAGACCACGCTCTCGCCGGAGCGCCCATCCGGTCGCGAGCACCCCTGGAAGGAGGGGGCTCGTGGGGGAACCATGGGTTCCCCCACGGTTCTACACTCGGCCGGTGGACACGACCTCGGACCGCGCCACCAGGCACGTGGAGCTCCTGACCGACACGGTCGCAGCGGTCAGCTCCAGCCTCGATCTGGCCGAGGTGCTCGAGCGGATCGCCTCGCGCGTCGCCGACGCGATGGCGACCGACGCCTGCTTCCTCTATCTCTACGACGAGGCTTCGGGGATGCTCGAGCTGCGGGCCACGCACGGCACCCGCTTCGACGATCCCGCCCACCGGCCGCGAATGCGGCCCGGCGAGGGCATCACGGGCGCGGCCGCCGAGCTGCGCCACCCGGTCATGATCGCGCGCCAGGCCCACCTCGACCCGCGTTTCCGCGCCTTCCCGAACCTGCCCGAGGACGAGTACGAGTCGATCCTGGCGGTACCCGTGCTCGCGCGCGACCACCTGGCCGGCGCGCTCAACGTGCGCACCCGCCGGCCGCGCGAGTTCTCCGACGACGAGGTGGCGCTGCTCGCGGCGATCGCGGGCCAGGTCGGCCAGGCGATCGAGAACGCAAAGCTCTACGAGCGCTCGCAGCGGCGGGTCGCCGAGCTCGAGGCGCTGGCCGTGATCTCGCGGTCGATGACGTCGTCGCTCTACCTGGACGACGTCCTGCGGGACATCGCCGCGAGCACATGCCGGGCGCTGCGCGCGCAGGAGTGCGCCGTCGTGCTCGAGGGCGACGAGGGCCCGGCGGTCGCCTACCGGTCGGCGGCCGGCCGCGCCGAGACCGAGCTGATCGCGCTCGCCGGCAGCGCGCCGTTTGCGAGCGAGACCGCCGCCGCCGAGCCGCTGCGCTTCAAGGAGCGCCGGATCGGGGCGCTGGTCGTGCTCTGCGACCACCCGCGCACGTGGGCGCCCGAGGAGCTCTCGCTGCTTGCGACCGTCGCCCACCAGGGCGCCGCCGCCGTCGAGACGGCCCGCACCGCGCTGCGCGGGCTGCTCGCCCAGGAGATCCACCACCGCGTCAAGAACAACCTGCAGACCGTGGCGTCGCTGCTGCGCCTGCAGATGGGCACGGCGGGCGGGCCGGAGGCCGAGAAGGCGCTGCGCGAGAGCGTGAACCGGATCAGCTCGATCGCCGAGGTGCACGACCTGCTGACGTCGTCGGGCGCCGACGGCGTCGACTGCGCCGGGCTGATCGAGCGGCTGCAGGCGATGCTGGGAAGCGGGCTCGACGGCCGCCCTGTGCATGCGCGGCTGCAGCCGGTGCCGCTGCGCGGCGACCAGGCGACCGCGCTCGCGCTCGTCTTCTGCGAGCTGTTCTCGAACGCGGTCGAGCACGGCGCCGGCCCGATCGGCGTCGAGCTCTGCACCGACGGCGCCGGCATCGTGCTCACCGTGACCGACCGCGGCGCCGGCCCCGCGCCCGAGGCCGTCGACGGGCTCGGCCTCACGATTGCGCGGACGCTCGTGCGCGACCAGCTCGCCGGCGCGCTCGATCTGCGCGCCGACGGCGGCGGAAAGGCGGTGGCACGGTTCCCGGCCGGGTCCTGATCGCCGAGGACGAGACGATCATCCGCCTCGACCTCGCCGCCATGCTCGGCCGGGCCGGGTTCGACGTGGTGGCCGAGGCGCGCGACGGCATCGAGGCGGTCGCCCTCGCCCGCTCGGCCGCGCCCGACCTGGCGCTGCTCGACGTGCGCATGCCGGGGATGGACGGGATCGACGCGGCCAGGGCGATGCTCGAGGAGCGCCCGATCCCGGTGGTGATCATCACGGCGTACTCGCAGCGCGACATCGTCGCCAGGGCGATCGAGGCGGGCGTGTTCGGCTATTTGGTAAAGCCGTTCCGCGAGGCCGACCTCGTACCCGCGATCGAGACGGCGCGCGCCCGCCACGCCGAGCTCTGCGCCGTGCGGGCCGAGTCGGACTCGCTCCGCGACGCGCTCGCCGCGCGCAAGGTGATCGAGCGCGCCAAGGGCCTGCTGATGGAGCGCGACGGGCTCACCGAGGCCGAGGCGTTCGCCCGCATGCGCTCGGCCGCGCAGCACACGGGCAAGACGCTCGTCGACATCGCCCAGGCGGTGAGCGCGACCTACCTGCCCCAGTAGGCGCGGGCCGTTCCTCCGAGGACGACCGCTACGCGCTCCTGCGCCGCATCGTGTTCAGACGGCCGGCCACGACAGCGTCAGGTGGGTGGCCACCCGCACCTTCGTCTCCAGGCCGACGCGCACCTGGTAGCGGCCCGCCGGCAGGCCCGAGATGTACGCGGAGCAGACGAGCGAGTCGCCCGCGCGGGTGCACGACGACTTGTTGGCGCTGTCGATGACAACGTTCCCGTCCGGGTCGGTCGGCGTCGCCAGCGCGATGACGATGTCCGCCTTCGGATGGCGGATGCGCGAGTAGCGCAGGAGGATCCTGATCCGCCCCGTGTGGGCCAGATGGATCGTGAAGACGCGTCCGTGCTTACCCAGCACGAACGAGTAGGGCACCGTCTTTGCGACGGCGACGGCGGGGAACGCGAGCACGACCACGGCCGTGACCAGCACTGCAAGACGACGCATCGGGAGCCTCCTCGGCGGACGGACGGGCAGAGGCTAGCACCGGCCCGCCGGTAGGCTGCGGCGATGAGCCGCGTGGTGATGGTCCTGAGCGAGAACTGGACGCTCATCCCTCCGCGCGACCTGCCCGGCCTCGTCGACCTGGCCGTCCGGGCCGAGGCGGCGGGCGTCGACACGGTGATGCTCTCCGAGCACGTCGTGCTCGGACCGTCGGCCGGGGCGGCGGGCAGGATGCAGAACTCGCGTGACTACGCGGCGCCGGGCAACCAGGATCCGGCCACCCCGTGGCCCGACTCGATCGTGCTCGCGGCGGCGATCGCGGCCGCGACCACCGAGCTGCGCGTCGCGCTCGCGGCCGTCATCGCGCCGCTGCGCCATCCGCTGCTCCTGGCCAAGCAGCTGGCCACGCTCGACCTGGTGGCGCGCGGCCGCCTGGTCGTCCAGCCGACCGTGAGCTGGGCGGCCGAGGAGTACGCGGCGCTCGGCGTGCCCTTCGGCAGCCGCGGCGCCATCCTCGACGAGCAGCTCGAGGCGATGCACGCCGCGTGGACGCAGACGCCCGCCGCCTTCACCGGCCGCCACTTCCACTTCGCCGACGTCTACTGCGAGCCCAAGCCGTACCGGCCGGAGGGGCCGCGGATGTGGTTCGGCGGCCAGGCGCTGCACCCCGCGCTGCTGCGCCGGATCGTGCGCTACGGCAGCGGATTCCACCCGTTTGGCCGGCCGACCGATGCCGACCTCGCCGGTCTGCGCACCGCGATGGCGGCGGCGGGCAGGGACGTCGCCGAGCTCGAGCTCGTGGGCGGCATCCGCGGCCGCTTCGCGGGTGCCGACGGCGTTGCCGATCTCGACGAGGCCCTGGCCGGCGTGCCGGCGGAGCTCGCGCGCGGCTTCACGTCCATCTGCTTCAAGCCGTCGATGTTCACCGACGACCGCGACGCGGTCTCCGACGTGTGCCGCAGGGTCGTCGAGCGCGTCCGCGCGGACGCCGCCGCGCTCGGCTGACGCCCGCCGCTGCTGAAGCGCTCAACCCCGCGCCGAATCCGCCGATGTTCCAGGGTGAGATCATGATCGTGGGAGCGACGCCATGCCCGCAGGGCGACGGTTGAGGCGGGTCGCCCGAGCCATGTTCGGCGGCCGCGAGCCGCGCATGGTCCCGAACGGGCAGGGTGAGGACGCCGCGCAGACCGCGGCGGCCGTGCGCGCCGAGCGCGACCACTACCACCAGATGCTCGCCGCCGCGACCGGCGACGCCATCTTCACGACGAGCCTGACGGGAGTCATCACCTTCTTCAACGAGGGCGCCGAGCGGCTGTTGGGGTACGCGGCCGCCGACGTCGTCGGCGTGATGCGGGGCACCGACCTGCACCTTCCCGACGAGATCAGCGCCGCCGCCGAGGAGCTCGGCGTCGAGAGCGGGCGCGCGGTGTTCATCACGCTCGCCGCGACCGGTGCGCCGGCGCGCGAGTGGACGTTCGTGCGCGCGGACGGCTCACACGTGCGTGTCGCACATACGGTGACGCCCCAGCGGGACGCTGCGGGCGCCGTCGTCGGCTACGTCGGCCTGGCCCACGACATCACCGACCGGCACCGGGCCGACGTGGCCCTGCGCAAGTCCGAGGAGCGCTTCCGGGCGCTCTCCGAGCACGCGCCGGTCGGCATCGCGCAGACCGACGAGGAGGGTGGCTGCTGGTACGCCAACCGCCGCTTCTGCGCGCTCATCGGCCGCAGCGAGGACGAGGTGCGGGGACGCGGATGGCTCGAGGTGCTGCAGCGCAGTGACCGCTCGGGCATGCTCGAGCGCTGGTCGCACGAGCTCGGCGCGGGGAGCGTATTCGACGGCGAGTTCGTCATCGAGCGCCCCGGCGGGAGCGCCGTCCACCTGCGCGCGACGGCCGGCCCGATCCGCGCCGGCGACGGCCGCGTGACCGGCTTTGTCATCACCACGCAGGACATCTCCGAGCAAGTGGGCGCGCAGCGGCGCCTGTCGGAGTCAGAGCAGCTCTTCCGCGACACGCTCGAGAACGTTGCGCTCGCCGCGGCGCAGCTCGACGCAGCCGGCCGCGTCGTCTACTGCAATCCGCACCTGGCCGAGATGCTCGGGCGCGCGCCCGCCGACGTCATCGGCTGCGACTGGTTCGCCGACATCGTGCCGCCGGAGCGGTCATGGACGCGCGAGACGTACGAGCGCACGATGCGCGGCGAGATCCAGCTGCCCCACCACGAGAACCAGATCGTGACGGCCGGCGGGGAGCGCCGGGTGATCAGTTGGTCGACGATCGTCCGCCAGGCCCCCGACGGCACCGCGGTCGGCGCGATCTCGCTCGGCGAGGACGTCACCGAGCGGCGCCGCGCCGAGCAGCGCGTCTCACACCTCGCCTACCACGACGACCTCACCGGGCTTCCGAACCGCACATCGTTCGCCGACCACCTAGTCGCGACCGTCGCCGAGGCCGAGCGCGGCGACGCCCAGATCGCCGTGCTGTTCTGCGACATCGACGCCTTCAAGCTGGTGAACGACTCCCTCGGGCACGCCGCCGGCGACGACCTGCTGCGCCACGTCGCCACCCGCCTGCGGGCCGTGACCCGCGCGGCCGACATGATCGCCCGCCAGTCGGGCGACGAGTTCCTCGTCCTCGTCCGCGACGCGCGCGGCACCCACGGCGACGTCGCCCAGCTCGCGGAGGCGCTCGCATCCCGGATCGAGCATGCGATCTCCTCTCCGTTCACGCTGGAGGGACACGAGGTCGTCATCGGCGTCTCGGTCGGCACGAGCGTCTACCCGGAGGACGGCCGCACCGCCGAGGAGCTGCTCCACAACGCCGACGCCGAGATGTACCACGCCAAGGCGGCGCGGCAGGGGCGGCGCGTGCGCGACCGCAGCTCCGACGACCCCACCCGCGACCTCGAGCTCGCGGCGGCCCTGCACCATGCCATCGCCCGCGGCGAGCTCGTGCTCGAGTACCAGCCGATCGTCGACCTCGAGTCGGGACAGATCCAGAACGTCGAGGCGCTCGTGCGCTGGGATCGCGGCGGTCAGCTCATGAGCCCGGGCCTGTTCCTGCCCGCGGCGGAGCGCACCGGCCTGCTCACGCCGATCACCCACTGGGTGGTGCAGGAGGCGGTGCGCCAGCTCGACCGCTGGCACGCGGTCGGCACGGACGTCGACATCTCGGTGAACGTCCCGCCCGCGATGCTCGACCGGCGCATGTGCGACCGGCTCGTCCGCATCGCCGGAGACCACGGCCTGCGCCGGGGAGCGATCACGCTCGAGCTGGTCGAGTCCGCGATGATGGACGACCGCCGCCTGTTCGACCACCTGGAGTCGCTGCGCGGCGCGGGCTACCTGATCGCCATCGACGACTTCGGCAGCGGCCACTCCTCGCTCGCCCGGATCGCGCAGCTGCCCGTCGACGTGCTCAAGATCGACCGCAGCCTGATCGCCGGCATCTGCGACTCACCGCGCGAGCACGCGATCGTGCGCGCCATCATCGCCACCGCCGAGGCGCTCGACGCCACGGTCGTCGCCGAGGGCATCGAGACCGATCGCCAGCGGATCGCGCTGCGCCGCCTGGGCGTGCGCAACGGTCAGGGCTACCTGTTCGCGCGGCCGATGCCCGCGCGGATGCTGTTCGCCGACGAGCCGCCGCTCGGACGCCGCCTAGCCGGCGGTCTCTACGCCAGCTGGTCGAACTGCAGCCCCTGCAGGAGCGAGGCGCTCACGCCGTAGCCCGGTGTGGAGCCGGTCGAGGCCAGGCCCGACTGCAGGGCCGAGACGAGCTGGTCGCTCGACATGCCGAGAGCGGCGCTCAGGTCGGCCACCTTCTGCTGCAGATCCGCCTCGCCGCTCGCGGCCCCGGACCCCTGGTGATGGCGATGATGACCGGGAAGACCCTTCTGGTCGGCGATCTTTGCGGCCAGCGTGGCGATGTCGGTGGGCTGGCTGGCCGCGTTCTGGCTGTTCTGCAGGCCCTGCGTGATCGCGGCCAGCAGGTCGTCGCGCGAGACGCCCTTCTGGCTGGCCAGGTCGCTCATGCTGGTGCCGCCCTTGAGGCTCGTGATCAGGTCGTCCGTGCTCATGCCGAGCAGGCTTGCCACGTTTCCGAGCAGCGACGGCGCCGATGCGCTGCCGGTGGTCGTCTGCGCACCGCCGAGCGCCTGCTGGGCGGCGAAGGTCGTGCTGTCCGAGATGCCGTTGATCATGTCCTACCTCGTTCGCTTGGGGGGTGCAGGTGCGTTTTCGGTACATCCGCGCCCCAACCTGAGGCCGGATCCCCAAGAGGCTGATTGGAGGCCGGCGCTCCCCCCTCCTGGCGATGCTCGCGCCGAAGCGCCCTCCCCGTTTTGTGGTGCTCTCGGGCCCACGCCGTTAACACACCTCCCCGCGCGCCGATCTCCGGGGGTGATCCCGACGCGCGCATCCGCGGGCAAAGGGACACCCACGCAGATGACCACGACCCCACACGCCCCGCGCACCGCCTCCACCGCCCGAGGACGGCTCGCGACCCTGCGCGTGCTGGCGGTGGTGTCCGTGCTGAGCACGGCCGCGGTGGGCGCGATCGTGCACCTGAACGCAAACTCCCGGGCGAGCACAGGCGCCGAGCTGCGCCTGTCGATGATGGCCCGCGATCTTGTTGCGCTGCAGGACGTGCCGTTCCGCGCCCGCCCCGCGAACGGCGGCACGCCCGCGCAGGCGCGAGCGCGGATGCGCGCCGGAGAGGCCGAGGTCTGGCGCACCCTCGAGGCGCTCCAGGACAGCTCGCCGCCGGCGCAGCTCGGCACGGTGCCGACCCAGGCGCGCGCCTATTTCCACACGCTGCGAGACATCTATACGGTCGGCATCTCGAAGGTCGGCTACGGGCCGCTCGCCGACCGCCTCGGCGCCGTCTCCGGCGACCAGCTCGCCGGGCTCACGCAGACGATCGACGCCGCCAGCGGCGCGTATGCCGCCCGCGCGCAGCGGGCCCGCGACGACGTCCTGGTCGGCTCCGGCCTCGCGATCGCGCTCCTCTACTGCGCCTTCGCCTTCTTCCAGCACCGCGCCGAGACGGCGAAGGCGGAATCTGAGCGACTGGCGGACGAGAACCTGCACCTGCTCGACACGAGCCGCGAGGAGGCCCGCACCGACGCGCTCACCGGCCTCGCGAACCGCCGGGCGCTGATCGCCGACCTGACCACGGTGCTCGACCCGGACTCCGGCCGCCGGGCGATCCTGATCCTCTTCGACCTCGACGGCTTCAAGCAGTACAACGACTCGTTCGGGCACCCGGCCGGCGACATGCTCCTGCAGCGGCTGGGGACGCGGCTGCAGGCGGCGGTGGCGCCCGCCGGCGGTACCGCCTACCGGATGGGCGGCGACGAGTTCTGCGTGCTTGCACCGGCCGAGGACTCGGAACGGACGGTGTGGACGGCATGGACGGCGCTCTCGGAGCGAGGCGATGCCTTCGAGGTCGGCTCGTCGTACGGGATCGCCGAGCTGCCGGACGAGGCGTCAACGGTGGCGATGGCGCTCCACGTCGCCGACGTGCGCCTGTACGACGACAAGGCGTCGGGCCGCCCGTCCGCGGATCGCCAGACCACGGACGTCCTGATGGCCCTCATCAGCGAGCGGGGCGCCCACCTGCTCGAGCACGTCGAGCGCGTCTCCGACCTCACCGAGCTGTGCGCGCGCCGCATGGGCCTCTCGGACTCCGATATCCGCCAGGCGGCGCTGGCGGCCCGGCTGCACGATGTCGGCAAGGCGGCGATCCCGGATGCCATCGTCGAGCAAGCCGGGCAGCCTCGACCCGGCCGAGTGGGAGTTCATCCACCGGCATACCGTGATCGGCGAGCAGATCATCGCCGCCGCGGCGGCCCTGGCGCCGGTGGCCGCGATCGTGCGCGCGAGCCACGAACGGTTCGACGGCACCGGCTACCCCGATCAGCTGCGCGGCGAGGACATCCCGATCGCGGCGCGGATCATCAGCGTGTGCGACGCCTACGACACGATGACCAACGACAGCGTGTACCAGCCGCGCATCGGCGCGGCCGCGGCGCTCGCCGAGGTCCGCCGCCACGCCGGCAGCCAGTTCGACCCCGACGTCGTCGCGGCGTTCTGCTCGCTCGACGAGGCCCTGATCGCGCCGGCCGAGCGCAAAGCCGCCTGACCGGCCCTACGGGTCGACCGGGGCGCCGACCCCGAGCCGGCGGCGCACGGCCGCGCGCTCGCGCCGCCATGCCGGTGCCGGATCGCGGCCGGCGAAGAAGCCGATCGCCACGATCCCGAGCAGCGTGGCGGTCAGCGCGAGCAGCAGCGACCCGACGGCCAGCCAATCCCATACCGACGTGCTCGGGCCGATCTCGCGGCCGAAACGCAGGTCAAGGGCACAGCAGACGACGACCGCCGCCCACAGCCACTTCAGCGTCCGCCGCGTGAGGGCCGCGCCGTCGAGGGGTTGCGGGTTGGCACGATCCCAGCGCTCGAGCTCGGCGACCAGGCGCAGGTCGGGCAGCGGCCGGTAGGCCGGCAGCGTGCGCGCGCAGCCGTCGCACATGGGCCAGCCGACCCGCGTGGGCTGGTGGCAGTGCGGACAGACGCGGGTGTCGACGGCCGTGCTCGTGCCTCCCATGCTAAGTGCGATCGCGCGGTTCGGGAAGGGCGGCGCGTGTCGGCGATACTGCCCGGCCATGGACGCGGGCAGCATGAGCGGCGATCCGGGTGAGCGCGAGCTCCTCGAGGCGCGCCGGGAGCGGTTCTTCGTCCGCTCGCAGCTGAAGACGCTGCGGCGCTACCG
Source organism: uncultured Actinomycetes bacterium (assembly GCA_963825325.1). Lineage (GTDB taxonomy): Bacteria > Actinomycetota > Thermoleophilia > Gaiellales > JAICJC01 > JAICJC01. The sequence goes on from CAWGSU010000001.1 coordinate 361,776, forward strand.
CGAGCGCGAGGCCGCCGCCGGGCGCCCGACCAGCGCGAGCGACCCGCGGCTGGCCGAGCTCGAGCAGGCGCTCGCCGGGCTGGACGAGCTGGTCGAGGGGCTGCGCGCACGGCTGGGGCGGCCCCACCGGTCGACGCCGGGGTAGCGCCCTCACACCTCCGCGCCGGGGCGGGGGACCACGCGGGTGCTGGTGGCCTTCCACGAGGCGACAACGCGCCCGCCGGGGCGGATGCCGAGCCGCTCCACCGACCCCGGCGTGACCTCGGCGGTGAGCCCGCCGACCGTGACCCGGGCACGGTTGCCCTGCACCGTCACCCGCTCGACCATGCCCTCGAGGTGGTTCATCGCCGAGGAGTCGGCCGGCGGGGTGAGCTCGAGGGTGATCTCCCACGGGGCGACGAGCACCGCCACGGGACCACGAGCGGCGTCGCTGATGTGGATCAGCGAGCCGTCCGGCAGGTGCACCACGGACCCTTCGGCGTAGCCCGGCACGTAGTTCACCCCGGCGAAGTCGGCGACGAACCGGCTCTCCGGCGAGCGCAGCAGCTCCTCGCTCGTCCCCGACTGGACGACACGTCCGCGATCGATGACGATCACCTGCTCCGCGAGCAGCGTCGCCTCCTCGTAGGAGTGCGTGACGGTGATCGTCGGGATCCGCGTGCGCTGAAGGATGCCCGCGAGCTCGGCGGCAACGCTCGACCGCGTCCCCGGGTCGAGCGCCGCGAGCGGCTCGTCGAGCAGGAGCAGCCGCGGCTCGATCGCGAGCGCGCGCGCAAGCGCGACCCGCTGCCGCTCTCCCCCCGAGAGGTTGCGCGGACGCGCCCTGGCAAGGTGCTCGATGCCGAGCTGCCGCAGCACCTCGTCGGGGTCGCGGCGGGCCTCGAAGGCGACGTTCCCGATCACGTTTCGGTGCGGGAAGAGCGCGTAGTCCTGGAACACGAACCCCACCCGGCGCCGCTCGACGGGCACGTTCACGCCCGCGCCGAACCAGACCTCATCGTCGAAGCAGATCTCACCGCCCGCCGGCGTCCGCAGCCCTGCGATCAGGCGCAGGATGGTGGACTTGCCGGCTCCGGAGGGGCCCACGAGCGCGGTCGGCACGTCGACGGCGAGGTCGACGTCGACCGCGAACTCGCGCAGGGGCGACGTCACAGTGGCCCGTAGCGAAGCACCCTCCCCCGCACGATGAGCTTGACCGTCAGCAGCACCGCGGCGCTGATCGCGATCAGGGCCGCGCCGAGCGCGAGCGCCGTGCCGAAGTCGCCCTGCTCGAACAGCAGGTACGTCGCCACCGGCGCCGTCTGGGTGACGCCCTGCAGGCTGCCGGCGAACATGATCGTCGCGCCGAACTCGCCCACGGCCCGTGCCCAGGCGAGCGCCGCGCCGGCGCCGAGGCCCGAGCCGGCGAGCGGCACCGCCACCTGCCCGAACACCTTCCACTTCCCCGCCCCGAGCGTGCGCGCCGCCGCGAGCAGGTCGGGGTCGACCGCGGCGAACGCCTCCTGCGCCTGGCGCAGGTAGAGCGGGCCGGCGACGAACGTCATCGCCATCACGACCGCCGCCTTCGTGAACGGCAGCTCGATCCCGAGCGCGCTCAGCTGGTCGCCGAGCAGGCCGGTGCGGCCGAACGCGGCGAAGAGCCCGATCCCGGCCACCGCCGGCGGCAGCACGAGCGGCAGCTCGAACAGGGTCACGATCAGCGTCTTGCCGGGAAAGGTGCTCGTCGCCAGGCGGTAGGCGACGGGGGTGCCGACGATCAGCATCGCGGCGAGCGAGATCGCGCTCGTCTCCGCCGTCACCCGGAACGCCTCCCGCGCGACCTCGGACGAGAAGCCGCTGCGGAGGTCTCCCTGCAGGAAGACGCCCAGCAGCGGCAGCCCGAAGAAGGCTGCCGCCGCCAGGCCGAGCAGAAGGGTGATCAGCCCGTAGGCGCCGGACCGAAGCCGAACTGCTGCAAGACCGCTTGTCCTTGCGTGCTCATCACCAGGTCGATCCACTGCTGCGCCGCCTTCGTGTTCTTGCTGTAGCTGACGACCCCGATCGGGTAGATCGCGGTCGCGTTGGCCGAAGCCGGGAAATGGATCGTGTGCAGCTTGGACTGCTCCGAGAGCGCATCGGTCACGTACACGAATCCGGCGTCCGCCTCACCCGACGTGAGCTTGGCCAGCACGTCGGTGGCATTCTGCTCCTTGCTGACGATGTTCAGCTTCGTCTCGTCGATGCCGAGGTTCGTCAGCACCTCCTCGGTGTAGGCGCCGAGCGGCACCGCCGGGTCGGCGACGACGATCTTGGGGTTGCCCTTCGTCAGGTCCTGCGGCGAGTTGATGTGGGCCGGGTTGCCCTTGGGCGTCACCAGGATGAGCGTGTTGGTGGCGAAGTTCGTCGTCTTGCCGAGCAGGTTCTTGCTCTGCAGGATCTCCGGGTACTTCGGACTCGCAGCCGCGTACACGTCGGCGGGCGCGTGCTGCAGGATCTGGGCCTCGAGGACGTCCGATCCGTCGAAGTTCGTCTTCACCGTCCACCCGGGGTGCTCGCCCTGGTACGTGCGTCACGAGCTTGGTGAACGCGTTCGAGAGCGACGCCGCCGCCGCCACGTACAGCGTGCCTCCGGAAGTGCCGCCCGACGAGCCTCCGGCCGACGACCCGCCGCACGCCGAGGCCGCGAACACCACCGCCACCGCGGCCGCAACTGACTTCATGCGTGTGCTCATATCCTCCCCACCATCACCGACGTCGCCTTGACCGTCGCGACGGCCGCGATCCCCGGGGCGAGCCCCAGCTCTTCGACGGCGTCGCGGGTCACGACCGAGACCACCCGATGCGGCCCGGCCCTGATCACCACCTGTGCGATCACGCCCGTCACCTCGACGCTCTCGACCTCGCCCTCGAAGCGGTTGCGAGCCGAGAAGCCGTCGCCGACGAGCGTGGGCATGTGGCCGCCCAGGCGCTCGATCTCGGCGACGGCGATCAGGCGCCGGTTGCGCCCATCACGCTGCGTCTCAAGCCGGCCGCTGCGCTCCCACCGGCGCAGGGTGTCGACGCTCACGCCGAGCGCCTTCGAAGCCTCTCCGATCGGGACCATCCGCCCGTTTGCACCGCTCACCGCGCCGCCCCTCTACATAGTCACCGCATAGGCAGCGCGTGAGCATACCAGCGCGGCTAGAGCGACGGGATGAGCAGGGTGCGCAGCGCCCGCCCCGCGGCGAGCTCCTGCAGCGCATCCTCGGCGTCGGCGAGCGGGCGGCGGCCGCTGACGAGCTCGTCCAGCCGCAGCTCACCGGCGAGGTAGAGCGAGACGAGCTCGGGGAAGTCCTCGGCCGGGTGGGTGCTGCCGTAGTTGGAGCCCACGATGCGCTGCTCGCGCTCGGCCAGGGCGAGCGGGTCGAACATCGCCCGCGCGCCGCTCGGCGGCAGGCCGACGACGACCGCCATGCCGCCGATGCCGAGCATCTGCACCGCCTGCTCGGTCGTCTCCACCTTGCCGATCGCGTCGAAGGCGAAGTCGACGCCGCCGCCGGTCAGCTCGTGCACCTGCTCGACCACGTCGCCGCCGCCGGCCGTGACCGCATCGGTGGCGCCGAAGGTCTGCGCGAGCGCGCCCCGGGCGGGGTCGAGGTCGATCGCGATCACGCGGCCCGCGCGCGCGAGCCGCGCCCCCTGGACGACCGAGAGGCCGACGCCGCCGCAGCCGATCACGGCCACCGTGGCGCCTGCGGGCACCCCGGCCGTGCGCCGCACCGCGCCGACGCCGGTGGCCACCCCACAGCCGACCAGCGCGAGCACATCGAGCGGCGCGTCGGCATGCACCGGGATCGCCCCCGACTCGGGCACGACCGCCTCCTCCGCGAACGAGGACACGGACAGGTAGTGGTGGATGCGCTCGTCACCGCGATGCAGGCGGGTGGTGCCGTCGTAGAGCACGCCGCGCGGCGCCAGCACGTCGGCGCAGAGCTCGCACCGGGACGGGTGGCCGGCGAGGCAGGTGCGGCAGCGGCCGCAGCTCGGCACCCACGAGAGGATCACACGATCGCCCTCGCGCACCGAGGTGACGCCCTCGCCGACGGCGAGCACCGTGCCCGAGCCCTCGTGGCCCATCACGAGCGGCGCCGCGACGCGCCAGTCGCCGCGGCGCACGTGCAGGTCGGAGTGGCACACGCCGGCCGCGGCGATGCGTACGCGCACCTCGCCGGGCCGGGGATCGTCGAGCTCGACGTCGGCGACCTCGACGGGCTGCTGCGGATCGCGGAAGACGACTGCGCGCATCGCGCCCGCCACGCTATCAGGCCGCCCGCTTGACGCGCGCGCCCGGGTCGCGGACCATGCTCCGACTCGCATGGACACGCCCGCCCGCACCACCGTCAGCCCACCATCGCTCGTCGACCGCTGCCGGCGGGGCGACCGCGACGCCTGGAGCGACCTCGTGTCGGAGTACTCGCGCTACGTGTACGCGATCATCATGCGCGGCTACCGGCTTTCGGAGAGCGATGCCGAGGACGTGTTCCAGGACGTCTTCGCGCGCGTGTTCGAGCGGCTCGAGACGCTGCGCGACGACGATGCGCTGCGCGGCTGGATCGCCCAGGTGACCCGCAATCTGTGCGCTGACCACCTGCGACGCTCGCACCCGCACGAGGAGCTCTCCGAGGAGACCGTGACCGACCTGGACGAGCGCCTCTCCGACATGGACGACGCCCTCGCCGTGCGCCAGGCGCTCGTGCGCCTGCCGGCCGGCTGCGCCGAGATCCTCGACCGCTTCTTCTGCCGCGACGAGTCCTACAAGACGATCTCACGCGCGCTCGAGATCCCGCCGGGGACGATCGCGAGCAGGATCAGCCGGTGCCTGGAGCGGCTGCGGCGCGAGATGGGTGGAAGAGACCCGGCCTCCGGCGCGTCTGGTGGGAAGTGAGCATGGACGAGCTTGAGATCGGGCGGCTGCTGCGGCTGCTGCCCCCCGCCCCCGCCGAGTGGGCACAGGCCGCGACGGAGCTGCCGTTCCTGGGCGCCGAGCTGACCGACATCCTTGCCCGCGCCCGCGGCGACGGCTCGTTCCGCGACGGCCTGCGCAGCGACGCGGATGCGACGCTGCGCGAGCACGGCTACGACCTCTCGCCGAGCGTGCTGGCACACCTGATGAAGCTCCTGCCCGAAGGCGACGCCGAGGGCTGAGGCCTAGATCGCCGACACGGCCGGCCGGAGCGCCGCGAGCCGCCGGGCGGCGACGAGGTCGGCGGCCGCCGCGCTCTCGGCGTGGCCCGTCACGGCCGCGAGGAACTGCTCGCGTCCGAGCGTCAGCAGGCGGCAGTCGTCGCTCGCGGTGACCGTGGCCGTGCGCGGGGTGTCGCGCAGGAGGGCGATCTCGCCGAAGAAGCCGCCGGGATGGATCCGCGGGCGCGGCTCGCCGGCGACGGTGACCGCGAGCGCCCCCTCCTCGACGATGTAGAAGAGCTCGCCCGGATCGCCCTCGCGGACGACCGCCGTCCCCGCCGGCACCGCGACCGGCACGAGATGCGCGGCGATCTGCTCGAGGGCCGGCAGCGAGAGCGGGGCGAACACGATCAGCTCGCGCAGCAGGCGCACGTGCGCCCGCGCCGCCTCGGGCAGCGTGTCGAGGCGGATCAGCCAGCGCCCGGTCGCGAGCACCGCAACCGGCAGCGTCAGGCCGGTGGCGACGATCGTCGTGCGCACGCCGAGCACCGCGATCAGCGCGGGCGCGAGGATCGAGCCGGCGCCGATGGCGGCCAGCATGATGCTCTCGAGCACCCCGAACACGCGCCCGATCGCCTCGGCGGGCGCCGACCGCTGCAGCAGCGTGATCGCCGCCACGTCGACGACCGTGTTGCCCGCGCCGACGCCGGCGAGCAGGAGACACACCACCACCGTGCTGGTGGCGATGCCGACAAGGGCGATGCCGACGCCCCAGACGAGCACGCCGACTGCGAACGCGAGCGCGAGCCGCCGCCCGCGGGCGAGGGCCGCGGCGCCCACGCCCCCCAGGATGCCGCCGATGCCGAATGCGGAGTCGAGGTAGCCGACCCCGGCGTTGCCGATGTGGAGCACCTGGAGTGCGAGCACGACCGTGAACACGGCGAGCGCGCCCGCGACGACCGCCTGGAGCGCGTAGACGCCGACGACGGTCGCGAGCAGCGGCGTGCCGACGAGCGTGCGCAGGCCGGCGCCGGCGGTGGCGATCATGCCCTCGCCGCGATCGTCGGCGCCCTCAGCCGCCGGCGGGCGCGCCGGCTCCGGGACGAGCGCGATCAGCCCGGCTGACCACACGAACACGGCCGCGCACACGGCGAAGGCGGCGCCGGGCCCGCTCACGGCGAGCAGGAGGCCGCCGATGCCGGGGCCGACGAAGATCGCGGCACTTTCGATCGTGATGGCGATCGCGTTTGCGGCGGTCAGCTCTTCGGGCGTGCGCGCGAGGGCGGGCAGGAGCGATGCCTGCGCAGGCCGGAAGGCCGTTGTCACGACCGCGATCAGGCAGGCTGTGGCGAAGATGACGACGACGCCCGCCGAGGCGTGCACAAGCCATGCGAGCACGAGCACGAGCGCCGCGCGCGTGAGGTCGGTCGCGATCATCACCCGCCGCCGCGAGCCGCGGTCGGCCAGGATTGCCGTGAAGGGCGAGGCCACGGCCGAGACCACCATCCGCAGCAGCATCAGCAGGCCGACCCCGGTCGCACCACCGCCGTCGCGGTAGGCCACCACCGACAGGGTGACCAGGAAGGCCAGGCTGCCCGTCATCGAGGCCGCCCAGGCCACCTGCAGCCGGCGCAGCGCGGGGTTTGCCAGCACGTCGCGCAGTGCTCTCAGCGTGTCGCGCATCGGGTGGGCGATTGTACCGACCGGACCGGAATTGCGGGAGTATGGGAAGATCCCTGTCCGGACCACCGTCTGGTGGGAACACGGACCCCGTACAGGAGGAACACGGTGGGAGACGAGCGAGATCGGTTCAAGGCGACGGATGAGCCCGATGTCGAGGCGCATGCGCATGCGCACAAGGCCGTGCCGGACGAGCCGGACAAGGACGCGGGCGACGACGACGGGCCCGACGTCGAGGCGCACGCCCACGCGCACAAGTAGTCGGAGGCGGCTTCGCGGTGGCGCCGTCGGCTGACCGGCGGCGCCACCGCTCTCTCCACACGGGGTTCGGTACCATCGCTCGGCAGTGACCGAGCCCGCACCGCTCGACCCCCTCCCCGCATACGCCCTCGATCGGGCGTCCGTGCAGACGCTCGCCGGAGCGCACCCCTGGCCCGAGCGCGTCACCCGCGAGTGGGCGCTCGGCGGCTCGACCGGGGCTGGCGCGCGCGTGTGCGTCGTCGACAGCGGCATCGAGGCGGGGCACCCGCTCGTCGGAGACGTGGCGACATCCGTGGCAGTGACCATCGAAGACGACGAGGTGCGGATCGAGCCGGACAGCTCGGGCGACCTGTGCGGGCACGGCACCGCCTGCGCGGGCATCATCCGCCAGATCGCGCCCGACTGCGAGCTTGCGAGCGTGCGCGTGCTGGGCGAGGGTTTCGTCGGCAGCGGCCCGGTGCTCGTCGAGGGGCTGCGGTGGGCGGTCGCACAGGGCTACGACGTGATCAACATGAGCCTCTCCACCACCAAGCGCAAGTTCGTCGAGGCGCTGCACGACCTGGCCGACGCGGCCTACTTCCGCCGCAGCATCGTCGTCGCCTCCGCGCACAACATGCCGGTCGCGAGCTACCCGTGGCGGTTCTCGTCGGTGATCTCGGTCGCAAGCCACGACCTGGACGACCCGCTCGCCTACTACCGCAACCCCTCCCCGCCGGTCGAGTTCTTCGCCCGCGGGGTCGACGTGAGCGTCGCCTGGATGGGTGGCGAGCGCATGCGCTCGACCGGCAATAGCTTCGCGACGCCGCACATCACTGGGATCTGCGCCCTGATCCGGGCCAAGCACCCGTACCTGAACCCGTCCGAGGTAAAGACGCTGCTCGGGCTCACCGCCGACAACGCCGGAGCGGCCGATGGCTGACCCCGATCAGCGGCTCCGCGACGCGGTGGCGGCCGGCGTGCTCGCCGACGACGCCACCCACCGGGCGCTGCTCGGCTCGATCGTGCAGGTCGCCCGGGCGATCTTCCGCGCCCGCGCCGCGAGCGTCCTTTTGCTCGACGAGACGGCGAACGAGCTCGTGTTCGAAGCCGTGGTCGGCGAGGGCGAGGACACGCTCGTCGGCCGCCGCTTCCCGGCCGGCACGGGCATCGCCGGATGGGTGCTCTTGACACGCCAGCCGCTGGTGCTCTCCGACGTGAACACCGATCCGCGCTTCTCGGCCGAGGCGGCCAGGTCGACCGGCTACGTCCCCAAGGGGATCATGGCCGTGCCGCTCCTGCACGGCGAGGACGCGCTCGGGGTGCTCGAGGTGCTCGACCGGCCGGCCGACGCCCGGTTCAGCATGGAGGAGGTCGACCTGCTCGGCCTCTTCGGCATTCAGGCAGCGGCCGCGCTGGCGCTCCTGCGCCGCGCGCGGCTGGCCGCCGCGGCGCTCACCGACGGCGGCGGCGACCTGCGCGCGCTGGGGCAGATCGCCTCCCGCGTCGCCGCGCGCGGAGACGACCGGGTCGTCGCCGACTTCCTGGCCGCGCTCGACGCGCTGCTCGAGCGAGCGGAGGAGCGGTGAGCATCGAGCTCTACTACTGGGACGGATGCCCGTCGCATCCCCAGGCGCTCGCCGAGCTGCGCGCGGTGCTCGCCGGGCTCGGCCACGCCGATGCCGAGGTCGTCCTGCGGCGGGTCGAGAGCGAGGAGGAGGCCGCCGCGCTCGGGTTCTGCGGCTCGCCCACGATCCGCGTGGACGGCATCGACCCGGTGCCGCCACCCGCGGGCGAGCCGACCGGGCTCACCTGCCGCGTCTACCGCCTCGCCGATGGGCGCTACTCGCCGACGCCCGACCCCGGGCTGCTCCGCGAAGGACTCGGCCGCCTCGTCGGCGCCACCTCTCCGGGGCGGGTGTGGCGATGATGCTGCGGCCCGGCGCCGAGGCGCCCGACTTCACCCTGCCCGACACCGACGGGACGCCGGTTCGCCTCCATGCCGGCGAGGCCGCGGCGACGGTCGTCGTCTTCACCTGCAACCACTGCCCGTACGCGCTTGCCTGGCACCCCCGGATCGAGGCCGTCGGCCGCGAGTACGCCCGCAACGACGTTCGCACGCTCCAGATCTGCAGCAATGACGCCGAGCGCTACCCCCGGGATGCGCCGGAGGCCATGCGGGCTCGGGTGCAGGCAGGCGAGTTCGCCGGGCCGTACCTGCACGACGCGACGCAGGCCGTCGCCCGGGCGTGGGGCGCGCGGGTGACGCCCGACGTGTTCGTGCTCGACTCCGGCATGCGGCTGGCCTACCGCGGCGCGCCCGACGGCGATCACCGCGACGAGTCGCTCGCGGCCGCATGGCTGCGCGGCGCGCTCGACGCGGTGCTCGCGGGAACGGCCGTCGCCGAGCCCGAGACCGAGCCCGTCGGCTGCTCGATCAAGTGGCGTCCGTGACGCGCGAGCGGCGGTAGGCTCTCGCGCGTGCGGTACCGGCAACTCGGGCATACCGGCGTCCAGGTGAGCACCCTCTGCCTGGGCACGATGCTGTTCGGCCCGTGGGGCAACCGCGACCACGACGAGTCGATCCGGATCATCCACCGGGCGCTCGACGCAGGCGTGAACTTCGTCGACACCGCCGACATGTACGCGCAGGGCGAGTCCGAGCAGATCGTCGGCAAGGCGCTGCGCGGCCGCCGCGACGACGTCGTGCTCGCGACCAAGTTCCACGGGCCGATGGGCGATGACCGCAACCGGCGCGGCAACTCGCGCCGCTGGATCATGCGCGCGGTCGACGACAGCCTGCGCCGCCTGGGCACCGACTGGATCGACCTCTACCAGGTGCACCGGCCCGAGCCCGACACCGCAATCGACGAGACGCTCGGCGCGCTCACCGACCTCGTGCGCGCCGGCAAGGTGCGCTACCTCGGCAGCTCGACGTTCCCGGCCCACGCGATCGTCGCCGCCCAGTGGACCGCCCAGCGCCGCGGCCGCGAACGGTTCGTGTGCGAGCAGCCGCCGTACTCGATGCTCGTGCGCGGCATCGAGGCCGACGTGCTGCCGGTGTGCCGCAGTCACGGCATGGGCGTGATCGCGTGGAGCCCGCTCGCCGGCGGCTGGCTCTCGGGCCGCGACGACGTGACGAAGCCGGGCAGCAACCGGGCCGAGCGCATCCCGGCGCGGTTCGACATGGCGATCCCCGCCAACCAAGCCAAGCTGGAGGCCGCCGGGCAGCTCGCCGACGTGGCCCGCGACGCGGGGATCAACCCGATCCACCTGGCGCTCGGGTTCGTGGTGAACCACCCCGCCGTGACCGCCGCGATCATCGGCTCGCGGACGATGGAGCAGCTCGAGAGCCAGCTGGGCGCCGCCGACGTCGACCTCGAGGCCGCCGTCCTCGACCGCATCGACGCGATCGTCCCGCCAGGGACGAACCTGAACCCGGCCGACGCGGGCTACACGCCGCCCAGCCTCACGGACGTCGCCCAGCGCCGGCGATGACCCTCGCCGGCTCGCGCGGCTCACGGCGGTGGGCCGAGCTGCAGGCGGCGGCGATGCCGATCTGCCAGACGGCTGCCGCCGCGGGCATCGCATGGTGGATCGCGACCGATGTCCTGCACCACACGACGCCGATCTTCGCGCCGATCGCAGCGACGATCGCGCTCGGCCTGAACGCCGGCGTGCGCACGCGGCGCGCCATCGAGATGGTGCTCGGCGTCTCCCTGGGCGTCGTCATCGGCGACGCGCTGATCGACGTCATCGGCACCGGGCCGCTGCAGATGGGGCTCACGGTGCTCCTGGCGATGAGCGCGGCGGTGCTGCTCGGCGGCGGGGCGTTGCTGGCCTCGCAGGCGGCAATCTCCTCGGTGCTGGTGGTGGCGCTGCTGCCGTCGTCGCACGGGCTGCCGCCGCCCCGGCTGATCGACACGCTCGTCGGGGGAGCGGTCGGCCTGGTCGTGCTCGCGATCGCTCCGGGGAACCCGACCCGGCTCGCACGCAGGACCGGCGAGCCGCTGCTCGCTGCGCTTGCGGACGCGCTCGACGCCGTGGCCGCGGCGCTCGCGGGCCGCGACCGCGCCGGGGCCGAGGCCGCGCTCGCGCATCTGCGCGCGCTCGACGGGCCCACGACCCGGTTCGGTGAGGACCTGGCCGGTCTGCGCGAGACGGGGCGGATCGCACCGACCAACTGGTACGCGCGTCCCGCTATCGAGCGCCTGGCCACGGCGGCGCCGAACATCGACCACGCCGTGCGCAACGCTCGCGTGCTCGCACGCGCGGCGCGGCGGGCGATCGACCTCGAGCCGGCGACGGCGCCGGGGCTCGTCGCGGCGATCCGGCTGCTCGCCGGCGCGAGCAGGACGATCTTCCCCGAGATCCTCGCCGGCGGGCCGGCGACCAACGAGACCGCTCAGCTATTGGACGCAGCCGCTCGGGCCACCCACGCGCTCGACGACGGCGCGAGCCTCTCGACCGGCGCGCTGGCGGGGCAGGTGCGCTCGATCGCTCTCGACCTGCTGGTCGCCGCCGGGATCCCGGCCGACCAGGCCGCGCGTTCGGTGCGGCGGGCGGCGACGGCGCCCGTGTCCTAGAGCGCGCCCGCCGTGGCAGGCGCCGAGCGGCCGCGGAAGGCGAGCCGCAGGTGCTCGACGTGGTGGACCGCCTCGTCGACGAGCGCGGCGACGTGGTCGTCGTGCAGCTCGTAGACGACGTAGCGGCCGCGCCGCTCGCCGACGACGAGGCCCAGGTGGCGCAGGACGCGCAGCTGCTGCGACACGGCGGGCTGGGACATCGCCGTATCGGCGGCGAGCTCGCCGACGCTGCACGGGCCGGCGCGCAGGCGGCCGAGGATCAGGACGCGGCTCGGTGCGGCCAGCGCGCGCATCGCCTCGGCGACGTCGCCCGCGGTGGCCGCGTCGATCGCCGCGGGCGCCGCGCGTCCGTCCACACCGTGTCCCATGCCGACAAGGCTAGCATGCACATGGATGCATATGAGCACGCATCACGACCACGACCAGGAGCACGGGCACGAGGACGGGCATGGCCACGACGGCCACGGCCACTCGCACGGCCTCGTCGACCGTTCGCTCGTGCGCTCCCGCGAGGGCGTGCGCGCGGTCTCGATCAGCCTGGCGGTGCTCGCCGCGGCTGCGATCGCCCAGACGGCCATCTTCGCCGTCTCGGGCAGCGTCGCCCTGCTGGCCGACCTGATCCACAACTACGGCGACGCGCTCACCGCGGTGCCGCTCGGCATCGCCTTCTTCCTGCGCTCATTCCGGGGCGAGAAGGTGGCGGGGCTGGCCGTCGTCCTGGCGATCTTCGTCTCGGCCTGCGTCGCCCTGTACGAGACGATCATGCGCTTCATCCACCCGCAGCACCTGACGCACCTCGGCGTGCTGGCGCTCGCCGGCGTGATCGGGTTTGCGGGCAACGAGCTCGCGGCCCGCTACCGCCTGGCAGCCGGCCGGCGGCTCCACAGCCCGGCCCTGATGGCCGACGGCAACCACGCCCGCATCGACGGCTTCGTGTCGCTCAGCGTGGTCGCAAGCGCGGCGCTCGTGGCGCTCGGAGCGCAGGTGGCCGACCCCGTCATCGGCCTCGTCATCACGGTCGTCATCCTGCGGATCACGTGGCAGTCGTGGCGCACGGTCTCGCGCACCGAGCCCGGCGAGATGGACGCGGCCTAGCGGCGACCGGGGAGGGTTCCGCGAAAACGGCGGGCGCATGAACGGCCCACCGGCACGGCTGTGTAGGCTCGGTCGCCATGCACCTGGTGGGCGCCTTCATCGCGGGCTTCGTCGTTGCCACCGTGACCACACCGGCCGGGGTCAGCGGTGCCGTGCTCCTGCTGCCGATCCAGGTCAGCCTGCTCGGCGTGCCGAGCCCGTCGGTCACGCCGACGAACCTGATCTTCAACGTCTTGGCCACGCCCAGCGGGGTGCTCCGTTACCGCCGTCTGCAGAACGCCGGGCTTGGGTCGGCTCTCGCGGCCAGTCTGCTGGTGGGCACGGTGCCCGGTGTGATCGTCGGTGCCGTCATTCGCGTCGAGTGGCTGTCGGGCCAGCGCGCCTTCTACGTCGCCGCCGCGGCCGTCCTTGCCGGCCTGGGAGCGATGCTCGTCATCCGCCGGCCCGCGGCGACCGATCGGCCGCTCCGCCTTGCCCTCGTCTCCCCGATCGCAGCCTGCGTCGGGGTGGTCGGCGGCATCTATGGCATCGGCGGAGGATCGTTCCTCGCGCCGATCCTGATCCTTGGCGGCTACTCGGCCTACGCCGTCGCCCCAGCCGCCCTGCTTTCGACGCTTGCCGCATCCATCGTCGGCCTCGTCACGTTCGTCATCCTCGGTGCAACCTCAGGGAGCTCCGCCCAGATCACACCCGACTGGGGCATCGGCATCGGGGCCGGCGCGGGCGGCGTGTTCGGCGCCTATGTCGGCGCCAGCCTGCAATCTCGCATCCCGGAACCGATTCTGCGCCGCCTGCTCGGCTGGATCGCTCTCGCCATCGCCGCGCGCTACCTGTACCTCGGCGTCTCGGGCTGAGCCGGCCGCCTAGTAGATCTCGGGAACGAACGTCTGCTCGTCCATCGGCGGGCGCACATAGGCGGTATTCCCGCGCGGCGGCAGCTCGAGCGGCTCCGGCGTCTGGTCCTCGTACTCGATCAGCGAGAGCAGGTGCGCGATGCAGTTCAGGCGCGCACGCCGCTTGTCATCGGCCTGGACGACCCACCACGGGGCGTGCTTGATGTCGGTGTAGCGAAACATCTCGTCCTTCGCCCGTGAGTACTCGACCCAGCGCGCGCGGGACTGCAGATCCATCGGCGAGAGCTTCCACCGCCGCATCGGGTCGCGCACGCGCGCCTGGAACCGGCGCTCCTGCTCCTCGTCCGACACCGAGAACCAGTACTTGACGAGGATGATGCCCGAGCGGACGAGCATGCGCTCGAACTCCGGGCACGACCGCATGAACTCCTCGTACTCGAGCTCGGTGCAGAAGCCCATCACCCGCTCGACGCCGGCGCGGTTGTACCAGGAGCGATCGAAGAGGACGATCTCACCGCCCGCCGGCAGGTGCGGGACGTAGCGCTGGAAGTACCACTGCGTTCGCTCGCGCTCGGTCGGCGCGGGCAGCGCCACGACGCGGCAGACGCGCGGGTTCGTGCGCTCGGCGATGCGCTTGATCACGCCTCCCTTCCCGGCGGCGTCCCGGCCCTCGAAGAGCACGATCACCTTGAGCCCCGCCGCGCGCACGTACTCCTGCATGATCACGAGCTCGCGCTGGAGCTTCAGGAGCTCCTCGTCGAAGCGCTTGCGCTTCAGCTTCGCATGCTTCGGCCCGGCGTCCTCGCCGGAGGGGTCGGCGGCCACGCTAGGCAGTCACGTTGACGTGCCGGAACTGGCTCCACTTCACGGCTCCGCCGGCCGACTTCGTCGCCCCGACGCGCCAGAAGTACACGCCCGGCTTGACGGCCTTGCCGGCGTCCGTCTTGCCGCACCAGCCGAAGGTGTGGCTGCCGGCCTTCACGTCGCGCAGGCGCGTGTGCTTGACCGCGTGCGCCGAGGCGGCCTCGGAGTGCGAGACGCGCAGGATCACCTTGTGCCGCGCCGAGAGGAGCCGGAACGGCAGCTTCGTGCACTTCGGCGCGGCGTTCGCCGTAAGCGAGATCGTCGGCGGCTGCGCGGGTGTGGTGCTCACCGCGAGCGCGGTCGCCGGAGCGAGCAGCAGGGCGGCGGTGGCGATGATGAACCGGTGCATGTGATCCTCGCTTTCGGGGTACTGCCCGCAGAGATGCCCGGCCTGACGGTGCAAACCGCGTGCCCGGGCGGCTGTGACCATGGTAGCGCCGCTCCGCGTGTGCTACAGATACCGAATCGGGCGGGCGACCGAATGAGGGGGACGGCGTGAAGCGGATCGTGTGCGCAGCAGCACTCCTGATGCTTGCCTGCTACCCCGCGGCGGCGACCGCCGACCCGCCGCCGACGCTCGCGAGCTCCGCGGGCTGCGGCACGGCAGCGGCGCAGCCGGTGGCGGTGACGAAGGTGCTCACGATCATCCTCGAGAACACCGACCTGGGCATGATCATCGGCTCGCCGGACGCGCCCAACACGAACGCCCTCGCGACTGCCTGCGGCCTTGCGACCAACTACCACGGCATCCAGTTCCCGAGCCTGCCCAACTACCTCGCGCTCACCTCCGGGCAGGTGCCGCCGGCGATCGCCGGGAACGGGAACGTGGGGGTCGACTGCCAGCCCTCGCCGACCTGCCAGAGCCTCGACCCGAGCATCTTCACCCAGATCGGCACGGCCGCGGCCGCCGCGACCGATCCGGCGACGGCGCCCACATGGCGCACGTACGCCGAGAGCATGCCCGCCAACTGCGGCCTTGCGAACTCCGGCAACTACGCCGCCCGGCACAATCCCGCCGTCTACTACCCCAACGATGCGGCCGCATGCGCCGAGAACGACGTGCCCTCGGGCACACCGGCCGCCGGCGCGCTCGCGACCGACCTGGCCGCGGGCACGCTGCCGAGCTACGGCCTCCTCGTCCCGAACCTGTGCAACGACGGCCACAACTCGTGCAACGGGGTCGGCCGCGTCGCCGAGGAGGACGCGACCATCGCGACGTGGATGCCCTCGATCCTGGCCTCGCCCGACTACCAGAGCGGACACCTGCTGGTCGTGATCACGGCCGACTCGAGCTCGACCGCCTCCAACGGCAACACGCTGGCCACCGTGCTCATAAACCCCGACGTCGTCGCGGGGACGCAGGACGCAACCCTCTACACGCACTACTCGCTGCTGCGGCTGAACGAGGAGCTGCTCGGCCTGCCGCTGCTCGCGAACGCGGCGACGGCGACCGACATGGCGGCGGGCTTCAACCTGCCGCTGCCCGCGCCGCCTCCGCCGCCTCCGCCGCCGGCCCCGTAAACAGCCGGGTACGCGTCACACGCGGGCGCCCGCGCCGAGCCTACGATGCCGACATCGACGGCCAGGCACGGCAGAGGCGGATCGGGAGAGCGCACGGAGCGGCGTGAGCCCTGCGCACGTCAACCCGCCGGCTGAGGCCGAGAGCCCCACGGCGATCCGCGAGCGCGGCGCGATCGGCGCCGCCCTCCTCACGGTCCGCGCCGCCGCCGCCCAGGTGGTCGCCTTCCTGGGAACGCTCGTCCTGGCACACCTGCTCCTGCCGAGCGCGTTCGGCGTGGTCGCCTTCGGGACGACGGTCGTCACCATCGGCAACTTCTTCGCCGACGGCGGCCTGGGCGCGGCCCTCGTGCGCAAGCCCACCGACCCCACGACCGACGAGCTGCGCACGCTGCTCGCGCTCCAGCTTGGGGTGGCGGGAGTGCTCGCGGTCGGCATCGCCGTTGCCGGCTCGCAGGCCGGCACCGCGGGTGGCGTCACCGCCGTCATGGCGGCGTCGCTGCCGCTGCTCGCGCTGCGGGCGCCGCACGCGATCGCGCTCGAGCGCGCGCTCGAATACCGCCCGATCGCCTCGATCGAGTTCACCGAGTCGCTCGCCTACTACGGGTGGGCGATCGCGACGGTGTGGGTGGGCTGGGGCGTGTGGGGCCTCGCCTCGGCAGCGATCGTGCGCGCGCTGGCGGGCTCGGTGCTGATGGCGATGGCGTCGCCGCTGCCCACGCTGACGCCGCGCCTGGTCCGCGGCACGCTGCGCGAGATGCTCGCGTTCGGGGTCGGCTTCCAGGCGGTCGGCCTGGCCGCGCTCGCGCGCAACCAGGGCGTGAACCTCGTGGTCGCCGCGGCCGGCGGCGCCCAGCTGCTCGGCTTCTGGTCGCTCGCAAACCGGCTCCTGCAGGTGCCGTTTTGGCTGTTCATGGCCCTCTGGCGCGTCTCGTACCCGACGATGGCACGGCTGCGCGCCCTGGGCGAGGACACGCGCCAGACCGTCGAGCGGCTGGCCCGCGTCACGGCCCTGGCCTCGGGCGCCACGCTCGCGCCGCTCGCGGCCTCGGCCCACTACCTGATCCCGGCGATGTTCGGCGAGCGCTGGACATCGGCGGCCGCGCCGCTCCCGTGGGCGAGCGCCGGCCTGGTCGTGGCCGGTCCCATATCCGTCGCCGCTGCGGGGTATCTCTACTCCGAGCGCGATGTCCGCACCCCCCTCAACGCAACCATCGTCAACGGCGCCGTCTGGGTCGGCCTCACTGCGGTCCTGCTCGGACCGATGGGCGTGGCCGGGGTCGGAGCCGCCTGGATGGTCGCGTCCTGGACCGAGGCGGTGATCTTCTCGCGCGCACTGCACGCGCGTGCGCACGTCGCGGTCGAGCGGTTCGTGGCGGTGCCGGCCGGCTCGGCGTTCGCAGCGGCTGCCCTCGGCCTTGCGCTGCATCCGCCGATGGCAAGCCGCCTCGCGTGCGGCGTCACGGTGGCCGCCGTCTCGCTCGTCGCCTACCTCGGCCTGAGCATCGTCTTCAACCGGGCCGACCTGCTTGCGACGACGCGCAGGATGTGGTCGCTGCGATGAGCGGCGCGCGCCACGCCGCGTCGGGCCCGCTGCTGCGGGCGCCGCTCTTCCTGGTCGGCTCGGAGCGCTCGGGGACGACCCTGCTGCGGCTGATGCTCGACCACCACCCCGAGATCGCGTTCGAGAAGGAGTTCGACTTCGCCGTCGAGCTGATCTCGGAGTCCGGCGATCTGCCGCCGCTCGCGGCCTACCGCGACTGGCTGGGGACGGTCCGCGGCGTCGACTACACGATCGACCGCACGCTCGCCTACCCCGCCCTCGTGGACGACTTCCTGCGTCAGAAGCAGGCCGCCTCGGGAGGCAAGCCGTACATCGGCGCCACCGTCCACCGCCGCTTCGACCGCATCCGCCACATCTGGCCCGACGCCCGCTACATCCACCTCGTCCGCGATCCCCGCGACGTCGCCCGCTCGGTCGTCCAGAAGGGCTGGGCCGGCAATGTCTACCAGGCGGCGGAGTTCTGGACGACGGCCGAGCGCTGCTGGGACGCGCTCGCGCCGCACCTCGCCGACGGCCAGGCGATCGAGATCCGCTACGAGGATCTGGTGCTCCGGACGGAGCGCGTGCTCGAAGTGGTGTGCGCGTTCGCCGGGGTGGGGTACTCGGCCCAGATGCTCGACTACACCGCCGATGCCCCCCAGTACCCGCCGCCCGACCCGGCGCTCGTGCTGCAGTGGCGCACGCGGCTGCCGCCCGCGGACGTCGCGCTCGTCGAGCTGCGAACAGGCGATCTGCTGACCCGGCGGGGCTATGCCCCGAGCGGCAATCCGCTGCCCGCGATCGGGCCGGTGCGGCACGAACTGCTCCTGACCGCCGCGCGGTTGCGGCGGCTGCGCACGCGCCTGGCGATGTTCGGTCCGTGGCTCGTGACGACGGACGTTCTCGGCCGCCGGCTCGGCCTGCGGCCGCTTGCGCGGCACGCGCAGCGCGGCATAAACGCCGTCGAGCAGAGCCTGATCGACCAGGAGGCGGCCGGCAAGCGCGCGCCGTCGGCGAACATCGCCCCGGTCGCCGGCCCGCCGCCGCCCGCGCGCGACTGACCGGCGCGGGGCTCAGCGGGGGCGGCGGATGCGCGGAAGCGCGCGGTCGCGGGCCTCGGTCATCGCCCGGCGGGCGAGCGGCCACGCCCGCGGCCGCCACTCTCGCGGGGTCGCCGCCGGCAGTGGGCCAGGCGGGTCGATGCGCACGTGCAGGTCACCGCCCACGGCGTTTGCGAGCGTGAGCGACCCCGCGCCGTGGGGGCCGAGGGCGACGGCGTGCGGCGTGCCGTCGACCGAAACGCGGAGCGAGCCGGCGGCGCCGAACGTGCACGGGATCTCGATGCGGAGCGTCTCGGCCGGCGGCCGCGGGATGCGCAGGTCGCGAGAGTACGGCGTGACGACGGCGACCCCGCCCTCGTCGCGCCAGGCGGCGTTCCCCCGTGCGATCGCAGCGAGCGACGTGAACCGCACGTCGCCGAGCCCGGCGATGCGCGCCGCGGCGGCGCGGAAGGGGCCGAGGCCGTCGCGCAGGTCGGTGTGGTGGCAGTACACGATCAGCGGCTGGCCCAGGAACGCGCGCAGCACGAGGTCGTCCAGGCCGCCGGCCAGCGGGTGGCGCGGCAGCACCGGCAGGCCCCCGCCCGCCATCTGCGCCGGCAGCCAGCCGCCCAGGCGCCAGCCGCGCCGATCCGCGAATGCGTCCCACGGGAACGGCCGCGACGCGGCCAGCCCGAGGTACCCGCCCCGGAAGAGCGCGTCCAGCACCGCGGGGCCGCAGCCGCCGTGCGGCGGGCACATCACGCGCTCGACGCGGATGCCGGCGCGCGCCTCGAACCGGGTCACCCGGGCGGTCGCGGCCGCGACCGTTCGCTCGGCCGCCGCCGGGTCGCGCCGCCGCTCGAGCTCACGGTGCACATGGTCGTTGCCGTGCACGACGAGCGACAGCTGCGCCGGGAACGAGCGGAACACGCCGACCGCGCCGCGCCCCGGCAGCAGCAGGTCGAGCGGGACCGTGGCCACCGCGACGTGGTAGCCGTGCTCGCGGGCGTCGTGGGCGAGGTCACCAAAGCGCACGTACCCGTAGGCGGCACCGCGCACGTTCGGGTCGTCGATCACGAAGCAGGCGCGGTGCGGCCCGGACTGCACAACGTCGCCGAGCGCGACCCGCCGGACGAAGTGGGCGAGCGGCAGGAGCGACCAGAACCGGCCCGCGCGGAGATGGTCGCGCAGGAACTCGTCCTCGCCGAGCTCCGCCGGCACCGCGCCGGCCGTCTCGTGGTCGCCGGTGCGCGTCCAGATCGGCCGCCCGCCCGCCGTCGCCAGGACGCGCCCGCCGGCCGCAACCGGAGCCGGGATGCGGCCGTGCTCGGTCAGCCGCTGGCCGTGCAGGGCGCGGTGCAGCGCCGGGTCGCGTGCGAGCTCGACGGCAAACGCGGCGTCGGGCGCCGACGGCCGCAGCGCCGCCTCGAGCGCGAGGCTCGGAACCTCGATGTCATGTGGCCGCGCCCCCCCGGGGAACACGATCAGCGCGCTCGCGCCGGCGAAGCGGCCGTCGTCGGTACCGGTGAACCGCACCGGATAGGCCTCGGCGAGCGCCGCCAGCAGGCCGGCGTGGCGCGTGGTCGCCGCCGCGGGGGTGATCGCAACCGTCTGCATCGGGTCGCCGGTCACGTCGGGCGCAGGATATCCTTGGGCGGCCACGGCGGAGCGTCACGGAGGTAGCGTTGCTGGGCGAGATCGACTTGGGTCTCGGAGGGCTGCGGGCCAGGGTCGCGGGGGCGGCGGACCCGGCCGGGATGCCGGTGTGGATCGCCGGGACGGTCGCCGCGGCGGTCGCGGCCGGCGCGATCGTGGGCCACGGCGACATCAAGCTCGCCGCCCTGCCCGTCGCCGGCGTGATCGCGGTGGTGTTCGCGCGCGTGCCCGCCGCCGGGTACGTGGCGATCCTGTGGAGCGTCGGCACGGCGGTCGACATGCTCGCGCTGCCGCAGATCGGGATCTCGTCGCTTCGGTTCGAGCCCGCCGAGGTGCTCCTGTGGATCGCGCTCGGGTGCCTCGTGTTCCTGCCGGGCGACGTCCGCCGGGCTGTCGCGAGCATGCTGCTCCGGCGCGAGAGCGTCGTCACGGCGGTGTTCCTGCTGGCCGTCGTCGGCGGCGTCGCCGTCGGCGTCGAGAACGGCTCGAGCGTGCACACGGCCGCGCTCGACATGCGGCTGATGCTCTTCTACGCGGCGTTCTGGCCCGCGCTCGCCGCCCTGGCGCGCGGCCGCCGGACGGTGTTCCGGCTGGTCTCCGCGGGCGTTGTCGTCGTCGTCTTGTTGCAGGTCGCCCAGGTCGTCGTCGGCCCCTCGACGCGCTTCTTCCTGATCGCCTCCGCCGACGTCACGTCGTCGCTCACGTCCGACGGCACGGGGTTCCTGCGCGTGCGCCCCCCGGGGCTCACGACCGTCTACGTCGTCGCCGGCTTTGCGCTCGCCCGTGTGATCTGGGGGCCGGCCAGGGGGCGCATGGCCGGCTGGGCGATGGTGGCGGTCACGCTCAGCGGCGTGATCCTGAGCCTGAACCGCAACATGCTGCTCGGGCTGGTGCTCGGCCTGTGCGCCGCGGCGCTGGTCGCTCCACAGCGGCACCGCTTCGTCGTGATGGCGGCGGGCGTCACGATGGTGCTCGCCGGCTTCGTCCTGCTCGCGCAGGGCTCGGCCGTGGAGTCGAACGCGATCGTCTCGCGGGTCGCGAGCATCACCAACTACTCGCAGCTGCAGACGCAGACGCTCGACGATCGCTATTACGAGAACGGCATCGCGCTCCAGCGCATCCGTGCCCATCCCCTCGGCGGGCTCGGCTGGGGGCCCGACTACGGGGCGATGCTGCTGAGCTCCGACGACGGATTCCTGGTGAGCCAGCCGCGGCCGTTCATGCACGAGCAGTACCTGTGGATCTGGATGCGGGCGGGCCTGATCGGCCTGCTGGCGCTGATCGCGATGCTCGCGATCGGGATCTGGAACGGTGCCCGCTGGTGCCGGCAGCGGCACGGCGAGGAGGACGCCTGGCTCGGCGCCGGGGTGGTGGTCGCGCTGGTCGCGATGGCGGCGAGCTCGAACGTGGCCATCTACCTGACACCGCCGGACTCGACCGTCCCGCTGGTCGGCGTGCTCGCGCTCGCGGCGGTCATGCGGCGCGATCTGCACCGCCGGTGAGCGGCGCGGGAGCGCGGATCGACGTCGTCGTCGTCAGCTACCGCAGCGCACCGCTGATCGGGCGCACGCTCGCGGTCGCCCACGGCCTGGCCTGGCCCGACGCGGGCATGATCGTGGTCGACAACTCGCCGGGCGACGGTGCCGCCGATGCCGTCCGCGCGGCCGATCCGGCGGCGACGATCATCTCGAACCGCCGCAACCGCGGCTACGCCGCCGCCGTGAACCAGGCGGTCGCACGTTC
Source organism: uncultured Actinomycetes bacterium (assembly GCA_963825325.1). Classification (GTDB taxonomy): domain Bacteria; phylum Actinomycetota; class Thermoleophilia; order Gaiellales; family JAICJC01; genus JAICJC01. The sequence goes on from CAWGSU010000001.1 coordinate 383,734, forward strand.
ACGGGCCGAGCTCGTGCTCCTGCTCAACCCCGACATCGAAGCGCTGACCGGGAGCGTCGCCGACGTCGCGGCCGCGTTCGCCGACCCGCGCGTCGCGGCGGTCGTGCCGCGGCTCGTGGACGCGGGCGGGGCGCTGCAGCCAAGCTGCGTCCGCACGCCGCGGCCGTTCGACATGATCGCCGAGGACGTCGCGCTCGCCGAGCGCTTCCCCGCGTGGCAGCGGCCGCGCCGCTATCGCATGCTCGACTGGGATCACGGCGACGCGCGCACCGTGGACGCGGCCACCGGCGCCTGCCTCTTTCTGCGCCGGGCGGCGCTCGCCGATGTCGGCCCCTTCGACGAGCGCTTCTTCGTCTACTACGAGGAGACCGACTGGCTGATCCGGGCCAGGCGACGCGGTTGGCGGACCGTGTTTCTGCCCTCGGTCGAGGCGGTGCACGCATCGGCCGGAAGCTCGCCCGGCGCCAACGCGCGGCCGTCCCTGCTGCTGCTCGAGAGCCAGCACCGCTACGCCGAGAAGCACTTCGGCCGGGCCACGGCCGCGCTCCTGCGCGGGGCGTTGATCGGCATCGACGCCGCGCGCCTGGCCCGGCATGCGCGCGGCGCGGACGCGCACCGCCGCGCCGAGGCTCGCGCCCGCATCCGCGTCCACCTCACCACCCGCGCCCCGCACCCACGGTAGATGGAGGTCACGTACACACGCTCGCTCGACGATGTGGGCGCGGCCGACTGGCGCCGGCTCGCCGAGCGCGCCGGGCACGTCTTTGCCACGCGCGAATGGCTGCAGACGTGGTGGCGCCATCACGGCCGTGCCGGCGCGGCGCTCGTCGGCCTCGTCCGGGCCGAGGGCGCCCCGGTCGCGATCGTGCCGCTGCAGGTGTGGTGGCGGCCCGGCCTGCCGGTGCTGCGCTTCGCCGGCCACGGCCCGAGCGACCGCCTCGGCCCGGTCTGTGCGCCGCTCTCCGAACCCGCCGCAGGGGCCGCGGTGCGCGCGGCGATCGCCGCCGTGCCGCTGCGGCGCTTCGTGCTGCTCGCCGAGCACGTGGCGGGCGACGAGGGCTTCGCCGCGCTCACCGGCGCCCGCCCCCTCTATGCCGAGTCGAGCCCGGTGCTGCGCTTCGAGCAGCGCACCTGGGACGAGTTCCTGCAGGCGCGCGGGCGCAACTTCCGCCAGCAGGCGCGCCGGTTCCCGCGCAAGCTCGCCGAGCTCGGCGCCGTGTCGTACCGCCTCGCCGATGACCCAGACCGGCTCCAGCGCGACATGGACACGCTGTTTGCCCTCCACCGTGCCCGCTGGGCCGGGGCCGAGACGCCGTTCCTCGCCGCGGCCACGTTCCATCGCGAGTTCGCCGCGCAGGCGCTCGCGCGCGGATGGCTGCGGCTGCGGTTCCTCGAGATCGCAGGCAGGCCGGTTGCCGCCCTGTACGGCTTCCGGTTCGGCGGCGCCGAGTCGGCCTACCAGGCCGGCCGCGATCCGGCGCTGCGCGAGGTCGGCTTCGTGCTGCTGACCCATGCGATCCGGGAGGCGCTCGGCGACGGACTGGCCGAGTTCCGCCTCCTGCGCGGCGGCGCGGCGTACAAGGACCGCTTCGCCACGAGCGATCCCGGCCTCGAGACGTCCGGCCTCGCCCGCGGTGCCGTGGCCGAGGCCGCGCTCAGCGCGGCGCTGGCCGCCCGCGGGCGCTCGCTCGGGCTGCGCCGGATCCTCGACCGCTAGCGAGCGAGCGCGCCGGGTTGCCGGCCACCGTCGCCCCCGCGGGCACGTCGCGGGTGACGACCGCCCCGGCGCCGACGAGCGCCCCGGCGCCGATGCGCACGCCCGCCATCACGACCGCGCCGGAGCCGATCGCCGCGCCGCGCTCGACGGTCGCCCCCTCCAGGCGCCAGTCCGCGCCGGACTTGAGCGCGCCGTCGGCGGTTGCGGCGGCGGGATGGCGATCGTTGATGAACATCACGCCGTGGCCGACGAACACCTCGTCCTCGATCACGATCCCATCGCAGACGAACGTGTGGCTCTGGATCTTGCACCTGCGTCCGATCGTCGCCCCGCGCTGGATCTCGACGAACGCCCCGATCCGGGTGTCGTCCCCGATCGCGCAGCCGTACAGGTTCGTGAACGAGTGCACGGTCACGTTCGCTCCGAAGGCGACGTCGGCGATCAGGCGGTAGGGGGCGTCGTTGACCGGCTCAGACGCCACGGTCGAAATACTCCCTCACCGAGTCGGTGAGCCAGGCGAGCTGCGGCTCGGCGATGCCCGGGAAGATCGGCAGCGACACGACCTGCGCCGCGAGCCGCTCGGCGATTGGGAACGCGCCCGGCCGGTGTCCGAGCGCCGCGTAGGCGGGCGCCAGGTGCGGTGGGCGGGGGTAGTGGCGGCCCGTCTCGATCCCGCGCTCGGCCAGGAACGCCCGCAGCCCGGCGGCGTGCGCGGTGCAGACCGGGTAGAGGTGCCAGACGGGCGCGCTCTGCGCCGGCACGGGCAGGGTGCGGACGTCGCCGACGCCGGCGAGGGCCGCCGTGTAGAACGCCGCAGCGTCGCGCCGCTCGCCGTTCCAGCCCTCGAGCAGCGGCAGCTTGCGCAGCAGCACTGCTGCTTGGAGCGTGTCGAGGCGGGCCGTGTAGCCGATCCGCTCCGACACCCGGCTCTCGCGCTCGCCGTGCTGGCGCAGCGACCGCGCCGCCGTCGCGAGCGCGGGATCGGCGGTGACGAGCGCACCCGCGTCGCCGAGCGCCCCCAGGTTCTTGGTCGGGTAGAAGCTGAAGGCGGCCGCGTCGGCGGCCGCCCCCGGACGCAGGCCGTCGCGCGCGGCGCCGTGCGCCTGGCAGGCGTCTTCTACCGTCCGCAGACCGTGGCGCGCCGCCAGGGCGCCCAGCCTGCGCACGTCGGCCATCTGGCCGAACAGGTGCACGGGCAGCAGGCACCGCGTGCGCAGCGAGACGGCGGCCGCCGCCGCGGCAGGGTCGAGGTTCCAGTCGGCCTCGCTCACGTCGGCGACGACGGGCGTCGCCCCGGTCTGGCTGACCGCCTCGAACGTGGCGATGAACGTCTGGGCGGGCACGATCACCTCGTCCCCGGGGCCGATGTCGAGCGCGATCAGGGCGAGCCGCAGCGCGTCGAGGCCGCTCGCGGTGCCCACGCAGGCCTCGGTGCCGCAGTAGGCGGCGAAGGCCTGCTCGAAGCGCTCGACGTGCGGGCCGTTTGTGAACTCGCCCGTCGCGATCAGCGCCGCCACGTCGGCGAGGACGTCCCGCGTGACCGCAGCGTTCACGTGCGAGAGGTCGACGAACGGGAGTGCTCGGGCCGGCGCTTGCGTCATCACGGAGGCTCGCGCGGAGGGTAGATGATCACGCCCGGAGCGGCGAGAGCGCTGTGGTACATTGCCGCCGCCCGAAGCCCGAGAGCGTGGATCACGTGATCGCCCGTGCGCGTCCTGATCGTATGTGACTTCCTCTTCAAGTACGGATCGCAGCAGGCACGATCGTTGGTTGACGCGGGCCACGACGTCACGGTGCTCTGCCGCTCGCACGCCCTGGAGTTCGGCGGCTCGGACGCCGAGCGCGATGCGGTGCTCGATGACCTGCGCCGCCACGGGATCGGGGTGCTCGTGCTCCCGGGACGCGTGCGCTCCATGTCCGCCGTGCCCGCCCTGCTCGAGACCCGGCGGGCGCTGCGCCGCTTCGATCCGCAGGTGGTGCACGCGCACGAGAACCACGACCCCCGCCTGCTCGCCCTGACGGCCGGCTACCCGATGGTGCTCACGGTGCACGACCCGCTCGGCCACCCCGGCGCCCCGGCGCTCACGCGCAGCGAGAACTGGGCGTTCCGGCGCTGGTTTCGCCGCGCCGACCGGTTCGTCGTCCACGGCCAGGCGCTCGTCGAGGAGCTCGCGCCGATCGTCGGCGGCGCCCCCATCGCCGTGATCCCGCACGGGACGACGCCGCGCGCGCGGCCGCTGCGCACGCCGGAGTCGGCGAGCGTGCTCCTGTTCGGCCGGCTCGAGCAGTACAAGGGCGTCGAGGTGCTCGCCGCGGCGATGCCGCTCGTCTGGGAGCGGCGCCCGGATGTGCGGCTGGTCGTCGCCGGGGCCGGGCCGGCGGCGCGGCTCGTGCCCGCCGACCCGCGGGTGTCGCTGCGGGCGCGGTACATCTCCGAGGACGAGGTCGGGCCGCTGCTCGCCGAGGCCTCGCTCGTGACCCTGCCGTACACCCAGGCCAGCCAGAGCGGTGTCGGCCTGCTCGCGATTGCCGAGGGCGTGCCGGTGGTCGTGAGCGATCTCGGCGCCCTGCCCGAGCTCGCCTATGACCGGACGTTCGTCGCCGCTCCAGGCGACGCCGGCGCGCTCGCCGAGACGATCCTGCGCCACCTCGACGACGGCGCCGACGTGCGCGAGGCGGTGCTGCAGCACGCCCGGGCACACTTCTCGTGGGAGCACGCCGCGGAGCTCACGACCGCGCTCTATCGCGACCTGGTCACGGCCGCCGGCTCATGACCGTCGCAGCACGAGGCCGCTGAGAGGCGCAAGCGTGACGGATCGGACCGTCCCCAGGCCCGAGCCCGAGTACGTGCGGCCGAGGCGGATCGGGCCCTTCGCCCGCACGTGCGGGTTCACCAGAACGACACCATGTGTGAAGTCACGCCGGTAGACGCCGTTACGCAACACGCGGTAGGGGCCGAGCGGCGTTCCCAGAGCGTTCGCGGTGCGGTACTCGGGCCACCACACCTCGCGCGAATAGCCGGTTGACGCCGAGTACAGGTTCTCGCCGTTTGCCACGAGCAGCATCGTCGCTAGGCCGTAGCGGGCGCCGGAGCGCGTGGCGGTCACGGCATGGTCGAGGGCGAGCTTCGCGTGCGCCTCCGACCACAGGGCGTGGCCGAGCTTGGCGGGCCACTGGCCGTTTTGGATCGAGTCGCGGCCGGTGCCGCCGTTCGTGAACGACTCCTCCATCGCCCCGTCGAGCGGCCCGTTCCAGCGCTTCCACAGGCCGTGGGTGATGGTCGACCCGCCGATGTTTGCCACCACGAGCAGCCCCGCCCGGTGCAGCTGCGGCGCCACGTTCGTGAAGAACGAGTAGACGGCCGCCTGCCACCGCGCTGTCGTCGGATAGCGCACGCACCGGGCCGGCCCGCCGGAGATGACCCACCGCAGCGACGCATTCGCGTCGTCGAGGAAGACGCCGTCGAAGCCCTCGGAGGTCGCCTCGGCGCCCACGCGAGCGGCGCCGTCGTCCTGGTAGGCCGTGTTGCCGACGTCCATCACACGCGAGGTCGGGTAGTCCTTGAACACGAGCGGGCGCCCGCCGCGCCCGCGCAGGAACCAGTTCGGATGGCTGGCCCTGGCATCGGTGTAGCCGGCCCAGTCGGAGTGCCCGGCGGGATCGCGCGGGTCGGCGCTCATCATGTCGACGTACATGAGCACCGTCAGGTGCGGGTTGCCGGCGCGCAGCCGCGGGATCATCGCCGCGTCGGCCTCGTCGAGCACGATCACCCGGTAGCGCGCGCCCTCCTGGGCGGCGGTGAGGCGCGTGCCGCCGTAGCCGTGCACCACCCGGAAGAAGGGGTGGCTCACCCGAACCGCGGCGGCGGCGTTCGCGGCTTCGGGGCCGCCCGGGGCGGTGCCGTCGGAGGGGTCGGCGAGCCAGATCACCCCGGCAAGAGCCGCGATGAGGAGGACGGCTCCGACGCACCAGTGACGGAGCCCGGGACGGGCGAACGGTGGATGACCCATGTGCCTTTCGGGCGCCGATGCGAGTCCGCGTACCGGCCGCTCCCGAGCACCGGAGACTACCAGAGCGGGTGCCCCCGTCCGGTGTTGCACGGGTCACATCCCGAGGCTACCCTGACGCCGATAATGACTCGTCTCGGCCCCACGTGGGAGGGGGGTCATGCACTGAAGGGGGCAGGCATGCGCGCGACCCAGTTCTTCCAGATCGACTCCGCAGCGTTCGCGGACGCGTTTGCGAAGCGATCGATCACCGTCCACCACGAGCTCGCCGAGCATCCGCTCTTCACGATGGAGGCCATCGCCGAACTCGCCGACCGGCTGCCGCCCGAGTCGGTCCGGCGCGAGCAGGGCAACCTGCCGCTCGCCAACTCCGGGTTCGGGTACGTCGAGGTCGGCCAGGGCCCGCCCTCGGAGTCGATTCTCGACGTCGAGCGCACCGGCCACCGGATCACGCTTCGCGACATCCAGCAGGCACCGGAGTACGCCGAGCTGATCAACGAATGCCTCGACGAGGTCGAGGGTCTCGTCTCCGACCGCGAGGGCGGCATGACCCGCCGGGCGGGGTATCTGTTCATCTCGTGCCCGGCGTCGACGACGCCGATGCACTTCGATGTCGAGCACAGCTTCCTGCTGCAGGTGAAGGGCACGAAGCACGTGAGCGTTGCGTCGTTCGACAACGACCCGATCGCCCGCCACCGCGAGCTCGATCGCTACATCGACGGCGAGGAGTGCGACTTCGCAACGATGCAGGCCAACGCCGTGACGACACGGATGGGGCCGGGCGTCGGGGTGTACCTGCCCTCGTACGTGCCCCACTGGGTCGAGACGGAGGCGGGCGTGTCGCTCTCGTTCTCGATCCCGTTCTTCACGGCCTACACCGAGCGCGCCGAGGGCGTGTCCCGGATCAACCGCAGGCTGCGCCGGCTGCACCTGTCTCCGAAGCCGCTCGGCACCTCGGAGCCGATCGACAAGACCAAGGCGGTCGTGTTCCGCTCGCTCCAGAAGCTGCGCGGCGGCGGATAGCGTCAGCGGCGCGCGCGCCGCAGGCGGCGCGCGCGCCGGTGGCCGTCGCGGCACTCGAAGCGGGAGTCGAAGGTGGACGTGTGCGTGCCGTCGATGCCGGGCATCCAGTCCGGCTCGATCCGCCCCACGGACGTCTCGCGATACTCGTGCGGCGAGAGTACGTCGACGCGGTTCAGCACCACGGCGCCGCCGTAGCGGCGCGAGCCGTCCTGTCCGGGCCGGATGAGAACACCGTCGCGGCGGTAGAGGCGCCCGGCCGGGCGGGCGCTGCCCGGGTCGGTGACGACCGGGTTTTGCGGGTGCGGCCGGAAGCGGCCGTCGAGCGCCGGCGCCGAGTAGAGGTGCAGCGCGCCGCGGTCGCCATGGCCCTGGACGACCTGTGCGAACAGCCAGACGACATCGTCCTGGAAGTGAAGCGTCGCGTCCACCGCGGCGATGCCATCGAGCAGCACCCGCTCGAGCCGCCAGCGGTCGGGGAAGCCGACGGCCCGATGGAGCTCGACCCGGCCGGCCGCATCGGTCTCGGGCAGCATGTAGATCTCGCCGGCGTGGGCGAACACGAACGGGTAGGAGAGATGATGGTCGCGCGCGAGCACGGTCCGCGGCGGCGACCAGACCCCGTCCGGGCCAGCCTCGCAGACCGAGATCACCGCCCGGCCCGCGGCGTGGCGGTAGTCCTCGACGAAGAGGTAGTGGCGGTCGCCGACCGCGATCGGGAACGGGTCTGCCAGGTAGCGGCCGGCCGGGTTCGGCAGCGCTCGCAGCGGGCCGCGCACGCGGCCGTCGGCGGAGCGCTCGCGCACGGCGACGAACCACTCCTCGCGCCGCCACGCGCTGCGACCGCGGGCCGCCGCACCGCGGACGGCCGTGCCCACCGTGTGGACGGCCATGGCGGCGGCCGGGGGCGGGGCGGGCGGCGGGGCGAGATCCGCGCCCGGCTCGAGCCGATCGCCGCGCGCGACCGCCCGCAGGCAGCGGACGACGAGCCGGGCCGACTCCCACGCGGCGGCGTCCCGTGTGCGGCCGAGCGAGAGCGGGTCGGCGGCGACCCCGGTGCGTGCAACCGTCCGGACGCGCCCGCCGCCGACGGCGACGAGGGTCACTGCGGCGACCCCGCCGCGGCCCTGCATCTCGCGGATGCGCGCCGCCAGGCCCTCGGCCGCGCCGTCGTCGAGCGGCGCGATCGCCCAGACGCCGTGGCGCGGCGCCGGACCGTCCCAGGCAGTGCGCTCCACCGGCAGGAACGAGACGACGACGTCGGCCGGCTCGCCCGCGGAGTCGGCTGCCCGGCCGGCGGCGATCGGGCCGAGGTCGGCCGGACGCAGCGCCGCAGGGGCCCCGAACACGCGCTCGTCCGCCCACCGGTGCAGCCGCACGGCCCGGCCGGCATCCGGACGCGACGCGCCATCGCCCCTCGCGACGACCACCGCGAGGTCGCACTCAACCATGCCCGCGACGCGGGCGATCGCCCACTCCATCCACGCGGGCACCGTCAGCGAGGGCACGACGACGGCCACGCGCAGGCGCTCCGCCACCACGCTAGGCGCCACGCGGCGACCCCAGCAGGCGGTCGTAGGCGGCGACGAGCCGCGGCCCGCCGGCGCGTTCCCAGCTGACCCGCTCGTCGAAGCGGGCGCGCGCGGCGGCGCCCAGCGCGCGTCCGCGGCCGGGGTCGGCGAGGAGCGCGGCGATCGCCGCCGCGAGCCCTGCGGCCGTCATGTCGGGGGCATAGGCGATCGTGTCGCCCGCCAGCGCCTCGGTCTGGGGCAGGCGGTGGGCGACGACCGGCGCCGCGGCGGACATGTATTCGATGATCTTCACGAACGTGGCCAGGCGGTTGAAGCGCGAGTCGACCTCGGGCGCGACGCACACGTCGGCGGTGCGCACGAGCGCGGCGATCCGCTCGCGGTCGCGGACGAAGCCGAGCCAGTCGAACGACCCGGCGACGCCGCGGTCGCGCGCCCGCCGCTTCACGGCCGGCAACGCCGAGCCGGCCCCGGCGACGAGGACCCTCACCGTGCCGGGCGCGGGCAGCGCGGCCACCGCATCCACCAGGCGGTCGACATTGTCCTGCTCGGCGATCGTGCCGACGTAGGCGAGCAGATGGTCGGCGCCCGCCCGCAGGCGCGGATCCGGCGCCGCCTCGGGCAGCGACCACCCGTTCATCACGACCTCGCTGTCGCCGCGCAGGAGCCCCTCGCGCTCGGCCCTCGCGCGGTACTCGGCGTTCGCGAACACGACGAGGCCGGCCGCCGCGAAGCTGCGCCGCTCGATCGCCCGGGCCGTCGCCGTGAGCGGCCGCACGAGCGCTGTCTCCGAGAACTTCTCCTGCAGGAGCACCGGGGCGGCGTCGTGCTGGTCGTAGACGAACCGCGGCATGGATGGCTGGAACGGCCGCAGGGCGCGCCGGGCGAGGAAGAGGTTGTCCGGCGGGTTGCCGGCGTGCACCGCTGCGACCGGCGCATGGCCGGCGGCCCGTCGTAGCGCGCGCAGCGCCCGCGCCATCGCCTGGCCCTGCTCGCGCACCTGACCGGCGACGCCACCGCCGTCGCGCGGTTGTGCGAACGGCTCCAGGCGCACCTCGGGGGCGAGCAGGGCGCGGGCGTGCGCGGGCGAGTCACAGCCGCCGACCAGAGTGACCGCGTAGCCGGCCGCCGCAAGCGTCTCGGCCTCGCGCCGGGGGCGCAGGTCGAGCTCGAGCGGCGCGTTCTGGTTCACGATCACGACGTGCGGCGGCCTCACCGTCCCACCGCTTCCAGGAGCCCGGCGTAGCCCTCGATCATCGCCTCGATCGAGAACCGCTCCCGCTGGCGTGCGCGGCCCGCCCGCCCGAGCGCTTCGGCCCGGGCCGGGTCGCGCGCGAGCGCAACCAGCGCGCCCGCCATGTCGGCGAGCCGGTCGGGCGCGATCACGATGCCCGTCTCGCCGTCGGCGACGACCTCGCGGACATCGCCGACATCGGTCGCGATCACCGGCCGGGCGACGGACATCGCCTCGAGCACCGACATCGGCAGCGCCTCGACCGCGCTCGTCAGGCAGATGACGTCGGCCGCATGCATGACGTCGAGGGTGTCCGCCCGGTAGCCGGTCATCCGCACGACGCCGGCCGAGTGCTCGGCGGCGCGCGCCACGGCCGCGGCGTCGGGACCGTCCCCCACCACAAGGCCGGTGATCGCCGGCTCGACGGCGTGGGCTGCGGTCACCTGCTCGACGAAGGCGGTCGCGCGCTTCTCCGGCCGCAGCGTCGCAACGAGCACCGCCAGGAACGCCCTCGGGGCGATGCCGAGCTGCGAGCGCAGCGCCGCCCGGTCGCGCAGCGGCGGATCGGCGGCGACGCCGTTTCGGATTACGCGGATCGCGCCTGGGCGGTAGCCGTCGCGCACGAGGTGGTCGATCTGGCTCGCCGCCACCGCGACGACAGCCGTCGCGCGCGGCCGCATCGGGCCGAGCAGCAGCTGCTGATGGGGCCGGGGGCGGCGCATCCCGAGTGGGTCCGGGCCCAGGTGCTCGGTCGCGACGTGCGCCGCCCGCTGGCGCCGCGCGAGCACCTGGCCGACCAGGTGCGCGCTCACCCCGCGGGTGACGACGGCAGAGGCGCGCGGACCGGCCAGCCGGACGACGCGCGCGAGCCCGACCGGGTCGGCCCGGTGACGCAGGCGGGCGCACACCACCGGAGTGCCGCCCCGGCGCAGCTCGTCGAAGTAGGGACCGCGGCCGTCGAGCGTGATCACGGACACGTCGAATCCGCGCCCGGCGAGCCCGGGAACGAGCGCGGCCCACTGCCGCTCGGCGCCGCCCGCCTCGAGGTTCGGGCAGACGAACACCACCCTCCCCCGGGTCCGCCGGCCGTCGTCACGCCGTTCTCGCGAGCACATCGCGGTAGACCCCGAGCACCCGCTCTGCGATCGGCCGGCGGCCGTAGGCGCGCATCGCCTCGCGCAGCCGCAGATCGCGGGCCGTGCCGAGCGCGCGCTGCACCGCCTGCGCGAGCCGCTGCGGGTCGGCCTCGGCGATCGCACACCCGGGCAGGCCGGCCACGACGGCCGGAACGTCGCCGACCGCGACCGATACGACCGGCGTCGCGCAGGCGAGCGCCTCCTTGACGACGATCGGCGCCCCCTCCCGCAGGGACGTCATGACGACGGCGTCGGCGGCGCTCATCGCCAGGGCAACCTGCTCGCGTGAAAGCCCGTCGAGGCTGGCCGCAAACGTGTCGGGCACCGTGCGGCGCAGGGCCGCGACCGTCGCATCGAACATGTCGACGCGTTTGTTCGCGGCCTTGGACCCGTCGCCGCGGGCAGCCGGAAAGAGCACGCACGCCGCGTCCCCGGGCCAGCCGAGCATGCGCCGTGCCGCGCCTCGGTCGACCGGGGCGAAGAGGTCGAGGTCGACGGCGCACGGGATCACCGGCGCGGCGCGGGCACCCAGGGACACCGCGACCGCGGGCGCGACCGCGATCGGCTGCGTCCGCCGCGCCACGAGTCGCGACACCAGCCGCTGCCACGGCACCCACGCGTCGCTGCCGTGGAACGTCGTCACGACGGGGACCCTGTGCTGGAGCGCGGCCACGGCGCCGGTGAGGCCGTAGTGGGCGTGCACGATGTCGCGGCGCTCCCGCCGAAGCGCGCGCCGCACTCGCCTCACCGCGCCCGGGTAGCGACCCTTGTGCCCGCGCCCGTCGAATGCGAGCACGGAGACGTCGACGTCCAGCCGGCGCAGGTCCTCGACCTGGTCGCGGACGAAGCAGCCGAAATGCGGCTCGGCCGCCGTCGGGTACATGTTGGTGACGACGAGGACGCGCAGTGCGTCACTCCGCGCCGACGGCGAGCGAGCGCTCCGCCGCCTCGATCATTTGCACGACGTCGAGGCCGAGCTGCGCCGAGGAGCGCGGCGTCGAGCCCGTGCGGATCGCACGGCAGAAGTCCTCCATCTGCAGCGCGATCGGCTCGCTGAGGTCGATGTGGGGCGAGACGATGTCGCCGGTGCGGTAGTTGAGGTACTCACCGAAGGACTCCGGATTGCGCGGCATGACGCTCGAGTCGTAGATCCGCACAGGCTCGTTGCTGCAGTCGTCGTAGACCACCATCTTCCGCGAGCCGACGACGGTCGTCCGCCGCAGCTTGCTGGGGGCGAGCCATGCGAGCTCGATGTGCGCGACCGCGCCCGACCCGAACTCGCAGTTGATGAACGCCACGTCCTCCTGGCCGGGCATGACGCAGGCGCGGCCCATGCTGACCATGCGCCGCGGCCGCTCGCCCAGCCAGTACAGGAGGATCGAGAAGTCGTGCGGGCCGAGATCCCAGATCACGCTCACGTCGGACTGGTGGATACCCAGGTTCACGCGCGACATCGAGATGAAGTAGATGTTGCCGAGCTCGCCCGAGGCGATCAGGTCGCGGATGCGATTCACGGACGGGCTGTAGAGAAAGGTGTGGCCGGGCATGAGCACGAGGTCGCGCTCCTGCGCCGTGCGGATCAGCTCGCGCGCCTCTCCCGCCGACGAGGCGAGCGGCTTCTCGACGAACACATGCTTGCCGGCCTCGAGCGCCCGCATCGCCAGGTCGTAGTGCGTCGCCACCGGCGTCACCACGGCGACCGCGTCGAGCTGCGGGTCGTCCAGCATCTCGTCGAAGTCCTGCGTGCGGCGCACGGCGGGAAAGCGCCGCCCGAGCTTTTCGAGCGCGCCCGGGCGCACATCGCACATCCAGGCCGCCTCGGCCGCCGGGATCTCGCTCAGGTTGCGGACGAGGTTCGGCCCCCAGTAGCCAAGGCCGGCGACGCCGACGTGGACCGGCGCGTGCTGGGCCTCGTCCCGGCACGCCGAGACGACGTCGGGCATGTACGGCCGGATCGTGCGCTTCACCGGCAGGGTCACGCCGTCGCCTTCCGCTGCCGCAGCACCTCGATCGGCGTGCGCAGGAGCAGCGACAGGTCGAGGCCGAGCGACCAGCTGCGCACGTAGGCCACGTCCATCTCGAGCGCCTCGGCGAAGCTCGCCTGTGCGCGGGCCGTCACCTGCCACAGGCCGGTGATCCCCGCCGGAGTGCGGAAGCGCTCGTAGTGGTGCGGCGCGAAGTGCTCGGTCTCGTACGCCAGGCACGGCCGCGGCCCGACCAGCGACATCGACCCGCGGATGACGTTGATCAGCTGCGGCAGCTCGTCCAGGCTCGTCCGCCGCAGCCAGCGCCCGGTCGGCGTGATCACGTCGTCGCGGTCGAGTTTGTAGATCTCGCTCGCGCCGGCGACCTGCTCGCCGCTCATCGTCCGCTCGACGTAATCCCGATGCAGCTCCTGGTCGGCTCCGACCCGCATCGTGCGGAACTTGAGCATCGTGAACTCGCGCATGCCGGCCCCGAGCCGGGTCTGGCGGTAGAACACCGGCCCCGGCGTCTCGCGCGGGATCCGCCACGCCGCCCACAGGAACACCGGTGCGGCGAGCGCGAGCCCGAGTGACGCCCCGACGACGTCGATCGCGCGCTTGACGCCCAGCGCCACGGCCGACGGCGTGCGCGGCGAGATGCTGAGCAGCGGGATGCCTTCGACGTCGGGCAGCCCGTGGTGGGGGCCGATGATCTCGAACATGCGCGGGACGACGTCGACGTGGACGCCCACCCCGGCCAGCGGCCGCACCTGGGCGAGCACGTCGTTGTCGTTGCGCTTCGAGAACGCGACGATGACCCGGTCGACCGCGAGCCTGCGCACGATCGCGGCCAGATCGTCGAGCGGCCCGAGCAGGGGCACCGGGGCGATGTCGCGCCGCCAGCGCTTCGGCGGCGCGTCCACGAACCCGACCAGCTGCACGCCGTACTCCGGGTGGCGCAGGAGCTTGCGCGCAACCAGCTGACCCACCTCGCCGGCGCCGACGATGACGGCCGTCTGGACGTAGGCGCGCCGCCGCCGTGCGAGCCACCGCGCACCGGTGCGCCCCGACGCCGCGAGCGTGACCGCGATCGCGGCGAAGGCAACCAGCCGCGCGGTCTCGGGCTGCTCGACGCGCGCCACCCAGGCGATCGCGAGCACGACCCACGTGCCGATCACCATCAGCCGCACGATGCTGACCCACTCCTCGACGCCGCCGCCGTTCGCCCGCCGCTCGTCAAGCCGGTAGAGGCCGTTCACCCGGGCCGCGGCGAGCCAGGCCGGCAACGTCGCCGAGAACAGCAGGAGCCCGAGCGGATGGAACGCCGAGCGCCCGTGCATGTTCGGCACGACGAGGCCCGAGAGCACGTACGCCGCCACCAGCGCGAGCAGGTCGCTCGCGAGCACCAGACGCCGCAGCGGGCCGCCGCGCCCGCGCAGCTCGACATGCTGCTGCGCCCGCACGATGTCCGCGCCCAGCGCCGGGTCGCGCGGATCCGCCCGCGCGATCGCAGCCATGTCCTCATGCATCCGCGGACTCCTCGCGCCTCCCGTTGGCGTTGTACCCGTACACGCCGCCGCCGTTGCTCCCGGTGGCGATGAAGCCGAGCTTGAGGGCCGGGCACGCCTCGAGCACGCGCCGCGTCTCGGCCAGGTTCGCCCGCCGCACCCGGTTCAGGCCGGCGACGAGGATCAGCCCGTCCGTCCGCGTCGCGATCGTCATCGCGTCGCCGACAGCGAGCAGCGGCGGCGCGTCGATCAGGAGCACGTCGCAGCGATCGGCAAGCGCCGCCAGGGCATCGGTCACGAACGCCGACGACAGGAACTCGCCCGGATCGGGCGGCGGCACGCCGACGCGCACGACCTCGAGCATGCCGCCGTCGGCCACCGGCAGCTCCGGGTGCACGTCGACGATGCAGAGGGCGTCTGCGAGCTCGGCGTCGCCGACGGCCACGCTGGTCAGGCCCGGCTGGCCGTCGAGGTCGAAGAAGCTGTCGAGATGCGGATGGCGCAGGTCGAGGTCGACCAGGATCACGTGCCGTCCCGACCGGGCCAGGATCACCGCCAGGTTCGCGACCGTCGTCGACTTGCCCTCGCCGGCGCTCGTGCTGGTGACAACGATCGAGCCCACGTGGTGCTGCAGCCGGCTGATGTCCAGGCTGGTCCTGAGGATCCGGAACGCCTCCGCACCCGCGCCGGCCGGCTCGGCCAGCGTGGTCAGCCTGCGTCCCTCGGCGACCGAGCGGTCCGGCCTGGGCAGATGGCCGAGCAGCGGCAGCCCGAGCCGCGCGCGCAGCTCGGCCGCCGAGCGCACGCGCGTGTCGAACGCCTCGCGCAGGAACGCGAGCCCCACGCCGAGCGCGATCCCGACCAGGATCCCGAGGGCGACGTTGCGGGTGGTACGCGGCTGCACCTGGGTCGTGCTGCCGGCCGGGCCGACCACGACGGCGCTCGCGCCCGACGCATCGAGCGTCTGCATCGACTGCAGGTCGCGCAGCTCCCCGGTCAGCTGCCTGGAGAGCGGAGAGCCGCGCTGCCCGCCGGCCGCGAGCACGGCCAGCCGGCGCTGCACGTCGGCGATCGACGCCGAGAGCACGCCGGTGTCGAGCCGGCGCCGGTATACCGTGAACTGGGTCGCGTAGGCGGTCGCGAGCTCCTTCGCCACCGCCGGATCGGGATCGGTGACCGAGAAGGTCAGCAGGTCGGCGGACGGGTTCGCGCTCACGCTCGAGCTCGCCAGCAGGCCGGCGGCGGTGCGGCCGGGCACGCCGGCGGCCTTCACCGCCAGCTCCGCGACCGCCCCGACGCGGGCCAGCGCTGCCTGCGTCGCGGCATAGCGGTCGGGCGGCGACGCCGCAGAGGAGTTCAGGTTCAGGATCCCCGCCGCCTGGTTCTGCTCGTTGACGAGCACCGTCGCCGATGCCTCGTACAGCGGCTGCTGGGAGCGCGACACCCAGAACGCGATCAGCGGGACGACCACGACCGCTGCCAACACGATCCAGCGCTGCCGGACGAGGAGGCTCAGCCATCCGCGGAAGGCTGATTCGTCATTCCATTGTTCGCTCACGCCCCCCACCCTCCGCCCTTCAGGGAGCTCTTCTCAGACGCCCACGGATTCCGGTCACCGCTCCCATCCAGCGGCGGCCGCCCACCCTCGTGCACAACTCCGAGGCCGCGAAACGCGACGTGCGCCCGCACGGTATCACCGCCTCGAAGGCACCTTAGGGTGCTGGAACACGTTGGGCGGTGACGATCCGGGGAAGAAGTGGAGTACGCGCTACCCGGGGATCCGCGCGCCCGCCACGAGAGCGATCTCGCCCGCGAGCGCTGCGGCGATCAGCACGCCGACGATCCCCCGCCGGGCGATCAGAAGCGCGGCCGCGGCGACGGCCAGCAGCGCGTACTGCCAGGGCTGCGAGAGCTCGCCGGCGAGCAGCACTGCCGAGCCCGCGATGGCGCCGATCGCGGCGGGGCCCGACCCCTCCAGGAAGGCGCGGGCCGTGGGGTTCCCGCGCAGGCGTTCGAGGTGCGAGCGGCCCGCGAGCACGAAGATGAACGACGGCGTGAACGCGATCGCCGCCGCCAGCAGGCCGTAGCCCACACCCCCCGCGGCGTAGCCCACCATCGCCACCGTGCAGACGACCGGCCCCGGCGTGACCTGTCCGAGCGCGACGGCGGTCAGGAACTGCGGGCCGGTCATCCAGTGGTAGTGCGACACCGCGTCGGCCTGCATCAGCGGCACGATCACGAACCCGCCGCCGAAGCTCAGGGCGCCGACCTTGAGCGCGGTCCACGCCAGCGAGCCGATCCCGCCCGCATGCACGAGCGCGGCCAGCGTCGGCGCGCTCGAACCCGGCCGGCGCACGGCCACCTCCACACACCCGCAGCCGAGCAGCACCAGCACGAGCCAGGGGCCGACGAGCGCGCTCGCCGCCGCGCCGGCGGCGGCGTAGGCGATCCAGCGAGCATGCGCCACGTTGCCTCCCGCTCGCCGCCACGACGGCCCGGCCAGGTCAACGGCGGCGCGCACCGCCACCGCGGCGACGGCGGCGCCGCCCCCTGCCCCGGCCGCCCGCACCCAGTCGGGCGGCGACGACGACAGGAACAACGCCGCCAGCGCGAGGATCGTGACCAGCCCCGGGAGGATGAAGCCGGCGCCGCCCACGAACACGCCCGGCACACCGGCGACCCGCCCGGCGCAGTACATCGCGAGCTGGGTCGAGGCCGGTCCCGGGAGCAGGTTGCACGCCGCGATCGCGTCCTCGAACTCGTCGGCCGGGATCCAGCCCTTGCGCTGCACGCACAGCTGCCGCAGGAGCAGGATGTGCGTCGGCGGTCCGCCGAACCCGATCGCGCCCATCCGGCCCCACTCGCGCGCGACGGTCGCGACCGGCCCGCGCCCGTCGGTCCCGCCGGCGGGCGGGTCAGCCAGGCTCGAGCCCACGCAGCATCTTTGGCGTGGCCAGCCAAAGCAGCGCGGCGCCCGCCGGCTCGCCGCCGGGCGCGAACGCGATGTCGAGGCACGCGCAGCCGGCCTTGCGCATGTCGACGAAGCCGAGCCGGCGTACGCCGGTGCAGGCCTGCTCGACGAGCTCGCTCAGCATGGGCTCGTGGCCGACGATCATCACCGCTTCCTCGGTGCGCGCGGCCAGCGCGCGGAGCGTCTCTGCGGGCGGGCCGTCGGCGAGCGCGGCGAGCACCTCGACGTCGCGGCCGAACGCCGCGCCGGCCTCGCGCGCGGTCTGCAGCGCCCGCGTCTTCGGGCTCGACAGGATCACGTCGGGCGGGTCGGTGAACGCCGCCAGGCCACGGGCGGCCGCGCGCGTGCGCTCGACCCCCTGGCCGGTCAGCGCTCTCGATGCGTCGGTGCCGTCGGCGGCGTGATCCTCGGCGATCCCATGACGAAACACGAGCAACCTCATCGCCGGGAGAGCCTACCGCCCGGGCAGGCGTGAGAGGATGCCGCCATGCCGATGGGGGTGCGCACGGCCTCGGCGGCCGATCTTGGCGCCGTGACCGAGACGATGGCGACGGCGTTTCGCTCCGACCCGGTGTGGGGCGCCTACTCGTTCCCCGACGACACCCGCCCGGAGGCGTCGCGACGCTTCTGGGAGTTCTATGTGCGCGCGGCGATGCGCCTCGCGGCGACGTTCGTGACGCCGGAGTGCGAGGCGGCCGCCGTCTGGGTACCGCCCGGTGAGGCGGAGCTGACCGCCGAGCAGGAGGTGGGCTTTGCGGAGCTCGTCGCCGAGCTCGTCGGCCGCGAGCAGGCGCGTGTCGTCCTCGGCGCCTTCGACCGCCTCGACGCGGCCCACCCGCACGACGAGCCGCACTGGTACCTGAGCCTGCTCGCGACCCACACCGGCCACCGCGGGCACGGCCTGGGCATGGGTCTGCTCGGGGCCTGCCTCGAAACCGTCGACGCCGCCCACCTTCCGGCCTATCTCGAATCGACGAACCCCGCCAACGACGCCCGCTATGGCCGGCTCGGCTTCGAGCCGTGCGGCCGCGTCGTCCTGCCCGGCGGCGTGCCGGTCACGACGATGTGGCGCCCGGCGCGGTGATTGCTACCTAGAGAAAGACGCCCTGGGCGTCGCGCTCCAGCGCGCGCCAGGCCTCCGGGAACTCGGCCCGGGCGACGCGGCGGCGCTCGTGCTGGCGCTCGATCACGCGGCCGGCCGCAACCGCCTGGGCGGCGCTCGTCCGCGGCCGCACGAGCGCGCGCACGCGCGCCTCGGCGACGGCCGCGTCCTGGTGGTCGCCGAGCACGTCCTGGAGCACCTTGGCGTCGCGGATGACGGCGGTGGCCGCCTTCCCGACCGATCGCTCGGCGAGCTCGGCGGAGTAGCGCGCACGCTTGACGGCGATGCGCGCAGCGTGCAGCTCCGCGTCGGGCGGATCCTCTCCCAGGGCGCGCACCGCCTTTCGCAGCCGCCGGAACTCGCGCCCGGCGAGCGCGCGCAGCGACGCATCGCCGGCGACGATCGGCGGCGCGCGCGTCTCGGCCTCGAGGCGTTCGACGAGCGCGACGAAGCGCGGCTCGTCGAGCGCGGCCAGGAGCAGCTTCCGGTCGGCCGCATGCTCGGCATCGAGGGCGCGCAGGAGCACGAGGAACGCGTCCTCGTCCTGCCCGCCGAGCAGATGCGCGTCCGCGCGCAGGTGGTCGACCAGGACGTCGAGGTCGCGCACCGGGCCAAGCGCGCCGCCGAGCCAGCCGAGCTCCGCTCGCAGCGAGCCCACCCAGTCGGGGTCGAGCAGCGGCCGGGCCGCTCGCAGGATCGCGCGCATCCGCCTCGTCGCCACCCGCATCTGGTGCAGCTCCTCCGGGTCCCGGCCGAGCCGCGTGCCGGGATGGTGGCGCACGATCGCCTCGTACTGGGCGCGCAACGAGGCCGAGACATGCTCCTCTGCGGGAGCGTCACGCGCGACCGGCGGAGCGGGCGGGCGCACCTGCAGGTCGAGCGCCTGGAACAGCTTCGGCCTGGCATCGGACTCGCCTGCTCCGGCACGCCGCAGCAGGCTCACGAGCCGGGCCAGGTCGGCGGTGTCGCCGTCGACCAGCTCGACCTCGATCTCGTCGAACCGGCGCACGATCCGGCTGCCCTCGAACACCGCGACGGCATCGGTCACAACTTCGGCGACGTCGCGCCCGCCGCCTCGCACGAGCACGCCGGTGCGGTGGGTGCGCAGCCGCGCGACGGCCCTCGTACGGGCCCCGCGCAGGTGCGCCCGCAGGAGCGCGACCACCTCGGCGGGCACGGCGCGGGCGACGCCCGGGAACTCGAGCTCGAGCCGATCCTCCCCGTGCGGCAGCTTCAGCTGCCACGCCCCGCCGCCGCCCTCGGCGCGGTAGCGCAGCGTGACCCCGAACGCAGCCAGGCGCATGTCCGGCGTGTCGTGGTAGGTCGAGCTGAGCTCCCGCACCGGCAGGCGGTCACCTGGCAGGTGCGGGAGCAGGAATCCGGGCGTGGCGGTGAGCTTGCGCTCACGCTCGAGAGTGGCCTTCACCCGCGCGATCGTACCATTGGTGCAACCGTTTGCCGCCGGGCCGGGCCGCGGCGGTCGGGCCGGGTGCGGGCCCGCCGGATGGCGGCCACGAGCTCGTCGTGCTCGTGCCGCGAGAAGGGCCCGTTGTCGCGGGCCGGGGTGGAAGGGATGTGCTGCGTGCTGGCCATGAATGGCCCCTCCTAGGTGGATCGTTCCGTGGTCCTGGGAGTGTCGCGGCGGCCGGATGTCTGCGGCATCGGGGCATGACCGGATCGCCGATACGTAGTCCCCCGGACAAACGCGCGAGTTCGTGACACAATGCGCGCGTGCACGTGATCGCAGTCGTCAACCGCAAAGGTGGGGTGGGCAAGACGACGACCGCCGTCAACCTCGCGGCGGCCATGGCCCTCGACTCACGCCCGGTGCTCCTGGTCGACCTCGACCCGCAGGGCTCGGCCGCCGTCGCGGTCGGCGTCTCGAGCGCGGATGACGACGGCTCGGGCGGCATGTTCCGCGGCAAGCCGCGCTGGTTCGCGCGCACGTCGCCGGTGCCCGCCCTCGGCCGGCTGGGCGTCGTCCCGGCCGATGCGCGCCTGATCGCCGAGGAGGTGTCCGTCTTCACCGACCATCGCCACGGCGAGCGCTTCGCCGCGGCGATCGAGGGAGCAAGCGAGGAGTGGGAGGTGATCGTCGTCGACACGCCGCCCGGCCTGGGTGGCCTGAGCGCGGCCGCGCTGCGGGCCGCCGACGCGGTCGTGATCCCGGCCGCGGCCGACTACCTCTCGATCGACGCGCTGCAGGGCACGATCGAGGCCGTCCGCCGCATCGAGCGCGAGACGGGCAACCGCTACACACCGCTCGTGCTCCTGCCGACGTTCGTCGACGCACGCCGCCCCGGCGCGGCGGCAGCGGCCGCCCTGATGCGCGAGCGGTTCGGCGATCTGGTGTCCCCCGTCCAGATCCCGCGCAGCGCCCGGTATGACTCGGCCGCGCTCGCGGGCGTGCCCGTGGTCGTGGGCGCACCCCGCTCGAGCGCGGCGGCCGCCTACCGCGGCGCGAGCGACGATCTGATGGCTCGGCTCGGGCGTAAACCGCAGAAGCGCCATGGGGCGCTCAAGGGGTTCGTCCGCGCCGACATGCGCTCGGCACTGCAGGAGATGCGCCGCCGCCGCCCCGGCGAGGCCGCTCCCACCGAGTCCGGCTAAGCACCGCCGGCGCGGCAGATCACCCAGAGGAAGGTCGCGTCGCCCTCCGGCTCGCGCATCGTGACCGCCTCGGCACGCACGACCGCGAGCCCGGCCTCGGCGAGCAGGCGCCGGTTGGTGGCGGCGTCGTGGCTCGAGAAGAACATCGGCACTCCAAGCCATTCACCGGTCCAATCGGCGATTCCGTCCACGCCGAGCGACGCCAGGAAGACGCCCCCGGGCCGCAACCACCGCCTGATCGACTCGAACACGCGCGCGTGCTCCGCGCGGGGGACGTGCGAGATCGAGTACAGCGCCGCCACGCCGTCGAACGACCCCGCGGCCAGATCGAGGTCGAGCAGATCGCCCTGAATGAACCTCGCCCCCGGGACCGCGCGCCGGGCGAGCGCGATCTGTTCGCCGGAGATATCGACGCCGACCACGTCAAACGCCTGCGCCAGGCGCCGGGTGGACGGGATGCCCGCGCCGCAGCCGAGGTCGAGCACCGTCCCGCCGGCCGGGAGCATCGCCGCGAACTCGTCCACGAACCGGTCACGCGGGTCGCCCTCGACGCGCGCGCCCCACGCACGGAACGAGCTCGCCAGCCGGTCGTAGCCGCGGCGGACCGTGTCGGTGCGCGGATCGGCCATCGAGCGCAGCGTAGGCGGCTATGCTCGCGCGAGGAGCATTCCGACGGGAAGGACTGGCGATGGCGACTGTGGACGTGGGCGTCGGTGCGCTGCGGGAGGCCGCAGCCGGTGAATGGTTGTCATGGACGCGGATGGCCGACTTCGACGGCTCAGCCCCGCCGATCCTGGTGGGCGGTGAGGGCCCGTACGTGTTCGAGGCCGGCGGGACACGGCTGCTGGACGCGATGTCGGGCCTCTTCACCACGCAGATCGGGTACTCGCACGGGGCCGAGCTCGGCGAGGCGGCCAAGCGGCAGCTCGAGTCGTTCGGCTTCTATCCCAACTGGGCGGCGACCTCACCCGCGCCGGTCGAGCTGACCCGCCGGATCACCGGCCTCGCGGCCGAGAACCTCACCCGGGCGTTCTTCACCTCGGGCGGGTCCGAGGCGGTCGAGTCGGCGATGAAGCTCGTGCGCCAGCACTGGCTCGGACGCGGCGAGCCGCTGCGGCGCAAGATCGTCGCCCGCCGCGGCGCGTACCACGGCTGCACGCTGGGAGCGCTGTCGCTGACCGGCATCCCGGCGGCGCGGGCGCCGTTCGAGCCACTGCTGGGCGATGTCCGCCACGCCGAGAACACCGACCGCCGCAACTACCGCCACGCCGTCACCGACGAGGAGTGGACCGACGCGGCCGTCGCCGCGATCGAGCGCACGATCATCGCCGAGGGCGCGCACACCGTCGCGGCCGTCGTGGTCGAGCCGGTCCAGAACGCCGGCGGCTGCCTCGCGCCTCCCCCCGGCTACGGGGCCAGGCTGCGCGAGCTCTGCGACCGCCACGGCCTGCTCCTCTGGTGCGACGAGGTGATCACGGGGTTCGGCCGGCTCGGCGCGTGGTTCGGCTCCGACCGGCTCGGGTTCGACGCCGACATGATCACGTTCGCCAAGGGCGTGACGTCCGGCCAGGCGCCGCTCGGCGGCGTGCTCTTCACCGACGCCGTCGCCGCGCCGCTGCTCGAGCAGCGGTCGGTGTACGCGCACGGCTTCACATTCGGAGGGCACCCGCTCTCGTGCGCCGTCGCGCTCGCGAACCTCGACATCATGGATCGGCTCGACGTGCTCGGCAACGTGCGCCGGCTCGAGGCCACGCTCGGCCGGCTGCTTGACGACGTGGCGGCATCCTCGCCGCTGGTTGTCGAGGCCCGCGGGCACGGCTTCTTCCGCGCGCTCGAGCTGCGCGACGCGGCCGCCCTGCCGGGCGCGCGCGACGCCATCCGCACGGAGGGCGTGATCGTGCGGCTGGACGACCGGGTGAACCCGTGCCTGGCGATCTCGCCGCCGCTGATCTGCACCGAGGAGCAGCTCGAGGAAGCCGCGGCCGGCATCACCGCCGGCCTGCAACGGGCGGCCGCCGGCTGATCGCGCCGGCGGCTCAGTCGATCGTGAACTGAGACAGGTCGACGGTCACGTCGGGGTACCGCGGCCGCATGCCGCGCAGCGTCTCGAGCAGCAGGCGGGTGACGGCCGCGTTGCGCACCCAGCGGCGGTCGGCGGGGACGACGTACCACGGCGCCCACCGCGTCGAGGTCTTCGTGATCGCGTCCTCGTAGGCGGCCTGGATCTCGCCGAACCGGCTCCGGTCGGCGACGTCCTCCGGCCGGAACTTCCACTGCTTCGTGGGATCCTCGAGCCGAGCCCGCAGACGCTCGCCCTGCTCCTTGCGCGAGATGTGCAGCAGGATCTTCACGATCGTCGTGCCCTCGTCGGCCAGCATGCGCTCGAACTCGCAGATGTGCCGGTAGCGCCGCCGCCACACCTTCTGCGGCGCGAGCTCGTGCACACGCACGGCGATCACATCCTCGTAGTGGGAGCGGTTCCAGATCCCGATCTGGCCGCGGGCCGGGCACTTCGCGTGCACGCGCCACAGGTAGTCGTGGGCGAGCTCGGTCGAGCTCGGCTGGGCGAAGTCCTCGACGCGGCAGCCGTGCGGGTTGAGCCCGGTGAAGACGTGCCGGATCGTGCTGTCCTTGCCCGCCGCATCGGTGCCCTGCAGGATCACGAGCAGGCTGCGGCTGCGCTCCGCCCACAGCCGATCCTGGAGCGCGCGCAGCTCGGCCATGTCCTCGTCGAGCGCGCCGGCGCGGTCGATGCCCAGGTCGTCGGCCGGCTCACGCAGCGCGAGATCCGCCGGGTGCCCGGGCTCGACGTGCAGCGAGGCGATCACACCGGCGCGGCCGGCTTGGGCAGCGGCTCGATCGCCCGCAGGGCGCGTGCGATCTCGGCTTCGGGCAGCTCGTGGTCCTCCAGGCGGTGGTGCAGGTAGTCGTCGTAGGCGGCCATGTCGAAGTGGCCGTGGCCGGACAGGTTGAACAGGATCACCTGCTCGGTGCCGGACTCGTCCGCCCGCTTGGCCGCGTCGACGACGCCCTTGATGGCATGGGCGCTCTCGGGCGCCGGCACGATGCCCTCGGAGCGGGCGAAGGTGATCGCCGCGGCGAACACGTCGTTCTGGCGGTAGGCCTCGGCCCGCAGCAGGCCGTCCAGCAGCAGCTGGGAGACGATCGGCGCGGCCCCGTGGTAGCGCAGGCCGCCGGCGTGGATGCCCGGCGGGATGAAGTCGTGACCGAGCGTGTGCATGGCGACGAGCGGCGTCAGCTGGGCGGTGTCGCCGAAGTCGTACGCGTAGGGCCCGCGGGTGAGCGTCGGGCACGCGGCGGGCTCGCACGCGATGATCTCGATGTCGGCGCCGGCGATCTTCTGGCGCACGAACGGGAGCGCGAGCCCGGAGAAGTTCGACCCGCCGCCGACACACCCGATCACGACGTCCACGCCGCGCTCGCCGGCCAGGTCGAGCTGGCGCTCCGCCTCCTGCCCGATGACGGTCTGGTGCAGCAGGACGTGGTTGAGCACGGAACCGAGCGCGTAGCTCGTGTCGTCGTGGGTGGCGGCGTCCTCGACCGCCTCCGAGATGGCGAGGCCGAGGCTGCCCGGGGAGTCCGGGCGCTGCTCGAGCATCGCCCGGCCCGCGTTCGTATCCGGCGAGGGGCTCGGCACGACCGACGCTCCCCACGTCTCCATCATCATGCGCCGGTACGGCTTCTGGTCGTAGGAGACGCGCACCATGTACACCTTGCACTCGAGCCCGAAGTAGCCGCAGGCAAGCGCCATCGAGCTGCCCCACTGGCCGGCTCCGGTCTCGGTCGCGATCCGGCGGCGGCCGGCCTTCGCGTTGTAGAAGGCCTGCGGGACGGCCGTGTTCGGCTTGTGCGACCCGGCCGGCGAGACGCCCTCGTACTTGTAGTAGATGCGCGAGTGGGTGCCAAGCGCCCGCTCGAGCCGGTGCGCGCGGTAAAGCGGCGTCGGCCGCCACAGCCGGAGCACGTCGATGACCTCTTCGGGGATCGGGATCTCGCGCTCGGTCGAGACCTCCTGCAGGATCAGGTCCATCGGGAAGAGCGGGGCGAGGTCGTCGGGGCCGATCGGCTGGCCGGTGCCCGGGTGCAGCGGCGGCTGCGGCGGCGACGGCGCGTCGGCGAGGACGTTGTACCAGGCGCGCGGGATGTCGCGCTCCGGCAGCAGGATCTTGGTGTCGGCCATGGCGGTCTCCAGCGGTGAGGTGGCATCAAGCCGCCGCGTGGCGGCCGACCGATTGTGCCTGAACCGCGCGCCTCGCGCGACCGCCTAGTGCCGCTCGCCCTTGACCGCCCGCTTGTGCACGTACATCGCCATGTCGGCGTGCTGGACGAGGGCGTCGGCGGTCGTGCCGTTCTCCGGGCACTTCGCCGTCCCCACGGCCACCCCGACCTCCACGGCGGCCGGCCCGACCGAGAACGACGGCGCGAACACCTTCAGCAGGCGCTGGCGCATGAGGTCGACGACGCGGTCGGCGTCGGCGGCGGGGAGCGCCGGCAAGAGGATCACGAACTCGTCCCCGCCCAGCCGGAACACGGGGTCGCTCGTGCGCACCACGCTGCCGAGGCGCTGGGCGACGAGCTGGAGCAGCGAGTCGCCCGCGGCGTGGCCGTGCCGGTCGTTCACGCCCTTGAACCCGTTCAGGTCGCAGAACAGCATCCCGAGCACCGCGCCGGGCTCCCGCCGCGCGAGCTCGTCCTCCAGCCGGCGATCGAACGCCGCCCGGTTGGGCAGCCCCGTCAGCTGGTCGTGGTTCGCGTCGTGCAGGGCGCGCGCCTCGCGCGCCTTCAGGTCGGTGATGTCCGTGAGCACGACGACGCGCGCGAACTCGCCGTGGTAGCGCGTCTCCTGGCTCTGGGCCGCGTACACGCGGCGGGCGCCGCTGCGATGCAGGCCCGTGAGCTCGTAGGCGCCCGTCGCCCCGTCCGCCAGCCGGGCCAGGGCGGTGGGGAGCGACTCCGGCGCGATGTAATCCTCGGCCGCCAGCGCCAGCGCCTCGGCCGCCGACCAGCCGAAATGATCGCAGAAGGCCTGGTTCACCTCGACGATCGCGCCGCCGGTGTGGACGATGACCGCGTCGCGAGACGCCTCCGAGAGCAGCCGGAACCGCTCCTCTGACTCGCGTGCCTGGGCCTCGGCCCGCTTCATCGCGGTCACGTCGGTCTCGAGCCCGCGCACGCGCTGACGGCCCTCCTGGTCGATCGTGAGATGGGAGACGCTCGAGAGCCACACGACCTGGCCGTCGTTTGCGAGGGCGCGATAGGTCACGCGCGCGACTCCCCGCTCGGCCACCTCGGCCTGCGCGGCCAGGAACAGATCGCGATCGTCCGGGTGCACGATCGTCTCCGTCCAGAACCGCGGCACGGCGATCACGTCCATCGGTTCGTACCCGAGCAGATCGAGGATGCGGTCGTTCACGAACTCGACCGCGAGCGTGTCGGCATCGGCCTCCCACACGATCGCCTCGATGTCGCTCAGCAGGTCGAACAGGAAGCCGGCGATGTCGCCCGTGAACGAGATCGGCACGGTGACGCGCCGCGTCGGGCGCAGGCTGGGCGGATCGGTGGGGTCGGTGACATCCATGGTGGGCGGCGCTGGTCCACCGGGTAATCGGCGCAGCTCGATGGGCCTTGACGGGCGCAGCCCCCCGAAACGGCTCGGGGCCCCCGCGATGCGAGGGCCCCGTGGTGCAACGTGATGCGGTCGCAGCCTGCTACGGCGTGTACTCGGCAAACCCCTGCTGCGCGCGCTGGCCGGTGCTCGTGAAGTCGCCGCCGACGAGCATCGCGCCGGTCGGCGTGCCCTGAAGAGCGAAGACTCCGAGCACGCTGTTCGCGCTCGGGTTCCACGACTGGAGCGCCCCCGAGTGCTCGTCCACGGCGAGCAGCTTGTTGCGCGCCGTCGGCGTGGTGCAGGTGTGCTGGCCATGCTGTGGGCCGCAGTAGGTCTGGAAGTGGCCGCCGAGGTAGACGAAGCCGCCGACGACGCCGATGGCCTGGACGTTGCCGTTCGTGCCCCCCTGCCACAGCGACGAGCCGTTGGTCGGGCTGAACGCGGCGAAGTTGCCGCCGCCGCCGGCCCCGGCCACGTACAGGCCGGACGCGTCGGCCGCGAGGCCGATGACCGGGTAGGAGATCGAGCTGTTCCACGCGAGCGTGGCGCCCGTACCGGCGTCGACCGCGCCGATGTTGCGGTGCGAGGTGCCGTTCACGGTCGTGAACGAGCCGCCCACGACGAGGCGTGTGCCGACCGTGAACTGCATCGCCTTCACCTGTCCATCGGTACTCGGCGACCACGGAAGCAGCGAGCCGGTCGCGCCGGCGACCGCACCGAGGTGCGCTCGCGCGCTGCCGTCGAGGGTCGTGAACGAGCCGCCGGCGAAGAGGGTGCCGTTCTGCGCAGAGAGCGCGAACACCTCGCCGTTCGCCGAGGCATTCCAGCCCGACACAAGGGAGCCCGCGCCTGCGGCGCTGACCGCCGCCAGCCGCTGGTGGCCCGTGCCGCCGACGTTGGTGAACGAGCCGCCGAGGTACACGTTCGACCCGATGATGCGGATCGCCCGGACGGTGCCGTTCGTGTTCGGGTTCCAGGGCAGGAGCGCCCCCGTCGACAGATTGACGGCGGCGACGTGGTTGCGCACCACCTCACCGGTCCCGAGCGGATCGCCCGCGGGCCGCACCGACGTGAACTGGCCGCCCAGGTAGGCGGTCGTCCCCGACACCGTGATCACGTTCACCCGGCCGTTCGTCTGCCAGGTCGGCACCGGGTGCGCCTGCACCACAACCGCCTGCGCGGCTCCGGCCGCTCCCATCCCGACGACCATGGCCGCCGCCGTTGCATACCCCATCCGACTCGCTCGACCCAACATCGAATCTCCCCCAAGGTTCGCGATGACTGGCCTCCAAGATAACCCCGGAACGGGTCAAGTCAATACCTGCGAAGCCCGACGAGTCCAAGTATTTCCAGATCAGGTTGGGCCTGCGGCCGCGGGCCGCTCAGCCTGCTGCGGCGGCGAACTGGGCGTAGACCGCGTCGGCGCGGCGGCGCAGGCGCGCCAGCCCCGCGGCGTTGTAGGCGCCGCGCAGCTCGCCCTTGCGGCCCTCCTTGTACGCCGACGGGCGCTGAGCCCGGTCCTCGGGCACCGCGGCGACGGCGCCGGAGTGGGCCGCCGCGGCGCGGCGCACGTCGTCGGCGGTGGCGAGCCCGGACAGGAACGCGTGGATCGTCGGCCGCCACGGCGGCCGCCGCGAGCGCATCTCGATCAGGTCGAAGCACTCGCGCGTGCGCTCGGGAGTGGGGACAAAGGCCGTGAAATCGGCCCCGAAGCGGGCGTTCAGGCGCGCGATCGTGCGGTCGAGGTGCTGCGTAACCTCGGGGAAGTCCGCCACGACCATGCCGTCGCGGTGGTCGAGCAGCCGCTCGTGGAAGCGGGCGTAGGCGGACAGTCCCTGGCCGAGGGTCACGTACGGCTCGCGGATCACGAGCGACAGCACCGTGTCCTCGGGTGGCCGCACCGTCAGGAGCGTCGGGATCCCGAGCCGCACCGCCTGGATGATCTGACCGGCCGCGTGCATGTGGTGCCCGACGCGCACGGGCCGCGGCTGCGCCAGCTGGAACGCGACCACCGCGAAGGTCGACGCCGAGCGCGTGAACCCGTCGATGACGAGCTCGGTCGCGTCCGAGACGACGGCCTCGCGGTGGACGCGGCGAGCGAGGTACAGGTACCCCGGATGCTCCGCCGCGCGGCTGCGCACCGACCACCGCAGCCGGCGTACGCCGACCCGGGCCCGGTCACGCCCCTCTGCTGCGATCAACCTGCGCGTTCGGAAAGCGTGGCAGGTGCGCCGGACGCCTTGCGCGGATCGGACTTGCTCAGGTCGAGATCGGAGACCAGGGTGATCTCGTCGCCGGCCACATCGAAGACGATCGCGCCGCCCGTCGGCATCGCGAACTGCCAGTCGTTGTCCGAGGCGCCCGCGACGCGCAGCACCGCCAGCCGCAGCATGACGCCGTGCGAGACCGCCGCGACGTTCTCGCCGGGGTGCTCACGGGCGATGGAGCGCAGCGCATCGACGACGCGGTCGGCCGCCTCGGCCACCGCCTCGCCCTCGGGGCAGACCGCCTGCTCGGGATCGCCGACGTAGAGGTCCCACGACTCGGGGTCGACCGCGGCCGACTCCTCCTTCGTGAGACCCTCCCAGGCGCCGTAGTCGAGGTTCAGAAGGCCCGGATGCTCGCGGACGGCACCGACGCCGTTCTTGACGGCGATCGCCTCGGCCACCTCACGCGCACGGCCAAGGGGGCTCGTGTACACGGAGACGAGGCCCGTGCCGACGAGCGAGCGAGCGGCCTCGCGCGCCTCGGCCCGGCCCACCTCGTTCAGGGCAACGTCGAGACGGCCGCGAAACCGCACCTGCGCGTTCATGATCGTCTGTCCGTGCCGGACGAGATGGATTCGGCATGTGCGCCGGTTTGCGGCCGCTGCCGCGGACGAATCGTCGTGCATTATGTGCCACTCCCTCGCTGGTCGTGCCCTGTCCCGCCGGGGCCTCCTAGCGCCGACGGGTACACCAATCGTTCACAAGTACACCGCGAGCAGCGGACGTTGTCAAGGAAATTCGGCCCAACCTTAGGAGACATTTACACGTGCTCGCGGTCGCCGGCGCCGAGCTCCGGCGCCGTGTCGAGGGCCGCCTCGGCGGCCGCTGCCCGGCGCTCCTCCTCCTCGCGCACCGCGGCGGCGAGCTGCTGCCACCACTGGATGCCGCCGATCCACAGGCCTGCCGCCAGGCCGAGGGCGGCGCCGACCGCACCGTAGGTCGCCGCGCCGACCGTGCCGCCCGTGACGGCCAGCACGCCGGTCACGAGGCGCGAGCGCAGGCTGCGCTTGGCGGCCGCCATTGCCCGGAGGCCGACGGTGGCAGCGGTCAGCATCCCGGACGCCGCCATGACGGCCGTGTAGGGCAGGATCACATCGTGCGCCGGCTTCCACGAGCGCTTGAGGAGCGCCTCGCCGATCGAGTCCGGCAGCAGGTACATCGCGACCCCCCAGATCGTGAAGACGACCACGAGGACGACGCCGAGGATCGTCACCGCGCGCAACATCCGCCGCGGCGAGCGGCGCGCGATCCGCACCGACTCGGCGATCGCAGGCGCCGTGATGCCCATGTTCAGGATGTTGAGCGGGCCGAGCACCACCTGGGCTCCCCGCAGCGCTCCCGCGGCCGCCAGGCCGGCGAAGGCGGCGGTGGCGTACATCGCACCCGACTGGGCCGCGTTGCGGGCGATGAACTCGATCAGGTACCGAGGCCCGAGGTCGCGCTGGCGCGAGAGCCACCGGCGGGTGTGCAGCGGCCGCGGCAGGAACCCGGCCTGGATGATCCCGAAGATCGCGGCGATGTTCGCCGCGCCCGCCCATGCGAGGATGAAGGCCGGCGACGACCGGAAGCCGAGCGCCAGCACGGCCACGACGAGCACGACCTGGGCGATCGCCCAGGCGAGGTCGTTGGCGAACGCGTACGCCCCGCGCAGGTGGCAGAAGAAGGCGCTCCGCCATGTGTCCTGCAGGATCAGCCCGGGCATGCTGATGCCGAGCACGATCAGCGACGGGCGCAGGGTGCCGCCGAAGAGGAACGACACGCCGACGCAGAAGAGGCCGGCGAGGACCCCGAGCACGAGCGCGACGCCCGTGGCCGCGGACGCGCCCTCGCGCCACTCGCGCTCGCCGGTGGCGCTGTAGCGCACCGTGAGCGGCTCCGAGCACAGCGCCCGCGTGGCGCCGAGCGTGATCGTGTAGGTCGTGAACGCAAGGCCGAACGCGCCCAGCGCGGCCGTGCTGACGGTGCGCGCGACCAGCACCGCGAGGGCGAAATTGGTCAGACTCGAGAGGGCCTGATCCGCAAGGCCCCAGCCGAGCCGGCGAACGCCGCTGCCTGCGTTCGTGCGTGAAGCCGTAGCCGAGCTCACCCGAAGATCGTAACCCCGACCCCTGTCGCTGGATACCGCCCGGACGGGGGCCACCCCGGGCCGCTGTCCCCGAAAACCGTCTAGAGTCGGCGCCGGTGTGCCGGGAAGTCTGGTCGGCGAGCCGCCACCATGGACCCTCGGACTCCCCGCCCGCCGCGCCGCCGCCGGTCACGATCGGATCGCTGACGTGTCCACGCCGGTCGCCCTGATCCTGTTCCTGACGTCGCTCGCCGCCACCCTCGTCGCCTCGGCGCTGTTCGCCCGCCGGCTCGACCGCCTCGGCGGGCGGCTCGGCATCCACGAGGCTGTGCTCGGCCTGCTGACGGCGCTCGCCGCCGACGCCCCGGAGCTGTCGTCGGGCCTGACGGCGATGCTGCGCGGACAGCCCGGCGTCGGCATGGGCGTGCTGCTCGGATCGAACATCTTCAACCTGGCGGCGATGGTCGGCCTGAGCGCGCTCCTGGCCGGAAGCGTGCGCCTGGAGGGGCCGGCGCTCGCGCTCGAGGGCACGTTCGCGCTCTTTGCCACCGGGGTGACGGGCGCCGTCCTCTTCGCCGGCCTCACGCCCTGGATCGCGCTGGTCGTGTTCGCGGCCGGCGCCGTCCCCTACGTCGTGCTGCTCGCGCGAGGGACGTTCCACGGGCCGCTGCCGCCGCCGGAGCCGCGGCCGGCCGACACCGCCGGGCGCTCCCTCGACCCGCGCGCGGCAGCCGGCCGGGCGGCCCAGGTCGCAGGGCTGTTCGTGCGCGAGCTCCCGGCGGTCGCCGTGATCATTGCCGGCAGCGTGGGCATGGTGTACTCCGCGGTGCTCGTTGCCGGACGCTGGGGCGTGCCGCGGCCGCTGGTCGGCCTGCTGCTCCTGGCGACGCTGACGAGCCTGCCGAACGCCTACACGGCGATCCGCCTCGGCCTCGCCGGCCGCGGGGCGGCGCTCGTCAGCGAGGCGCTCAACTCCAACACGATCAACCTCGCGTTCGGGATCCTGGTGCCGGCGGTGGTCATCACCTCGGCGGGCAGCGGGCACGGGTTCGCGCTGGACTACCTGTGGATGGTCGGGGTCACGGTGGGCACGCTCGTGCTCGTCGGGCGGCGGGGCGGGGCCGGCCGGCTGGCGGGAGCGGGGATCGTGGCGTCCTACATCGCCTACGTCGTGGTGCGGGTCGCGACGACGGGCTGACCGAGACGGCACGTTGAGGCCGCCACGCAATCTTTGACGGCCGGTTGAGGCGACCGGGCATAGCGTGTTTCGTGAAGCCAAATCCCGGCTTCAGACGCAAAGGACGTGAACCACATGACCAAGACCATCGTGCTCGCACTGGACGGCACCGAGGGATCCCACGGGCCCGTGCGCTATGCCACCGACCTCGCCCGGGAGCGCGACGCCCGGATCGTCGTCGTCCACGTGAAGGAGCTGATCGGCGGCCGCGGCGCCGGCCCGCTGCATGCGGACGAGGACGACCGCGCCAGGGACGTCAGCCGGCAGGTCTCCGACCTGCGCGCTGCCGGGTTCTCGGCCGACCTCCAGCGCTGCTCCACCATGCGCGGCGCCGCGTCGGCGATCGCCGACGTCGCCAGGAAGGCCGCCGCCGAGCTCATCGTCGTGGGCGGGACCACCCATGGCGCGCTCGCAGGCGCCCTCGCCGGCAGCACCCCGCAGGCGCTGCTCCACACCGCCCCGTGCCCGGTGCTGGTTGCGCCGGCCGCAGAGGCCGTCGCCGCGTAGCGCGCCGACCAGCCGAGCGCCGGGGCGGCGCCTCCCGCCGCCCCGGCGCTCGCTGCAGCCCTCTAGAGCTTGCTCAATGCACGCGCGAGCGCGGGCCCCAGGTCGCACGCACAGCTCGGGTTATAGAGCGGGCCGGCACCGTCGGCGAGGAGCTCGGCGGTGCAGGCGACGCCGCGGGCCGAGACGGGTCGCTCGATCGCGTCGAGCCGCGACGCGAGGCGCTCGATGGCCGCACGGTTCGCCGACGCGGCCCGGGTGTTCACGACCGAGGCGCGGTAGACGCCCGGGTGCACGCCCTGGTCGGCGATCGCTCGCAGCGCCCGCGCCAGCCGGCGCCGCTCGGGCGCCGTGACGAGCTGGCGCATGCGCTCGCAGATGAGCGCGTCCGGCGGCGGCTGCCCGATGCTCCACGCAAGCCACCGGTCGACCCGTTGCCGGCGCTGGGCGATCCGCAGCCGCTGACATGCCGAGCGCGCGATGCCGGTTACCAGCGAGCTGGCGGCGACGGATGCGGCGGCTGCGGCGGACAGGCGGTGGAGGTCGGCCGCGGCAACGGCGAACGGGGCCGGCGCGAGATACGGCACAGCCACCGCAGACCGCAGCGGAGCCGAGAGCTGCATCACACGGACGCTAGGCGCCGCGCGCTCAACCGCCCGTCAAACGGGCCTCAAGACGAGGTCACGACGGCGCGTCCGCAGCCGGCGGACGCACGAGCCGGTAGCCCGCGCCAGGCTCGGTGATGAGGTATTGCGGGTGGCGCGGGTCGTGCTCGATCTTCCCCCGCAGCTTGCTGATGTACACGTGCAGGTAGTGCGACTCGATCTGGTAGGCCGGGCCCCACACCTCACGCAGGATCGTGCGGTGGGTGAGCAGCTTGCCCTCGTTGCGGACGAACAGCGAGAGCAGGTCGTACTCGATCCGGGTGACCTGCACCGGCACCCCGTCGACGGTCACCTGGTGGCGGTCGAAGTCGACCACGAGTCCGCCAACCGAGATCTGCTCGCCGCCCACGGGAGCCGCGCGGCGCATCGCGGCGCGCAGCCTGGCCAGGAGCTCTCCCATCCCGAACGGCTTGGTGACGTAGTCGTCGGCGCCGGCGTCGAGGGCGGCGACCTTCTGGCCCTCCTCGCCGATCGCCGAGAGGATCACGATCGGGACGGAGCTCCATGTGCGCAGCTCCCGGCACACGTCCACCCCGGAGCCGTCGGGTAGCACCAGGTCGAGCACGACGGCGTCCGGCGGCCGCGTGGCCGCTGCCGCAAGTGCCTCCTCGGCGGTCGCCGCCCGCGCGACCTCGTACCCGGCGCCGCGCAGGTTGGTGGTGAGCGCGCGCAGAATCTGCGGCTCGTCATCGACCACCAGGATCAGGCCGCCCTCGGTCACTGCGGCGCCTCGTCCGCGGGCGGAAGCGCCAGCGCGAAGCCGGCGCCCTGTCCGGGGCGCGACTCCGCCCACAGGCGGCCGCCGTTTGCCTCCGCGAACCCGCGGGCGATGGCGAGGCCGAGGCCCGTACCGGTCTGATCCTGCGCGGGCGCGCCGCGGTAGAACGGCTCGAACACGTGCTCGAGCTCGTTCTCGGGCAGGCCGCGGCCCTGGTCGATCACGCGCACGATCACCTCCTTGCGGGTGCGGTTCACGCGCACCGTCACCGGGCTGCCCTCCGGCGAGAACTTGAGCGCGTTGTCGATCAGGTTGCCCAGGATCTGGCGCATCTGGACGGCGTCGACCAGGACGGGTGGGGTGTCGGGCGGCACCGAGACGTTCACCCGGTCGGTGCTGCGCCCGACCTCGGCGAGCGCCCCGTAGACCAGATCCTCGACCGTCCACACCTCCGGCATGGGCGCGAGCGCGCCGGCCTGCAGCCGCGAGAGCGCGAGCAGGTTGTCCACGACGCGCTCGAGCCGGCGCACCTCGATGCTGATCGTGTCCATCAGCTCGCGCCTGTCCGCCTCGGTGAGCGAGAGCGTCTCGTCCTCGAGCCCGTCGCTCGCGGCGCGGATGGCCGTGAGCGGGGAGCGCAGGTCATGGCTCACGGCCCGCAGCACCGCGGTCTTCATGGTGTCCGAGCGGCGCAGCGCCTCGGCCTCGAAGGCCTCGTTCGCCAACCGTTCGCGATCGAGCGCGACGGCAAGCAGCGACGCCAGCGCGGGCAGCAGCCGGCGGCGCGCCGCCAGGTTGGGCTCGCCTCCTTCGACCAGCTCGAGCGTGCCCACCCGGCGGGTCCCGGCCATGAGCTCGATCGGCGCACCGGTCGTGGCTGGATCGTGCTCGGCACCGATCACGATCGACGCAGACCGGGCCTTGAGGATGGCGGCCACGCGCTCGCCGATCGACTCGAGCTGGCCGGCGACGTCCCCGCCCTCGAGCAGCGACGTGGCCACGTCGGCCAGAAGCGCCGTCTCGACCTCGCGCTGCTCCGCCTCGGTCGCCCGGCGGCGGGTGCTCGCCGCCAGGCCGGACACGACGACCGCGGTCACGACGTACACCGCAAGCGCGAACCAGTTGCGCGAGTCCGACAGGGTGAACGTGTGCACCGGTGGCAGGAAGAACCAGTTGAAGGCGAGCATGCTCGCGATCGAGACGAGCACGGCGTAGACGAGCCCGAACGCGACCGCGATCGGGAGCACCGCGAACACGTAGATGACGCCGAGGCTGAGCACGGGAACGAACGACTTGAGCAGCCCGATCGCCACCGTGACGACCACCAGCACGACAACGCTCGCGCCGACGGCCAGCCCGTGGCGGCGGACGCCGGACGTATCGGCGAGCATCGCGTTCGCGCGTGCGATCACCGCGCCACTCTCGCACGTACGGTGCCGGACGCGGGCCGCAGCGCCAGCGTCTCGGTGGGGGCGTTCATCAGGATCCAGGCGATGTCGCGCTCGTCGAACCCGGTGCGCTCGTCTGGTGAGACGGGGACCAGGATGCGGTCGAAGCTCTCGACCTCCCACAATCGGCGCAGGGCGTCGCGCAGCGAGCGGCCCCGCTCCAGGCGCGCGTCGACCGGGACCCCCTCGTCCTGGGCGTGCAACTCGACCGCCTCGAGCACGGGCAGCGCCACCTCGACCTCCTGCTTCAGAGGCGAGTCGAGCGCGAGGGCATACGGGACCATGATCAGGTAGGCGGGCACGAACACGGCCCCATCGGCCCTCGCGATCCGGAGCGCCGCCTCGAGCACGGCCGGATCGAGCTGCCCGCCCGAGAACGGGACGAGCAGGCGGGGCGCACCCGGACGGGCCTCGGCGGAACGCCGGCGCCGCAGCCTCATGGGCCGAGCTCCCGCCGCCGGCCGCGGTCGGCGGCAATGCGGATGTCGATCCCGGGGAGCGCCTCGATCAGCCGGCCGAGGAACGAGCCGTGCACGACCTCCTCCAGCCGGCGGCGCTCGGGCGTGCCCACGTACACGTATGTCGTGCCGCGGTCGATCACGACCGCCCGCACCGACGCGATCACGTCGTTCGACTCCTCCTCGAGGAAGTGTGCACCCAGGATCGCCGCCAGCCGTCGCAGGGCGGCCAGGGCCACGGTCTGATCCTCGGGCAGGCGCTCACCCGCCCCGCGCACCCACAGGACGTCGATGTCGGCGCTCAGGCGTTGCGCCGATCGCCACGCCCGGCGCAGGAGCCGCTGCGAGCTCGGCTGCGGCGTGACCAGCACCAGGATCCGCTCGAGGATCGCTTGCTGGGCGGCCGGGTCGACGACGTGCGTCTCCCGCCGCGCCTCGACGTCCTCGGACAGCTCCCGCAGAGCGAGCTGGCGCAGCGCCCCCAGCTTCTCGGCCCGGAAAAAATTCGCGAGCGCCGTCTCGACGCGCCCCAGCGGGTACACCTTGCCGGCGCGCAGCCTGTCCTGCAGCTCCTGCGGCGAGAGGTCGACCAGGACGACCTCGTCGGCCTCGTCCAGGATGCGGTCGGGGAACGTCTCGCGCACACGTACACCGGTCAGCTCGAACACCGTGTCGTTCAGGCTCTCGAGGTGCTGGACGTTGACGGTGGAGATGACGTCGATGCCGGCCGCGAGCACCTCCTCGATGTCCTGGTAGCGCTTGGCGTGAAACGAGCCGGGGGTGTTCGTGTGGGCGAGCTCGTCGATCAGCGCGAGCTCGGGCGCCCGCCGGATGACCGCGTCGATGTCCATCTCCTGCAGCGCCACCCCCTGGTGCTCGACGGTTCTGCGCGGCACCACCTCCAGCCCCTCGGCCAGCGCCGCCGTCTCGGGGCGGTCGTGCGGCTCGAGGTAGCCGATGACGACGTCGACGCCCTCGGTCGCCGCCTGGCGGCCTTCCTGGAGCATGCGGTAGGTCTTCCCCACGCCGGCGGCGGCACCCAGCAGGATCCGGAATCGGCCGCGCATGCCGCGAGATGCTACGCCGATGGCAGCACCTCGCGGCCCGCGCGGAGGATGATCACGCTCCCAGCACGTTGTGGATGACGAGATCGATCAGCTTGATGCCGATGAACGGCGCGATGAGGCCGCCGAGCCCGTAGATGAGCAGGTTGCGGCGCAGGAGCGCCGTGGCACCGATCGCCCGGTAGCGCACGCCGCGCAGCGAGAGCGGGATCAGCAGCGGGATCACGAGCGCATTGAAGATGATGGCCGATGTGACCGCCGAGAGTGGCGTCCCGAGCTTCATGATGTTGATCGTCCAGAGCGGCCCGTGCGCCCCCGGCTTCGTCGCGTAGGTGTACGCGAACATCGCCGGCAGGATGGCGAAGTACTTGGCCACGTCGTTTGCGATCGAGAACGTCGTCAGCGCGCCGCGCGTGATCAGGAGCTGCTTGCCCACCTCGACGATCTCGATCAGCTTGGTCGGGTTGGAGTCGAGGTCGACCATGTTGCCGGCCTCCTTCGCCGCCTGCGTGCCCGTGTTCATGGCCACGCCGACGTCGGCCTGGGCGAGTGCCGGCGCGTCGTTCGTGCCGTCGCCGGTCATGGCGACCATGCGCCCCTTGCCCTGCTCCTCCTTGATCAGGGCCATCTTGTTCTCGGGCGTCGCCTCGGCCAGGAAGTCGTCGACGCCGGACTCGTTGGCGATGAACGCCGCGGTGACCGGGTTGTCGCCGGTGATCATGACCGTGCGGATGCCCATCTTGCGCAGCTCGTCGAAGCGCTCCTTGATGCCGCCCTTGACGATGTCCTTCAGGTAGATCACGCCGAGCGTCCAGTTGTCGCGGGCGACGACGAGCGGGGTGCCGCCGTCGCGGGCGATGCGATCGACGGCCGCGTCGACCTCGGGCGGCACCTGGCCGCCGCTCTCCTCGACGAAGTGGCGGACGGCGTCGGTGGCGCCCTTGCGGATGACGGTGCCGTTCATGTTCACGCCGCTCATGCGGGTCGTGGCCGAGAAGGGCACGAACTCGGCCTCGATCGATCGAGAGCTCGTGCTCGCGCACGCCGAACTGCTTGGCGAGGACGACGATCGAGCGGCCCTCGGGCGTCTCGTCGGCCAGCGACGAGAGCTGGGCCGCCTCGGCCAGGTCGTGCGGCTCCACGCCCGGGGCGGGGATGAACTCGACGGCCTCGCGGTTGCCGAGCGTGATCGTGCCCGTCTTGTCGAGCAGGAGCACGTCGATGTCGCCCGAGGCCTCGACCGCGCGGCCGGACAGGGCGAGCACGTTGCGGCGCACCAGCCGGTCCATGCCGGCGATGCCGATGCACGAGAGCAGCGCGCCGATCGTGGTCGGGATCAGCGCGACAAGCAGGCAGATCAGCACCGTCGTCGAGACGCCGCTCTTCGCGTACAGCGCGAAGGGCTGCAGGGTGACGACGGCGACCAGGAAGATCAGGGTCAGGCCCGCGAGCAGGATGTTGAGCGCGATCTCGTTGGGCGTCTTGCGCCGCGCCGCGCCCTCGACCAGCGAGATCATGCGGTCGAGGAACGACTTGCCCGGCTCCTGGGTGACCTGGACGACGAGCCGGTCGGAGAGCAGCCGGGTGCCGCCGGTGACGGCCGAGCGGTCGCCGCCCGACTCGCGGATGACCGGGGCCGACTCGCCCGTGATGGCCGATTCGTCGACCGAGCCGATGCCCTCGATCACGTCGCCGTCCGCGGGGATCGCCTCGCCGGCCTCCACCACCACGACATCGCCGCGCTGGAGCTCCGGCGCCGGCACCTGCTCGGTGCCGCCGTCGTCGCGGCGCCGGGTGGCCAGCGTGGTCGTGCGCATCGCCCGCAGCGTGTCGGCCTGGGCCTTGCCGCGGCCCTCGGCGATCGCCTCGGCGAAGTTCGCGAAGATCACGGTCAGCCACAGCCAGACGGCGATGTCGCCGGTGAACCAGAGCGCCTGGCCGCCGCCGTTGATCAGGTTGATGAAGAACGTGGCGGTGGTGATCACCGAGCCCACCTCGACCACGAACATGACCGGGTTTCGCAGCTGGATCCGGGGATCGAGCTTCTTGAGCGAATCGATCGTCGCGCGGGTGACGATCTCCCGCGTGAACAGCTTGGCTTCTTGCCGGGCCATCAGTGCTCCTGGTCGAGTGCGAGGTTGAGCTCGAGCACGTTTACGCCCGGCTCCCCGAGGAAGCCCAGGGAGCGGCCGTCGACGTGCGAGCCGATCAGCTGGCGGACGGTTGCGAGCGGCAGGTGCCGCACCGCCGCGATCCGCGGCGCCTGCAGGTACGCGTACGCCTTGGAGATGTCCGGATCGATGCCCGATCCCGACGCCGTGACGGCGTCAACCGGGATATCAGACACCTTGAGACCGGGGTTGTACGGCCCCTCGAGCGCCATGATCTTGGCGATCCGCTTCTGCACGAGGTCCCGGAGCGTCTTGCTGTTGGGGCCGAGGTTCGAGAAGCTGGTGCCGGCGGCGTTGTAGCCGACCGCGGACGGGCGCGGATGGAAGTAGCGCGGCCCGTCGAACGACTGCGCCGCGAGCTTCGATCCCACCGTCTTGCCGTTACGGGTGATCAGGCTGCCGTTGGCCTGGCTCGGGAAGACCACCTGGCCGAACAGCACCATCACCGCGGGGTAGATCAACCCGAGCACGATGGTGGCTGCGACGATCGTGATCGCCGAGCGGATGATGTCTTTGCGCATGATGCTGGATCTCTCTTTCTAGAAGAGCCTGGTTGTGAGCGCCTCGACCACCGGCCCGAGCACGATCGCGGGCAGGATGGTGAGGGCGGGCAGCAGGATGACGACGCTCGTCAGGAGCACCACGAACGTGGGCCCGTCGGTGCGCAACGTCCCGGCGGAGGCGGGCGCGGTCT
Organism: uncultured Actinomycetes bacterium; assembly: GCA_963825325.1. Classification (GTDB taxonomy): domain Bacteria; phylum Actinomycetota; class Thermoleophilia; order Gaiellales; family JAICJC01; genus JAICJC01. Next base: position 423,452 of record CAWGSU010000001.1, read on the forward strand.
TCTTCATCGCGACCGATCCGCCGATCGCGAGCGCCGCCAGGAGCGGCACGAATCGGCCCACCAGCATCGCGAACGCGCCGAGCATGGTCGAGAAGTTGAGCGCCCCGTAGCCGGCGAATGCGCTGCCGTTGTTGTTGGTCTGCGAGGTGTAGGCGTAGAACGCCTCGGTGAAGCCATGCGGGCCGGCGTTGAAGATCGACGCCTTGCCGGCGTGGGTCGACATGGCGATCGCGGTCAGGATGAGCACCACGATCGGCACCCAGATGGAGCCGATGATGGCGAGCTTCATCTCCCGCGCTTCGATCTTCTTGCCCAGGTACTCGGGCGTGCGCCCGACCATCAGACCGCCGACGAAGACGGCAATGATGACGAGCATGAGCATGCCGTAGAGGCCGGAGCCCACGCCGCCGAAGATCACCTCGCCGATGAAGATGTTGGTCAGCGGCACGGCGCCGCCGAGGGCCGTGAACGAGTCGTGCGCGCCGTTCACCGAGCCGTTCGAGGCGTCGGTGGTCACGGTGGCCCAGAGGGCGGTGTTGGCGATCCCGTCGCGGATCTCCTTGCCCTCCATGTTGCCGCCCGGCGAGTTGCTCGACGCGGTGATGTTGACACCCGAGTCGTGCAGCACTGGCGAGCCGTGCTGCTCCGCGGGCGCGGCGATGACCACCCCGGCAATCATCAGGATGAACATCACCGAGAGGATCGCCCACCCCTGCCTGGTGGCCCTCACCATCTTGCCGAACATGAACACCTCGGCCGAGCCGATGATGCAGGATGAACAGCATCTCGATGAAGTTCGTGAACCCGTTCGGGTTCTCGAACGGCACGGCGGAGTTCGAGTTGTAGAAGCCGCCGCCGTTGGTGCCCAGCTGCTTCATCGCGATCTGCGACGCCACGGGCCCGCGGGCGATGCTCTGGGTGTGGCCCTGGACGGTGTGGGCGACCGCGTGGCCGCTGAACGTGTCGGGGATGCCCTGCCAGATGAAGAAGGCCGCCGTGACGATGCAGATCGGCAGCAGGATGTAGACGGTCGTGCGGTAGAGGTCGACCCAGAAGTTCCCGAGCTTCGACGTCTCGCGGCGGGCGAAGCCGCGGATCATCGCGGCCAGGACGGCCATGCCGACGGCGGCCGAGATGAAGTTCTGCACCGCGAGGCCGGCCATCTGGCTGAGGTAGCTCATGGTGTACTCGCCGCCGTAGTACTGCCAGTTCGTGTTCGTGACGAAACTCGACGCGGTGTTGGCGGCGACGCCCGGCGTTCACGCCGCTGAGGTGGTCGGGATTGAGCGGCAGGTGCCCCTGCAGGCGCAGGAGCAGGTAGAGCGGGATGATGAAGAGCAGGCTGAACACGAGCACGCTCGTGCCGTAGCCCTTCCAGTCCTGCTCGTCCTCGGGAGATGTCCGCAGCAGGCGGTAGAAGCCGCGCTCCGCAAAGCCGAACCAGCGGGCGAGCAGGACGTTCTCGCCCTCGTACACGCGGGCCATGTAGGAGCCCAGGAGCGGCGTCACCGCGAGCAGGACGAGGACGTAGAAGATGATCTGCGCCGTGCCCTGAAATGGGATCATCGTCATCTAGAGGTTCTCCCCTCGAAACAGCGCGTAGCAGAGGTACACGAAGAGCAGGATCGAGACGACGAGACCGAAGATGTCGCTGCCGGCCATCAGAGCCGCTCGAATCCTGCGATCACGCCGAACATGGCCACGAGGCACACGACCATCAAGGCGATTGCTTCAACATCAGGCATCTCACACACCCCTCTCGAGTTCGAACAGAACCTGGGTCAGACGCCGGTGCAGGTCATCCCTGGCCGGCTGTCCATCGCGATACAACGGGCTGCCGGCGTCGGACACGAGGACGTGGACGAGCGCGACGCTGCGCGCCTCGACCGGCGTGTTCACATCAGCCAGGCACGCGGCCAGCCGCTCGATCAGCGCGGCCTCGGCCGTCACCGTCCGGCGGTCGGTCGGCACCCGTGCAGAAACGCTCGGCGGTGCCTGGGCGGCGGCGACGAGCCGCCGCAGCGAGGTCGCCAGCATGCGGCGCTCGCGCGCGCCTGTGAGCTCCTCGCGGCGCTGCCGCACCACCGCTTCCGGAGGCGGCGCCCCGGCGCCGGTGGCGATCCACCGGTCGGCCCGGTCGCACAGCATGACGCGCTGCATCCAACCCCAAACGCTCGCGCCGCCCCCGGCCAGGACCGCCGCTCCGGCCAGCGCCACGGCCCACGGGCGCGTGATCGCGCCTCCCGCCACCATCAGCGGCGCGGCCGCCAGGATGGCGGCGTACGGGGAGATGGAGCGCACCGGGCTCGGCAGCTCGCCGGCGTCGTCCTGGGCCCAGCGGGCAGTCTTGAGATTGTGATTGCTCATGGTCCGCAACCTATGAGCGAAGGCCTCAACCGATCCTGAAAAGACGGGTCGAGGCCTCAAGGATGCGTCACATCCCCGCCGAGTGGACGCCTGGACTCACCGGGCCCTGCGCGGGGACGGTCGTGCTGGCGAACCGGCCGTGGCGTCGCCGGCCGCGATCGCTCACGACCGTGACCGGGGCGACCCCGCGCGCCGCGCGGCGCAACGACCATCCGGCCCGGCCGACGAGGATGACCTCGGCCGGGCGCTCAACGGTGGCGGCGAGCAGCGCGGAACGGGTGTCGCGGCCGCGGACGATCGCGACCCTCCCCGGGGCCCGCACACGGGCGAGCGTCTTCACCGCCACGCGCCGCAGCGCATTCACTCGCGCGGCGAGGTGCGGGGGCATCGCCGTGATCGGAAGCGTCGGCGGGAGCACCGCGGGGATGACCACGTGCACGCGCTCGTGCTCCTGATGTGCTCGTCCGATCGCCTCTTCGAGCAGATCGGGCGGAACATGGGCGCTCGTTGTCACGAGCAGTACAGGCGGCGCCGTCGTCACGGGCGCAAACGTATTCCCGGCCGGCTCAACCGGCCCTCACGATGCGCGCGGCGAGTCTTAAGACGACGTCACGGAGCGTTGCAGCCGAGACGCAATGTTGAGGCTCCGGGCGACGTCGGGCATATCCGCTTGAGCTCGGTGGGTATACCGTGGAGGTAAGGCCAGTACACCGAAAGGCGTGACTCCTGTGACGGGCCGGATCTTCATGAGCTTCGTGTACCTGGTATGGGTGATGGCGGCGGTCGTCGGCGTGCTCGCCGCGATCGACTAGCCGGCTGACACAACGTGCTGCAGCCGCCCGCCGCGGCGCAGCTCCCGCAGCAGCAGGACGAAGCACGTCCCCAGCGTGAGCAGCTGCTCGACCGACATCACGATGCCCGCCAGGCGCTGGTCGGTGAGCGGCGAGAGCCCGAGCAGCCGGCCGTGCGCGCCGGAGTAGGCCGGGTAGTACGGGTGGAACGAGAACACGAGCGCGTCGGAGAGCACCTGGCCCGCGAAGAACACCGCGACCGTGAACGCGAGCCGGCCGGGCAGCCCCAACCGCCCGCTTCCGGCCGGGTCGATCATCTGCACCCACACGAGCGTCCCGACGAACGCGAACGTGGCGTGCTCGAGGTCGTGCAGCGCCGGTGACTCCAGGGCGCGGTCATACAGCGCCGGCACGTGCCAGATGCCGATCACGAGCGCCCAGGCGGCGAGCGTCACAGCCGGCCGCAGCAGCACATCGGTGACGGCATGCACGGGCCGCAGCCGGACCGCGAGCGCCCGCGCGATCGGGCCGCGCACCGACAGCACGAGCAGCGCGGGGCCGGCGTCGGCGAGCAGCACGTGCTCGAGCATGTGCGCCGAGAGCAGGTAGCGCTCGGCCGCAGCGTTGAGCGGTGTGCACAGCGGCACGACCATCACCGCGAGACCCCCCGCGAAGAGGGCCGCCCGCGTCCACGGCGCCCCGGCGGGGTCGTCGCGACGCACGCGGGCGAAGGCGGGTGCGAACGCCGCGACCGCGAGCAGCACGAACGCGATCAGCACCGGCCGCAGCTGCCACGAGCCTGAGATCGTCGCGACCGAGACGTCGCGGGCGGCGAACAGGGGCACAGGCACGCCCTAATCCTCTCGCGTCGCGGCACCGCCCGTACGCGCCGCCTCGTGCTCGAGTGCGGCGGCGACCTGGATGTCGGCCCGCTCCTGCTCCTCCTCGAGCAGCCGCAACAGGCTGAACGCGACCGCCGTCAGGAACACCGCCGACTGCTCTGCAGTCATCATCACGCCGCCGAGGTTCTGGTCGCGCGCGGCCGAGATCCCCCACAGCCGCGGCGCATGCACGTAGTACGGGTAGAGCGGCGTCGGGATGAAGGTGTAGGCGAGGCCCAGGAACGACGCCGCCACGAACGCCCCGAGCAGGTAGAGCACCGCGACGCCCGAGGGCATCCGGCGGGCGCCGGGCACGATCACCGGCCACCAGAAGCACAGGCCGATCAGAATCAGGAAGGCGTGCTCGGCGTCGAGCGCGAGCGGGTGCTCGAGCGCATAGGTGTACGGGCGGGCGAGATGGGTGGAGTACCAGCCAACGACCCAGAGCGGCCACGAGACGCCGGCATGCAGCAGGCGCGACGCCGGCCCGAGCCGGCGCAGGATCGCCGCTCCCATCGCCGGCGTGAGCCCGAGCAGCACGAGCGGCGGCGCCACATCGGCGATCAGCGCATTCTGCACCAGGTGGCCCATCAGCAGGTAGTGCACCGCGATCGTCTCGAGCGGCGAGTTGAGCGGCGCCGACATCAGCACGAGGCCGGCGACGAGCGAGAGCTGCCGCCAGACCGCGACGCGGGCCCGGCGGGCCGCGCGCAGATAGACAACGGCCGCGACGACGGCGGCGGCCGCGAAGGCGGGCTCGAACGTGAACGAGGTCGCCGCGGGGGCGGTCATCGGCGCGCCGCCGGCCGGCTCACTGCGGGAGCTTGGCGCGCTTGCGGCGGGTGGCGCGCGCCTCCTGCCAGGCGTGCAGCTCCTCGTCGGAGAGCTCGGGGGGCGGCTCGTGCCGCAGATGCCATGAGAACCAGCCGAGGAAGACGAGGCCCGCCACCGCCGGGATCAGGTGCGGCAGGTGCTCGACGATGAGCTGCATCTGCCGAACTCTAGATCGTTGCGGAGGGCGACCACGGTAGGATTCGAACCCGGATGAGTCGGCAACTGTCGCGGAAACATCTGTTCCGGTGGGCTGGCGCGGCGGGTGGGGGCCTGGCGCTCGGCGCCGCCGGCTACGCGAAGCTCGAGAGCGGCTCGGCCAGCGCGGACTCGCAGGTGGAGCAGTTCCACGGCCCCAACCAGGCGGGCATCGTCACGCCGCAGCAGAAGTACCTCCAGTTCGCCGCGCTCGACGTGCACCTGACCGGGCGCGGCGGCCTGCGCGATGTGATGCGGGCGCTGACGCAGACGGCGGCGGCGCTCACGAGCGGCCAGACCGGCGGCAGCGGTGCAGCGTTTGACCCCTCCCGGCTCACGATCACCTTCGGGCTCGGGGCGAGCCTCTTTGACTCGCGCTTCGGGATCGCCTCGCAGCGGCCCCCGGCGCTCGTCGACATGCCGCACTTCAAGGGCGATCAGCTGCGGCCGGAGCTGACCGGCGGCGACATCGGCGTGCAGTGCTGCTCGACGAGCCACGAGGTGGTCGAGAAGGCGCAGGCCGCGCTCGTGGCCGCGACCGGCGGCGCGGCGACGCTGCGCTGGTCGCAGTACGGCTTCATCCGCGACCCGCTCCCCGGCGAGCGCGGCGGCACGCCCCGTAACATCGTCGGGTTCAAGGATGGAACGAACAACCTCGACGCCACCGACACGGCCAGGATGCGCACGAACGTGTGGGTGGGCAAGGGCGACGGGCCGGAGTGGATGACCGGCGGCACGTACATGGTCTGCCGCAACCTCGAGGTGCACGTCGCGAACTTCGTCACCGAGCCGCTCTCGGTGCAGCAGTACGCCTTCGGCAGGTACAAGGCCAGCGGCGCCCCGTTCGGGCAGAAGCACGAGTTCGACCCGGTGATCCGGGCCAAGGAGCCGACCGACTGCCACATCATGGTGGCCAACCCGCGCAAGCCGGGCAGCGAGGCCGAGCGCATCCTGCGCCGCGGATACACGTTCACGAACGGCTTCGACGACCAGATCAGCTCGCCCCTGGGCGGGCTCTTCTTCATCTCGTTCCAGCGCGACCCGCGCCGCCAGTTCATCCCCATCCAGCAGCGGCTCGCGGTGCATGACCGCTTCACGGTCGAGTACCCGGTGCCGCGCGGAAGCGCCATGTTCGCCGTCCCGCCGGGGATCCGCCGCGGCGGCTACGCCGGCGAGACGCTGCTCGCGTGACCGCGCAGGCGGCCGCGCTCACCATCGCCGCGCTGCGCCCGGGCGACTGGGACGACGTCGCCCGGATCTACGCCGAGGGCATCGCCACCGGCCTTGCGACCTTCGAGACCGAGGTGCCCGGCTGGGAGGACTGGGACCGCGCGCATCTGCCGCAGCAGCGCCTCGTCGCCCGCACGGGCGGCCGGTGCGAGGGCTGGGCGGCGCTCGCGCCCGTGTCGGGACGATGCGTCTACGCCGGCGTCGCCGAGGTGAGCGTGTACGTCGCGGCGGCCGCCCGCGGGCGCGGCGTCGGCGCAGCGCTGCTCGCGGCGCTGGTCGAGTCGGCGGACGCCGCCGGCCTGTGGACGCTCGAGGCCGGCATCCTGCCGGAGAACGTGGCCAGCGTGCGCCTGCACGAGCGGGCCGGGTTCCGGGTGGTCGGACGCCGCGAGCGGCTCGGCCGGATGCGCGGCGAATGGCGCGACGTGCTGCTGCTCGAGCGCCGCAGCCCGGTTGTGTAGGCGCAGGTCACGGGCTCAGTCGATCAGCCGGGCGCCGCCGCCGGCGCGGGCGATGATCGGCGCGGTCGCCCGCCCGGTCGCCGCCCGATAGCCGGCGGCGACCGCCGCGGCGATGGCGGGGCAGGACTCGATCGGCGCGAGCGCGACGATCGAGCCACCGAACCCGCCGCCCGTCATCCGCGCCGCCCAGGCGCCCGCGTCGAGCGCAAGCGCGACCAGGATGTCCAGCTCGGGCGTCGAGACCTCGAAGTCGTCGCGCAGGCTCGCGTGCCCGGCCGCGAGGATCGGCCCCAGCGCGCGTGCGTCGCCGGCATCGAGCGCGGCGGCGGCCTGCTCGACCCGCGTGTTCTCCGATCGCAGGTGGCGCAGGCGGCGCACGGCCGTCTCGTCGTGCGCGCCGCGCAGCCCGCGCTCGAGCTCGGCACGACGGTCGGCATAGCCCGTCTCGGCCAGACGCCGGCGCACGCCGGAGTCGACGACGATCAGGCCGAGCGCTGCGGGCAGCGGCACGTGCCGGTGGGCGAGCGACGCGCAGTCGAGCAGGAGCGCGTACCCGGGCCGGGCGAGCAGCGCCACCGCCTGGTCCATGATGCCGCACGGCAGCCCCACGGCCCGTTCCTCGGCCCGGCGGCACGCCCCGGCCAGATCGAGCGGCGCAACCTCGAGCGCAGCGACGGCGCAGAGGGCGAGCGCAGCGGCCACCAGCAGCGCGGCCGACGACGCCAGCCCGGCGCCGGCGGGCAGGTCTGCGCCGATCTCGCCCTCGATTCCGACGGGCCTGCGGCCAAGCGCCGCGAGCTCCGCCGCCAGCGCCGCGACGTACCGGCCGAAGCCCGCGGCCTCCCCGGCGCCGTCCGGTGCGACGTCGACGAGCCCCGGAGGCGCGGCGGAGCGCAGGCGGATCCTGGCGGCCGGGACACACTCGAGTGTGAGGCCGCGGTCGATCGCCACGGGGAGCACGAGCCCGCCGGCGTAGTCGGTGTGCTCTCCGATCAGGTTGACGCGGCCGGGCGCGTGGAAGCGGGCCACGGCCGCCAGTCTCCCACACGCCGCCCGGGCTCCGGCCGCAGGAGGGACGCCGAAGGCGGCGTATGATTTCGCAGACACCGGGTGGGGCCACCACGGAGGACGGAGAAGGCGCGGCATGAGCCGGGGACGGAGGCATCGGGGTGCGGCCTTCTGGCTGTGGACCGCCGGCGCCGCCGGTGCCGCGGCGTGGTGGCTGCTGGCCGGCGCGGGCACGACCTGGTACTGGCGCGTCGCCCCCGCGGCGCTCTGGCTCGCGGGCCTCGCCGGCGCGCTCTCGGCGCGGACGTCGCTCCTGCGCCGCCGGCGCGCGGGCGACGCGCTCACACAGGCGATCGTCGCCTCGGCGCCCGACGCGGTCATCGTCGTCGACGCCCACGGGATGGTGGTCGAGTGCAACGCCGCGGCCGAGCGCATGCTCGGCATCCGCCGTGACGCGACCGTGGGGTCGCCGCTGGACGAGCGCATGCTGGTGCCTCTGGCGCCGCCTCCGGCAGGCTCGGGCAGCTCGGTGTGGGCGCGCGACGGCCGCGTCGAGGTGACCGCCCGCCGCGCCGGCGGCGAGACGTTCCCGGCCGAGGTCTCGAGCGCGCCGCTCGTCGGCGTGCGCCAGCGCCTGCAGGTGCTGTACGTACGCGACACCGGCGAGCGGCGGCGGGCACAGCGGGCGCTCTTCGACCTCGCTGCGATCATCGAGGCGTCCGAGGATGCGATCGTGTCGCAGACGCTCGACGGCGTGATCGAGTCGTGGAACCCCGGCGCCGAGCGGCTCTACGGCCACACGGCCGCCGAGGCGATCGGGCGCCGGATCGCGCTGGTCGAGCCCCGCGGCCGCCCCGGCGACTCGCCTTCGGTGCTCGCGCTGATCGCCCGCGGCGAGCCGGTCTCAAACCTCGAGACGGTGCGGGTGCGGAAGGACGGCAGCGAGGTGCGCGTGGCGCTGACCGTGTCGCCGATCGTCGACGCCGCGGGGGCCGTGATCGCGGCCGCCGAGATCGGGCGCGACATCACCGCCCGCAAGCTGGCCGATCAGCGGGTGGCGTACCTCGCCTACCACGACGACCTGACCGGCCTGCCGAACCGGCTCATGTTCGCGGAGCACCTCGACCTCGCCCTCGCGCGCGCCCAGCGCCACGGGCGCTCGGTCGCCGTGCTCTACGTCGACCTGGACAACTTCAAGCACACGAACGACACCTACGGCCACCAGGCCGGCGATCAGCTGCTGCGCCAGGTCTCGCGCCGGCTCGAACGCGCCACGCGCGCGACCGACCTGGTCGCGCGGCATGGTGGCGACGAGTTCCTCGTCCTGGTCGCCGACCTCCCGGCGGAGGGCGCACGCGAGATCGCGCAGACGATCGCCGACCACGTCGAGCAGGCGCTTCGGGCGCCCGCCGCGATCGACGGCGCCACGATCACGGCCGGCGGCAGCGCCGGCATCGCCCTCTACCCCGACGACGCCACCGCGCCCGACGAGCTGATGCGCCGCGCTGACGCGGCCATGTACCGGTCGAAGGAGCTCGCCCGGCTCGCGCCGGCGGCCGCGACCGGGAACGGTGCCAGACAGGTGCCGCTGACCGCGCGCATGCAGCTCGCCCTCGAACGGGGCGAGTTTGTGCTCCACTACCAGCCGATCCTGCGCCTGGAGGACATGCGCATGGTGGCGGTCGAGGCGCTCATCCGCTGGAACCACCCCGAGGACGGGCTGCTGGCGCCGTCGGCATTCATCCCCGTCGCCGAACGCACCGACCTGATCACCGCCATCTCGGAGTGGGTGGTCGACGAGGTGTGCCGCGTCTCGCGGCCGTGGGTGCTCGGCGACATGCACATCCAGGCCGCCGTGAACCTGCCCATCGCCCGCTGGCATCCGGAGGCGGCCGAGCGGCTCCTGCGGACGATCCGCGCGAGCGGGCTGGATCCGAGCCAGATCGTCGTCGAGGTGAGCGAGTCAAGCGCGATGGTCGAGCCCGACCGCACGCAGGCGATCCTGCACGACCTGCACCGTCACGGCATCAAGCTCGCGATCGACGACTTCGGCACCGGCCACTCGTCGCTCAGCCGCCTGACGGAGATGCCCGTGTCGACGCTCAAGATCGACCGCGCGTTCGTGCGCGACATCCCCGGCTCGAGCCACGCCAACGCGATCGCGACCACCATCATCCAGCTCGCCGCCAACATCGGCGCCGAGGCGCTCGCCGAGGGCATCGAGACCTCCGACCAGTGCGAGTTCCTGAAGCGCGAGGGCTGCACGCTCGGCCAGGGCTTCCTGTTCAGCCCGGCGGTGCCGGCCGACGAGATCGAGCCGCTCTACCGGCGCTTCGACCGCGAGCCCGCCGCCCGGTAGGATCACGGCGATGGCAGTGCGGCGGTGGCATCTGGCGCTGTGCGTGGCGGCAACGGTCTTCGTGCAGATCGGCCCCGCGCCCGCCGACATCACCGGACTCTTCCAGCACCCACCCGCCGCGTGCCTGCAGTCGCAGGGCTGCGGCCACACGGACGCGTGGTGGGACCGGCCCCTGCTGGTCGCCCACGCGGCCGAGCTCGCGACGCCGCCGCACCTTCAGCACGCGTCGGCGTACGCGCGGCGGTAGATCAGTCGGCGGCGGCCGGCGCCCCGCCGACCGCCTGCGGGCTGGCGGCCGGGCCGCCCTCCGGCAGGATCACCGTGTCGTAGAAGCGCGTCATGGTCACGCCGGGCGTGAACGCGCCTACATGGGGCTCGACCCGCTCGCCGCAGGCGATGCGCAGAACGAGCTCCGGGTAGCGCGACCCGGCCGCGAGCGGCAACGGGAACGCGCCGCCGAACCGGCAGTTGATGTCGGTCACCGGCAGCCCCTCGGGCTCGTCGAAGCACTGGATCGTCGCCGGGCCGACCAGGCGCAGCCCCTCGGCCACGCGCCGGCCGAGCTCGATCATGCGCGGGTCGGCGATGGTCATGCCCTTGATCGACTCGCCGCCCTTGGACTCGATCATCGTCCGCGGGATCACGTTCACGGCCCGGCTCTGCAGGTCGCACAGCACGTCGATCGAGAACTGCTCGCCCGGGCAGAACCGCTGCACGATCACCGGCACGCCGGCGTAGCCGACGAAGAAGCGCACCTGGTCGAGTGTGTCGCAGCGGTAGATGTCGCGCGACGCGTATCCCCAGCGCCGCTTCACGAGCAGCGGTAGCGGCGGGCGCGCGGGCAGCTCCTCGGGGATCCAGGTGTCGGGCGACGGCAGCCCGGCGGCGAGGAGCGCCTCGTGGCAGCGGTACTTGTCGAACATGGCCTCGGCCACGGGCAGGTCGGGCAGGAGCAGTGCGGCGCCGGCCCGCTCCAGGAGCTCGCGGCCGGCGACGAGCTCGACGTTGTCGAGGTCGGCCAGCGGCAGCACCGCCCGGACGCCGTGGGCGGTCACGAGCTCGGCCAGCGCCGGCACGTAGCCGGGGTCTGACGCGCGCGGCACCACCGCGCCGCGGTCGGCCTTCATCAGCGCCGGCGAGAGCGGGTTGGCGTCGACGGCCACCACATCGCCATCCCAGCCGAGCCCGTCGAGGGCCTCGCGGAAGGCGCGCACGACGTCGACGCGCTGGCCGGCGCAGGTGAGCAGCACGGAGCGCTTGCTCACAGGTCCCAGCCGCCCGTCGTGCCCTTGTAGGTCTCGGCCGGCCGAGTCATCTGGGCGAGCGTGCGCAGCAGGATGCGGGCGTCGAGGCCAAGCGACCAGTGCTCGACGTACCACACGTCGAGCTCGATCCTGCGCGACCACGGGATCGACGTGCGGCCGTGGATCTGCGACCAGCCGGTCACGCCGGGCCGCATCCGCAGGCGCGCGCGCTGCCGCAGGCTGTAGCGCTCGACCTGCTCGGTGAGCGTCGGCCGCGGGCCGATGATCGACATCTCCCCGCGCAGGACGTTCCAGAGCTGCGGCAGCTCGTCGAGGCCGTAGCGGCGGTAGAAGTCGCCGCTTTTCAAGATGCGGTCGTCGCCCTCGTTGACGGCGAGACCGTCGCCGTGCGCGTGGGCGTCGCGGATCATCGTGCGGAATTTGAAGATGGTGAAAGGCTCGCCGTCGAGGCCGGCCCGCTCCTGCCGGAACAGGACCGGCAGCCCGTCCTCGACCAGGATCACCGCGGCGAGGGCCGCGAGCACCGGCGAGAGCACCACCAGCCCGGCCGCCGCGGCGCAGACGTCGAAGGAGCGCTTGAGCGCCAGCGCGGCCGGCCGGGCGGGGGCCGCCACGGGCCGGTCGCCGTTCGTGCCTGCGACCGATTCCACCGGCCAACCATAGCCAACGGCATCGGCGGAGAACGGCGGGAACCGGGCGCCCGCCGCCCGCCGCGGCCACCGTCCCGCTCCACCGTCCGTTCTGATCGGCGCCGCCGCGAGCGCGCTCGGGGTGGACGTGTTCTCGCCGCGTGTGCCGGGAGGCTCGAGGTAGCGCACGCCATGGCACACGACCGTGTTCGCGACCATTGACACAGACACTCAACTGGACTATTTCTACGTCCCGTTCCGTATCGTCTCCCGAGGGGGTGGGCAGCACATGCGTTGGACCCTGTCCAAGGAGGCTCGCAGCCGTCGACGGCTGGGGCCGTGGCTGATCGCGCTGGTCGCCGTCGCGGCGACGAGCGCCGCCCCCGCGTCCGCCGGCGCGAGCACGGGGGTGCATCCCGGCTCCGTGGGGATGCTCGACTGCAACGGGCTCAGCAAGGTGCAACGCACGTTGCGCTCCTCGCTCGTGTGCAGCGATCCGCGCTCGCTCTACGACGGAAAGCCGACCCGGTTCAGCGACAACGGCCGCTACATCGGCCATGACGAGCCGATCATCCGCTTCCTGTCGCGGCGGCACGGCTCGGGCAACAACATCACCTGGCGCGAGCGGCTCCCGTTCGACCCGGCGGCGCTGCCCACCGTGGCCAACCCGGGGAAGGACACGACGCACTGGTTCGAGCTCTCGATCGCGCCATGGTTCTCGATGGCGCTCTGCAACTCGAAGTCCTACCCGCTCAACCACTGCACGCCGCGGAGCGACTCGAACGCCCCGCAAAACCCGCCGACGTTCGACCAGGGCGGCGGCGGCAGCTCGTTCCTCGAGATGCAGTTCTACGCGCCCGGCTTCGCACCGTTCGCGGACTCGGTCTCGTGCGACAACACCCACTGGTGCGCGTCGCTGCACATCAACGACCTCGAGTGCCAGCTCGGCTTCGTGAACTGCAACACGAACTGCGAGGAGCCGACCAACTTCGCGTTCATCCAGCGCGACGGCATCCCGACCGGTCCGCCCAGCCCGCAGCTCGCGACCGGCGAGACGAGCACACCCAACTCCGAGACGCTCATGATGAACCCCGGCGACCGCCTGGTGATCCATATCTGGGACGCCAAGCTGCGTGGTGGAGGGCACGCACTCGAAACGAGCATCCGCGATCGCACGACCCACCAGCACGGGTTCATGATCGCAAGCGCGCACAACGGCTTCATGGCCACGTCGATCGCCGACTGCAGCGGCACCCCGTTCAACTACCAGCCGGAGTACAACACGGCCAAGCCGCAGAACATCATCCCGTGGGCGGCGCTCGAGACCAACATCTCGACCCAGTTCGAGATCGGCCACTTCGAGCCGTGCACCTCGGTGACCGACCCGATCGCACTGCCGCTCGGGACGTTCACCGACACCATCTGGCAGAACTGCCACGGCCCGTACGAGGACGCGGCCCCGGCCGATGGCACGACGACCAACCCGGAGGTCTCCGACGCGCCGTGCTGGCCCAAGGGGTTCACGCACGGCGGCCATGCGCCGCCGAACGAGGTGGCGGGGTGCATCCAGACGATCGCCCAGAACGGCGACTTGGACTACGACGGCACCTCCTACTGGCCGAACTGGCCCGACTCGACCACGCCCGATCGCTTCCCGTCGCCGTTCCTGCAGCAGGCGCCGAAGACGCGCGGGCACACGTACAAGACGATCCAGTTCCAGACGAACGCCCCGGCGAGCGAGTCGACCTGCATGCCGACCGGCCAGGGCTGCGCGGTGCCTCCGTCGGTGGCGCCGGGCAAGTTCTACCCCTACTGGACGCAGGCCAGGGTGCACGGCCGGTGCGTCTGGGAGTTCGGGCAGATGCGAAACGGCAACACGTTCGGCGGCACGCACCAGTACGGCCAGCCGTCGGCGTACTTCTTCGGCAACCTCGAGGGGCCGATGCGGCCCAACCCGACCTGCTCGACGTAGGCCGGCGCTGACCTGCGTGGTGGGGGCGCCTGCGGGCGCCCCCACCGGCCGGCCTACGACCAAGGTCCCCCCCGATCGCGACTCGCGCCCGAGGCGGTGGGCGGCGGGCCCGCCTAGCCTGGGTGCATGGATATCGCACTCATCACAGGGGCGTCGCGGGGCCTGGGGCTCGCGCTGGCGCAGGCGCTTGCCGACCGCGGCCACGGCCTCGCGATCGACGCGCGCGGCTCGGAGGCGCTCGAGGAGGCCCGCGTCGCGCTCGCGCGGAAGACGGCGGTGACGGCGATCGCCGGCGACATCGCCGACGCCACCCACCGCGAGCAGCTCGTCGCGGCCGCAGCGCGGATGGGCCGCCTGCGGGTGCTCGTGAACAACGCGTCGGTGCTCGGGCCGAGCCCGCAGCCGGCGCTCGCCGACTACCCGCTCGACGTGCTCGACTCGGTGTACCGGATCAATGTCCTCGCGCCGCTCGGCCTGATCCAGCTCGCCCTGCCCGCGCTTGCGCCCGACGGCGTCATCGTCAACATCACGTCCGACGCCGCGGTCGAGGGCTACCCCGGCTGGGGCGGGTACGGCTCGGCGAAGGCAGCGCTCGAGCAGCTCTCAAACGTGCTCGCGGCCGAGCAGCCGGGGCTGCGCGTGTACCGGGCCGACCCCGGCGACATGCGCACGCAGATGCATCAGGAGGCCTTCCCCGGCGAGGACATCTCCGACCGGCCACGTCCCGAGGCGAGCGTGCCCGGCCTGCTGCGGCTGATCGCAGCCGACCTGCCGTCGGGCCGCTACTGCGTCCGCGACCTGCACCGGTCCGAGGCGGCGGCGTGAGCGCGCTCCCGCTGGCCGAGGCCACCTCCCCGCCCGAACGGAGGGGGGTCGCGCGCGACCTCGTCCGCCTGCTCGTCGGCCGCGGCGACGGGATGCTCCAGCACGCCGTCGTCCGCGATCTGCCGCGCCTGCTCGCGGCCGGCGACCTGCTTGTGGTCAACACGTCCGGGACGCTCCCGGCGGCGCTCGACGCGGTCGCCCCCGGTGGCCGCCAACTGCGCCTGCACCTGTCCACGATGGTCCCCGGGGCCGACCCCGGCGACGGCCTGTGGATGGCCGAACTGCGAGTGCCGGCAGGGCCGGGGACGCTGCCCTTCGCGGCCGGGCGGCGCGGCTGGCGGCTCGCGCTGCCGGGCGGAGGCCGCGCCCGGCTCGTGCGCGGCGGGCCGCGGCTCTGGGTCGTTCGGCTCGACCTCCCGGTCGGCCTGCACGAGCACCTCGAGGCGCACGGCCGGCCGATCCGCTACGCCTACGCCGGTGCTGACTGGCCGATCTCCGACTATCAGACCGTGTTCGCCACGCGGGCCGGGAGCGCCGAGATGCCGAGCGCGGGCCGGGCGTTCACGCCCGAGCTCGTGACCGCCCTCGTCACCGCCGGCATCGAGCTCGCGCCGGTGCTGCTTCACACCGGGGTGTCGTCACCGGAGACCGGCGAGCCGCCCTTTCCGGAGTGGTTCTGCGTCCCCGCGGCGACCGCCCGGCATGTGAACGCGGTGCGGGCGGCCGGTGGCCGCGTCGTCGCTGTCGGCACGACCGCCGTGCGCGCGATCGAGACGGCCGCGGCCGGAGGCACGACCGTGGCCGCCGCCGAGGGCTTCACCGAGCTCGTCGTGGACGAGCGCCGTGGTGTCGGCGTGGTCGACGGCCTGCTCACGGGCTGGCATGCCCCGGAGGCGACGCACCTCGACCTCGTGCGCGCGATCGCTGGGCGGGCGCTCGTCGAGCGCTGCTACACGGCCGCGGCGGCGCACGGCTACCTCTGGCACGAGTTCGGCGACCTCAACCTGCTCCTGCCGTAGCCAGCGCCCGCAGCCGCGACACGGCCCGGAAGACGGATTCGCTCTGCGCGGCCGAGGCGATCACGACGGCGGTGCCGCCGCGGCGGTCGATCTCGCCGGCGAAGGCGCCGCCCGCCGTCGCGTACATCCGCGCCGTGCGCGAGCCGATCGGGACCTGCTTGATCGGCACCAGCAGGCGCGAGATCAGGCGCGGCGGCACGACCGGCCCGTAGTTCCACACGAGCAGCGGGCCGTAGCGCAGCCGCACCGCGACGCCGGCGTTGTAGCGGTAGAGGGTGATCGCGCCCAGGCGGTGGCCGCGGAACCTCGGCCCGAGCCAGTCGATCCGCGGCCGCAGCGCGCGGGCCTGCGCCAGGTTGAGCGTGCGGGTCGAGACGAGCCGCACCGGCCGCCCCGGCGCCGCGAGCTGGGTGACGGCCGTGCCGGGGGCGAGCGGGAGCGTGAACGCGTCCTGCGGCGCGAAGTCGCGGGGGACAGCCGTGACGTGCTCGACGTCGATCACGGCCACCGTGCGCGCGCGCCCGTCCGTGCCGTGGAGGCGCCACTCGATCCGCTCGGGCAGGAGCGAGCGCGCGTCGACCGTGACGACCTGGGCGATGCGGGCGGCGTCGGCCAGCCGCACCACCGGGAGCGCGAACGAGTAGGCGCTGCGGCCGGCGAACATCACAGGCCGCGCCGACGTCGCCGAGGCGCGCAGGAGCGCCTGGCGGTAGACGGCGACGGGGTCGACCGCGGCGGCGCACCCGGTGGCAAGCGCGGCGCACGTGCGCGCGACGACGGCCGTCGCGGTGGCAGGGTCGTAGCGGGTGATGCGGCCGCGCTCGACGAGCGTCTGGTCGACCACCGTGCCGGCAGCCGTACGCTGCGTCCATGCCGCGCGGCCGCGGGCGGGGTCGATCCACCCGGTGCGCGTTGAGGCCGCGAACCCGCCCGCCGGCCCGGGCACGATGCGCTCGGACACCTCGAGCACGACGCCCGGCCCGCCCAGGGCGGCGAGCGCCTGCGCCTGCACGTCGACGACGGGCGAGGAGCCGAAGGGCGACACGAGCACGAGCACCACGGCCAGGGCGACCGCCGCGGCGGCGGCCACGGCGACGGGCACCGGCCAGCGGCGACGCGTGCGGGATCGCGGACGCGGGCGGGCCGCTGCCAGGGCGCGCTCGGTCTCGGCGGCTGCGACGTCGAAGCGGGCCTCGGCCGCGGCCGCCTCGAGCACGCGCACGATCGCCTGCAGCTCGCCCGTCGGCTCGGCCCGCCCGTCGAGGGCCTCGGCCAGTGCACGTGCGAGCGTCACGTCGTCACCGCGGCGCATCGATCCCCTCCCGCTCGAGCGCCTCGGCCAGCTCCCTGCCCGCGCGCAACATGAGCATCTGGCACGCGCCGACGCTGCGGCCCATCACCCGGGCGACGTCCGCGAACGGGTAGCCCTCGACCAGCCGCAGGTGCACCGCGAGCGCGTGATCCGGCGGCAGCGTCGCGAGCGCGCGCCGCAGGGCATCGCGCTCGACCACGGCCGCCATCTCGTCGCCGCCGGCCGGCGCGTCGCCCACCTCGGCCGCGACCGGCTCGCGCCGGCGCGCACTCATGCGGTCGGCCGCCATGTTGGCCGCGACCCGGTAGAGCCAGGCGAGCACCGGTCGGCCCCGCCAGCGCAGCGACGGCGCCCGCCGCCACGCCTCGACGAAGACGTCGGCGGCCACGTCGCCCGCCTCCTCGCGGGATCCGAGCCGCGCCGCCAGGTAGCGCACGATCTCGGCGTGGTGGGCGCGGAAGAGCGCATCGAAGTCATGTTGCTCACGACGAAACCGGGCCTCGGGCGTCCCGTCCGCCACCAGCTAGGCAACCCGGGCTCGCCGCCAGGGGCGCCGCCGCAGGACCACCACCAGCATGCCGCCGATCACGACCGCGACCGCGATCGCCACCGCCACCGTCGCGGCGCTCGTGCCGCCGCTGCGAGCCACACCCCCTCCCGGGTGCAGGTCGGAGGCGATCATCGCCGCCTGGGCGGGGCTCACCCGCACCCACACGCCGTCGGGAACGTGCAGCAGCCGCGCCGAGGGGAAGTACTCGGCGCCGCCCCAGTAGCTCCACGGCGTCCCGCCGGCGAGATCGATGGCGATCAGCACGTCGCGATGGTTCCACACCGACGCGGGCGGGTACACCGGCCGGCCGTACAGAAGCGGCGTGTAGGCGAGCGGGTGGGCGGCCGGATGGGTGCCGAGCGTCACGCGCTCGATGCGGGGCGGGATCGGCTGCAGGTCGCGGAGCAGGGCGCCGAGGCGGGCCGCGTGGCGGTGCCCGACGCGCAACGTCTGCCCGTTCACGACGATCATGCGGCTCACCGGGACATAGAAGAGCAGCGACTCTCCGGACTGCGGCCGGATGTGCAGCCGGTAGAACGGCCCCAGACGCATGCCCGGATTCCCCGTGTTGCCGCCCTCGAACCGGCCGAGCATCTGCGAGACCATCCGCGCCGGGAGGGGCACACAGCCGGTCAGGCCGCATGCGCGGGCCGAGTGCACCGGTATGGACTTGGCGGCCGCCGGCGCCGCCGGCCACAGAGCCAGCAGGGCGAGCGAGAGGATGGCGAAGCGACGCGGGTTCATCTGGACTCCTTCGTGGCAGGCATCATCGATCTATCCGCCCGCGGGCGCCAAACATCACGCATGTCTGCGTCATACAATCGCGCCGGCATGGCCGGCTACTCGCAGACCCCGCTCGCGAAGAAGCTCGGCATCAAACCGGGGACGCGGCTCGCGCTCGACGGCGCGCCCGCCGGGTGGGCCGTGCCCGCCCTCCCCGACGGCGTCACGGCCGCTGCGGCGACGGACCCCGCCGACGTCGTCGTTGCGTTCTTCCGCGAGGAGGCCGAGCTGCCCGACCGGCTGCCGGCGCTGGCGCAGCGTATCTTCCCCGCCGGTTCGCTGTGGGTGGCATGGCCGCGGCGCGCGGGCGGCCACCAAAGCGACATCACCGAGAATGCGCTGCGCGAGCACGCCCTGCCGCTCGGGATCGTCGACACGAAGGTGGCCGCGATCGACGAGGACTGGTCGGGCCTCAAGTTCATGTGGCGGCGCGAGAATCGCTAGGCAGGCATCGCCGTGAACCAGATGAGCGCGGTCGCGGCCATCGCGGCGACCGTTGCGGTCGCCGGCCACAGACGCAGATAGCCCTCGCCGATCGCGGCCGAGAAGCTGCGGCCTGCGAGGTCGCGCACGAGCAGCGTCGCGACCGATCCCCGCGACCCCGCCAGGGCGCCGATGGACACACCGGCGAGCACGGCGAACGCCGCCGGCCCGGAGTGAAGGAGCGCGCCCGCGGCGACGGCGGCGGGCAGGTTGTTCACCGTGGCGGCAACCGCCGCGGCGACCACGGTCACCGCCAGAAGCGCCCACACAGAGCCGGACGGGAGCCGCACCGCCGAGACGCCGGCGATGTCCGCGGCGGCTCCGAGCGCTGTTGCGAGCACCGTGACGAACAGGCCGATCCGCCACGGCACCGACACACCCGGGGGGCGCACGCCCGTGACCGCGAGCCAGCTCGCGGTCACGACTGCGACGATGCAGACGGGCCACCACGGCGCCAGGCCGATGACGGGCGCAGCCGCCTCGCCGATCCCGGCCGTAACGAGCGCGGCGGCCGCGACCGCGGCGCCGGCTCCCAGCGCGGGCGCCGCGCCGGTGCGCACCGATCCGCGCAGGCGCGGCCACTCACGCACGGCGACGACCGCGGCGCAGATGAGCGCAGCCGCCGTGCCCGGGCCGATCATCGTCGCGTCGAACGTGCCCGGATCGAGGTGCAGGCCGCTCATCACGACCAGGTTCGTGGGGTTGCCCTGGACGACCGCGATCGAGAACGCGTTGGCCACGCCGATCGTCGCGAGCAGGAGCGGCCGGCCCGGAGCGCCGAGATCGACCAGGGCGAGGATCACCGGCACCATCACGACGACGGCGCCGTCGAGCGACAGGGTCGCCGTGAGCAGCGCACAGGCCAGGCACACGAGCACGTACAATCGCGCCGTGCTGCCGTGCGCCTGCCCGGCCAGCACGTGTGCGATCCGGCCGGCGAGCCCCGTGCGGTCGGCGACGTTCGCCAGCCAGATCACGGCGGTCAGGAAGCACACGAGCGGAATCGAGGCCGCGAGGGCGGCGTGGATGGCGGCGAACAGAGCGTTCATGGGGCGGATCCCTTCCATATCCTAAAGCTAACTTAAGTATATGCCCCCGCGGCCGCGCACGCGAAACACCGCCGACACGCTCGCCGCCGTCGCGCCGCTCGTGACCCGCTGGATGGAGCGCGTGCTGGCAGGCCACGACCCACCGCTCACGCTCGGCCAGTACCTCGGCCTGCGCGCGATCGCCGCCGGAACGGAGTCGGCCGCCGATCTCGCCCGCGCCGCCGGCGTCTCGGAGGCGGCGGTGTCGCAGCTGATGGCGGCGTTCGAGCGCGCGGGGACGGTCGAGCGCACGGCCGCGGGCGATGACCGCCGCCGCCGCCGGCCCGCGCTCACCCCCGAGGGCGAGCGGGTGCTCGCTTCGGCCCAGATGCTGGTCCGGCAGCGGCTCGACCCCATGCTCGTGGCGCTCGCACCGCACGAAGCAGACGCGCTCGCCGCGGCGCTCGAACGGCTGGAGCCGGTGCTGGCCGGAACCGCGCCGCCGCGGCGGCCGCGGCCGCCGCACCCGCCGATGGGCCACCATCCCCACCCACCGCCGCCGCCGCAGTAACATCGCTCCGTGAGGATCGCCCTGCTGGCACCGGCCTGGTTCGCGGTCCCCCCGGTGCGCTACGGAGGGATCGAGTGGGTCGTGTCGATCCTGGCCGACGGCCTCGTCGACCATGGTCACGAGGTCGCCCTCTACGCGGCCGGCGACTCGCAGACGAAGGCCCGGCTCGTGACGACCTACGACGAGCCGCCGTCCTACCGCATAGGCATGTCGCTCCCCGACCTGCACCACACGCTCACCTGTCTCGAGGAGGCGGGTGACTACGACGTCGTGCACGACCATTCCGGCCCGCTTGCCTGCGCGCTCGGCCAGGCGATCGCAACGCCGTTCTGCCACACCGTCCACGGCCCGCTCACCGGCGAGCCGGGGCTCGTCTACGCCCAGATCAACCGCGTTTCGCCGCGCGCCCGGCTCGTGTCGCTGTCCGAGAACCAGCGCAGCCCGCGTCCCGAGCTGAACTGGCTGGCGACGTGCCACAACGCGATCGATCTGGACAGCTACCCCATCCACCCGGGCAACGACGGCTACCTGCTGTTCCTGGGCCGCATGTCGCCGGACAAGGGGGCGGGCAACGCCGTGCGCGTCGCGCGCGAGGCGGGCCTGCCGCTGCGGCTCGCCGGCAAGATCCACGACCCGATCGAGCACGAGTACTTCGACGCCGCCGTCCGGCCCTATCTGTCCGCCGACATCGAGTACGTCGGCGAGGTGTCGCACAACGAGAAGGTCGAGCTGTTGCAGAAGGCCGCTGTGACGGTGTTCCCGATCCAGTGGCCGGAGCCGTTCGGGCTCGTGATGGTCGAGTCGATGGCCTGTGGGACGCCGGTGCTGGCCACCCGCCTCGGCGCCGTCCCCGAGGTCGTCGAGCACGGGCGCGGCGGCCTCGTGGTCGACACCATCGACGAGATGGCGGCATGCATCCCGCAGATGCTCACGCTCGACCCCGAGGACGTGCGCGCGGTGGCCGAGGAGCGCTTCTCGGCCCGGCGCATGGTGCAGGACTACGAGCGGGCCTACGAGCGCCTGCTGGCCGAGTCGTAGCGCCGGAGGGCTAGTGCAGGAAGTGGCGGCGGCCGGTGAAGACCATGGCCGCGCCGGCGGCGTTTGCGGCCGCGATCACCTCGGCGTCGCGCACCGAGCCGCCCGGCTGGACGATCGCGCGCACGCCGGCGGCGAAGGCGGCCTCGGGGCCGTCGGCGAACGGGAAGAACCCATCCGACGCAAGCACGGCGCCCTGGGCGCGCTCGTCCGCCTTGGCGACGGCCATGCGCACGGCGTCCACCCGGCTCATCTGACCGGCGCCGATCCCGACGGCGGCCAGGTCGCGGGCGATCACGACCGCGTTCGAGCGGACGAAGTGCACCGTCCGCCAGGCGAACAGCATGTCCTCCCACTCGCGCTTGCCCGGGGCCTGCTCGGACACCACCTGCATGTCGGCGCGGTCCTCGGTCTCGTTGTCGCGATCCTGGATCAGCACGCCGCCCAGCACCCGGCGCAGGTCGCGCTCGCCGGGGCTCGTCTTGCGCCGCTCGCGGTCCTCGAGCACGCGCGTCGTCGGCTTGGACTGGAGCGTCTCGCGGGCGGCGTCGTCGTAGCCGGGTGAGAAGAGGACGTCGACCTTGGTCTCGATGATGCGCTCGGCGAGCGCGCCGTTGACCGGCCGATTGACGGCGATCACCGCCCCGAACGCCGACAGCGGGTCGGACGCGAGCGCGCGCGCATACGCCTCCTCGAGCGTCGCCCCGACGGCGACGCCGCACGGGTTCGCGTGCTTCACGATTGCGCAGGCGGGCAGCTGGAACGCCGCCGCGATCGTGCGCGCGGCCTGCAGGTCGGCGAGGTTGTTGAACGACAGCGGCTTGCCGCTCACCTGGTCGATGCGCGAGAGCACGTGCCGGCGCGCGCCCGCCTCGCGATAGAACGCCGCCCGCTGGTGCGGGTTCTCGCCGTAGGCGAGGTCGCCCACCTTGACCAGATCGATCGTCATCCGGTCGGGGAAGGGCTCGGTGTCGGTGAACCAGGCGGCGACCGCGGAGTCGTACGACGCAACGTGGCGAGAAGGCCTCGCCGGCCAGGTCGCGGCGAGTATCGATCGAGAGCTCGCCGCCGGACGAGTTCAGCTCGTCGAGCATGAAGCCGTAGCGGTCGGGCTCGGTGACGACGGCGACCGAGTGGAAGTTCTTGGCGGCGGCCCGCACCATCGTCGGCCCGCCGATGTCGATGTTCGCGATCACCTCGGCCTCGGAGACGCCCCGGCGCGCGGCCACCGACCGGAACGGGTAGAGGTTGCAGACGACGAGGTCGATCGGCGCGATCCCGGCCGCCTCGAGCGAGGCCATGTCGTCGGGGTGGTCGCGGCGCGCGAGGATCGCAGCGTGGAGCGACGCGTGCAGCGTCTTCACCCGGCCGCCCAGGAGCTCGGCTGAGCCCGTCAGCGCCTCGACCGTCGTCACCGGAACACCGGCCTGCTCCAGGAACGCGGCCGTGCCCGCGGTCGAGATCAGCTCGACGCCGAGGGCGTGCAGCCCGAGCGCGAGCGTCGAGAGGCCGTTCTTGTCACTGACCGATATCAGGGCTCGTCTGATCTTCATCCGCTCACCCTCACCCGCCGTCCATCGACGTGGATCCTGCCCGCCCCGTACAACCGCACCGCCTCCGGCAGCAACCGATGCTCGATCCCATGAAGGCGCTCGGCGACGTCCGCGGCGGTGTCATCATACGAAACGGCCAGCGCCTCCTGCAGGACGATAGGCCCGGTGTCGGCTGCCACGTGCTCGGCGTCGACCAGATGCACCGTCACGCCGGTGACCTTGACCCCGTGGCCGACGGCGTCGGCGATCGCCGCCGCACCCGGGAACGCGGGCAGGAGGGCCGGATGCACGTTCAGGATCCGGCCCGAGTAGCGGCCGACGAACGCGGCCGACAGGATGCGCATGTATCCGGCCAGGACAACCAGGTCGACGCCGTACCCGGCCAGGAACGCCAGCGTCTCGTCCTCGCCGTCGGCGGCGTGTGCCGGGATGCCGGCCCGGCGGGCACGGTCGAGGCCGGGCGCCTCGGCGCTGCTCGAGACGACGCATGCGACGTCGATATCGGGGGCATCGATCAGCGCCTGCAGGTTCGTGCCCTCACCGGAGATGAGCACGCCGACCCTCAGCGGAAGCGCACCCCCGCGCCCTCGCCGACGCTGCCGGCGACGAAGCCCGCGCAGCCGCCGCGTTCGAGCGCCGCGAGCGCGGCCGGCACCGAGTCGGGCTCGACGACGGCCGCGTAGCCCAGACCGAGGTTGAAGACGCGCCGCAGCTCGTCCTCCTCGACGCCGAGCGAGCCCAGCCAGTCGAAGACGGCCGGCCGCTGCCACGAGGCGAGGTCGATCTCGGCGCCCAGATCCGCGGGGAACTGGCGCGCGAGGTTGCCGGGGATGCCCCCGCCGGTGATGTGCGCCATCGCCCGCACGTCGACGGTGCGCGTGAGCTCGCCCACCGGGCGGGCATAGATGCGCGTCGGCTCGAGGAGGGCGTCGGCGACGCTCTGCCCGCCGAGCGCGTCCGGGGTGTCGTCCAGGCCGATGCCCGCCCGCTCGAGCAGCCGCCGCACGAGCGAGAAGCCGTTTGCGTGCGGCCCGCTCGCCGGCAGGCCGAGGATGGCGTCGCCCGCCTTGACGCGGCTGCCGGATACGAGCTCGCGCCGCTCGGCGATCGCGACGCAGAACCCGGCCAGGTCGAACTCGCCCGGCCGCATCATGTCGGGGTGCTCGGCCGTCTCGCCGCCGAGCAGGGCGCAGCCGGCCTCGCGGCAGCCTGCGGCGATGCCCTCGACGAGCGCGGCGACCACCTCGACGTCGACCTGGGCGCAGGTGATGACGTCCATGAAGAAGGCGGGCCGACAGCCCGATGTCAGCACGTCGTTCACGCTCATGGCGACGAGATCTGTGCCCAGTCCGGCGTGCCGGCCCGCGGCCGCTCCCAGCAGCACCTTCGTCCCGACGCCGTCGCAGCCGCCCGCGATCAGCGGGTCGCCGACCGACGGCGTGTAGAGGCCGGCGAAGCCGCCGTGGCCGCCGAGCACCTGGCGGCTGTGCGTCGAGGTGACCGCGGCGCGGATGCGCTCGACCACCGCATCGGAGGCGTCCAGGCTGACGCCCGAGCCGGCGTACGTCAGCGGCGGCGGGTCCTCGCTCACCGGATCTCCACCGGCACCGGCGCCGCCTCGAAGCGCAGCTTTGCGAGGCGCATGTCGGCGGGGATGTCGGTTGGGTACACCCCGGTCAGGCAGGCGCGGCAGAAGCCGTCAGCCGGACCCGTGGTCGCCTCGAGCCCGTCGAGCGACAGGTAGGCGAGCGACGTCGCACCGAGCCGCTCGCGCACCTCCTCGATGCTGCGGCCGGCCGCGATCAGATCGTCCTGGTCGGCCATGTCGATGCCGTAGAAGCAGGGCGAGACGATCGGCGGCGACGACACGCGCAGGTGCACCTCGCGCGCGCCGGCTTCGAACAGCATCCCCACCAGCTTGCGCGTGGTCGAGCCGCGCACGATGGAGTCGTCGACCACGACGACGCGGCGGCCCTCGAGCACCGAGCGCAGCGCGTTGAACTTGAGCTTGACGCCGCGCTCGCGCAGCGCCTGGTCGGGCTGGATGAACGTGCGGCCGACGTAGCGGTTCTTGACCAGCCCCTCGCCGAAGGGGATCCCGCTGCGCTGGGCGAAGCCGACCGCCGCCGGCGTCCCCGAGTCGGGCACGCCGATGACGACGTCGGCCTCGACCGGGGCCTCGTCGGCCAGCCGCTCGCCCATCTGCCGCCGCACCTCGTGCAACCCGCGGCCGCCCATCACCGAGTCGGGGCGGGCGAAGTAGATGTACTCGAACACGCACAGCGAGCCCGGCCGGTCGCCGACGCGCCGGTATCGCGGGCCGTTCTCGTCGATCACGACCATCTCGCCCGGCTCGAGCTCGCGCTCGGTGCGGGCGCCGATCAGGTCGAATGCGCATGTCTCGGACGCGAGCACCCACGAGTCGTCGAGCCGGCCGACCGCGAGCGGGCGGATCCCGTCGGGATCGCGGAAGCCCGCGAGCGCGCGCTCGCTCATGACCACGGCGGCAAAGGCGCCCTCGATCCGGCCCATCACGTCGGCGATCGCGTCGCCGAGGTCGGCGGCGCCGTGCTCGGCGATCAGCGCCGCCATCACCTCGGTGTCCGAAGTCGAGCGCATCGACACGCGGCGCGCGAGCAGCTCCTCGCGCAGGGCGGCGGTGTTCGTCAGGTTGCCATTGTGCCCGAGCGCGACCGTGCGCCCGCCCGCGTGGCGCACCACCGGCTGCGCGTTCTGCCACACGGTCGAGCCGGTGGTCGAGTAGCGGGCGTGTCCGATGGCGATGTGGCCCTCGAGGCCGGAGAGCCGCGGCTCGTCGAACACCTGGCTGACCAGGCCCATGTCCTTCATCGCCGTGATGCGGGCGCCGTCGGACACGGCGATGCCGGCGCTCTCCTGGCCGCGGTGCTGGAGCGCGAAGAGGCCGAAGAACGTCATCCGCGCGACGCCGCGATCGGGGTCGTCCGCCGGGGCGTAGATGCCGAACACGCCGCACATCAGGCGTCACCGTCCATGATCCGCGGGATCGCGCCCTCGTACGCCGCGACGGCCTCGGCCAGCGCGATCCGGGCCGCGCCGACGGCGATCTCGCTGCCGCCCACGGCGCCCAGCCTTCGCAGCGGCACGCCCGAGGCGAGCTTGCGCAACGCCGCGACGTCGGCCCGCCGCGCCGAGACGACGACCCGGCCGTCGCCCTCGCCGAAGAGGTCGTCCGCCTCCTCGACGCGCACCCCGATGCCGCCCGCCATCGCCGACTCGGCCACCGCGACCGCGAGGCCGCCGCCGCCGACGTCGTGCGCGCTTCGCAGCAGCTTGCGCTCGGCCGCGGTGGCCAGGAAGGCATGCAGCGCCCGCTCGCCCTCGAGGTCGGGCTCGGGAATGCGCCCGGCCACCGCACCCGAGATCACCTTCTGGTAATCCGACCCATCCAGCGCGCCGGTGCCGGCGCCGGCCAGGAGCACGACGTCGCCGGCCTCGCAAAAGCCGATGCGCACGGCGAGCTCGGCGTCGTCGAGCACGCCGACGACGCCCACGACGGGCGTCGGCAGGATCGGCCGGCCGTCGTGCTCGTTGTAGAGCGAGACGTTGCCCGACACGACCGGCAGGCCGAGGGCGGTGCAGGCCGCCGCCATGCCGGCGATCGCCTCGGCCAGCTCGTAGCCGATCTCGGGATCCTCCGGGTTGCCGAAGTTGAGGCAGTTGGTGACCGCCGCGGGCCGCGCGCCCGTGCAGGCGACGTTGCGGGCCGCCTCGCAGACGGCGCTCATGCCGCCGCGGCGCGGGTCGAGCCAGGTGCGCCGGCCGTTGCCGTCGAGGCTGATCGCGATGGCGCGGTTGGAGGGGGTGAGCCGCACGACCGCGGCATCCCCGCCGGGCCGCACCACGGTGCCCGAGCCGACGAGCTGGTCGTACTGCCGGGTGACCCAGGCGCGGCTGGCGATGCCCGGCGAGGCGAGCAGCGCGCGCAGAGCGACGTCCGGGGTCGTCTCGGGGTCGAGCGCGGCGCGCGGCTCGTCCTCGAGGCGGCTGGGGCGCTCGCAGGCGAGCTCGTAGCGCGGGGCGTTGTCGGTCAGCGTCGTCACGGGGATGTCGCCGACGAGCTCGCCCGCGTGGAACGCGCGCAGGTGCCCGGTCTCGGTCACCTCGCCGATGACGGTGGCGTCGATCTCCCAGCGCCGGCAGAGCGCCTCGACGGCCGGCCACGAGCCGGGCTCGACGATGGCGGCCATGCGCTCCTGCGACTCGGAGATCATGATCTCGAACGGCTCCATCCCCTGCTCGCGGACGGGCACGGCGGAGAGGTCGACGTCGAGCCCCACCCCGCCGGCCGAGGCCATCTCGGACGTCGACGAGGCCAGGCCCGCCGCGCCCAGGTCCTGCAGCGAGACCAGGAGCCCCGCGTCGAGCAGCGCGAGCGTGCACT
This sequence comes from uncultured Actinomycetes bacterium, assembly GCA_963825325.1. Classification (GTDB taxonomy): domain Bacteria; phylum Actinomycetota; class Thermoleophilia; order Gaiellales; family JAICJC01; genus JAICJC01. The sequence goes on from CAWGSU010000001.1 coordinate 451,026, forward strand.
CGATCAGCTTCTTGCCGGTGAACGGGTCGCCGATCTGAACGCTCGGGCGCTTGGCCTCCGAGCCCTCCTCGAAGCCCTGCGACGCGAGCACGCTCGCCCCGCCGATGCCGTCGCGGCCCGTCTTCGATCCGTACAGCACGAGCAGGTTGCCGGCGCCGGCGGCGCCCGCAGACTGCAGGCGGTCAGCCGGGAGCACCCCGACGCACATCGCGTTCACGAGGCAGTTCTGCGCGTAGGCCGGCTCGAACTCGACCTCGCCGCCGACGTTCGCGACGCCGACGCAGTTGCCGTAGTGGCCGACGCCCGCGACGACGCGGGCGAACAGGTGGCGCTGGCGCTCGGAGTCGAGCTCGCCAAACCGAAGCGAGTCGAGGATCGCGATCGGGCGTGCGCCCATCGCGAAGATGTCGCGCAGGATGCCGCCGACGCCGGTGGCGGCGCCCTGGAACGGCTCGACCGCCGACGGATGGTTGTGGCTCTCGACCTTGAGCGCGACCGCGAGGCCGTCGCCGACATCGATGACGCCGGCGTTCTCGCCGGGGCCCTGCAGCACGCGCTCGCCCGCGGTCGGCAGGCCGGCGAGCAGCCTGCGCGAGTGCTTGTAGGCGCAGTGCTCGCTCCAGAGCAGCGAGAACACGGCGAGCTCGAAGTCGTTCGGCTCGCGGTCGAGGAGCTCGCCGATGCGCTCGAACTCGGCGTCGGTCAGACCGAGCGAGCGGTGCAGGGAATGCGACGAGACGGCGCTCACCCTCGCATCCTAGGCGGGGCTCCCGACTGCGGCCTGCTCGAGCAGGCCTCTCAGCAGGATGCGGCCGTCGACCGATCCGAGCAACGGGTCGACGGCATGCTCGGGATGCGGCATCAGGCCGGCCACGTTGCCGGCGGCGTTGGTGATGCAGGCGATCGACTCGACCGACCCGTTGGGGTTGCGCACGTAGCGCAGCAGCACCTGGCCGCTCGCGTCGAGGTCCTCAAGCTGAGCCGGGGTCGCGAAGAAGCAGCCGTCGTGGTGCTTCACCGGGATCTCCAGGACGTCGCCGGCCACGAGGTCGGGCAGCCACGGCGACTGCCGCTGGACGCGCAGCCCGGCGTCCTCGCAGCGGAACTGCAGATGGGCGTTCGGGCGCAGCACGCCGGGGAGCAGACCCGCCTCGGTCAGCACCTGGAACCCATTGCAGATGCCGAGCACAGGCCCGCCGGCCTCGGCCAGCGCGCGCACCGCCGCCATCGCCGGCGAGCGCGCCGCGAGGGCGCCCGGCCGCAGATAGTCTCCGTAGCTGAACCCGCCGGGGACGATGACCGCCTCGGCGCCGCCCAGGTCGTCGTCGGCGTGCCAGACGCGGACGGGGTCGGCGCCGACGAGCTCGACCGCCCGCAGCGCGTCGCGATCGTCGCACGAGCCCGGGAAGGCCAGCACCGCGACGCGCGGGCTCACGTGGGCACCGGCTCGTTCGCGGTGACCTCGAAGTCCTCGATCAGCGGGTTCGACAGCACCTGCTCGGCGATCCGGCCCGCCAGGCGCAACGCCTCGCGCGCGTCGGTGGCGTCGAGCTCGAGGTCGAACACCTTGCCGGCGCGGACGTCGGACGCCGCGTAGCCCAGGCCCTGCAGCGAGCGCCGCAGCGCCTCGCCCTGCGGATCGAGGATGCCGGCCCGCGGGCGCACCGTCACCGTCACCCTCACGAGCGGCTCCGGGTGGCCTCGAGGTACGCGTCAAACGGCTCGCCGGTGATGCGCTCGTAGGCCTCGACGTAGCGGGCACGGGTGCCCGCCACGACCTCGGCCGGGATCTCGGGGCCGGGCGGCGTCTTGTCCCAGTCGAGCGTCTCGAGCCAGTTGCGCACGTACTGCTTGTCATAGGACGGCGGCGAGCCGCCGGGGGCGTACTCGTCGACCGGCCAGAACCGCGACGAGTCCGGCGTCAGCACCTCGTCACCGACGACGATGCGGCCCTCGGCGTCCTCGCCGAACTCGAACTTCGTGTCGGCGATGATGATGCCGCGCTCGAGCGCGTAGTCGGCCGCGGCGCGGTAGAGCGCGATCGAGAGCTCCTCGATACGACTGAAGCGCTCCTCACCGACGAGCGCGACGCCGGCGGCGCGGTCGATGTTCGCGTCGTGCCCCTCGGTCGCCTTGGTCGACGGCGTGAACAGCGGCTCGGGCAGCTTGTCGGCCTCGCGCAGGCCGCCCGGTAGCGCATGCCCGCACACCGAGCCGGTGGCACGGTAGTCCTTCCAGCCGGAGCCGACCAGATAGCCGCGCACGACGCACTCGATCGGCAGCATCGTCAGGCGCGTGGCCAGCATCGCGCGGCCGGCTACGTCGGGCATGTCGCGCGCCTCGGCGGGGAAGTCGGCGATGTCGACGCTGATCATGTGGTTGGGCACCAGGTCGCGCGTGCGCTCGAACCAGAACCGCGAGAGCCCGGTAAGCACCCTGCCCTTGTCGGGGATCGGGGTCGGCAGCACGACATCGAACGCCGACATGCGGTCGGACGCGACCAGCAGCAGCCGGTCGCCGAATCCGTACAGCTCCCGAACCTTCCCGGAGGCCTCGTGCAGATGGGACAGGGTGTCAGGCATGGGCAACCTCCGGGCGTCGTAGCGTGCGGTCGAAGATCTCGTCTACGTGGACGAGCAGGGCGTCGAGATCGAAGATCTGGTCGAGGTCGGCGGCATCCAGCACGGGCGCGACCTCGGCATCGGCCTCGAGCAGGTCGCGCAGCGGCACCTCGCGGTCCCAGGCGGCCAGCGCGTTTCGCTGCACGAGCTCGTATGCGCGCTCGCGGCTCATGCCGGACTCGACGAGGCGCAGGAGCGCGCGGCCCGAGAAGACGAGGCCGTGCGACGCCTCCAGGTTTCGCAGCATCCGCTCGGGGTCGACCGCAAGGCCCTCGATCAGCCAGCGCGCGCGGTCGAGCATGTAGTCCAGGGCGATCGTCGAGTCGGGCAGGACGACGCGCTCGGCCGACGAGTGCGAGATGTCGCGCTCGTGCCAGAGCGCCACGTCCTCGAGGCCGACGTGCGCATTCGCGCGCAGGATGCGGGCGAGGCCGCAGATGCGCTCGCACACGATCGGATTGCGCTTGTGCGGCATCGCCGAGCTGCCCTTCTGCCCGGCGGCGAACGGCTCGAGCGCCTCGCGCACCTCGGTGCGCTGCAGGTGGCGCACCTCGAGCGCGAACCGCTCCAGCGACGCGCCGGCGCCCGCAATCGCCGAGAGCAGGGCGGCGTGGCGGTCGCGCGGCACGACCTGGGTGGCGACGTCCTCGCGCTCGAGGCCGAGCTCCGCGAGCGCCAGCGCCTCCATGCGCGGGTCGGAGTTCGCGTAGGCGCCGACTGCGCCGGAGAGCTTGCCGACGCGCACGCCGGCGAACGCGTCGCCCAAGCGGATGCGCTGGCGCCGCATCTCGGTCACCCAGCCGAGCAGCTTCAAGCCGAACGTGGTGGGCTCGGCGTGGACGCCGTGGGTGCGGCCGATGATCGGCGTGTGGCGGAACTCCTCGGCGCGCACCGCCGCCGCCTGCTCCACCGCGTCGATGCCCGCGAGCAGGAGCTCGCCGGCGTCGCGCAGCTGCAGGGCGAGCGCCGTGTCGACGACGTCCGAGGACGTGAGGCCGTAGTGGAACCAGCGCGCCTGCTCGCCGACGACCTCGGCCACCGACTCGGTGAAGGCCAGCACGTCGTGGTGCGTGCGCCCCTCGATCTCGCCGATGCGGGCGACGTCGACGTGCGCGCGGGCGCGGACTGCGGCCACCGCTTCGACCGGGACAGCCCCGAGCTCGGCCCAGGCCGCCATCGCAGCGATCTCCACGTCCAGCCACCGCTGGAACTTGCGCTCGTCCGACCACACGGCGCCGATCGCGGGGCGGGTATAGCGAGAGATCAAGCCGGAATCGCTGCCTTCTGGTCGGAGGGGCGCCTGGGGGGTCAGTCTACAGGAGGGGGTGGCGGGAACCCGTCGGGTGCGCGGGCCGTCAGGGCGCGCGGGCGAGCCAGCGCCGCTCGCGGTGCCAGCGCTGCAGCGTGCGCCGGCTGGGCGGCCGGGCGGGGTACGGCTGCAGGTATGTGCGCACGGCCGGGTGGAGCTCGGCGGGTGTCGCCCCGATCGCGTAGGCGCCCTCGAGGTCGCGGCGCAGCTCGGGCCACGTGTAGCTGCCGGGCCGCGGCCGGGCCGGCTGAGCGCGCAGCGCCGCGAGGTGGGCGTCGAGCGCCCGGCTGCGGGCGAGCGTCAGGCAGTCGTTCGCCCGCCACACCCCCATCAGCGTCCGCACGAAGTCCCGCCCGCCCCGCCGCTTCTGGAACCCGTGGCTCGCGTGCGCCTCGCACAGGTGGATGCTGACGCGATTGGTCAATGTCACCCTGCGCGTGCGCCCCCGCGTCCGGTCGACGCAGATCGCGCAGCACGCCTGCTTGAGCGGCATGCCGCGAGCCTTGTAGAGCGTCGGGGCGTCGGCAGGATCCATGTCCACGAGTATGAGCGCGGGGGTGTCGCGTGTGGGTGGCGGGGTGTGGCGAGTTTGTCGGGGAACTGCAATTGTCGTGTGTACATGACGACAAGTGGCGCATCCCCCGACCAGCCGGAGCGGACGTCCCGAGCGCTGCTGCGCGCGTGGCGCCCGACATGGGGTTCCGGGCAAACTCTCCGTGGGAGGTCTACGGTGCGTAGATGCAGGCGCCCAGCGCGAACGAAGGGGAGAATCGATGAGCACGCTCGAGAATCGTCCGAACACCGCGCTGCTCGTCGTCGACGTGCAGAACGCCGCCGTCGATCGGGCGCATGCGCGTGACGCGGTCGTCGCGAACGTCGGCAGCCTTGTCGAGCGGGCGCGGCGGGAGGGTGTGCCCGTGGTGTGGGTGCAGCACTCCGATGCGCACCTGGCACGGGGCAGCGACGGCTGGAAGATCGTCCCGGAGCTCGCTCCGGATGACGCAGAGCCGCTGGTAGAAAAGAACCACGGCGACTCCTTTGAGGGCACCGCCCTCGAGACCGTTCTGGCCGGCCTCGGTGTCGGTCGACTGGTCGTCGTCGGCGCGCAGACCGATTGGTGCGTCCGTTCGACGCTCCACGGGGCCTTCGCCAGGGGGTACGACGCGACCCTCGTCAGCGACGCCCATACGACCGAGGATCAGTCGGAGTGGGGAGCGCCGCCGCCCGACCAGGTGATCGCCCACACGAACCTCTACTGGGCCTACCAGACGGCGCCGGGGCGCACGGCGGGGACCGCCAAGACCGCCGCTGTCGACTTCGCCGCCCCGGCCTGAGGCCCGTCGGGCTAGAACTCGGTGGTCGAGGGCGGGATCGTGCCCTGCGCGAGGATCTTGGCGGCGAAGATGGCCGCGTTGCGAGCGCCGTTGATCGCCATGCAGGCCACGGGGACCCCGGGCGGCATCTGCACGATCGAGAGCAGCGAGTCCATCCCGCCCAGGTCGGATGTGCGGATCGGGACGCCGATCACGGGCAGCTCGGTGTAGGCGGCGACGACGCCGGGCAGCGCGGCGGCCTTGCCGGCGCCGGCGATGATCACGCGCACGCCGCGCAGCGCGGCGGTCGACGCGTACTCGGCCACGCCGCGCGGATCGCGGTGAGCCGAGAGCGCCTGCATCTCGTACGTGATCGCGCGCTCGGCGAGCTCCGTGGCGGCGGCCTCCATCACCTCGCGGTCGGACTCGGATCCCATGATGATCCCGACCTGCGGCCCGTCGGTCTCGAGCTCGGCCCACAGGTGCTTGACCTCGGGCGCCGGCACGGGGTCACGCATGCACGTGCTCCGCGTCTGCGGCCGCGCGGCCGATGTCGCTGCGATGGTGGGCGCCGTCGATGTTGACGGCGTCGACACCGGCGTAGGCCCGGCGGCGCGCCGTGTCGAAGTCGGGGCCGACGGCCGTCACGTTGAGCACACGCCCTCCGGCCGTCTCGAGGCGATCATCAACGCCGGTCGCTGTCCCGGCATGAAAGACCGTCACGCCGTCGATCTCCTCCGCCTCGTCCACGCCGGTGATCCGGTCGCCGAGCTGCGGCGACTCCGGATAGCCACGGGACGCGACGACGACGCTGACACACGCGGGCTCCGCCACCTCGGCCTCGCATCCGGCGAGCGTCCCGCCGGCGGCCCGGGCGAGCAACGCGAGCACGTCGCCCGCGGTGCGCGGCAGGATCACCTGCGACTCGGGGTCGCCGAAGCGGGCGTTGAACTCGATCACCCGCGGCCCGTCGGCCGTGAGGATCAGCCCTGCATAGAGACAACCGCGATACGGCGCACCGCGGCGGGCAAGCTCGTTCACCACCGGCTTGTGCACGCGGGCGATGATGTCGGCGACGACGTCGGGGCCGACGCCCGGCACCGGCGAGATCGACCCCATGCCGCCCGTGTTCGGGCCGGAGTCGTCGTCGCCCGCGCGCTTGTAGTCGCGCGCCGGCGCGAGCGGGAGCACGTGCTCGCCGTCGCAGAGGGCGAGCAGCGAGAGCTCCTCGCCCTCGAGCCGCTCCTCGATCAGCACCCTGCGCCCGGCCACGCCGAAGCGGTCGTCCACGAGCGCGGCCGCGACGGCCGCGTGCGCCTCGGCGATCGACGAGCACACGACGACGCCCTTGCCGGCGGCGAGGCCGTCCGCCTTGACCACCACGTCGCCGTCCGCCTCGGCGATCGCGGCGTGCGCCGCCGAGACCGTGTCGCACACCGCGAACCGGGCCGTCGGCACGCCGGCGGCCTCCATCACGGTCTTTGCGAATGTCTTGGACCCCTCGAGCTGCGCGGCCGCGGCCGACGGGCCGAACACGGCGACGCCCGCCGCCGCCAGGCGGTCGGCGAGGCCGGCCACGAGCGGCGCCTCCGGGCCGACCACAACCAGGTCTGCTGAGAGCTCGACCGCGAGGCGGGTCAGCCCCTCGAGGTCGGACACCGGGACGGGGTGCAGCCGCGCGAGCGTGCCGATCCCCGGGTTGCCCGGGGCAGCGTGCAGCTCCCCGAGCAAGGGGGAGCGCGCGAGCGCCCACGCCAGGGCGTGCTCGCGACCGCCGGATCCGACAAGGAGGACTCGCATCTTCTCGCGGCGAGTCTACCTAAGCTCGCCGGTCAGCCGGATCGAGGCGTTCCCAGCGGGACGAGATACACCGGCACACGGGCACGGCGGGCGACTCGATGGGGCTCCTGCGACCACAGGAAGTCGCCGATCAGCAGCCGCTTCGGGTCGGCGCCCATCACGATCGCCTCGGCTCCGAAGCCGGCCGCCTCGGCCACGATCCGCTTGGCCGCACGACGAGTGCCGACGATATGGCCCGACGCGTCGAAGCCCGCCTTCTCGAGCGCCTCGACCGCCTCGCGGACGAGCAGCCGCTGGGCGTCCCACTCGCGCCTGCTCGGGTTGAGGTGGGGATTGGGGAACCCGAGCGCGGTCCCCCAGACGCGGGCGATCGAGATCACGCGCACCTTCGCCTTGGCCGGGCGCGCGAGCTCGAACGCCTGCTGGAGCACCGTCCAGTCGATCGGGCGGCCCTCGGAGGCGACCACCAGGCGCTCGACGCGCAGCGTGGCGGGATCGGGTGGGGGCGATGCCCGGCGGAACACCGCTCCCACCCGTGATTCCGCGGTCAGTCGCCGGCTGCCATCTGGGGCGCGTCGGGCGGCGCGTCCCTGGCGTACTTCGGATCCTCGACCTTGATCCGGTACCAGTACAGCGGCAGGTACGAGAGCAGGATCACCCAGCCGATGAAGAAGTAGATCCTTGTGTCAGCCCCACCCAGGAGCGCGTTCGGAAGCGAGGTGTAGACGAGGCCGCCGTAGCTCCAGATGACGAAGTAGCCGACCGCCATCGCCAGGGCGATGTACTTGAAGAACTCCGGCAGTCTGACCGGACGGCGCATATCGGGGCGGTACTTGCGCAGCAGGTAGTACCCCACCAGCACCGGGATGAACGACGCCAGATAGCCGACGTTCGAGAGCGAGTAGATCTCGACCGCGCCGCCGGTGAAGATGAGGGCGATCGAGCATACGACGTTGAAGCCCATCGAGAAGCCGGGCACGCCGTGCTTGTTCACCTTCGAGAAGATGCGCGGGAACTCGCCGTCGATCGACATCTGGTGCAGCGCACGCGCAGAGCCCATGATCGCGTTCAGCACCGAGAGCGAGAGCGCGATGATGAGCATGATCGAGATCAGCCAGTCGAGCCAGTTCGCCCCAGTGCCGAACACCGCTGTCGCGAACGTGGAGAAGATCGTCCTGGGATCAGCCTGGATGGGGTCGCTCAGCTTGGTGGCGCCCAGTACGACAACGAACGCGACCGGGATCATCGTGTAGATGAAGAGGCCGTAGAGGCCCTCCAGGTTCATCGCGATCTTGGCGTCACGCTCGGGGTCGCGGCACTCGCCGATGTAGCAGGCGGCAGCCTCCATCGCGATCACGTTCCACGTAAGCAGGAACGAGAAGGCGATGTAGATCACGAGCCAGTTGTGCCCCAGGTCGGCCGAGAAGAAGCTGGAGCCGTCGAGCTGGTGAAAGCCGGACAGGTTGCCCCAGTTGGCAGCCGACGGGTGCAGGAACGGCATCAGCGCAAGCAGCGTCAGCGGGATCATGGAGAGCAGCCCGAGCACGGTCGCGAACATGGCGCCCAGGCGGATGCCAAGCCACGCCGGGATGAAGACGAGCAGGATGCCGACCACCGATATGATGATCGTCCAGTAGGCGATCTGGGTGTGGATCGGCGTGAACCCCTTGGTCGAGAGGCCGAACTTGTCCACGATGTAGAAGGACGCCAGGATCATGTTCAACGGCGCGACCGGGAACCAGCCGAGCCAATATGCCCACGACGTGAAGCCGTTGACGTGCTTGGCGAACCGCGGCCACTTGTCCTTGTACGCCACGTAGGCGTAGGTCGGCGAGCCGCCCGTGCGCTCCGGCATCATCGCGGAGAGCTCCGCCAGGAGCAGGCACAGCAGATACCCCGTGATCGTGATCACGACCATGACGGGGATCGCTGCCGCCCCGAGCGACGTCACCATCACGGGCGCGATACCCGTCACGAGGATCGTGCCGGCGAGGCCGATCACGAACGCGCCCCACCAGTTCGTCTCCCGGCTCAGGCCACCACCCTCATAGTCAGGAGCGCCGCTATCGACCGCCATGAGACCTCCTTGGGAACGGGTTATTGCGCCTAGTGAATCAGGTCGGTCGGCCGGAGTAAAGGGTTCGCGGGGAAACGTGTCCGCTGCTACATGCCGAGCGGCACGAACCTGGCGAGCGCATGCTGTGCGTCGGCCACCGCGCGCAGGGCGCTCAGGAGCTGGCCACGGGTGAGCGGCGCCAGGTCGGCCGGGGCGACCCGGTTCGTGGGTGGGCTCCCCGCCTCGACCTCGGCCGCCTGGTGCTCGAGCCGTAGGCGGGTGACGAGCTCGAAGGCCTCCTCGAGCCCCGCGGCCCGCTCGGCCTCGATCGAGCCGACGTGGGCGGCGCCGCGCAGGCGGCCGATCGTGTCCGAGACGGTGACCCTCGCTTGCAGGGCGTGGAACCGGGCCAGGTTCGCGATGGGCACCACGCCGCCGCGCTTGATGTCGATGCGGCCGTCGGCGTCGATCTGGAGGCGGCCGCGGAAGCCGAGCGGCGGCTGGAAGTCGGTGGCCGTGCGGGCGAGCCGGCGCAGGAAGTCCGGGTGCTCGGGTGCCCGGCGTTCGATCTCGACGAGCGGCCGCACGATCTGCAGGCCGCCGCAGACGTGACGGAAGTCGAACGCGACGGCGGCCCGGGTCAGGTGCGAGCGGTCGGGCTGGTCGAGGCAGTCGCGGAACACGCGCTGCCACTCGGAGTCCGACATGCGCCACTGCCGGTTGCGGGCGAGCACCTCGGCGTTGTCGGCGCCGAACCCGCACCGGGCGAGGCCGTCGTTCACGTCGGCGGCGAGCGCGGCGTACCAGCCGTCGTCGCTCCCGTGGGCGTACGCGAGGGCGTTGTCCTGATCGGAGGCGAGCGACGCTTCCCGGCGGGCGGTGGATCCGAGCGCCAGCCACGCCCACGCCCCGGGGGCCTCGCCGTGCGCGGCGAGGGCGAGGTCGATCAGGCGGATGGTGGCGCTGTCCGACTGCAGGGCGAGCACGCGGCCGATGTCGGTTGCGACGACGCCGGCCCGCGTCAGCGAGACGACGACCTGGGGCATGTGGGAGGCCGCCTCGACCACCTCGTCGACCGTGGCCGCATGCGCGATCGAGCGCCGGAGCGCGAAGGGCGTGCGGCTCTCGAGGTACATCAGGTCGGTCGCCGTCACGACCCCCAGGGGTTCACCGCTCGCGGCGAGCACGGGCAGGTGGTGGATGCCGGCGTCGAGCATGTCGATCATCGCGTCGACGGCCAGCCGCTCGGGCGCGAACGTGAGCGCGGGCGCCACCATCAGGTCGCGCACGGGCGTGTCGTAGGCGCGTCCACGCGCGAGGAGCTTTGTGCGCAGGTCGGAGTCGGTGACGATCCCGTACCCGTCGTCGAGCCGCACGAGCAGGCACGAGACATCGGCGTCGGCCATCAGCCGGGCGGCCTCGCCCGCAGTCGCGTCGGGGCTGCAGACGACGGCCGGCCGGTGGACGAGCGCGCCCAGGTGGGCGGTGCGCTGGTCGGCCTGGGCGTGGGCGACATGGCCCGTGCGGACGAGCCGCTCGCGCAGGGAGCTGGCGACGAACTCGACCCCGGCGCGGCTGCCGAGCAGGCTCAGGGCGACTTCGTGGTCGAGCAGCAGGCAGACCGTCGCCTCTCGCGCGCGCACATCGAACGCGGGTGCCATGCCCGACAGGAGCGAGGGATGCCCGAACGCCTCGCCCGGTTCGAGCACGTCGATCACCTCGGCCTCGTGCACGAGCTCGACCGACCCGGAGCGGACGACGTACAGGTACCGGGCGGGGGTGCCGTCCTCGACGAGCACCAGGTCGCCCTCGGCGTACGTCCGCTCGATGATGGCCGCCGCGGCCTGCTCGAGCTCGTCCTCGGCCAGCGCATCGAACGGCGGGAAGCGGCGCAGGAATGCGGAGGCGCCGGCTACCACGGGATCGGCCTGCGGTCGGATGCCGCCATGCGGAGATCGTAGAGCGGCCGGAGCCGTCAGTCAGGAAAGACGCGGATCAGGCGGCTCGCGGCCGAGTCGAGCACCCACGCCGAGCGGCCGTCGGTGGCAAGGGCGGTCGGCCGGCCGCCGACCACGATCCGGCGGCCGGCCGGCAGGCCGTCGGTCGCGTCGAGCAGCCGCACGGCGCCGCGGTCGTGCGCGCGGCTCCTGGTAGTGACCCAGATCCCGCCGCTCCCGGCCGCGATCGTGCCGCCGGGGACGGCGGCGACGCGGGTCGTGCCGAGCACCTGGTTGGACGACTCGCCGATGCGCAGCACGCGGCCACGCTCGTACACCCACACGAACCCGCCGAAGACCGTGATCTGGGTCGGGGCGCGCACGCCCGAGCGGGGCAGCGTGATCGTCGCCGCGGGCCGAAGCGCCTTGCGGGAGACCGTGAACCGCTCGATCGACTGGTCGGCGCTGTCGGTCACCCACGCGGAGCCGCCCGCGACCGTGAGCGCGCTCGGCGACGGCCCGAGCGGCGCCTGCGCCGTCGCGGTGCCGGAGGCCGGGTCGAGGCGCAGGAGGCGGCCGCCGCCCGGCGCCTGGACGGTCGCCCACACGGAGCCGGCCGTATCGAGGATCGCCGTCGCCGGGCCGACGAGGCGGGCCACGAGCGTCGCCTGGCCCGAGGTCGGATCGACACGCCACAGCCGCACGCCCGCCGCGAGCCATACGCCGTCGGCCCCGACCGCGAGCAGGTAGGGCCGGCCCGCCGGAGGCAGTGGCACCGGCGGGCCGGCGCGCTTGCCCGTGGTCGTGTCGACGGCGATCAGCGAGCCGAGCAGCCCGGCGCCGGGCTGCACCGCGCACCACAGCGTGCCCGCGTCGTAGGCGATCACGGCCGGGCCGCCGAGGTGTACTCCGGGAGAAGGGGGCCGGTGGGCGTGCGTCGTCGGCGGCGGGTTCGGCGGCGCCACCTGATGCAGCCGCACCGTGCGGCCGCCGTTCTCGATGTGCAGGCCCGCGCCCGCGCCGCAGCCGGCGCAGACGGCCGCAACCGCTGCCAGTGCAGAGACGGCCCGCGCCGTCATGCCCGCGGATCCTCGGTCGGGGCACGGTCGCCCAGCTGAACCGTGACCTGCGCGCCGCCCTCGGGCCGGTTGGCGACGGCGAGCGACCCGCCGAGGACGCGTGCCTGGGCCGCCGCGATGGCGAGCCCGAGGCCGATCCCGTGCCCGCGTGCCGCGTCGCCGGTCGCAAACCGCTGCGTGGCGCGGGCGAGCATCTCGTCCCCAAAGCCCGGGCCGCAGTCGGTGACCACGATCGTCCGCCCCCGCACCGAGACCGTGACGGGCGGCGCGCCGTGGCGGGCGGAGTTGTCGAGCAGGTTGTCGATGATCCGCTCCAGGCGGCGCGGGTCGGTGAACGCCCGGGCGGGCTCCGGGGTGTCGGCGATCACGCCGTCGCGGCGCTGCACCAGGCTGCCGACGAACGCGTCGACGTCGACCCAGCGCAGGTCGGCGGTGACGGCGCCGTTCTCGAGCCGCGAGATCTCGAGCAGGTCCTCGACGAGCGTGTGCAACCGCGAGACGCGCTCGCGCACGACCGTTCCGACGCGGTCGTGCTCGAGCAGGCTGGCCGCGGCAACGAGCCCGGTCACGGGCGTGCGCAGGTCGTGCGCCACGTTCGCGACGAAGCGCTGCTCGTGCTCGATCCGCTCCTGCAGCGAGTCCGCCATCCGGTCCATCGCGGCCCCGAGCGCGGCCACCTCGTCGCTCCCGCGCGCGTTCACGCGCGCCGAGAGCGAGCCCGCCGTGACGCGCTCGGCCGCCGCGGCGGCCACGCGCAGGCGCCGCGAGAGCCGCCAGGCCAGCGCGAGCCCGAGCAGGGCGCCGCCGGCCGCGCCCGCCAGGCCCACCTCGACGAGCGTCCGGCGCAGGTCGGCGATCGTCGCCTGATCGGCGGCAAACGACACGCGCACGAAGACGCCGCGCGGCGCCCGCGCCGACGGCACGCCGGCCCAGATCACCGCCGAGCCGCCCTGTCGGCCCTTGAACGTCGCCACGTGGCGGGACGCGACCGCACGCCGTAGCGGCGCGGGCACGCCGTGGCCCGGGCCGACGATCGACCCGGGCGAGAGCACGTCGAAGCGGTCGTAGAACGAGGCCGCTGCGCGCGCCGACTGCACCGCCTTCGCCCGGCCACGGTCGAGCAGATCCTGCTGGGTGAGCTCGTAGACGACGAGGCCGACGGCCGCCGCGACCAGGCCGGCCAGCAGCGCGAACGCAACCGCCAGCCGCAGGCGCAGCGTCATCCCGGCCGCGCCAGCTTGTACCCCGCGCCGCGCACGGTCTCAATCGCATCGGCGCCGATCTTGCCGCGCAGACGGCGCACGTGCATGTCGACGAGGCGGGTGTCGCCCGACCACACGTACCCCCACACGTTCTCGAGCAGCTGCTCGCGCGACAGCACGATGCCGACGTTCTCGGCCAGCTCGACCAGCAGCCGGTACTCGGTCGGGGTGAGCGAGAGCACGAGGCCGTCGCGCGTCACGACCATCCCCTTCGTATCGATCTCGAGGTCGCCGAAGCGCATGCGGGCGCCCTCGGCCAGGCGGGACGCGCGGCGCAGGACGGCGCGCAGGCGGGCCGACAGGATGGGCGGCTCGAACGGCTTTGTGACGTAGTCGTCGGCGCCCGCCTCGAGGCCGAGCACGACGTCGATGGGATCGGTGCGGGCGGAGAGCATCACGATGGGGACGACGCTGCGGGCGCGGATGCGCCGGCACACCGTGACGCCGTCCATTCCCGGGAGCATGACGTCGAGCAGGACGACGTCGGGCGTGCCGCGATCGAATGCGTCCAGGCCGGCCTGGCCGTCACCGGCCGTCTCGACCGCGAAGCCGTCGCGCTCGAGCGTCAGCCGCGTCATCTCGCGGATCGTCGGGTCGTCCTCGACCAGCAGCACCCTGTTCATACGCCAATCATCGCCCGTGCGCGGGCGGCTGTCACGCCAGGGCCCCCGCCGTTACGCAGCCGATACGGGCCCGTCGCGGGCCGGACGCGGATCCACGCGTCTGCGCAACCGCAGGTGGCGGCGTCGCCCGCGCCTAGATGATCGAGATGACGTTGCTCAGCAGATTCGTCACAGCGGCGTTGAGCAGGCCGAGCGTGACGACGACCGCGATCGTGATCACGCCGAGCACCACTGCGTACTCAGCCATCGTCTGCCCGGCCTCTGCAGCGTGCGCGCTGCGAATCTCGTCATACATGTCCCAGAACCCCTCTTCGACGTCCATGAACCCCAGTTCCTATGTCATATCGACACGGGCGGCGGGCGCCAGGATCACTCGCCCGAGGGACGAGAGCGTCTCGTCGTCGCGGGCTCATCCTGTTCACGGGCGGCGTGTTCGGCGCGTCGGGGTATGCACCCCTCGGCTACCGGCCGCCGCGCCTCGTCGAACGGCCCGGGGATCGGCGCGAGGCCGAGGGCCCCGCCCCATCGCAGCGGCCGGGGAATGCGTCCGTCGCGGACGACGATCCTGACGGCGGCGACCGCGTGCATCGTGAATCGGCGTGCTCGCACCATGCCCGAACCTCGCTGGTGAATCGGCTGAGGCAGTTTCGCTCGATTGGAGCGGCCGACGCGTTACCATCGTGGCCAATGCAACCGGGAGGTTCCGATGAGCGGTGAGGACTACCTGCGATGGCACGACGGCGTCGAGTTCGACGCGGCGTCCCAGACCTGGCGCGGGTACATCGAGTCGAACGACGACCACAGCCGCAAGCACCTGACCGAGGCGACGTTCGCCGAGAAGGGCCATGCGGTCGTCGCCGCGAGCGACATGCTCCGGGAGGCGCGCAAGGGCACGGTGCCCGGCTTCGCCGACTGAACCGCGATCCGACGCGGCGCTAGCCGCGCTCGGCGTGCACGTACGCCTCGACCGCGCGCTCCCGCGCGCGGGTGGCGCAGGCCAGGCCGGGACGCAGCCGCTCGAGGTGCGCCTCCGCCATCGCGTGGCGCGAGAGCATGCTGACGTTCAGCTGGGCGAGGGTGGCCGCCGAGCGGGCGGCCGCCTCGGCGAGGAGCGCGCCGGTGATCGCATCGCCCTCGAGGTTGCGGTTGCCGCGGGCGGCGACGTCGGCGGCGAGCGTGGCCACCTCGGCCGCGATCTCGAGCAGCTCCATCGGGCACTCGATCGCGCCCGCCACCGCCGCATCGAGGCTCCGCGTGCGCTCCGGCCCGGCGGGCATCCGCAACGCCGCGAGCACGCCCGCGTAGGCGCGCCCGTCGGCCTCGGCCAGAGCGGCCGCCCGGCCGCGCAGTTCGTGCGCGCGCGCGCCGACCTGGTCGAGCGTTCCGCTCGCGTCGAACGCGGACGCCATCTCGACCAGCCCTGCGGCCATCGCGCACGCGATCGACGCCACCGAGCCGCCGCCCGGCGCGGGTGTGCGCGCGGCCAGCTGGTCGAGGAAGCCGGAGAGCGTCGCCGAGAGGTAGGGATCCGAGCCGGGGTCGGACTCGACCTGGGAGCCGTCGCTGCTAGAAGAGCCCAACCGTCGTGCCGTTCTCGTCGATGTCGACGTTGAAGCCGGCCGGGGTCTTGCCCAGGCCGGGCATCTGCATGATGTCGCCGCAGAGCGGGGTCAGGAAGCCGGCACCCGTGTAGGGGCGGATGTCGCGCACCGGGATGCGGAAGCCGGTCGGCGCGTTCGCAAGCGCCGGGTCGGCCGAGAGCGACAGGTGCGACTTGGCCATGCAGATCGACAGCTTGCCGAGGCCGTCACGGGTGAACTGCTCGATCTTCTGCTGCGCCAGCGGCGAGAAGTCGACGCCGTCGGCCTGGTACACCTGCGTCGCGATCTTCTCGATCTTGGTGGCGATCGGGTCGGAGTCCTCGAACGTGAACCGGAACGAGTTCGGCTGCTCACAGGCGTCGGCAACCGCCTCGGCCATGCCGGCCGCGCCGGCCCCGCCCTGCGAGAAGCCCTCGTTCAGCACGGCCGAGTGGGCCCCGTGCTCGAGCGCGAGCTTCTGCACGAGCGCGACCTCGTCGTCGGTGTCGCCCGGGAAGCGGTTGGCGGCGACCACGCAGGGCACGCCGAAGTGCTTCACGTTCTGGATGTGGCGGGCCAGGTTGGCCGAGCCGGTCTCGATCGCCTTCAGGTTGTCGGCCGCCGAGTTGCGCGGGTCGTCCTCGAGCCCGGCGTGATGCTTGAGCGCCTTGGCCGTGGCGACGATCACGACCGCGCTCGGCGCAAAGCCACCGGCGCGGCAGACGATGTCCATGAACTTCTGCATGCCGAGGTCGCTGCCGAAACCGGCCTCGGTGATCAGGTAGTCGCCCAGCTTGCGCCCGACGAGATCGGCGACGATCGAGCTGTTGCCGTGGGCGATGTTGCCGAACGGGCCGATGTGCATGAAGCACGGCTGGCCCTCGAGCGTCTGGATCAGGTTCGGCTTGAGCGCGTCCTTCAGCAGCACGGTCATCGCGCCGGCGCAGCCCATCTGCTCGGCGTTCACCGGCTTGCCGCTCGTGTCGTAGCCGACCGTGATCCGGCCGATGCGCTTGCGCAGGTCCTGCAGCGAGGTGGCCATGCCCATGATCGCCATCACCTCGGAGGCGGCGACGATGTCAAAGCCGGTCTCGCGCGGGATGCCGTGGGTGGGGCCGCCGAGGCCCGTGATGATGTTGCGCAGGTGGCGGTCGTTCATGTCGACCGCGCGCCGCCAGGTCACCCGGTGGGGATCGATGTTGCACTCGTTGCCGTAGAACATGTGCCGGTCGACGAAGGCGGCCAGCATGTTGTTGGCGGCGGCGATCGCATGGAAGTCGCCGGTGAAGTGCAGGTTCAGGTCCTCCATCGGCACGACCTGGGTGAGGCCGCCGCCGGCGGCGCCGCCCTTGATGCCGAAGATCGGCCCGAGCGACGGCTCGCGCAGGCACAGCACCGGCCGCTTGCCGATGTGGCCGAGGCCCTGGGTCAGCGAGACCGACGTGGTCGTCTTGCCCTCGCCGGCCTTCGTCGGCGTGATCGCCGACACGCACACGACCTTGGCGTCGGGCGTCCCGGCCAGCCGGTCGAGCGCGCCCAGGCTGATCTTGGCCTTGTACTTGCCGTACAGGTCGACCTCGTCCTCCTCGAGGCCGATCTCACGGGCGATGTCCATGATCGGGCGGAGGGTGGCTTCCTGGGCGATCTCGAGGCTGGACTTCAACGCGTTCTCCTTGGGTGCAGGGATGTCATCTAGTGAGACACGGCGGCCGCGCCGCGCTCGGACACGAGCTCGTTCTCGTAGAAGCGGGCGAGCCGGAAGGGCGCGATCAGATCGGGGGTGCGGCCGGTCGCGGCGAGCTCGGCCATCGTCTTGCCGACGATCGGCGAGGCCTTGAAGCCGTACGTGCCCCAGCCCGCGTCGATCAGGAAGCCGTCGGTCTCGGTGAGGCCCATGATCGGGGCGTAGTCGGGCGAGACGTCGCAGAGGCCGGTCCACTGGCGCAGGATGCGGGCACGGCCGAGCATGGGCAGGAGCTCGACCATGTGCATCGCGAGGTCCTCGATGAAGCGGAAGGTGCCCCGGTTCGAGTAGCCGGAGTACGGCTCGATCTCGGAGCCCATCACGAACTCACCCCGGTCGGACTGCGAGATGTAGATGTGCAGGGTGCCCGAGACGATGATCTTGCGCAGGAGCGGCTTCACCGGCTCGGTGACGCACGCCTGCAGGATGTGCGTCGTGATCGGCACCTCGATCCCGGCCAGGCGGCCGACGAGCGACGACCAGCCCGACGTGCACGAGATCACCGTGCCGGCCGAGATCGCGCCCCGGTTCGTCTCGATGCCGGTCACGCGGCCGTTCTGGCGGGTGATGCCGGTCACCTGCGTGTAGGGGTGGATCTCGACACCGAGGCGGTCGGCCTCCTTGGCGTAGCCCCACACGACCGCGTCGTGGCGGATGATGCCGCCGGGCGGGTGGTAGAGCGCCGCCAGGATCGGGAACGTCGGGTGGTCGGAGACGTCGAGCATCGGCTCGAGCTCCTTGATCTCGTCCGGGTAGATCACGCGGGAGTCGACGCCGAGCAGGCGGTTCACCTCGGCCCGCTCCATCATCGTGTTCACCGACCGGTCGGAGTGCGCCAGCGTCAGGTGGCCGTGCTGTGAGAACAGCATGTTGAAGTTGAGGTCCTGCGACAGCGTCTCGTAGAGCTTCACGCTCGCGGTGTAGAAGCGGGTGCCCTCGGGGGTCAGGTAGTTCGAGCGGATGATGGTGGTGTTGCGCCCAGACGCGCCGGCCCCGATGTAGCTCTGCTCGATCACGGCCACGTTCTTCATGCCGTGATCCTTGGCCAGGTAGTAGGCCGTGGCCATGCCGTGGGCGCCGCCGCCGATGACGACGGCGTCGTAGCTCGCCCGCAGCGGGTGGGAGCGGAAGAAGCGGTGCTTGCGCAGCAGGCCGATCACGCGGTCGCCTCCTCGGTGTCGGCCACGGCCGCCGGCACGTGCTCGGCGGCGCCGGCCCGGGCGATGCCGACCGTGACCCCAGCGTCGAGGATGGCGTCGAAGAAGTACTCGCCGAACTCCCAGGCGACCAGCATGAGGAGGTCCTCGCCCCGGTTCAGCACGAGCGCCGGCACGCGCATGACCGAGCCGGCCATGCAGCGGCCGGGGCCGAAGCGCGACTCGCGCACGTCGAGGCCCGACGAGCGGTTGAAGACGTCGCGGCGGCGCTCGCCGCCGAGCGCGACCGCGGCCATCGCGCATGTGACGTCGATCGCGGCGGCGCCGATGCGCTTGCGCAGAGCGGCCACGCGCGGGAACGGGCACACGACGTAGCCGTGCGTCGGCGTCAGGCGCAGCGTCCACACGCCGTCGTCCGATCGGGCCGCGCCGGTGCCGAGGCCGCCGGTGAGCGCGTCGAGCTCGGCGGCGGGCGCGCGCACGTCGAGCTTGCCCAGGTGGCTCACGTCGCACGCCCAGGCACCGGCCTCGGCGGGCGCATACGCGGCGACCCGCCAGCCGTCCACCTCGGCGATCGTCGCGCCCGCGGCCAGGTGGGCGCGCTCCATGGGCGTGCGCAGCGCGACGCCCGAGGCGGCGGACGCCGGCGCGATGAAGGCGTATGGATCGCGCTCGCTCACGATCGCAGCCGCTCCTGGTCGGGGTCGTAGAAGGCCTTCAGGGTGACCCGCGCGGGGATCGAGGCGCCGGACGGGTCGGACAGGGTGATCGCCGTGCCCTCCTCGGCCAGGTCGGACGGCAGCCATGCGATCCCGATCGCCTTGCCGAGCCGGCGGGAGAACCGCGACGAGGTCACCCGCCCGACCGGCGCGCCGTCCACGACCACCTGCGCACCCTCCCTGGGCGCGGTGCCGTTCGTGCCCTCGAACCCGACCAGCGAGGCCCGGTTGCCGCGGCCCTGGTACCACTCGATCGAGTAGCGCCCGATCCAGTCTGACTCCTTGTCGAGCTTGACGATCCACGGCATGCCCGCTTCGAGCGGCTGCGACTCGGCGTTCGTATCCTGGCCGACGATCACATGCGCCTTCTCCAGGCGCAGGACGCGCTGGGGCTCGAGGCCGAACGGCTTCACCGCGAACCGCTCGCCCGCGCCCATCAGCGCTTCCCACAGGTGCTCGCCCGCCGCCGCCGGACAGTGGATCTCATAGCCGAGCTCGCCGACGAAGCCGATCCGCAGGAGCAGGCACGGCACCCCGGCGACCTCGGCGTGGCCGGCGCCGAGGTACGGGAACGCATCGTTTGCGAGATCGAACTGCGTCAGGCCGGAGAGCGCAGTGCGCGCGTTGGGCCCGGCCAGGTTGAAGGCCGCCACCGCGGAGGTGACGTTCACGATCTGGCAGTCCATCCCCCACACCGCGTTCCACCACGTGAACCACTGCTCCATCCCGCCCGCGCCGGACGAGGTCGTGGTGACGTAGAACTCGGTCTCCGACAGGCGCGCGACCGTGCCGTCGTCGAGGATCGAGCCGTCATCGCCGCACACGATCCCGTAGCGCACCCGGGCGAGCTTCATGTCGCCGTAGCGGTTGGGGTAGATGCGCTCGAGGAACGCGGCCGCGTCGGGGCCGCGCACGATCAGCTTGCCGAGCGTCGAGACGTCGATCAGGCCGAGCGACTCGTGCACCGCGGCCGTCTCGGACTCGGGCTCGCCGTAGTCGTAGGGCCGCTTCCAGTCGCCGGCCCAGAGCATCTTGCCGCCGTGCTCGGCATGCCAGTGGTGGACGGACGTGCGCTTGACCGGCTCGTAGCCGCGCCCGGCCAGAAGCGAAAAGCTCGTCGGGTTGTGCGGCGGCCGCGCGGTGGTGACGCCGACGCGCTGCTCGTCGGGATCCACGCCGAGCTCGCGCGCCATCAGAAGGCCCGAGTTGCGATGGCACATCTTGCCCTGGCACGGCCCCATCGTCACGGTCGTGTACCGCTTCGAGAGCTCGAGCGAGGCGAAGCCCTCGGCGACCGAGAGGTGCACGTCCTTCGTCGTCACGTCCTCGCAGTAGCAGACGAACTGCTTGGCCTTGGCAGCGTCGGCCGCCGCGGGGACGGCCGCCGCGGTACCCACCGGCTCACCGGCGACGCGCACGCCCTCGGGCACCTGGTCGGGCACGTACACGCGCCGCTCGGCGTCGTAGCGCACCGAGCCACCAGCCTGGACGAGTGCGCCGAACTGCGCGACCGTGCCGCCGCTCATCGCGACGATGTCGGCCGAAAGGGTGCGCCGCTCGTCGCCGCGGGCGACGACGATGCCGGTGACGTGGTGCGAGCCGCGCGCCTGCACGGGCTGGAAGCCGCGCAGGTGCTCGATCCCGCACACGCCGAGGCGCTCGTCCGGCTCGCCCTCGCGCGTGTCGACGACCGCCGCAACGTGGACGCCGGCCTCGGCCAGGTCGCAGGCGGCCTCGATGCCGAGGTCGTCGACGGTGACCACCACCGCCTCGTCGCCGGGCGCGATCCGGAACTGGTTCACAAGCCGGCGCACGCCGGACGCCAGCATGACGCCGGGCAGGTCGTTGCCGCCGAACACGAGCGGCTGCTCGATCACGCCGGTCGCGATCACGATCTCGCCGGCCCGGAACCGGTACATCGTGTCGCCCTGGTAGACGGGCACGAGGTTGCCCTCGTAGACGCCGCCGGCCCAGGCCGGCTGCAGGATCTCGACGCCTGCGGCCCGCGCCTCCGCCTCGAGCTCCGCCGCCCGGGCGGCTGCGGCGATGCCCGAAAACACCAGCCGCCCGCCCAGGGCGAGGCCCTCATCGACGAGGGCCGTGTCACGGCCGTCCTTGGCGCTCGCGATCGCGGCCTGAAGGCCCGACTCGCCGCCGCCGATCACGAGCACGTCGACGTGGCGGTGCACCTTCTCGTTGCGGCGGTCGCGGCGGTGCGCCGGGTCGAGCTTGCCGAGCCCAGCGGCCGCGCGCAGGAACTTCTCGTAGTACTTCCATGCCCAGCGCGGGCGCATGAAGGTCTTGTAGTAGAAGCCGACCTGCATGCCGAAGGCCGGCGTCGCGCGGGCGAGCGCATGCAGCGCGTCGCGCTCGAGCGACGGCCAGGCGTTGATGTGCTCCACCTGCATGCCTTCGGTGATCGGCGTCATGCACGCGCGCACGGCCGGATCGCCGTCGACCTGGACGAGGCAGTTGGGGCACTGGCCTGAGCAGCACAGGAGGCCGCGCTTGCGGTGGTACTTGAACGAGCGCGAGAACACGCGCACCCCCGCCGCGTAGAGGGCGGATGCGATGGTGTCGCCCGCGAGTCCCTCGGCCGGCTTGCCCTGCCACGAGAAGGTGACGGTGCGGCGGCGGTCGATCAGCTCGCCGCGGCGCTCGCCCAGGCGGTTCACGCGAGCCTCCCGGGCGGGGCGACCTGAAGCACCGTGTTCGAGCGGGTGTCACGCTCGGCCTGGAACCACTCCCGGCAGCCCGACGAGTGGAACCACCACTCGCGCTGCTCGCCCGCAACGTTCTGGCGGAAGTAGAGGTAGGAGAAGAGGGCACGCGCATCCTCCGAGGACGTCGGGCGTACCGTCACCTCGCCCCCGTACGCGTACTCGTCCACCGGCCGGCGGCCGCAGTTCGGGCACTCCAGCAAAAAGCTCATCTAGCGATGGGCTCCCTGGGGTGCGACGTGCCCGTTGGCCGACGCGGCGGCCATCGCCTCGACGACCGCCTGGGCGAAGCTCTCGGGCCGGAACGCGAAGTTCGTGCCGACCAGCGGGATGCCGGTGATGGCCGAAGCCTCGATCGTCATCGCCCGCAGGTCCTCGGCCTCGAGGTCGTGCACCGCCGACTTGCCGCACGCCCGCGCGAACATCTGCATCTCCTGCGTCATCGAGTGCAGGAAGCCCTCGACGCGGTCGGCCGCCTCGGCGACGGGCAGCCGCGCGATCAGATCCTCGTCCTGGGTGGCGATCCCGACCGGGCACAGGCCGGTGTGGCAGTGGTGGCAGGCCCCCGGCTCGGTGCCCATGCGGGCGTAGTCCTCCAGGTGCACCGGTCGGTTGCAGTTGAGCGCGATCATCGCCGCCGTGCCGATCGAGACGGCGTCCGCGCCGAGCGCGAGCGCCTTGGCGGCGTCGACGCCGTTTCGGATCCCGCCCGAGACGATCAGGTTGACGACGCCCTCCAGGCGCATCTCGCGGATCGAGTTGACCGCCTCGACGGTCGCGGCCAGCGTCGGGATCCCCGTATGGTCCATCAGCGAGTCCGGCGACGCGCCGGTGCCGCCCTCGAGCCCGTCGATCACGATCACGTCGGCGCCCGCCTTGCAGGCCAGCTTGACGTCGTCGGGCACGCGGCAGGCGCCGATCTTGACGTAGATCGGGATGCTGCCGTCGGTGGCCTCGCGCAGCTCCTCGATCTTGATCTGGAGGTCATCGGGGCCGATGAAATCCGGGTGGCGGCAGGGCGAGCGCTGGTCGACGCCGGGCGGCAGCGTGCGCTGGCCGGCGATGATCTCCGAGACCTTCGCGCCCAGGAGCACGCCGCCCGTGCCGGGCTTCGCGCCCTGGCCGATCACGATCTCGGCGGCGTTGGCCATGCGCAGGTGGTGCGGGTTGAAGCCGTAGCGACTCGGCAGCACCTGGTAGACGAGCTGGTCCGAGGCCTCGCGCTCGAGGTCGAGCATGCCGCCGTCGCCCGTCGTGGTCGAGACGCCCACCCGCGTCGCCGCCGTGCCGAGCGCCGCCTTCGCGTTGCGCGAGAGCGCGCCGTAGCTCATGCCGGCGATCGTGATCGGCGTGCGCAGCCGGATCGGCTTGGCACCGTGGCGGGCGCCGATCTCGATGTCGGTGCGGCAGGTTTCGCGGTAGCCCTCGAGCGGCACGCGCGAGAGCGTGCAGGGCACGAAGGTCAGATCCTCGAAGTGCGGCGTGCGCCGGGTGGTGCCGAGGGCGCGGTTCGTGTAGCGGCCGAGCTCGGCCTTCGTCTGGATGTCCTGGATCGTCTCGGGCGACCACACCCACAGCTTCTGCAGCACGTGGCCGTCCGCGCCGCGCGGGATGAACTCGCTCACAGCGCCCCCCTCCATGCGTCGTACTCGTGGCGGGAGAAGTTCCACAGCTTGCGCCCTGCGACGAGCTTCTTCCATGACCGGTCCGCGTCGATGCCGTGCCGCCCGACCTCGCGGGCGAGCAGCTCGCGGTCGTCTGCGCCCATCTCGGCCTCGATGCAGTCGGCCCCGAGCGCGGCGACCTGGCCGCCGACGTAGACGGTGCCCTCGTACATCGAGTCGCCGATGCCGTCGGCCGCATCGCCGCAGACGATCATCGTGCCCTTCTGCATCATGAAGCCGGACATGTAGCCGACGGAGCCGCCGACGACGAGCATGCCGCCCTTCATCGAGATGCCGGCGCGGGCGCCCGTGTCGCCGGCGATGAAGACGCGCCCGCCGCGCATCGTCGCGGCCGCCGAGGAGCCGGCGTTGCCGTGCACCTCGATCTGGCCCGACATCAGGTTCTCGCCCAGGCTCCATCCGCAGCTGCCGTTGACGACGATCCGCGGCCCGTCGCACATGCCGCCGCAGAACCACCCCACCGGCCCGTCGAAGACGATCTCGATCGGCTGCATCACCGCCACCGCCAGGCTGTGCCGGGCGGTCGGGTTGGCGAGATGGATCTCGGGCACGCCGTCGGCGGCCGCGCGCTTGATGGCCTGGTTGATCTCGCGCGTCGTGTGCCGCGAGCAGTCGATGTCGGACGTCAACGTAGCCACCAGCGCACCTCCCCCGCCGCGAGCTCGCGCGGCACGAAGCGCGCGTCGGACTCGACCGCGCGGATCGACACCTCCTCGGACGCGATCATCGCGACATCGTCGGACTCGGCAAAGAGGAGCGGCTTGAGCGCGAACGGGTCGCGGGCGACGCCGATGCCCTGCGGGGTCGAGATCAGGTAGGCGAAGGTGCCGTCGAGGTCGGACACCGATGCGCGCAGGGCGTCCTCGAGGCTCTCGCCGCGCTCGAGCTTGTCGGCGATGTAGACGGCGATCACCTCGGAGTCGTTGCCGGTCGCGAACCGGTGGCCCTGGTTCTCGAGCCTGCGGCGCAGCTTGTGGTAGTTCGTGATGTGGCCGTTGTGGACGACGGAGATGTCCGGGAACGGGCGCGCCCAGAACGGGTGGCTGTGGGCGACGTCGACCAGCGACTCGGTGGCCATGCGCGTGTGGCCGATGGCGTGGCTGCCCTCGAAGCCCGAATAGGAGTCGGCCGCCTCGACCGCGTCGGCGTCGCCGACCTCCTTCACGATCTCCATCGCCCGCCCGATCGAGAACACCTCGACGTCGGGCTCGGCCTCGATGCTGTCGGTGAGCGCGCCCACGTCGCCCGAGTACGCGATGCGGGCGCGCAGGTTCGGCCCCTGCTGGGAGCGCTCGCTGACCGTGCCGGCGCCCTCGAGCGCTGCGACCACCCGGTCGGGCGTGCCGTGGTTCGCGTCGATCCGCGCCCGCACGACGTAGCTGCCCGGCTGCGGCCGGCCGTAGAGGGCGATCCCGGTGGAGTCGGTGCCGCGGCGGGCCATCGGCCCGAGCATGGCGTGGAGCGTGCGGCCCACAGGCCCGACCCGCTCGGCATCCTTATAGAGAAATCCACACAGCCCGCACATGGGCGCAAACCTCCGGCAGCCGTGCGCAATCCTAGACCCCGAGCGGGCGCGGGGTCAGTGCCAGGCGGCAACCAATTCGCCGCGAGCCTATGTCCAACCCGTACACCGTGGGACGGCACGGGGATGGGGACTGTCCCAGTGGGGACAGTCCCCGGTTCTCGGTCTGCGAGGCTAGAACAATGTCAGGTAGGTCTTGACCTCCCACGGCGTGACCTGCTCGTGGTAGGCCTTCCACTCGTCCTGCTTCGTCTTCACGTAGTAGTCGATGTAGTCCTCGGTGCCGGTGTTTCCGAGCTGCTCGCGAAGCACCGCGTCCTGCGCCAGGTTGCGGGTGGCGTCGAGCAGGTTGGCCGGCAGGAGCTCGATGCCGCGCTGGGCGAGCTCCTCGGGGGTGAGCGTGTAGAGGTTCTCGTCGTTGTGCTTGCCGGGGTCGATGCCCTTCTCGATCCCGTCGAGGCCGGCCGCAAGGATGACCGCCGCCGCCAGGTACGGGTTGCACGAGCCGTCCACCGTGCGGTCCTCGACGTGGCCGCCGGGAAGCCGCAGCATCTGCGTGCGGTTGTTGGCGCCGTGCGTGATGAAGATCGGCGACCAGGTCGCGCCCGAGGTCGGCGTGCCGGCGGTCGTCGTCAGGCGCTTGTAGCTGTTCACCGTCGGCGCGGTCACGGCGATGTAGGCGCTCGCGTGCTTCTTGAGGCCGCCCGTGAAGTTGTAGGCAAGCTTGCTCAGGCCGAGGCCGTTGGGATCGTCGTCGTCGGCGAACAGATCGCGCTCGCCGCTCTCGTCCCAGAGCGACATGTGGAAGTGGCCGCCGTTGCCGGTCAGGTGACCGAACGGCTTGGGCATGAACGTCGCCAGCATGCCCTCGGCCTGCGCCATCGCGTGCACCATGTAGCGGAAGAAGATCGCCCGGTCGCACGTGGTGAGGGCGTCGGCGAACTCGAAGTTCGACTCGAACTGGCCGTTGGCATCCTCGTGGTCGTTCGCGTAGCTGCCCCATCCGAGCTCGTTCACGTACGTCGAGAGCCGGCTCAGGAACTCGTAGTGGCGCGTCAGCCCCTTCATGTCGTAGCAGGGCTGGTCGAGCCGGTCGAGCGGGTCGGCCAGCTCAAGGCCGCCGTCGGCCGTCTCGCGGAGCAGGAAGAACTCGAGCTCCATGCCGATCTTGAACGTGTAGCCCAGGCTCTTCGCCCGCTCGAGCTGGCGGCGCAGGATCGTGCGCGGGCAGTACGGCCACTCCTTGCCCTCGACGTAGATGTCGCAGGCGAAGCGGGCCAGGTTGGACTTGAACGGCACGCGCGTGTAGCTGCGCAGATCGGGGATCGCCATCATGTCCGGCGACGCGGGCGTCTGCCCGATCGGCCCGGCCGCGAACCCCGCGAACCCGGCGCCCTCGGTGACGAGGCCCTCGAAGTTCGACATCGGCACGAGCTTCGCCGAGGGCTTTGCGTTCATGTCGACGAACTGGGCGAAGAAGAACTCGATCCCGTCCTTCTCGGCGCGCTTCTTGATCGCCTCGGCGGCGGGCCTGGCCATGGTTGTCGCCATCGCGTGGACTCCTTGTTGCGGATTCGGACCGCAGACACTCCCACGAACACGCGCCGATTTCCACTTGATATGGGTGATTCCACCCATGCCGGAGGACGTCGCCTATGCTTCGAGAACAAGAAGACTGTGCTTGATGCGTGCGGCATGGGCCGCGGCGGCGAGGGTGATCGAGTAACTCCGAGGCCTTCCGGCACTGAAGAGGCGGACGATCGCGTCCGATAGAGGAGTATTCGATGACCGACAGTTTCTCAGCCCTCGGCGTGAGCGAGGACGTAACGTCCGCGCTCGCCGGGCTCGGGATCACCGAGCCGTTCGCCGTGCAGCGCATGTGCATCCCGCCTGCGATTGCCGGCGAGGACGTGATCGCCAAGAGCCCCACCGGGAGCGGCAAGACGCTTGCATTCGGGCTGCCGCTCGTGATGCAGGCCGACCCCGCTGCGACCGCGCCCGAGGCGCTCGTGCTGTGCCCGACCCGTGAGCTCGCCCAGCAGATCGGCGCCGACCTCGAGCCGCTGGCAGCGGCCCGCGGCGTGCGTGTCGCCGTCTGCTACGGCGGCGCGGGCCTGCCGCAGCAGGCCAAGCAGGCCTCGCGCAGCCAGATCGTGATCGCCACCCCCGGCCGTCTGATCGACCTCTCGCAGCGCAAGATGGTGAACCTGCGCGGCGTCACCCGGCTCGTCCTCGACGAGGCCGACCGCATGGTCGACATGGGGTTCCTGCCCCAGGTCGAGCGGATCCTGCCGATGCTCGCGCGCGAGCGCCAGACGCTCTTCTTCTCGGCGACGGTCGAGGGCGCGGCCGGCGTGGCCGCTCGCCGCTTCACCCGCCACCCCGCCCGAATCGACGCGACGAGCCACGTCACCGTCGAGTGCGGCGACGTCGACCACTCGTTCATCTCGGTGACCGAGCACGAGAAGTACGCGCGCCTGACCGAGCTCCTGGCCGAGGCCGACGGGCTCACGCTCGTCTTCTGCGAGACCAAGTACGGCTGCGCCTGGCTGGCGCGACGGCTCGAGGGCTCGGGGGTGAGCTGCGAGGCGATCCACGGCGACCGCAGCCAGGCCGAGCGCAACCGGGCGATGTCGCGGTTCGGAAGCGGCGAGGTGGCCGTGCTGGTGGCGACCGACGTGGCCGCCCGCGGCATCGACCTCTCCGGGATCGGCCTCGTCGTGAACTACGACGCCCCGCAGGGCGCCGACGACTACACCCACCGCGTCGGACGCACCGCCCGCGCCGGCGCCGCCGGCCGCGCGGTCACGCTCGTGACCCGCGACCAGCAGGCCGACGTCAGCCGCTTCGCCACCCGCCTCGAGATCGCCGACGAGTTCCGCTCGGCCGGCATGACCGTGGCCCCGCCCCGGCTGGTCTACTCCAGCCGCCGGCGCGGAGGCGGCGGCGGTCGGCGCAGGTTCTAACACCGAAGACGTGCATCACAACGGGGTCTGACCCCGTTTATGCACGGTCAGATCAGCCGGAGCGGCCCAGCGCGCGCTCGAGGCGCAGGAGCTTCAGCTCGATCTCGATCATCAGCCAGTCCTCGTTCTGGACGTCGAGCTCGGTGAGATCCTGGATCCGGCGCAGGCGCTGGCGCAGGGTGTTCGGGTGCACGAAGAGCGTCTGGGCGGCGGCGGCGATGTTGCCCCGCCGCTTCAGGTACTCCTCGAGCGTGATCAGAAGCTGCGAATGGTGGCGGCGGTCGTAGGCCTCGAGCTTCTTCAGCGCGTCGCCGCGATGGTCACGCGTCCGGCCGTCCTGCGACACCCGCAGCAGGTACTTGTAGGCGCCGAGGTCGTCGAAGCTGACGACGCCCGGCTCGGGACTTATGACCGCGGCGGCCGTCACCGCCTGCTGCGCCTCCTCGAACCCGGTGGCGAAGCTGGCCGGCCCTTCGCACCGGTGTGACAGACCGATCGCGAGCGGGTGGCTCTTGTTGAGGCCGGTGTGCATCTCGCGCAGCCGCGCGATCGCGGTCGCCTCGTCGGTCGATCCCAGCCGGACGAGCCCGCGGACGGCGCCGTCGCGGCGGTCGAACAGCGACCCGGGGAAGGCCCGGGCCGCGCTCGCCTCGAGCGCCCGCGCCACGTCGTCCCACGACTGGGTGCCCGAGCCCGAACGCGGGGCGGCCTGCAGGACGAGGTGCGGGCGGCCGAGATCGCAGCCCAGGCCGCGACCGCGGTCGGCCAGCTCGGCGCCCATGGGGCGCCCGCGGGACAGATCCTCGAGGAAGTCCTTGATCGCGTTGTGCTCGGTCAGGCGCTCGATCAGGTGCAGGTTCTTGACCGCGATCGCGGCCTGGCCGGCGATCGACGTCGCCACCTCGCGCGCCTCCGGGTCGGCGGGCCGGTCGCCGGGGAAACGCAGGGTCAGGAACCCGAGCAGCTCGTCCGCGGCGACCATCGGCGCGACCAGCGCGGAGGCGGTCGGGTCGTCCCACAGAAGCTCGGCCAGCCGGCGGCTGTCGCCGTCGTTGGCACGGCCGCGCGCGAGCACCACGCCGAGGTCCGCCGCCGTCGGCGTGCGGTCGCGCGGCCCGGCAGCGGGAGAGGCGGCGCCCAGCTCGAGCGTGCCGTCGGCGCTCGCCACGTACACCTCGCAGCCGGCCGCGCCGAGCAGCCGCTGCGCGCGCCGGGCGACGGCGGGCAGCAGCTGGTCGAGGGTGGATGCGGCCGACACCGCCCGCGCGAGGTCGGCCATGCCCTCGACGAGGGTGAGCCGCCGGCGCGTGTGCTCGTACAGGCTCGCATTCTCGATCGCCCCGGCGACGAGGCTCGCGGCGTGGACGAGGAAGTCGGAGTCGTCCTCGGTGAACTCGCGCGGCGCCTCGGCGTGCAGCGAGATCACGCCGACCACGTCACCGGCCTTGCTACGCAGCGGCACGGCGACGATCGACTGGTACTGCTCCTCGTCGGCCTCGGGCACCACCTTGGCGCGTGGGTCGGTCAGCGCGCCCTCGGTCAGGAAGACCGGCTGGTTGTGCTCGGCCACCCAGCCCGCGAGGCCCTCGCCGTGCTCGAAGCGCAGGCGGTCGACGAGCGCGCCGTAGGGATCGGACACCGACCGCAGCACCAGCGATCCGTCGGCACCGACCAGGTAGATGAAGCAGGCGTGGCAGTCGATCGCGTCGGAGACGAGGTCGACGATCGCGCGGAGGACGCGGTCGAGGTCGAGCGTCGACGAGACGGTGTTGATGATCCGGAACAGATGCCGCGTGTCGGTGGAGCGCGCGGATGTGTTCGGAACCGACATGGCGAAAACTCTACATGGGTGAGCATCGCCACACACCGAGAGGTGGCATCCGGTCGACCATGGGACCGAATGCCGCCGGTGCGCAGGGGCGCGGAGGCGCCGGTTCTCCACGATCCGGCCCGCCGGGCCTGTGTCAGCCACGAAACCGCGCCGGCGACGCGAGGTGGACGACCGACCATAGACCCGGCCGCGACCGCGCGATTAGGATACGGCGGCCAGAGCAACGACGAAGGAGCTTCGAGTATGGCAACGGTCGCACCCGAGTCGGCCATGAACGGGCTCGACCCGATGTTCAACCCCGAGTGGTTCTTCACCGAGGAGCAGCTGGGGCTGCTCGAGCGTCTGCGCGAGATCTGCGTCGAGACGATCCGCCCGTTGGCGGCCGAGAACGACCGCACCCTGACCTTCCCGCGCAAGAGCCTCGAGGCCCTCGGGCCGGACGGGTTCCTCGGGCTGATGCTGCCCAAGGAGTGGGGCGGCCTGGGTCAGAACCACGTCATGTACGCGGCGGTCACCGAAACGATCGCGCGCTACGGCGACGCGTCCTGCGCAATGTGCTTCGTGATGCACATCGGCGCCGTGGAGGCGCTCAAGCTACGCGCCACCGACTACACGATCGAGAAGTACCTGAAGAAGGTGCGCGAGGGCAAGCTGGGGACGCTGTCGTACTCCGACCCCGAGACCGGCTCGCACTTCTGGTACCCGATCGCCTCCGGCGCACGCCGCGCCGACGGCGGCTTCGAGGTGCTGAAGAAGGCGTCGTGGACGACCTCGGCGGGCTTCGCCGACTTCTACGTCCTGCAGACGACCTCGCCCGACTACTCCGGCGACTACTCCAACCTGTCGGTGTTCGTCGTCGACGCCGCCGACATCCAGGCCAAGCCCGAGGAGTGGGACGCCATGGGCCTGCGCGGGAACCAGTCCGGCTCGCTCCTGCTCGACTGGAAGTTCGTGCCCGAGCAGCAGCTGGTCGGCCCGATCGGCGACGGGGCGAACTCGAACGACGAGTCGGTCGACCCGAACTTCCTGGTCGGCTCGTCCGGGACGTGGAACGGGATCTCGCTCGGCGCGATCGACATCGCCATCCGCCACACGACCCGGAAGACCCACAAGGACGTCGGCCTGCGCGTGTGCGACTACCCGACCATCCAGGACGCGGTCGGCGAGGCGATCATGGACACGAACGCGTCGCGCATGTTCGTCTTCTCGGTCGCGCAGGCGCTCGACAAGGTCACCGACGGCTCACAGAAGAACCCGGCGGTGGGCGACCTCGCCCGCGGCAACTACCTGCACTGGCTGTGGCAGATCAAGTTCAACGCGGCCAAGAACGTCGCCCACGTGGTCGACAAGATGCTGCACTGCTGCGGCGGCACCGGCTACAAGAAGGAGCCGCTGCAGCTCGAGCGCTTCCTGCGCGACGGCAAGGCCGGCTGGGTGATGGGGCCGACGAACGAGGTGCTGCGCCAGTTCGTGGGCAAGACCGCCCTGCTGGGGATGGAGTCGCTCGACTACTGGAACCAGGTCATCAACCGGCGCGCGCTCGAGAACGAGTTCAAGAAGATGACAGCCGACCAGAAGCGCGAGCTGGCCGAGCAGCTGCTGGCCGAGGCCGGCGCGTCAAGCAACGGCGGCTGATCGCCGCGTGGGAGACGGGCCCGGCTCTCTCCGCAGAGCCGGGCCTCAGCGGCGGGACGGTGCCGGGCGAGCCGCCCGGTCCGAGCGCGGTCCCCGCGTATGCGGGCCCCTGTGGGGACCGCGAGGCCCGTATCTCCACGGCTCGACGCCGTCCTTGCCGCTCGGCCCTCCGGCTGGTCGGAATCGGCGGTACAGCCGCCCGAGCTGATCCAGGACGAGCATGATCCCGCCCGCGGCCACGACGTCGAAGGTGAACACGATCCACTTCGGCATCCGCCGAGCCTAGCACCGTTATTCCTGGCCCGCGGGATCGCGCTTCACCGCTTCGGCGTCGGCCTCGACCTGCCACGTGGATCCAGCTTTCGCGAGCGCGCGACGGTACCGGCGGCGCAGGATCGGCCGCACGTAGGTGAACCAGGCGATGAGGATGATCGGCAGGCCGGCGGCGACCTGGAGCGGCTGGTTGGAGATCGCAAGGAACAGGACGAACAGCGCGACGGTCCCCGCGGCCACCCATCCCCCCACGTAATAGCGCCGCTGTATGGCCCGAATCGCGCGGTACTCGGCGTTGGGAAGCGTCGTCGTGTCGTAGCTGCGCCCGCAGCGGTCGCACACCCAGCGCTCTCCGTAGGACACGTTACCAACGGCGCCGCAGTCACATTTGATCGTCAGCGGCAGGGCCTTCACGACGCCGACTCTCCGCGGAGCGCTGGGTGGGTCACTCGCCCCGGCGGCGGGGACGCCTGGACGTCCGCCGGCCGCTCGGGGCTGGTGCAATCGGCTGGGTCAGAGCGGCTCCCTCATCACTGAGATGCTGCCACCGCGACCGGCGGCGGAGTCTCATCCTCCGTGCGGGGCGCCCACAACCGAAGCTGCAGCTTGGACTTGTCTTCGACCAGCACGCGATAGAGATAGAGCACGAGGCCCACTGCCAGGACGATCAAGCCCACGATCGTCGTCTTGTATCCGGTGCCGTAGCTCAGCTGCGGGGACAGTGCACCGACGAACAGGAGCAGGGTGTCCCAGGCGGCCAGGATCACCGCGATCGCCACCCACGGTTTGGCGAGCTTGAGCGGCCTGCCCCACGCCGGCCGATCCTTCCGCAGGAGCACGAAGCCCGACATCGCAAAGCAATGGCACAACACGTACCCGAGGTTTGAGAACACCAGGATCTGAAGCGCCCCGGCCCCGTTGGACGCGAACGTGAACAGCAGCAGGCTGTTCATGATCGCATCCAACGTCATGGCATTTGCCGGTACGTGACGGCTGTTGAGCTTCCCGAGGCTCTTGAGCGTCATCCCATCTCTCGAGATCCCGTAGAGCGCACGTGAGCCGTCGGCCGTGGCGGTGTTCATCGCCAGGATGATCCCGGCACACAGGAGCAGGATCGCGATGCCGGCGGTGTTGTGGCCGAGGATCTGGGAGAAGACGTCCCCGTAGAAGCTCTCCAGGTTGCCCACGTTCAGATTCTGGTCTCCGAAGGTGCCGATCGCTCCCATCGGCAGGAGCGCGTACACCACGACGCTGAACACCGCCGCCGTGCGCAGCGCCTTCGGCGTGTCGTTCACCGAGTCGTGGTACTCGGGGGCGAAGGTGGCACAGCATTCGAACCCGTACGACGACCAGCACATGACGTACATCCAGACCAGGACGAGCCGGACGCCGGACGATCCCGTGAGGGCCGCCGTCAGGTGGATGTTGTTGTGCAGGTTCGAGCTGTGCCAGTCACCGGTCAGATACGGGAGGAACATGAATACGGCCAGCGGGATCAGGAGGAGCGCACCGGTGACGTAGCCCACCCAGATCGACGGGCGCATCCCGAGGACGTTGAAGACCCAGATGCCGAAGATGATGACGACGGTGAGCGCGATCGGGAAGGAGAAGTAGAGCGGGATCCCGAGGATGTGGCCGCTGTGGTTCCAGGAAGACGACGCCGCCGCGGAGGACGGATACCACTGGCCCTGAACGAGGAACCCGACGATGACGCCGGTGGCCGAAAGGACGACCGACCAGCCGATCCAGTAGCCGAATGCGGCGACCGGGCCGACCAGCGAGAGATACCGCTTCCACGCCTCGTGCGCGTAGATCGCGATGCCCCCCGACAGGTCCGGGAACATCGTCGCGAGCTCCGAATAGATGTAGTTGTGCAGTGAGCCGATGAGGACCGTGATCGTCCAGACGATCACCGCACCCCAGCCGCCGAGAGCGAGCGCAGACCCGCCGAGGCTCGTCAGCAGGAAGGCCGGGTTCGCCATCGCGACGACAAACCCGTCGAACCAGCCGATCGTCTTGATCAGTTCCCGTTCATCGACCGCAACGGTCGCCATCTGGCCCTCCCAGTGGTGGATCGGACTTCGGAGCCCCGCCATGAAACAGGAAGACGGGTTCAGGGTCAAGGGATTTTCGCACCAACTTGCGCGCCGCTTGCGGAAGCTTCCACACATCCGCGAAGATCCCTCCGATGGCCGCCCCCCGCATCACGCAGCGCCGCGTTGGCACGTGGACGCCCCGGGCCCGAGGCGAGCGGTGAAGCTGCGCGACCGGCCGGCGGTGCCCACCCCGACCGTCGAGACGGTGCGCGACTCGCGCACCCGCCCGGTCGTCCTCGCCACCATGGCCGTGCCGTTCGAGCCCGACGCGTTCCGGGTCGCGCTCGGCGCGGCGATCGAGTCGAGGGCGCCCCTGATCGTGGTCGACGCGGTCGAGATCCCGCTGTGGCCGCAGTCGCTCTCGACCCGCCACGCCGACACCGAGCTCGACGAGGACCGTCTGTGCATCCGGGAGACGGTCGACCAGGCGGTCGCGCTGGGCCTCGTCGTCGAGCACCTGCGCGTGCGCAGCCCGCACCCGGTCGACGCCCTGCTCGAGGTCACGGGCGAGCGCGAGGCGGGGCTGCTCGTGTTCGGCCCCGACCGTGCCCGCCTGCGGCCGCGAGCCTTCGCGCGCATGGTGCGACGGATCCGCAAGCGCGCCTCGTGTCTGCTCTGGGTGGCCGGCGAAGGGCCGTAGCCGTGACGGCCGCCCCCGACCTGTGCGCACCGGTCCGCGGCTGGCGGCTGTGGCTCGTGGTCATGGAGGGCGGCCATGCCCGCCTGATGAGCCCGGTCTATCCGGCCGTGTGGCGGCCGGGCCGGCAGATGGAGGCGGTGTGCGACGCTCGCCGGCGCGAGCTGCGGCGACCGTGGCGGCTGCGCCCGCCCGAACACGCGGCGCCGGACGAGCGCTGCGGGTGCGGCGTGCATGCCGTGTCGGCGCCGGGCGACCTGGCCGCGTACGTGCCCTCGGTGGCGGCCCGCCGGATCGTGCACCGCGTCGTCGGGCGGGTGGCGCTCTGGGGCGAGGTGTGCGAGGGCACGCGCGGCTGGCGCGCCTCGCACGCGTATCCCTCCGACCTGTGGGTGCCCGGGCTGCACATCAACCGCAGGCGCCTGGCCGGCGTCGAGGCAATGGCGATGCAGCTCGCCGACTACGGCGTGCCGGTGCGCATCTGCGACGGCCTGTCGGCGCGCGACGTGGTCGCCGAGCTCGGCGCGCACGCGCCGGCGTCACGCCGGGCAGCCTAGAAGTCGCGCTCGGCGACGAACAGCGCGATGGCGTCCATGTCGGCGCGGGCGGCCGCGTCGATCGGCGCCGATGCGAGCGCGGCGAGCGCGTGCTCGAGCTCGTCGTCGGCGACCGCGCCCGTCCCGACCCGCCCGAATCCCATCAGGCGCACCGCGGCGTCGAGTTCGCGGGTGCCGAGGTCGGGGCGCTGCAGGAGCGCCTGAAGCTCGCGGGCGTCATCCCCCCCGCCGGCGAGCGCGACCGCCACCGGCAGCGACGTCTTGCGCTGCGCCAGGTCGCCGTGAACCGGCTTGCCAGTCAGGGCGGTGTCGCCCCAGATCCCGAGCAGGTCGTCGACCGCCTGGAACGCGAGCCCGAGGTGGGCGCCAAAGGCGCGCAGGGGCTCGACGACCGCGGCGTCGGCGCCCGCGAGCACGGCGCCGATCGAGGCCGCGCACTCGAGCAGGGCGCCCGTCTTGCCCGCGCACATCGCCAGGCACTCCTGCGGCGTGGCGTCGAGGCGGCCCTCGAGATCGAGGTCGGCCGCCTGCCCGGCGATCAGGCGGGTGGTGGCATCCGTCAGCGACTCGAGTGCCGCGACGCGGTGCGGCGAGCCGGAGTCGAGCAGCACCCGGAACGCCAGCAGGAGGACGTCATCGCCGGCCAGGATCGCGCGCGGCGACCCGAACACCATCCAGGCGGTGGGGCGGTGATGGCGCTCCCGGTCGGCGTCCATGATGTCGTCGTGGAGCAGCGAGAACGTGTGCACGAGCTCGACCGCAACCGCTCCGGGGATCCCGTCCGCGTCAGCCGCGCCGGCGGCGCGGGCCGAGAGCAGGGCGAGCGCGCCGCGCACCAGCTTGCCACCGCCACGGTCGGCCGGGTTGCCGTCCGCATCGAGGAAGCCCAGGTGGTAGCCGGCGATCCTCAGCATCGCCGGGGAGAGCTGCTCGCACGCCGCCCGCAGCGCGGGCGCGACCGTCGCCGCCGCATCCGCCAGCGCGGGCGGAACCTTGCGGGTCATGCTGGCACCGCCCCGGCCGCCGCCGGCCACGGCGTCATTCCTGGCCGATCACCTGGATGAAGACCTTGCGCTGCCGGGCGCGGTCGAGCTCGCAGAAGAAGATCTTCTGCCAGCGGCCGAGCGTGAGCTTGCCGTCGATGACCGGGATGGTCTGCGAGGCGGACCCCATGAGCGCCGCCCGGCAGTGCGAATGCCCGTTCGGCACCTGGTGGGGATCGCCCTCGAGGCCCTCGGTGCGGATCGACAGGTCGTCGTGCCGGTAGTAGATGCCGTCCTTCGGCGCGATCGTGTCGAGCATCTGCTGGAAGTCCTCGATGAAACCGCTCTCGCGCTCGTTGATCAGCACCGCGCAGGTGGTGTGGGGCGAGTACACGACCGCCATGCCGTCCTTCACCTCGCTGCGCTCGACCACGCCGACGACGTCGTCGGTGAGGTCGATGAACTGGCCACAACTCTGTGTCTCCAGATCGTGGTTCTCGAATCGAATCCTCATGTGGTCATCCCCTCGGAGCCATCGGCGGCCGTGCAAAACGTACCACTCATCGGTTGGGGAATGCCCTGCTCGACCCGACGCGCAGCGCAGCGGCGTAGGCGGCGCGCACATCGGCGTCGCTCCAGGCGTGCGGGCTTTGGGTCAGGCAGTAGTCGTCCAGCGCGAGTGGCACAAGCGCGTCCACGTCCCCGATACCGACGCCCACGCCGGCCAGCGTCGGGAAGCCGATCTCGGCCAGCAGCCGGCGCACGGCGCGCACGGCGCGGGCTCCGTCACCCACCCCGCCGGGCGGCTCGCCGAGGGCGTCGGCCACCCGTTCGAGCGCCTCCGCGCACGCCGCCCGGTCGACGTCGAGCGTCTCGGCCAGGACGAGGCCGACGCTCAGGCCGTGCGCCATCCCGAGCAGGCCGCCGAGGGCATGCCCGAGCGCGTGGTCTGCGCCGCAGTCGGACAGGTTCATCGCCAGACCCGCCATCAGGCTCCCGAGCGCCAGGCGCGACCGCCCGGCGCGATCGCCGCCGTCTGCGACCGCCGGCGCGAGCCCGGCCGCGACATGGACGCACGCCTCCAGGCCGAGCGCGACCGACCCGGGATTGCCGTTGCGCACGATCACGCCACCGATCGCCTGCGCGAGCGCGTCGGCCCCCGTCTGCATCGTGGCGGCGGGCGGGAGGCCGAGCGTGAGCAGCGGGTCGACGAGCGCGTGCTGGGCGCGCATGCGCGGCGACGCCACTCCGCGCTTGCGGCCCGACGCACGGTCGACGACCACACAGCCGCCCGAGACCTCCGACCCGGTGCCGGCGGTCGTCGGCACGGTCACAAGGCCCAGCTCGGGCTCGGCCACGGCGACGTCGCCGGCCAGCAGGCGCGCGAACGGCACCCGTTGCGAGTAGGCGGCGCGGGCGCCCTTCGCCAGGTCGAGCGCCGAGCCGCCCCCGATCGCGACCAGGGCGTCGGGCGAACCGGCGTGCATGCGCTGCACGAGCGCCTCGATCAGCTCGGCCGTCGGCTCGCCGGGCTCCTTCTCGAACACCGCGAGGCCGGCGACGGCAGCGGCCACGGAGGGGATGCCGGCAACGGGCCGTTCGACGACGACCAGGGCGGCCGTGGAGCCCATCTCGGCGAGCACCTCGGGCAGCGCGGCCATGGCGCCCTCCCCGAACCTGATCCGCACCGGAAGATGGAACGAGAACGGCTCGATCACGACCCGGCCAGCCTATCGGAGCAGGTGGTGCGGGTTGTGCAGGGGCCGGGTCGGGCATGAATACCGCATGACCGCCCCGACCGACCCCGCTGCAACGACCGGGCGCCTCGCCCGCGCGTACGCATGGACGGTCGTCGCGCTGCGCTACCCGCTGCTCCTGGGCTGGGCCGCCGTCGCGGTGTACACGGCCGCGGTGCTGCCGGCGCCCGCGCAGCCGCCGGACTCGCTCGTCTCGCTCGTGCCCGCGAACTCGGCCGCCGTGCGGGCGCAGGCGCTCGCGCTGCACCTCTTCCGCGTCCCGCTCACCGCTCAGACGGCGATCGTCCAGCGCGACCCCGGCGGCCTGTCACCCGCCGTCACGGCCCGCGTGTACACCCGCGCCGCCCGGGCCGATCGGGCGGCGCTGCGCGGGAGCGCGCCGGCGGGCGTGATCGCGCTCCCCGTCGTGAACCGCACCGGGGTCGTGCCCGGCTCGCGCGAGACCGGCACGACGGCGATCACCTATCTCGAGTCGCCCGCGGATACCTCGCCGGACGCAGCGCAGGCGGCCGTGGCTCGCTACCGGGCCGACATCGCCCGCCATCACGACGACCTGGTGGGCGTCACCGGCATCGCCCCGGCGCAGGTGCACGAGGGGGCGCTGGTCGACCGCGCGCTGCCGCTGATCGAGATCGCGACGGTCATCCTGGTCGCGCTGCTCGTGGGCGTGCGCTTCCGCTCGCCCGGCGCGCCGCTGCTGACGCTTGCGGCCGTCGGCACCGCCTACACCCTGGCCGAGCAGCTCGTCGCGCACGTGGCCCGCCGGGCGGGCTTCTCGCAGCCGTCGCTGCTGCGCCCTCTGCTCGTCGCGCTCGTGCTCGGCATCGTCACCGACTACGTCGTCTTCTACCTCTCGAACGCGCGTGCGAAGACCCTCGGGGGCGAGACGCGGCTGGAGGCTGCCACCCGGGCGACCGCCGAGACCACGCCGATCGTGCTCGCCGGCGGCGCGATCCTGACCGCCGGGCTGATGGCGCTCGAGGTTGCGCGCGTGCGCGCGTTCCAGGAGCTCGGGCCGGGGCTCGCGGTCGCCGTGGCCGCCGCCGTTGCCGTCGCCGTCACGCTCGTGCCCGCCGCGCTCGCCGTCTTCGGGCGCGCGCTCTTCTGGCCGCGGCTGCGGCCGGGCGAGCCCTGGCGGCCGCATCCCGACGCTCCGTCGTCGCGGCGCAACTGGACGGCCCGGCTGATCGCACACCGGTCGGCCGCCATCGTCGTCGCCGTCGCCTGCATCGCCGGCCTCGGCGCGGCCGCCGGTCACGCGACCGGCATCAGGCTCGGCGTGACGACCATTGCCGGCCTGCCCGCAGACGCCCAGGAGCGGGTGGCG
The DNA here is from genome assembly GCA_963825325.1 of uncultured Actinomycetes bacterium. Lineage (GTDB taxonomy): Bacteria > Actinomycetota > Thermoleophilia > Gaiellales > JAICJC01 > JAICJC01. The sequence continues at coordinate 490,215 of CAWGSU010000001.1, forward strand.
GCGGCGGCCGCCGGCCGCGGGTTCGCGCAGGGGATGCTGTCGCCGAGCCAGGTGATCGTCACCGGACCGGGCGTGGTCGCCGACGTCCCGGCTCTGCGCAGGCTCGAGCTGGCGCTGCGGCGCGAACCGGGGGTGGCGGCGGTGATCGGGCCGGCGGACGCGCCGTTCGAGCGCGGCCTCGGCGCCCTGACGGCGCCGTCGGGGCGGGCGGCGCGCCTCCTGGTCGTCTACCGCAGCGACCCGTACGGGGCGACGGCGATCGAGCAGGCTTCCGCGCTGCGGGCGCACCTGCCGGCGCTTGCGGTCGCGGCCGGTCTGCACGGGGCGCACACGGCGGTCGCGGGCGACACGATCGTCGCAGCGGATACCGTGTCGTTCGTCCGCACCGATCTCGTCCGGGTGGTGCTCGCGGTGCTCGCGATCAATCTGCTGCTGCTGATGCTCTTCCTGCGCGCGCTCGTTGCGCCGCTCCTGCTCGTCGCCTCGGGCGCGCTCTCGGTCGCCGCTGCGCTCGGGATCACGAGCTTCACGTTCCAGACGCTGCTCGGCTACCACGAGCTCACGTACTACGTACCCTTCGCAGCGGGGGTGTTGCTCGTGTCGCTCGGATCTGACTACAACGTGTTCGTCGCAGGGCGGGTGTGGCAGGAGGCCCGCGTGCGGCCGCTGCGGGACGCGCTGCGGATCGCGCCGGCGCGGACGACGGCCGCGATCCGCACGGCCGGCATCACGCTTGCGACGAGCTTCGGACTGCTTGCGATCGTCGACGTGCGCGCGTTTCGCGAGCTCGCCTTCGCGATGGCGGTCGGGATCCTGCTGGAGACGTTCGTCGTGCGCCCGCTGCTCGTGCCCGCCCTGCTCTCGCTGTTCGGCGAGTGGAGCGGCTGGCCGGGCGGCCGCCTGACGCGCGGCGCGAGCGTGGCAGCCGATGGCGACTGACGCCGGCGCCGCCGCGGCCAGCCGCAGCCTGCGGTCGGCACCGCTTGCCGTCGGCCTGCTCGTCGCGGTCGCGACCGTGCTCGCCGACTCGTCGGTGGTCGTCCTCGCCCTGCCCGACGTGCTGTCCGCGTTCGACGTCTCGATCGAGCGCGTGTCGTGGGTGATCACCGCCTTCAACCTGGTGCTCGCGCTCGCGGCGGTGCCGGCCGCCTACCTGGCGGTGCGGGCCTCGGCGAACCGCGTCGCGGCCGCCGGACTCGCCGTCTTCGCGCTCGCGTCGGCGACCTGCGCCGCGACCGGGAGCTTCGACGTCCTGATCGCCGCCCGGTGCGTCCAGGCGGCCAGCGGCGCGCTGGTGGTCTGCGCGGCGCTGCGGCTGCTGCCGGAGCTGCTCGGCTCACCTGCACGCGGTGTCGCCGCCTGGGCGGCGGCGGCGGCAGCCGGAGCGGCGGTCGGCCCGGCCGCGGGCGGCGCGCTGACGCATGCGTTCACCTGGCGGGGCGTGTTCGCCGCCCAGGTGCCGCTGGCGCTCGTGCCGCTGCTCCTGCTCCTGGGCAGGCGCGTCGTCGTGCCGGCCGAAGCGGTACACGGCCGCGTGCGCCCCCGCGCCTCGCCGAACATCGCGCTCGCCCTTGTATCGGCTGCGCTCACGGCGGCGCTCTTTCTGCTCGTCCTCGAGCTCGTGCGCGGATGGGGCCTCGACCCGCTTGCGGCCGCCGTGGTGCTGACGGTGATCCCGGCCGCGGCGACGGTGACGGCCGCGCTCGCCCGGTCGGCGCACGGGGCGGCCGGTCTGCCCGCGGCCGGCGTGATCCTGATCGCGGGCGGGCTCGCCGCGCTCGCGCTCGTGCCGTCTGCGTCCATCGGCTGGACGGTGCTGCCGCAGGCGCTGATCGGCGCGGGCCTCGCGCTGACGCTCCCCGGCCTGACCCGCGAGGCGCTCGCGGGCGCAGGGTCGCTGTCGATCCACGGCGGGTGGACGATCGGCGCTCGCCACGCCGGCGTCGTCGTCGGCCTCCTGATCCTGACACCGATCTTCACCGCCGACCTGGTCACCCAGCAGGCGGCCGCCGAGCGCTCGGGCGCAGCGCTCGTGCTCAACTCGCGCCTGTCGCTGCAGGCCAAGCTACGGCTGGGCGATGCGATCGACCAGAGCCTGCGCACGACACAGAACCGCCTGCCCGACCTGGGCCCGGCGTTCGACGCGCAGCACCCGTCGGCCGCGGACAGGCCGACCTATGACCACCTGCGCTCGGCGCTGACCGAGCAGGTGCGACGGGCGGCGACGCACGCGTTCTCGCGCGCGTTCCTGATCGCCGCGGCGATCGCGCTCCTCGCGCTCGTCCCGCTGGCCGCCGGACGCCGAGAGGTGGCCGCATGACGGCGCTGCGCTGGCCCATCGCCGCGCTCGTGGCCTCGATCGCGCTCGTGGGCGCCTACATCGCGCTGGGCGGCCGCAGCTACGCCCCGGCGAGCGTCGCCAGCCCGTGCGCGCCGCGGCAGTGGCACCACGTCTCGAGCTACACCGACCTCGAGAACGAGGTCGCACTCTCGGCGCTCGCCGGCGCCGCCTGCCACCTGCACGTCTCGCAGCCGGCGCTCCTGCTCGCGTTCACGAGCACGTCGCAGCTGCAGCGGTTCGCGCACAGGCATGGCCTCTCGACGCTCGAGATCGCCGCCGCGGTGCGCGCCGGCCTCGAGCGCGCGATCTCGGACGGCCAGAAGGCCGGGGCGGTGAACGAGGTCGAGGGCCTGCTCCTGCACACGGCCACGCAGAACCTGCCGCTCGATCAGCTGATGCGGCTCGTGCGCGGCGTCGTCGGCTGATCGAGCGCCCGGCGCAGGATGGCCGAGAGCGCGCGCTGATCGGCAGGTGACAGGCGGGCGATCGGCTCGGGCGGCTCGGAGATGCGGCGCAGCAGCCGCCGCCGCAGCTCGAGCCCGCGTTCGGTCACCACCAGCACCTTGACCCGGCGGTCGCGCTCGCCGGCGCGGCGCTCGACGAGGCCGCGCGCCTCGAGCCGGTCGATGACGCCGGTGATGTTCGAGGCGTCGCACCCGAGCCCGCCGGCCAGCCTCCCCATGGGCACGGTCGTCCCCGGCTCGAGCAGGCGCAGGACGTGCACCTGGGTCGGCGAGAGGTCGAATTCGGCCGCAATGGCGGGCATCCGCGCCCGCTCGGACATGAGCAGGTCGAAGAGCAGCTGCCAGCACTCGTTCATCTGCCGCCAATCATAATCCATGGTACGGATATTTGCCAACCTCAAGTATTTCTGGCACACTTCTCTCATGACGAAACTTCTCCTGATCCCACTCGAGGACACCGTCGTCTTCCCCGGCATGGACGTCACACTGCCGGTCGAAGTCGGCGATGAGTCCCGCGTTCTGCTCGTCCCCCGGCACGGCTCCGACTACGCGCACGTTGGCCTGGTGGCCGAGGTGGGCGAGCACATGCGCCTGCCCGGGCGCATCCATGCCGTCTCGCTCTCCGGCCTGCACCGCGGCGTCGCCGGCGCCGCCACCACCGACCCCCAGGGCCGCCTGTGGGTCGAGGTCGAGGAGCGCCCCGACGAGATCCCCCCGCCCTCGCGCACCCGCGAGCTCGAGCGTGAGTACCGCGCCGTCGTCGAGGAGATCCTCGAACTGCGCGGCGACGACGGGCGCGTGAGCGCCTTCGTGCGCTCGATCAACGAGCCGGGCGCCCTGGCCGACACGTCGGGCTACGCGCCCGACCTGAACTTCGACCAGAAGGTCGAGCTCCTGCAGACGATCGACGTGATCGAGCGTCTGGAGCTGGCGCTGCGCCTGCAGCGCGACCGGCTGGCCGAGCTGCAGGTGCGCCGGCGCATCCGCGACGACGTCGAGTCGGGCGCGCAGAAGCAGCAGCGCGAGTACTTCCTGCGCAAGCAGATGGACTCGATCCGCAAGGAGCTCGGCGACGACGACGCGTCGGTGGCCGAGGAGTACCGGCGCAAGATCGACGAGGCCGGGATGCCCGACGACGTGCGCGACCAGGCCGAGCGCGAGGTCGGCCGGCTCGAGCGCATGGGCGAGTCCACCGGCGAGTCGTCGATGATCCGCACCTACCTCGACTGGCTGATCGCCGTGCCGTGGTCGAAGCGCAGCGACGAGCGGCTCGACCCCGTGCACGCACGCGAGGTGCTCGACACCGACCATGCGGGCCTGGACGACGTCAAGGAGCGCATCACCGAGTACCTGGCGGTGCGCAAGCTGCGCGCCGACCGTGGTGTGCCCGACGACCGCCGCTCCGGCGTCATCCTGACGCTGATCGGCCCTCCCGGGACCGGCAAGACCTCGATCGGCGAGTCGATCGCCCGCGCCACGGGGCGTGAGTTCGTGCGCATGTCGCTGGGCGGCGTGCGCGACGAGGCTGAGATCCGGGGGCACCGGCGCACGTACATCGGCGCCCTGCCGGGACGGCTGGTGCGCGCGCTGCGCGACGCCGGCACGATGAACCCGGTGATCATGCTGGACGAGGTGGACAAGGTCGGCGCCGACTGGCGCGGCGACCCCTCCTCGGCCCTGCTCGAGGTGCTCGACCCGGCGCAGAACCACTCGTTCCGCGACCACTACCTCGACGTCGAGCTCGACCTGTCGCACGTGCTCTTCATCGCAACGGCGAACGTGGCCGACACGATCCCCGGACCGCTGCTCGACCGGATGGAGGTGATCCGCTTCGACGGGTACACCACCGCCGAGAAGGTCGCGATCGCGCAGGGATACCTGTGGCCGCGCCAGATCGAGCGCAACGGCCTGAAAGCCGACGAGGTCGAGATCTCGGCCGAGGTCGTGCAGGCCGTGATCACCGACTACACCCGCGAGGCGGGCGTGCGCCAGCTCGAGCGCGAGCTGGGCACGGTGCTGCGAAAGACCGCCACGAGGATCGCCTCGGGCACCGCGGAGGCGCCCATCGTGGTCGACGCGGCGGCGGTTCGCGACGCCCTGGGACGGCAGAAGTTCTTCCAGGAGTCGGCGGTGCGCACGGCGGTGCCGGGCGTCTCCACCGGCCTCGCGGTCACCGGCACCGGCGGCGACGTCCTCTTCATCGAGGCGACGCGCATGCCCGGCACCGGCGGCCTCACGCTCACCGGCCAGCTCGGCGACGTGATGAAGGAGTCGGCCCGGATCGCGCTCTCGTTCGTCCGCAGCCATGCGGACGAGCTCGGCATCGACCCGGCGGTCTTCGACGACCACGAGTTCCACGTCCACGTCCCGGCGGGAGCGATCCCCAAGGACGGCCCGTCGGCCGGCATCGCCATGACGACGGCGATCGCCTCGCTGCTCACGGGACGGCCGGTGAAGCACACGGTCGGCATGACCGGCGAGGTCACGCTGCAGGGCCGGGTGCTGCCGATCGGCGGCCTCAAGCAGAAGGTGCTCGCCGCCCACGCGGCCGGGCTGACCGACGTGATCCTGCCCGAGCGCAACCGCGGCGACCTCGACGAGGTGCCGAAGGACGTGCGTGAGCAGATGTCGTTCCACCCCGTCATGAGCGTGGACGAAGTCCTGCGCCTGGCCCTCGAGCCGGCGCCGGTGAGCGCCGTCGCGTAGATCCTCATCGCGCGAGCGGCGTGTTCCCTGACCCCCGCGGCCGGCTGACCCCACCGGCCGCGGGGGATCCGTTCGGTGGCGGTAGAGTCGGGGCATGCGATACGGATGGGTGCTGCCATACGGCGATGCCCGCACCGCGGCCGAGCTGGCCGCGGTCGCCGAGGAGCACGGCTGGGATGGGTTCTTCGTGTGGGAGGCGGTCTGGGGCATCGACGCCTGGATGGCGCTGACGGCCGCCGCGATGCGCACCGAGCGCATCCGCCTCGGGACGATGCTCACGCCGCTCCCGCGGCGGCTGCCGTGGGATCTCGCGAGCCAGGTGGCGACGCTCGACAACCTCTCGGGCGGGCGCGTGATCCTGCCGATCGGGCTCGGCGCAACCGATGACCGCTGGTGGATCTTCGAGGACGATCCCGGCCGGCGGGTGCGGGCCGAGCGGATGGACGAGTCGCTCGAGCTGATGCGCGGCCTGTGGAGCGGCGAGCCGGTGACGTTCGCCGGAGAGCACTACCGCGCCCGGCCCACCGAGCAGCTCGTCCCGCCGCCGCCGGTACAGCGGCCGGGGCCGCCGATCTGGGTCGTCGGCGCGTGGCCGCGGCCGAAGTCGATGCGGCGGGCGGCGCGGCTCGACGGCTGGCTGCCGGCCCACATACCCAAGGGCCTCGGCGACCAGCACATGACGCCGGAGGTGCTGCGGGAAGGGGTCGAGTGGCTGCGGGAGTCGCGTGCAGCCGCAGGGCTCGGCATGGACGGCTACGACGTGGTGGCCGAGGGCACCACGCCGGCCGACCCGGCGGCGGCGGCCGCGATCGTGCGGCCCTGGATCGACGCAGGCGCGACCTGGTGGATCGACGCCGACTGGTCGGACATGGATCCCGAGCGCGTGCGGGCGGCGGCGCTCGCGCGGCTGCGGGCCGGTCCGCCCGCTCCGTAGGATCCGCGCGTGGACGTCGACGCCTACCTGGCCCGGATCGACTACACCGGCTCGCGCGAGCCGGTCGCCGCGACGCTCGCCGCCCTCCACCAGGCGCACATGCGCAGCGTCCCGTTCGAGAACCTCGACCTGCACCTGGGCCGGCGAAACGTGCTCGACCCCGACCGGAACTACGAAAAGATCGTGCGCGACCGCCGCGGCGGCTGGTGCTACGAGCTGAACGGCACGTTCGCCCGGCTGCTCGAGGCGCTCGGCTTCACGGTCACGCGCTACTCCGCGGCGGTCGTCCTGTCCGCGCCGGGCACGCCCGACTTCGCCCACCTCACGCTGCGCGTCGACCTCGACCGGCCCTGGCTCTGCGACGTCGGCTTCGGCGACAGCTTCACGGCGCCGCTGCGGCTCGACGACTCCGGCGACCAGGAGCGCAGCGGCCACGTCTACCGGCTCGACCGCGGCGACGGCCGCGCCCTCCTGCGCCAGGACGGCCGCCCGCAGTACACCTTCGCCCTGGAGGCGCGCGAGATGCACCAGTTCCAGGGCATGTGCGACGCCCAGCAGTCGCCGCCCGGGCACTTCACCGACGCCCCGGTCTGCAGCCGCGCGACGCCGGACGGGCGCGTCAGCCTGGCCGGGATGCGCCTGATCACGACGACGGCTCGGGAGCGTACGGAGCGCGAGCTGGCCGACGCCGACGAGCGCCGCGCCGTGCTGCGCGACGTGTTCGGAGTCGACCTGGGCGACGCCGAGCTCACGGATTTCGGCAGTGGCGCGGGTGATGCTCAAAGCTCACTCGGCCCGTGAGCGAGACGTCGACGACCACGCAGCGCGAGCCAGGCGGGGCGCCGACCACGCACGCCCACCTCGACCCGTTGCCCGAGTGATCGGCGCAGCGGGCGGGCGGCGCGTGCAGCCTGGCCGCGACGTCGTGCTGGATCGTCGCGGTCGTGATCCGCTGCCGCCACTGGGTGAACCAGACGATGCCGAGCAGGACGAGCAGCGCGAGGCCGCCGCGGATGAGCACGATCCCCCAGTTGCGGGGCTGCTGGGCATGCTTCCACGTGGGGCGAAAGCCACCGGTCACCCGCGTAGTCTGCCGGACGTGCTGGTCGACCCCGCCGGCAGCCGTCTCAGCCTCGCAGAGCTTGCCTAGGCGTTCGCGCGGGCGATGGCGCGGGCGGCCGCGACCGCGTCTCGGTTCGAGAACGACGTGCCCGGCCCGCGCACCTCGAACGTGAGGCCGCCCTGACGCCAGGTGACGGTGCTGGGGTGGCCGCCGCCGGCGGCGATCGCCGCGGGCACACCGGGGGCGAGCTGGAGCAGGCGGTTGTGGGTGCAGGCCCGGCAGGTCGACGCGCGCGCCCGGATCGCGCGCGGGCCGACGCCGTAGCGCGAGCCCCACACCGTCACCAGGTACACGCCGAAGTGCGAGCCGGACGCGTAGCGCACCCGGACGCTGTGCGTGGCCCGGTAGACGCCGGCGGGCACCCCCGCGACCGCCGCCAGGCGCACGTGCACGGGCAGGCCCGCAAGCGCCTTGGCGACCGGCGCGTCGATCTCGTTGTACCCGGCCTGCTGCTTGCCCCACAGGCTCGCGGCGGGCGGCGTCGCCCCGGGCTGCTGCGACGCCGACTTGCCGTCACCCGCCAGATGCGTGATCACGAAGGCGACCGCGCCGACGCTGACCGCGAGCATCCCGGCCGCGAACATCCGCGCACCGATCCGCGAGAACCGCACCCGCGCTTGGGGTACCTGATTCATCGAGACGATTGTCACCGCACCGGACGCCGAACGCAACACCTCGCGTGCGACAATTGCAGCACCTTTGTGGTGATCCGCTATCCGACCGGATACACGGCGTGGGCGTTCTCGCGCAGGATCATCGCCCCCGCACGCTCGGCCTCGGCGGCCGGGAGCGCCTCGGCCAGCACCTCGGCGAGCGCCTCCCGCCACCAGCGCGCGGCGAGCAGGTAGAGCTCGGGCGTGCGGGCCGCGTCGCTCGCGTAGAGCAGCTTCGACACCGGCGCGAGCTCGAGCGCTTGGCGCACCATCTCGGCCGGCCGGGAGACATGCGGGATGGTGAGCGAGAGGTCGAAATAGACATTCCCGTACACGTGCGCGAGCCAGCCCGCCTCGCGCACGAACGGGTAGCAATGCAGCAGCACGAACGGCGTCGCCGGATAGCGCTCGAACGCCGGCTTGAGCCAGGTCGGGTCGGCGCGCGGCAGGAGCAGGTCGGAGTCGCCGAACCCGGCGTGCAGCTGCACCGGCAGCGGATCGGCCGCATTCGCCTCGAGCGCGTCCCACAGCACCAGCTCGAGCAGGGGCTTGGACTCCAGGCGCGTGCCGCCGGCCGCAAACGCCGCCCGCGCGGCCGCGACATCGGGCGGGCGCACGTCGAGGCCGGTGCGGTAGGCGGCGATCGTCTTCAGGCCCACGAAGCCGCGCGACGGCGCGGACGCGACCTCGGCCCGCACCCGCTCGCGCAACTCGTCGAACTCGCCCGAGAGGCCCTCCTCGGCCACCCGCTCGATGCGCATGACCGGGCGGGCCGGGCAGTCGGCGAGCGCCCCCATCCGCTCCCAGCCGTAGCCCTCGCCCGGCGCCGGGTAGCCGTCGTCGATCAGCAGGAGGCCGGTGGCCGACGCTCGCAGAAGCGCGGCCGAGTAGTCGTCGAAGTCCGCCGCCAGGCGATGCGCGTAGACGCCGTCCTCGCCCGGCTCGCAGCCCAGGAACGCCCCCAGCTCGCGCATCGCCCGGCGGTAGGTGAGGCCGCTGGCGATGTGCGGCCACTGGGCCGGGTCGGGGCTCTCCGAGAACATGCCCCGGAACTCGTCCAGGCTCGGCCGCACCGCCACGACGCCGTGGGCGTGGTGGTCGACGGCGGGGATCGCCCACAGCGCGTCGGCGAGCGCGCGCCTGCTCATCGTCCGTCTCGCCACCGCGCCTCCTCAGTACTTCTGGAAGTGCCCCTGCTGCTCGAAGGCCTCGTCGGCCGCCGAGTACACGTCCCACTCGGACCCGCGCACGGCCAGGTATGACCGCGCGAGCACCTCGCCCATCGCGCCGGTGAGCACGGCGTCGGCGGCGAGCGCGTCGAGGGCCTCGCGCTGGCTCGACGGCAGCGGCCGGATCCCCTTCGCCGCGCGCTCGTCGGCGGGCAGCGTGCCTGGGTCGACCTGCACCGGGTCGGGCGGCTCGAGGCCGCGCTCGATGCCGTCGAGGCCCGCCGCGATCAGGCCGCCCACGGCCAGGTAGGGGTTGCAGCTCGCGTCGGCCGCCTTCAGCTCGGCGTTCGTCGAGGCCGCCTCGCGGCCGGCGTAGAGCGACGGCACCCGCACCGGCGCCTCGCGGTTGTCCAGGCCCCAGCAGGTGAAGGCGCCGGCCCAGTAGTGCGGGATGATGCGGTGATAGGAGTTGAAGCTCGGGGCGGCCAGGCCGCAGAGGCCGGGCAGGTGGTCGAGGATGCCGGCGATGAACGCGAGCGCCTCGGCCGAGAGGCTGCCCGGGCCGGCGGCGTCGTGGAAGCGGTTCGTGTCCCCCTCCCACAGCGAGAAGTGGATGTGGCAGCCGTTGCCCGCGTTCTGGGGCCACGGCTTGGGCGCGAGCGACGCCACCAGGCCGTGGGCGCTCGCCACGGCGCGGATCGTCTCGCGCACGAAGATCTGCTCGTCGACGGCCTGGAGCGCCGGCGCGTGCCCGGTCGCGATCTCGTGCTGGCCGTGGCCGAGCTCGGCGTAGTACTGCTCGAGCACGATCCCCTGCGCGTCGAGCGCGGCGACGAGGTCGTCGATCACGTCCTGCGACTGGGTCATGCCGATGGTCGAGAAGCACAGGCTCGAGTCGACCGGCTCGTAGCCGCCGGCGACGGCCCGGCCGAGCGAGAACTCGTTCTCGAACGAGACCTCGATGCGCTCGCCGCGCTCCTCCAAGCGCGCGATCTGGCGCTTGAGGAACGAGCGCTGGCACACCGGCGCCGGATTGCCGTCGAGGTCGATCATGTCGACGAACATCGCGCCGGTGTTCGGCGCGTACGGCAGCACCCGGAACGTGCCCGGGTCGGGGCGCAGGCGCACCTCGCCGACCGGCCCCATGCCGGGCACCGGCTGCAGCTGGTCGAGGCTGTTCATCGCCTGCATGGCGACCGTCAGGCCGATGCCGCTCTCGATCCGGCCGGCGAGGCCGTGGCGGCTCGACGCCTTGCCGCGGATCGTGCCGCCGTTGTCGCAGTAGAGGAAGCGGACGAGGCGCAGGCCGTGCTCGTCCACGGCGCGGATGACGGCGTCGGCGGCCATGAGCGAGCGAGGTTACCGCACGCGGCGAGCGGGCCGGCGCCGAATGCGTAACACTACGGGCGCGATGGCACTGCGAGCCGGCATCGACCTCGGCGGGACGAAGATCCAGGCGGCGGTCGTGGGCGCCCGAAACGGCGTGCGCGGCCAGACGCGCGTGCCCACGCCGAAGGACGGCGGCCCCGAGGGCGTGATCCAGGCCATGGCCGACGCCGTGAAGAGCGCCGCCGCGCAGGCGAACGTGCGCACGTCCGATCTCGACGGCGTCGGCATCGGCACGCCGGGCGAGGTCGATTCCGCCGCGGGCACCGTCACGAACGCCTACAACGTCGTCCCCGACTGGAACCGGACGGTCAAGGTCGCAGGCATCCTCGAGAAAGAGCTCGGCACGCGCATCGGCCTCGGAAACGACGTGCGCGTCGCGACGACGGCCGAGTTCGAGCTCGGCGCGGGCAAGCCGTACACGAGCCTGCTCGGCGTCTTCTGGGGCACGGGCGTCGGCGGCGGCGTGATCCTGAACGGCGGGCCGTGGCGCGGCCGCGGCGCCGCCGGCGAGATCGGTCACATGGTCGTGCGCAGAAACGGCGCCACGTGCACGTGCGGCCGCAAGGGCTGCATGGAGGCGTACTCGGGCCGGCGGGCGATGGAGCTCGAGGCGCGCCGGCGCCACCACGCCGGTGAGAAGACCGCGCTGTTTCGGATCATGGAGAAGAAGGGCCGCACGGCGGTCACGAGCGGGGTGTGGGCCGACGCGCTCGACCACGGCGACAAGCTCACGGTCGACCTGATCGACCGGGCGGTGGCGGCTCTCGGCGCCGGGATTGCGTCGGCGGTGAACCTGCTCGACGTCGAGGCGGTGGTGATCGGCGGCGGCCTGGGCACGCGCCTGGGCGACCCCTACGTCGAGCGCATCAGGACGGCGATGCACCCGCACCTGTTCGTCGACACGCGCCCGCCGGCGGTGCACCTGGCGGCGCTCGGCGACCTCTCCGGCGCGCTCGGCGCCGCCCTCCTCGTCAAGACCTGAATAGAACGGGCCAGGCCCGTTCTATTCATGGGGGGCAGTGCTGCGCGAGGAAGTCGACGACGCGCTGCATGCGGTCGATGCGGCGGTCGGGGCGCGCCGTCGCCATCATCACGTGGTGCTCGTCCGGGTAGAGCACCATCTGCACGTCGCGGCCGAGCTCGCGCAGCGCGACGAAGAGCTGCCAGTTGTCGTCGAGCGGGCAGATGCGATCGGCCTCGCCCTGCAGCATCAGCATCGGCGCCGTCATCCGCTCGACGTGGCGCAGCGGCGAGGAGGCCGCGAGCGCCTCGCCGTGCTCGTGCACCGGGCCGTAGCCGATCTCGCGGTCATACGACGGGCCGATGTGGGAGACGGCATGCGCCGCCTGCATGTTCGCGACGCCGTTCTCCGAGATGACGCAGGCAAAGCGGGTGCTCGTTCCGGCGAGCCAGTTCGCCGCCCAGCCGCCGTAGGAGAGGCCCATGACCGCGATGCGCTTCGGGTCGGCCAGGCGTTTGCGCACCGCCCACTCCACGGCGGTCATGAGGTCGTCGGCGTCCGGCCCGCCCCACTTGCCCTGGATCGGTGAGACCCAGTCGCGCCCGTAGCCGCCGGAGCCGCGGATGTTCGGCGCAAGCACGCGGTAGCCGAGTGACGTCAGCAGCCACGTGTCGAGCTCCGGCGTCGGCGCATGCGCGCCGTAGGGGCCGCCGTGCGGCGCGAGCACGAGCGCCGTGCGGCGGTCGGCGCCCGCGGGCTCGAACAGGAACGACGGGACGCCGTCGGCGTCGACCTCGCGCACCACAGGCGGCGCGTGGCGGCGCAGCCACGCCCCGCCGTGGTGCGTGAGCCGGCGCATGCGGCCGGGTTCGACCGCGCAGATCTCCGGCGGGTAGGCGTCGTCTGTGGCGGTGACGACGATCTTGCCGGCGGCGGCCGCGATCACGGTCAGGCTGGTGTCGCCCGCCGTGAGCGGATGCGGGTCGCCCGCCAGCGGCACCCGCCACACCTCGTCGCGCCCGCGCCGGTTGATCGGCACGATCAGCGCCTCGCCGTCCCAGATCGGCGCCGCCTGCTCGGGCCCCATCCAGTCGTGCAGGTCGGAGCCGAAGCCGAGCGTCACCGGCAGGTCGAGCGCGCCCGTGAGGCTGCGCGCCGCCTCGCCGTCCCACACGTAGAGCTCCAGCTCCGCGTGGTCGGGCGCCCCGGGGACGTCGGTGCCGACGAATGCGAGCAGGCGGCCGTCGGCCGACCACGCCGGCAGCCGGGCGACGCCGGCGAGCGCGACCACCTCGCTCGGCCGCGCGCCGGCCTTGACGCGCACCATGTGGATGCCCGGCGACGGGTCGAGGTCGGCCCCCGGCCCCATCCGGGCCGCAAACGCGATCCGTTTGCCGTCGGGGCGCCAGGCCGGCTCGGCGACGTCGAAGTCGCCGGTCGTGATCTGCAGCGGGCGCGCGCCCGGCCGCGCCGGGACGACGAACAGGTGGGTGCGGTAGGCGCGCTCGCCCTGATCGTTGCGCCAGTCGACGGCGCGGATCACGCGCGCCCTGCGCTCCTTCGGATCGCCGACCCAGAAGCGCGGCTCGCCGGCCTCCGCCGTGAAGGCGATCCGGCCGCCGTCGGGCGACCACACAGGCGCGCCGACATCGCCATGGGGCGCCCCGCACACGCGCTCGGCCTCGCCGCCGTCGGGCCGGATCAGGTACAGGGCGGCCGGCGCGTCGTCGCCGCCACGGTCGCTCAGAAACGCGATCTCGGTGCCGTCGGGCGACCACGTGGGCGCGCCGTCGTTCCAGCGGCCGCTCGTGAGCCGCCGCGGCCGGCCGCCGCCGTAGCGCACCAGCCACAGGCTGGTCTGGTATCGGTTGCCCGCCACGGTGCGGCGCGTGTAGACGACCTGTTCGCCGTCCGGCGAGAGCGCGGCTGCGCCGATGACAGCCTGGCGGCGGACGATGTCAGGAGCGATCGCGGGCATGGGCGCGGGAGGATAGTCAGTCGATCACGACGTCGAGCGCGGCATGCGCCTCGCGCAGCGCCGCCTCGACCGCTGCGGGCGCCTCCGCGCGCGCGAAGACGAAGCCCAGATAGCGGTCGCCCTCCGGAAGCGGAACGACCGGGCGGCCGCGCGGAATGGTGATGCGGATGTCCGCAACACCGGCGACCGCGCGGGCGGCCGCGACGCCGCGCACCTCGCGCAGGATGCCGCCGCGCCGGATCGGGAGCATCATCACGCCCGAGGCCGCGCGCTCGCGATCGTGCGGGCCGAGTGGCAGCCGCAGCGCGTGGCGCAGGATCACCTCCTCGAGGCTGATCCCCGCCCCGAAGCGCAGCGAGCGCGAGCACAGGCCGCCGATCGAGCGCGCTGCGAGCTCGAGCACCCACACCGCGTCGCCGTCGAGGCGCAGCTCGGCGTGCACCGGGCCCTCGCGCAGGCCGAGGGCCGCCGCGGCCGCCGCGGCCGCCGCCTCGATCCGGTGCAGGGCAGCGGCCGGCAGCCGCGATGGGGTCACGTAGATCGTCTCCTCGAAGTACGGGCCCTCGAGCGGATCGGGCTTGTCGAAGACCGCGAGCACCTCGAGCACTCCGCCCCGCAGGAGCGCCTCGACGGCCACCTCGATGCCCGGCACGTAGCGCTCGGCCAGGATCGGCCCGTCGGCGTCCTCGCCGGCAGCGGCCAGGATCGCGCGGATGCGGGTCTCGGCTGCGCGGGCGGCGGCCGGGTCGTCGGCGCGGATGACGCCTCGGCTCGCCGAGAGCGCCACCGGCTTCAGCACGGTGGGCAGCTCGACGGCGCCGGCGTCGTCGCCCGGCCGCAGCACGACGAACCCCGGCTGCGGGATCCCCGCCTGCGCGAGCGCCCGCCGCATGACGGCCTTGTCGCGCGTCGCGGCGACCGCGGCGGGCGGATTGTGCGGCAGGCCGAGCCGCTCGCTCGCGAGCGCCGCGACGGCCACGCCGCCGTCGTCGACCGCCACGACGGCGTCCACGCCCACCCGGCCCGCGAATGCGACCACCGCGTCTGCGGCACGCGCGGGCCGGCGCAGGTCGATCCGAAGCGCGCGGTCGCCCATCGCTCCGGCCAGCGCCTGGCGGCGGTCGGACGCGACCACCACCTCGGCGCCGACGGCGGCGGCCGCGGCCAGGAAGTCCTCGGCCCGGTAGGTCGCGGTCGGGAGCAGGAGGAGCACGCGCGGCATCGCCGATACCCTACGTGGGTGGACACGGTGCTGAACGTCACCGATGCGGCGGTCGAAAAGACGGTGCTCGTGCGCTCCCGCGAGGCCGATCCCGACCGCTACGCGCTGTGGGTCGAGGTGACCGGGATCGAGCGCGGCGAGTACGTCTATGACCTCTCACTGCAGCCGCTCGCAGACGCGCCGCCCGACGCCCACGTGCAGGATCTCGGCCGCATCGCGGTCGTCATCCCGGCCGCGAGCGTCGAGCCGCTGCGCGGAGCGACCCTCGACCGCCAGGGCGACCTCGCGACGGGCGGCCTGGTGATCTCGAACCGCGCCCCGGCGAGCCCCGCGATCGGCGCCCCGCCGACCACCGACCTGAGCGGCGACATCGCCCAGCGGCTGATGCGGGTGCTCGAGGAGCAGATCAACCCGGCGATCGCCTCGCACGGCGGCAGCGCCGAGCTCGTCGCGGTTGAGGCCGACACCGCCTACCTGCGCCTGGGCGGTGGCTGCGTCGGCTGCGGGATGGTGTCGGTGACGCTCCGGCAGGGGATCGAGGTGGCGCTGCGCGAGGCCGTGCCCGTGATCACGCGCGTGATCGACGTCACCGACCACGCCTCCGGCACGAACCCCTACTACGAAGCGGCCAAGAAGTAGCGCACGAACCCCCACGCGGGGTACGCGCGCAGGCGCCGGCCTGGCTACGGTGAGGGCAGGGGATCGCCACGGGCGATCCGGGGGCGCATCACCGGGGGGACACATGGGCATGGCCATCATCGGCACCTCGACGGGGGCCGGCTTCGTCGCCGGGGCCGCCGCGCGAGGCGAGTTTCACTGCACCGAGTGCGGCTACGGCATCAGCGTGCACCGAGCGCTGCCGACGTGCCCGATGTGCCACGGCACCGAGTGGGTGCCGTGGGTCGACTGGCGCCACGCCGAGGTGCTCGACACGGGCGACGTGCGCGCCTAAGGTCAAAGCTCAAGCGGTGGTGGCAACCGGCCGATGACTCGGCCGTGCCGTCCCCCGGCCGTCAACACATGCTGTCCGCGCTCGCGCGCGCGCTCTTCACGACCCTCGACCCCGACGAGGTCGCACGCCGGTTCGACGTGCACGCCTCGCCGGCGCTCGGCGGCCACGCGTGCATCTGGCTGGTCGATCCCGGCTCCGAATGCCTGCAGGCGCTCGGCGAGGACGCGCCCGCGCCGCGACCGGCCGCCCCCGACTGGCAGGCGGCGCTCGCCGATCGGCGCCCACGCCCGTCCGGCACCGAGTTCCTGGTGCCGCTCGTGTGCGGCGGCACCGCGATCGGCCTGATCCAGATCGTGGGCGCGTCACAGGCCGATCTCGCCACAGGCGGGCTGCGCTTCTGGCGCGCGCTCGGCGAGACCGTCGGCGAGGCGGTCGCAAACGCCCAGCGCCACCGCGAGGCCCAGGCGTCGCTGCGCCGGTTCCGCGCGCTGATCGAGCAGATGCCCGCGATCACCTACGTCGACCGCGCCGTCACGGGCGAGCCGCTCTATGTGAGCCCGCAGATCGAGACCATCGGCGGAGTGCCCATGGAGCAGTGGCTCGACGGCACCGACGGCTGGTCGGCGCGCGTGCACCCCGACGACCGCGAGCGCACCCTGAAGCTGTACCGCGACGCGCTCGCCGCGGGTATCCCGTGCCACGACGAGTACCGGCTGGTCGACCCCGACGGCCACGAGCGCTGGTTCTACGACCGGACGGTGATCGTGCACGACGAGACCGGCGCGGCGATCGAGGTCCAGGGCGTCATCCACGACATCACGGACCGCAAGCTGGCCGAGGAGGCGCTGCACGAGTCGGAGTGGCGCATGCGGGCGGCCGAGGCGCGCTATCGCAGCCTGGTCGAGCAGCTGCCACTCGGGATCTACGTGAACGCGATCGACGCGGCCCAGACGCCGGTCTACCGCAGCCCTGCGACCGAGGCGATCACCGGCCGCTCGGCGCTCGAGTGGATCGACGACCCGGGCCTTTTCGCCACCGCCATCCACCCCGACGACCGCGACCGGGTGCTGGCCGCCATGGCCGACGCCGGGGATGCCAAGTACTCGGCCGAGTACCGGATCGTGCGGCCCGACGGCAGCGTCGTGTGGGTGCTCGACGAGTCGATCGTGGTGCGCGACCAGGCCGGCGCGCAGGCGTGCCGGCAGGGGTACCTGCTCGACGTGACCGAGCACCGCACCGCCGAGGAGCGGCTGGCCCATGTCGCCTACCACGACGGGCTCACCGGCCTGCCCAACATGGCGATGTTCCAGGAGCATCTGGGGGCGGCGGTGACACGGGCGCAGGGATCGGGCGAGGGCGTCGCGGTGCTGCTCGTCGACGTCGACGACTTCAAGCTCGTGAACGACAGCTTCGGGCACATCGCGGGGGACGCGCTCGTGCTCGAGGCCTCGCGCCGGCTCGTGGACGTCGTGGGCAGCGCCGACGCGGTCTCGCGCCTGGGCGGCGACGAGTTCGCGGTCCTGCTCGCCGACCTCGATCCCGGCCGGGGTGGAGGCGGCACCGGCCTGGCCGCCGACGCGATGGCCGAGCGCATCCGCGCCGCGCTGCGCGCACCCGCCGAGGTCGCCGGCACCGAGATCTACTGCTCGGCAAGCGTCGGCATCAGCCTCTTCCCCGCCGACGCGGCCGACCCGATGAACCTGCTCAAGCACGCCGACACCGCGCTCCACCAGGCCAAGGAGGCCGGGCGCGACGCGCAGCGGCGCTACACCGAGGCGCCCGGCGATGCGCTCGAGCAGCTGGCGATGGCCGGGCGGCTGCGCCGGGCGATCGACGAGGGCAACCTGCGCCTGCACTACCAGCCGCTCGTCGAGCTGCGCACCGGCGCCGTCGTCGGCGTCGAGGCGCTCGTGCGCTGGCAGGACGGCATACGCCTGGTGATGCCCGGCGACTTCATCCCGCTGGCAGAGCGCACCGGCCTGATCGGCGCGCTCTCGGAATGGGTGATCGGCGAGGCCTGTCGTCAGAGCCGCGAGTGGCGCGACGCCGGCCTCGACCTGTACGTGTCGGTCAACCTGCCGCCCGCGTTCTGGGAGCCGACGGCGATGCGTGAGGTGCTGCGCACGATCGAGTCGTTCGGCCTCGCGCCCGACCGGATGATGATCGAGATCACCGAGTCGGCGTTCATGAACGCGCCCGTGCGCGACGAGCCCGTGCTGGCCGAGCTCCACCGCCGCGGCCTGCGGCTGGCCATCGACGACTTTGGCACCGGCCAGTCGTCGCTCGGGCGGCTGCACAAGATGGCCGTGACGACGCTCAAGATCGACCGTACCTTCGTCGCCGACCTGCCCGGCGACCACGGCGCCGCGGTGCTCGTCCGCGGCATCATCGGCATGGCCGAGGGCCTCGGCCTGCAGCCGCTCGCAGAGGGCATCGAGACCGAGGAGCAGCGCGCCTTCCTGCTCGAGCACGACTGCACACTCGGCCAAGGCTACCTGTTCAGCAGGCCGGTGCCGGCCGAGCTGATCGAGCCGCTCGTGCGCGGACTGGCGGACGCGGCGTAGCCTGGGGACGGCGCGGAGAACGACCCGAAATCGACCCCGAACGTCGCCCACAGACCGTCCGCGCCGGCCGGGGTCACGCGTAGAGCCCGCCCTCGCGGCTCGCGGACGACCCACCGGAGGTCCAGCATGCGCTCCTGGATCGCCGCTCCCAGCGCGCCGGCCAGGTGGTGGCGCTGCTCGCTCCAGTCCACGCAGTACCCCACCAGCGGCCGTCCCTGCGCCGCACAGGCCCCCAGGTCGATGCCGAAGCGGCTCAGCACCTCGGCGCCGTGGCCGGTCAACCGGTAGTCCACGTCGTGGCCGCGACCCGAGAGCCGGTCGCGGCGCGCCTGCGAAACGTCGAACATGCCGCCTCCACCAGATATCAGGTTTCCTGATATGAGTGCGGCCATCAGCTCGGTGCCGAGCCGCCCGGCGAGGTGGTCGTAGCAGCTGCGGGCCGCGCGGAGGGCGTGTGCATGCGTCCCTGCACGCAGTGACGTGACCGGGAGTACGGGCGAGACGCGCGCCATCGCCTCGATCATGGCGGCGACGTCGGCCCCCGCCAGGCGGAAGTAGCGGTGCCGGCCGTGGCGCTCGGCGACGAGGAGACCGCCGGCGACGAGCTTCGCGAGATGCTCGCTCGCGGTCGACGCGGCAACCCCCGCCTCGGATGCGAGCACGCTGGCCGGAAGCGCGCGGCCGTCGCCGAGAGCGGCCACGATGCGCGCCCGTGCGCGGTCGCCCAGCAGGGCGCCGGTGGCGGCGATGTCGACATCTCCGGGCATGCGGCGATCGTAGTGGCATAACGCTTCGGCGATGGCCGAATCGTTACGTCACCCGCGCCGCCTCCGGCGGCATGCGTTCGTGGACGCCGGCCGCCACCAGAGCGGCCAAGCGGTCGATCGCGTCCCACACATCGACGTATCGTGTGTAGAGCGGTGGCAGGCCGAAACGGATGCTGTCGGGGTGGCGGAAGTCGGGCACGACGTTGGCGTGTTCGATCAGCGCCCGGCATACGCGCCACGCGTCCGGATGCCGTAGCGATACGTGCGCACCGCGGGCGGCCGGGTCGCGTGGCGTGCCGAGCATGAAGCCGAGCGGCGCCAGATGCTCGTCGTGCAACTCGATCGTAAGCGCGGTCAGCTCGGCGGCCTTGCGCCGGACCGCGGCGATCCCCGCCTGGGCCAGCATGGCGGCACCGGCGCGCGCCGCCGCGAGCCCGGACACGGGCGGCGTGCCCGCCAGGAAGCGGTCGATGCCGGCCACCGGCTGATAGCGCGGCCCCATTGCGAACTGGTCGGCCTGCGAGAACCAGCCTTGGATCGGGCTTTGTAAGGTCCCCTGATGGCGGCGTGGCGACGAATAGGAATCCCGGCGATCCGGGACCTGCGTTCAGATACTTGTAGGTGCATCCCACGGCGAGGTCTGCGCCGGCCGAATCGAGCTCGATCTCGACCGCCCCCGCCGAGTGGCACAGATCCCACAGCACCAGGGCGCCGGCCGCCTGGACCGCGCGGGTGACGACGTGCATATCGGCGAGCGCTCCCGAGCGGTAGTTCACGTGCGAGAGCACCACCAGCGCAGCGCCATCCGCGGCGCGGGCGACGGCGCCGGTGTCCAGCCCGGCGACCGGGTCAGCCTGGAGCATGCGCAGATCGCGCCCATGCGCCGCCGCGAGCCCCTCGAGCACGTAGCGGTCGGTGGGGAAGTCCTCGGCGGGGACGACCACCGCCCCGGGGCGCACGGCCAGCGCCGCACCCGCGAGCTTGTACAGGTTGACCGTGGTCGAGTCGCAGACGAGCACCTGGCCCCCGGCGGCTCCCAGCGCCGCCACGCCGAGTTCGTCCCCGACGGCCGTCGGCAGGTCGACCCAGTCGTGCCAGCCCGTCACGAGCCGCGTCCCCCACTCGTCCACCGTGTCGGCGAGCGCGCGGCGGACGTCGATCGAGAGCCGGCCGAGCGAGTTGCCGTCGACGTAGATGCGGTCGCCGTCGCCGAGCTCGAACCGGTCGCGGAACCGCGCGAGCGGATCCGCGTCGTCGCGCGCGAGTGCGTGCGCGCGGGTCAGAGAGCCTGAAGCCACCGTGTCACCGTAGCCCAGGCTGCCGACGCCGGATCGATGTGCTCGAAGTGGCCGTCGCGCGCGGCCACCTCCAGGTCGCACGCATCGCCGGCGGCGACCGCCGCCGCATGGAACTCGAGGCTGAACGACACCGGGACGGTGTCGTCGGCCGCGCCGTGGACGAGCAGGGTGGGAACTCCCAGCGGGAGCCGTTGCACGGGCGAGGCCGCGGCGTAGCGCTCGGGCACGTCGGCGGGCGCTCCGCCGAGCAGCTCCAGGGCGGCGCCGTCGCTGAGATGCAGGCGCGCGGCCTGGGCGAGATCGGTCACCGCCGCCTGACCGACGCAGCATATAAGGCAACCTGAGTTTGACCTCGTGAAGCCGCCCACAGAGCCAGATGTCCGCCGGCCGAGTGGCCGATCGCAACCACGCGGCCCACGTCAATTGGCACGTTCAGACGCGCCAATTGGTCGATGCCCACCCCCACGTCGTCGAACGTCTGGGGCCAGCCGCCGCTGCCGCCCGGGCCGATGCGGCGGTACTCGAGGTTCCAGGCCGCCCAGCCCCGCCCGGCCAGGTCGGCGCACAGCGGCTCCATCAGCGTGCGGTCATACCGCGCCCGCCAGAAGCCGCCGTGGATCACCACCGCCACCGGCCAGCCGGAGCCGCTCGCAGGCGTGTGCAGGTCGGCAATCTGGCTCGGGTCGGGTCCGTAGCGGTACGTGCGCCTCACCCGCATAGGATGGCAGGCCCGTGGCCCGGCCGACCACCAGCCTGCGCTCGGACCTGCGGTGGATGCCCCGCCCGGTGTGGCTGCTGCTCGCGGGATCGTTCGTGAACCGGTTCGGGAGCTTCGTGCTCCCGTTCCTCGTCCTCTATCTGACCCGCAGCGGCTACTCGCCGGTGCAGGCGGGGTTCGCCATCAGCGCGTACGGCGTGGGCAGCCTGGGCGCGGCCGCCGCCGGCGGCCACCTGGCCGACCGCGTCGGCCGGCGCGAGACGATCGCCGCGTCGATGCTGTCGTCGGCCGTCGTGATGATCGCCCTCTCGCAGGCCGCGAACCTGGGGCTGATCCTCGTGCTCGCCGCGCTCGCCGGGCTCACGTCGGAGTCGTACCGGCCGGCCTCGACCGCCCTGCTCGCCGACCTCGTGCCCGCGGGCAGGCGCGTGACGGCGTACGCCGCCTACCGGTTCGCGATCAACCTCGGGTTTGCGGCGGGGCCGGCAGTGGCCGGGCTGCTGGCCGAGCGCGCGTTCGTGCTCGTCTTCATCGGCGACGCCGCAACGTCAGCGGTGTTCGGCGTCATGGCGCTCGTGCTGCTGCCCGCGACGCGCCCGGCCGCGCCGCACGAGGTCGCCGAGCGGACGGGCGCGGTGCGCACGATCCTCGCCGACGTGCCCTTCCTGATGTTCCTCGCGGCGTCCACGGCGAGCGCGATGGTCTACTTCCAGCAGGAGGCGACGCTGCCGCTGCAGGTGATCGCCGACGGCCACTCGACCGCGGTGTTCGGCGCGCTGATGTCGCTGAACGGCCTCGTCGTGACGGCGATCGAGCTGCCATTCTCGGCGGTGACGCGGCGGTTCCCGGCCCGGCGGGTGATCGCCCTCGGCTCGGTGCTGCTCGGTTGCGGATTCGCGGCGACCGGCCTCGTCACCACGGCGCCCGCCCTCGCGGCGACGGTGATCGTGTGGACGCTGGGGGAGATCGTGTCCGCGCCGATCGCGACCGCCTACATGGCCGACATCTCGCCGCCCCACATGCGCGGGCGCTACGCCGGGGCGTGGGGCATGACCTATGGAGTCGCGCTGATCGCAGGCCCCGCACTGGGGGCGCTCGTATACGCCGTCCGGCCGGGCCTGGTGTGGGCAGGGTGCGCGGCGCTCGGCGGCATCGCCGCCGTCCTCATACTGCTGCCCGCCGCCCGGCCGCGCGACTACGCGATCACGGCGTCGCGCTCGACCAGCGCGGCGTAGCGGCCGCCGGCCGCCACCAGCTCGGCGTGCGTGCCGCGCTCGACAATGCGGCCGTGGTCGAGCACGAGGATCAGGTCGGCGTCGCGCACGGTCGACAGGCGGTGGGCGATGACGATGCTCGTGCGGCCTTGGCTGAGATCGTCGAGCGCCTCCTGCACCGCGCGCTCGGTCTCGACGTCGAGCGCGCTCGTCGCCTCGTCGAGCACGAGCACCGGCGGGTCGCGCAGCACGGCGCGCGCGATCGCGAGGCGCTGCTTCTCACCGCCGGAGAAGCGGTACCCGCGCTCGCCCACCACCGTGTCGTAGCCTTCGGGCAGCGAGCGCAGATGCTCGTCGATCTGGGCGGCGCGGGCGGCCGCCTCGATGTCGGCATCGGTGGCGCCCGGCCGCGCGAACTCCAGGTTCTCGCGCACGGTGCCGTGGAACAGGTAGGTCTCCTGCGACACGACGCCGACGACGCTGCGCAATGAGTCGAAGGTGAGGTCGCGCAGGTCGGTGCCGTCGATCCGCACCGCGCCCGACCCCACGTCGTAGAGCCGCGCGGTCAGGTAGCCGAGCGTCGTCTTGCCGGAACCCGTCTCGCCGACGACCGCCACCTTGCTGCCCGGCTCGGCGACGAACGAGATGCCCTCGAGGATCGGGGCGGCGTCCGCGTCGTAGCCGAAGCTGACGTCGTCGTACTCGACCCGGCCGCGCACGCTCGCCCGGTCGAGCGTGATCGCGCCGGGGCGCTCGTCGATGTCGACCGGCAGGTCGAGGTACTCGAACACGCGGTCGAAGAGCGCGAGCGAGGACTGGACGTCGGTCTGCACCGAGAGCAGCGATGACACCGGGAAGAAGAGCCGCGTCTGCAGCGTCGTGAAGGCGACCAGCGTGCCGATCGAGATCGCCGGGCCGCCCGTCGACAGCAGGTAGCCGGCCACCCCGTACATCAGCGCCGGCATGACCGCGAACGTGGCCTGGATCGAGCCCATTACCCATCGGCCGGCCATCCGCGAGCGCTGCTCGAGGTCGGCCAGCAGGCGGCTCTCGGACACGAAGCGATCGGTCAGCTCGTCGGTCTGGCCCATCGTCTTTGCAAGCAGCACGCCCGAGACCGAGAGCGACTCCTCGACGAGCGTCGAGATGTCGGCGAGCGTGCCCTGCATCGTCGAGGTGAGCGCGCGCCGCTTCTGGCCGATGCGCCGGGTCATGAGCACGAACACCGGCAGCAGCGCGAAGGCGGCGATCGCCAGCCGCCAGTCGAGCAGGATCATCGCCGCCGACGTGGTCACGACGGTAGTCACGTTCGAGACGACCGACGTGGCCGTCGACGTGACGACGGTCTGGACACCGCCGATGTCGTTCGCGATCCGCGACTGCACCTCGCCAGTGCGCGTGCGCGTGAAGAAAGCCAGCGAGAGCCGCTGCAGGTGCCGGTACACGGCGGCCCGCAGGTCGTGCATCACCTGCTGGCCGACCAGGTTCGATTGCCAGGTCTGGGCGACGCCGATCGCCTGGGTCACGACCGGGATCGCGACCATTCCGGCGACGAGCAGGACGAGCAGGTGCACGTCGAGCTGGGAGCCCTTCGGGAGCACGTTGTTCAGCAGGTCTTGCAGCAGGAACGGCGGGACGACGCCGAGCGCGGCCGAGAACAGGATCATCGTCAGCAGCCACGACAGGCGCAGGCGGTAGGGCCGGAAGAGCCGGACGATGCGCCGGCCGTTGCCGGCGGGCGGCGCGGCGGCGCTCACCGGGCCGCCTCGCGCAGGTTCTGCGCGGCCCGCTCGAGCAGGGCGGCCAGGCGGTCGAGCTCGGCCGGGGTGAAGCCGGCGGTCATCGCTCCGTCGACCTCGCGCCCCAGGTGCGGCAGCGAGGAGATCAGCTCGGCGCCGGCTGCGGTCAGCTCGATCTGACGGCGGCGGCGGTCGCCCGGATGGGCGCTGCGCCGGATCCAGCCGCGCTCCTCGGCCGAGTCGATCAGCGCCGAGAGCGTCGGTGGGGTTACGCCGAAGCTGCCGCAGAGCTCGCGCTGGTCGGCCGGGCCGGGGCAGCAGCGCAGGCGCGTCAGCAGCTCCCACTGCTGCATCGTCAGGCCGTGGCGGCGGGCGATGCGGTCGGCATGCACCTGGGCCAGGCGGTTCACGCGGCGCACGTCGCGCAGCACCACGCGGCTGGGCGAGTCGATCTCGGGCGGTGTGGGCATCGGCCTATTCATTCGTTCACGAAACATTAGCACCCGAACGATCTGGGTTCAAGCCCGTGAGCTCGGCCGAGAGCTCCCACAGCGACCGCGCGAGGCCGGCATCGACCGCGGCCGGTGGCGGCGCGACGGCTCCCGGCGACGTGCGCATCCGGCTGCCGCCGTCGGGACCGACGTAGGCGCCGCCGGGCAGGTCCTGCGTCGCCGCGTACAGGGTCGGCAGCGCTCCCGCCGCCGGCCGCTGCGCGACGAGGCGCGTGAACGGCGAGAGCAGCCGGTTCTGGATGCGGCTGGCCGTGTGGCGCTGCAGCGGGGTCGCGACGAACCCGGGATGAGCGCTCAGCGCGATCGCGCCGCCGCCGCCCTCGCCGAGACGCAGGTTGAGCTCGTACGTGAAGAGCAGGTTCGCGAGCTTCGACTGGCAGTACGCCCCCCAGGGCCGGTAGCGGCGCCGCTCCCAGTTCAGGTCGGCCAGGTCGATCCGCCCGCGCGCCGCGGCGAGCGACGAGACGGTCACCACCCGGCCGCGCAGGTGCGGCCAGAGAAGCGCGGTGAGCGCGAAATGGCCGAGGTGGTTCGTGCCGATGTGCAGCTCGAAGCCGTCGCCGGTGCGACCCTGCGGCACCGCCATGATCCCGGCGTTGTTCACGAGCAGGTCGAGCGGGCCCGACCACCCGGCGGCGAACGCGCGCACCGAGGCGAGGTCGGCGAGATCGAGCGGCCGCACCTCGGTCGCACCCGCGATTCCCGCCGCCACGCGCTCGCCCTTGCCGGTGTCGCGCACCGCGAGCACGACGTCCGCGCCGGCCGCCGCGAGGCCGCGCGCCGTTTCGATGCCGATCCCGCTCGACGCGCCGGTCACGACGGCCGTGCGCCCCGACAGGTCGGGCAGGTCGCGCGCCGAGAAGCGGGCGGCGTTCACGCGGTCAGCCGTGCCAGCACCTGCGCGAACGCGGCGTCGGCGCGCCCGTCGAGCTCCGCGTCGGTCAGGAGCTGCACCGGGTGGGGGATCAGGATCATGCGGTAGCCGGGCATGCCGAGCAGGGCCGCCTGCTCGAGCGCCTCGTCGGCGAACGGCGCGGTGCCGACGCCGGCCGTGGCCACGCCGCGCCGCTCGAGCCGCACCAGGTCGTGCACACTGCACGACACGCACGATCCTCAATCGGCGAGCCCCTCGACGGCCAGGTCGGCCCGGATCGCGATCCGCTCCACGAGGTCGGCGGCGGCCGGGCGCGAGAAGAGCGGCTTGCGATACCGCTCGACGTCGGCGCCGAGGCCGCGCAGATGGTGTTCGATGCGGTCGAGGAACTCGGCGCCGCGGTTCTTCGAGATGTCGAGCAGGGCGACGGTGCGGCCGGCGACGCTCTCCGGCCGCGGCGCCGGTTCGACCGGCGTGCGGGCGGCCGGGTCATAGGGGCTCACGTATTGCATCGCACCTCCAGGGAGACGGGGTTCCAGTCCATGCCCACGCAGGGGCCGAAGACGGCCGAGAAGCGGCCGGCCTCGCCGCCCGCCACGATCAGCAGGATGTCGTCGGGAGAGTCCCACTTGGGCACAAGCTCGGAGTCCGGCGCGCGCCCGACGCGGTCGGTGAACTCGCCGCGGCGCAGCTCGCCGGCCTGTCGCTGGACGGCCTGCCAGATCGCCCGCCGGACGTCGTCCTTGCTCCAGCCGCCCGCCGCCAGCGTGTCGGCGTGCTCCGGGCAGATGACGAAGAGGGTGGCCGAGCCGAGCGGCCACCAGTTCGGGCTCCAGAGCGCCGCCGCCGCCCAGCCCAGGGCCGCCGCGAGCTCCTCCGGCGTCCGGCTGCGGTGCTCGGAGATCGAGAGTGGCGCGTCGCCCGCGAGCATCGTCACGACCGACGCGGCGGCCGCGAAGCCCCGCTCGACGTGCAGCGGCGGCCACGGGCTGCGCGCCTCGTCCTCGGCCACGCAGATGCCGACCTTGCCCGGCTGGCCCAGGGTCGAGCGGTCGAGCCGGCCCGGCATGCCCTCGCCGGTCAACGCGACGAGCAGGCGCAGCGCGCGGCCGATTGTGAGGTTCGCGCGCGAGCCCGGGCCGAGCGCGCCCATGCCGGCGTTCAGGCCGGCCGTGAGCCGGGCCGGGCCGTTGACGACCGCGATCTGGCCGGCGGGCTGCGTCGTCACCGCCTGGCCGTGCAGGTTGAACTCCGGGCGCAGCATCGCCTCGGCCCCGGCCGCGACGATCGGGAAGTGCTCGGGGCGGCAGCCGGCGAGCACGGCGCACGCCGCCACCCGCTCGAGCGTGGCTGCGCCCATGCCGGGGGGAACGTCGCCGAGCGATCGCTGCGGGTCGCGGCCGGCGAGCATGGCCGCGACGCGCTCGGGCGTCGGTGCGATCGTCGGCAGGCCGTCGGTCCAGCCGAGCTCGTACATCGCCTCGGGGTCGTCGCCGGGGTCGGCCACATCGGCGGCCAGCTGCTCGGCGTCATAGGTCGACTTGGCCGCGCAGCCGGGCTTGCGCAGCGGCGGGTCGCTCCCGAGGTCGGCGCGCAGGAGCGCCGAGAGCGCGGCCGCGTCCCAGCCGACGACCGCGCGCTTGACCGCGCCGCCCGGGGCGATCGCAACCGTCGTCGGCACCGCCTCCAGGCCGTAGGCGCGCGACGTGTCGTAGGGCGGCGGCTCGGACAACATCGCTCCGGTGAACCCGGTGCGGTGCGCGAGGCGCGCCGCCGCGGCCGGATCGGCCTCGCAGACGACGGTCAGCGCCGCCCCGGCGGCCGCGGCCCGGCGCAGGGCGAGCTCGCACGTCGGGCAGTCGTCGGTGACGAACATGACGACGGCCGGGCCGGGCGCGAGCACGTCTGCGAGCGAGACGCGGCCCGCGCCGGTGCTCGCCAGCTCGAACGCCGGTGCGGGTGTGTCCGAAGCGACCAGGGGCATGCATGCAACCTACCGGGAAGGGGTTTGCCGGTCGACCGCGAAGGGCAGCGAAGACCTATGACCCACCCGTTCCTGATCGCATGCGGCGCCGTCGCGGCCGTGATTCTGCTTCTGATCACCGCGTCGATGTTCGGCGTCAGCCGTCGCGCCCTCGAGGCCGAGATCCGCCGGGCCGAGGAGCATGCCGAGGAGTCCGGCGAGCATCGCCGCGACCGGAGCGACGCCGACATCGCCGCCTGACGGCCATCCCCTACCCCGATCCTCCGCTGACCGACGGCGCCGTCCTCCTGCGGCCGTGGGAGCCGGCCGATATCGACTGCGCCAGGGAGGGCAAGGGCCGCGACGCCATAGGCGCGACGGACTGGATCGAGGCCCAACGCCGCCGTGGCCGCAGCGGCGCGGGTGTGTCGTTCGCGATCGCCGCGGCCGATTCGGGCGAGGCGCTGGGCTGCATCAGCCTGCTCGCGCGGCCGCAACCGGGGACAGCCCCCACACACCGGGGGCAGTCCCCATAATTGCGTTCCATGGACGGCTTCGCGACGCCCGCCGAAGCGGCGATGGGGACGATGCCCGCGGCGATCACGCACGTCGTGGAGGTCAACGAGAAGCCGGATGGCAAGCACGCCTACGTGCTGCTCGCCGTCGAGGTCTCGGGCACCGGCTTCTACCTCGACGAGAACATGTGCGAGCGGGCTCGAGGACGGGAGCTGGGTGACGTCCGCCGGGGCGGGCGGAGGATTCACCCACCGCAGCCTCGCCGACCTGCGTGCGCACCCTCCGCGGCAGGGTCTGGCCTAGCCCAGCGCCTGATCCAGATCGGCGATCAGGTCGTCGGCCGACTCGATGCCGACCGAGAGCCGCACCAGGTTCGGCGGCGTCGCGAACGGCGAGTCGGCCGTGGAGGCGTGCGTCATCCGGCCGGGGTGCTCGATCAGGCTCTCGACGCCGCCCAGGCTCTCGGCGAGCGTCCAGATCTTCGTCCGCGCGACCAGCGCCACGGCCTCCCGCTCGCTCCTGGCGAGGAACGAGATCATGCCGCCGAAGCCGTCCATCTGCCGGCGGGCGATCTCATGGCCCGGGTGGGATGGAAGGCCCGGGTAGAGCACCCGCTCGACCGCATCGTCGGCCTGGAGAAAGGCGACGACGCGCGCGGCGTTCTCGCAATGGGCGCGCATCCGCACGCCGAGCGTCTTCAGCCCGCGCAGGACGAGCCAGGCATCGAACGGCCCCGGCACCGCGCCCAGCGAGTTCTGGAGGAAGCCCAGTCGCTCGGCGATGCCGTCGTCGTTCGTCGCGGCGAACCCGCCCACGACGTCGGAGTGGCCGCCCAGGTACTTCGTCGTCGAATGCACGACGATGTCGGCGCCGTGCTCGAGCGGCCGCTGCAGGTACGGCGAGGCGAACGTGTTGTCGACCACGACGATCGCGCCGGCCGCGTGTGCTGCGTCGGCCGCCGCCTGCAGGTCGATCACGTTGAGCAGCGGGTTCGTCGGCGACTCGAGCCAGACGAGCGCGGTGTCTTCGCCCAGGTGCGCGGCAAGCTCGGTGTTGCACTGCTCGGGAGTGACGTACGTGAACCGGTAGCCCTTGGGCTCGTACACCTTTGAGAACAGCCGGTACGTGCCGCCGTAGACGTCGTTCACCGACACCACCCGCCGGCCGGGATCGAGCAGATGCATGATCGTCGTCGTCGCCGCCATGCCCGACGCGAACGCGAGCCCATGGCGGGCGCCCTCGAGCGAGGCAAGGCACTCCTGCAGCGCGTCGCGGGTGGGGTTCGCGGTGCGCGCGTAGTCGTACCGGAACTCCCCCACCGCCTTCTGCGCATACGTGGAGGTCTGGTAGATCGGCACGATGACGGCCCCGGTGTCGGGATCGGGCGCCTGGCCGACGTGGATGGCGCGGGTGTCGAAGTCCATGCCGCGAGTCTAGTGGCGCACGGACTCGAGCCCGAGCTGTCCCGCCAGCCGTGCGAGGGCCCGCTCGAGCGGCTCGGTGCTGCGGAAGCGGCCCTCCGGATGCCAGGCCTTGAGCGCCAGCGTGCCCGCCCTGCGGTTCGCGCGCAGGTCGGCCCGGCCGACGATGCGGTCGCCGGCCAGGAGCGGCAGCACGTAGTAGCCGTAGCGGCGCTCGGGCTCGGGCTTGTACACCTCGATCAGGTGGGCGAAGCCGAGCACCCGCTCGGCGAAGGGCCGGTCCCAGAGCAGGTTGTCGAAGGGCGAGAGCAGCACCGAGCCGGCCGGCGCGGCCGCGTCGAGGTCGGCGTCCGCGGCGACGAGGACGGGCGCCCCGCCATCCTCCACCTCGACGCGGCGCAGCTCACCCGACGCGATCACGGCCTCGACGTGCGGCCGGATGCCCGCGGTGCCCCCGCGCAGCCGCCAGTGCTCGACGACGCCCGCCTCGGTCAGCGCGCCGCGGGCGCGCACGGCCCGCACGACCAGCCGCTGCAACGCCTCGGACTCGTCCGGCACCGGCGCCCCGAGCACCGCGTCGGGCAGCACCCGCTCGGGCAGGTCGTACAGCCTCTGGAACCCCTGCCGGCCGGCGATCACGAGCTCGCCCGCGTTCCAGAGCGCCTCGAGCATCCGCTTGGCCGGCTTCAGGTTGTTCCACATGCCGACGCCCGACGCCGGGCCCTCGAAGTCGCGCGAGCCCAGCGCCCCGCGCTCGCGGATCGTGCCCATCACCTCGTCCGCAAGCGCCGGGTCACGCTCGATGATCGGCCCCCACCACCGGTGCGTCTGGTGCATGAACGGGCGCATCAGCGGCCACATCTCGATCGGCAGCAGACACGCCTCGTGCGCCCAGAACTCGAACAGGCGCCCCGCCTCGAGCAGCGCCGAGACGGTGCCCGGCGGATACGTCCCGACCCGCGAGAGCAGGGTCAGCCGGTGGCTGCGCGCGACCGCCGAGATCGAGTCGAGCTGCACGCACGCGAGCCGGTCGACGGCCGCGCACACCTCGTCCGCGCGGGCCCGGCGGCGGCGGGTGCTGTACCCCTGGGCGGCGACCACATGCCGGCGGAGCGCCGGCACCGAGAGCGCCGTCACGCGCCGTTTCGCCGGTGGGCCAGGTACTCGAGCAGGTCGGATCGGGTGAGCATCCCCGCGGGGCGGCCGTGGCGCACGACGACGACGGCCGGGCTGCCCGCCGTGAGGTCGGCGAACACGCGGTCGAGCGAGTCGCTCGCATCCACCGCGGCGAGCGGCGGCCCCATCGCCTCGGCGACGTTGTCGTTCAGCGCGTCCGGGTTCTTGAACACGCGGTCGAGCAGGCCACGGTCGTGCAGCGAGCCGACCACGTCTGCCAGCGACTCGGGCGGCTGGGTGCGCACGACCGGAAGCTGCGAGATCGAGTAGCGCTGCATCAGCTCGATCGCCTCGCCCACCTTGTGGTGGGCCTCGATCGTGACCAGCTCGGGCACCTCGGCGCCGTGCTTCGTGTGCAGCACCTGAATCACCGTTGGCACCGGCGCGCTGCGCTCGAGGAAGCCGTACTCGAGCATGTAGTTGTCGTTGAAGAACTTGCTCAGGTAGGCACGGCCGCCGTCGGGGATCAGGGTGACGATCGTCGCGTCGCGGCCGAAGCGGCCGGCCACGTCGAGCGCCGCGAACACGGCCGTGCCGCCGGAGCCGCCCACGAGCAGGCCCTCCTCGCGCGCCATCCGCCGCGCGGTCAGGAACGAGTCGCGGTCGGAGACGGTGACGTACTCGTCGACCAGCGTCGGGTCGAACGTCTCGGGCCAGAAGTCCTCGCCGATGCCCTCGACGAGGTACGGGTGCATCGTCTCGGTCGAATAGATCGAGCCCTCGGGGTCGGCGCCGACCACGACCAGGTCGGGCTTGCGCTCCTTCAGGTAGCGGGCGCAGCCGGAGATCGTGCCACCCGTGCCGACCGAGATCACCAGGGCGTCGAGCTCGCCCCCGGTCTGCTGCCAGATCTCGGGCCCGGTGGTGTCGTAGTGGGCCTGGGGGTTGGCGGCGTTCGCGTACTGGTTGGGCTTGAACGCGCCCGGGATCTCCTCGGCCAGGCGGTCGGAGACCGAGTAGTAGCTCTCGGGCGAGTCGGCCTCGACCGCGGTCGGGCACACGATCACCTCGGCGCCGAACGCGCGCAGGAGCGAGATCTTCTCCTGGCTCATCTTGTCGGGCATGACGAAGATCATGCGGTAGCCGCGCAGCGCGGCGACCATCGCCAGGCCCACGCCGGTGTTGCCGGAGGTGGGCTCGACGATCGTGCCGCCGGGGCGCAGAAGGCCCTCGCGCTCGGCCGCCTCGATCATGCGCAGGCCGATGCGGTCCTTGACCGAGCCGCCCGGGTTCATGTACTCGAGCTTGGCCACGACCATCGGCTCGACATCGCGGGCGACACGCTGCAGGCGCACCATCGGCGTCCCGCCGATCAGATCGAGGACGGTCGGGTAGTCGGCCGGCATCGGCTAGCCGCCCGGCCACTGGTAGGAGAAGTAGAACTGGCGCCAGGCCGTCCACCAGTCCTCGCCACGGCTGACGACGGTGCGCGGATCGACGATCTCGACCGTCGGGTGGTGCGTGAACTGCTCGGTGTGGTCGGGCGTGCCGAGCTCGACCCGCACCTCGCACGGCCGGCCCGGATCCCACGGCGCGACCGCCTTCAGGTTTCCGAGCGCCCGGCGGGCGCCGGCCTCGATCAGCGTGCGCGCGACTCCGGGCGTCTTGTGGCGGGCGCTGAAACGGCCGAGCGCGGTCTTCACCTGCACCGTCTCCAGGCCGGCGCCGAGCAGGTCTGCGCCCTCGCGGCAGGCGACCTGGTCACCGGTGACGAGCAGCACCGGGCAGCTCCAGTTGCCGCACAGCGCGGCGTTGATCCCGGTCTCTCCCACCTCGCGGCCGTTGAAGCGCACGCTGCGCCACTCGGTGCCCGAGACGGTGTGGCTCATCTGGCCGCGCGTTCCGGCCATCGCGTGCATGCCGATGAGAAGCGCGGCGTCGCAGCCGTCCTCGAGCACGCCGGTGTACTCGGTCCACTCGCGCTGGACGACGAACTCGCATGAGTCGTCGAGCAGGTCAGGGCGCAGCGAGTTGAACGAGTTGTCGCCGCCGGCGCCGTGGCAGTCCATGACGACGATCTCGGTCGCGCCCGCCGCCTTCGCGCCGCGCACGGCCGCGTTGATCTCCTCGGTGTAGAGCGTGCGGCCCTCGTCGTAGAGCACACCCTTGGCGTCGACGCCGCCCCAGTTGGTGATCCCGGCGACGCCCTCCATGTCGCTGATGATGAAGACCCGCATCGCCGAGACTCTACCGGGCGATCGGCGCGGCGGCCGAAGTGTGCAAAGTGCGTGAACTTTCGGGTTGCATACGGTCGCGCGGAGGCGTAGCTTGACCACTGCGCCGTCGAGGGCAGCCGAGTAGGTCGAAGCCGGACGGAGGAGCTGTAGAGGTGACTCGAAAGCTCTTTCGGTCGGGGGACGAAAGGCCAGCCACGACGGCGAATCTCTGGTCCGGGCAGGGATTGAACGATGCCTGGCGCCCTCCCCGGGCGCCAGGCATCTGTCCCGTCGAACTCGGTGCCGGAAGTGTGCAAAGTGCGTGAACTTTCGGGTTGCAGACGGTCGCGCCGAGGCGTAGGTTGACCACTGCGCCGTCGAGGGCAGCCGAGTAGGTCGAAGCCGGACGGAGGAGCTGTAGAGGCAACTCGAAAGCTCTTTCGGTCGAGGGACGAAAGGCCAGCCACGACGGCGAATTTCTGGTCCGACCCGTCCTTGCCGTCGCCGTGAGCACCACCACCGCCATCACCGTTCCCGCCCGCGAGGGCCGGGCCGTGGGGCTTGCGCGCGGCGACCGCATCCGCGTGATCGATCCCCATGGCGGCCAGGTGGCCGACGTGTTCGCGTTCTGCGCCGACGACCTCTCCGAGTACCACAGCGCCCAACACACACGCGTGTGGGTGAACCGGCTCTTCCCGCACCCGGGCGAGCAGTTCGTCACGAACCACCGCCGGCCGATCCTCACGCTCGAAGAGGACACCTCGCCGGGCATCCACGACATGCTCTGCGCCGCCTGCGACCCCGCCCGCTACGAGGGGCTCGGCGCCCCGGGCTGGCATGCGTCGTGCGAGGAGAACCTGCAGCGGGCGATGGCTGCGCTCGGCCACGAGGGGATCGTGATCCCCCAGCCGATCAACCTGTTCATGAACATTCCGGTGGGCGCAGGGGGCACGATCGGCTGGGAGCCCGCGCCGACCCGCGCGGGCGACTCGGTCACCCTGCGGGCCGAGCTCGACATTGTCGTCGCGGTCTCGGCGTGCCCCCAGGACCTCGTGCCGATCAACTCGGGCGCCCCGACCGAGATCGTGCTCGAGGTCAGCCGCGGCATGTAGCCGCCCGCGCGCGCGGGCGGCCGCCGTGACATGCTCCGGGGATGAGGGTCCGCCGGACCGCATCATGTGCACTGGTCGCCGCGACGCTGGCGCTCGCCGCCCTGGTGCCGGCGGCGACCGGAAAGCCGCTCCAGCACGTGTTCGTACGCGCGAAGGGGACGATCGTCCAGATGGCTCTCGACCGCTCCGGGGACGCCGCGTGGCTGCAGGTGAACGCAACCGGTCGCTGCTATCGCGTCCACCGCGGCCGGCTGCTCCTGCACCAGAACATCGCCGTCACCGCCTGCGACACGCCACATGGGCCGACCACGGTCGACGGCATGATCGGCCCGATCGTCGCGAGCGCGGCGACGCCCACGGGCCGCCTGCACATCGCCTGGTCGCAGCACTGGGAATCCCACAGCGAGACGAGCGCGAGCGTGTACGTGCCGGCCGGGCGCCACCGCCGTGAGCTCATCGCCTCCACCTTCGTGGCCTGCGGCGACGACGGTTGCTTCGGCGGCACCGGCCGCACGCTCGGCCCGATGGCATCCGGCGACGGCATCGTGCTCTACACCGTGAACGACGTCACCGGGCAGCCGACCTGCAACCCCTCGCAGACCTGCAACCCGCTCGTCACCGGCGGGCGCATCCGCCGGATCCACTACACGGCGTCGGGCGCGCATGCCACGACCGTCCCCGGCGCCCCGGTCGCGGCCGCACTCGTGACGGCCGGCGGCCGCCTGGCTGAGCAGACCTTCACGCCGCAGGGCGTCCCCACGCAGACGATCCAGATCCGCGCCGTCGACACGGGCGCGCTCCTGGCCACGATCCCGGTCGGCGCGACCATCGACGACATGGCGATGTCGCAGAAGGAGCTCGCCGTCCTCGCGACGGGCTCGGGCGGCCGCGAGCTGCTGCGCTACGGGGCCGCCACCGGCGCCCTGCTGGGAACGACACCGCTGCCGGCGGCGACCGACCGGCACACCCTCGGCATCGACGGCAACCGCATCCTGTACCAGACACCGCGGGCGATGTTCGTGTACCGGATCGACCTCGGCCACAGCCTCGCGCTCGGCATCGGCCCACGCCACACGCCTCAGATCGACCGCGCCGGCGTGCGCTGGATCACCCTGGGTGTGTGGACGGTCGCCCACGGCGGCCCGCCGAGCGCGATCCGCGGCATCGAGTTCCGCTAGCGGATCTCACGCTCTGGCCGCGGGCGGCGTTTCACTCACATGGGACGCATGGTTTCCGATCGCATCGCCACCCTCGACTGGCAGGCGCTGCTCGCGGGGCTCGACGAGCACGGGTTCGTGCAGACGCCGGCCGTCCTTCACGCCCCCGAGCGCGCGGAGCTTGCCCAGAGCTTCGACGCGGGCCGCTTCCGCGCGACGATCGAGATGCGCCGCCACCGCTTCGGCGAGGGCACCTACCGCTACTTCGACCGGCCCTTGCCCGGCCTGATCGACTCGGCGCGGCACGCCCTCTATCCGCCGCTCGCCGGCCTCGCGAACGATTGGGCTTCGCGGCTCGGCGAGCCGGCCGGCTTCCCGGCCGAGCTCGACGGCTTTCTCGAGCGCTGCCACGCGGCGGGGCAGGAACGGCCGACGCCGCTGATCCTGCGCTACGGCGCCGGCGGCCACAACGCGCTGCACCAGGACGTCTACGGCGACATCGCGTTCCCGCTGCAGGCGGTCACGCTTCTGAGCGCCGCGGGCGACTTCACCGGCGGTCAGTTCGTGCTCGTCGAGGGGCGGCCGCGGATGCAGTCACGCGCGCACGTGATCGACCTCGAGCCGGGCGCGTTCCTGCTCTTCCCCACCCGCCACAGGCCCGTCCAGGGCAGCCGCGGCCACTACCGCGCGGCCATGCGCCACGGCGTCGCCACGGTGCGTTCAGGCGAGCGCGTGACGCTCGGTCTGATCTTCCACGATGCGGCGTGAATAGAACGGGCCAGGCCCGTCGTATTCACCTGTGCGCGTCCGCGTAGGCCGCCAGCGTGTCGACGATCACCTGGCAGGCCGCCATCGCCGACTCGCCGTTGTCGTAGGCGGGCGCGACCTCGCAGACGTCCATCGCCACCAGGTCGCAGCGGCCGATCACCGACACCATCGTCAGCGCCTCGCGGGCCGTCAGACCGCCCATCGTCGGCACGCACGTGCCGGCGCACACCGAGCTGTCCAGGCTGTCGACGTCGAAGCTGAAGTAGACGCCGTCGGTGCCGTCGGAGGCGATCCGCACCGCCTCCTCGGCCACCGCCCGGGCGCCGCGGCGATCGACGTCGGAGACGTGGTAGACGGTCACGCCGGCGTCGCGGACGTAGGCGTACTCGCTCTTCGGGTTCATCGCCCCGTGGGGGCCGATGATCACGCACTTTGCCGGGTCGAACGCGTCGAGCTCCATCGCCCGGGTGATCGGGCAGCAGTGGTTGATCGTCTCGCCGCCGACGTCGGGGGCCGTGTCCAGGTGCGTGTCGACCAGGATCAGGCCGTAGGTGCCCGACGGCGCGTGACGGTCGACGGCCATCGAGCCGCCGATCGTGGTGATGTGCTCCCCACCCATGAGCACCGGCAGCGCACCGGCCTTGATCGCCTCGCCCATCGCGTCGGCGACGAGGTCGACGGTCTTCGGGGCATTGGCCGGCACCACGTTGACGTCGCCCATGTCGACCACGCCGAGCGCCTCGAAGATGTCGAGGTCGTACTCGCCGTGGTAGGAGAGGGTGTGGCTCGACCAGTCGCGCACCGCCCGGGGGCCGAGCTGCGCCCCCGGGCGGGCGATGGTGGTGGAGTCGAACGGCATGCCCAGGAACGCCGCCCGCGCCCCGGCCGCGCGCAGCGCATCGGCGGTGGGCTCGACCTGAGGCGCTCCCATGAACGTGGCGATCCCGCCCACAAGGACGGAGTGCCAGCCCTGGCGGGTGTGCTGCGAGGCGATGGAGGACATGCCGGCTCCTTTCGTGTTACTCGGGCGGGATCTCGGCGAACACCTTGTCCACCGACACGCCGCGCTGCTTGCTCGTGAACCACGCGATCCCGTAGATCAGGGTCGCCGAGGGGATGATCAGGGCCATCACCCAGCGCAGGGTGGTGCCCCAGCTCGCGAAGCCCTGGATCGGGTCGTACCAGAACCAGTACTCGCAGAACAAAAGCGACGCCGTCGACAACGCCCCGAGGAGCGTGATGTTGGGGATGCCGAACGTCGAGCCGTTCCACGGCGACGCCTGCCACAGCTCGCGGCGCCGGTACGGGAACACCATCGCCGCGATCGAGCACAGGACGAACGACAGGATCCAGGCGAAGATCCCGTTCAGCGTGTTGAAGATCTGATCGACGTAGAGATACAGGCACACCTCCGACGCGATCCACACGAACACGATCGCGTAGATCGGGGTGTGGTAGCGCTCGCTGACCTCGGAGAGCTTGCGCGGGAACAGTCCGTCGAACGCCCACGCGAGGATCGCGCGCGTCGCCGCCAGAAAGTTGATCGGCAGCCACACGTACGTCCAGAACACGAAGCTGATCCCGATGACGATCATCAGCCAGCCCTGGTTGTGCACGACTGCCGCGATCAGCTCGTTGTAGGTCGGCGTCGAGCCGAGGCCGAGCGCAGCCGGGTCGGCGGCGCCGATCTGGCCGAGCAGCGTCGTGCCCATCGCGTGGTTCAGCCCGAGCAGGAGCAGCAGCATCAGGATGGTCACGTACACGATCGACCCGGGCATCGCCAGGAACTGCGACCGCTTCGCGTTTCGCACCTCGCCGCCGATGAAGCTCGACGTGATCGCATACAGGGTGATGAAGAGCGGCCAGACCATCGCGTACAGCGTCTGTTTTAGATCGAAGCTCGACTGTGTCAGGTTGCCTGATGACTTGGCCGCGGCGGCGACCGCATCGTGCGAGCCGCCGAGGCCCTTCACGTAGGCGTTGATCCCCGCAGCCGAATCGGCATGGCCCTTCAGCGCGAGGATGATGATCCCCACGATCACCCCGACCATGGCGATCGCAAAGGTCACGGTCTGGATGCGGAAGTAGAGCCGGGTGCCGAGCGAGAACACGATCGCAAACAGCGTAAGCAGGATCGTCCCGGCGGCGAAGATCCACCACTTGCGGGTGAAGTTGTCGCCGTAGGAGACGAGCCGCGGGCTGTTCAGGGCGAAGCCGGCCTCGCGGCAAAGGCCGGAGAGCCCGTACTGGGCCAGGTACGCGGCCGGGATGCCGGTGTAGGTGACGAGCCACACCATCCAGTTCCACGACGACAGGAACCCGAGGTACGGATGCAGTGTGCGGCTGATGTAGACGTAGTCGCCGCCCGACCGCGGCATCGCCGAGGCGAAGTAGGCGTAGACACACGCCATCGGTAGCGCGAGCAGCCCGGCGAGGATCGTCGCCGTGATCATGCTCGCGCCGGCGTAGAACGGCGCGACGAGCAGCACGACGAAGGCGACCCCGATGCCGATGTTCTGGTTGTTCGTGTTGTAGATGAAGACATCGCGGGCGGATGCCTCGCGTCTGAGCCCCGTCGCCTTGCGGGCGAAGACCTGGGGGGCGTCTGGGACTTCTGTGGCCAAGGCTGCTCCCTTCTTATCCGGTCACGAGCTGGCAGGATCTGATCTTCGAGCCGCGGAGCTCCACCACGGCCCCGTCGATGACGCCTTCCGAATATGCGCTGCCCGGGTTGACGCAGGTCGTCTTGCCGATCTTTGCGACCGCCTTCGACTCGTGGATGTGTCCGTGCAGCGACAGCACCGGCTGGATCTCCTCGATCAGCGTGCGCACCGCGGTCGACCCGACCGAGACGATGCGCGGCTCACCGCCGTCGAGCACCACCTTCAGGTCGGGCGTGAGCTGCGGCGCGCGATCGAGCTGCGTGTTGTACGGCGGGCAGTGCAGGTTGAAGATGGTGCCCACGCCGGGCTCGAGCTGGGCGGCAAGGCTGTGCAGGCGCTCGAGCAGGACGTCGTCGGCCTCCTCCCGCGGGCTGTCCCACGGCGTCGGGTTCGTCCACGAGCACGAGAGCATCTGGACGTCGTCGTCGACACGCACGACCCGGTTGTCGGGGTTGACGATGGTGGTCGATTCGAGCGCCGCGTCGATGGCGAACTCGTCGTCGTTTCCGGGCATCACGTAGCAGCGGATGCCGGTGCCCGCGAGCCGCTCCTCGGCGAGCTCGATCCAGCGCCGTACCTCATCGACCATGAGCTGCGTGAACACGGTCTCGCGGTACTCCTGGTCGGCGCTCAGGCGCTCGTACTCCGGCCGGTCGCACCGGTACGGGTAGAAGCCGTTGAAGCGGATCCGCTTCTCGAGGTCGTCGAGGCCGTCGGCGGTCACGGCCTCGGGCCGGCCCAGCACGTTCGCCTCGTAGCGGCCGTCCGCCGTCGCCACCACGGGCACCATCAGCTTGCCGGTGATGTCGCCGCCCATGATCAGCGTGTCGACCTCGTAGAAGCGGGCGGCGCCCAGGAACTTGCGCCAGCACTTCTCGGAGCCGTGCACGTCGCCGGCGTAGTAGAGCCTCATCCGCGCGCCTCGGCGACCGCCGCCAGCGCCCGCGCGTGCAGCGAGATCGCCTCCCAGGCGACCGTCGCGCCGAGCAGCGCCGTGGGCTGCCCCGGCGAGTCATACGGCGGCGCCACCTCGACCACGTCGCAGCCGACCAGGCCGATGCCGTGCAGGGCGCGCACGAAGTCGAGCGCCTCGGACGAGCTGGGGCCGCCCACCTCGGGCGTGCCCGTCCCGGGCGCGAATGCCGGGTCGCAGAAGTCGACGTCGAAGGTGAGGAACGCGGGCCGGCCGCCGACCCGGGCGCGGACGAGGTCGCCGTAGGCCGCCGGCCCCAGCTCGCGCAGCTCGCGGGTC
Organism: uncultured Actinomycetes bacterium; assembly: GCA_963825325.1. GTDB lineage: Bacteria > Actinomycetota > Thermoleophilia > Gaiellales > JAICJC01 > JAICJC01. The sequence goes on from CAWGSU010000001.1 coordinate 529,977, forward strand.
GAGAGCACCGTGAACCCGAGCTCGCGCGCGGCGGTGATGTCCTCGGGGCCGTACAGCGAGCCGCGCATCCCGGCCTGGACGGAGGCGGCCGGGTCGATCACGCCCTCCTCGGCCGCGCGCCGGAACGTCGTCCCGTGGTAGTAGCGCTGGCCGAAGTACTCGTGCCAGGTGTCGCCGTGCGCATCGAGATGGATGAGCGCCATCGGCCCGTGCCGGCGGTGCAGTGCCCGCAGCTCGGCCAGCGTGATCGAGTGGTCGCCGCCCAGGACGACCGGGAACACGCCCGCGGCGACGATCGGCGCGAGCGCCTCCTCGACCAGGGCGTAGGTGGCCTCGGTGTCGCCCGGCGCGATCGGCAGGTCGCCCGCGTCGACGGCGGAGAGGTGGGCGAAGATGTCGACCGCCTGCTCGGGGTTGTACGGCCGCAGCAGCGCCGATGCCGAGCGGATCGCCTCGGGGCCGAAGCGGGCGCCCGCGCGGAAGCTCGTCGCGGTGTCGAACGCGAGGCCGAGCACGGCCAGGTCGACGCCGTCGAGATCGGTGACGTGCGGCAGGCGCATGTACGTGCGGATGCCGGTGAAGCGCGGGCTGCGGAACGCGTCGGCGGGGACGTAGCGGCCGGTCACGCCATGCCTCCGTTGACGCAGACGACCTGGCCGGTGATCGTGCCCGCGGCCTCGCCGCACAGGTGGGCGACGACCGCCGCCACCTCGTCCGCGCGGCCGACCCTCCCAAGGGGTACCAGGGTGCCGTAGCGGGCCCGGATCAGCTCGGGGGTCACGCCCGCGTCGTCGGCGTCCACGTCGAGCTGCGGCGTGTCGACCACCCCGGGCGCGACCGCGTTTGCCGTCACACCGTGGGGGCCGAGCTCGCGCGCGACCGCCCGCGTGAGCGAGATCACCCCGGCCTTGGAGGCGCTGTAGGCGCTCGCGCGCGGCCAGCCGGTCACGCCCCAGCCCGACGAGATGGTCACGATCCGGCCCCACCCGGCCGCCGTCATCGCGGGGGCACAGGCGCGGATGCAGTTGAAGCTGCCGGTCAGGTTCGTGTCGACGACGCGCCAGAACGCCTCCGGGCCGACCTCGTCGATCGCGCCCATCACCATGTACGCCGCGTTGCAGACGAGCACCGACACCGGGCCAAGGTCGCCGCGCACCCGCGCCACCATGCCCGCCACGGCGCCGGCGTCCGCCACGTCGGCCGCAGCGGAGTAGCCCGCCACCGCCTGGCCCGGCAGGTGGTTGCGCGCCACTGTGAGCCCGTCGCCCTCGAGCCGGTCGGCGACCGCGGCGCCGATGCCGGTGGCCGCGCCGGTGACGAGCGCGACCCTCATATCACCGCCCCCGAGTTGGGCGAGACGACCTGGCCGGTCACGTATGAGGCGGCGTCGGAGGCCAGGAACGCGACGGTGGCGGCGATCTCGGCCGGCGTCGAGAGCCGCCGCACCGGCAGCGTCGCCAGGTACTCGGGCGTGCGCCACGTGTCGGTGAGCAGGGCCGTGTCGGTGGCGCCGGGGGCGACCGCGTTCACGCGCACACCGCGCCCCGCGAGCTCGAGCGCGAGCGAGCGGGTGAGGCCGACGATCGCGCCCTTGGCGGCGCAGTAGTGCGCGTGCAGCTCGGCGCCGCAGAGGGCGAGCTCGGAGGTCGTGTTGACGATCGCGCCGCGGCCGCGGGCGGCCATGCGCGGCGCCACCTCGCGGCAGGTGTGCCAGGTGCCGCCCAGGTGCACGCGCAGCATCCGGTGCCACTCGGCGTCGGTGATGTCGGCGAGCGGCGTCTCGGCCACGTAGCCGGCGCAGTTCACGAGCACCTCGATCGGCCCCAGGCCGGCCTCGGTCTCGGCGACGAGCCCGGCGACCGCCTCGGCGTCGGCCACGTCGAGCGGCAGGTCGGTGCGCGCGACGGCCATGCCGGCTGCCTCGAGCGCGTCCGCCGAGGCGCCGCCGATGCCGCCCGACGCGCCGGTGACCAGGGCGACGGGCCTACTCAATCGGGATCTCCGCGAAGCGCTTCTCGATGTCGACGCCGCGGCGGCGGTTGAGCGCTCTCGCGACGAAGTAGATGACGAAGCCGGACAGGAAGATCGCGACGTTGTAGAAGACTCCCCACCAGTAGCGGCTGCCGTCGTTCAGGTTGCGCAGGCCGGCGAACGGGTCCTTCCAGAAGATCACGAGCGAGGCGATGCAGGCCGCGAGCGACAGGACGCTCACGATGCTCATGACCGGGATCCCGCCGACGCGCCAGCGCACCGGCGAGGACTCGAAGACGTCCGGCAGACGGTAGGGGAAGAGGATGCCCGCGATCGACACCAGGCAGAAGCCGAGGATGAACCCGAAGATCCCCGTGAGCGTCTGGAAGATGTGCGTGTAGACGTACAGGAAGAGGAACACCGTCGATCCGGCGCCCACGAGCCAGATGGCGACGAGCGGGGCGTGCGTGCCCTCGCTCACATACGCCAATTGGCGCGGCATGACGCCGTCAATTGCGTAGGCGACCAGGTTGCGCGACGCGTTCAGGATCTGGCCCGGCAGCCACGTGTAGCTCCAGAAGACGAACCCGCCCAGGATCACGATGCCGACCAGCGTGTTGCCGCTCGTGGCGGCCGCGATCTCGGTGTAGACCGGCGTCGACGACAGTCCGAGGCTCGCGCCGAAGTTGTTTCCGAGGCCGTTCCAGAGCGTGAAGCCGACCGACGACATCGCCGCCCACGTGAGCAGCATCAGCACGCCGACGGCCGCGATCGCCGCGGCCGGGATCGACCACAGCTGCACGCGCGAGGCGCGCCGCACCTCGCCGCCGATATAGGCCGACGACTGGTTGAACACGAGCTCCAGGTAGAGCCAGGTCATCGGCAGGATCGTGTTGCGCAGGTTGAACGCCCCCTGCGGCGAGCCATCCTTGAGCGCGCCCTTCGCGCTGCCGGGCCCGAAGGTGGCGTTGATCCCGGCGACGACGTCGCCGTGGCTCTTGGCCGCGAACACGATGATCGAGAGCAGGATGCTGATCATCGCCACGAAGAAGAGCGTGTTCTGGAGGCGGAAGTACAGGCGCAGGCTGCGCGAGAAGATCGCGCAGAGGACGACGATCAGGATCGTGCCGGCGATCACCGTGCCCGTCTTGCCGACCAGCGTGTTGCCCCAGCTCGTCATCGTGCGCGAGCCGGACATATCGCCGACGGTGCGCAGGAACGGCCCCAGGCCGTAGCGAGCGAAGAAGGCCGACGGCACGCCGCCGTAGATGAACCACCAGACGGTGTTGTTGAACGACGACATCATCCCGAGCGCGGGATGCAGCGTCCGCGAGACGTAGACGTAGTCGCCGCCCGAGCGCGGCATGGCTGCCGCGAACATCGCGAAGACGAGCGAGAGCGGGATGATCAGCGCGAACGCGATCAGCTCGTTCAGGTAGACGTTCACCCCCGGGTAGAACGGGATGGTGGTGTTGAACAGGAACGCCGCCATCAACCCGATCGAGATGAAGTTCAGGTTGTAGATGAACACGTCCAGCCAGCCCGCCTCGCGGACAAGGCCGGTGGCCTGGCGCTCGAAGGCGCGCGGTGCAGCCGCGTCAGCTCCCATAGACGTCCTCCTCGATGTGCACGGCCGGCACCGGGCGGGCGTCGGCCTCGGCGATCACGGTGCGCGTGTGGGCGGCGATCTCGCCCAGCGGGGCGATCCAGATCCCGCCGGCGGAGCGGGCGTGCTCGACCACCCGCTCGAGCGTCGCCACGCGCGACGCCCTGCCCGACAGGAACGGGTGGCTCGTCAGCACCATCAGGCCGCCCTCGGCGGCGAGCGCGTCGAGCTCGCCCGTCCACAGGTCGAGCACCTTGCCGGGCGACTCGATCACCGCGCCGATGTGCGGCTCGGGCAGGAACGCGTACTGCTCCCAGTCGTCGAGCATCCAGTGCACCGGCAGCTCGGCGAGGATGCCGCGGCCGGTGTCGAGCAGATATGGGCGGTCGTCGTCCATCATGCTCGAGTCCCACGTGAAGCCGTTTTCGGCCAGCAGCGCGGGTGTCGAGTTGGTGAGCTCCCACCACGGCGCGCGGAAGCCCTCGGGCCGCCGGCCGGTGATTCGCTCGAGGCTTGCGAGCGCCCGCTCAACATCGCGGCGCTGATCGTCGTCTGACAGTGCGTGGTACGGAACGTGCGAATAGCCGTGGTGACCGAGCTCGTGCCCGGCCGCGACGATCGCCTCGACGGTGCCGGGGTAGCGGTCGGCGGTCAGGCCGGGCACGAAGAAGCTGCCGGTGATGCCCTGGCGCTCGAGCATGCGCAGGATGCGCGGGATGCCCACCTTGGGTCCGTAGGCCTGGTGGCTCATCGTGGTCAGGCGGGCGGCGTAGGCGGGATCGACCGCCAGGATGGCCGATTCGGCATCGACGTCGAACGTCAGCGCGAGCGCGGCGCGGTGACCGTCGGGCCAGGTGTACCCCCCCATCGCGGCGAGTTTCACGGATTGGTGCCGTCGTCACAAGGGTGCGACCCTGCAACGTTGTACGATCGCGGTTAGAGGTTTATCCAATGGCGATGCGCGTGAGTGAGCTGATGGCGGTGCCCTCACTCGACCTGCGGGTCGTGGTCGACGGCGACCTCGATCGCACCATCCGGTGGGTGCACACAACCGAGCTCGCCGACCCGACCCGCTACCTCCAGGGCGGCGAGGTGATCCTGACAACCGGCGTCTGGCGCGACGCCGGCGTCACGAGCGCCGGCTTCGTCGCGCCGCTGCGCCAGAGCGACGTCGCCGCGCTCGGGTACGGCCTGCCGCAGCCCGACGCGGTCGTGCCCGACGACCTCGTCGCGGCCTGCGCGGCCGCGCGGCTGCCGCTCTTCGCCGTCCCCTTCGAAGTGCCGTTCATCGCCGTCTCGCGGGCGTTCGTCGACCGCGTCTACGGCCAGCGCGAGGAGGCGCTGCGCGAGCGCGTCCTGCGAAACGACCGGCTCGTGCACGCGGCCGGGCACGGCGCCGGCCTGGACGGGATCCTCGACGTGCTCGAGCCGCGCCTGGAGGCGTGGATGCTCGGCCGCGGCCGGCACGTCATCGCCGGCGCCGCGGGGCCGGAGGACGTGGCCGGGCTGTCCGCGCACGCGACCGCCCTGCACGAGACGCAGCCGGTGTCGGTGAACGGCTGGGTGGTGTTCCCGATCGTCGCGGTCGGGCGCACCGAGGCGCACCTGGTGGTGGCGGCCGGCGGCGCCGGGCTGGCCGACGACGACCGCGCCGCGGTCGACCAGACGCTGCCGTTCCTCGGGCTCGAGCTCGCCCGGCTGCAGGCGCTGCGCGAGAGCGAGCGCCGGCTGGCCTCCGAGCTGATCGACCTGATCCTGGCCGGCCCGGCCCAGCAGCGGGCGGCGGCGGCCCGGCTGGGCACGTTCGGACTGGACGCGTCCGCCCCGCTCGCCGCGATCGTGTGCGAGTCGGAGGATCCCGACGTCGGCCTCGACCGGCTCGAACGCGCCCTGGCCGATGCGGGCGTGCGTGCCGTCGCCGCGATGAAGACGCGCGAGCTCGTGGCCGTCGCCGACTGGCCCGGCGACGAGGCGGGCCTCGCGGAGCTCGCCGCCACGATCCATGAGCGCATGCAGGAGCCGGTGGGCGTCGGCGGCCTCGCGGCCGACGGCTCCGGCCTGCGCACCGCCGTCGTCGAAGCGCGGCACGCCTGCCGGTTCGCGCGCCTGCGGCGCGATGCCGGCTGGGCGACGCACGACCAGGTCGGGTCGCACTCGCTCCTCCTCGCGCTGCAGGACGAGGAGGTGCTGGCGGCGTTTCGCCGGGCGCTCCTGCGCCCGCTCGAGGAGCACGACGCCCGCCGCCGCTCGCGCCTGGTCGAGACGCTCGACCGGTTTCTCTCGTCGGGGTGCCGCTGGCAGGAGACGGCCACCGGCCTGCACGTGCACGTGAACACCCTGCGCCACCGGCTCGACCGCGTCGAGCAGCTGACCGGCCGCGACCTCGGCTCGATGGAGGACCGGGTCGACCTCTACATCGCGCTGCGCTCGCGCCCGTGAATAGAACGGGCCTGGCCCGTTCTATTCAACCGACCTCTTCGGGCTCCTCATACCAGCGCACCTTGTCGCCCACGCGGTTTCGCATCTTCCAGCGGCCGGACTTCGGCGCCGACTCGATCGCGTCCCACAGGCGCTCGAGGCGCGGCTCGGCAACCGCGCGCACCTCCGGCGCGACGCCGTCGGCCGAGAGCGCCTGGCGCGTGCGCTCCGTGTTCATCTTGGTCGTCCGCCACAGGCCCCAATCGCCGGCACAGAGCTGGGCGACGCGCCTGGCGTTGATCACGCCGTCGTCGCTCTCGCCGACATCGTGGTGGTAGAGCATCGTCACGATGTCGGACTGATCCTTGGCGTTCAGCTCGACGATCTGCATCTTCGTCAGCATGAGCTCCGCCAGCGGCACGGCGGTCGGGTGCAGCTCGATCCGCTCGGTGATCGGGATCGCGTGGCACATCTCGAACGAGCCGACGAACACGTCCACCTGGCGCTGGTGGGGGACGTCGTAGTAGAGCAGCCGGCGGTGGCCGTTGGTCGTGTTGAACACGCGGTCGGCCTCGTAGCCCTGCTCGGTCATGAACGCCGACACGGCCCGGCCGCGGCCCTTGAGCGTGACGAGGTCGATGTCCTTGTACTCGCGCATGATCACGGGCTCGGTACCCGCAGGCAGATGCGCCCGCACCGCCAGGCCGCCGACGAGCCGAACGGGCACATCCGCGGCGACCGCAGCCCCGAGCAGGCGGACGGACTCTTCGACGATGTCGGCGTTCGGGGCGATGTCGGACACGGCTGTGGCGGACAGGGTACACTCGCCCGCTATGAGGATGCAGGCAGCGGTGCTGGAGCAGTTCGGCGCCCCGCTCGTCATCCAGGACGTCGATCTCGCGGAGCCGAAAGCGGGCGAGGTGCTGGTGCGTCTGGAGGCGTGTGGCGTGTGCCACACCGATCTCTACACGGCGTCAGGCGCCGACCCGTCGGGGTACGCGCCGACGGTGCTCGGCCACGAGGGCGCAGGGGTCGTCGAGCGGGTCGGAGACGGGGTCACGCTCGTCACGCCGGGCGACCACGTCGTCACGCTCTTCTCGCCCCAGTGCGGCGAGTGCGTGCACTGCAAGAGCCCGCGCACGAACCTGTGCCTGGCCATCCGCGACATGCAGGGCCAGGGGTACCTGCCCGACGGCACGGCGCGGCTCTCGCGCGGCGGCGAGCCCATCCGCCACTTCATGGGCACCTCGACCTTCGCGGAGTACACGGTGATGCCGCAGATCGCGCTCGCCAAGATCAACCCCGACGCGCCGCTCGACCGCGCGTGCCTGTTCGCCTGCGGCCTCTCGACCGGACTCGGCGCGGCGATGAACACGGCCAGGGTGGAGCCGGGCTCGACGTGCGTCGTGTTCGGCGCCGGCATGGTCGGCCTGGGCGCCGTGGCCGGATGCCGGCTGCAGGGCGCCGAGCGGATCGTGTGCGTCGACATGTCGGCCGACCGGCTCGAGCTCGCCCGCGGCCAGGGCGCGACCGACGTCATGATCGGCGGGCCGGACACGGTCGCGGCGATCCTCGAGATGACGGGCGGGTTCGGGGCCGACTACACGTTCGAGGCGACCGGCAACGTGGCCGTGATGCGCCAGGCGGTCGAGTCGGCGAGGATGGGCTGGGGCCTTGCGACCGTTGCGGGCGTCGCCGGCAAGGGCGAGACGCTCGACATCATCCCGCGCTTCCTGATCACCGGCAGGCGCGTGGCCGGGTCGTCGTTCGGCGGCGTCAAGGGCCGCGAAGGCGTGCCCGCGCTGATCGAGCGCTGGCTCGCAGGCGACATCGACGTCGACCCGTTCGTCTCCCACCACCTGACGCTCGCCGACGTGAACCGCGGCTTCGAGCTCATGGAGGCCCAGGACGGCATCCGCAGCGTGATCCACTTCTCGTAGCGCCCGAGCCGGTGGACGCGCATATCTGCATCACCTGCGGCACGCAGTTTCCGCCGGCGGCCGCCGAGCCGCAGCGCTGCCCGATCTGCCTGGACGAACGCCAGTACGTCGGCCATGACGGCCAGAGCTGGACAACCATGGCGGCGCTCGCCGCCGGGCACCGAAACCGGGTGGAGGAGCTCGAGCCCGGCCTGATCGGGATCGGCACGGAGCCGCGGTTTGCGATCGGCCAGCGCGCCCTGGCCGTCTCGGGCGTCCTGTGGGACTGCATCACGCTCGTCGACGAGGAGTCGGCCGCCGCCCTCGAGGCGGCGGGCCGCGTGCACACGATCGCGATCTCGCACCCGCACTACTACTCGGGCATGGTCGCGTGGGCCGAGCGGCTCGACGCGCGCGTGCTGTTGCACGAGGCCGACCGCGCCCACGTCATGCACCCGAGCCCGCGCATCGAGCTGTGGTCGGGCGAGCGCCTCGCGGTCGGCGACGGCCTCGAGCTGCACCGCCTCGGCGGCCACTTCGACGGCGGCACCGTGTGCCTGTGGCGCGACGGCGCCGGCGGTCGCGGCGCCCTGCTCTCGGGCGACATCGTCCAGGTTGTCGCCGACCGCGACTGGGTCAGCTTCATGTACAGCTACCCCAACCTGATCCCGCTCCCGGCGGCGGAGATCACCCGCATCCGCAGGATCGTCGAGACGCTCACGTTCGACCGCGTCTACGGCGCCTGGTGGGAGGCGATCGTCGCAACCGACGCGAAGGCGAAGGTGCTGCGATCGGCTGACCGCTACCTGCGGGCGCTGCGCTAGCCGCGCGTCTCGAGGAGCATGCCGACGGTCATCGCGAAGGCGCCGATGGCGAGCGGGATCAGGCTCAGATCCTCGCGCATCACCTCGAAGACGGCGCCGAGCGGGAACGCGATCACGACCGCCGCCAGGTAGCAGACGATGGCGACGGCGAAGAAGAGCGGATAGAGACCGACCGGGCGCACGAGCGCCCGTATCTTACCGCTTGAACCGGCGCCGCCAGCCGCCCTGGTCGGGCTGCTGCTCGGTGGCGAGGACGCGCAGGCGGGAGACGTCGAACGGGGCCGCGGCCTGCGGGGCCGGGCGCGCGTCGCCGGAGATCAGCCGCTCGACACGGCCGCGGTTGGCGGCGTCCATGTCGATGAAGTTGCAGCCCACGACGAGGCGCCCGGCCACGCCGGCATCGCGCACCGACGTCACCCGCACCTCGCCGTCGACCTGCTCGGCGAAGAACCGGCCGTGGAAGGTGAGGCGGTCGGACGGGCGCAGGACGCGGTTGGTCGCGAACGCGACTCCCTCGAGCGAGAGGTCGACCATCGTGCCGTCGACGCGGTCGCCGTCGACGACGTGCTGGCAGTTGACGGCGGCGAGCCAGGCGATGCCGCCGGCGGGCACGCGCGGGTTGCGCCGGCGGCTGTCGTCGGCGACCACCTCGTCGGCGCGCAAGCGCACCCGGGCGAGGTCATGGCTGTAGAAGTCGGCCTCGTCGACCACGAGCGACACCACCCAGGGCTCGCCGTCGGCAGCGATCAGGCGGCCGCGCAGGCGCATCCCGCCGGCGACCTGCAGACGCGGCGCCGTCACCCAGGCCGTGTCCCCGGCCATGCCCGAGGGCTGCACGGTGACGGAGGCGCCGTCCTCGTTCTCGAGGTCGGCGTTGAGGCCCGAGAACAGCATCGAGATCGCCTGCTGACGTGAGAGCGGAGGCATTCTGCGAAACGTCATCGGCCAAACGCGCCCCGGACCTGAGCCTCGGATTGCGGCGGCAGCGGCGCGACCGTCCGGGGCGGCCTCTACACTGCGCGCTTGCTCCGGCCGGCGGGGCGGCCAAGAGGCCGGAGCAGCTGAGCGTGACCACCCGAGGCGAAGATGCCGAACGGGCGGTTGCGATGCGGCGCCCAGGCCCCAGGGCCGCCGCCTGTCGTGCTGGACAAGAGGGCGTCCAGCCGGCAGCGCTTCTGCTGTCCACTAAGGAGGGAAGCCCTGAAGAAGGCACTCGCCGCCGTGACGGTGCTCGCGGCAACAACCATCCAGGCACCGACCGTGTCCGCCGACGTCGGGGGCTTCACCCCGTGGTGGCAGGCACCGCACCCCAAGCTCGTGCACACGCTGCGCAGCGACATCCGCCTCCGGCGCGATCGCGCGGTCAGACGAGCCTGGAAGCTGGGCATCATCCTCCATCCCCATCGCCGCGAACGGCTGACGGTCGACATCCCGACGCTCGAGGCGATGGATGCGCGCTGGCACACGCGCGCCCACGGCTACCGGCTCGAGCTGCGCCGGCGGGCCCCGGTGTACGCGGCGCTGGCGTGCATCCACACCTACGAGGGCTCGTGGTGGGCCTACTCGCCCGCGGGGCCGTACTACGGCGGGTATCAGATGGACCCGAGCTTCGAGCGCGCCTACGGCGGCGACTACCTGTCGCTCTGGGGCGACGCGTCGAGCTGGCCGGTGCCGATGCAGACCGCAGCGGCCTACCGGGCCACGCTCGCGGTGGGCTACACGCCCTGGCCGAACTCGGCCGCAGCCTGCGGGCTCTAGACCGTACGCCTGGGGCGCGGACGCATCGCCGTCCGCGCCCCGGCGGGTCGGACTTGAGCCCGAGGTGAATCCTCACTAACCTGCAGGGGCGATGGTCATGGAATGCACGCGCCTCACCGGCGACGCCCGCCGCCGGCTGATCCTCACCGCCGCGCGGCACGAGTTCGCGACGCGCGGCTACCGCGGCGCGCGCACCGCGGCGATCGCCACGGGCGCGGGCTGCTCGGAGCCGATGCTCTACAAGCACTTCCCGTCGAAGCAGGCCCTCTTCGCGGCCGTGCTCACGGACGCGACCGACGCCATGAAGACCATGGTCGACGGGGTCATGGCCGCATCCGGCGGGCCGCTCGCGGGGATGCTGGCCGTGGCGCGGCGCGCCGCGAGCGACCCCCTGATCATCGAGACGATCCGGCTGCGCACGCTCGCCGCAGCGCTCGTGGACGACCCCGAGGTGTGCGCCGCGCTCACGGCCAGCCTGAACGAGGTGCTCCAGCGCATGACCGCCACCATCGCCGCCGGGCAGGCCGCGGGCGAGATGCGCACAGACATCGACCCGCGCACCGCCGCCTGGATCCTGTACGGCTACACCCTCGCCGGCGGGCACGCGCACGCCGTCAACGGCAGCCCCGCCCTGCTCGACTTCATCGCGGTGGCCGAGACGCTCGGCCGCCTCTTCTCTGCAACACCAGTCCCCGAGGAGACGCTGTGACCCACGAACACCCAAACCACAAGTGGTGGACGCTCTTCGCCATGTGCTTCGCGCTCTTCATGATCATGCTCGACAACACGATCGTGAACGTCGCGCTGCCGTCGATCCAGCACGACCTGAAGCCCACCCCGGAGAACCTCGAGTGGACGGTCAACGCCTACATCCTCGTGTTCGCCACGCTGATCCTGCTCGGCGGCAAGCTGGGCGACCGGTACGGGCGCAGGCGCATCTTCCAGGTCGGCCTGCTGATCTTCACGCTCTCGTCGGCGGCGTGCGCGCTCTCCCAGAGCGACACCCAGCTGATCGGGTTCCGCGCCGTGCAGGGCGTCGGTGGGGCCTTTCTGAACCCGCTGTCGCTGTCGATCCTGGTCGCCGCGTTCCCGCGCAAGCAGCTGCCGCAGGCGATCGGCATCTGGGCGGGCATCTCCGGCCTCGGCCTCGCGATCGGGCCGCTGCTCGGCGGGTTCCTGACGCAGCACTACTCGTGGTCGGCGGTGTTCTGGGTGAACGTGCCGATCGGCATCATCGCCATGGGCGTCACCGCGTGGGCCGTGGTCGAATCGCGCGATCCCAGCGCCCGCTCGCTCGACATCATCGGCACGGTGCTGATCAGCGGGGCGCTCTTCGCGCTCACGTGGGGCCTGATCCAGACCGCCAGCCACGCGTGGCTCGGCGCCTACACGCTCACGTTCCTGGCGGCATCCGCCGTGCTCTTCACGCTGTTCGTGGTCTGGGAGAGCCGCGTCCCCGACCCGATGATCCCGCTCGGCTTCTTCCGCATCCGCGCGTTCTCGGTCTCGAGCATCGTCGTCGCGCTGGTGGGGCTGGCGCTCTTCGGGGTGATCTACTTCCTGACCCTGTACTTCCAGAACGTGCGCGGCTACGACCCGATCCAGGCCGGCCTGCGCACACTGCCGACGACGATGATGATCCTGTTCGTCGCGCCGATCGGCGGGCGCCTGTCGGGCCGTGTCGGCCCGCGGTGGCTGATGACGGTCGGGATGTTCTCGGCATCGATCGGCCTGTTCGGGCTCTCGTTCGTCAGCATCGACTCGTCCTACAACGCGATCTGGCCGTTCCAGATCCTGATGGGCGCCGGCATGGCGCTGACGATGCCGGCGGTGTCGGCCACCGGCATGGCGGCCGTCGAGCGCACGAAGGCGGGCATCGCCTCGGGCGTCATCAACGCCTCCCGCCAGGTCGGCGGCGCGCTCGGGATCGCCGTGCTCGGCGGGATCGGCACGACGCTCGCCGCGAACCAGTGGGCGGCCAGTATCGCCGGCCTGCCGCCGGCGCTACACGCGAAGGCCGAGCAGTTGATCCCGCTCGTGCAGGGCGGCCAGGGCAAGCAGATCCTGGCGATCACCGGCAACCCCACGGCCGAGACCGAGGCGCTGAAGGCCTTCGTCCACGGCGTCGACCGTGCGTTCCTGACCGGCGCGGGGCTCACGTTCATCGCAGCGCTCGTGGCGATGATCGGCCTGGCGCACCTGCGACCGCAGACGGCCGAGGCCGAGGGCGGCGGGCAGCCGGCACCGGAGGGCGAGGCGGCCGAGGCTCCGCCCGCGGTGGTGGAGATGTAGGTGGCGGGATCCGACGGCGGCCCGGGGGCCGCGCTCGATCACGTGCAGGTGGCGATGCCGGCGGGCGGCGAGGAGGCCGCCCGCCGGTTCTACGCCGGCGTGCTCGGCCTGGCCGAGGTCGCCAAGCCCGAGCCGCTGCAGACCACCGGCGGCGTGTGGTTCGAGCCGGGCCTGCACCTGGGTGTCGAGGCCGAGTTCCGGCCGGCGCGCAAGGCGCACCCCGGCCTGCGCATGGCCGACCTCGATGCGGCGGCCGCGCGCCTCGAGGCGGCGGGCGCCGGCGTCGAGTGGGACACCCGCCGGCCGGGCGTGCGCCGCTTCTATACGCACGATCCGTTCGGCAACCGGCTCGAGCTGCTCGAAGCGCCCAGGGGCCGCGACCGACGGCGGCGGTGATGCCGCAACCGACGCTGCGCAGCCACCGGCTGCTGCTCGTCCCGCTCGCGGATCGTCACCTCGATCTCGAGATCGAGCTCGACTCCGACCCCGAGGTGCTGCGATACCTCTCGGCGCGAGTCCCCACGCGGGACGAGGTGGTCGCCAATCATGCCGAGCGGATGGCGCTCGCAGAGAAGGTCCCGGGTCTCGGCCACTGGATGGCGTTCGGCACCGATGGCGGTGCGCGCGGCTCGACGCGGCCCCCGGCGGAGCAGGACGGTCAGTTCGTGGGGTTGATGATGCTCCCGCCCGCCCATGGCCCCGACCAGCCCGACGATCCCGGCGTCGCCGACCTGGGCTACCGGATCCTGCGCCGGTACTGGCGCCAGGGCCTCGCAACCGAGGCGTCGCGGGCCCTGCTCCGGCATGCGTTCACCACGGTGGGGGCGCGGCGGGTGATCGCGCAGACGATGGCGGTGAATACCGCGTCGCGCGGCGTGATGGCCGCCGTCGGTCTGTCGTACGTTCGCACCTACTTTCCCGACTGGGAGGATCCCCTCCCCGGCTCCGAGGAAGGTGAGGTCGAGTACGAGCTCCGGCTCGCGGACTGGCAGCGCCAGGCACCGGCCCCGCCGCGTACGGGCTAACTACGGAGCGCGGCGCTCGTTCGCGAGGAAGGCCGCGTGCGTGATCGGCATCTTCGCGGCGAACAGGCGCTCGACCGCGTCGGCGTAGCGGCGGATCTCGCGCTGGGCCGTGACGGCGTTTCGCAGCGACAGGAAGTTCATCAGACTGCGCGCGTTCACGGTCCAGTAGAACTGGGTGTAGATCGCCACCGGCAGCACGTTTCGCGCCACCTCCTTGGCGACGCCGCGCTCGAGCAGGTCGACGTAGGCGGCATACGCCTGCTCGTAGACCGCCGTCTGGGCCGCGCGCGTGTGCCCGGCGAGCTCGGGATCGACCGGGTCGAAGCTGTAGGAGCCCGGCTTGCCCACCTGGGTGCGCACGTCCTCCTCGGCCGGCACGTAGAACTCCGGATCGAGCTGGGAGTAGCGCGCGCTCCACTCGTTGAACGACCCCATGCGGTGCCGCGCCCACTCGCGCATGACAAAGATCGGCAGCTTGATGTGGAAGCGGAACGCGTTGTGCTCGAACGGCGTGCCGTGCCGCTCGCGCATCAGGAACCGGATCAGGCCCTGGTCGCGCTCGCCGAGCTCCTCGGAGCGCTGGGCGAACGACACCCGGGCCGCATTCACCACCGACAGGTCGTCGGCCATGCAGCCGTCGAGGCGCACGAAGCCGTGGTCGAGCACCGGGATCGAGTCCGGCACGGCGTCCTCGCCCCGTGTCTTGCGCGCGTCGACCACGTCCATGCTCATCGTCGTCCATCGTACTCGCCTCGGCGGCTGTGGTACGACTGGCCGGTGCCCCGCGCCGCCGTCTGCCGTCGCTTCGGCGAGCCGCTCGCGATCGAGCCGGTGACGCTCGACCCGCCGGGCCCCGGCGAGGTGCGGCTGCGGGTGACGGCCTGCGCGATCTGCCACAGCGACCTGGCCTATGCCGATGGCGCGTGGGGCGGGCCGCTCCCGGCCGTGTTCGGCCACGAGGCCTGCGGCGTCGTGCTCGAGACGGGCCCCGGCGTGGAGTCGCCGCGAGTGGGCGAGCGCGTCGTGGTGAGCCTGGTGCGAAGCTGCGGCAGCTGCCCGCGCTGCCGCGACGGCACCCCGGCGCTCTGCTCGGCCCGCTTCCGGCTCGACGACCGCTCGCCGATCCGGCTTGCAGGCGGCGGCCGCGCCGTCCAGGGCCTGCGCTGCGGCGCCTTCGCCGACGAGGCTCTTGTGCACGCCTCGCAGGCCGTCGCGATCCCCGCCGGCGTGCCCGACCGATGCGCGTGCCTGATCGCCTGCGCCGTCATGACGGGGGTGGGTGCAGCCGTGAACGACGCGGGCGTGACGGCGGGAGCGATCGTCGCCGTGATCGGCGCCGGAGGCGTGGGCCTGAACGCCGTGCAGGGCGCGGCTCTGGCGGGCGCGGCGCGGGTGATCGCCGTCGACGTCTCGGCCGCCAAGCTCGCGACCGCCGCCGCCTTCGGCGCCACCGCCACGGTCGACGCGTCCGCGTCCGACGCGGTGGAGCGCGTGCTCGCGGAGACCGACCGAGACGGCGCGGATGCGGTCATCGTCACGGCGGGTGCGGCGACGGCGGTCGGCCGGGGGCTCGCCTGCCTGCGCCGGGGCGGCACGCTCGTCTGTGTCGGCATGCCGCCGACTGGGCAGACGGCCGAGTTCGACGCGGGCGCCCTGGCCCACGACGGCAAGCGCATCGTCGGCAGCAAGCTGGGATCGTCGCGGCCGGCGACCGACATCCCCCGCCTCGCCGGGCTCTACCTCGAGGGCCGCCTGCGGCTCGACGAGCTCGTGAGCGCCACCTACGCGCTCGAGGACATCAACGCCGCGATGACGGCGATGCGCAGCGGCGAGGCGATCCGGAACGTGATCGTGCCGTGAGCGGCGACGGCACGGCAATCACGCGCATCGAGACGTTCACGAACGAATGGGTCGGTTTCGTGCGCGTGCGCGCGGCCGACGGCGCCGAGGGCATTGGCCAGGTGGCACCATACAACGCCGACATCACCTGCACTGTCCTGCACCGCCAGGTCGCTCCGCACGTGCTCGGCGCCGAGCCGGACGATCTCGACGCGCTCGGCGCGCGCGTGCTCGAAGCCGAGCACAAGTACCCCGGCTCCTACGTGTGCCGCGCCCTGGCCGGGGTCGACACCGCCCTGTGGGATCTGCGCGCGCGCCGAGCCGGTGTGCCGGTGTGCGAGCTCGCCGGCGGCGCCGCCCGGCCGCTCACGGCATACGCCTCGAGCATGCGCCGCGACATCGCACCGGACGACGAGGCGCAGCGGCTCGCCCGCCTGCGCGACGAGCACGGCTACGGGGCGTTCAAGTTCCGGGTCGGGCGCGAGTGCGGGCACGACGAGGACGAGTGGCCAGGGCGCACCGAGGCGATCGTCCCGGCGGTGCGCCGCGCCCTGGGCGACGACGCCCGCCTGCTCGTGGACGCAAACAGCTGCTACACGCCCGACCGCGCGATCGCCGTGGGCCGGTTCCTCGAGCAGTGGGGCGTCGAGCACTTCGAGGAGCCGTGCCCCTACTGGGAGCTCGAGTGGACGGCGCAGGTGGCGGCGGCGCTGGACGTGCCCGTCGCCGGCGGCGAGCAGGACTGCTTCCTGTGGCAGTGGCGGCGGATGGTCGAGCGGCCCGCGGTCGACATCGTCCAGCCCGACGTCTGCTACGTCGGCGGCTTCACACGCGGGCTCGCCGTGGCCCGGATGGCCGCCGCGGCCGGCCTTCCGTGCACGCCGCACTCGGCCAACCTGTCGCTCGTGACCGTCTTCGCCCAGCACCTGCTGTGCGCGATCGAAAACGCCGGCCCGTACCTCGAGCTCTCGATCGAGGGGCCCGACTACTACCCGTGGCAGTACGAGCTGTTCGATCCGCCGATCACGATCGCCGAGGGGCGGCTGGCCGCCCCGGAGGGGCCCGGCTGGGGCGTCGAGCTGAATCCCGCCTGGCTCGCGGCCGCTGCGCACCGGACGTCCACGCTAGGGTGAGCCCGATGGCAGACGAGCGGGTGGCGGTGGTGACGGCGGGCGGGAGCGGGATGGGCGCGGCCGCCGCGCGCAGGCTCGCCGCCGACGGCTTCCGGATCGCGATCCTCTCGTCGTCGGGCAAGGGCGAGGCCCTCGCCGAGAGCCTGGGTGGCGTCGGCATCACCGGCTCGAACGGGTCGGAGGACGACCTGAAGCGGCTGGTCGACGCGACGATGGGCCGCTTCGGCCGCATCGACGCGCTGGTGAACAGCGCCGGCCACGGACCGCGCGCGCCGATCCTCGAGCTCAGCGACGAGCAGTGGCGCACGGGCATGGAGGTCTACTTCATGAACGTCGTGCGGCCCACGCGGCTCGTCACCCCGATCATGCAGGCGCAGGGCGGCGGTGCGATCGTGAACGTGTCGACGTTCGCCGCCTTCGAGCCCGACCCGGTCTTCCCGACGAGCGGTGTCTTCCGCGCCGGCCTGGCGGCGTTCACCAAGCTCTTCGCCGACCGCTATGCGGCCGAAAACATCCGCATGAACAACGTGCTGCCCGGGTTCATCGACTCGCTGCCGGAGAATGCCGAGTTCAGGGCGCGCATCCCGATGGGCCGCTACGGGACGGTCGAGGAGGTGGCCGAGTTGATCGCACTGCTCGCCTCCGACCGCGTCGCCTACCTCACCGGCCAGAACATCCGCATCGACGGCGCCATCACGCGCTCGGTCTAGGCCTACGGACGCAGGAGCCGGCCGCCGTCCACGACGACGTTCGTGCCGGTCACGAAGCCCGACTCGATGCAGAAGCGCACCGCGCGGCACACGTCGGCCGGCTCCCCGATCGTGCCCAGCACGGTCTCCTCGGTCGCGCCGCGCTCGCCGCCCGGCAAGAGCACCGGCCCCGGAGCGATCCCGCACACCCGCACCTGCTCGCGGCCCCACGCGAGCGCGAGCGTCTTCACAAGCTGGATCTGCGCCGCCTTGGCCGCGCCGTGGGGCGCGAACAGCGGCCATGGCTGCAGCCCGGCGACGTCCGTGATGGCGACGATGACGCCGCCGCCCGCAGCGGCCATGTGCCGGTGCGCCGCCTGCGCCGCGAACATGAAGCCCTTTGCCGTCGAGTCGAGGGCCGCGTCCCAGAGCGGCTCGGTCACGTCGGCAGGCGCGACCGGCTCGAAGCCGGCGGACGGGCAGTAGACGACCACATCGAGTCCGCCGAGCGCGGCAGCGGCCGCGTCGACCAGCGCCGCCATCTGGGCCGGATCTCCGGCCGCGGCGGCGAACGCGGCCGTGCGCACGCCGAGCGCGGCGATCGCGGCGCGCGTCTCCTCGGCCGCGTCGGCGCTCGAGTGGTAGCTGATCGCGACGTCCGCGCCGCCGTCGGCCAGGTCGAGCGCGATCGCCCGTCCGAGGCGATGCGCGCCCCCGACGACGAGGCCGCGGCTGCCGTCGAGAACGGGCATGGGGGGATATGCTAGCGATCGGGTATTCAGAGAGCGAAAACCACTCCGGAAGGGAGATTCGCATGGCGTACGAGGTTCCCGATCTGCCCTATGCGTACAACGCACTCGAGCCGCACATCGACGAGCAGACGATGCGCATCCACCACGACAAGCACCATCAGGCGTACGTCGACAAGGCGAACGCCGCGCTCGAGGGCACCGAGTGGGCCGACAAGCCCGTCGAGGACGTGCTGGCGCACCTGTCCTCGCTGCCGGCCGACAAGCAGGGCCCGGTGCGCAACAACGCCGGCGGCCATGCCAACCACTCGCTGTTCTGGACCGTGCTCTCCGGCGACGGCGGCGGCACGCCGAGCGGCGAGCTCGGCGACGCGATCAACTCCGCCTTCGGCAGCTTCGACGAGCTGAAGAAGCAGCTCTCCGACGCGGGCGTCAACCGCTTCGGCTCGGGCTGGTCGTGGCTCGTCGTCGACGACGGCAAGCTCAAGGTCACGAGCACCGCGAACCAGGACTCGCCGATCTCCGACGGGCAGACGCCCATCCTCGGCATCGACGTCTGGGAGCACGCCTACTACCTGAAGTACCAGAACAAGCGGCCCGACTACCTGGCCGCGATCTTCAACGTGATCGACTGGTCGGCCGTCGCGGAGCGCTATACCGCCGCGCGCTCGGCCCACGCCACCGCCTAGCCGACGCATGACGCGCGGGTGGGCCGTGCACCGGCCCACCCGCAGCCGTCATACTTGACCGCCGTGGCGACCGTCGTGTTCTTCCCCGAAGGGGCCTTCGGGCCCACCAACAACTGCGTCGGGATCGGCGACGTGCTGCGCGAGCGCGGCCACCGGGTGGTGTTCATCGTCGAGGAGTCCTTCGCCGGCACGCTCGAGGCGCGCGGGTTCGAGGAGCGGCTGATGCGGCTCGGGCCGGCGCCCGAGGTCGAGGAGGTGCCGGGCCAGTTCTGGAAGGACTTCATCCGCGACACGGCACCGGTCTTCCGCACGCCGACGATCGAGCAGCTGGCCGGGTTCATCCAGCCGACCTGGCAGGCGCTGCTCGACGGCTCCCGCTACGTCAATCCGCGCCTGACCGAGATCATCGCCGACCTGCAGCCCGACGTGATCTGCGAGGACAATGTGTGCGCGTTCCCGGCGCTGCCCGCGAGCGGACGGCCGTGGGTGCGGATCATGTCGTGCAACCCGCTCGAGCTGCCCGACCCGGCCATCGCACCCGTCTTCTCCGGCTACGCGGCCGATGACCCATCGGCCTGGGCCGAGTTCCGGGCCGAGTACGACCGCACCCACCGCGCGATGTGGGCCGAGTTCGACGCGTTCAGCCAGGCCGCCGGCGCGCCGCCTCTGCCCGATCTCGAGTTCATGTACCCCTCGCCGCACCTGAACCTGTACGTGTATCCGGCCGAGGCCGACTACGCCCGCGCCCGTCCGCTCGGGCCGACGTGGCAGCGCCTGGAGTCGTGCGTGCGCGGCTCCGAGGCCGGGTTCGAGGTGCCCGAGGCCCTGCGGGACGGCGCTGGCGGCCTGATCTACCTGTCGCTCGGCTCGCTCGGCTCGGCCGACGTCGACCTGATGCGCCGGCTGGTGGACGTGCTCGGCCGGATGCCGCACCGCTTCATCGTCTCGAAGGGCCCGCAGCACGACCAGTACGAGCTGGCTGCGAACATGTGGGGCGAGGAGTTCGTGCCGCAGCCGTCCGTGCTGCCGCTGGTCGACGTCGTCATCACGCACGGCGGCAACAACACCACGACCGAGTGCTTCCACTTCGGCAAGCCGATGATCGCGCTGCCGCTCTTCTGGGATCAGTACGACAACGCCCAGCGGGTGCACGAGACCGGGTTCGGCGTGCGCCTGGACACCTACCGGTTCGAGGAGGCCGACATGTCGGCCGCGATCGACCGGCTGCTCGGCGACGGCGACCTACGCCGGCGCATGGGCGCGATCGCGCAGCGCCTGCAGGCCGCGCCCGGCACCGTGCGGGCCGCCGGCCTGATCGAGCGTGTCGCTGCCGACGCCTGAGCGGGTCGCCGCCGCCCGCTGGTTCGGCGGCAAGGCGGGCACGGTCGGCGCGGTCGAGGTGGAGGACCGGCTCGACCTGGGCGGCGGCGCAGCGCTCTCGATCCTGCTCGTCGACGGCGGCGACCGCTACGTCTGGAGCGAGGGCGCGGTCGCCTCGGCCCTCCTGCAACCGGGCACGGTCCCCGAACGGGGGCGGTGGCGGTTCCGTGGCGAACATGTGACACCCGGGCCGCTCGGCGAGCGCCCGATCGGGCTCGATCAGTCGAACACCTCCTACGTCGTCGACGAGCGGCTGGTGGTGAAGCTCTACCGCCGCATCTGGCCGGGCGTGCACCCCGAGGTCGAGCTCGGCCGGTACCTGACCGAGACCGCGGAGATCGACTGTGTGCCCGCCTTCGCGGGCGCGCTGCACTGGGACGACCATGCGGTCGCGCTCGTGCAGGAGTACGTGCCGGGCACCGACGGCTGGGCGTGGTGTGCGGCCGCCGCCCAGGCGGGCGACGTGGCCGACGTCGCGCGGCTGGGGGCCGAGAGCGCCCGCCTGCACGCCGCGCTCGCGGCGTACGGCACGACGCCGGCGCGCGCTGCCGACCTGCACGCGTGGCGGGGCGACGCCGAGGAGCAGCTCGAGCGGGCGATCTCTGCGGTGCCCGCCGCGGTGGCGGCCGAGCTGCGCAGCCTGCGGCCGCGCATCCTGGGCGAGCTCGCGGCGCTCGAGTCGCCGGCGCAGCCGGTCGCGCTCCAGCGCCTGCACGGCGACTACCACGTCGGCCAGGTCCTGCGTACCGAGGCGGCCCGGCTCGTCGTCCTCGACCTCGAGGGCGAGCCGACCAGGCCCGTCGCCGAGCGCGCGCGGCCGGGGCCGGCGCTGCGCGACGTGGCCGCCATGCTGCGCTCGTTCGATCACCTGGCCCGGTACGTCGAGCGCGACGTGTGGCCCGGCCACGGGGCCGAGATCGATCGCTGGATCGACCGCGCCCGGGTCGCGTTCCTGGACGCCTACGGCCCGGTCGACGGCGCGCTCCTGCGCGCGCTCGAGGTCGAGAAGGAGTGCTACGAGTTCACCTATGCCGCCGCGTTCCTCCCCGAGTGGATGTATGCGCCTCTGGGCGGCATGCGCTGGCTGATGGAGCGCGATGGCTGACCTGCACCCCGAGCTCTTCGCCGCTGACGTCGTGGACGGCGTGCGGGTGCTCGCGCCGCCGCCCGTGGTCACCGACCCCGCCGCTGCGCTTGTGCGCAGGGCGCGGCGCGTGGTCTTCCTCGGTATGGGCAGCTCGCGCTACGCGGCGCTGGATGCCGCCACGCTCCTGCGCTCACACGGGTACGACGCGTACGCCGAGCTCGCCTCGACCGGCAGCCCGCAGCCACCCGCGGCCGACACGCTGGCGGTTGCGATCTCGGCGAGCGGCGGATCGGCCGAGACGCTCGCGGCGATGCGCCGGCACGTGGGCACGAGCATGGTCGTCGGCGTGACGAGCCGGCCCCGCAGCGCGATCGGCCGCGAGGCCGACGCGTGCCTGGTGACGGCGGCCGACGGCCCGAGCGGCGTGGCGTGCGCGAGCTACCGCTCGACCGTGGCGCTGCTCCAGGCCGTGTGCGGGCTCATCACCGCCGCCGCGGCCTGCCCCGAGGGGGCCGCCGCAGCGTCGGCGGCCGTGCTCGCCGGCCGCGACGGCTGGGTCGCCCGCGCGGTGGAGCTGCTCGGAGGCGGGCCGATCCACGTGCTCGCGCCGGCCGAGCGGATCGGAAGCGCCGAGCAGTCGGCGCTGATGTTGCGCGAGGTGCCCAGGGTGGCCGCCTACGCCTGCGAGACCGGCGACTGGTCGCACGTCGACGTCTACCTGACCAAGCGGCCGGGGTACGGCATCCTGCTGCTGCCGGGATCGGCCTACGAAGGCGAGCTGATGCGGTGGGCGGCCGAGCGCGGCTTCCCGGTTGTCGTCGCGGGCGGCAGCATCGCCGGCGCGGCGCTCGCCATCGATCTCCCCGGTGCGGACGAGCCTGCGGTGCGCCCGCTCGTCGAGACGCACGTGGCCGAGCTGCTCGCCGCGGCACTCTGGGCGCGCGACCCGATCTCGGCTAGGTGAGCGGCGTGCCGGTGACGCCGACGACCTGGGGCGTGTATTGCAGCCACAGGTGGGGAACGGTCGGCCCGACGCCGGTGCCGGCCGCACATTCGGGCGCTGCCGTGTCGGTCGTCACCGTGCGGTAGCCGCCCGGAGCAAGCTGCCACCCCCATTGGCGGCGCGAGTCGTCCTGCGCCAGTCCGCCGCGCAGCGAGTAGGTGTCGAGCTCGTGCAACGTGAAGCACGCGAGCACCCTGCCGCCCGGCAACGTGAGCCCGAACACGCCGTCGGAGCCCGGGCGCACGACGCCGCGGGCGCGCACGGTGGCGCCGTAGCTCATGCGCGATGTCCGGTGCGCGTGGGTGTTGCCCCACCAGGCCTCGCGCTGCGCGATGTGCACCATCCTGGCCACATCGTGCGCGCACGACCGCTGCGGTCGTCCCCGCGGCCACGCCGAGGTTGTCGAGCGGAGAGCGCGGCTTGTAGCCGCCGAGGGTGACATGGGCGATCTTCCAGGTGCCCGCGGCGCGGGTGATCGCGAGCACGTACCACGGGTGGTCGCCGACGCTCGTGTTCGTCGTGCGCACCTGGGCGAAGAACGTGCCGGCGGGTGATGTACGCGGGATCTCGGGCAGGATCGCGACGATCGTATGCTCGTCCTTCTGCGGCTGGCAGCCACACCGGACACCCTCGACGTAGGCCCGATCCTCGGCGACCGCAGCGCCCGTCTCGGCCGGCGGGAGCAGGTCGGCGGCGAGCGAGGCGAGCGCCGTCTCGCGCCGCAGCCAGAGCCGGGTCACGATCGTGCGGGCGGCGGCCGGGGTGAGCCTGCCGGCGGCGGCGGCCGTGGGCGCGGTCTGGGTGGTCGGCGCGGGCGTCGGTGCAGGCGTGGCGCTCGACTGGCCGCATGCGGCCGCGGTCACGGCCAGGGCTGCCAGGAGCAGCGTGACGAGACCGGCGGAACGCATGCCACCGTCATCGGCTCCGCACCCGGCAAACGTGAATACCGGTGTCCGGCACCGGTATTCACGCGGTCAGCCTTGGAGCCAGTCGCGGGCGGTCGTGTGCTTCGCCGCCCCGCCGTTTCGGTGCTCGATGTCGGCCCGGAGCTCGGCCACCGTGCCGTGCCGCTCGGCGAGCACGTCGTGGTTGTGGATCGTCTCGTGGTTGACCTGGCGGGCGAGCAGGAAGCAGCCGTCGGAGAGGTCGTCGTAGCGCTCGAACGCCCCGGCGACCATCAGCCGCACCGAGTCCTCGACGAAGCGCGGGTGCAGGTGGGCATGCTCGACCACGTACAGCTCGTCCGGGCGCTTCAGCAGCTCGAAGACGGGCGCGCTCATCGAGTTCTCGGCGATCGCGATCAGGTCGCGGGCGTCGATCTCGCGGCGCGTGCCGACCATGAGCGTCGCCTCGGCGCGCTGGTTGTGCGTCGCCGCGGGCAGCAGGCCGAAGATCTCCTCGATCTGGCCGCCGTCGTAGCCCGCCTCGGTCAGACGCTCGCGCGCGCGTTCGCGCACGAGGCCCTGCGCGCACGGGCAGGCGTTCAGGCCGCGCACCTCGACGCCGACCAGCCTGCGCGCGCCGGTGCCGTTGGCAAGCGCCTGCCCGATCAGGTGGTAGATCTCCTGCGTCGGCAGGTCGGACACGGGCGTGCGCCGCGTGATCGGGAACTTCGCCCGGATCGTCACCTCGGAGCGCACCGCGCTCTGGCGCTCGACGATCCGCGCGGCGATGTGCTCGGCGAGGTCCTCGACATGCAGCGCCTCGCCGATCACGACCTGGTCGATGCACTCGGCCACGGTCTCGGGGAAGCGGGACATGTGGACGCCCTTCTGCGACGGGTCGAGGTCGACGAAGGCGTCGATGCGGGCGTAGTAGAGGAGCTCGCTGCCGGCGTGCGCGATGCGGATCACCTTGTCGACGCCGGTGACACCGGCTCGCGTCAGGGCGAGGTGGACGTCCGGCTCGGCAGCCTGCAGGTCATGTGTGAAGGTTGAGGATTCAAGCATGACCGGGATGGTACCCCGCCTCCGCGCGTCACTCCCGTAACAAGCGTGACAGCCGCCGGTCGGCGAGCACCCGACCCCCGGTCTGACAGGCCGGACAGTAGAAGACCGTGTGCTCGTCGAATGACACCCGCCGGATGGCCTCGCCGCAGCGCGGGCAGGGCTCGCCGAGCCGGTCGTGGACGGCGTAGCCGCGGTCGGCCTTCGTGGTCAGACCGGCGCCGGAGAGCGGCACCAGCCGTTCCACGGCAGCGCCCAGCACTGCGGTGATCGCGACGTGCAGCGCCGCGACGTCAGCCTCCGAGAGCGTGGCCGAGCGCTGGTAGGGCGAGAGCTGCGCCGCCCACAGGATCTCGTTCGCAAACGCCCGCCCGACCCCGGCGATCGCGCGCTGGTCGCGCAGGAAGGCGTGCAGCTGGTGCGGATGCGCCGCGAGCGTCTCGGCGAGGGCGGCGACCGTGAACGCCGGATCGAGCGGCTCGGGACCGATGTGCGCGAGCTCGGCGGCGAGCGCGTCGGGCCGCAGCAGCCACACCCCGGCCCGGCGCTTGTGACCCGACTCCGACATCAGGAGCTCGCGGCCGGAGTCGAACTGGACGACGAGCATCGCGGTCTTCGGCCGCTTCGCGCCGACGGCCAGCCGGCCGGCCGACATCAGGTGCACCATCAGCGTGTCCCCGCCGGAGGCGGTGAAGAGCAGGCGCTTCGCCCGCCGGCCGACCGCGGTGAAGCGCTGTCCCGCCAGCGAGGCCAGCGGCGGATCGATCGTCTTTGTGGTCGCGAAGTGGGCGACCGGCACGGCCGCGATCGGCTCTGCGGTGAGAGCCTCGCGCTGCGCGATCACGAACGCCTCGAGTTCGGGGAGCTCCGGCACATCCTGAACGCTACCGGTCGTCACGCGCCGCTCATAGTCGGCCATGTAGGGTCGGCATCAATGTCAGCGCCCGGAACCGTCACGAGCTACCGAAACGGCTTCCCCGAGAGCCACCACCGTGTGCACGCGGTGGCTGTGCGCACGGACGGCACGGTGATCGGCGCCTGCGGCGATCCCGACCGCGTGACCACGCTGCGGTCGGCCGCAAAGCCCTTCCAGGCGCAGCCGCTGATCGCCTCGGGCGGTCTCGACGCACTCGGGCTCGACGACCGCGTGCTCGCCGTCGTGTGCGCATCGCACGCCGGCCAGGACATCCACGCCGAGGCGGTCACCCGCGGCCTGCACGCCTGCGGGCTCGACGCGAGCGCGCTGCGCAACTCGCTCGGGTCGCCCGAGGAGCGCCTGCGTCACAACTGCTCCGGCAACCACCTCGGGTTCCTGGCCAACTCGGTCAACCACGGCTGGGAGACCGAGGGCTACCGCTCGCCCGAGCACCCGGCCCAGCGAGCGGCCCTGGCGGTCATGGCCGAGCACGCGGAGCTCGACGCGGCGGCCATCCCCACGGTCACCGACGGCTGCGGCGTGGTGGCCTTCGCCCTGCCCCTGCGGGTCATCGCCACAATGTACGCGCGCCTGGCCGAGCGCCTGCCGCGCCAGTTCGCCGCCATGACCGCCCACCCCGAGCTCGTCCGCGGCGACGGCGACCTCGACACCGAGGCGATGCGGGCGATCCCCGGCTGCGTCTCCAAGGGCGGCGCCGAGGCGCTCTCGTGCATGGGCCTGACGAGGGAGGGGATCGGCGTCGCCGTGCGGATCGACGACGGCAACGCCCGGGCGAGCGCGCCCGCCGCCCTGGCCGTGCTCGGGCAGCTGCTGTCGTGGGATGCGGTGCCCGCCGGCCTGAGAGCGTTGTCAGAGCCGGTGCTGGCGAACACGGTGGGCGACCCCGTCGTACGCCTGCAGGCCCGGGTGGAGCTCGCCTGACCTTGTAACGAGCTCGTGGCAGAGGCGGTGCAAACGTGTTCCTGAAACTTCCTTGCCGAGCTTGATAACCGCTTGTACACTCCTGGCGTCTGCGATCCGCTTTGTCTCCCCTACCGGCCGTTCCGGGGCTTTTGCATTCTCTGGACGGCGGGGCGGGGAGTCCGTCGTGACCGCTTAATCTGCAAACGAAGCATTTGGGGGGGCCCATGCTGACCGTCGATATCTCGCTCCCGGAGATCGAAGAGCTGAAGGCCCTGGTCCAAGAAGGACACGAGAAGGGCTACCTGACCTTCGACGAGGTCGCGGCGACGCTCGAGGAGATCGAGCTCACTAAGGAACAGCTCGAGGACTTCTACACGTACCTCCTCGATCACAACATCGAGCTCCTGGACGCGGAGTCACGACAGACGGCGCAGCAGGACGCGGTCTTCCACGGCGAGAAGCCGCCCGAGCTCGACCTCACGGTCGAGCCGAGCCTCGACTCTCTGCGGCTGTACCTGCGCGAGATCGGGAAGGTGGCGCTGCTCACGGCCGACCAGGAGGTCAGCCTGGCCAAGCGCATCGAGCGCGGCGACATGCTCGCCAAGCAGCAGATGACCGAGGCCAACCTGCGCCTGGTCGTCTCGATCGCGAAGGGCTACCTCGGCCGCGGCCTGTCGTTCCTCGACCTGATCCAGGAGGGCAGCCTGGGCCTGATCCGGGCGGTCGAGAAGTTCGACTACCGCAAGGGCTACAAGTTCTCGACGTACGCCACGTGGTGGATCCGCCAGGCCGTCACGCGCGCAATCGCCGACAAGGCCCGCACGATCCGGATCCCGGTGCACATGGTCGAGAAGCTGAACCGGGTCGTCCACATCGAGCGCCAGCTCGTGCAGCGGCTCGGGCGCGAGCCCAAGCCCGAGGAGATCGCCGGCGAGCTCGGCATGACCACCGACGAGGTGCGCGAGATCCAGCGCATGGCACAGCTCCCGGTCAGCCTCGAGAAGCCGATCGGCGAGGAGGAGGAGTCCGAGCTGGGCGACTTCGTCCCCGACGAGCAGGCGGTCTCGCCGTTCGACTCGGCCACGATGACGCTGCGCCGCGAGGACATCGACCGCGCGCTCGATTCGCTGCCCGAGCGCGAGCGCAAGGTGATCGAGCTGCGCTTCGGCCTCAAGGGCGAGCAGCCGTGCACCCTCGAGGAGGTCGGCCGCGCATTCGGCGTCACCCGCGAGCGCATCCGCCAGATCGAGAACAACACGCTGAAGAAGCTCGAGGGCCTCCCCGAGGCCCAGGCGCTGCGCAACGCGGAGTAGAATCCGCCCCCACCGGGGAGGATGTCCGAGTGGCTAAAGGAGACGGGCTGTAAACCCGTTGGCTCTGCCTACGCAGGTTCGAATCCTGCTCCTCCCATAGCATAGGGTCTCGTCGAGAAAGAGGGGGCCCACGGGGGAACCCTGGTTCTCCCGTGATCAACGACATTGGCTCTGCCTACGCACGTTCGAATCCTGCTCCTCCCATGAAGGAGTGTTCCGGCGCGAGTTCCAGAGTCGTGGCCGGAAACGCTCTTCGACGGCGTGGTCTAGCCTGATTCGGCCGGGCTGGCGTCGGCGGATGGCCCCTGGCTGCCAGGTGTGGGGTGACCGCTGTTGGTAGGCATGCTGCTGCCAGCCCGCTGGGGCTTGTGGCGATGTATCGGCTGGGCGGCGGACTACCCGGGTGGTGCGGGGCCGGCGCGGGATCGGCGTTGGGCGATCCAGCCGCCGCATCTGCCGAGGCGTTCGCGAGCTCTGCGGGTTTGCTCGAGGACGCGTTGGGAGGTGCGTTGGGGGGGTTCTGGTGGCCGCTTTTGCCGATCCAGCCCTGGTGGAAGCAGACGCGGAGCCATTCGATGACGGTGGCTGAGACGCGCAGTTGTTGCCAGGCGGCGCCGATGCGCTTTGGGCGGAGTTCGAGGCAGTCCGGGCTGATGCGGTAGCGGTGACGGTTGTGGTTGTGGATGCGCTCGTATTCGGGGTGGGCTTCTCTGAGGATGGCGTAGTTCTTGTGCGTCTCCCAGATCGGCAGGAGGCGCTTGTAGTAGTGGGCGGAGTTGATGTACTGGTCTTTGTGGCAGTCACGTGTTTGGGGCAGCGTGCAGCGGTAGCGAAGGCGGGGCATGCCACGGTCGAGGAAGAAGCTAACGTAGTCGGTGTCCGGCCCAGAGCGCCTTGGACGCGTCCGAGGGACGGCTCGTATCGCTCGACTTCCTGCACGTTGGCGGGTTGGCCCCGTAGTAGTTCGGGTGGTAGGGCTCCCGCACCCCGCGGCCGCCGTTTGTCGCGCCCGCCGGCCGCGAGCGTCTCGCGGTGAAACGCTTCCACCGCCGCCCAAGTGGAGCCAGCGCGCGCTCGTAGACCGCCCTGCTCGCAGCGAGGTCCGAAACCGCCAAGCCGATGTGATCACGCGGGCAACGACACCCTGATCGTCTCCATCCTTGCCCCGCCGGTTCACCCCGAAGCTGTCACTTCGTCACCACCCAGGGAGATCAGCCGTATGGCAGACTCCGGCGATGGGTGGCGGTGCGCGAGCAGAGTGGGACCCGACGGCGTTCAAGGTCGAGTGGCACACGTCGCTCGAGCCGCTGCGCGGTGCGTGGGACGAGCTTGCCGAGCGCAGCCGTAACATCTTCGCGACATGGGAGTGGACCCAAACGTGGTGGAGCCATTTCGGACGAGACCGTCCGCTCCATGTGGCCGCGTGCCGCCACACCGACGACGCGCTGGCCGCGCTCCTGCCGCTGCACATCGCGACCACCTCCCCGATCCGGCTCGTTCGATTCGTCGGATACGGGCCGGCTGACCAGCTCGGCCCGATCTGCGACCGGGATGACCGTGCGGGCACCGCGGGCGCGTTTCGAGCGGCGCTCGAAGACGCCCCGTTTCGCTGGGACGCGTTCTTCGGCGAGCAGCTTGCAGCCGAGGAGGGCTGGAGCACGCTCTTGGGCGCGAAGGTACTACACCGCGCCGAGAGTCCGGTCCTCCGTTTCGACGGGTCGTGGGACGAATTCCTTGCCTCTCGCAGCTCAAACTTTCGACAGTTCGTTGGCCGAAAGGAGCGAAAGCTCGTTCGAGAACACGACCTGCGATACCGCCTTATCGTGGACACCGATCAGCTGCCTTCTGCTCTCGACACGCTTTTCTCACTCCATGCGGCAAGATGGCCGAACGGCTCGCGGTTCGCAACCGAGGCGGCGTTCCATCGCGAATTCGCCGGTCACGCGGCGCGACGCGGCTGGCTTCGCCTCTGGTTTCTCGATGTGGACGGGGAGAGTGTTGCCGCCTGGTACGGCTTTCGATTTGCCGGCGTCGAGTCGTACTACCAGGCTGGCCGCGCCCCAGCCTGGGATCGCTTCTCGGTGGGGCTCGTCCTGCAAGCGCACGCTGCCCGCGAAGCGCTCAACGAGGGAGTCTTCGAGTACCGGTTCGGGCGGGGAGCCGAGCCGTTCAAGTATCGCTTCGCAGAGGACGAGGAGGGGCTTGAGACGATCGGTCTCTCGTCGGGCGTTCCTGGGGCGGTCGCCGTCGCCCTCGCCCCGGTCTTCAAGCGCTGGCGTCCCCGGAAGCTGGTTGGCTGGTACCACGGCGAGAGGCGTGTACCCGCCTAGACGGGAGCGCCGCGACGGCCCGTTTGGCGATCGGGCGGCCATACCTAAAGGCGGCCCAGTCGACGAGCCCCATCGCAGAGGGCGCGAAGGCCTGGACGAGCGCGACGTCGCGGAACGCGTTGGCCCACGCCAGCTTGTACCCCTCAACGCCGGCCATCTCGTAGCGGGCGAGTCCGATCGAGAACGATCGCTCGAGGATGTGGTGGATGAGCAACTTGCCGGGGGAGAACGCGCGCTGGGCGGGATCGAACCCTGCCTTGAGGGCGTAATGGACCCCGTGCTCCTCGATGCCCAACTCGAACGCGATCGCCCGGCCGGCGAGTCTCAGCACTGTCACTCTGAGGTTGCCACTCTCGGCAGCCCACGCGCAGACCTCGCGGTAGAACCGCTCCGTCTCCGGGCGAGAGGCGATCGCGGTTCCGCGGGCGCCCTTCCACCCGGAGGATTCGACCCTGAACACCTCTGTGAGTAGGTGGTCGAGTTGCTCAAGGCCATCCAGGTGCTCGAACCGGACCTCGCCCACATCCTGCAGTCGGCGCAACGATCTTCGCACGTCGCCGCGCAGGTTGCGGCTCAGGCCGCGATCAAACGCGTCCCAGTCGCCGTGAATCTCGACGGATGCGAAACGCGCGAGCGTGCGCGTGAGGATTCGGAAGCCGTGTGTGGCGGCGGCGTGTCGCCATGCCCCGATATCCTCGGTACCCGGATCGACGAACGCCAGCGAAAGGCGGTGTGCGCCGCGGCGTCCGGCAAGGATCTGGTCGGCGAACTCCGCGGTGTGTCCAGGCTCGGCCAGAAGCCCGAATCCCGGCGTGTGCCAGTTCGTCGGCGAGACCAGTGCGTGACGACGGCGGCAGAGGGGCAGCACGCCGACCACCCGCTCTCCCCGGCGCGCGATGAAGATGTCCAGAGTTCCGGTCCCGAACGCTCGCCACCACGCGGCGATCCACCCTGGCCGCAGGTACGGCGGTGCTGCGACCCGGTCCGCGAGCGCGTCCCATTCCAAAGCGACCGGCTCGATCGCCCGGGCCACCTCGACCTGTGGGCTACCCGCCGCTACTGACCCTTGTGGGTCGCCCTCAGGCCCTTGACACGGCGGCGGAGCAAAAAGACCGTCTCCTTCATTCGATCGATGCGCTCCGAGGAGCCGGGGGGCCGCGGAGAGAGGTGGAGGCGTCGCAGATACGAGTTCACCACATGCACGCGCTCGGCCCGTTCGCTCACCGCCGTGCGGAAGGTGATCGAGAGCGAGATCGAGACGGCGTCCGAGTTCTGAACCCAGTGCGGACGCCACGGGGGCACGTAGACCCCGCCGGCCGGAGTGAGACGGAACGTCTCGCTCTCCCCGGGCATTGTGTCGAGGTTGCGGTGTCCGCCATCGTGATAGCGGTCGAGTTCGCGCTGTTCCGTCGCGGGGTCATCCCACTCGCACACGTTCATGTCCTTCTCGCCGCGAATCTGAAGGAGGAAATTGTGCTCGGGGTCGAAGTGGACGGGCGTCACGGCATTCGGGGCAGACAGGAACAGGAACGCCTCGCGCCGCTGCGTGCCGCCACCGTGGCGGCCCACCGTCGCTTCGGCCTCGTCGAGAATGGCGTTCAGCAGGTCCGCGTACGCAGGCACCTGCTCTAGATACCAGAAGACCATCCAGCAGCCATTCGTTTCGATGCCGCGGACGGTCTCGGACGGGGGGCCCTCGATGTCGGGCGCGCCACCGGGCGCGAGGACCGGAAGGTCGGCGCGGTGCCGCTCGACCGAGGCCAGGGGGAGCGCGTCGGCCAACTCCGCGAGGGCCTCAAGACTCAGCAACGGATGGTCGACCAGTGTGTGGCCAACGGCCATGGGCGTACGCGCGAAGCCATCGACGAATCGGCTGCGATCGTCTATCCGGAGCAGCGCCTGCTGCGTGAGTCCACCGCCCGTCATAATGAACCGGATACTAACAGCGGTCGGCACCGGCCACAGTGACGGAGCCCGGACCGCGAGATCGATATACTAGCCTCGCATCGGATTGCCGCTGACGTGCCGACCAGGGCAGGCAGGGCGGCCGATGACCCGCTCGTCTGCCCATTCGAGCCTCGCGCCGACCGAGGGGACTCCCGAGAGCGTTGAGTGGAGTTACACCACCGACTCACGGCACTCAAGCAGGTGCGGCGGCACCCCGTGCCCCGGGGGATTTTGTCGCATCTCCCGCCAGTATCACACACAACGTCGGATCCTACTTCGCGCTCCAGCTAATCAGCTTTTCGTTCACCGCGGTGCTCACGCTATTTCTGGTGAGGGCTCTGAATCCAGTGGGCTATGGACTGCTTGCTCTCGCCATTGCAATCGGAGGCGTGGCATTGCTTCCGGCGGACTTCGGAGTCTCCCAATCCTCGGCACGCTTCATTGCCGAGAATCGAGACAGCCACGCGACCGTAGGACAGGTCATCACGAGCGCGCTCAGAATCAAGTTGGCGCTCGGTGGATTCGTCGCAGTTTCGCTCTTCGTTGGGGCCGGTTTCGTGGCGGATGTGTACGACACGCCCGGACTGACCTGGGTCCTGCGGGCGATCTCGATCGTAGTTCTCGCCCAGAGCCTCATGACGTTCTTGAGCTATTCGCTCGTTGCGTTGGGACGGACGGCGCTGAACCTGCGGATCGTCCTCGCGCAGAGCGTGGTGGAGACGGTGGCCAGCATCTCCTTGGTTCTTCTGGGCGCCGGGACTGCCGGTGCCGCGTTTGGAAAGGCCGCCAGTTATGTGGTGGGAACCGCCGTCGCGCTCACGGTGATGACCCGGGTGCTTGGACGAGGGGCGCTCTCGCTTCGATCGCGCACCCGGTCGTGGGAGAGACGGATTCTGCGGTATGGCGCGGCGCTCGTCATCGTCGACAGCGCGTACACCCTATTCGCGCAAATCGACGTACTTCTGATCGGGGCCTTTCTCAACCCGACCGCGGTGGGCCTCTACAGCGCCCCTCTGCGCCTACTGCCGATCGTGCAGCTGCCCGCAATGGCCCTGTCGGCGGGTGTCTCACCGCGCATGGCGCAGGGCCGTGGCCAGGCTTCCACGGGCGCCCTCGTCGCAGGGCTCAGGTATATCGGGATCCTCCAGGCGACGCTGATCGCTCCGCTCCTCGTATGGGCAACCCCAATCGCCCACATTCTCTTCGGCCCCGGCTACGCAGGATCGGCGGACGTCTTGCGGGCGATGACGCCGTTTGCATTCCTGCTCGGCTTCGGAACGATCCTTTCGATGACCGCAAACTACCTTGGGCGAGCCCGCCTGCGGATTGCTGTCGCGGTCATCACGACGGCCATAAACTTCATCGTCGACATCATCCTAATTCCAAGAATAGGCATCGTCGGAGGGGCGATTGGGACCGACGTCGCCTACACACTCTACGCCCCCGCCCACCTCTGGATCTGCAAGCAATCATTGGACTTCTCGATCATGCCGATTGTCGCGACTCTCGCACGCGCTCTGGTGGCATCAGGCGTGATGGCTCTCGTGCTTCTCGCTTTTGGCACCCAGCCTTCAGCGCTGGGGCTGGTCGCCGGCTCACTCGCCGGTCTCGGGGCCTTTGGCGGAACCCTCGTCGCGGCACGGGCACTTTCGACATCGGAGATCAGGATGGCGGCAGCCATCGTTATAAGGGCGGTTCCGAGACGTGCAGGCAGATGAGGTCAGAATGGGCAAGTGGGGCGGTGCGGTACGATGGGCTTGAGTTGAGTGATCCCGCAACCAGCGTGTCCACACTGAATCTCCCGAAGGGTTGCTCTGGTGGCTCCGAGTAGGAAGCTACGCGTAATGACGCTGACGGATCGCCCATTCGAGGTCGGGGGCGCCGAGGCTCTCGCGAGAGCCATCGCAACCCGGCTCGACCCCGCGCGCTTCGATCGCATTCTGTGCGCAACCCGGCACGACCCTTTGAACTTGAGAGTTGACCCGATGGTGGCCGCAGCCGGAGTGCGCGTCCTAAGCCTAGAGCGTGGCTCGAGAGCGGCGATTTCGGCGTGGTGGCCGTTGATCTCCTTTCTTCGGAACCACCGTGTCGACATCCTCCACACCCA
Organism: uncultured Actinomycetes bacterium; assembly: GCA_963825325.1. Taxonomy (GTDB): domain Bacteria; phylum Actinomycetota; class Thermoleophilia; order Gaiellales; family JAICJC01; genus JAICJC01. Next base: position 563,842 of record CAWGSU010000001.1, read on the forward strand.
CAAGTTCGGATCGAATCTCTGGGGCACACTCATCGGTCGACTCGCGGGGGTTCCCGTGATCATCGCTCACGAGCACACCTGGTCATTCGAAGGGGAGTCGTTGCGCTGTCTCCTCGATCGTAGCGTCATCGCTCGAGCGGCGGATGTGATTCTGGCTGTCTCGCGAGACGATCGGCGAAAGATGGTCGAGGTTGAGCGCATCGATCCAAACCGCATTCGTTTTATCCCGAACGGCATCGCCCCGAAGTCACCGGATCGTGGAACCGACATTCGCGCACAACTGGGTATTTCGTCCACAGCGCCCGTGATCGGGTGCGTCGGCAACCTTCGTCCCCAGAAGGCGTTGCACCACCTCGTCGAGTGTGCGGGTATGTTGGTGCGCGCATTCCCGGACGTGCGGGTGCTCATCGTCGGTGGAGGATCCGACGAAGCCAGGATCCGGTCGCTTGTTCGCCAGCGAGACCTTTCGGATACTGTGCTGATGCTTGGGGATCGCTCTGACGTGCCCAACATCCTGGCGGCGCTCGACCTGGCCGTCTCGACCTCCGATTGGGAGGGCAGCCCCCTGGCCGTGATGGAGTACATGGCGGCTGGTATACCCGTCGTCGCCACCCGCGTCGGCGGCGTACCTGATCTTGTTACTCCCGATGTCAACGGACTTCTCGTCGAACCTGGAGATGTGGAGGGGCTCGCTCGGGAGATCGCCGCGCTCCTGCGAGACCCGGAGCGAAGAGCCGTCATGGGCGCGAACGGGCGCCGGCGGCAACTACTCGAGTTCGACATCAACCTCATGCTTCGCCGAATCGAACTGCTGTACGAGGAGCTATTCCGTGTCACCAATCGCGCGCGACGAGAGCGTTGGGCGCCGAGTCCTCGGAAGGCGTAGAGCTTGACGCCGAATCCTGTATGCGGATCGTCTACGTAACGTCAACTTTGCCCTACGGGTCACGGGAAGCATTTCTCATTCCCGAGGTTGCCGAGCTGATGAGGAGCGGGCACGACGTCACGGTCGTCCCCATGAGTCCACGGGGCGTGGTTGTGCACGAGGACGTTCAGCCTTTTCTGGCAACGACTGTGGGGGTGCCGCTTCTCTCTCCCGAAATCCTCCGCGAGGCATTCGCGGGCGCTGTCTCGTCGCCGCGACGAACGTTCCGAGCGCTCGGGTACGTCTGCCGAAGCCGGAGTCCGAGGATCTTCGCCAAGAATCTGGGGGTATTCGCCAAAGGGGTGTGGCTCGGTCGCCGGGTTTGCCGGCTCAGGGCGGATCATCTGCACGCTCACTGGGCCTCCACCTCGTCGACCATGGCGCTGGTTGCAGCCGAGATCTCAGGTGTCCCCTGGAGCTTCACGGCGCACCGTTGGGATATTGCCGAGAACAATCTCCTGGAGATCAAGGCCGGCAAGGCGTGCTTCGTGCGGGCGATCAGTGAAAAGGGTGCACGAGCTGTGGCCTCGCAACTCGGAACGCCGGCCCGACAGCTTCGGGTTCTGCACTTGGGCATCGCCGTCTCCGTACCACCGCGGTCGCGGACGCCGGTGGGTGATTTGGCGCAGTTCAAGGTGGTCATGGTGGCCGACTTTGTCGAGGTCAAGGGTCATCGCTATCTTCTTGAGGCACTCCAGATCCTCGTGGCCCGGGGCCGGGCCGTTCACGTCGACCTCGCCGGTGACGGGCCTCTGCGCGAAGAGCTTGAGCACCGCATCGAGAGTGCCCGGCTCTCGGACGTGGTGACCGTCCTCGGCACCGTCCCGCACACCGTCCTGCTCGACGATCTGAGGTCTCGCCGGTGGGACGCCGTCGTGCTTCCCAGCATCGTCACTGCGACCGACGAGGAGGGGATCCCGGTTTCCCTGATGGAAGCGATGGGGGCCGGTGTTCCCGTGATCTCGACACGAACGGGCGCCGTCCCCGAACTCCTGGGTGATGGTGCCGGCCTCCTCGTCGACGGGGGTGACCCGATCGGTCTCGCCGTTGCCCTCGAGGCGCTTGCTCGGGACCCGAGTCTGCGGGAGCGGTTCGCCGAGGAGGGACACCGCCGCGTGCTGGAACACTTCAACATCCGGATCGTCGCTTCCGATCTTGCGACCTGCTTCCAGAAGTGCGTGACCCGGTAGGGCACCCGGATGGCACGAATTTGTAATCACGCAGTTTTTCCCGCCCGAGACGTTCGCGGGAGCGAACCGGGTCGGGAGCATGGTCGACGCGCTCGCACGTTCTCACGACGTCGTGGTCGTGACGCTCAGCCCAAGCTACCCCGATCCCTCGTTTTACGATCCCCAAGCCGCTTGCGAGGCCGATCGAATGCGGCCGTACCGAGTCGCCAGACCTCTGCAGTTCTCCCCTCGCTCTCCCTCGCTCGCCGTGCGAGCCATCCGCGAACAGGTCATGGCGGTTCGCCTCGCTCTGCGCGGTGCTCGCGAAGGTGCAGACATCGTGGTCACGTCCTCCCCGAGCATGTTCCTCGCTCCCGCCTGCTGGGTGCTCGCCCGTGCAAAATCGTGCCGGTTTGCTTGGGACATCCGGGATATCGGCTGGGAATATGCGGCCGAGTCGCGGCAAGCCTCGGACCGGATGCGACCGCTTCTGAAGGCCTTGCAGTTCTCCATGTGGGTCGTGGCGGGCCGGGCTGATCTGATCGTCGTCGCGACGCCTGGTATTGCCGATCGGGTGCGCCAGAAGACCGGCACCCGAACGAAGATCCTGCTCATCGGGAACTCCGTGACGAAAGAGTTCCGCGACGCCAGCGAGATGTGCCGGGAGCGAGTCCCCAAGCTGCGGCCGGTTGTCGCCTACGTCGGCCTGATCGGCGACGCCCAGGGACTCGAGATCGTCGCCGACGTCGCCCAACTGCTTCCCGATGTTGATTTCATCATCGTCGGGGAGGGCCCCGAGCGCGGCCTCCTGGAGGAGAGGGTCACGCAGATGCACCTGACGAACGTCCAGCTGACCGGCTATCTCGCGAGGAGCGATGTCTTGGAGATGTACCGGCAAAGCGACATTCTCTTTGCCCAACTGAAGGATACGCCGACGCTGAACGCGACGGCGCTCCCATCGAAGCTGCACGAGTACATGGCGACCGGGAAGCCGATCGTGTACGCGGGGAAGGGCCTCGCGGCCGAGACCGTCGACCGAATCGGGTGCGGTGTGAGCGTCGCACCCGGAGAGGGCGCCGCGATCGCAGAGGCGGTGCGCACGCTGCTGCAGGATGCGGGCCGCATGGACGAGATGGGAAGAAAGGGACGAGCGTTCATCGAAGCCGGCGCCGACCGGGAGACCGCATTCGAGGAGCTCGCGAAGGCGCTACGAGGGTCTCCGGGCGTCTAGCCGACGTGCCTCGGGACATTGTGACCGGCTGAGTAGCCGATCCGGGTCTCCTTCGAGGCTGTGGGTCTGCGAAGGCTCACGGCTCGAAGAAGGGATCCTGGATGAGGTTGCACGGTAACGCGAAGCTCGGACTTGCTGGTCGTCAGGCGATGGTGATGCTGGTGGTGTGCGGTGGGGTGTCGCGGCGGGAGGCGGCTGGCCGCCATGGCGTCCGCACGACGACGGCCAAGCGGTGGGTCGATCGCTATCGGGCGGCCAGCCAAGAGGAGCGTCGGTCGGGTGGGTGTTTTGTGGATCGGTCGTCGCGGCCGCAGTCGTCGCCGCCGGCAGCTGCCGGCGGCAGAGGCGGCGCCTATCTGCGCTGCCCTGCGTCGTACCGGGTGGGAGCCGCGGCTGATCGCTGGTGAGACGGGTCATCCGCATGCGGCGGTGTGGCGCTGTTTGCGTCCCGCCGGTCTGTCGCGGCTGCCGCGGGCGCGGCATGAGAACGCCTCGCTCGCCCAACTGCTGACCGACGACGACATCCGCCACCTGCTGATCCCCGCTCGCCGACCCCAGGTCAACGGCAAGGTCGAGCGCTACCAACAAACCTTCAAACGCGAGTGGGCGCGCCGCCGGACCTACCGCTCAAGCGACCACCGCGTAGACGGGCTGACATACTGGCTATGACACGAAAACGAGCACAGACCACACCGCGCACTCAACGGACGCCACCCATCAGCCGCGTCGACACGTGTTGAGGCAGGGGCAGGACAGCTAGGGCCGGGGGCCGTAGCCCGCGCAATGGCTGCCGGGCTGCAATCGGAAGTCGCCGGCCGCCCGGTTGACGTAGAGCGGGTTCGCCTCCACGTTGTCGAGAACGGTGAACCCGGGGTGGCTCGCGGGGAAGTTGCCGGACCCGTTACTCCAGACGCAGTTGTGCTGAACGACATCGCGCGACCCGACGCCGCAACCCGTCGTATTGTCCATCGCCGCGTAGGCGAAGTTGTTCGTGATGATATTGTCACGCACGATATTGTTATTGTTTGTTGAGCAATAAGCTTGCCCCAGGTCTGTCGACCCGAACGCAACTCCTGCCTTCATACGCGCACCATCAATAATGTTATGGTCGATGAGCGATCCCTGCGCATCGTCATACATGTTGATACCAAAATCGCGAGCGTTATAGATCGTGTTGTCTTCGATGACGGCATTCCGAGTTGAGGACATGTACAGCGCCTGCTCGTTGAAAACGGGGCCTGGGCCACCGCAGTTATGGATCCGATTGTTGACGATCCGGGGGCGCCACGCAACCCCGTAGACCGAGGAACCGAGAAACACACAATGATCCTGCGCGTCCTGAATATCTGTGTTCTCCACCAGCGCATCATCGCCGTACACGTGGAGTGCGATCACAACTCCAGGGTAGGCTGATGCGTCGAGATCGATGCCATCCCATGTGACGCCATTGGCAGAATCCCGGATTTCGACCTCGCATGGCGAACACGTCGCGGTCGCACCCGGCGCGGTCTGAAGAGTCACGTCGCTAATTGCGAAGATGACCCGCCCGGCATACGTCCCGCTCGCGAGACAGCCGACGTCGCCGGGCGCAAGGCCTGCCACGAACGTCCGGATATTCATGCTCGGGTCGGCGATACTCGTGCAGGCCGGGGCGGTTGGAATGCACGCGCTCGTCCTCGCCGAGATCCACCGGATCGCCGAACGCCCACCATCGGAATATCGTGCTCGAACGCCCAGACGATACCGCGTGCCGCACGAAAGCTCCCGAAATGTGAACGCCCGGCGGCCGGTCAACCCCGCATGTCTCCCCTGCTTCCAAACGCCGAAGCGGCGGGCCCTCACCGGAGCGGTCCACACGAGTTGGATGTGGTGTGGGCCCACAGCATCAGTGTGCACGTGGCCGGGGGGTGGGTGGTGGATAGCTCCAACGGCGTCGCCCGACAGAACGACAGCCAAGGCAAGTGTCACCATTCCAAGATGAGGGATTGATCGACTCACGGGCCCGTGCACCGCGCGCTGCGAAGAGTGGCGGGATGCATGCCCATGGTACTGCGTGACCGCCAGCGCCCCACGTGTGCTTGAACGCGCACCCGCGCGGGCCGTGCAAGGTCGGCAGCCGGGCCGGATGACCTGGACCACCGCGGAGGATCCCTGGGGCATGTCATAGTTCGGCGTGGCTCGCCGGCGGGCGCGCGGCGTCTACGGGGGCACGGAGAACGGGGGTTGTCGTGGCAAAGGCGTCATTGAGAACACCGGAGGAGAAGCTTCGGATCGTTCTCGCGGTGGTGCGCGGCGAGGTGACGGTGGCGCAGGCGGCGCGGCAGGAGGGGATCTCCGAGACCACGATCAAGAGGTGGCGGGCCCAGTTTTTGGACGGCGGGCTCGGGGCGCTGGCGCAGGCCGCGGAACCGAGCGCCTCGGCGCAGGCGGCCGCTGTGGATGATCCACAGGTCGTATCCCCCGACCCGGCAACGGCAGGAGTGTTCGGCGCGGACCGCGGGGAAAGGGGCGGTGCCTGGTACGTCGAGGCGATTCGGCAGCATTGGCGCCTCATCGTGGTGATCGTCGCGGTGGGGGTCGGTTCTGCGATTGTGTATTCGGCGGTCGCCCCGAAGCGCTACCAAGCCGGCGCCGATATCCTCGTTACGCCGATCTCGTCCACCGATAATTCGTTGGTCGGATTCAACCTCCTACAGGCTTCGGCTGACCCGACCACCAGCGTGCTGACCGAGGCCCGCCTGGTCAAGAGCCGCGAGGCGGCCGATGCCGTCAGGGCGCGTCTCGGCCTGGCAACGAGCCAGCGAGCGCTTCTGGACGCGGTCGCGGTCGATCCGGTCAGCCAGGCGAACATTCTCAGCATCGTCGCCACCGAGCCCACGGCGGTACAGGCTGCGCGCATCGCGAACGCGTTCGCCGACGAGATCATTCGGGAGCGGAGCCAGCAGTTCCAGGCCCAGCTCGTCCGGAGACTCAACCGGCTGAAAGCGGCTCTCCCGGGCGCAACCCCCGCAGAGTCCGCCGCACTCCAGGGTGCGATCGTGGCGCTGAGCCCGCTGCTCGGCGAACCTGACCCCACACTCCACATTGCCGGTCGCGCCACCCCCCCGTATGCGCCGTCATCACCACCACGCCTCGTGGTCAGCGTCCTCATCGCCTTTTTTCGTCGCTGTTGCTCGGCGTCGGCGTGGCGCTCGGGCTCGAAAAGCTCAACCCGCGCGTCGATAGCGAGCACGAACTGCTCGACGTGGCCAGCCTTCCGGTGCTTGCCCGCGTGCCGCGGATGCACCGGAAGCAGGTTCACGAATACCTCGCCGGCCGCAGCCCACTTCCGGAGGAGGCCTGGAACGCCTACCACATGCTTCGTGGGAACCTCGCGACCGCGGGGTCTGCCGGCAGCTTCCCGCGGACAATCCTGATGACCAGCGCGATCCGGGGGGAGGGGAAGACGATGAGAAGTTCCAGCCTTGCAATCAGCCTCGCAACTGCGGGAACCAGAGTTGTCGCCGTCGACGCGGATCTGCGCGCGCCGATGCTCGCAACCGTTTTCGGGGTGACTCCACGAGGAACGGGCTTCGCAGATGTCTTCATGAATGAGGCCCCTCTCGAGCGCGCGCTTCAGCCTGTCACCGGCCACGGCGACCTGATCCGGCTCGTGCCCGGGAGCCCGGACGCCAGCCACCAGGCGGGACTCCTCGAGCCGCATCAGATCCAACGCGGCCTCGAACGGCTCAAACACGAGGCCGATGTGATCATCATCGACTCTCCGGCGTTGACCGAGGTTGCAGACGCGCTCACATTTGCCGGGGAGGTGGAGGCTGTCCTTGTGGTTACACGCCTCGGGTACACCCGGCCGGAGGACCTCTCAGAAATCGGCCGGATGCTGGCGTTCCGCAATATTGTCCCCAGAGGGTTCATCGTCACGACTCGCCGGCTACGTCGAGCCGGCGGCTACTCGCGCGCATCGAGAACGGGGAGAGCCGCGAAAATCCTCCGGCAGGTGCCCGGGACGGCGAAGGCCCGCTCTCTGAGCGCCGACCCGAAGCAGGGTCAGGCGTGATGTCCCTGTTGACATGAGCGTCGATGCCATCCCGATCCAGCGGCCTGGTCTGCTCCTCGCGTCGCTGATCGCGGTCGCGGCGCTGATCGGCGCCGCGGCTGTGGGCTCCCCGCTACTCGTATTCGTAGGGACACTCGGCGTCCTCTTTGTTGCGCTCGCCTTCCAGAACCTCGCAGCAGGCCTGGCGATTTTCACGGTGCTGATCTTCCTCGAGCAGATTCCAACCATCTCAAGCGCCGGTCTCACCCTTTCGAAGCTGGGAGGAGGGGTGCTCGCAATCGCCTGGCTGCTTGCCGTGACGAAGCCCGATTCGGATGTCCCGTTCCTCGGGCGGCGGCATCCCGTCCTCGCGTACTCCGCCCTCGTCCTCCTCTGCTGGACGCTTGGGTCGATGCTTTGGGCGCCCGATCCGTCCGTCGCGGGCCTCACGGCCCTGCGGTTCGGGCAAGGCATTCTGCTCTTGTTCATCGTCTTCGCGGCCATCAGCGAACGGCGCCACCTGACGTGGGTCGTCTACTCGTTCGTCGCGGGCGCAACTCTCACCGCCGTGATCGGACTCGGCGGGGCTACGCAAACCGAGGGGGCGGGCATCGCGGCGAGCGGCCGGCTGGCCGGCGGGATTGGCGATCCCAACGACCTCGCGGCCATCCTCATTCCCGCGCTGGGCTTCACGCTCTTCATGCTGCTGGCGAAGAAGGGCCCGCTGCTCCGTTGCCTGCTGCTAGCCGCTGCCATCACGTGTGCCGTTGCGCTGTTTCAAACCGAGTCCCGAGGCGGCCTCGTCGGGTTGGGCGTGATGCTCCTTCGCGAGCGTGGGCTTCTCGGGACCGGTGCGCGCAAAGGCGGTGACGATGGTGCTTGCGGTCGTGGGGTTCACGCTCGCCTATTTCACGTTGATCGCGTCTCCCGAGGCTCTCGCCCGCGTGACCGATTTCAGTGCTGGGGGAGGGACCGGGCGCCCCGACATATGGTCGGTCGCGGTCGCCGTGAGCCGAAACCATCCGCTGGGCGGTGTGGGGGTGGGCAATTTCATCCTGGTCGAGCCGTCATATGCGTTCGGGAACATCAACCTCACGCGATTCGACCTGATCGTGGACACGCCCAAGGTTGTGCACAACATGTACCTGAACATTCTTGCCGAGCTCGGAGTGGTCGGCTTCATCCTTTTCGCCGTGGTGATCGCCGCTGCGTTCACCGCAGCATTTCGGGCAGTGGGCACATTCGCGCGCACCGGAGACACGGAGGCGGAGATCCTCGCGCGCGGAATCATCATCGGAACGATCGGTGAAGCTGGTCGGCAAGATTCTTCCTGTCCGCACAGTACGACAAGCAACGCCCGCACGTTGGTGTTCTCGTAGCATTGGCACGCTAGTCCGGGTACGTCGGACGCAACATGCCAATGACCGTCCGGTGGGGCGGCATCACCGCGAATCGGTGAACGCCGGTTCCGTCCACTCGTCCTGTGCTACCACGCCGTCTCAGACACGTGGGCCGATCCGCTCGCCGTCAGACCGGCGATGTTCGAGCGGCAGGTGCGCAGCATCCTGCGGCGGGGGTACCGGCCTGCCTCGGCGACCGAGGCGCTGTCCGGCCGGGGCCGTCTTGTGCACGTCACATTCGACGACGCTTACCGCAGTGTCATGGCGGCCATGCCGGCGCTCGACCGGCTCGGCGTTCCCGCCACGGTCTTCGCCTGTACCAACTATGCGAACGACGGACGCCCGCTCGACATCCCCGAACTCGCGATCGAGGCAGGCGCACACCCCGGCGAGTTGGCGACGATGCTCGCGGGGATCAGCTGCGAAGCCTCGTCGAGCGAAAGGTCGAGATTGGTTCGCACACGCGGAGTCATGCGCATCTGAGAGAACTGGCGGACTCGGCGCTCGACGACGAACTCCGCGGCTCCCGCGAGCGGTTGGAGGATGAGCTCGGCGTACCCTGCCGCTACCTCGCGTATCCGTTCGGCGAGCACGATGCGCGCGTCCGATCAGCCGCGCGTGAGGCCGGATATGAGGCCGCGTTCGCCCTCCCGGGGCCGGGTGCCTCACTGACGTTTACGACGTGCCTCGGGTCGGGCTGTGGCGCAAGGACGGCGTGCTCCGCGCGACGATCAAGACGACGACGCAGGGTCGGCGGCTGGCACGTGGCTTGCGTCCGCGCTCGCGGTTCCAACAAGAAGGCTCTCGGCCCGGGGTGCGAGCGCACACACGTTAGACGCAGCGACGTCGGGCTCCACGTGATGACGGTAGTGCGCCAGCAGCCCCTGCGGGACAACCCGGGCGGTCTTCGCGAGGATGGCGAGGTCTGTCGCGACGCTTCGGTGTTTCAGATAGTAGAGGTCGTATGACAGCTTCTCGGTCGCGCCTCCGGCGCCTGATACGGCGCCGACAGAGATCTGCGCCCAACCAGTGATTCCCGGCTTGACGAGATGCCGGGACGTCCAGAACGGAACCTCCCGTCGCAGGAGGGTCAGGAACTCGGGACGTCTCCGGGCGAGGCCCCACGAGGCTCATCTCGCCTCGGACGACGTTCCAGAGCTGAGGGAGCTCATCCAACCGCGTGCTCCGCATGAAGCCTCCGACCCGCGTCCCACGCGGGTCGCGTTCGGTCGCCCACATCGCCCCGCCATCGCCCTCCGCCGAGTTGACCATCGTCCGGAACTTGAGCATGACGAACGTGGTGCCGCCCTCGCCGAGTCGGATCTGCCTGAAGATGACCTGCCCCGGGCTGGACAGGCGCACGAGCACGGCCAGGAACAGGAGGCCTGGTGCCACGATGGCGAGTGCGAGGACGCAAGAGCGAGGTCAAGATCCGCTTTGTGAGCCTCGAATACGTCCGCTGGTAGAGGTGGAGCACGCTCATGAACCAGACGGGTGACAGGTGTTCCACCGGCACCCTCCCGAAGGCATGCTCGTAGAACTGATGGAGCCCGATGAGGCGAAAATCCGCCGGGTGCGTGTCCATCAACTGCCGAACAGCCTCTGCACGGGCCGGGCCCTCGCTGAGCACGATGAGATCGGGGCGCGCCAGCGTAACCACCTGTCCCAGCTCCCGCAGCGTTCCACGGTGCAGCCCGTCAGCATGCGGATTGACATAACCATCCTCCACAATCCCGACGCAATCGAAGCGCCGGCCCGGGTGCAGTGCGAGGTTTCGCCGGAGCTCCGTGCCTTCGTCCGCGGTTCCGACGACGAGGACGCGGCGGCGCGATTCGAATACGTCGCGGCCATCTCGAGGCTCGCCGCCGCCAGAACCACACCGGCTGCCAGGATGAGACGGCTGCTGGACCCAACCTCGATTCTGGGCAACCAGAAGCCGAGGAGCGCGAGTCCCGTCAGGCCCATCCCAAGCGAAATGGCCGAAACGGTGCCGACTCCCTGTACAAGCGCCGAAATGCGCGTCCCCCAGTAGCTCCGCCTCAGTGCTGCGGACCAGAAAATCGCCACAGTGGCCGCTCCAACCAGAATCCTCGGGTTGAACTCCGATGTCGCGAGGGGGACAACCCCGACCGGAACGATCACGGCCCCGGCGTGCAGTGCCCTCGCGGCCAGTGAGGCGGCAGGTCGCCCAAACATCTCCGCGCCACCCCCTCGGTGCCCGCAGTATTCGACACGAACACTGACCGAGAGTTGGAGCCAGACCCTTCCATCGACCGACCGCTGGAGTCGACAGTTTACGAGGATAGCACGCCCGCGTCCAACTACAAGGTTCGGCTTGAACACGAACCGAGCGCGTGGCTAGGCGGAGCCGCGCTGGGGCGGTTCGAGCGCCGCCGCGGCGACGCCGTCGGCCGCCCGCAGCGTCTCCTGGACGACCCCCTCGATCACGATGATCGCTGTTCGCTCGCGCCCACCGGCCTATGGCGAGGCTAAGAACCTGTTTTTGACGGGCCTGGGAGTAGGCGGTGGCCGTTGACGACGGCGGCGGCGATGTCGACGAGCTTGCGGTTGGCGCTGCGGGCGTGGGTGCGGAGCATCTCGAAGGCGTCGTCCTCGTCGATGCTGTGGCGCTCCATCATGATCCCTTTGGCTCGCTCGATGGTGGCGCGGCGGCCGAAGGCACCCTCCAGGTTTTGGAACTCGGCGAACCGGCGCAGGACGATCTCGATCGAGTCCTGGAGCTGGTCGGGGTTGGTGTCGGTGATGTAGGCGAAGACGCCGCGCTTGGCCGCCTCGCCGACGAACGCGTGATCGTCGGTCTCGAGCAACGCGATCACCGGGCACGCCGCCTGGTGGACGATCTCGCCGATCAACTCGAGGGCATGGGCGCTGCTGTCGCCCAAGCCGACCAAAGCGACATCGGGGTACTCACGCCGGGTCACAGTCGCGACCTCGCCCACCTCGATCGAGCGCGCGACCACCTCATGGCCGAGGCTGACGACGACCCGCGTGACGTAGTCGAGCCGATCGCTGCGCTGATTGGCGATCAGGACGCGTAGATGCTGATGCTCCGAAGACTCCGTTGCCGAACATCCTCCAAACAGACCCTCTTCTCGCGGAAGACTACTCGGCCGTTCAACCCCATGCTGCTCGCGGGTCGCCGCATCATGCACTGGCCGGACATGATCGCCATCCTGGTCGCCCAAAACGCGCAGGGAAACGTCCAGGACAAGCAGGTCGAGCACCTCCACGACCTCGGCGTGACCACGCACACGCTGGTCGTCGAGATGTAAGCCCTATGCACGGTGTTCCGCCTGAAGTGTGGTGAGACGTTGTGCGGGGCTTTGTGGCTGAGGCTGCCGTGTGGTCGGTGGTGCTCGAAGCTGCTCGCGCCGCCTGCCTCGGCGATCAGTCCGGGCTTCGACCGGAGTGGGTCTACGCGGGGCCCCACACGATCCGCCGGACAGCCCCGCCACCCGCCTACAGCCGCGACCATCAGCGCTTGCAGCGGGCTCGTGTCTACTACCGACTCGTCCTCGGCCAGCCCAACGCGGCGGAGTTGGGCGAGGCGGTCCGAGCTGCGATCCCGTTCGAGCTTGCACAGGAGCTCCTGCGCGACGGGCTCGCGCTGGACCTGTCCCCGAAGCTCATCGGTGGTCTCTAGGGAAGATCCCCGCGTGCCCTGTCAAAGCGGAGGTCATTCGGCCCGTTCCCTGCAGTACGGCCTAGACTGGCTGATACATACGCTCGGTTAACGGACGGCCCGCAAAGGAGGTTGAGGCGTGGCAAGGTGGTTGGATGAACGAAGCTGATCAGCTGCAGATCGTCGGGGGCTTCTATCAGCTACACATCGATGGCGGCAAGAAACAAGCGCAGCGGGTGAGAAGGGCCTCGGTGCCTACGGGTTCGTTCTATGCGACCCACGCGGCACCGAGTTGCCGGGCGGGGCACAGGGAGAAGTGGTCGGCCCAGTCTCGGATCCGCACTCGGCTGAGTACGAGGGGCTTCTTGCAGGTCTATCTCTAGCCCGTCAGCTCGAGATTAAGTACATCGCCGTGTTCAGTGACTCGCGGACATTTGTGAACCAAGTCAACCGCTTGTGGAACAGTTCAGGGCACCTCAGTGCGTACCGCGAGAAAGCATGGAACGCGCTCGTTGAGTTCGCCGGTTGGCAGATGTCCTGGAGTCCCCGCAAGTGGAACGAGCGTGCCGACGAGCGCGTTGACGAGGCCTTCGCTTTCGCTGCCGCCGGCGGTGAAATTAGGCACGCAGAGGACTAGGGGCTCGCCGCTGCTTGTTTGAGAAACACACTGGGGGTACGAGCCGGGTACATCAGCCTGAGCACGCGCGGGCACGACCAACACCATGCGAAGGCGCGATTTACAGGAGAAACGTGATCGGGAGTGCCTGCCGCGCGGCGGACGACGAGCGTCTGCCGAACGCAGCGGCCTTGCCAGCGCTGCAGCGGATTTGCTCCGCGTGATGGTCCGTGCGGCTGTGAATCCTCGGCTTGGCTGGGTGGATCGCAGTTTCGAGACGATCCAGCACTCTGATCGGAATGTGTTCGGAACGTGCCAAATCCGGCTCAACCACGCCGATCCTGGCGGGTCCGTGCCCTCGGTCGGCGGCGGCGTGGCCGACGCCGGCTTCGTTGCGGCGCCATGTGAACCATTAGCCGGTAGCAATGCGAACCAGAAGCGCTCTCGGAGCCCGGAACACGGCTCCCGGAGCCACTCTGGAACTGTCCCATGAATCTCAGAACGGGCCGTGCGGGGCGTACGTCCCGGGCGGCGAGCCGACCGAGATGAACGCCATCCCGTCGGGCCCGGCCACCGGGCACCGCGTCGTGCCTGGGTCGAAGCGGATGAACGAGCCCTCGCGCACCGCGACAAGCTCGCCGTCGACGCGCCAGTGCCCGCCGCCGCGGATCACCACCGCGACCTCTTCCTGCCCCGTGCCCGCCTCGTCGTGCTCGAAGCCCTCCCCGCCGGCCGGGAGGTCGAAGCGGTTGATCCCGAAGGCCTCGACGCCCAGCTCGCGGCGAACGAAGCGCACGCCGCCGCTGGGGCCGCTGGGTTCGATGTCATCGACGTGCACGACGGAGTAGCTCACGTGTGTCGGAGCCTAACGCGCACGCTCAGCGCACCGTCAGCACCGCCGACCCGCTGATCCCCCCAGCCGCCAGCCGCTCGAGCGCCTCGCCCGCGGCGGCGAGTGGGTACTCCTGCACCTGGGCGCGGATCGGGATCTCGCCGGCGAGCGCCAGGAACTCCGTCGCGTCGCGGCGGGTGAAGTTCGCGACCGAGCGGATGCAGCGCTCCTGCCACAGCAGGTCGTAGGAGAAGGCCGGCATCTCGTCGAGGTGGATGGCGTTCACAGCCACCGTCGCACCCGGGGCGAGCGCACGCAGCGCTGCCACGACCACCGATCCGACCGGCGCGAAGGTGACCGCCCCGTCGAGCGGCCAGGGCGGAGCGTCGTCATAGCCCCCGGTCCACGCCGCGCCCAGGCGCGCGCCCAGCTCGCGCTCGGTCTGCGAGCGCGCGAACACCGCCACCTCGCACCCCCGGTGCAGCGCCACCTGGATCGCGAGATGGGCCGAGGAGCCGAAGCCGTACAGGCCCAGGCGCCCGCCGGGCTCGACGCCGGCCAGGCGCAGCGAGCGGTAGCCGATGATGCCGGCGCACAGGAGCGGCGCGGCCTCGATGTCCGAGAAGCGCTCCGGCAGCGCGAACACGTAGTCGCGCCGGGCGGTCAGGAGCTCGGCGTAGCCGCCGTCGGCCGTCCAGCCGGTGAACTCGGCGTTCGGGCACAGGTTCTCGAGGCCGCGCCGGCAGGCAGGGCAGGTGCCGTCGGCGCCGTGCAGCCATGCCACTCCCACCCGCTCGCCCGTCCCGGCGATCCGGCCGACGACCTGGTGGCCGGGGATCACGGGCCGGCGCCGCATCTCGAGGTCGCCCTGATAGATCTGCAGGTCGGTGCGGCAGACGCCGCAGGCGGAGACCTCGATCAGCACCTCGCCCGCGGCCGCGACCGGGTCCGCCACCGCGCGCTCGACCAGGCGGCCGGGCGCCTCGAGCAGCATCGCTCTCATGCCGTCACATTACTGCGGCGTCATACTCACTCCGAATGCACGCCGCGAAACTGATCGACCGGTACGAGCGCTGGTGCGATCGCGCGCTCGCATTCGACCCGCACGCCCGGGCGCAGAAGCACCGGCGCATGGCCGCATCGCCGTTCGCGTTCCTGCGCGGGAGCTACCCGGTCTGGCTCGACCGCTTCGGCGCCGACCCTGTCCACGATGCCGCGCTCGTGCCCCTCGGGGTGGGCGACCTGCACGTCGAGAACTTCGGCACCTGGCTCGCTCCGGCGGGCGAGGCCTTCGGCGTGAACGATTACGACGAGACCGGCCCCGTGCCGTTCACGAACGACCTCACCCGCCTCGCTGCGAGCGCGATGCTCGCCGCCAAGGCCGGGCATCTGGCGGTCGGCCCGCACGACATCGCGGCGCACCTGTGGAGCGGCTACACGGCCGGCCCCACCGCCGCCGCCGGGGTGGTGCTGGCAGGCGACGCCATCCCTCACGTCGCCGCAATCGCGGCGATGTGGCGGGCGGGGCAGCCGGGCGCGAAGCAGTTTGCAAGCGAAATCGACGCGCTGCCGCAGACACCGGCTGCCGCACCGGCGCCGTCGCCGGCACCCGGGTTCGAGGTGCGGGCGCAGCGCACGCGCATCGCCGGCCTCGGCAGCCGCGACCACCCCCGTGTGGTGCTCGACGGCGAGCTCGGCGGCGAGCGGGCCGTGTTCGAGCGCAAGCCGATCGCGCCGGCGACGGCGCGCTTCCTCGCCGGCGGCGAGCCGGTGCCCGACCCGGAGCCGTACGCCGAGCTCCTGCGCCGCCAGGACGAGCGCTCGCCCGCGCTGCGTGCGCGGGTGCAGGTCGACGGCGTGACCGTCGTCCGCAGGCTCGACCCCGAGCGCGGCCGGATCGAGATCGCAGATCTGCCCCGCCGCCGCGACGAGCACGCCCTCCTGTGGATGATGGGCTACTGCACGGCGGCCCACCACGGCCTGAGCGCCGACACCGGCGCGTTCGCGGCGCAGCTCGACGCGCCCGGCCTCGAGCACGCCGCGGGGCGGATGGTCGACACGGTGGTCGCCGACCACGCCGAATTCTCAAAGCACGTGTCCGCCGACGGCCGCCTGCACCCGTGAGCTTCGGCATCCTCACGCTGATCGTGCTCTGCGGCATCGCCGGCCCGCTGCTCTCCGGGGCGACGCGGCTCGCAGTCCCCGTCGTCGTCGGCGAGCTCGCCGCCGGCGTGATCGTCGGCCAGACCGGGCTGCGCGAGATCGATCCGGCCGATCCGACCATCGTGTTCCTCTCGGCGGTCGGCTTCGCCATGCTGATGTTCGTCGTGGGCACGCGTCTCCCCCTGCGCGATGCCGGCCTGCGCCGCGCGCTGCGCTCGGCCATGATCGCGGCGGTGCTCTCGTTCGCGATCGCCGTTCCCGCCGGCTGGGCGCTGGCCAGGGCCGCCGGGGTCGGCCACCCGGCGATCTTCGTGCTCCTGCTGGCCGCCTCGAGCTCGGCGGTGGTGATGCCGATCGTCCAGGAGCGCGGCCTGACCGGCGAGACGATGCTGCTCGCGACCGCGTGGATCGCGATCGTCGACATCGCGAGCATCATCGCCCTGCCGCTGGCGCTGACCCCGTCCAAGGCGGTGCGGATCGCCGGCGGCGGCGTGCTCGTCACCGTGGCCGCGATCGTGATCTTCGGGATCATCCACGCGAGCCGCGACGAGCCGGTGGTCAGCACGCTGCGGGAGGACTCGCGCAAACGCGGGTGGGCGCTTGACCTGCGCTTTTCGCTTGCGGCGCTCTTCGGCCTCGCGGCTCTGGCGACGAAGTTCGGAACGAGCATCCTGATCGCGGGGTTCGGCGCCGGGATGATCGTGGCGCTCGCGGGTGAGCCGCGCCGGCTGACGCAGCAGCTCGTCGGGCTCGCCGAGGGCTTCTTCGTGCCGTTCTTCTTCGTCTCGCTCGGCGCGAGGCTCAACTTCCGCTCGCTCGCGTCGTCGCGCTCTGACATCGTGCTGGTCGGCCTGCTCGCGGGCGCGATCGTCGTCTGCCACGTCGCGGTGGCCGTGGTGATGCGGATGCCGTGGCCGTCCGGACTGCTGGCTTCGGCCCAGCTGGGGCTGCCGGCGGGAGTCGTCTCGCTCGGCCTCGCCGCCGGCGTCCTCACCGCCGGGCAGGGCGCGGCCATCGTCGCGTCGGCGCTGATCACGCTCGCCGCCGCGAGCGCCGGGGCGGTCCTGCTCGAGCGCCGGCTCACCGCTGCGCCGCCCGCCGGGGCACCTGCACCCCCGGCTGCCGCTCCGGGCTAATCTGACCGGTATGGCTGACCCGGCCCCCCGCCCCTGGTTCGCCGACCACGTCGACCGCTACATCGCCACCGACGGCGCGGACGGCCACGACTGGAACGGGCATCCGACCCTGCTTCTGACCACCCGCGGCCGCAAGACGGGCGAGGCGCGCACGCTGCCCCTGATCTACGGCCGCGACGGCGACGATGTGCTCGTGGTCGCGTCGCGCGGCGGCGCGCCGAACCACCCGCGCTGGTACCTGAACCTCGAGGCCGACCCGGAGGTCGAGGTGCAGGTGAAGGGCGATCGCTTCCACGCTCACGCCCGCACGGCCACGGCGCAGGAGCGGCCGCGGCTGTGGGACATCGTGACGAAGGTGTTCCCCGACTACCTGGACTATCAGACGCGGACGACGCGCGAGATCCCGGTGGTCGTGCTCGAGCGCACCGGCGCCTGAGCCCGGCTACACCGTCAGGCGGTTGAGCGCGCGCAGCTTGTTCGTGGCGTCGAGCGCGGCCACCTTGTAGGACTCGGCCAGGGTGGGATAGTTGAACACCTGGTCGATCAGGTAGTCGACCGTCCCACCGAGCCCCATCACCGTCTGGCCGATGTGCACGAGCTCGGTGGCGGCCGTGCCGAACACGTGCACGCCCAGGATGGTGCGCGAGTCGGGTGCCACCAGCAGCTTCAGGATCCCGACGGAGTCGCCCAGGATCTGGCCGCGGGCGAGCTCGCGGTAGCGCGACACGCCGATCTCGTACGGGATCCCGTCGCGCGTCAGCTCCTCCTCGGTGCGCCCGGCGAAGCTGATCTCGGGGACGGTGTAGATGCCGATCGGCAGCAGCTCGCGCATCGGCCGCGTGTCGAGGCCGAAGGCGTGCGCGGCGGCGAGCCTGCCCTGCTCGAACGAGGCCGAGGCCAGGCTCGGGAATCCGATCACGTCGCCGACCGCGTAGATGTGCTCGACGGCTGTGCGGTAGTGCTCGTCGACGCAGATGCGGCCGCGCGAGTCGACCTCGAGCCCAGCCGCCTCGAGCCCGATCCCGGCGGTCGCACCCTGGCGGCCGGCGGAGTACATGACCGCGTCGGCGGCGATGCGCTTGCCGCTCGCGAGCGTCGTCAGGGTGCCGCCGTCGTGCTTTTCGACCGACGTGACCGTCTCGCCCAGGCGGAACACGACCCCGAGGTCGCGCAGGTAGTACTGCAGCGCCTCGACCATCTGGTTGTCGCAGAACTCGAGCAGCCGCTCGCGCTTCTCGACGACGGTCACCCGCGTCCCAAGCGCGGCGAAGATCGACGCGTACTCGATCCCGATCACGCCGGCCCCGACCACCACGAACGTCGACGGGATGCGCGACAGGAGCAGGATGCCGTCGGAGTCGAGGATCGTGGCCTCGTCGAACTCGATCCCGGGCGGGCGGGCCGGGGTCGTGCCGGTCGCGATCACGATCCGGTCGGCCTGCACGGTGCGCACGCCGCCCTGCAGGTCGGACACCTCGACCGTGTGGGCGTCGGTCAGTCGGCCCTGCCCGGGAAGCACGCGGATGTGGTTTCGCGCGAGCTGGTTTCGGATCACGTCCACCTCGCGCGCCATCACCTGCTGGGTGCGCCAGATGAGATCGTCGATCGTGATCTCCTCCTTAACCCGGTAGCTCTGCCCGTAGAGGCCGCGCTCGGAGAGGCCGGTGAGGTAGATCGCCGCCTCGCGCAGCGTCTTGGACGGGATGGTGCCGGTGTTCGCGCACACCCCGCCGATGGTGTCGCGGCGCTCGACGACCGCGACCGACGCGCCCACCTTGGCCGCCTGGATCGCCGCCTTCTGCCCGGCCGGCCCGGAGCCCAGGACGACCATGTCGAACCGGCTGCCTTCCACGGGCGCGATGCTACTGCACCCGGCGCCCCGGCCGTGACCGGTTCACCGATCGTCCACCGCGGCGGGCGGCACGAGCGCCGAGTAGCCGGTGAGGCCGTCGAGCGCATGGGCCGCCTCGAGCAGCGCCCGCTCGGCGAACGGCCGGGCGACGAGCTGCAGGCCCGCCGGCAGGCCGGCGGCGGTGAGCCCGGCCGGGATCGAGATCGCCGGGCAGCCTGTGACCGAGATGCGTGAGCACGAGCGCATCCACTCGAGGTAGGAGCCCATCGGCACGCCGGCGACCCGCTCGGGATACTCGACGTCCACCGGGAACGGCTCGACCTGGGTCACGGGGCAGGCCAGGTAGTCGTAGCGATCGAAGAAGGCCAACGCGCGCTCGCCGAGCTCGGCGTGCAGGCGGGTGGCGGCGACCAGGTCGGCCGACGTGAGCGCCCGGCCGCGCTCGACGTTCCAGCGGATCGTCGCCTTCATGCGCGCGCCGTCGCTGTCGTAGAGGTCGCCCAGCGAGAGCGCGAACTGGAACGCCCGCCACGTCTCGAAGACGCGGTCTGCACCCGCAAGGTCGGGCTCGTCCTCGCAGACGTCCATGCCGAGGTCGCCAAGCTGCCGCGCCGCTGCCTCCGCCGCCGCGAGCGGGGGACCTTCGACCGGCAGGCCGCCGAGCGACGGGCTCCATGCCACGCGGCGGCCGCGCAGGTCAGCCTCAAGCGACCCGGACAGGTCGACCGCGACCGCCCGCTGCGAGAGCGGCGCCCGCCGATCGGGGCCGGCCATCGCGCCGAGCAGCAGGGCGACGTCGGCGGCGGTGCGCCCCATCGGCCCGTCGACCGAGAACGGCAGCCACGGCGCATCCGAAGGCCACGACGGGACGACGCCCGGCGTCGGCCGCAGGCCGACGATCCCGTTCCAGGCGGCCGGGTTTCGCAGCGAGCCGCCCAGGTCGCTGCCGTCGGCGAGCGGCACGAGCCGGCAGGCGAGCCCAACCGCCCCGCCACCGCTCGAGCCGCCCGCCGACCGCTCGGTGTCCCAGGGGTTGCGGGTGACGCCGAAGACCGTGTTGAAGGTGTGCGAGCCCGCCCCCCACTCGGGCGTGTTCGTCTTGCCGACCATGATCGCCCCCGCGTCGCGCAGCCGCTGCGCGAGCAGCTCGTCCTGCGCCGGCACGTGGTCGCGGTACGACGGCGAGCCGTACGTCGTGCGCACGCCGGCCGTGTCAACGAGGTCCTTGTGCGCGATCGGCAGGCCGTGCAGCGGCGGCAGCGGCTCGCCGGCGGCGCGGCGGCGGTCGGCCTGCCGGGCTGCGGCGAGCGCGTGATCGGAGACGACCGTGACGATCGCGTTCACCGCCGGGTTGTACCGCTCGATCCGCGCCAGGTGCGCCTCGGCGAGTGCGAGCGCGGTGAGCGATCCGGCGCGGATCAGGCCGGCCTGCTCGGTCGCTGGCAGGAGGCAGATGTCGTCAGGCACCGGCGGGATCGGCCGGATCATGGCACAGACGCGGTGGGAGCCCGCGGTAGCGTCTTCAGGTGCGGCAGCGGCGAGGGGACGAGCCAGAGCGCGCTGAGGGCGCCGCCGACCGTCGCGATCCACAGCGTCTCGTGGATGCCGACCGTGGCGGCACCGAGCCCGGCGGCCAGCGAACCGAGCGGGCGGACGCCATAGTTGACGATCGTGTAGGCGCCCTGGACGCGGGCACGCATCTGCGCCGGCACGATGGCCGCGTTGATCGAGCCCGCCGCGATGTCGAGGATCATGACCCCCATCCCCGAGCCGAACTCGGCCAGGAACAGGAACGCGATCACCAGCAGGTGCGGGCCGCGCGCGAGCGGCACGAGCATCAGCGGCGCCGGGAACAGCACCGACCCCAGGCAGAAGGCCGGTCCGACGCCGATCCGGCGGGTCAGCGGGCCGGTGATCACCGCTCCCAGGAGGCCGCCGGTCGCGGCCAGGCCGAGCACGATGCCGATCGTGCCCGCGCCGACGTGGAGCGAGCGGGTCGCGTAGAGCAGGAAGATCGCGAAGAAGCCGAGGTTGAAGAAGTTGACGGTCGCCGTCGAGGCGAGCTCGTAGAACAGCGTCGGCGTCCGCCGGATGTAGCGCACGCCGGCCGTCACGTGGCCGGGAGCCGCCCGCTGCGCCTCCGGCTCGGCGGGCGCGATGGTGCTCAGGAAGCCGGCGGAGCCCACGAACGAGACGGCGTCGACGAGCAGCGCGAACGGCGCCGTCACCGCCTGGGTGAGGATGCCGCCCAGGCTCGGCCCGGCCATGAACGAGACGGCGCGGCTGCCGTGGACGAGCGAGTTGGCGTCGAGGTAGTGCTCGCGGTCGACGACGCACACGAAGAGCGTGCTGTCCGACACCTGGAAGAACACGCTCAGGGTGCCCGCCGCGAACGCGACGAGGTAGAGCTGCGGCATGCCGAGCGCGCCGAAGGCGGCGGCGAGCGGGACGCTCCCCAGCAGGAGGGCGCGGCCGATGTCGCTTGCGATCATGATCCGGCGGCGCCTGCCGAAGCGATCCGCCAGCGCGCCGGCATGCAGCGCGAGCACGAGATTGGGCGCCCACACGAGCGCCGTCAGCACGCCCATCTGGCCCGGCCCGGCGTGCAGCGTGAGCACGCCGGTGAGCGGCAGCGCGATGCCGCTCACCTGGTCGCCGAGCATCGAGATGCTCTGGGCGGACCAGTAGCGGCGGAAGACGCGCTCGCGCAGGAGCGGCGGCACGCGGGGGGCGACCGGCGACATGCGGGGTACATACCCGAACGGCACCCCCGGGCGGGTCGTTGACTAGTGGGCACGCGTACGCTTTGATCAGATCATCAGCATGTGCGCCCCTCTCCCTCGAGGCGGCGGTGACGCATGACCGACCAGAGCCGTCCCAGGTTCGCACGGTCGGAGGGCAGGGCGCTCGGAGCGGCGATTGCGAGGCGGTCGTCACCCGGCGCGTGGCCAACCTATGTCGCCCGCCAGCCGGTGTATGACCGCGACCTGAACGTCGTCGCGTACGAGCTCCTGTTCCGCAGCGGCGCCGCGGCCGAGAGCGCCGTCGTGATCGACGCCCAGGCGGCCACCGGCGAGGCGGCGCTCACCGCCGTCGCCGATATCGGCCTCGACGTCCTCGTGGGCGGACGCCGCGCGCTCGTCAACGTGTCGCGCAGCTTCCTGCTGGGCGAGCAGGTGCTGGCGCTGCCGCCCGACCGCGTCGGCCTGGAGGTGCTCGAGTCGGTCGAGCCCGACGGACAGGTGATCGCCCGCCTGCACGAGCTGATCGGGCGCGGCTACCAGATCGTGCTCGACGACTTCGTGCTCACCCGGCATACGCGCAAGCTCCTGCCGGTGTCCGCCTACGTGAAGCTCGACGTGAAGGCGCAGGACGAGCAGGGCATCGCCCGCGACGTCGCCCGCCTCGGCACGCACCCGGTACGGCTGATCGCCGAGAAGATCGAGCGCCCGGATGAGTTCGACATGTGCCGCGCCATGGGCTTCCACTATTTCCAGGGCTTCGTCTTCGGCGTGCCGCAGCTCATGACCGGGCGCCGCATCCGCGCGGGCCGCCCGACGGTGCTCACGCTCCTGAACGCGCTCGCCCGCCCCGACGTCTCGGTGGCCGAGCTCGAGGCGATCATCGTCCAGGACATCGGCCTGAGCGTCACGCTCCTGCGCTACATGAACTCTGCCGCCGTGGGCCTCGTGCGCCGGATCAGCTCGATCCGCGACGCGATCGTCTTCCTGGGCACCGACACGATCCGCTCGTTCGCCTACCTCGTCAGCCTGACGGCGCACTCCCAGCAGCCGACCGAGCTCGCGCGGATCGGCATGGTGCGGGCGAAGATGATGGAGCTCCTGGGCTCGGCCGCCGGCAGCGCCGATCGGGCGACGCACTTCACCGTCGGCCTGCTCTCGGTCGCAGACGCGCTGCTGGCCGTGCCGATGGACGCCCTGATCGCGGAGCTCGACGAGCTGGCGCCGCACGTCACGCGGGCGCTCGTGGCCCGCGAGGGCGACCTGGGCGCGCTGCTGCGCCTGATCGAGCATTACGAGCTCGGCCGGCCGGAGCAGATCGAGTCGGGCCCCAGCCCGCTGGTCGTGCGCGACGCCTACCTGCGCGCCGTCGAGTGGGCCGACGACACGGCAGCGGCGCTCGCCGCCACCGACACGCGCGCCCGCCGGCACGATCCGCTGCGCCGCGCCTCCTGAGCCGCGCTCCTCGCGCGGGACTTCAATTTCGCGGCGCGTGCGCCGATACATGGAGCCCCGTGATCGAAGAGGAGCTTCACCGTGCGGCTGGTTGCAACGACGCGTCTGGTTGACGGCGCAGTGGTTGGCCGGGACGTGTCGACCGGCATCGCCGGCCAGGCACCGCTGCTGCGCGCCGGGACGACGATCAGGCCGCGATACCGCTCCGCGCTCGAGCGCAACGGGATCCGGGCGATCTATGTGGACGACGCGCTCGGCGCCGGCATCCAGGTGCCCGAGGCGCTGACCGAGGAGACCCAGCACCAGGCCGAGAGCGCGCTCACCGAAGCGTTCGATCTCGCGCCCGCCGCCATCGCCTGCAGCGGCGCGCTTCCGCCCGAGACGATCACGAGCCTGAAGAAGGTCGTCAAGATGATCACGGCGGAGCTGGCCGCCTCCGGCGACGCGGTGCTGGCGCTCGCCGACCTCGCCAACGCCGACGCCTACACGCTTCGCCACTCGATCGATGTCACCGTGCTCGGCCTGCTGCTGGGGCGGCGGGTGTTCAACCTGTACGGATGGATCAACTACCGCGGCGAGCGCGTGTTCGACCGCATCGACGAGCGGCTCGCGATCCTCGGCCTCGGGCTCCTGCTGCACGACGTCGGCAAGCTCGTGATCCCCTCGACCGTGCTGAACAAGAACGGCCCGCTCGAGGAGGACGAGTGGGAGCTCGTACGCCAGCACCCCGCCGCCGGCGTCGCGCTCCTGCCCGGCGACGCGATCAGCCCGCTCGTAAAGACGGTCGTCCGCTCGCACCACGAGCGCTGGGACGGCGCCGGCTATCCCGACGGCCGCGCCGGCTCGCGCATCCCGCAGTTCGCCCGCATCGCGAGCGTCGCCGACGTCTACGACGCGATCACGAGCGCCCGCCCCTACCGCGACGCGGCGCCCCCGCATGCCGGCCACACCGCGATCGTCGAGGGCTCCGGCACCGCGTTCGACCCCGAGGTCGTGACGGCGTTCCGAAAGATCGTGGCGCCCTACCCCGCCGGCACCGACATCACGCTCTCCGACGGCCGCCGCGGCATCGTCGCCGCGGTGCCCGATCACGCTCCCGACCAGCCGATCGTCCGCATCACCCACGACGAGCACGGCACGCCGGTCGACCCGTTCGAGGTTCCATACGCCGATCTCACCAGCCTCGGCATCGACCTCGCCGCCTGAGGTGGGCCACGGCCCGACTTGGTAAGGGTGCCCGGATCTGGCGTAGAATGGCGGTCCTGCCCTCTTAGCTCAGTTGGTAGAGCACTTCCATGGTAAGGAAGGGGTCAACGGTTCGAGTCCGTTAGAGGGC
>CAWGSU010000002.1:0-77994 GCA_963825325.1 uncultured Actinomycetes bacterium
GATCGCCGACGTCAGGTCGTCGGCGAAGACGGCCGCGTCCATGTAGGCGTGCGCGATGTTCTGGTGGATGCTCGCGTGGATCGTCGAGACGCCGCCGAACTGGGCCTGCTCGTAGCTGATGACCGAGTTCAGGATCGGGCCGATCGGCTCGGTGCCCTCGATCAGGGCGCCGGCGATGTCGTCGGACAGCGGCAGCTCGGCCACGATCCGCTCGAGCGGGAGGTCGAGCAGGGCGCCGGCCATCGACAGCATCCCGGCCGTGAAGTAGCGGTCGGGGTGCTGGGCCACGGTCCCGCGGGCGAGCGCCTCGCACATCGACGCCCGGATCAGGGCGCGGCGGGAGAGCTCGACCGGGCTGTCTGAGAGCTCGGTCATCGCCAGCAGGGCGGCGAGCGCGTGCACCGCGCGGGCGCCCAGCAGGACGATCGCCTGGCGGATCGAGGTGATGCGGTTCGGGAGTGCGATCGCGGCCGAGTTGACCGCGTGGAGCACGCTCAGGGTGAGGCCGAGGTCGGAGGAGACGATCCGCTCGAGGTCGTCGACCGAGGTGGCCGCGGCCGACAGCTGCACGAGCAGCGTCAGGGTGGCGGCCTGATCGGCGCGCGACCCGCGGCCGGACACCATCGCGGGGCGTGCGTGCGTGTCGCCCTGGAAGAGCTCGTAGCCGGCGTCGCGGCATGCCTGCGACGTCTCGGGGCCGTCGATCCCGTCGGCGACGAGCTTCGCGCGGCACGCGCGGGCGGCCGCGCGGCGCTCGGCGAGCTCCTCGGGCGAGCCGTCGGTCACCGCGATCTTGACGAGGGTGGCGTGGGGCAGGAGCGCGTCGGTCTCGGGCGAGGGCCGGTAGTCGGCGATGACGATCGTGCGGCCGGCCGCCGCGAGCGCCGCGACCTGCTCGACGACCTCGGGCTCGGCCGAGCAGTGCTCGAGCACGAAGCCGACCTGGTCGCCGGTCAGCTCGAGCAGGTCGACCTCGCGCAGGATGCTGGGCGTGACCCCGAGCAGCACGGGCCGGCGGTTTCCGAGCCGCTCGACGCCGAGCTCGATCACCGCGGCGAGGAGCGCCGGTGCGCTGGCGTGGCCGTCATGGCCGGCCGAGTCGCCGCCGAGGCCGGGATGCAGGTGCAGCTCGTAGGCGAAGACCTCGCCGTGTTGGTCGACGATCGCCTCGCGGGCGACGAAGACGGTCGGGGGCGCCGATCCGGCGCCGGCGAGGGCGGCGGAGAGCGATGACGTGGACAGGCCGAGGCGACCGTTGTTGCGGCCAAACGGGCCACCTGCGGACGTGTCCGTCATGCGCGACTCCTCCTTGAGTGAGCGTATGGCCCTGGCGCGGCGCGCAGAGCCCCTGCCCGGTGGTCGGACGGCGGCGGCATCCACTTGAGCGCGCCCGGGCAACTTCACCCGTATGAGGCTCCCCGGCCTCCCCCACCAGTGGGATCAGCCGGGTCGGGGACGGCCCGGTATCCTGACCGGGTGAGAGGCAGCGTCGTCCGCATCTCGATCGCGCCGGTGAAGGCACTTGGCCTGGTGCACCCCGACACGGTCGCCCTCGGCCGGCTGGGCGTGGCCGGTGACCGCCGCTTCTGGATCGTGGACGCCTCCGGGCGGCTGGTGAACAACCGCCGGCACGGGCGGCTGATGCAGGTGCGCCCCACCTGGGACGAGCACACGCGCCGGCTCGAGCTCGCCTTCCCCGGCGGCGAGACCGTCGCCGGCGAGGTCGGCCTGGGCGACGCGGTCGCAGTCGAGCTGTACCACGAAGACCACCCCTCCCGCCGGGTGATCGGCCCGTGGGAGGACGCGCTCTCGGCCTATGCCGGGGAGCCGCTGCAGCTGCTGTGGTCGGAGTCGGGCGCCGCCGACCGGGGGGCGCGCGGCGGCGGGGTCTCGGTGATCTCACGCGGATCGCTCGACAAGCTGCGGGCCGAGCTCGGCGCCGCGGCGCCGGTCGACGGCCGCCGCTTCCGGATGCTGCTCGAGATCGACGGCGTGCCCGCCCACGCCGAGGACGACTGGATCGGGTCGCGGATCGCGATCGGCGAGGCCGAGATCGATGTCGGCGGCGACGTCGGCCGCTGCGTGATCACGACGCTTGACCCCGATAATGGCACCCGCGACCTCGACACCCTCGGTGCGCTCGCCGGCTACCGTCGCGAGGGCCGGTTCGAGCCGCTGCCGTTCGGCGTCTACGGCGCGGTGGCGACGCCGGGCCGGGTGCGGGTCGGCGACCCGGTGATCGCCGGGATCGCGGCCGTGTCGCCCGCCTCGCCGCGGTGATCTGCAACCGCCTGCAGCACCCGATCGTGCAGGCGCCCCTGGCCGGCGGGCCCTCGACGGTGGATCTGGCCGTCGCCGTGAGCGACGCCGGCGGGCTCGGCTTCCTGGCCGGCGGCTACCGGACGGCGGAGGCCGTGCGCGCCGAGATCCGCGCCGTCCGCGCACGCACGGGTGTGCCGTTCGGCGTGAACGTGTTCGTGCCCGGCGGCGCGCCTGTGGGCGACGGCGCGGTCGCGGCGTTCGCGGGCCGGCTCGCGGCCGAGGCCGATCGCTACGCGGTCGCCGTGGGCGAGCCCCGCCGCGACGATGACGAGTGGGAGGGGAAGGTGGGAGTGCTGCTGGCCGAGCGGCCCGCGGTGGCGTCGTTCACGTTCGGGTGCCCGCCGCCCGACCTGATCGCTGCCCTGCGGAAGGCCGGGAGCGAGGTGTGGGTCACGGTGACCACGCCCGGCGAGGCGCAGCGTGCGGAGGCGGCCGGCGCCGACGCGCTCGTCGTCCAGGGCTACGAGGCGGGCGGTCACCGGGGCGGGTTTGCCGACTCCGACTCCGAGCCGCTCGGCCTGCTCGCCCTGCTGCGCCTGGTCAGAGCGGCGTGCGCGCTGCCGATGGTCGCGACGGGCGGGATCGGCGACGGAGCGGCGGTCGCGGCCGTGCTGGCCGCAGGTGCCGTCGCGGCGCAGCTCGGCACGGCGTTCCTCGCCGCGCACGAGGCGGGCACGCATCCCGCGCACAGGGCCGCGCTGGCATCGGACGCGGACACCGCGCTTACGCGCGCGTTCACGGGCCGGCGCGCGCGCGGCATCGTGAACCGGTTCCTGGCCGACCACAGCGCCGACGCGCCGTCGGCCTACCCCGAGGTGCACCACCTGACGGCGCCGCTGCGCGCGGCCGCCCGCGCGCGCGGCGACGGCGACGGGTTCAACCTCTGGGCCGGCCAGGCGCACGAGCTGGCGCGCGAGGAGGCCGCCGGCCGCATCGTCGCGACGCTCGCCGCCGACGCCCGCGCGGCGGCGCAGGCCGCCGCCGAACGGCTCACCCGAACAGCCCGTACGACCCCACCGGGGTGAGGTCGCTCACGACGGGCGGCTCGTCGCAGCGCTCGGCCATCCCGGCCTGGAAGCGCTGGAAGGCAGGCAGCTCCCCGAGCGGGTTCTTGCCGTCCTGCACCTCGGCCAGGTGGACGAAGCTCACCCCGTCGGGCAGCTTGAGCGTCGCGTAGCGGAACCCTTCCGGCGCCGTCTCGCGCAGCTCGTCGTAGACGGCGCGGACGAGCGCCTCGTTCTCGTCCACGCGGTCGGGCGTGATCCGGTAGCGCACCATGACGTATCTCATCGTGTTGCCTCCTGGGCGGTTGCGGGGATCTGGCCGAGCTCCATCGTGGCGGCGGGGCGGCGGCCGGGCAGGGCGAGGCCGGCGAGCGCGCCGGCCAGCGAGAGCGCCGCGCACACGCCGGTGGCGGGAGCGAACCCATCGGTGAACGCCTGCGCCGAGGCGTAGCCGCCGGCCGACGCGAACACCGCGACGGCGACGGCGATGCCGAACACGCCGCCCAGCTCGCGCATCATGCTGTTCGTGCCGGCGGCCTTGCCGAGCTCGTTCATGCTCACTGCGCCGACGACCGAGTTCTGCGCCGCCGGGATCGCCATCGAGACGCCGATGCCTGCGATCACGAGCGGTGCCAGCATGTGCGTGTAGGCGAGGTGCGGCCCGGCGATCAGCGCCAGCCAGGTCATGCCGGCCGCCTGAAGCGCGAGCCCCGCCACCATGAACGGCCGCTCGCCGTAGCGGTCGGCCAGCGTGCCGGCCACCGGGGCGACGGTCATGAACATCGCCGTCCAAGGCAGCAGCCGCAGGCCGGCGCCGAGCGGGCCGTAGCCGAGCGCTGTCTGGAGCAGCTGCGCGAAGAAGAACACGGCGCCGAAGAGCGACGCGAAGGTGAAGAAGATCGCGGCGTTCCCGGCCGAGAACGCCCGTGAGCGGAAGAACCGCATCGGCAGCATCGGCGCGCGCGCCCGCAGCTCCCACGCCACGAACCCGGCGACGAGGATCCCGCCGGCGAGGAGTGACCCGACCACCTCGGCGCTGCCCCAGCCGGCCGTGTTGCCGCGCACGAGCGCCCACACGATGCCGAGCGCCCCGCCGGTGACCAGAGCGAGCCCAGGGATGTCGATGGCGTCGTCGGCGCCGAAGCTCTCGCGCATCCGCAGCAGCACGAGTGGGGCGGCGGCGAGGCCGATCGGCAGGTTGATCCAGAAGATCCACTGCCAGGCGAGCCCCTGCACGACCGCGCCGCCGACCAGCGGGCCGCTGGCGACCGCGAGGCCGATGATCGCGCTGAAGATGCCGATGGCGGTGCCGCGCCGCTCGGGCGGGAAGGCGGCCGCGAGCAGGGCGAGGCCGAGCGGGACGATCAGCGCCGAGCCGGCGCCCTGGACTGCGCGCGCCGCGATCAGCCAGCCGGCGCTCGGGGCGAGCGCGCACGCGGCCGACGCGACGGCGAAGAGCACGAGGCCGGTCGCATAGAGATTGCGGCGGCCGAAGCGGTCGCCGAGGGCCGCGCCGGTCATGAGCAGGACGGCGAAGCTCAGGTTGTAGGCGTTCACCGTCCACTCGAGCTGAGAGATCGACGCTCCCAGATCGGCGCGGATGGTGGTGAGGGCGGTCGAGACGACGAGCGTGTCGAGTGCGGCCATCAGCGACCCGATCCCGGTCAGGACGAGCACCCAGCGAGTGGTGGAGTTCGTGTTCATGCCCGGTTCGACGTACGCCGGGCGCCGACCTCATCGATGAGGTCACGCGGGCGCCGTCGTCTGACCATGTGGAACCACTGATGACGCGAGCCCGCACGGACACCGGCGACGATCGCGCGCTCCTGACCGCCGCGCGCGCCGGCGACGAGCGCGCGTTCGCCTGCCTCCTCGAGCGCCACCGCTGCGACCTGGAGACGTACTGCTACCTGATGCTCGGCTGTCCGCACGCGGCCGCACGGGTCGTGCGGACGACAGCGCTCGTGGCGTGGCGGGGGCGCGAGCTGGCCGGCGGCCGCTGCGCCCGGATCTGGCTGCACCGGATCGCGACCCAGGCCTGCCTCGACCACATCGACGGACGCGATGACTTTCCGCCCGAGTGAACGTCTAACCGCCCGAGACGAAGATGGCACAGACTCTCGCCGACATCACCGCTGAGGGCGCGCTCCTCGCAGCCGCAGAGGCCGGCGATGAGGCCGCGTTCGGCCGGCTCGTCGAGCCGTACCGGCGCGCGCTCGACATCCACTGCTACCGCATGCTCGGCTCGGCCCACGACGCCGAGGACGTCGTCCAGGAGACGCTCCTGCGCGCCTGGCGCGGCCTCGCCCGCTTCGACCGCCGCGGCTCGGTGCACACCTGGCTCTACCGGATCGCGACCAACGCCTGCCTCGACGAGCTGCGCCGGCGGCCGCGCCGAGCCGAGCCCGTGCGCCCGTTCCCGGACGCGCTCGTCGAGGAGGCGGCCTCGCCGGTGTACGAGCCGGCCGCCCGCTACGCGCAGCGCGAGGGGATGGAGCTCGCCCTGCTGGCCGCGATCCAGCAGCTGCCGGGCCGCCAGCGCGCCGTCCTGATCCTGCGCGACGTCCTCGGCTGGACGGCGCCGGAGGTGGCGCAGCTCCTGGATACGACCACGGCGGCGGTGAACAGCG
This sequence comes from uncultured Actinomycetes bacterium, assembly GCA_963825325.1. Taxonomy (GTDB): domain Bacteria; phylum Actinomycetota; class Thermoleophilia; order Gaiellales; family JAICJC01; genus JAICJC01. The sequence continues at coordinate 5,957 of CAWGSU010000002.1, forward strand.
CCCTCCAGCGCGGGCGGGCGACGATCGACCAGCACCTGCCCCGGCCCGTACCGCGGGCGCCCGCCGCCACCGAGCGCGACCTTCTGCGCCGCTACATCGAGGTGTGGGAGCGCGACGACGTCGACGGACTGGTGTCGCTCTTGCGTGAGGACGCCGTCCTGCGGATGCCGCCGCAGCCCGCGGTACGCGGCGCCGGCGCGGTCGCCGCCTTCTTCCGCACGACGGCGACGAACGGCGACCTGCGCGACATCCGCCTCGCCCCGACGCGGGCGAACGGCCGGCCGGCCGTGATCATGCACCGGCGCGCGGCGGACGGGACGCTGCGGGCGCACGGGATCCTGGTGCTCGAGGTCGAGGGCGACCGGATCGCCGGGTTTGACGCGTGGGCCGAGCCCGACCTCGTGCCGCTTTTCAGCGCGGACTAGCGAACATGCCGCGCCAACCGGCGTTTAGGGAAGCGCCCGGCGTGGCAAGATACCGGCCGTGGGAACCGACCAGTACCACGAGCCGCCCGGCGAGCTGCCCGACGAGATCCGGACGTTCGCACGCCTGTGCGCGTCGCTGACCGAGGAGGCCGAGGCGATCGGCTGGTACCAGCAGCGGCTCGCACTCGAGTCCGACCGCGCCGCCGCGGCGATCATGCGCGACGCCCAGGGCGAGGAGTTCAAGCACTTCTGCATGGACCTCGAGTTCCTGCTGCGGCGCACGCCGCTCTGGCGAGAGATCGCGCGCGGGATCCTGTTTCAGGAGGGCGACATCGTCGAGCACGGTGAGGACGCCGAGGCGGCGGCGGGCGACGAGGCGGGCGCACGCGGCGAGGCCGTCGCGGGCTCCGAGTCGCTCGGGATCGGCGCGCTGCGGGCGGAGGCCTCATGAGCCATCTGCTGCGCGAGCTCGCCCCGATCACGGCGGGCGGCTGGACCCGGATCGACGAGGAGGCGCGCGAGCGGTGCAAGCCCGCGCTTGCCGCGCGCAGGCTGGTCGACTTCTCGGGGCCGCACGGGTGGCAGCACTCGGCCACCGACCTGGGTCGCACCGAGCCTGTGAAGAACGCGCCGGAGGGGCTTGCGGCCCGTCGCCGGCGGGTGTTGCCGCTGGTCGAGCTGCGCGCGGCGTTCGCCGTCTCGCGCGCGGAGCTTGCGGATGCCGATCGGGGCGCGCAGGACATCGACCTGGCCGCGCTCGACGCGGCCGCGCGCGCGCTCGCGGTCGCCGAGAACACCGCGGTCTTTCACGGCTGGAAGGCGGCCGGGATCGCCGGCATCGCCGAGGCGTCGGCGCATGACCCTGTCGCGCTCGGCGCGGACTGCGAGCGCTACCCCCGCCACGTGGCCAAGGCCGTCGAAGCCCTGCTCTCGGCCGGCATCGAGGGGCCGTACGGGCTCGCGCTCGGTCCGGAGGCCTACACCCGTGTCCTGGAGACGAGCGAACACGGCGGCTACCCGCTGCTCGAGCATCTGCGCCAGATCGCCGGCGGCCCGCTCGTGTGGGCGCCCGGCGTCTCCGGCGCGGTCGTCGTCAGCCTGCGCGGCGGCGACTTCCTGTTCGACTCGGGCGAGGACATCTCGATCGGCTACGAGGCCCACGACGCCGACGCCGTCCACCTGTATCTGGAAGAAAGCTTCACCTTCCGCGTGGTCACGCCGGAGGCCGCTGTGCCGCTCGTCACCTAGATCCACTGGACAACGCTCCGCCGATCGCACACAATCGGTTGCCTACGCAAGCGCTACGATTGCAATCGATCGCTGCAGCCCGAGCTGAGGGAGCGGAGGGAGTCGCATGGTGATGCTGTTGTCGGAGTCCGGGAAGTGGCTTACGGGCATCGTGCTCGGGGTCGTCGTGATCGCCGTCGCGGCGGTCATCGTGATCACGATCGTGGCGCTCGCAAGCCGGATCGCCCGCCAGGCCAGGACGGCCGAGGGGGCGGTCGAGGTGGTGCGCCAGCAGACGGCCGCGCTCGACGGCGGCGTCGGCCGGATCAACGACTCCGGCGTACGCATCCTGCACGCCGCCCGCGCGCTGCGAAAGGTGGCGGTGGGCAAATGACCGTACTCGCGATTTCCGCGCATACCTACTGGGTGATCGCCCTGGTCATCGGCTTCGCCGCGGCCCTGGTCGTTGCCGCGCTGCTGGCCGCGCTCGTCCGGGCGGTCATGAGCATCGAGAGGTCGGTTGACGGCCTGCTGGTCGTGGCGACGCAGGTCGCCGGCAACACGGCCAACATCCCCCAGCTCGAGGCCACGGCGCCCGTGCTGGGGCTGATCGTGACCGAGGCGGTCGTGCAGGACGGCTACATGAACGCGCTCACCGACGGGTTTGGTGGCGCATGACCATCCTCGTCGTCCTCACCGTGCTGCTGATCGTCGTCGTCGTGGCGGTGCTCGTCGCCGCGCTCACCGTCGTCTGCCGCGGCCTGGAGCGGATCTCGACCGGCCTCGCGACGCTCGCCGGCGCCCTCCAGGGCGTCGAGGCCGAGCACCTGCGCCCGCTCGAGCCGGCTGTCAAGGCGATCAACGCCCAGTTCGACATCATCCTGGGCGCCCTTCCGGGCATCGGCCGCAAGGCCGCGATCGTTGCCGAGAGGAGGCCGCGATGACGCTGCTCTGGATCGGCGATGCGATCCTGCTCCTGGTCGTCGTGCCCATTGCGCTCTACCTGCTGAACGGCACGCTGCAGGCGGCGCGCAGCATCGTCCCGAGCGTGCGCGCGATCGCCGTCACGGCGGCCGCGGGCTCGAATGACCTCGACGCCGCGGCGCTCCTTCTGACCACGCAGGAGCAGGTGTCCCAGACGGTCGCGGGCGTCGCCGGCTACGGCGGCTCCCTCGACGTGATCCTCGACGACGCGGAGTAGGAGAGCCATGCCCGTCTACGCCATCCCCGCAGCCGGCATCGCCCTGATCGTGATCGTGCTCCTGATCGTCCTGGCGCTCGTCTACTACCTGGTCTCGACCATCTTCGCGCTGCAGAAGATCACATCGGGGCTCGACGACGTGATCGCGAGCGTCACCGAGATCGTCGAGAAGAGCGCCCCGGTGAACGAGATCGTGAACGCGATCAACAAGGATCTCGATGCGGGCGTCGACATGCTCGAGGCACTGCTCGTGAAGAAGGCCGGCATGGTCGACGCGGTCGGTCTGGTCGACGGGCTCTACCCGGGTGCGGCCGCCGCCGGCTTCCGGAACTTCCCCGAGAGCACGACCATCGACGCGCCGCGCATCTCGGAGGTCTACACGAAGGGCACGCTCACGCTCGCGCGGCTCGGCCGCGAGGCGCCGATCGCGATGGCCAACCCGGCGGGACCGGTGCTGCGAAACGTCGAGGGCGGCAGCCTGGCGGCCCGCCTGCTGTACCCAAACCTGCGCCAGTCCGGGCCCCCAAACCTGCCCCGATCGCCGGTGATCGGCACCGACTCCCCGGTGCAGTACGAGCAGCGCGACGACATCGGCCAGCCCCGCAAGCGCCTGCCGGCGCGGAACAGGTGAAAGGAGCACGCGTTGCAGACACCCGCGGCTTTCGAGTATGAGCGCGCGACGACCGTGGAGGGCGCGATCGCGTCCTTGAACCGGCTCGGCCCGGAGGCGCGCATCATCGCGGGCGGCCACAGTCTGCTGCCGATGATGAAGCTGCGGCTGGCAAACCCCGAGCACCTGATCGACATCAACGACCTCGCCGAGCTCGCCTACATCCGCGAGCAGGACGGCGAGATCCGCATCGGCGCTCTCACCCGGCACGTCGACCTGCTCGAGTCCGACCTGCTTGCGGCGCATTATCCGCTCTTCCGCGACGCCGAGAACGTGATCGCCGACCCGGTGGTGCGTAACCGCGGCACGATCGGCGGCTCGCTGTGCCAGGCCGATGCGGCCGAGGACCTCTCGTCGGTGTGCAGCGCCGCCAGGGCGAAGGTCGTGATCCGCGGGGCCGAGGGCGAGCGCGTGATCGGCATGGAGGGCTTCCACGTCGGGCCGTTCATGACCGCCGTCGGCGCGGGCGAGCTCCTGACCGAGGTGCGCCTGGCCGTGCGCCCCGGCGCGGGCAGCGCGCACGAGAAGGTCGAGCGGCGGGCCGGCGACTGGGCGATCGCGGCCGCCTCGGCGGCCGTCTGGATGCAGGGCGGCACGATCGCCGAGGCCGGCATCGCCCTCTCGGCCGTTGGGCTCACCACGATCCACCTCACGCGCGCCGAGGAGCTCCTGCGCGGCCAGGCCCCGAGCGAGGAGCTGTTCACGCAGGCGGGCGAGATCGCCTCGGCCGACTGCTCGCCGATGGCCGACGGCCGCGGCCCGGTCGACTACAAGCGCCACCTCGCCGGCGTCCTCACCCAACGAGCACTCCGCCGCGCCACCGCGCGTGCGATGCACCAGGAGGCATGACCATGGACGTCTCGATGACCGTCAACGGCGAGCACGTGTCTCACGACGTCGAGCCGCGCATGCTGCTCGTGCACTTCATCCGCGAGACGCTCGGCCTCACGGGCACCCACTGGGGCTGCGACACCTCCAACTGCGGCGCGTGCGTCGTCCAGGTCGACGGCCGCCCCGTGAAGTCGTGCACCATGCTGGCGGCGATGGCCGCCGGGCACGAGGTGCGCACCGTCGAGTCGCTCGAGGTGGACGGACAGCTCGACCCCATCCAGCAGGGCTTCCACGAGCTGCACGCGCTCCAGTGCGGGTTCTGCACGCCCGGGATGCTGATGACGACGCGCGCGCTGCTCGATGAGAACCCCGACCCGACCGACCACGAGATCCGGGTCGCGATCTCGGGCGCTATCTGCCGCTGCACCGGCTACAAGAACATCGTCGGCGCCGTGCGCTGGGCCGCTGACCACGAAGCCGCTGCAAAGCAGGAGGCATAGGCATGGCGACCGTCGAGAACCTTCCCAGCCCGTCCACCGAGCGCCCGATCGGCTTCGGCCGGCTGAAGCGCAAGGAGGACGCGCGCTTCATCCGCGGCCAGGGCACCTACCTGGACGACATCAAGCTGCCCGGCATGGTCTACGGCGCGCTGCTGCGCAGCCCGTACGCGCACGCGCGCATCGTCTCGATCGACACGTCGCGCGCGCTGGCGCACCCCAACGTGGCCGCGGTCGTCACGGCCAAGGACCTCGAGACGCTCGGCCTGGCGTGGATGCCGACGATCTCCTACGACACGCAGGCCGTGCTCGCGGGCGACAAGGTGCGCTTCCAGGGCCAGGAGGTCGCGTTCGTGATCGCGACCGACGAGTACTCCGCCAACGACGCCCTGCAGCTGATCGACGTCGAGTACGAGCCGCTGCCTGCGGTCGTGAACGCGCGCAAGGCGCTCGACGCCGACGCGCCGCTGATCCGCGACGACAAGTCCGGCCAGCGCGACAACCTGGCGAGCCCGACGTGGGAGGCCGGCGACGAGGAGGCGACCGACAAAGCCTTCGCCGAGGCCGACACGGTCGTCACGCGCGACATCATCTACCCGCGCTGCCACCCGGCCCCGCTCGAGACGTGCGGGATGATCGCCGACTTCAACCCCAAGACCGGCCAGCTCGACATCTACAACGGCAACCAGGCGCCGCACGCGCACCGCACCGTCTACGCGCACGTCGCCGGCCTGGCCGAGCACATGATCCGCATCCGCTGCTCCGACATCGGCGGCGGCTTCGGCAACAAGGTGCCGGTCTACCCCGGCTACGTGTGCGCGATCGCCGGCTCGATCGTCGCCGGCGTCCCCGTGAAGTGGGTCGAGAACCGCACCGAGAACCTGGTGTCCACGGGCTTTGCCCGCGACTACGTCATGCACGCGGAGATGTGCTCGAAGGGCGGCAAGATCACCGGCCTGCGGGTCGACGTCATCGCCGACCACGGCGCGTTCGACTCGACCGCGCAGCCGACCAAGTTCCCGGCCGGCTTCTTCCACATCGTGTGCGGTTCCTACGCCCTCGAGGCGTCGCACGTCAAGGTCAAGGCCGTGTACACGAACAAGGCCCCGGGGGGCGTCGCCTACCGGTGCTCGTTCCGCATCACCGAGGCCGTGTACCTCGTCGAGCGGATGGTGGATGCGCTCGCGCTCGAGATGAAGGCCGACCCGATCGACGTGCGCATGCAGAGCTTCATCGCGCCGGAGCAGTTCCCGTACGAGACCACCACCGGCTGGACGTACGACTCCGGCAACTACGCAACGACGATGCGCGTGGCGATGGACATCGCCGGCTACGAGGACCTGCGCCGCGAGCAGGCCGAGAAGCGCGCCCGCGGCGAGCTGATGGGGATCGGCGTGGCCTTTTTCACCGAGGGCGTCGGCGCCGGGCCGCGCAAGCACATGGACATCCTCGGCCTGGCGATGAACGACGGCGCCGACCTGCGCGTGCACCCGTCCGGCAAGGCCGTCGTCTCGATCAGCGCCCAGACGCAGGGGCAGGGCCACGAGACGACGTTCGCCCAGATCGTCGCCGAGGAGCTCGGCATCCCGCCCGAGGACGTCGAGGTGCGCCACGGCGACACCGACAAGTCGCCGTACGGCCTGGGCACCTACGGCAGCCGCTCGACGCCCGTCTCGGGCGCCGCGGTGGCCGTCGTCTCGCGCAAGGTGCGCGACAAGGCCCGGCTGATCGCCGCGACGATGCTCGAGACGCGCCCCGAGGACCTGGCCTGGGAGAAGGGCCGCTGGTTCGTCAAGGGCGACCCCGAGAAGGGCGCGATGATCGAGGACATCGCCGTCCGCGCCTACAGCGGCGAGACGATGCCCGAGGGCATGGAGGGCGGCCTGGACGCGCAGGTGATCTACGACCCGCCCAACCTGACCTACCCGTACGGCGCCTACATCGCGGTCGTCGACATCGATCCCGACACGGCCCAGGTCACCGTCCGCCGCTTCATCGCCGTGGACGACTGCGGCGTTCGCATCAACCCGATGATCGTCGACGGCCAGATCCACGGCGGCCTGGCCGAGGGCGTCGGCATCGCGCTGATGGAGCTGATCAGCTTCGACGAGGAGGGCAACTGCCTGAACTCCTCGTTCATGGACTACCTGATCCCGACCGCGCTCGAGTGCCCGGACTTCGAGCTCGGCGAGACGGTCACGCCGTGCCCGCACCACCCGCTCGGCGCCAAGGGCGTCGGCGAGTCGCCCAACGTGGGCTCGCCGCCGGCGATCGTGAACGCCGTCATCGACGCGCTGTATGAGACCCACGGCGTCGACCACATCGACATGCCGTGCACCCCCGCGCGGGTGTGGGCGGCCATGCAGGGAAGGGCAGAGCCGCCGCAATGATCACCGCCGCCATGTCGCGGCGGGCCGAGGAGCTCGCCGCCGAGGGCGCGTCGTTCGTGACCGCGACGGTGGTGCGCGCGCAGCGGCCGACGAGCGTGCAGGCGGGCAACGTCGCGCTCGTGCTCGCCGACGGCACGATCGAGGGCTTCGTCGGCGGCGCCTGCAGCGAGCACAGCGTGCGCGCGTACTCGCTGCAGGCGATCCAGACGGGCCAGGCCGTGCTGCTGCGCATCCTGCCGTTCAGCGAGGACGACCCCGCCGCGACCGCCGACGACGTCGACGGCGCGGTGACCGTCCAGAACCCGTGCCTCTCCGGCGGAGCGATCGAGGTGTTCCTCGAGCCCGTGCTGCCGGCGCCGCGGGTGCTCGTGGTCGGCGAGACCCCGGTCGCCGGCGCCGTCCTGCGCATGGGGTCGGAGCTCGGCCTGGCCGTGCTCGGCGTCGACGGCGCCGCGGTCGAGCCGCGCGCGGGCGACCTCGCCCTCGTGGTGGCGGCGCATGGCCGTGGCGAGCTGCACACCCTGCGCCGCGGTCTGGAGGCGGGCGTGCCATATGTCGGCCTCGTCGCGAGTCCGAAGCGGGGCACCGGCGTGCTCGCCGAGCTACGCAGCGACGGCGTCCCCGAGGAGCTCGTCGCCCGCATCGACGTGCCTGCGGGGATCGACATCGGCGCGCGCACCCCCGCCGAAATCGCGCTCTCGATCCTGGCGCGGATCGTCGCCGTTCGCCGCGACCGGCGGGCGCCGGCCGCCGGGCCGACGCAGCCGCCGGCCGCCGCTGCCGACGCGCCGCCGCTCGCGGTCGACCCGATCTGCGGGATGACGGTCGCGGCGATCGCGAGCACGCCCTCGGTCGAGCACGACGGCCGCACCGTCTACTTCTGCTGCGAGGGCTGCAAGGCGACGTTCGAGGCGCAGAGCAGGCATGCCCGCGTCTCCGACTGAGGGGTTCGTGACCGGGCTCGTGCTCGGCGCGGGCGGCTCCGCGCGCCTGGGGCGGCCCAAGCAGCTGCTGCCCTACGGTGGTGGCACGCTGCTCGGCCACGTCGTCTCGGTGGCGCGCGCGTGCGCCTTCGACCAGCTCCTTGTCGCGATCGGCGGGGCGGCCGACGAGGTGCGCGCGGGCGTCGACCTCGCCGGTGCGGACGTCGTGCGCAACGACGGCTACGGCGCGGGCTGCTCGTCGTCGATCGCCCGCGCGCTCGAGCGGCTCGACCCCCGCTGCGACGTGCTCGTGCTCATGCTCGGCGACCAGCCGGGCGTGACCGCGGCCACCGTGGCGGCGCTGCTCGCGGGCCGCGGCGAGGCGCCGATCGCGGTCTGCCGCTACGACGACGGCCGCGGCCACCCGATCGCCTTTGCGCGCAGCGCCTTCGGCGAGCTCGCCGGCCTGCACGGCGACCGCGGCGTCTGGCGGTTGCTCGACCGCCACGCCGGCACCGCCGTCGAGGCGGCGATCGCCGGCCCGATCCCGCTCGACGTCGATACCGAGGACGACTACCGGGCCGTCCTTGCGGCGGCGAACGCCGCATGAGCCTGCCGCGGGTCACGGGCGAGGCCGCCGATGAGGTGCGCGCGCTCGCGCCCGACATCGAGACCCTCGCCGTGCGGCTGGCCGAGATCGACTACCTGGTCGACGAGGCGCTGGCGACGTCGCTCTTCCTGGGCGTGCGCCTGCCTCAGCCGCTGCTCCTGGAGGGCGAGGCCGGGGTGGGCAAGACCGAGGCCGGGAAGGCGCTTGCGGCGGTGCTGCAGACGCCGCTCGTGCGCCTGCAGTGCTACGAGGGCATCGACGCGGCGGAGGCGCTCTACGAGTGGAACTACCCCCGCCAGCTGCTCAGCATCCGCCTGGCCGACTCGCGCGGCGCCGAGCTGCGCGAGGAGGACCTCTTCGGCCCCGACTACCTGATCCGGCGACCGCTCCTGCAGGCGCTCGAGCACCCCGGGCCGCGTCCAGCCGTCCTGCTCGTCGACGAGATCGATCGCGCCGACGACGACTTCGAGGCGTTCCTGCTCGAGCTGCTGGCCGAGGCGGCGGTGACCATCCCCGAGATCGGCACGATCCGGGCCACCCATCCGCCGATCATCGTGCTCACCTCGAACCGCACGCGCGACCTGCACGACGCCGTCAAGCGCCGCTGCCTCTACCACTGGATCGAGTATCCGAGCGCCGAGCGGGTGGTCGAGATCGTGCGCCGGCGCGTGCCCGGATCGGCGCAGGTGCTCGCGGTGCAGGTGGCCGCCGCCGTCTCGCGGCTGCGCGACTCCGACGTGCAGAAGCCGCCGGGGATCGCCGAGGCGATCGACTGGCTGCGCGCGCTCGACCTGCTCGGCATCGAGCGGCTCGACGCCGCCGTCGCCGGCCGCACGCTCGGCTCGGTGCTGAAGTACGGAGAGGATCAGGAGGTCGTCCGCGCGGCCGGCCTCGATCGGCTGGTGAGCGGCGGTGACTAGCGCTGACCGTGCCTTCCGGGTGCAGACGGTCGAGCTCGACCTGCCCGAGCTTGCCGGCGCGTTCTGCCGCCGTCTGCACGAGGCCGGCCTGCCGGTCACGCCGGCCCGGGCCGCCGACCTCGCCCGTGCGCTCGTGCTCGTGCGGCCTGTCAGCCGCCGGCGGCTGTACGTCACCGCCCGCGCGGTGCTCGTGACCGACCCCATGCACGGGCCGGTGTTCGACGCGGTCTTCGCGCAGGTGTTCGGCGGCGTCCAGCGGGATGCGCCCTTTGCGCCCGACGACGTGCACGCCGTCGCCGAGTCCGGCGACGACCGCCGCGCGACGCACGGGCGCAGCATCGACGGCGGCGAGCGGTCGCCCACCGGCGTTTCCACAGGCTCCGGGCAAGAGGGCGACGACGAGGATGAGGCCGTCGACGTGCCCGTGGCCGCCGCCAGCGACGCGGAGCGGCTGGGGGAGCGCAGCTTCGACACCCTCACCCCGGCCGAGCTCGCGCAGCTCTACACGCTCATGTCGCGCCTGCGCCTGGCGACGCCCCTCCGGCGCACCCGCCGGTACGAGCGCGGCCGTCACGGCCAGCACGTGGACATGCGGCGGACGCTGCGCACGAGCCTGCGCACCGGCGGCGATCCGATCCGCCTCGCCCGTCGCCGTCGCCGGATCGCCCCGCGCCGGCTGGTCATGCTCTGTGACATCTCCGGCTCGATGGAGCCGTACGCCCGCGCCTACCTGCAGTTCCTGACGTGCGCGGCGGGCAGCGGCCCGAATGCCGAGGCGTTCGTGTTTGCGACCCGGCTCACCCGGCTCACCCGGGCGCTCGCGTCCCGCCACCCCGAGCGGGCGATCCAGCGCGCCGCCGCGGCCGCGCCGGACTGGTCGAGCGGGACGCGGATCGGCGATGCGCTCAAGGCGTTCAACGACCGCCACGGCCGCCGCGGCATGGCCCGCGGGGCGGTGGTGGTCATCCTCTCCGACGGCTGGGAGCGGGGCGACCCGGTGCTGGTCGGGCGTGAGATGGAGCGGCTGGGGCGGCTCGCCCACCGCATCGTGTGGGTGAACCCGCGCCTGAGCGCGACCGCCTTCTCGGTGCGCGCCGGCGGCATGGTGGCGGCGCTGCCGCACTGCGACGCGCTCGTGAGCGGACACAGCTACGCCGCCCTGCGCGAGGTCGTGCGTGCGATCGGCGCGTCCGAGTGGGATCCGCCCGCCCTCGCCGACGCCCCCTCGGCCGGCGCCGATGAGCCGGAGCCGTGGGCGAGCGCCACCCCGGTCGCGGGCAGCTCGGTCGCGATGCCGAGCGGGCACGGCCCGAGCAAGGGAAACACCACACCGGGCTGGGTGACGGATGAGTGACCGCCCCGATCCCCGCGGCAAGACCTGCATCTATCCCGGCTGTGAGCGCCCGGCGGTGCCCGCGCATCCGCAGGGTGGTCCGCAGCCGGCGTTCTGCGACCTCGAGGAGCACAACGCGCTGCGTGCCCATCAGGAGCGCCAGCGGCTGGCGGCGATGTCGAACACCCCCGACCATGAGGAGCGTCCCTAGTGGCGAACGAGGCCTACCGAGCAGTCTTCATCCGCGTGCACCCGACCGGCAAGATGGTGCTGAGCCTCACCACGGACGCCGACGGCAACGAGCCCGCCTACGCCCAGCAGGTCGCCGAGGACCTCGGCGTGCCGCCGCTCGACGTCAAGGTCGTGCCGGCAGACACCGACCGGTTCGGCACGGGCCACGGCTACAACACGAGCCCTTCCGCCGGGACGAGCGCGGCGATCGCCACCGCGACGACCAGGATCCGCGACAAGGCGCGGCTCCTGGCCGGCATGCAGCTCGGTGCCGCGCCGGAGACGCTCACGTGGTCGAACGGCGCGTGGGTGGACGGCGACGGCAGCGATCCGACGAAGGTGGGGACGATCGCCGACCTGGCCCTCTACGCGCACGGGACCGGCGCGCTTCCGCCCGGGGTCGAGGGCGGCCTCGACGCGCAGGCGGTCTACAGGGACTGAGGCAGCTTCGCCGAGAGCGAGACGCGCACCTCGTCGGCGACCTTGAGCGCGCCGAAGAGGGCCGAGTAGGGCTTCATCCCGAAGTCGGTCTGCTTCACCACGGCGACCGCAGACACTGTCCCGTCGCCCGCGAGGCTGACGTCGAACGCGAGCGGGCGGGTGTGGCCGAGCAGCGTGAGGTCGCCCACGGCGTGCAGGCCCTCGCCCGCCGGCTCGACGCGCGTCGAGCGGAAGGTGACACCCTGCTTCATGAGCACCTCCTCGTCGATCGTCTGGGCGATGTTCGCCTTGTCGTCGTCGTCGAGGGCCTTCATGCCGCCCGTGCCGTCGATGACCTGCATCGACGCGCCGTCGGCGCTCACCTCGATGCGCGACCCGGCCGCGTCGGCGGCGACCGCGAGCGTGCCCTCCCAGACGGTCACGTGGATCAGCAGATCGTGCCCGGCGCGCGCAACCTTGCCGATGCGCCCCGTGTTGAGCGAGAGGGTCGCGTTCTCGGGGCCGAAGCGGTATGTGCCTGCCGGGATCCCCACGACCCGAAGCCTATAATCTGGCGGCTCTGGTGTGAACCGCTTCCCCGAGGAGGACGTCGCGAATGGCAGTGGTGCTGGATCATCCCTTCACGACGGCGCGGCCGATCGATGACAGCTACACGACGCTTCTCGACCTCGATCGCGTGATCCCGTGCGTCGAGGGGGCGACGGTGCTCGAGCGCATCGGGCCCGACGCCGTCAAGGCCCAGATCAAGGTGAAGATGGGGGCGATGGGGCTCACGTTCGCGGGCACGCTCGAGATCACCGAGCAGGACGCCGATGCGCATCGCGCGGTGCTGACTGTCAAGTCGCGCGAGGCAGGCGGCCAGGGGTATGCGAACGCGACGATCACGTTTCAGTGCACCGACGGCGGCGGCACGATCCACACGAACGCGCAGATCACGGGTAAGGCTGCGTCGATGGGCGAGGGGGTCGTGAGCGGCGTGCTCGACGCGCTCGTCACCGACTTCGCGGGGAAGCTCGGAAAGCTCTGACGGGCGGCGCCGTGGCGAGGATCGCGATGCGCGCGGTGCGGCCGGGCGAGGTGCCGAACGACGGCGGCACGGCTGTGCAGGACGATCCCGGCCGGCCGGTGTTCCGCGGCAACGGCGCCGACGACTACGTCTGCGGCACCTGCGGGAACCTGCTCGCCGAGGCGATGGACGGCGAGTACATGACCTACCGTGTGCGCGTCCGCTGCGGCCGCTGCCGCACGATCAACGTCTCGGCGACCGACGTGCACGATCCCGGACGCCGCGGCCGCTCAGGCGGCTGACAGCCGCAGCAGGGCGGCCCGGTGGCGGCGGTAGGCGGCCGCCCCGTCGCCGTCGGCCGCGGCGATGCGGACGAGCGGCGGATGGCCCATTGCGGGCGTCGCCAGGTCGCGGAGGGCGTCGTTGTAGGCGCGCTCGCGCAGCACCCCGCCGAAGCCGAACGCCTTGGCCGGCAGCCCGCGCGAGAGCGTGTCGCTGCGCTCGCAGACGTCGCGGCAGAGCTGCATGTGATGCGCGACATCGAAGCCGACGGCGGCATCGCCGGGGTAGAGGGTGAGCGCGGCCAGCCGCGCCGACGTGAAGTGCTCGGAGCCGTCCACCTCGATCACGGTGCCCGTCGGTGCGTGCATCAGATCGATGGGCAGGAGCAGGTTCTCGCGCGCCGCGGCGAGCACCGAGACGTCCCCGCGCAGGCGGGCGCAGATGCGCTCGAGCACGGCGAGTGCGGCGACGACCGGCGCAACGATGGCCGGATCCCGCCGCGCCTTGGCGATGCGCTCGAGGCCGACGTGGCCCTGCTCGCTCAGCCAGTCGAACGACCCCCGCTCGAGGATGATGCCGTCCTTTGCGGCCGCATCCGCGAACGCGGCTCGCATATCGTCGAGCGCCACCGCCGGATGCTATGCCGGGGCGCTCGTGAGCATCGAGTGGAGCGCGGCGACGCCCTCGCCCGAAGAGGCGACGTCGAGCACGACGTCGTCGCCGTCGGTCATGACCGTCCAGGTCGCCCAGGCGCAGCACACGCGCTCGGTCGCGGCGAGCGCCTCGAGCTCCTCGGCAACGCCGGCGCCGGACCGGAACCGCAGCCGGAGGCCGGTGGGGGTCTCCTCCCGCCCGCTGCCCGCGCTCGCGATCAGCCGCCGCCAGGCCGCGGCCTGCGCCGCGAGGTCGGTGGCTGCAAGCGTGCACGCGATGTCCATGCAACCATGATGCCACGTGTACGGTTTCAGGCCGTGGCGATGCGCATCGACAGGTGGCTCTGGGCGGCACGGTTCTTCAAGACCCGTGGCCTGGCGACGGACGCCGTCGCCGGCGGGCACGTGCGCGTGAACTCGGAGCGGGTGAAGCCGGCGAAGGACGTCCGCACCGGCGACATCGTGGATGTGCGGGTGGGCGAGACGCGCTTCACGGTCGTCGTGCAGGGGCTGGCCGAGAAGCGCGGCCCCGCCAGGGTCGCGGCAACGCTGTACGAGGAGACGGCCGAGTCGGTGGCCGCGCGGGCCGCCGCCGCCGCGAACGGCGCCTCTCGCGCGCTCCCGGCGCGGGCCCCGGTGGGCCGCGCCCGACCAAGCTCGACCGGCGCCGGATCGAGGCGCTGCGCCGCGACCGGCGGGCGTAGCTGGGCGGAGAAACGCGGGCTGGGGCCGATCCGCGGCTGGCCCCGAGACACCGAACAGCGGGGACTGTCCCCATGCGGGGACAGTCCCCAATAATCGCTTGACACCATCGCCACGATGCCCTAACGTCGCCTGTCACTACAGGATGACGTCCCTGCCGCACAGCCGGATTGACCGCGACTCGCCCGTCCCGTACTGGTTCCAGCTCGCGGGCGTGATCGAGGGCGCGATCTCGACGGGCCGGTGGCGGCCCGGGGAGCGGCTGCCCTCGGAGTCCGAGCTCTGCGGGCACTTCGAGATCTCGCGCACGACGGTGCGCCAGGCGCTCGCCCGGCTCGAGCAGGAGGGCATGGTGATCCGGCGCAAGGGGTTCGGCACCTTCGTCGCCTCGGCGTCGCCGCGGATGTGGCTCGTGCAGTCGCAGGAGGGATTCTTCCAGGACGAGGTGTTCCGGCTCGGCCGGGCGGTGACGTCGGAGATCCTGCGCCGCGAGGTGACCCAGCTCCCGAGCTGGGCGGCCGCGGCGCTCGCCCTGCCGGAGGGCTCGCGGGGTGTCGTCATGGAGCGCCTGCGCTCCGTCGACGGCCGCCTGGCGCTCGTCGTCTCGGACTTCCTGCCGGAGGCGCTCGCCGACACGGTGCTGCGCATGGACGGCCGCGACTCGCTGTACCAGCGGCTGAAGGACGAGCATCGCCTCGAAGTCGCGGGCGGCCGCCGCTTCCTCGAGGCCGTGCGGGCGCATGACAAGGTCGCCCGGATGCTCGAGGTGGACCCGGGGGCGCCGCTCGCGTTCATCGAGTCCGTGTCGTGGGATGCCGAGATGCGTCCCTTCCACTGCTACCGCTCGTGGCTGCGCACCGACCGCATGCGGGTCGAGGTGCAGGTGTCGACGTCCGCCCGGATGCCGGCCCCCGCGGGCGATCTCGAACGAGGCAAACGTCGAGGGGAAGAGGGGTAATGGCAGACACTCAGAGTGGCGGTGGGTCGGAGGCGACGCAGCACACGGTCGCCCAGACCGAGCTGAAGGCGGGCGCAATCGGCCTGCCGGGCGTCCTGATGCAGGGCGTCACCTCGATCGCACCGGCGATCGCGGGCCTCTTCACGATCCCGTTCATCGCCAGCCTGGCCGGCACCGCCGCGCCGCTGGCCTATTTCGCGGCGTTCATCATCGCCCTCATGCTGGGCACCGTGCTCTCGCAGCTCGCGAAGCACATGACCTCGGCGGGCACCTACTACACCTACGTCAGCCGTACGCTCGGCGGACAGGCCGGGTTCCTGGTCGCCTGGGTGTACCTGCTCTTCTACCCGGTCGTCGTCGCCCAGGTGGGGTCGTTCATGGGCGACACGCTGCACGGCACGCTGAAGGCCGAGTACGGCTGGAACTTCCCCTGGTGGGTGTTCATGGTCTTCCTGATCGCCGTGGTCGCGTTCACCGCATTCCGCGGCATCGAGCTCTCGACAGGCGTGATCATCGTGCTCGGCATCTTCGAGATCGTCGTCTGCCTCGGGCTCGCCCTGTTCGGGCTGTTCGACCCCGGCCACGGCGGCACAAGCTTCTCGTGGCTCAACCCGGGCAACGCGCCGAGCACGCACGACTTCTTCCTCGCGATCGTGTTCGCCATCTTCGCCATCACCGGCTGGGACGCGGCGGCGCCGTTGGCGGAGGAGAGCGAGGACCCGCACCGCAATATCCCCCGGGGCGTGCTCGGGTCGATCCTGATCCTCGGGGTCTTCCTCGTGCTCGTCTCGTGGGGGCAGCTCTCCGGCTGGGGCACGAACGACATCTCAGGGTTCACGAGCTCGTCCGAGCTGCCGGCCTTCGTGCTCGGCCATCACTACTGGGGCAGCCTCTGGATCCTGGTGCTGATCGCGCTCTTCAACTCGGCGATCGCGGTCTCGATCGCGTGCATGAACGCCTCGACGCGCATCTTCTTCGGCATGGCCCGCACCGGCGCGCTGCCGTCGGCGCTGACGAAGGTGCACCCGAAGTTCAAGACTCCGGTGAACGCGGTCGGGCTGCAGACGGTCGTGAACATCGCGCTCGGGATCGTGCTGCCGATCCTGATCGGCGTCGCGAACGTGTACAACGTGACCGGCACGATGTTCACGTTCGCCCTGATCCCCGTCTACATCATGGCCAACATCGGCGTGTTCGTCCTCTACCGCGGCGTGCACAAGGCCGACTTCAACCCGCTCTATCACGTCGTGTTCCCGATCGTGTCGTCGATCGCGCTCATCATCGTCGGCTACGAGTCGCTGAACCCGCTGCCGGCCTGGCCGGTCAAGCTGGCCGCACCGATCGTGGTCGTGTGGCTCGGCGTCGGCGTGCTCGTCCTGCTCGGGATGCTCTCGTCCGGGCGCTCGGCGTGGCTCGCGCGAGCCGGTGACGCGATCGCCGAGGTGCCCGAGAGCGCGACGGCCCACGAGCACCGCCACCACCTGCTGTGACCGCGGAGGCGGAGACGAGGCCGGTTGCGATCGTCACGGGTGGCGGTACCGGGATCGGTGCCGCCACCGCCCGCCTGCTGGCGGCGGGCGGGTGGGACGTGGCGCTCGTCGGCCGCCGCCAGGAGCTGCTCGAGCAGGTGGCGGAGGACGTGCGCGCCGCCGGCGGCACCGCGCTCGTGATCGCCGCCGACCTCGCCGAGGCCGCCGTCCCCGCGCTGCTCGTGGCAGCCGTGGCCGACACCTTCGGCCGCCTCGACGCGGTCGTGAACAACGCGGCGGTGATCCGGGTGATGCCGCTCGCCGACTGGCAGGTGGCCGACCTCGACCAGCACCTGATGGTCAACATCCGCGCGCCCTTCCTGCTCGTCCAGGCCGCGCTGCCGCTCCTGCGCGCATCCGACCGGGCGGCGGTCGTCAACATCAGCTCGTCGTCCGGCTCGATGGTGCGGGCCGGGCAGTCGGTGTACGGGATGACCAAGGCGGCGCTCGAGTACCTGACCAAGGCGTTTGCGGCCGAGCTCGCGCCCGACCGCATCCGCGTGAACTCGATCGCCCCCGGCCCGGTGGACACGCCGATCCACGAGACCTGGGCCGAGGATCTGGACGAGGCCTACCGGTGGCTGGCGGACCAGGTGCCGCTGGGCCGCATCGCGACCCCCGAGGAGCTGGCCGGCTGGATCGTGTGGCTGATCGGCCCAGGCTCGAGCTGGGTGACGGGGGCCACGATCCCGATCGACGGCGGCCAGGTGCTCGACCGCGAATGAGCGATTTCGCCGGCAAGGGCGTGATGGTGACGGGCGCGGCGCGCGGGATCGGCCTTGCGATCGCGAGCCGCTTCGTCGCCGACGGCGCGACCGTCGTTCTGTTCGATCTCGACGCGGACGAGGTGGCGGCGGCCGCCGCCGCCCTCGGGCCGCGCGCGTCTGCCGTCGCGGGCGACGTCAGCCAACGCGCCGATGTGCGCCGCGGGGTGGACGCCTGCCTGGCCGCCGCCGGTCGGATCGACGTCTGCATCGCGCATGCCGGCATCGCCGCCGTGAAGCCGCTGCTCGAGCTCGACGATCGCTCCTGGCAGCACGTGCTCGACGTGAACCTCACCGGCGCCTTCCTGTGCACTCAGGAGGCGGCGCGGGAGATGGTCGGCCGCGGCAGCGGCGCGATCGTGCTCACGTCGTCGATCAACGGCTTCCACGTCGAGCGCGGGATGAGCGTCTACAACACCTCGAAGGGCGGCGTGGACGCGTTCGTGCGCTCGGCGGCGATGGATCTGGGCCCGCTCGGCATCCGCGTGAACGCGGTCGCGCCCGGCGTCGTCAACACCCGCATCGCGAAGTTCGTGATCGAGGATCCTGTGCTGGGACCGCAGTACCTGCGGACGATCCCGCTCGGCCGCTTCGGTGAGCCGCAGGACGTCGCCTCGCTGGCGCGCTTCCTGGCGTCGGACGAGGCCGCCTACCTGACCGGCCAGACGGTCGTCCTCGACGGCGGCCAGACGCTCGGGATCGCGCTCGAGGCGGACGACGTCGACCTGCCGGGCGGCGCGACATGATGGTACCCACGAGACCCGCGAGACCGGAGGTGAGGGGATGACCGAGGCGATACCCAAGGGCGGGCTGCCGATCAGCCAGGTCGCATGCGTCGTGCGCGACATCGACCAGGCGATGGAGCGCTACCACCGCGCGCTCGGGTGGGGGCCGTGGAACGTCTACGAGCACGTGCCGCCGTCGCTGCACCACACCCACTACAAGGGGCGCGACGTCGAGTACTCGATGATCGGCGCCGAGGTCGACACGGGCAGCATCGTCTTCGAGCTCATCCAGCCGCTCGACGGGCCGAGCATCTACAAGGACTGGCTCGACGAGCACGGCGAGGGCCTGCACCACCTGGCCGTCATGCGCCACACGCCCGAGGAGTCAGACGCGCTCAAGGCCTACTACGCCGAGCTCGGAGCGACGCCGCTCATGGGCGGGCGCATCGGCGAGACGATCGAGTTCTACTACCTGGACACGGAGCCGATGCTGAAGATGATCGTCGAGTCGGGCAGCGGCCACGCAATCGACCTCGTGCCGGTGCGCCAGTATCCATGACGCAGCGGCTGCGCATCCTCGCGGTCGGCGACCCGTATGTGACCGCCGAGGCGTTCCGGGCCGGGCTCGAGGCCCGGCTGGGCGAAGCGCACGAGATCACGGCCGTGCAGGTGTCCGACGCGAGCACGCCGCCGCCGCGCACCGACTCGGAGCGGCGGCTGCGGGAGTACGCCGGCAGCCCGGACGAGCTGGTCGCGCTGCTGCCCGGGCACGACGTGCTGGTGGTGCACGGCGCCGCCGTCAGCGACGCCGTGCTGGCCGTCCCCGGTCTGCGCCTGGTGTGCTGCGCCCGCGGCGGTCCGGTGAACGTCGACGTCGCGGCTGCGGCCGCGCGCGGCATCCCGGTCGCCAACACGCCGGGTAAGAACGCGCAGGCGGTGGTCGAGCTCACGATCGGCTTCCTGATCATGCTCGCGCGCGGCGTGTACCGATCGCAGACCTATCTCCTCGAGGGCGGCGCGCTGGGCGAGTCGGCGTTCGAGGGGGCCGAGTTCTTCGGCGTCGAGCTGGCCGGACGCATGCTCGGGCTCGTCGGCTACGGCCAGGTGGGCCGGCGCGTCGGCCACGCCGCGACGGCGCTCGGGATGCGGGTGCTCGCCCACGACCCGGTCGTCGCGGCCGGCGACTACGCCGACGGCGTCGAGCCGGCGGGTTTCGACCGCGTGATCGCGGAGCCCGAGTTCGTCTCGCTGCACGCGCGGTCGAGCCCCGAGAACGAGGACATGATGGCGGCGCCGCAGTTCGCCGCGATGCGCCATGGCGCGTGCTTCATCAATACCGCCCGCGAGTCGCTGGTCGACGAGGCGGCGCTCGCCGTCGCCCTGCGCACGGGGCATCTCGGCGGCGCGGCGCTCGACGTCGTGCGGCCCTCGCCGGGGCGCAATCCGCTGCTCGACATGCGCAACGTGGTGGTGACGCCGCACATCGGCGGTGCGACTGCCGAGACGGTCGAGCGCGGCGTGCGGATGCTCGCGGAGGACATCGACCGGTTCGCGCGTGGCCGGCCGCTGCGGTTCGGCCTGTGAGCGGTGGGGGGCACACGCTTGCGATCGACGCCGGCACCGGCAGCTGCCGTGCGGTGATCGTCGACGCGGGCGGCGCCGTCGCCGGCTCGGGCCAGCGCGAATGGGTGCACCGCCCGGAGCCCGGCGTGCCCGGCTCGCAGGAGTTCACGGCGCGTCCGAACTGGGCGCTGATCTGCGAGTGCGTGCGCGAGGCGCTGCAGCGCTCCGGCCTGTGCGGCGCCGACATCGCCGCCGTCAGCGCGACCAGCATGCGCGAGGGCATGGTGGTGTGGGACGCCGCCGGGCGCGAGCTGTGGGCGTGCCCGAATGTCGACTCGCGCGCCGCGGACGAGGCCCGGCGGCTGGTCGAGTCGGGCGCCGCCGAGCGCATCTACCGCCGCGCCGGCGACTGGGTGGCGATCACGGCGCCCGCCCGCTTCCTCTGGATCGCCGCGCACCGGCCCGAGGTGCTCGCCGCCGCCGCGCACGTCGGCATGCTCGGAGACTGGATCCTGACGCGGCTCTCGGGTGAGTTCGTCACCGACCCCTCGCTCGGCTCGAGCTCGGGCATGTTCGATCTGGCCGCGCGCACCTGGTCTGACGAGGTGATCGCGATCTGCGGCCTCGACCCGGCGATCTTCCCGCCGGTGCGAAGCCCCGGGACGGTGATCGGCGCCGTGACCGAGCGGGCGGCGGCCGAGACGGGCCTTACCCCGGGGACGCCGGTCGTGGCCGGCGGAGCCGACACGCAGCTCGGGCTGGTCGGGATCGGCGTGACCGAGCCGGGCAGCGTCACCGTCGTCGGCGGGACGTTCTGGCAGCAGACGGTCGTGCTCGACACGCCGGCGATCGACCCGCAGGCGCGGCTGCGCACGCTCTGCCACGCCGCCGATGGCCGCTGGATGATGGAGGGGATCGGCTTCTACAGCGGCCTCGTGATGCGCTGGTTCCGCGACGCGTTCTGCGCCCCCGAGGTCGAGCGCGCCGCCGGGCGCGGGATGGACGCCTACCGGCTGATGGACGAGCTCGCCGCCGCGGTGCCGCAGGGCGCCAACGGCGTCGTCGGCGTGTTCTCGAACGTGATGCAGGCCAACCGGTGGGTGCACGCGGCCCCTTCGTTCCTCGGCTTCGACATCGGGGATCCGGCGCGGGCCGGACGGGGCGAGTGCATCCGCGCGATCGAGGAGAACGCGGCCTACGTGTCGCGCGCGCACCTCGACATCGTCGCCGAGGTGACCGGCGTGCGGCCCGAGACGGTGGTCTTCACCGGGGGCGCCGCCAACGGCCTGCTGTGGCCGCAGATCCTGGCCGACGTGCTCGGGGCGCAGGTGCGCGTGCCGGCAGTGACCGAGTCGACCGCCCTGGGCGCCGCGCTCTACGCGCGCGTCGGCGCCGGTCTCGAGACGAGCGTGGAGGAGGCGGCGGCGCGGGTCGTGCGCTTCCCGCGCACCCACGAGCCCGACGCGGCCGCGCACGCCGCCTACGACGAGCTCTTCGGCCGCTTCATGCAGGTCAACCGGCGCATGCTCGAGCTCTCCGAGGAGGGGCTCGTGCGGCCGCTGTGGAGGGCGGCGGGCACGTGATCGAGGGCCGAGACGACCTCGAGCGGCTGGTCAACCGCTCGCGCGCGCTCGGCGCCGACCCGACGCTCGTCGTCCACGGCGGCGGTAACACCTCGTCCAAGATCGCCGAGCACGACCACCTCGGGCGGCCGCGCGAGGTGCTGCGGATCAAGGGCAGCGGCACCGACCTTGCGACCATCGCCGCCGACGGCTTCCCCGGCCTCTACCTGGACGAGCTGCTGCCGCTGCGGTCGCGCGCGGCGATGTCCGACCCGGAGATGGTCGCCCATCTCGCCCGCTGCATGACCGACCCGGCCGCGCGGCGGCCGTCGATCGAGACGCTGCTGCACGGCTTCGTGCCGCACCGCCACGTCGACCACACCCACGCCGACGCGATCTGCACCCTCACCAACCACCCCGGCGCGCGCGCCACCGTGGCCGCGGCGCTCGGGCCTGACGTCGCCGTGGTCCCCTACCTGCGGCCGGGCTTCGAGCTCTCCAAGCGCACCGCCGAGCACGCCGATGCGCGCGCCGTCGTGCTCGACAAGCACGGCTTGGTGACCTGGGGGGCGACACACGAGGAGAGCTACGACGCCACCCTCGACCTCGTTCGGCGGGCGGCGGCCCACATCGCCGAGCGCCGCCGGCCGGCGCCGGTGGCGGACGGCGAGCCGCTCACCGAAGCGGCGGCCGCGGCGCTCCTGCGCCGCCTGCGCGAGCGCCTGTGCGAGGGTGGCCGCCAGGTGCTTTCCGTCGACCGCTCGCAGCGCGACCTCGCCGACCGGACCGATGTCGAGCGGGTCGCGACCGCCGCGCGCGGCACCCCCGACCATGTGCTGCGGATCGGCGCGCGCAGCCTGGTCGTGCGCGATGCGGCCGAGGTCGACGAGGTCGTCGACGCATTCGTGGCGGGCTACGAGGCCTATTACGCCCGCCACGCCGACCGCGTGCCGGCCGGCCTGGGCATGCTCAGCCCGCTGCCCCGCGTCGCGCTCGTGCCCGGGCTCGGGTGCGTCGGCGCCGGACCCGACCTGCGCACGGCGAAGACCGTGACCGAGATCGCCTTCCGCAGCCACACGGTCACCGCGGCCGTGCTCGATACATTCGGCGAGGTGGAGTGGCTCACCGAGGAGGAGATCTTCGACTTCGACTACTGGCCACTCGAGCTCCGAAAGCTCTCGACGGCACCGGCTCGGCCCGAGCTGCACGCGCTGACGGTCGACGCTGCCTGGGCGCCGCCAGGGCTTGCGGAGCTGCTCGTGGCCCGCGGCGCTGTCGTCGTCGACGGGGCGGCGCATGCGGCCGACCTGGGCGGGATCGACGCGGTCGTCGCCGAGAGTGACGGGCGGGTCGTCGTCACCGCGACCGCCTCCGGCGCCCCCGTTGCGGTCGCCGGAGGCTCGCTCGCCGCCGTGGCCGAGACGGTCGCCGGAGTGCTCTCGCGCCGCCTGCCGCTCACCCCCGGCGCGACCGTCACGCTCGCGCCCGACACCCCATCCACCAGGGAGGCGATATGAGTCCCGACCCGGCTGCGCTCGATCCTGCCCGCCTCTACGACGGCTACCGGCGCGCGATCGGCCGACCTCGCGACGCGATGCCGACGCCGGCGCTGATCCTCGACCTCGACGTCGCCCGCCGCAACCTCGCGGCTATGCGCGACCGGCTCGAGGGCCGGCCCGCGCGCCTGCGCCCGCACATCAAGATCGAGAAGTGCCCCGACCTGGCCCGCCTGCACGTCGAGTACGGCGCGGTCGGCATCGCCACGGCAACGGCCTGGGAGGCGCTCGTCATGGCCCGTGCGGGCATCGCCGACGTGCTGGTGGCGAACGAGGTGGTCGGCCCGGCGAAGGTCGAGGCGCTTGTCGAGGCGGCCCGCCACTGCCGGCTGACGGTCACGGTCGACGATCCGCGCAACGTCGCCGACATCGCCGCCGCCGCGATCGCGGGCGGAGTGACCATGGAGATGCTGATCGAGGTCGACGTCGGCATGGAACGCGGCGGCACGCGCAGCATCGCCGAGACGCTGACGGTGGCCGCGGCCATCGCGGCCGCGCCGGGGGTCTCGCTGCGCGGCGTGCAGGCCTACGAGGGCCACTGCATGCTCGAGCCCGACCGTGACGTGCGGATCGCCGGCGCGCGTGCGGCGATGGATCTCGTGAAGCGCCACATCGGCGAGCTGCGCGCCGCCGGCCACGAGGTGCACGACGTCTCCGGGGGCGGCACGGGCACGTACGACATCACGAGCGCGAACCCGATCGTGACCGAGCTGCAGGCGGGCACCTTCGTGTTCATGGACCTCTTCCACGGCACGCTCGTGCAGGGGTTCGAGCACTCGCTCACGGTCGCTGCGACCGTCGTCATCCGGCATGGCTCGACGGTGGTGCTCGACGCCGGCCGCAAGAGCATCGGCATCGACTTCATCCAGCCGCGCCTGGTCGGTCACGACCTCGAGGCGCGCTACTTCGCCGAGGAGCATGCGCTCTTCGACTTCCCCGGGGAGCCGCCGCTCGACCTCGGCGACCGCGTCGAGCTCGTGCCCGGCTACGCCGCGACGACCGTGAACATGTACGACGTCTACCACGTGGTCTCGGACGGCATCGTGGTGGACATCTGGCCGATCGTGCCCCGCGGCCCCGGCATGGGCCTCGCCCAGCTCTAGCGCTCCTCGACGAGCTCGTACAGCTCGCCGTCGGGCGCACGGAAGTGGACGTAGCGCTGGCGGTCGTTCACCGCCGGCTCGTCGACCCCGACGCCCGCGGCGCGCAGATCCGCGATCGCCTCGTCGAGGTCGGCGACCAGGAACCCGAGCGAGCGCGCCGCGTCGCCCATCCCGCCCGGGCCGGCCACCGCGAACCACGAGCCGTCTGGCAGGGCGAACATGTCCGCCTCGGCGCCCGCGACCGCGACGCGCTCGAGGCCGAGGACGGTGGTCGCGAAGCGCACCATCTCGGGGCGGCGATCGGTCGAGCTACCCGCGAAGACCAGGCCGAGGATGCGCATGTGTGAGCGAGCCTACACCGCGCGAACCACACTTCCGGGGACCGGGGAACCGAACCCCCGCCGCCCCCGTCCTAGGGGTATGCGCGCCGCTGCAGCACTCGTCGCGGGCCTCCTGCTTCTGGCCGGGTGTGGCTCGGGCAGCGCCGATCATCCGCCCGCCCGCGGTTGGGTGGCTGGAATCGCCCTCACGGGGCGGCCGATCTGCCCGACGCCGACGCTCAACGGAACCCTATGCCACCCGTCGCCGCGGCCGCACGCCGTGCTCGTCGTCACCGGCCCGGCCGGCTCGCGGCAGGTGACCGCCGATGCTGCCGGCCGCTTCCGCGTCGCGCTGGCGCCCGGGCGCTACTCGGTGCGCTCCGGCGGGGCAAAGGCGCTGCGTGTGCGCGTGGTCGCCGGGCGCGTCGCCCACATCCGCCTGCGGGCCTAGCGCACTCCCGGGGCGGCCCGCAGGCCGCCCCGGGAGTCGATCGCCTGCGTCAGCTCGAGCAGGGGTTCCCGCCGAGGTCCCTGTGGAAGTCCTCAGCAAACGTGGCCGTCGTGAACCCGGCCACGGGATAGGTGACGAAGAGCAGCTTGCCGTACTCGGCCTTCGAGGAGCCTCCGAAGAGGTTCGTCGTGCCCGGGATGTGCGCGCCGCCCTGCTGGAACATGCACCGACCGTCGCCCTTGGTCAGCGAGTAGAACGGATAGAACTGCGAACCCGGTGGCGGGTTGACGCAGTTCGCGCCGGTCAGCGCATCGCACTGGGCGGCCGGGTTGCCCGGCTCCCCGCGCTCGATGCGGGCCATGTCGGTCTCGAAGGCGACCTTCTCGAGCTGGCGGCCGTCCGACTTCGGCACGGTGAACCGCATCGGCGTCGGGTGCACCTTGCGGTCGGCGACCGGGTTTGCGAACGTGCCCGGCCAGTCGAGCTTGTACGACGGCCCGTCGAAGTCGCCGTCGTCGAGGAAGCAGCCCTTGATCGGGACTGCGCCGAAGTAGTTCGCCCCGTCGAGGCAGAACTGGTCGTCGGCGTCGAGGCTGGTGTCCCCGGCCCCCGGGCTGGTGCATGCACCGGTGTTCGGGTCGATGGCGTTGCAGTACTCGAAGTGTCCGATCTCGTCGGAGGCGGCCACGTTGTAGGTGTGCGCGCCCCAGATGGTTCCGCGGCGCACGGCCGAGGAGTACATCGGGTGGAACGCGTACGGCCGGACGTGGCACGTCTTCGCGTTGGGCTGGAACATGACCTGGCCGAAGCCGTTGGCCTTGCTTGCGGTCATCGAACCGCTCTTGCCGGTGGTGAGGTCGTGGATGTTGACCCGGAATCCGGCCGGCGTGTCGTGCATGTGCACGCGGATCGTGTCGCCCGAGCTCATGAGCAGATCCTGCTTCAGGTTCGGCTTGAGCCCGGTCTCGTTCGGATCGTGCGACAGCGCGAGCGGGTTGGCCGGAGCCTGGGACTTGCCGCTCTTGGTGACGTACGCCCAGTTGATGGGCTCCTCGCCGACGAGGAAGTTGCTCGGGTTGCTGAGACAGTCGGCGTTCTGCGAGACGCCCGTGTTCGTCTGGTCGGACAGGCTGTCGATGGTCAGGTTCGCGCACCACTTCGTGGGGCTGCACCCGAATCCGTCGAACTGCGGGATATAGCTCGGCTCGTAGAACTGGAGCTCCATGTATGCCTGCCCCGGCGCCTTGCCGAGGTAGCGCGGCGAGCTCGGGTTCGTGCTTGTGAAGCGCGCATTGCGGTCGCTGTCGGCCGGACACGTCTTGCGGTAATTCGGCGCCGACTGCGTGTCGCACATCGTCAGGCCGAGCCAGAACGTGGCCCGCAGCTGGAAGTCGAACGTCCCGCCCGTGCCGGCCTGGTTCGGCTGCACCGGCGGGTTCTTCGGGAGCTTCATGGTGTACGTCAGGTCGTTGCCGGTCCCGGGCCGGTGCGAGTAGAAGAGCACCGACGGCTCATCATGACCCGTGTACTGACCGTTTGTCCCGATCGACTTGTACGGGTCGACGCACAGGAACGGCCGTGCCTGACACAGGCTCTCGCTGTAGCTATCGGCGTGAGCCACCGCCGCGGGCCCGGCGGCAAGCGCCGAGACAGCCAGAACGGCGAGTGCGACTAATCGTTTCATCATCCCTCCGTGGACGCAGAGAACATGCCTCCCGTGCGGCGCCTCCTCGTCGGCCGCGCGCACGGTCCATCGCTGCATACCCGCCTGTGGTACCCCTCCGGCCCCACCTCCCCTCTCGGCCTGGGCAGACTCTACCCGACCGGCGCGCTCGCGCCAAGGCAGGGAATTGCAGGGCCGATACGCTGTCCGGCATGCCCCAGCCCGACAGGTTCCGAGACGACGACCGGCCGGTCGTCGTCGAGCGCCGCCGCACCGAGCAGGGGGAGCTCGTCCTGCGCCGAGCGGGCGCGCATTTCGAGGTGATCGCGAACGGGACGTTCCTCATGGACACGCGCGACGGCCGCTCCGAGAGGGCTCTCGTACGCGAGGCGCTGCCCGACCGCGGCGGGCTGCGCGTCCTGCTCGGCGGCCTCGGCGTCGGCTTCTCGCTCGACGAGACGCTGCGGCACCCGGGAGTGGCCGAGGTGGTCGTGTGCGAGGTCGAGGCGGCGGTCGTCGAGTGGGCGCGCTCGCACCTGCGCGGCGTGTGCGAGCACGGCGTCGACGATCCGCGTGTCCGCCTGGTCGTCGCCGACCTGCGCGACGCGCTCGCGACGCTCGCCGGGCCGTTCGACGCGATCTGCGTCGACATCGATAACGGCCCGGGCTGGCTCGTCCATCCCGAGAACGCCGCGATCTATGCCGACGCCGGCCTTGATCGGCTCGGCGGCCTGCTCGCGCCCGGGGGCCGGCTGGGAGTCTGGTCGGCGGCCGCCGACGAGCCTTTCGCGGCCCGCCTGCGCTCGCGCTTCGGCACGGTGCGGGCCGTTGCGATCGCGGTGCCGCGCGGGCCCGACGACGTCGTCTACGTCGCCGACCGGCGGGCGGTCAGTCCGGCCACCAGTCCCTGATCATCGAGCCGTCGCCGCCCTCCGGCCGATCCGAGCCGATCGCGATCACCTCGAGGCCGTCCGGCCCGGAGCGGAAGCCGCGCACGACTTCGGGCGCCACTCGGACGACGTCCCACGGCCCGATGTCGAACACCTCGTCGTCGAGCCGCACCTGGCCGGATCCGGCAATGACGAGGTAGGCCTCCTCCTGCTCGCGGTGGCTGTGACCGATGCCCAGCTGGACGTTCGGGTCGTAGCGGAAGTAGCTCACGCCGAGGTGCTCCGAGCCCAGGTGGCTGCGGCCGAACCGGGCGTCGACGCCCGCGCCCCCGGACGGGTCGAGCTGCTTCAGGTTCACGATCGTGTGCCGGCTCATGGCGTGTCCTTCCGTCGCGTGCATCAGCCCGCATTCTCGCACCGGGGTGGCGACGCCGCCTCCACCGGCCGGCCTCCGATCGCGTGCCGGCTCGAGCTTCTACTCGGCGGCCATGTCGAGCAGGGTCGTCACGGTCGTCCAGTTGCGGGCGGTCGCCGTGACGCCGAGGCCCTTCCCCGAGAGCGCGGTGGCCAGATGCGACCGCGCGACGCCCTCCGGATGCCACGCGTACAGCTCGCGCCCGATCGCCTCGAACCGCTCGCCGTCGACGGCGAGCGCGGCCAGCTTGGCGACGGCGTCGACGGCGAGCGCCTGCGCCAGGAAGGTCACCTGGTAGCGCTTCGGCGTCTCGGCGACGGCACCCAGCGGGTCGCGCCGCACCACCTCGGCCAGGTCGGCGCGGGTGCGGACGACGACCGCGATGTCGAGCCCGAACGCCTCGGCGATCAGCGCCCGGCATTCGGCCGCGAGCCGGTCGGGCGGCGCGTCGCTCGTGAGCACGACGTTGCCGCTCTGGACGTACGTGCGCACGTCGCCGAACCCGGCGCCCGCAAGCTGCTCCCGCAGCGCGGGCATCGCGATCCGGTTGTGCGGGCCGATGTTGATCCCGCGGAGGAGGACGATCTGGCGCATCGGCGTTGCCGTCATCGTAGATCGGGGCGAGAATGCGCGCCGATGCCGGTCTGGAGCCCAGAGCGCGTCGTGGATGAGGCGCTCGCGCGGCGCCTGATCGGCGGCCGGTTCCCCGAGCTCCGGGAGGCGCCGATGCGGCTGCTCGGCGAGGGGTGGGACAGCACCGCCTGGCTCGTCGGCGGCGAGTGGGTGTTCCGCTTCCCGCGTCGCGAGGCCGTCATCCCGGGCTTTCGCCGCGAGCTCGCGGCCCTGCCCGCGCTTGCGCCGCGCCTGCCGCTGCCCGTGCCGGTGGCCACGCACCGTGGGGAGGCGAGCGACGCGTTCGGGTGGCCGTGGGCCGGCACGCGCTTCCTGCCGGGCCGCGAGCTCGCCGATGCGGCGCCCGCCGACCTCGACCGCGTGCGCCACGGGCGCGACCTGGGGCGCTTTCTGCGGGCGCTCCACGACATCGACCCGGCGTCCGTCACGGTCGCCGGCGAGCCGCTGCCCGTCGACCCGGTGCGGCGCGCCGACATGCCCTTCCGGGTCGGGCGCACCGAGGAGCAGCTGGCCGCGCTCGCGGCGCTCGGCCTGTGGCGGGCGCCGCCCGCGCTCGCCGAGGTGTTCGGCCGCGCTCGCGGGCTCGGCCCGGCGGAGGGGCTCGCGCTCGCTCACGGCGACCTGCACGTGCGCCACCTGCTGGTCGACGCCGACGGCCAGCTCGGCGGGGTGATCGACTGGATCGACGTCTGCCGCGCCGATCCTGCGATCGACCTGCCGCTCTACTGGGCCTATCTCACGCCGGCAGGGCGGGCGGCGTTCCACGACGGCTACGGGCCGGTCGACCCTGAGCGGCTGCTGCGGGCGCGCGTGCTTGCGATCTTCCTCTGGGGGGCGTTGGCCGAGTACGGGCACGCGATGGGCATGGAGCCGCTTCGCGGCGAGGCGCTCACCGGCCTTGATCGCGCGGTCTGCGACCTCGTCTAGGCAGGCGAACCGGGCGACGCGTCGAACCCCGCCGCAGTCCACCGTCGGCGCGAAAGGATCATCGATGATCAACCAGGCCAACACCGGGTTCATGCTGCTGGCCGCGAGTCTCGTGATGCTGATGACCCCGGGGCTCGCCTTCTTCTACGGCGGCCTCGTGGGCCGCTCAAACACGCTCACGATCATGATCCAGAGCTTCGCGTCCATGGGGATCACGACCGTCATGTGGTGGCTCGTCGGCTATTCGCTGTGCTTCAGCGGCGGGTCGGACGGGATCTACGGCAACTTCCACCTGGCGTTCCTGCGCGGCGTGACGCCGTCGTCGATGTACACGCCCTCGCACATCCCGCTCGTCGTGCTGATCGCCTACCAGATGATGTTCGCGATCATCACCCCGGCGCTGATAACCGGGGCGTTCACGAACCGGGTCACGTTCAAGAGCTACCTGGTCTTCCTGGTCGTCTGGCAGCTGTTCGTCTACTACCCGTTCGTGCACATGATCTGGGGGAACGGCCTGCTCGCGCAGTGGGGCGTGCGCGACTTCGCCGGCGGCATCGTCGTGCACGCGTCCGCCGGGTGGGCGGCGCTCGCCTCGGTGCTTTACATCGGCAAGCGCAAGGTCGTCGACGCGCCGCACAACATCCCGTTCATCGCCCTCGGCACGGGCCTGCTCTGGTTCGGGTGGTACGGCTTCAACGCGGGCAGCGAGCTCAAGGTGGACGACATCACGAGCATCGCGTTTCTGAACACCGACATCGCGGCCTCGTTCGCGGCCACGACGTGGCTGTTCGTCGAGTGGTGGCATGCCCGCAAGCCGCACTTCGTCGGCCTGCTCACGGGGGCGGTCGCGGGCCTCGCGACGATCACGCCGGCGGCCGGCTTCATCCCGATCTACGGCGCCGTGATCATCGGCATCGTCTCCGGCCTGGTCTGCTACTACGCAGTCCAGCTCAAGAATCGCCTGCGCTGGGACGACGCCCTCGACGTGTGGGGCGTGCACGGGGTGGGCGGCACGCTGGGCATCATCCTGCTCGGCGTCTTCGCCAGCACCAGCGTGAACCCGGCCGGCGGCGTGGGCCTGATCCACGGCAGCGCAACGTTCTTCGGCAAGCAGGTGACCGCCGGCCTTCTGTGCTCGCTCTACGCCTTCGTGTTCACGTGGGTGATGCTGAAGGTGATCGACAAGGTCACGCCGGTGCGCGTCGGCGAGGAGGCCGAGCTCGGCCTTGACGAGGCGATGCACGGCGAGTCCGCCTACCCGGGCGCGCCCGCCCCGGCCATGTAGGCCGGACGCTCACCAGACGGGCCGGGCGCGGCCGGCGTGCACGTCGCCGAGGCTGCCGCCGCGCTCGGCGAAGCGCAGGAGCATGCGCCGGGCGGCGTCGACGTCGGCGTCGCCCAGGTCGCGCCGCAGCTCGGCCTCCATCGCGTGGCTCTCTGCGAGCGCGGCGCGGCGCACACCCAGTCCGTGCTCGGTCAGCGTCAGGAGCTTCGCCCGCCGGTCGGCGGGGGCCGGGCGGCGCTCGACGAACCCGCGCGTCTCCATCTCGTCGACGACCTTGATCGCCGCCTGCTTGGTGACGCCGAGCCGCTCGGCGAGCTCGGTCAGCGTGAGCCCGCCCTCCGCAAGCGCCCGGATGACGAAGCCGAACGGCGGGCGCATGTGCGGATAGCCCGCGTCGCGCACGGCGCGCTCGAGGCGATCGGCGACGGTGCGTGTGGCCGCGACGACGAGGATCGCGAGGTCAGGGCCCATCACAGAAGGTTCATCCTGGTGAATCATTCACCGTAGTGTACTATCTGCGGCGGACATACCCCGAAAGGAGCTCCCGTGCCAGTGATCACCGATACCGCCGCCCCCCGCTTCGACGTCGAGGGCACCCACGTGGTCGGCCTCGCCTCGCCCAGCCGGGGCGCGGCCGAGACGAGTGTGTGGCGCCTGCGGCTCGACGCCGGCCACGCGTCACCACCGCACACGCTCGACCGTGAGGAGATCTTCGTCGCCCTCGCCGGGGCGGCCGAGGCGCGGTTCGCCGACACGACCGAGCGCGTCGAGGCCGGCGGCGCGCTGGTCATCCCCGCCGGGCGCGAGTTCGTGATCTCAAACCCGGGGACCGCGGCATTCGAGGCGGTCGTGGTGCTGCCCGCGGGGGCCGGTGCCGTCGTGGACGGCGTGCGGTTCGTGCCGCCCTGGGCGGAGTAGCGTGAGGGGCGCACCGTGCCGTGCGCCCCGCCGACGAGCCGAGGTCAGCGGTGGCGGCGCGAGGGCCGGTGCTGCGCGGGGATGCGGCGGCTGTTGAACGACATCGCGGGGCGCGGCTCGCGGGGCGCCTCGACGATCTCCTCGGCGGGCGCCGTGATGTGGATCCCGATCAGCGGGCGGCGGGGGTCGCGCACGCTCTGGAGCGCCTCGTCTGCCGTGTCGGCCTCGGTCGAGAGGACGGTGGACGAGCCGCTCTGATAGCGCAGTTCGACGGTGAACTCCATGTGGCGCTCCTCTGGGTGGATGGGTGTGCGTGCCGTGCGGACCGGCCCGCGGGTGACGGTTCGGCTAGCGGCCGGCCGCCGGGGGCGGCTCGGCCTCACCGTCATCGCCGTTCTGGCTCTTCGGGCTCGGGTCAGGGAACCCGGCCGCCCACAGCACGGCCTTGAGCCGGCGCAGGTCGGCGAGCTCGCGCCGGCCATAGGCGAACGCGACGGATTCCCGCAGCGCTCGCTCGAACTTCGTGTTGCGCTCGAGCGCGTCCCGGAGCTGGACGCGCAGGTCGTGCTCGGTGCGAACCCCGCTGGCCACAGCTCGCTGCGGCGCAGCCTTGTCCACCTGGGGGCTACCACCGTCGTCGGGCGTCTTGCGCACTGCGCTCCCCTCGTCTGCGTTGGGCCGGTCAGATCCCAGCCAGCCGGCTTCGCACGCTGCCTCTGGGGGGAGCCCCTTAGCCTGCACTTTAGCAGCGCGGCGGCCCGCGAGGCCCCCGGAGGCCGCCGAGGCACTGCTAGACTGGCCGTTCGGAGAACGCCCGCCGCATGGTGGTCCTGCTCGCCAGAGGCTCCCAGGTAGCTCGCTGACTCGTCGCCGACGGTAAGGCCCGTCTGACTCCAGGGAGCACCAATGGAGATTCCCGTCATCCCAGCCGGCATCGGGCCGGGGGACGCACCGGGCGCACTGCCGCTCGACGATCCCGACGACCCGCCGCACCCGCTGCTGATCGTCGTCGCCGGTGGGGGCGACACGACCGAGACCCGCGCGACGCTGCACGCCGTCCCCCACCCGGAGTGAACAGCACCTCCGCGCCCTCATCCCCCGCCGAGCGGGTCCGGTTCCGCGGAGCCGGTGACTTCTCGCGCCTGCTCAACGAGCGGGCCGAGGTCGTGCTGGGAGACGCGGCCATGATGCGGCGCGCCTACCGCATCATCTGGGCCAAGTCCGCCCTCGTGCTCGCATGGACGCTCGCGTCGTACCTATTCCTGCTGCTCGTCGCCTCGTCGCCCGCCGAGGCCATCCCCGGCGCGGTCTCGCTCGGGCTCGCCGCCGCCGCGATCGGGTTCTGCATCATGCACGACGCAAACCACGGCGGGTACTCGCGCCGCCGGGTCGTGAACCGCCTCGCGGCGCACTCGCTCGACCTGATCGGCGGGTCGTCCTACGTGTGGTCGGCCAAGCACCTCGCCCACCACACCTACACGAACATCGCCGACCACGACCCCGACATCGACGCGCTGCCGTTCGCCCGCTTCGAGCCCACCCAGGCGCGCCGGCGCTGGCACCGCTACCAGCATGTCTACATGTGGCTCTTGTACGCCTTCGTGACGGTGCGCTGGCAGGCGGTCACCGACTTCACGTTCCTGGCACGCGGGTCGATCGGCCGGTCGGCCTTCCGGCGCCCGCGCGGGTGGAACCTGGCCGGCCTGGTGGCGGGCAAGATCTTCTTCGTCATATGGGCGATCGCGATCCCGCTTGCGCTCCACACCCCGCTGCACGTCGCCGAGGTGTTCCTGCTGGCGTCGGCCGTGGCATCGCTCGCGTTGACCGTCACCTTCCAGCTCTCGCACTGCCTCGAGGAGGCGGTCACGATCACCCCCGCCGAGGGCGCGGGCGCCGAATGGCACATCCACCAGGTCGAGGCCACCGCCGACTTCGCGCAGCGAAACACGGTGATCCGCTGGTACGTCGGCGGCCTGAACCACCAGATCGAGCACCACCTGTTCCCGCGGGTGCCGCACACTCTGCACCCGAAGCTCGCCGGCATCGTGCGCACGACGGCGCTCGAGTGCGGCGTGGCATACAACGCCCACCCGACGATGCGCGCCGCGCTCCGGTCGCACACGCGCTGGCTCAAGCAGATGGGCGCCGCCGCCCCCGAAGGGGCCTGAGAACGGGGTCTTGAACGCGAACGCGGCGTGCGGGCCTCATGGGCGCCGCACGCCGCGGACGTTCACGATCTAGGCGACGGGCGAGACGTTGGTCGCCTCGGGGCCCTTCGAGCCCTCACGGCTCTCGTAGCTCACCTTCGAGCCCTCGACGAGCGACTTGAAGCCGTCGCCGGTGATCGAGGAGTGGTGGACGAACAGATCCTTCGACCCTTCGTCCGGCGAGATGAAGCCGTAGCCCTTCGCGTCGTTGAACCACTTCACGGTTCCAGTTGACATGTGCACCTCCCTTACGCAGTAACGAACGAGTAAGGAAGTGCGGATGCGCAACCGAACTGAGCGTTCTTGACCCCGGCACCGTAGCACGCCCTGCGGGTCGTGCGTGATTACGCCCATTCGCGCAGCCGCTCGGCCAGCGCCCGCACGCTCGCGCGCAGCTCGTCCGGCCGTCGGATCGTGAAGCCGCAGCCGAGGCCCGCGAGCACCGACGCCATCCAGTCGAGCGAGCTCACGCGCATCCGCAGCAGCGTCCCGCCGTCGGCCTCGGCGAGCTCGGCCATCGTCCCCGGCAGTCGCTGCGCGGCGCGGTCAAACGGCATGTCGAGCAGCACCTCGACCTCCCACGGCCACGGCACCCGTGCCAGCGACGTGCTCACGTGCGCCACCGCGTCGAACCCGTCCGGCGGCGCGAGCGCGGGAAGATCGGTCACGGTGATGCCGCGCATCCGGTCGACCCGGAACGTGCGCAGCTCCCCGCGCGTGTGGTCATGGGCGGCCAGGTACCAGCGCCCGGCATGCACCACGAGCCCGTGCGGGCTGAGCTCGCGGCGCGTGCGCTCGCCCGAGAACGAGCGGTACCTGGAGCGCACCCGGCGGCGGCGGCGGATCGCCTCGGCGAGCGCGAGCGCGCTCTCGCCGGGCACGGGCGCCGCCGACCGGGCGGCCGCGGTGAAGTCGAGCGCGTCCTCGAGCGCCTGCACGCGCCGCCGGAGCGGATCAGGCAGCGCGCGGTGGATCTTGCCGAGCGCCGTTTCGGCCGCCTCGGTCGATCCGGCCAGCCCCAGCCGGCGCGCCGAGACGACGCCGAGCGCGACCGCCACCGCCTCCTCGTCGTTCAGCATCAGGGGCGGCAGCCGGAACCCCGGCCGCATCGCATATCCGCCCCCGACGCCGCGCTGGCCCTCGACCGGGATGCCGAGCCCGCGCAGGGCCTCGATGTCGCGGCGCACGGTGCGCGCGTCGATCGCAAGCCGGTCGGCGATCTCGCGGCCGGTCGCGACCGGCTGGGCCTGCAGGAGCTCGAGCAGCTCGAGCAGGCGGGCGGTGGGCGTGCTCATCCACGCAGTGAACCACACATAGCGGGCGGAATCTGCCCTATTTGACCGATAGCGTGGAGCCCAGGCAAGCGACGGGGGAGGACGCGATGAGTGACACGGCGCAGATGCAGGGGACGGCACGGGACTTCGACTTCTGGATGGGCACCTGGACATCGCACAACCAGCGGCTGCGCGAGCGGCTGGCCGGATGCGACGAGTGGGACGAGTTCGAGGCCACGAGCATCGCCCGGCCGATCCTGGACGGGATGGGCAACATCGATGAGTTCCGCACCGACTACGCCGGTGGCTACGTCGGCATGTCGATCCGGTTCTTCGACCCCGTCACGCGCGCGTGGTCGATCTACTGGGCCGATTCGCGCACCACGGGCCTCCTCGAGCCGCCCGTGGTGGGCGGCTTCGCGGGCGACATCGGCGTGTTCGAAGGGCCGGACACGTTCGCCGGCCGGCCGATCGCCGTGCGCTACACGTGGTCGCGAGTGTCGACACCCGGGCCGCGCTGGGAGCAGGCGCTCTCCGACGACGGCGGCCGCACGTGGGAGACCAACTTCATCAGCGACTTCACCCGGATCGAGGCCGCGCGATGAGCGCGGTCGACACGGAGGGCCGGATCCCGGCCTCCTACCGGCACGTGGCGAAGCTCGCCGTCCCCGCCGAGCCGGTGCGGATCGGCGCGGCCATCCTCAAGTGGTACGAGGTTGCACCGGCGGGCAATCCCGTCCCCGAGCCGATCCGCGCCCTCGCGCGCGGTGCGCTCGAAGGGGCGTCGGCGGCGTGGGAGCTCGAGCTTGGCGACGAGCTCGGGTTCGTGATCCTGCACCGCTGCGGGCGGGACTTCTACTTCCTGCTGATCTGCACCTGGCGCAACCAGAACGAGGTCTGGGAGACGGTATGGGCCAAGGACGGCGACGCCGACGCGGCGTTTCGGCCGTGGCGCGCCGCAGGGCCGCATCGACCGGCGTTCTGCGTCTGGGAGCTCGGGGTGGTGTGCCACGAGTCGCGTGCGTGGAGCCGCTACCTGCGCTCCGACCGCGACGGCGACGCCCGCCGCGCCTATCTGGAGGACGGCTTCGACGGGACGGTATGAGGGGGGACGCCCTGTTCCCCATTACGGGGGTACGCGGATCGGCCGGGACGTGCCATGGTGAGTGACGACCCCTATCCGTGATCGAGGTGCGGTTCGCATGCTTCGACGGACGATTGCGCTGGCTCTGGCCGGCCTGGCGGTGGCGGCGCCTCCAGCACTCGGGTCGCCGCCCCACTGGAACTCACAAGTGAAGAACGGCGCTGCGACCGCGTTCCGCTACAGCGACGGCTGCACGTTCGAGGCGACCTCACCGACGGGCGCGCTCACCGTGAGCTGCTCGCGGCACCGGTCGGCCACGCTCGTGTATGTGTTCGCGACGCAGCACGGCGCTCTCGGTACGGCCACGTCCGCGATCAGCGCGTCCGGCTCGGCGCACGTGTTCGGCCCGGTCGTGCCTTGGGGGAAGACGCTGCGCGTCATCGTCAGGGTGCACGGCACCGCGACCCTGAACACCGTGAGCGTCGCGTACTACGGCTGACCGGCGCGCTCAGCCGAGCGCGGTCACGAACTCCTCGAGCTCTCGCTCGATGTGGTCGCCGGGGAGCTCGTGCTCGCAGTAGTGGTATTCGACGATGCGCTTCTTCGCAGTGATGGCGTTGTAGGCGGCGAACACGGTCGAGGGTGGGCAGCAGGCGTCCATCAGGCCGACGCTGACCGTGGTCGATGCCCGGATCCGCGCCGCCAGCACGGCGTTGTCGACGTAGCGCAGGGTGTCGAGCACACGCGGGATGTGCGCCTGGTGATGTGAGAGGAAGGCGACGAGCTCGGTGTACGGCGGCTCGGCGGCGATCGCGATCGCGTGGGGGATGTCGCACAGGTAGGGCATGTGCGCCTGGCACAGGCGGATGCGGTCGGGGACGAGGGCGGACGTCGCCAGCGCGAGCGCGCCCCCCTGGCTGAACCCGGCGACTGCGATCCGGTCGGGGTCGACCCGCGCGTGTGCGGCAGCCGTCTCGACCCCGCGCACGGCGTCGACGTACAGGCGGCGGTAGTAGTAGCCGCGCGGGTCGAGGATGCCGCGGGTCATGACGCCCGGCGCCTCGGGGCCGGCCGCCTTGCCCGCGCCGGGGTCGCCCGTGTCGCCCGACGTCCAGCTGCCGCCCTGGCCGCGGCTGTCGACGACGAGCTCGGCGTAGCCCGCGGCGGCGTACAGCGTGTGCTCGGCCGCCTCGCCGCGGCCGCCGCCGTAGCCGATGAACGTGACCCGGCACGGGAGCGGCCCCTCGGCGTCCTTCGGGCACAGGAACCACGCCCGCACGGGGTCGCCGTCGGCGCCGCTGAACGTCACGTCCGAGACGTCCAGGCGGCGGTACACGTCGGGCCGGTAGGGCGCGAACACGGGCGGCCGCGCGTTGGCCCGGGCATCGGCGAGGGCCTCGTCCCAGTAGGCGTCCAGGTCGTCGGGCGCGATCACCGCCGAGCGGTACGCGCGCAGCTCCTCGATGGGCGCGTCGAAGTAGGGCATGGATCCTCCAGGGTCGCGGTCGCCGTCGCCCGGGTTATCTCACGTTCCCGGAGGGGCCGTAGAATCACGCCCACCGTGAGCACGAACCCTTTCGACTTCACCGGCCGCGTCGCACTTGTCACCGGGTGCGGCAGCGAGTCGGGCATCGGCCACGCCTGCGCCCGCCTGCTGGCCGGGCTCGGCGCTGCCGTGGCCGTCACCGCGACGACCGACAGGGTGGCCGAGCGGGCGGCCGAGCTGCGCGCGGGCGGTGCTGCCGCCACCGCGCACGTGGCCGACCTGACGGTGCGCGAGGAGGCGTTCGAGCTCGTGGCGGCCGTCGAGCGCGAGCACCGCCGCGTCGACGTCCTCGTGAACGCGGCCGGGATCGCGCAGACCGGCATCACCGCGCCCGATGCCGCGTTCGCCGAGCTCACGGCGGCCGAGTGGCGGCGCGAGCTCGACGTGAACCTCATGACCGCCGTCTACACGTCGCAGGCCGCGCTGCCGGGCATGGCGGCCCGCGGCTATGGCCGGATCGTTATGGTCTCGTCGGTGACCGGGCCGATCGTGATGGCGCCGCGTCAGGCGGGCTACGGGGCGTCGAAGGGGGCGATGGACGGCGTGATGCGCTCGATCGCGCTCGACTACGGCCGCCGGGGCGTGACGGCCAACTCGGTCGCGCCCGGGTGGATCGACACGGCGTCGTCCCTCGACGACGAGCTGGTCGCGGCCCGCTCCACGCCGATCGGCCGCGCCGGCACGGCGGCGGAGGCAGCCGTCGTGGCCGTCTTCCTGGCGTCGGAGGCGGCCGCCTATGTCACGGGGCAGGTGTTCGTCGTTGACGGCGGCAACACCATCCAGGAGCCGCACGGCATCGACCTGTACGGGGACGGCTCGTAGAGGCGAAGACCGGGGACAGTCCCCGCAACTGTCCCCATGCCGCTGTGATCAGCGCTTCAGCTCGATCTCGACGAAGACGGCCGTGCGGCCGGTGCGGTTGACCACGTTGTGCTCGGTGCCCTCGCGACCCTGATAGGGCGAGCCGGCCACCTGCTCGAGCCGGCGGACCGTGCCATCGCGATCGGTGACCTCGAACGTGCCGCCGGTGACCGGCACCACGATGTAGTCGTGCTCGTGGCGGTGGTCGCCCGTCTCGTCGCCGTCGGCGAACGTGAGCGTCGTGACCCGTACGCGGTCGTCGTCTGCGGACTTCTCGGAACGGGCGATCGCCATTTCAGTGCGCGTCAGCTCGAGGCGCTGACTCCGACGCCGATCGGGCAGGAGACGCCGGTTCCGCCGATGCCGCAGTAGCCGCCCGGGTTCTTCTCGAGGTACTGCTGGTGGTAGTCCTCGGCCGGGTAGAACGGGCCGGCCTCGGCGATCTCGGTCGTGATCTCGCCGCGGTGCGCCTGGGCCAAGGCCGTGGCGTACGCATCGCGGGTCGCGATCGCGGCGTCGCGCTGCTCGGGCGTGCGCCAGTAGATCGCCGAGCGGTACTGCGTGCCGTGGTCGTTGCCCTGGCGCATGCCCTGGGTCGGGTCGTGCCCCTCCCAGAAGATGCGCAGGATCTGCTCGGTCGAGATCTTGGCCGGGTCGTAGGCGACGAGCACGGCCTCGGTGTGGCCGGTCATGCCCGAGCACACCTCGCGGTACGTCGGGTGCGGTGTCGAGCCGCCGGCGTATCCCACCGCGGTCGAGTACACGCCCGGGGTCTGCCAGAAGATCCGCTCGGCGCCCCAGAAGCAGCCCATGCCGACGTAGAGGTAGTCGATGCCGTCCGGATAGGGCGGCAGGAGCGGCGTGCCGAGAACGGCGTGGCGCTCGGGGACGTCGAAGGGGAGGTGGTCGCGGCCGGGCAGGGCCTCTTCCGCCCCGGGGACGGCGCGTGGCTTGCGCAGGAACATGCTGAGGAATCCTTTCATCGTGTACCCATACGGTCTCGGCTAGCCCTCGAGCGTTACAGCGAGGCCGATCTCGACGTTGCCGCGCAGGGCGTTCGAGACCGGGCAGCCCTGCTCGCCCTCCTTCGCGAGGCGCTCGAACCCGGCCTGGTCGAGCCCGGGCACCCGGCCGCTCACGGACAGGTCGCTGCGCGTGATGCCCGTGCCGGGCTTGAAGTGGCAGACCGCGTCCACCGTCAGCCGCTCGGGCGCGTGGCCGGCTTCGGCGAGCGTGTTCGAAAGCGCCATCGCGTAGCAGGCCGCGTGCGCCGCGGCGATCAGCTCCTCGGGGCTCGTCTTCGGATCGGGACGGTTCGTGCGGGCCGCCCACGTGACGGCCTGCTCCGGGAACGCGCCGCTCGCGACGCTGACGCTCCCGCTGCCGCCGACCAGATCGCCCTCCCAGACCGCGTGTGCTCGCGAATCCGCCATCGTGATCCCTCCCGGGTTGACTGCTCCGGACGATAGCCGTCCCCCGGTGTCGGCCACGCGCTGGCGGGGCCGTACAGCGTGATCTATCGTCCATGCGAGATGACCTTTCGCGAAGCGGTCGCGGTCAACACCCGCTTGCAGGAGGGCCGCGCGGTGCCCCACGAACAGCGGATGGCGCTTGCGGCCTATCTGACCGAGCGGGTCGACGCGGGCGACGCCGAGATCACCGAGCTGACCGCGATGCTGTTCATGGCCGAGCACGTCCGCTCCGAGCTGAACGCGCTGTGGATGGACGGGTCGCACGGGCGCCGCGCGCGTCTCGCCTGTTAAGTGAACGCCGGCCCGCCGCCGCCCGCGCTGCGGGTCAACGTGCGCCTGTCCGGGACGCTGGCGCAGCGCCTGGGCCCGCGCCGGGGAGTGGATCTCGCTCCCGGCGCGACGGTGGATGACCTGGTGGCCGCGCTCGCCCGCGACGCCGGGTTCGACGCCGAGACGCTGCGAGGGCTGGCGGTGGTCGCCGAGGGCAGCTTCGTCGCTCGCAGCCGCGCGGTGGGCGACGGCGAGGAGTACGACGTCGTGGTGCCCGTCGCGGGCGGCTGATCGGCCTGCGAAACGGGGCCGCCCCCCTCGCCGGACGCCGGAGCGTCGGCGCGGGGGCGGCGGTCGTCCCCCCTTGGCCCAGCGCTAGAAGTCGTCAGGGTGCGCGCCGGCGGTCAGTCCGTAGATCACGAGCAGGCTCGTGGTCACGCCGACCAGCGCGGCCCAGGGCGCCGCGAAGATCATGAAGAACCACAGGATCGCCGCGGTCCCGGCGAGGAACACCCCGAGGTAGCTCCCGGCCGTGTTGCGGGCCAGCGTGAGCGCGCCCGCAAGCAGCTGGAGGATGCCCCACACCACGAACACCCAGCCCCACGCCGTCAGGTTCGAGTACACGATCTGCCCGGTGAAGTAGCCGGCGTGATTGATCGCTGTGAAGCCGTTGATGAGATTGAATCCACCGACCACCAGCAGCACGACGCCGGCGAACACGCTCCAGCCGGTCAGCACCAGCTTCGCGCGCTCCGCCCGGGGCGCATGGCCCATCGTTGCAGTTGCCATCTCCAACCCCCTTCTCGTGAGAGGCCTGCCACGATGGAGCATCACTCGGAGATCGCCCGCGCGCATCGGTGGCGACCCCTACTGCTATTGGCAATTTCCCTGATCTTTCGGCCGCGCTCCGGGGCGCCTCAGGCCTCCGCGGCGTAGTGCGTCCGCACGAGCCCCTCCAGTCCGCACGCGGCGAGCGCGCGGAGCGGGGCGAGGAACGTCACCTGGACGACGCCCGGCGCGCGCCCGATCTCGATCGCCCCCGTGATCGTGGCCCGGTTCTTCACCTCCGGCACCGACATCGAGAGCAGATCGGCCGACCGGCGCAGGCCGTTGTCGACGGCGCTGTTCAGGTCGGGGCCCGTGCCGATCACCGAGATCGGCAGCGACTCCTCGAGCTCGCCCACACCGTTCTCGTGCGCGATCGCCACCGCCCGCGCGCGCTCGGCAGCCGAGAGCGGCCGCGCCAGGAACGGCAGATCCTCGGGCACCGGCAGGAGGATCGGGCCGTCGATCGCAAGGCCCTTCAGCACGTGCACCTGCAGCGTGACCGTGCCCGACACGTCGCAGGTGTGGCCGGCGATCTCGCCGTCGCCCTGCATGGCATGCATGTCGCCCACGTAGATGCCGCCGCCGGGCACCTTGACCGGCGCGATTAGCACCGCTCCGGCACGGGCCGCGTCGATGTCCAGGTGCCCGTCGGTGCGGGCCTCGAGCTGCTCGGCCGTGACCGCGTGACTATGCGGCGCGCCGAGCAGGAACGCGCCGAAGTCGCCGGCGTTGTGCGAGTCGGGCAGGTCGACCGCGGGCGTGGTCCCGATCTGGCCCATGAACGGCTGCAGCCTTGTGGCGACGCCGACCAGGTCGTGCGGGGCAAACAACAGGATCGGGTTCTGGATGGAGTGCTCCGGGATCGCGCCGTAGCCGTGCGCGTCGTGGGCGAACTCCTCGGCACGGTCGCGGCCGACGGTCAC
The DNA here is from genome assembly GCA_963825325.1 of uncultured Actinomycetes bacterium. Classification (GTDB taxonomy): domain Bacteria; phylum Actinomycetota; class Thermoleophilia; order Gaiellales; family JAICJC01; genus JAICJC01. Next base: position 48,026 of record CAWGSU010000002.1, read on the forward strand.
ACCGACACGCCACTCGTCGTCGAACGCGATCGTGTAGCCGTTCGTGAACGCGAACGGCGCGGCGGGCTCGCCGCAGTTGGCGCACCGCACGCTGTCTTCGCCGATGCCCTCGACCACCGTGGCCTCGTCCTCGGCGCCGCACTTCGCGCACACCTTGGCGCAGAACGGGTCGCCGTTGAAGCGGCCCTCGATCATGCGGTCGTTGCCGGACGAGGTCGCGCGCGAGGTCACCGAGATGTCGCGGATGGAGATCGCGATCGCGTCGCCGACCTTGGCGCCCGCCACGGCGACGGGCAGCGTCACCTCGTGGCCGCCCCGGATCGCCGGCGTGATCATGGGCCCCCAGCACCCGGGCGCCGTGTTCGCGACGATGTGGCCGCCGTCGCGCACCGGGCCGAGCATCTCGCAGCTCGGGCCGATGATCCCGTCGGTGAACCGGTCGACGAAGACCGTCTCCGAGCCCTGCCGCGTCGTGGGTCGCGTCTCGACAGCCATGGGAATCCTCCTTGCGCGCGGGATGCGGAGCTTCGCGATTCGCAACCTATCACCCCGGAAAAACGGCCATACTGACGCGTGCAAGGAGGACGCTCGTGACCGTCGTCATCGCGGGCTACGCCCGCTCGCCGTTCCATCCCGCGCGCCGCGGCCGCCTGGCCGGCGTGCGCCCGGACGACCTCGCCGGCGCGGTGATCGCGGCGCTCGTGCAGCGCACCGGCGTCGACCCGGCCGCGCTCGAGGACGTCGTGCTCGGCTGCGCCTTCCCCGAGGCCGAACAGGGCATGAACCTCGGCCGGATCGCGGGGATGATCGCCGGCCTGCCGCGCTCGGTTGCGGGGGCGACCGTGAACCGGCTGTGCGGCTCGTCGATGCAGGCGGTGCACATCGCCGCGGGTGCGATCGCGATGGGCGCCGGCGAGGCCTACGTGTGTGCCGGCGTCGAGTCGATGAGCCGCGTGCCGATGGGCGGCTGGAACCCGCTGTACAACCCCGACCTGGTCGAGCGCATGCCCGAGGTGTACGTGAGCATGGGGGAGACGGCCGAGAACGTGGCCGAGCGCTTCGGCGTCTCGCGCGGCGCGCAGGAGGAGTTCGCCTTTGCGAGCCAGCGCAAGGCCGCTGCGGCCGTCGCCGCGGGCCGGCTCGCGGACGAGATCGTCCCGGTGGCCGGCGTGCGCGACGACGGTTGCCCGCGGCCGGACACGTCGCTCGAGGCGCTCGCCGCCCTCGATCCCGCGTTCGTACGCGGTGGCACCGTCACGGCCGGCACGTCCTCGCCGCTCACCGACGGCGCGGCCGCGGTGCTCGTCACCTCCGAGGCGTTCGCCCGCGATCAAGGGCTGACCGCGCTCGCGCGTGTGCGCTCGATCGCCGTCTCCGGCTGCGATCCCGAGGTGATGGGGATCGGGCCGGTGCAGGCCACGCACAAGGCGCTCGAGCGGGCCGGCATCGCCGTGGCCGACCTCGACGTGGTCGAGCTGAACGAGGCGTTCGCGTCGCAGGCCGTCGCCTGCCTGCGCGAGCTCAGCATCGACCCGTCCCGGTGCAACGTCGACGGCGGCGCGATCGCGCTCGGCCATCCGCTGGGGGCGACCGGCGCCCGCATCACCGGCAAGGCTGCGCAGGTGCTGCACCGCGACGGCGGCCGGTTCGCACTGGCGACCCAGTGCATCGGCGGCGGCCAGGGCATCGCCACGGTGCTCGAGGCGGTCGCGTGAGCACGATCGCGCGCGCGGCCGTGATCGGCTCGGGCACGATGGGCGCGGGCATCGCCGCGCACATTGCCAACGCCGGCCTGCCGGTGGTGATGCTCGACCTCGGCGACGCCGCCCGCGGCGCGCTCGCGGGCCTTCCAACGCGCTCGCCGCCGCCGCTCGTCTCGGCCGCCGCCGGCCGCCTGATCCGGCCCGGCAGCCTCGAGGCCGACCTCGCGCTCGTGGCCGACGCCGACTGGATCGTCGAGGCGATCGTCGAGGACGCCGACGCAAAGCGTGCGCTCTACGCCAGGCTCGACCCGGTGCGCAAGCCGGGCTCGATCGTCTCGTCGAACACGTCCACGATCCCGCTCGCCGCCCTGCTCGAGGGCGCGCCCGGCGGCCTCGCGCGTGACTTCGCGATCACGCACTTCTTCAACCCGCCCCGGTACATGCGCCTGCTCGAGATCGTGCCCGGCCCGTCCACACGCGCCGCCGCCGTCGAGGTGCTCGAGGGGTTCTGCGACCTGCGGCTCGGCAAGACCGTCATCCGCTGCAACGACACGCCAGGCTTCGTCGCCAACCGGCTTGGGGTGTACTGGATCGGCACCGCCATCGGCGAGGCGCTCGCGCGCGGCCTCACGGTCGAGGAGGCCGATGCCGTCATGGGCGTCCCGCTCGGCATCCCTCGCACCGGCGTATTCGGCCTGATGGACATCGTCGGCCTGGGGTTGCACGATCAGGTGACCGGCTCGCTCGACCGCCTGCTCCCGCCGGCTGACGCGTGGCACGACGTGCCGTCGCATACCGACCTGCTGCGGCGGATGGTGGCGATGGGTGCGACCGGCCGTGGCGCCGGCCGCGGGTTCTACGCCCGCGAGGGCAGCGCGCGCCTGGCGATCGACCTCGAGACGCTCGAGTACCGGCCCGCCGCGCGCCCGCCGCGTCTGCCGCGCACCCCGCGCGAGCTGGTCGCGATGAGCGGCCCGCTGGGGGAGTACGCCGCGGCAGTGCTCGGGCGAACGCTTGCCTACGCCGAATCGATGGTGCCGGAGGTGACCGACCGGCCCGAGCTGATCGACCTCGCGATGCAGCGCGGCTACGGCTGGGAGCGCGGCCCGTTCGCACTGATCGCGGAGCTCGACGGCGGCCACGCGGCCGGGCGCGCACGACGTGGCCGGGGCGACCGGCAGCGGATCGAGGGCAACGACTCGGCGTCGGTGTGGGACACCGGCGACGGCGTCGCCTGCCTGGAGCTGCACTCTCCGGCGAGCGCGCTCGACACCGACGTGCTCGCGATGATCGCGCGCGCGGTCGAGATCGCCGCGGGTGGATACCGGGGGCTCGTGATCTCAAACGACGGCCCGCACTTCAGCGTCGGCGCGAACCTCGCCTACGTCCTGGGACTCGCCAACGTCGCCGCCTGGGAGCGGCTGGCCGAGTTCGGGGACGCGGGCCGGCGAGCGTTCGCGGGAGTCAAGTTCGCGCCCGTTCCCGTGGTCGGCGCCGTGGCGGGGCGCGCCCTGGGCGGCGGCTGCGAGCTCCTCTTGCACTGCGCCGCGGTACAGGCGCACACGGACACGTACATGGGCCTCGTCGAGCTCGGCGCCGGCCTCGTCCCCGGTTGGGGCGGCTGCCGCGAGCTGCTGCTGCGGGCGGCGGCCGGGGCGGCGGCGAACGGACCGATGCCGCCCGCGCGGCACGCGTTCGAGGTGATCGCCACCGCCCGCGTGTCGACGTCGGCCCAGGAGGCGCGCGAGCTCGGGTTCCTGCGTCCGCACGACCGCATCACTCCCAATCGCGACCGCCTGCTCGCCGACGCGCGCACATTCGCGCTCGAGCTGGCCCCGGGCTACGCGCCGCCCGAGCCGGCCACGATCGTCGTCGCGGGCCGCTCGGGGCGGGCGACGCTCACGCTCGGCGCACGCCAGCTCGCGCTGCGCGACGGCGCGATCACCGAATACGACCTGCATCTGGCCGAGGTGCTCGCGGGCGTCCTCACGGGCGGCGCCGCCGACCAGGGCGAGGCCGTGCCCGAGGCCGCCATCTCGGCGCTCGAGGAGCAGGCTGTGGGCGGCCTCTTCCGCGAGGAGCGCTCGCTCGCGCGCATGGGCCACCTGCTCGAGACCCGCCGGCCGCTGCGCAACTGAGGGAATGCAGACCTACCGCGCCCCACTGGCCGACTTCGCGTTCCTCCTGCGGGACGTGTTCGATCACGACGGCGCGGTGGCGACGCTGCCGCCCTATACCGACGCCCCGCTCGAGACCGTGCTGGCGGTGCTCGAGGAGGCGGCCGCGTTCAGCGAGGGGGTGCTCCTGCCGCTCAACCGCAGTGGCGACGCCGAAGGGTGCACCTACGCCGACGGGGCGGTGCGCACGCCCGCGGGCTTCCGCGACGCCTACGCCGCGTTCGTCGCCGGCGGGTGGAGCGGGATCGGCGTTGCGCCCGAGCGGGGCGGCACCGGCCTGCCCGCGGTCGTCCAGGCCGCGTTCGAGGAGATGGCATGCGCGGCGAACCTGGCGTTTGCGACCTATCCGCTCCTGAGCGCCGGCGCGGCCGCCGCGCTGGTCGCGCACGCCTCGCCGGATCAGGTCGACCGCTATGTGCCCCGGCTCGCGAGCGGCGAGTGGAGCGGGACGATGTGCCTGACCGAGCCGCAGGCGGGCACCGATCTGGGCCTCCTGCGCACGCGGGCCGAGTCCGCCGCCGACGGCACCCACCGCATCACCGGCACGAAGGTGTTCATCACCGGCGGCGAGCACGACCTCACCGACCAGATCGTGCACCTCGTGCTCGCGCGGCTGCCGGATGCGCCGCCGGGCACCGCCGGGATCTCGCTCTTCGTCGTGCCGAAGCTGCGTCCGGACGGCGGCCGAAACGGCGTGACGTGCGGATCGATCGAGCACAAGATGGGCATCCGCGGCTCGGCGACGTGCGTGCTCCACTTCGAGGACGCGGTCGGCGAGCTGGTGGGAGAGCCCAACGCCGGCATGGCGCAGATGTTCACGATGATGAACCGCGCCCGCCTCGGCGTCGGCATCCAGGGCGTCGGCATCGGCGAGGTCGCCTACCAGTCCGCCGTCGCCTATGCGCGCGAGCGCCTGCAGGGCCGGTCCCCTGGCGGATCGCACTCAGGCGGCGGCGCCGACCCGATCATCGCCCACCCCGACGTGCGCCGGGCGCTCCTGCGCATACGGGCGCTGACCGAGGCGGGCCGCGCCCTCGCGATCTGGCTCGCGGTCGAGCTCGACATCGCCCACCACCATCCCGACCCCGCCCGGCGCGAGGCCGCCGACGACCTCGTCGCGCTGCTCACTCCCGTGGTCAAGGCGGCCTGCACCGACCACGGGTTCGAGGCGGCCAACCTGGCGATCGGCGTGTACGGAGGCGCCGGCTACATCACCGAGTCGGGGGTCGAGCAGCTCGCGCGCGACGCGCGCATCAGCCAGATCTACGAGGGCACGAACGGCGTCCAGGCGCTCGATCTGGTCGGCCGCAAGCTGCCGATGCACCACGGGCGGCTGCTGCGCCGCTTCTTCCACCCGGCGGCGGCGCGCGTGGCCGCCCCGCAGCCCGCCGAGCTCGCAGGTATCGCCGGGCCGGTCGCCGAGGCGCTCGCCCACCTGCAGGAGACGACGCTCTGGCTGGGCGCGAACGGCCGCGACCGCGAGCAGGCCGCGGCGGCGGCGACCGACTACCTGCGCCTCTTCGCGCTGACCGCCTTCGGCGATCTGTGGCTGCGGATGGCCGCGGCGTGTCTCGAGCCCGGCCCGGCGGCCGCCGCGTTCGCCGACACGAAGCTCGCGACCGCCCGCTTCTTCTGCGACCGCATCCTGCCCGAGACGGGCGCGCTCGCCCGGGCGGTCCGCTCCGGCAAGGCCTCCATCACCGCGATCGGCGCCGACGCGTTCTGACGCCCGAGAAAGGACCGCACGCGTGATCTACAAGAGCCCTCACCCGCCCGTCGAAATCCCCGACAGCTCGCTTGCGGAGTACGTGCTCGCCGATGCCCCGGCGCGCGGCGACCGGCCGGCGCTGGTCGACGCGGTCACCGGCCGCACGCTCACCTACGCCGGCCTGGACGCGCTCGCGCGCGGCATCGCGAGCGGCCTGCAGGGGCGCGGCCTCGCTCCCGGACAGGTGGTGGGCATCCTGGCCCCCAACCTGCCGGAATACGCGGCCGCCTACTTCGGCGTCGCGCTCGCGGGCGGCGTCTGCACCACCATCAACGGCCTCTACACCGAGGGCGAGATCGCCCACCAGCTGCGCAGCTCGGGGGCGCGGTTCCTCTTCACCGTCTCGGCGCTGCTCGAACGGGCGCTCCCCGCCGCGGCCGCGGCGCACACCGAGACGCTGTTCTCGCTCGACGGCGGCGAGGGCACGACCGCGCTCGCAGACATGCTGGGACGGCCCGACGACCTGCGCGTGGCAGCGCTCGACCCGGCCACGGCGCTCGTCGCGCTGCCGTATTCGAGCGGCACGACCGGCCTGCCGAAGGGCGTCATGCTCACGCACCGCAACCTCGTCGCGAATGTCGTCCAGACGCTGGCGGTGTGCCCGGGGGGCGACGAGGTCGTCGCCGGGGTGCTGCCGTTCTTCCACATCTACGGCCAGACGGCGGTCATGAACTGCGCGCTGCGCGCCGGCGATACGGTGGTCACGCTGCCGCGGTTCGACTTCGAGGCCTTCCTGGGGATGATCGCCGAGCACCGCGTGACGCGCGCCTTCGTGGCGCCGCCGATCATCGTCGCGCTCACCAAGCACCCGGCGGTCGCGCGGTACGACCTCTCCAGCCTGCGCATGATCAACTCGGGCGCCGCGCCGCTCGGTGACGACGTGGAGGCGGCCTGCCGGGCGCGCGTCCCCGCCCGGCTGCAGCAGGGGTACGGGCTCACCGAGGCCAGCCCGGTGACCCACATCACACCGCTCGCCGAGGAGCACCGGCCGGGCACGATCGGACAGCTCATCCCCAACACCGAGGCCCGCCTCATCAAGGTCGGCACGCACGAGGACGCCGCGTCAGGCGAGCCCGGCGAGCTGTGGGTGCGCGGCCCGCAGGTGATGAGCGGCTACCTCGACGACGTCGCCGCCACCACTCGGACGCTCACGGCTGACGGCTGGCTCCGCACCGGAGACATCGCCACGTTCCGGGCCGGGGGCTGGCGGATCGTCGACCGGCTCAAGGAGCTGATCAAGTACAAGGGCTACCAGGTCGCGCCCGCGATGCTCGAGGCGCTGCTGCTCACCCACCCCGCGGTCGGCGACGCGTGCGTGATCCCCGTCGCCGACGAGGACGCCGGCGAGATCCCCAAGGCGTTCGTGGTCGCCCGCGCCGCCGTCACCGGCGACGAGCTGATGACGTTCGTGGCCGAGCGCGTCGCCCCGCACGAGCGCATCCGCGCCGTCGAGCTGATCGACGAGATCCCGAAGTCGGCCTCGGGCAAGCTGCTACGGCGCGTCCTCGTCGAGCGCGAGCGGGCGAAGGTGGCCGGCTGAGGCGTGAATAGACGGGGTCAGACCCCGTCTATTCAGCGAAGACCGAGCTTTGCCGGATGTCGGCCTCCTCGATCGTGATCAGGTCGGCGCGCGTCAGCGGCCGCTCGAGCTCGAACAGCCGCCCGGCCTGGCGTAGCCGGGCGCGGTCGACGGCGTTTCGGATGCTGCGGGCGTTCGCGAACCGCGGCCGCTCGATCCGGCGCTCGACGTACTCGTGGAACGCGGCCTCGGCCTCGGCGCTCAGCCGGTAGGAGCGGCGCTCCACCATCATGCGGCCGATCTCGAGCAGCTCCTCCACGGTGTAGTCGGGGAAGTCGATGTGGTGGGCGATGCGCGACCCCATGCCGGGGTTCGAGCGGAAGAACGCCTCCATGCGGTCGCGGTAGCCGGCCAGCACCACCACCAGCCGATCGCGCTGCGCCTCCATGATCTGGAGCAGCATCTCGATCGCCTCCTGGCCGTAGTCGCGCTCGTTCTCGGGCCGGTACAGGTAGTAGGCCTCGTCGATGAAGAGCACGCCGCCGGACGCCCGCTGCAGCACCTCGCGGGTCTTGGGCGCGGTGTGGCCGACGTACTGGCCGACCAGGTCGTCGCGCGTCACCGACACGACCCGGGGGTGGTCGATGTAGCCGAGCCTATGCAGGATCTCGGCGACGCGCAGCGCGACGGTGGTCTTGCCGGTGCCCGGGTTACCCGTGAAGCACATGTGCAGCGAGGGCCGCTCCGACGCAAGGCCCATCGCGTCGCGCAGGCGGTCGATCACGAGCAGGGCCGCGATCTCGCGGATCCGCTGCTTCACAGGCGCGAGCGCGACGAGGTCGCGGTCGAGCTCGGCGAGCACCTCGTGCACCCCCTCGGCAGGGGCGGCGGTGGCGCTCATCCCCCGACGTGCAGCGTGTAGCCGATCTGACGGTCGGCCCGCTCTGTGCGCTCCAGCCGCAGCTGCGGCTCGCGCGGCGGCCGGCCGGCGATGAACGCAAGCGCCGTCGTCTGGCGGCCGAGCGAGCGGTCGTAGCAGACCACCTTGACGTAGGCATCGGGGTGGGCGGCGCGGGCGGCGCGGACGTCGCCCATCGCGACCATGACGTCGCGTTCGGGTAGGTCGAAGCGCGGCGCGGCCCACATCTCCCAGAGCGAGTTGCGCGGATGCGGGTCGTCGGTGTGCTCGACCGAGACCGCCCAGCCGTTTCGCAGCGCGTAGCGCAGCTGGGCCTCGATCTGCTCGTCGGTCAGGTCGGGCAGGTACGAGAAGGTTCCCTGGGTGATGCGCATCGGGCCTCCTAGGCGGGCGTCGGCGTGACCACGAGGTCGGGCGTGTCGGTCGACTCGTAGTTGAAGGTGATGTCCTTCCAGATCTCGAGCGCGGCATCGAGCTCCGGGCAGCCCCTGGCCGCCTTGGCCAGGATGTCCGGCCCCTCGGTGTGGAAGTCGCGGCCCTCGTTGCGGGCCTGGATCATCGCCTCGACGGCGACGCGGTTTGCGGTCGCGCCGGCGGCGATCCCCATCGGGTGGCCGATCGTGCCGCCGCCGAACTGCATCACCACGTCCTCGCCCAGGTAGTGCAGGAGCTGGTGCATCTGGCCGGCGTGGATGCCGCCGGAGGCGACCGGCATCATCCCCGGCAGCGACGCCCAGTCCTGGTCGAAGTAGAGGCCCGTCTCGGGATCGGCGTGGTTGAACCGCTGCCGGCAGACGTTGTAGTAGCCGCGGATCATGCGCGGGTCGCCCTCGAGCTTGCCGACGACCGTGCCCGCATGGATGTGGTCGACGCCGATCAGGCGGCACCACTTCGCCAGCACCCGGAACGAGACGCCGTGCGTCTTCTGGCGCGTGTAGGTGCCGTGGCCGGCGCGGTGCAGATGCAGGATCACGCCGTTTCGGCGCGCCCACTTCGCCATCGACTGCATGGCGGTGAACCCGACGGTGAGATCGATCATCACGATCACGCTGCCGATCTGCCTGGCAAAGTCGGCCCGCTCGTACATGTCCTCCATCGTCGCGGCGGTGACGTTCATGTAGTGGCCCTTGACCTCGCCGGTGCGCGCCGAGGCGCGGTTGACGGCCTCGATCGCGTACAGGAAGCGGTCGCGCCAGCGCATGAACGGCTGCGAGTTGATGTTCTCGTCGTCCTTGGTGAAGTCGAGGCCGCCGCGCAGCGCCTCGTAGACGACCCGGCTGTAGTTCTTGGCCGAGAGGCCGAGCTTCGGCTTCGTGGTCGCGCCCAGCAGGGGTCGGCCGAACTTGTCCAGGTACTCGCGCTCCATCACGATCCCGTGCGCCGGGCCCTGGAACGTCTTCACGTAGTGGGGCGGGATGCGCATGTCCTCGAGCCGCAGCGCGCGCAGGGCCTTGAACCCGAACACGTTGCCGATGATCGACGAGGTCAGGTTGGCGATCGAGCCCTCCTCGAACAGGTCGAGGTCGTAGGCGATGTAGGCGATGTACTGGCCGGGCGTGCCGGGCACCGCGTCGACGCGGTAGGCCTTGGCCTGGTAGTGCTCGTAGGGCGTCAGGCGATCGGTCCAGACCACCGTCCAGGTGGCGGTCGACGACTCGCCGGCCACCGCGGCTGCGGCTTCGATCGGGTCGACGCCGTCCTGCGGCGTGATCCGGAAGGCGCACAGGATGTCGGTGTCCTTCGGCCGGTAGTCGGGGTCCCAGTAGCCCATCTCGGCATAGGGCGTGACGCCGGCCGTCCAGCGGTCGCGGGCACCGGCGGAGGTGGGGATCGGAGTTGCGCTCATGCGGTCAGGGTAGGCCCGCGACCATGAGACGTCCAGGAAAACTTTCCGCTCATTAGTTAGACATGTCTCTATAGTTCGCCCCGGATGTCGATCACGCTCACGCAGCTGCGGAGCTTCCTCGCCGTCGTGCGCGGCGGATCGGTGACGGCGGCGGCGGACGCGCTCGTCGTCACCCAGCCGTCCGTGTCGGCCGCCGTCGGCGCGCTCTCACGCGAGATGGGCGTGGCGTTGCTCGAGCGCGACGGCCGCGGCGTGCGGCCGACGCCCGCGGGACTCGCATTCGCGGCCTACGCGGCCGACGTCGTCGGCCTGCTCGAGCAGGGCCGTCGCGCCGCCACCGAGGCCGCGGGCCGGGTGGGGCGCGACCTCCGCATCGCCGCCGTCACGACCGCCGCCGAGTCGTTCGTGCCGCCGCTCATGCAGGCCTTCGCGCGCGTGCGCCCGGACATCGGGCTGCGGCTCGAGGTTGGGAACCGCGACCGGGTGCTCGCGATGGTGCTCGGCCACGATGCCGACGTCGCGGTGGGCGGAAACCCGCCCCGCGACGGGCGCATCGAGGCGCACGCGATCCGCCCGAACGAGCTCGTGCTGATCGCGGCTGCCGACGACCCGCTCGCCGGGGCTGGCGCGGTCGACGCCGACGCCCTCGCGGGGCGCACCTGGCTGCTGCGCGAGCCGGGATCGGGCACGCGCGTTGCCAACGAGTCGTTCCTGGCCGAGGCCGGCATCGAAGCCGAAACGCTGACGCTGGGCTCCAATGGCGCCATCCGCCAGGCCGCTCGCGCCGGTCTCGGCGTGTCGTTCGTCTCACGCGACGCCGTCGTCACCGAGCTCGATGCCGGACTCCTGGGTGTGATCGCCGTCGACCCGGCGCCGGCGACGCGGCAGTGGTATGCGATGCGCTCCTCGGTCGGCCCTGCGCGGCCGGCGGTGCGCGCGTTCATGGACTTCGTCGCCGCCGGGGGCTGAACGCGCGCCACTTCGCGCGCCGCAGATGCCAGTTGGCGCGCGGGGCGGCCGGCGAAACGGCCGCTCGTGGCCGCCGGTTAGTCCTCGCCGCCCGGCGTGAAGGAGCGGCCGGCCGCGCCGCATGCAGCGATCGGGCCGCCGGGGCGTGAGCGCCGGCTCGTCGCCACATCGAACCAGAACCCCTGGGATCGGTGTGCGTGAAGGACGAAGGTATCCGTGCCCGCGCGTTGCACGCCCAGGCCGGGGAGCGAGACGCGCGGCAGCAGTGCGAAGTCGCGTTGACGCGCCGACGGGTTGGCGACCCTCCCGGTCACGATCACGTCGCCGAGGCGCAGCGGCGCCCATGCGCAGCGCACGTTCGTGACGACGGCGTCCACCTCTGTTGGCGCGGTGCTGCGCCACCACAGCCCGCGGGCGGCGAGGACGGCGGCGGCAACGGCCGCGGCGGCCAGTCGCGTCACCACTCCACCAGCTGCCACACACCCGGCTGCGGCTCGTCGTCGTGCCCACCGACCTCGGCGAAGATCGCCACCGCGCGCTTGAGCTCCTCCATCGCCTCGTCGTCGCGGCCCGCGCGGTGCAGCGTGTCGGCCAGGTTGTTGCGCAGCGCCGCCTCGCGGTGGCGGTCGCCCTGGGCGGCCACGAGCGCGAGCGCCTCGCGTACGAGCTCCGACGCCGGCTCGAGCTCGCCCGCGGCGAAACGCGCCCGGGCGAGGTTGTTGAGGGCGGCGATGCGGATGCTGGGGTCGGCCAGCCGCTCGGAGAGCGCCAGGCTGCGCTCGAGGTGGTCTGACCCCTCGCCGAGCAGGCCGAGGATGTTGTGCGCCCGCGCGGCGGCCTCGTCGTCGCCCTCCCCCTCGGCCAGGCGCAGTGCCTCGAGGCAGAGGCCCAGCGCCTCCGGGTCGCCGCGCCGCCAGGCCACGAGGCCGCGGTCGGCCTGCACCCGCGCCGGCGGCGCGCCGAGCGCGAGCGCCTCCTGCAGGTGGCGCTCGGCCGGCTCCCACTCGCCGCGACGCTCGTGGACGGTGGCGAGCTTGTGCTCGATCCGGGCCAGCCGGACCGGGTCGGCGTGGGCGGCGGCGGCGTCGTAGGCGTGCAGGGCCGCCGCATAGTCGCCGCGCAGCGTGTGCACGTCGCCGATCGCCTCGTGCAGCTGCGCCGGGTCGGGATGCCCGAGCGCGAGCGCCGAGCGGTAGTGCGAGATCGCCTCGGCGCCGGCCGACAGCGCGCGGGCGCGGTCGCCGGCCTCGGCGTGCGCCGCCGCCGCCTCATCCTCGCGCCCGGCCAGCTCGAGATGACGCGCGATCAGGGCCGGGTCGCCGCCTCGCAGCGTGAGCGCGTCGGCGACGCGGCCGTTCAGGAGCCGCCGGCGCGCGAGCCCCGCCCGCTCGTCGACCGCGGCGCGCACCCGCTCGTGGCCGAAGTCGTACGCGGCGGCGCGCTCCACGATCAGGCCGCGCGCGCACAGTTCGTCGAGCGCGGCCACCACCTCGTCACCGGATCGGCCGCTGGCGGCGCGGACGGTATCCGAGTCGAACGTGCGGCCGATCACCGCGGCCGCGGACAGCACCTGCGCGGCGGTCTCGGAGACGGCGTCGAGCCGGGTCTGCACCGCCCCGCGCACATCCGTTGGCGGCGTCTCGGCCGGGCGGCCCGCGGCGAGCAGCTCGGCCAGGAAGAGCGGCAGGCCCTCGCTCTCGGTGTAGAGCGCGTCCGCGTCGCCCGTGCTCAGGCCCTGCGATCGCGCCAGCTCGGCCACGTCCGCACGGGTCAGGCGGGCGAGCCTGACTCGGTCGCCCATCTGGGCCAGCCGGGCGCAGGCGTGGTCGGGGTCGGGCTCGTCGGTGCGGCGGGTGGCGAGCAGGAAGACGCGCCGCCCGTCCAGGCGCCGCGCCAGATAGCCGAGCGCGTCGAGCGATGCGGGGTCGCACCAATGCAGGTCGTCGACCAGGATGACGCCCGCGGCGGGCGCGTCGCTCGCGAGGCCGAGCACCTGGCACACCGCCTCGAGGAACCGCAGGCGGGCGCCGGGGTCGTCCAGGCTGGTCGCCGGCGGCGGGCCGAGCTCGGGCAGGAGCCGCGCGGCCTCGCCGGCGCCGTGCGGCGGCAGCTCGGCGCCGATGCGCGCGACCGCAGCCCGCAGGAGCTGCGCCACCACGCCGTAGGCGAGCCCGCGCTCGCCCGCCGACGGCCGCGCCGCGATCGCGGGGGCGCCGCGCTCGTGCATTGCCGCCACGAGCTCCTCGGCCAGGCGCGTCTTGCCGACGCCCGACTCGCCCTCGATCACGGCCAGCCGGCCGTCGGCGGCGATGCCGTCGTGAAGCTCGCTCAGGAGCCGCCAGGGGGCGTCGCGGCCCACCAGCGGCTGGGCCGGCGCGGGCACGGCCGCGGGCGGCTCGGACACGGCGGGGCTGCGGCCCTCATTCACCGCGTTATAGAGCTCGGTTGTCTCCGACAGCGGGCGCACGCCGAGCTCGCGGTCGAGCACGCGCACGCATTCGCGGTACTGGCGCAGCGCGTCGCCGCGCCTGCCGCTGGCCGCGTAGCAGGAGATCAGGCGCCGGTGCGCGGGCTCGTGCAGCGGGTCGAGCGCCAGGCGTTGCTCGGCCCGCGCGACGGCTTCGTCGCCGCGGCCGGCCGCCACCAGCGCGTCGACCAGACGGTCGAGCGCGGCCGCCCGCTCGCGGCGGATGCCCTCGGCGGCGAGCTCGAGCCAGTCGTCGAACGCGGCGCTCGAGCGGATGAAGAACCCGGCCAGCAGGTCGCCGCGGTGCAGGTCGGCCGCCGCTGCGAGCGTGGCCGCGCCGGCGGTCGGGTCGGCGGCGGCGCGGCGGAACTCGGCCAGGTCGAACCAGCCGCCGTCGAGGTCGAGGGCGATCGAGCTTCTGTCGGCGTCGAGCCACCGTCCGCCCAGGGCCGTCCGCAGCGTCGAGAGCGTGCGCCGCAGCGCGGCCCGCGAGCGGTCGATGTCGAACTCTGGCCACAGCAGTGCCGCCACCACCTCGCGGCTCTGCGGGTGCCCGGTCACGGCCAGGTGCGAGAGCATCGCGGTCGCCTTGCGCGTGTCCACCTCGAGCGGTCTCCCGTCGACTTCGATCAGCGGCGTGCCGAGAAGTGAGATCCTGAGCGGGTGCATGTGTCAAGCATGACACGAACTCGCAACGGGATTCCAGTCCCGGCCTGGTTCCGTAACGATTCCGGGACGGTGGCGCCGTGACACTTGCGCCCATGCCGGACCATCCCGACCCGCGTGCGCGCCTGTCCGTCGTCGCCGCGTGGGTCGCCTTCGCAGTCTGCCTCGCGCTCTTCGTCGTCTCGGTCGTATTCGGGTGGCTCAGCCGCAGCCTCGCCGGCGGCGACGTCAGCTGGTCGGGTGGCGGCATCCTGGCGAACGCCCTGTTCGTCCTGGCCGTGTTCACGTTCCCCGTCGTCGGCCTCCTGATCGCGACGCGCCGGCCGGGGAACAGGATCGGCTGGATCCTGCTCGCCATCGGCCTCGGCTGGGGCGTCGCGAACTCGACGTCGTACTCCGACTACGGGCTCGTCCTGCACCATCACGTCCCGGGGGCGGCGGCGGTCGGCGCGATCGGATCGACGTTCTGGGTCGTCCCGATCGTGCTCATGGGGACGTTCCTGCTGCTGCTCTTCCCCGACGGCCGTCTGCCCGGCCCGCGCTGGCGGCCGGTCGCGTGGCTGAGCGGGGCCGTGATCGTCGTCGGCGTGCTGACCGGGGTGCTGACGCCGGGGAATATGACCCAGGCGGGTTATCCCGGCACCACGAATCCCTACGGGGTGACCGCCCTGACCACCCTCGTCGACGACGCCAAGTTCGCGCTCATCCTCGTGCCGATCCTGATGGTGGCGTCGGCGGCGGCACTGATCGTGCGCTTCCGGCGCGCCCGCGGGGACACCCGCCGCCAGATCAAGTGGCTGGCGGCGGCGGCCGGCCTCGTGGCCGGCACCTACGCCGTCGTCGAGCTGACCTCCGTCATCGCGTACCCGTCGGCGCCGCACGCCCCCGGCTGGCTGCTCGTGTCCCAGGGCGTCGCGCTCGTGAGCTTCGGCCTGATCCCGGTCGCGATCGGCATCGCCATCCTGCGCCACCGCCTGTTCGACATCGATGTGATCGTGCGCAAGACGCTCGTCTACGCCGCGCTGGTGGCCTGCCTGGCGGGGATCTACCTCGTCGGCGTGTACGCGATCGAGGCGGTCGTGCGCAGCGTCTCCGGCAGGTCGAGCACGCTCGCGGTCACGCTCTCGACGCTTGCGGTGGCGGTGGCGTTCCAGCCGTTGCGCGGCCGCATCCAGGCCGCAGTCGACCGGCGCTTCTACCGCGGCCGGTACGACGCCGCGCGGACGCTCGAGGCGTTCAGCGCCCGCCTGCGCGGGGAGATCGACCTGGACGCGCTCAGCGGCGACGTGATCGCGCTCGTGGGCGACGCGCTGCACCCGGCGCACGTGGCGCTGTGGCTGCGGCCGACGGGGGACGAGCGGTGACGCGCGGCAACGAGACGCGGTATGCGATCGCCGCGCTCGTCGTCACGCTCGCCCTGTTCGTGATCTCGGGCCTGATCGCCGTCACCCACATCCGCTTTGACGCGCGGGCGACGCTGAACGCCGCCTCCTACGCGGTGCTGATGCTGGGCTTTTCAGCGATCGGGATTCTGATCGTCAGGCGTGAGCCGCGAAACGCGATCGGCTGGCTCTTCTGCGCCACGCCCCTGCTGGTGTCGGTCTCGGTCGGCGGCGGGACGATCGCCATCTGGATGGGGCCTGAGCACGCCGACCTCCCCGGAGCCGCCGTCCCGGGCTGGTTCAGCCTGTGGGCTTGGCCGATCGGTCTGGTCGGATTCCTCCTGCTGCTGCCGCTGCTCTTCCCCGACGGCCGGCCGCCGGGCGGGCGGTGGCGGTGGCTGCTGCGGATCGACCTCGTGGGACTTGGGCTGATCGCCGCCGCCCTCATGGCCCAGCCCGGCGAGATGTTCAACGGCGTCACGAACCCGCTCGGCGTCGGCTGGGCCGACAGCACGCCGGTCGTGGCCTTCCTCGCCGTGCTCATCCTGATCCTGATCCCGGCGAGCCTCGCATCGGCCGTCGTGCGCTACCGCCGCGCCGGCGCGACCGAGCGCGTCCAGCTGCGCGAGGTCGTCTTCGCCGCCGGCGCGACCTTCGCCGGGTTCATCCTGATCTCGGTGCTCGGCGCCAACGAGGCGCTCTACACCCTCGACTACGCGCTGATCCCCGCCGCGGTCGGGCTCGCCATGCTGCGCTACCGGCTCTACGACGTCGACGTGGTCATCCGGCGCACGCTCGTCTACGGCGCGCTGGTCGGTATGCTCGCCGGCCTCTACCTGGCCGGCGTGGCCGGCCTGGGGGCCGGGCTGCGGGCCGCGACCGGGCTCTCGAGCTCGCTGGCGGTCACGCTCTCGACGCTCGCGGTCGTCGGCGCGTTCCAGCCGCTGCGGCGGCGCACGCAGCTGGCGGTCGACCGCCGCTTCTACCGCGCCGCCTACGACGCGCGCGCCACGGTCGAGGCGTTCAGCGGCCAGCTGCGCGAGCAGATCGACCTCGACGTCCTCGCCGACCGGCTGCTCGTGACCGTGCGTGAGACGGTTCGCCCGCGCACCGCGAGCGTGTGGCTCGCGTCCGTAACGATCCCGGAACGGCCGTCCGGTAAAACGGAGGCATGACGATGCTCCACCACACGATCCGCCGGGTGATGCTGCGCCGGCCCCAGGCCGGCGAGGCGCAGACGCTGCCGGCCGAGGCGCCCGCACCGGCGCTGGCGGCGGCCCCGGCCGAGCCTGTCCTCGAGATCTCGCCGACCGATCCGATCGTCCCCTATTTTCAGAGCGCACCCGGCGCCGTCGAGCTGAAGCAGCTCGAGCTCGACTCCCCGGCGCTCGAGCAGATGCGCGCCCAGGGCATCACGATGGTCGTCCCGCTCGTGACCCAGGGCGAGCTGATCGGCCTTCTGAACCTCGGCCCGCGCCTGTCCGACCAGGAGTACTCGCCCGACGACCGGCGCCTGCTCGAGAGCCTCGCCGCGCAGGTCGCGCCGGCGGTCAAGGTCGGCCAGCTCGTCCGCGAGCAGGAGGTCGAGGTGCGTGCGCGCGAGCGGCTCGAGCAGGAGCTCGAGGTCGCGCGCCTGATCCAGCAGAACTTCCTGCCCAAGGAGCTGCCCCAGCTCGACGGGTGGCGGGTGGCGGCGTACTACCGGCCGGCGCGCACCGTCGGCGGCGACTTCTACGACTTCATCGAGCTGCCCGGCGGCCTGATCGGCCTCGTCGTCGGCGACGTCACCGACAAGGGCGTCCCGGCCGCGATGGTGATGGCCGCGACGCGCAGCGTGCTGCGCGCGGCCGCCCAGCGGCTGCTCGAGCCGGGGACGGTGCTGCAGCGGATCAACGAGACGCTGTGCTCGGAGATCCCGCCCAACATGTTCGTCACATGCCTCTACGGCGTGCTCGACCCCGCCACCGGACTGCTCCGCTACGCCAACGCCGGCCACAACCTGCCGATCGTGCAGAGCGGCGGCGGCGTCTCGGAGCTGCGCGCGACCGGCATGCCGCTCGGCCTGATGCCGGGTATGAGCTACGAGGAGAAGGAGGCCATCCTTGCCCCCGGCGCGAGCGTCCTGCTCTACAGCGACGGCTTGACCGAGGCGCATGACCCAGGCCGGGAGATGTTCGGCACCGGCCGCGTGCGCGACCGCCTGGCGACCGGGCGGGTGGCTGACGAGCTGATCTCCGACCTGCTCGCCCAGCTCGACCGCTTCACAGGCTCAGACGCCGAGCAGGAGGACGACATCACGCTCGTCGCGCTGCACCGCTCGGGCGGCGACGCCGAGATGCTGCCGATCCTCGAGTTCTCGCTGCCGAGCGCCGAGGGCAACGAGCGCGAGGCGATGCGGCTGGTGGGCGACGTCGCCGCGGCGGCCGGCCTCGAGGCGGCGCGCCTCGAGCGCCTGAAGACCGCGGTCGCCGAGGCCACCATGAACGCGATGGAGCACGGCAACGGCTTTGACGCCGACCTCCAGGTCGACATCGCCGTGGCCCGGTCGGACTCGGCGCTGCTGGTGCGGATCACCGATCACGGCGGCGGTCGCGAGATCCCGCCCGCCGAGACGCCCGACCTGGAGGCGAAGCTCGAGGGCACCCAGTCGCCGCGCGGCTGGGGCCTCTACCTGATCTCCAACATGGTCGACGAGGTGCGCACCGAGAGCGACGAGCACCGGCATACGCTCGAGCTCGTGATGCGCCTGAAGGGAGAGGGTGAGGAGCAATGATGAAGGCCCCGCTCACGACATCGACGCGGCACACCGAGGCCGGCGTGACGATCGCGCTCGCCGGCGACATCGACGGCTCCGCCCGCGATGCGCTCGACACGGCCTACACCGCCCTGCACGGCGACGAGCCGCTGCTGCTCGACTTCACGGACGTCGGCTACATCAACTCGACCGGGATCGCCCTGATCGTCGGGCTGCTCGCCCGCGCTCGCGCGCAGGCGCGGCCGGTGAGCGCCCGCGGCCTCACGCCCCACTACCGCGAGATCTTCGAGATCACGCGCCTGTCGGACTTCATGACCATCCTTGCGGACGGGCCCGTGCCCGCCGCCCAACACGGAGGCACGCGATGACGGACACGACCATCCGGCGGCTGGAGGTACGGACCCCCAGGCCGGGCTGCAGCGTGATCGAGCTCACCGGGGAGGTGACCGGCGCGAGCGAGGCCGCCCTCTCGGACGCCTACGACCGCGCCGCCATCGCAGGCACACGCGCGGTGGTGCTCGACTTCGGCGGGCTCGAGTACATGAATTCGAGCGGCATCGGCCTTCTGGTCACGCTGCTCGTGCGGGCCAACCGCAACCACCAGCGCATGCTCGCCTACGGGCTCTCCGAGCACTACCGCCAGATCTTCGAGCTGACTCGCCTCGACGAGGCGATCGCGATCCACGAGACCGAGGACGCGGCTCTGGCCGCGGCCGCCTGACCTCAGAAGGGACGCAACATGACCAGCCAACCCGACAACCGGGATGCCGCCGCATGGGCGCAGCCGATCGATCGCCTGCAGATCTCCGAGGTGGAGCCGGGCGGCCGCAACATCAACGTGGCGGGCCGCCGGCAGACCTCGCCGATCCAGGGGTTCGGGCGCATGTGGCAGAAGACCTACCGCGCGCCGCTCGAGGGTATCGACGCGACGCCGGCGCAGGTGATCGAGGTGTGGAAGCGGCACTTCCCCGAGTTCTGGCCGAAGGGCAACAGCTTCTTCGCGCCGCTCGCCGGCATCGCGCCGGGTGAGGTGGCTGCGCTCGACCTGGCGATGCCGGGCGGCCTCAAGCTCTCGACCGGCGTGCTCGTGCTCTACGCCGACGACGAGTCGTTCACGCTGATGACGCCGCAGGGGCACATGTTCGCCGGCTGGATCACGTTCAGCGCGTTTGCCGAGGACGGGCTGACCTTCGCCCAGGCGCAGGTGCTCATGCGCGCGAGCGATCCAATGTACGAGCTCGGGATGACGCTCGGCGGGCACGGCAAGGAGGACGAGCACTGGTCGCACACGCTGCGCGCGCTCCAGGCCCACCTCGGCGCCACGGGCGATGTGACCGTGCAGAGCGTCTGCGTCGACCGCGGCCGGCAGTGGTCGAAGGCGACGAACATCTGGCACAACGCCGGGATACGCTCCGGCATCTACATGACCGCCGCACCCATCCGCATGATCGCCCGGCCCTTCCGGCGGGGCGGCTGAGGGGTTGCCCGACGCGGTCGTCGTCGGCGCGGGCCCGAACGGCCTTGCGGCCGCGATCGAGCTGGCCCGCGCCGGCCGCTCCGTGCTCGTGCTCGAGCGGGCCGGCGCGGTCGGCGGCGGCGCGCGGACGGCCGAGCTGACGCTGCCCGGCTACCGGCACGACGTCTGCTCGGCCATCCACCCGCTCGCAGTCGGGTCGCCGTTCCTGCGCGCGCTGCCGCTGGCCGACCACGGCCTCGAGCTGATCGAGCCCGAGGTGCAGGCGGCGCATCCGCTCGACGGCGGCCGCGCGGCGGTGCTCGAGCGCTCGATCGAGGCGACGGCGGCGAGCCTGGGCGGCCGCGACGGCGAGGCCTACGCCCGGCTGATGCGCCCGTTCGCAGACGGCTGGGACGACCTCGCCGGGATCGTGCTCGGCGCGCCGCGACCGCCGCGCCACCCGTTCCTGGCCGCCCGGTTTGCGCGCGCAGGGATGCGCGGGGCGGCCGGCCTGGCCACGTCCCGGTTCCGGTCGGACGCCGGCCGCGCGCTGCTCGCGGGCATGGGGGCGCACTCGATGCGGCCGCTCGACCGCGCGCCGACCGCCGGGTTCGCGCTCGTGCTGCTCGCCCTCGGCCACGCGGTCGGGTGGCCGGTCGCACGGGGCGGATCGCAGGCGATCGCCGACGCGATGGCCGCGCACCTGCGCGAGCTGGGCGGCGAGATCCGCACCGACACCGAGGTGCGCTCGCTGGCCGATCTGCCGCCGGCGCGGGCCGTCCTCTGCGACGTCACGCCGCGCCAGCTGGTCGCGATCGCGGGCTCGGAGCTGCCGTCGCGCTACGTGGCCGCGCTGCGCCGCTACCGCTACGGCCCCGGCGTCTTCAAGGTTGACTACGCGCTCTCGGCGCCGGTGCCGTGGGCGGCCGAGGCTGCGCGCCGGGCCGGCACGGTGCATGTCGGCGGCGCGCTCGCCGAGATCGCCGCGTCCGAGGCGACGGTGGCGCGCGGCGGCCATCCCGAGCGGCCCTACGTGCTCTGTGCCCAGCAGAGCCTGGTCGATCCGGGGCGGGCGCCGACCGGATGCCACACGCTGTGGGCCTACTGCCACCTGCCCAACGGCTCGGGCGCAGACATGACAGGCGCGATCGAACGCCAGATCGAGCGCTTCGCCCCCGGCTTCCGCGACATCGTGCTGGCGCGGTCGGTGCGTGGCCCGGCCGTGCTCGAGGGCGAGAACCCGAACTATGTCGGCGGCGATATCAACGGCGGCGCCGCCGACCTGCGCCAGGTGCTCGCCCGCCCGGTGCCGCGCGTCTCGCCGCATACGACGCCGAATCCGCGCATCTTCCTGTGCTCGTCGTCGACACCGCCGGGCGGCGGCGTCCACGGCATGTGCGGCTACCACGCGGCCCGCGTGGCGCTGCGCGGCGTCCTGCGTTAGCGCCCGTCTCACTGCCAGGGCGGAGAATGCCGCCATGCAGGATCTCGATCGCCGCGCCGTCGAGTGGCTGTCCGGCCTCGACTGGCCGATCGTCACGCCGCTGATGAAGGGCCTCACCTACGCCGGTGGGGCCGCGTTCATCTGGATCGCGCTCGGCCTGGTGCTCGCCGTGCGACAGCGGCGGCCGCTCGTCCTCGTGGTGCTCGTCGTCGCCGAGCGCGTCTCGGCGGTGCTCGACGGCATCCTCAAGGACGCGATCGGGCGCGAGCGGCCGCCGGTCGCCGACCCGAACGTGCACGCGCTGATCCCGGTGCCACACGACTCGTCGATGCCGAGCGGCCACGCGATGATGGCGTTCACCGGGGCGGTGTTCTTAACCGCCGTCGCTCCGCGCTTCCGCTGGTGGTTCTTCGCGCTTGCGACCGGCATCGCGATCTCGCGCGTCTACCTCGGCGTGCACTACCCGAGCGACGTGATCGTGGGCGCCGCTCTCGGTGCCGCGATCGGAGCCGTGTTCGTACCGGTGCTCGGGTTGAGCGAGCGGGCGCTCGGCGCGTGGCGGGAGCGGCGGCGGGCGCCGCCCCCCTAGTAGAAGGACGCCCCAGATCCCAATTGGCATCCGCTCGCAATGCCAATTGGGATGCGGCCACCCTCGGCCCTGAACTACGCTCGGGCCGCCATGAGCGATGCCGAGCCGACGCCGACACAGTCCCAGCCCTTCTCGGGCCGCACCGCCTGGGCGCGGCACCTCGAGCGGCCGATGCGCGACTTCCTGGCCACCGAGACCGGCAGCGCGGCCGTGCTGCTCGCCGCCACCGTCGTGGCGCTCGTGTGGGTGAACGTCGACAGCGGCTCGTACGACACGCTGTGGGGGACGATGCTCGTGATCAGCGTCGGCGGCCACGGCGTCGCGCTCGACCTGCGCGAGTGGGTGAACAGCGGCCTGATGGCGTTCTTCTTCTTCGTCGTCGGGCTCGAGGCGCGGCGTGAGTTCGACATCGGCGAGCTGCGCGAGCGGCGGCGGGTGACGCTCCCGCTGATCGCCGGCCTCGGCGGGATGGTCGTGCCGGTACTGATCTATCTGGCGTTCAACGCCGGCCACGGCTCGGCGGCCGGGTGGGGGACGGCCATGTCGACGGACACGGCGTTCGCGCTCGGCATGCTGGCGCTCGTCGGGCCGCGCTTCCCCGAGCGCCTGCGCTCGTTCATGCTCACGGTGGTCGTGGTCGACGACGTCGCCGCCCTGGCGGTGATCGCGACCGTCTACACCGGCCACGTCTGGCTGCGCGCGCTCGCGATGGCGGTGCTCGTGTTCGTGCTCGTGCTCGCGCTGCGCGCGGCCGGGATCCAGAACGGGCTCGTGCTCGCGCTGCTGGGCGCGGCGCTCTGGGTGGCGCTCTTGAAGTCGGGGATCGACCCGGTGCTCGCAGGCCTCGCCATGGGGCTTTTGACCTACGCCTATCCGGCATCGCGCTCCGACCTCGAGCGGGCGAGCGACCTGTTCCGCCTGTTCCGCGAGCAGCCCACCCCCGAGCTCGCCCGCTCGGCGCAGGTGGGGCTGCAGTCGGCGATCTCGCCCAACGAGCGCCTGCTTCAGGTCTTCCACCCGTGGACCAGCTACGTGATCGTGCCCCTGTTTGCGCTCGCAAACGCCGGCATCCCGCTCTCGGCCGGGTTCCTGCGCCACGCGTTCACATCACCGATCACGCTCGGGATCCTGGTCGGGTACGTCGCCGGGAAGCCGATCGGCGTGGTCGGGAGCGCCTGGCTCGTGACGCGGATGAGCCGCGGCCGGCTGCGCCCGCCGGTCGGCTGGGCGGCGGTCGCCGGCGGCGGCGCGATCGCCGGCATCGGCTTCACGGTCTCGATCCTGATCGCGACGCTGGCCTTCCACGGCGCCCGGCTCGAGGAGGCCAAGCTCGGGGTGTTGAGCGCCGCCCTGGTGGCGTCCGTCACGACCTGGACGCTCTTCCGTGCCACCGAGCGGCTGCCGAAGCAGTGGCGCCTGCGGGCGCTGATTGGCACCGCCAAGCCGATCATCGACCTGGCCGTCCCGATCGATCTTGACCGCGACCACATCCGCGGACCGCTTGCCGCCCCGGTCACGCTCGTGGAGTACGGCGACCTGCAGTGCCCGTACTGCGGTCAGGCCGAGCCGGTCATCCGCGAGCTTCTGGCCGACTTCGGCGACGTGCGCTACGTCTGGCGCCACCTGCCGCTGAACGACGTGCACCCGATGGCGCAGCAGGCCGCCGAGGCGGCCGAGGCGGCCGCCGAGCAGGACGCGTTCTGGGAGATGCACGACCTGCTGATGCGGCACCAGGACGCGCTGCGGCTGCCCGACCTGGTCGGCTATGCAGGGGAGCTCGGGCTCGACCTCGAGCGGTTCGAGGAGGACATGCGCAAGCACAGCGGCCGTGCGCGGATCGCCGAGGATGTGGACGGCGCCGACCTCTCCGGCGTCTCCGGCACGCCGACGTTCTTCGTGAACGGACGCCGCCACTACGGCGCCTACGACATCGACACGCTCTCGAAGACGGTGCGCGCGGCGCGCGCCCGGGCGGCCCTGAAGCCGCATCCGGCCGCCTGATTCCTTGCAGAATTGTTGCGGTCCGGCCCGCCGCGACGGCCGCGGCGAACCAGGCGCCTGCCCGTCGCGTATACATCGCACGTGGACGTGACGCTGATCGCCGTCGCCGCGGTCGCCGGCCTCGCGACCTTCCTCTCGCCGTGCGTGCTGCCGGTGTTGCCCGTGGTTGCGGCCGCGTCGACGACCGGCGGCCGCCGCCGCCCCCTGGGCATCGCGGTCGGCCTCGCGGTCGCATTCGTCATCTTCACGCTGCTTGCCTCGCGCGTGCTGCAGGCGCTGGGGCTGCCGCAGGACCTGCTGCGCAACCTCGCGATCGCGCTCCTCGCGGTCGCGGGCGTGGCCCTGCTCGTCCCGGCGATCGGCGAATGGCTGGGACGTGCCTTCCAGCCGCTCGCAGCGCGCGCCGGCGGCGGGCTCGCCGGCGGGGACGGGTTCTGGTCGGGCACCGTGCTGGGTGCCGGCCTCGCGCTCGTCTGGACCCCCTGCGCCGGGCCGATCCTGGCAGCGGTGAGTGCGCTCAGCGCCGAGCGGCGGATCTCGCTCGAGCTGGTCGCGATCACGCTCGCGTACGCGGCCGGCGCGACGCTGCCGCTCTTCGCCCTCGCGCTGCTCGGCCACCGCGCCGCCGACCAACTCGCACGGGTGCGCAGCGGCGGCGCCATGGTGCGGCGCGTCTCGGGCGCCGTTCTCGTCGCGGCGGCATTCCTCTTCACCACCGACATCCCCACGCAGCTCGCGGCCAGCACGCCGGGCTACGTGTCGTCGATCCAGCGCGTCGAGCGTGCCCATTCGATCAGCGGCGACCTGCGCCACCTGACCGCGTCGGCCGGGAACGCGCCGGCGGCGGTCGCGGCCGGGAGCTCGCCCGACACGCTCAAGAACTTCGGGCCTGCGCCGGACTTCACCGGGATCACGAAGTGGATCAACACGCCCGGGGCGCGACCGCTCTCGCTGCACGGCCTGCGCGGCAAGGTCGTCCTGGTCGACTTCTGGACGTACTCGTGCGTGAACTGCATCCGCACGCTGCCGTACCTGAAGGCCTGGTATGCCCGCTACCACCGCGACGGCCTCGTGATCGTGGGCGTGCACACACCCGAGTTCGCGTTCGAGCACGTCGTCTCGAACGTGCAGCGGGCCGTCCAGGAGCACGGCATCGACTACCCGGTCGCGGTCGACGACCGCTACGGGACGTGGAACGCGTGGGGGAACCAGTACTGGCCGGCCGACTACCTGATCGACCGCAACGGGGACGTCCGCGACGCCCACTTCGGAGAGGGCGCCTACGCCCAGACCCAGGCCGACATCCGTCTGCTGCTGGGCGAGCACGGCACCGGCCCGATGGCGCACGCCCACGACGCCGTGACGCCGTCGACCAGCGTCCAGACGCCCGAGACCTACCTCGGCACCTATCGCGCCGCCGCCTACACGCAGCACCTGCACCCCGGCGGCGACTGGAACTACGGCGCAGCGACGACGACGGCGACCAACACCGTGGCGCTCGCCGGGCACTGGGACGTCGAGAGTCGCCAGATCGTGGCGGGAGCGGGCGCGCGCCTGCTCTTCGGCTACATCGCGCCGCGCATCTATCTGGTCGCGGCCCCGCCGGCGTCCGGCGCCGCCTCGCTCGGCGTCACTGTCGACAGCAAGCGGCTCGCACCGGTGCGCGTCCCCGCCGACGACCTGTACCAGCTCGCCCACATGCCGGCGGCCGGGCCGCACCTCCTCGACCTCTCGGTGCCCGCGGGGACGACGCTCTACTCGTTCACGTTCGGCTGATCGCGTCGCCGCGCAGCCGCGCGGTGAGTCCGTGCAGCGCTGCGGGGCTCACGCCGGCCGCGAGCAGGTACGTGAACACCGAGCCGTGCCGGCGCTCGAGCTCCAGGACGACGTGCTCCATGACCTGCCGCGGCGCCTGGGCGAACACCAGGCGGCGTTCACGCTCATCCGCGTCGGGCGCCGCGGCGACCCATTCGGCATGGCTGGCGGCCAGCTGCTCCTCGCTCTCGGCATAGTCATGGGCGACGTCCTCGATCGAGACGCCCGCCAGCCGCAGGACGAGCGCCGAGACGAGGCCGGTGCGATCGCGGCCGCCGACGCAGTGCACCAACACCGTCCCCGGCGGTGCTAGCGCGATCTCGCGGACGGCCGCGCCAAAGTTCGGGCGAAAGCGGTCGAGGAATTCGAGGTACGACCACCGCAGGTACTCCGGAGCATCGGTTTGCGTCATCCGGGCTTCGAGCGCCTTGCGGTAGTCGTCGTCCCACTCGCCGAGCAGCGACACGTGCACCACCTCGACCGGCAGCTCGTCGAGCCCATCCTCGTCGCGCTCGGCCGGAAAGCGCAGATCGACGACCCGGCTCACGCCGTGGTCAACGAGCGTCTGCATGCTGCGCAGGCGGCGCACGTTGTCGGCCCGCACAACCACGCCGAAGCGCGTGGTGGCGCCGTCAGCGGTCGCAAGGCCACCGAGGTCACGCACGTTCTCGAGCCCGTCCCAGAGCAGCGTCCGGCTCACGCGGGCATCCTACGATCGCGCGATGCGGGACAACGGTCAGGGGCGATACGGCGATGGCCGGTCGACCCAGATACGGCGTTCGTCCGCGGTGATGCGGTAGTCGTTGATGCTGGCGTCGCGGCGGCGCATGTAGCCGAGCTCGTCGAACTCCCAGTGCTCGTTGCCGTGGCTGCGCCACCACTGGCCGGACGGGTCATGGCTCTCGTACTCGAACCGCACCGAGATGCGGTTGTCGGTGAAGCACCAGAGCTCCTTGCGCAGGCGGTAGGAGACCTCCCGCTCCCACTTGCGCGTGAGGAACTCGACGATGGCGTCACGGCCCTGGAAGAACTCATCGCGGTTGCGCCAGGCGGAGTCGGGCGAGTAGGCCATTGCGACGCGCTGCGGATCGCAGCTGTTCCAGGCGTCCTCGGCCGCCTGCACCTTCTTGCGGGCCGTGTCCTCCGTGAAGGGAGGCACGGGTGGGCGTGGGTCCATTTCGCGCCTTTCATCGGGTGGCGATGCCTGTCGCCAGCCTAACGCGCCACGCCCGCACGGGCCGGGTGGGCTTCACCGCATGCGCCCCACGGGCGTCAACTCCCGGGTGGTAGCGTCACCGCGACATGCCAGGCCCACGGACAAGGAGACGCAGATGCCGGTGCTGATCATCATGGACATCGAGGGCGCGACGGTGGAACAGTACGACCACGTGGACCGCCTGCTGGGCGGTATGACGCCGGAGAACGCGCCCCCGGGGCTGATCAGCCACACGGCCGGCGTGACCGACACCGGCATCTTCGTCGCCGATGTGTGGGAGTCGCCGGAGGCGATGCAGCAGGCGTTCGAGACCCGGCTCGGGCCGGCGCTTCACGAGGCGGGAGTGCCCGAGGTGCAGCCGCAGGTCGTGCCCGTCCACAACCACCTGCACGGCGTCGGCGAGCAGGCGGGCGTGATCGTCATCGTCGAGATCGACGGAATGACGACGGACGACTACGACCACATGGTCGCCGACATGTCGGCGCACTTCGACGAGGGCGGCGGGCATCCTTCCGTCTCGCACGTCGCCGGCGCCTCGGAGACCGGCCTCATCGTGGTCGACGTGTGGGGTTCCGAGGAGGAGTTCGGTCAGTTCGCGGAGAGCCAGATCGCGCCCCGCGCCGGTGACCGGATGGGAGCGATGACGTCGCGCTACGCCCCCGTGCACAGGCACGTACCCGTCAAGGCGCCGACGAGCGTGTAGCCGCGTGACCGCCCGCCGCGATCACCTGATCGCGGCGGGCACCTTCTTCGCCTCCGCCGAGCTCTGCAAGCTGGCGATGAAGTCGTGCAGTGGCTTGGTGCCGCCGCCGATCGCAAGGCCGGTCACGATCACGTCCATGTAGCGGGGGACGCCGTTGTCGCCGATCGCGTGCAGGACGCCGAACCCGAAGTACCCGCAGCCGACCATCGCCAGAGCCGAAGCCAGGCCCCAGCAGATCGCGACCCGGTTCGCGCGCAGGTGGTCGAGCTCGTGCTGCGCGGCCGTCGCGGCGGCGACGTGCTCGGGCTTCGGGGCCGCGAGCGCCTCGGCGACCGCGGCGTTGCGCGTCCGCGCCGCGCCGTGGGTGTCGCCGCCCAGCTGCAGGAAGTGGTTCACCGGCTCAAGGATGCGCTCGATCGCCTGCGCGAGCACGTACAGGGGCGCGAAGGCGCTGATGCCGACGCCGACCGTGAACGCGGGCGGGTTGCGGTAGTGCAGGAAGAGCATGCCGACGATCGCTCCGAGGGCCGCGAACCCGAACGCGAACAGCCAGTAATCGCTGGTCGGGCGGATCTCCGGCTCGGCGGCCACCGCCGGCTGCGCGACGGCCGGAGCGGCACGCTTGGGCGTGTTCGGCATCCAGGGTCGTATAACAGCCCCGGGCGGCGGCTGTCAACCGCGCGCGCCGCGAGGCCCGTATCATCGGGACAGTGAGCGATCCGGCCGCAGCGAAGCGCACGACCCGCCGCCAGGTGGTGGCCCGAGCCGCCGCGGGGGTCGCGGCGGGCCTGGTCGCGACCGGCTGGCGGCCCGCGGGCGACGCCGCCGCGGCCGGCGGCCGGGCGGGACGGGTGGTCATCGTGGGCGCCGGGGTGGCGGGCCTCACGTGCGCCCACCGGCTGGCACAGCACGGCATCGCCTGCACGGTCTACGAGGCGTCCGACCGGGTCGGCGGCCGTACGAAGACCCTGCGCGGCTACTTCGCCCAGGGCCAGATCGTCGAGCAGGGCGGCGAGGCCATCGACACCGACCAGCACGCCGTGCGGGCGCTGGCGGCGGAGCTCGGCCTGCGGCTCGACGACACCTTCGCCGAGACGCCCGGTGGCCTGCGCTCCAACCGGTTCCAGTTCGCGGGCCGGCGCTACCCCTACCGCGGGGCGAGCCGCGACTTCGCCGTCGTCTACCCGGCGCTCCAGCGCGACCTGCGCGCGTTTGCAAGCTCGCCGCGCGCCGCCCGCGAGCTCGACGAGATGTCGGTCGCCGACTGGCTCGACGCGCGCGTTCCCGGCGGCCGCGACTCGCAGCTCGGGCGGCTGATCGGCGAGGCCTACTGCGCCGAGGACGGCGTCGACATCACGCGCGGGAGCGCGCTTGCGATGATCACGCAGCTCGGCGAGTCGCCGCGGCGCCCGCTCGCGCTCTACGGCGCCTCGGACGAGCGCTTCAAGGTGCACGGCGGCGCCGACCAGATCGCCCATCGGCTGGCGGGCCGGCTCGCGCCTGGGACGATCGCGCTCGAGACACCCTTGGCCGGCCTGCGCCGCAATACCGACGGCTCATACACGTGCTCGTTCACCCCCACGGGCGGCCGTGGCGCCGAGGTGCGCGCCGACCGGGTCGTGCTGGCGCTGCCGTTCACGATGCTGCGCGACGTCGACTACCGCCGGGCCGGCTTCTCGCACCGCAAGGATGCGGCCATCCAGCGCCTGGGGATGGCCACGAACGCCAAGCTCACCCTGCAGTTCGCGCGCCGCACGTGGCGCCTCGACGGCTACGACGGCTACATCGAGACCGACCGCATCCCCGGCGACACCTGGGACACCACGGTGAACCAGCCCGGCCGCGAGGGCATCCTGGTCGTCTACTCGGGCGGGCGGCGGGGCGCGACCTATCCGACCACCCACGCCCACGGCCCGGCTCCGGCGGCCGTCGCCCGCGAGACGGTCGGACGGCTGGCGGCCATCTACCCGCACCTCGCGCGCGACTTCACCGGCCGCGCGCACCTGGATGCCTGGGTGCACAACCCGTGGTCGCACGGCTCCTACGCCGCGTTCCTCGTCGGCCAGTACACGCGCTTCCCCGGGCATGTGCGCGCGGGCCGCGAGGGCGGGGTGCATTTCGCCGGAGAGCACACCGACACCGACCAGCAGGGCTACATCGACGGCGCCGTGCGAAGCGGCGAGCGCGTCGCGCGTGAGCTCCTCGCTCGCTAGGCCCCCTCGGCGCCGACCACGGCCTGGACGTCGTCGATGCCCGTCTCCCGATCGGACAGATCGGCGGCGGCCGAGATCGGGAACGTGAATGTGAAGGTCGCGCCCTCGCCGGGCGAGGAGCGGATCTCGAGCGTCCCGCCGGCGACGTCGACGCGCTCGCGCATCGACTCGAGGCCGAGGTGCAGCCGCATCCGGTCACGGTCGAGGGCGCGCTCGAGATCGAAGCCGATGCCGTCGTCGGAGATCCGGCAGACGATGTCGGGGCCGTCCTGGCTCAGATGGACGGTGACGGTGCGGGCGCGGGCGTGCTTGCGGATGTTTGCGATCGCCTCCTGCAGCACCCGGTAGCACAGGCTCTCGA
>CAWGSU010000003.1:0-1001105 GCA_963825325.1 uncultured Actinomycetes bacterium
GCACGAGAGCCGCTCGGTTGAGCGGCTTTCGGCGTTGTGGGGCTAGAACCAGCCACGGCGCTTGAAGTAGGTCAGCAGGACGGCGACGAGGACGATCTCGCTGCCGATCCCGAGCGCGAGGAAGGCTGGGAGGCCGCCGATGTGGCCGACCATCCAGCCGAAGTTCTGGCCAAAGAAGCCGGTGATGAACGTGAGAGGCAGGAAGATGGTTGCGATCACCGTCAGTTGCTTCATGACGCTGTTGAGCCGATTCGAGACGGTGGACAGGTAGACGTCCATCGCTCCGGTCAGGAGGTCGCGGTAGCTGTCGATCAGGTCGCTGATCCGGATCAGGTGGTCGTACACATCGCGGAAGTAGCGCTCGTCCTCGTCCTCGAGTCCGGGTAGCTCGGCGATGCGCCCCATCAGACTCGCGAACGTGTCGCGCTGCGGCGTCACCGCCTTGCGCATTCCGACCAGCAGCCGCTTCATGCCGAAGATCTCCTGGAGCTGTTTGTCGTCGGCTCTCAAGAAGATCTGGTTCTCGAGTTCGTCGATGCGGTTGTCGAAGGCCGCGAGGATCGGGAAGAAGCTGTCGACAAGGCCGTCGATGACTCGGTAGAGCAGGAGCGAAGGCTTGTCGATCGCCTTGTCCCGATCCCGGTACCGCCGCCTGATCTCGGCGAACGCGGGACAGTCATCGTGGTGCACCGTGATCAGGAAGCGCTCGGAGTAGAAGCAATGCACCTCCACGAGCTGGTCGCCGTTGGGCGTTGCTCCGTAGACGACGATGAAGAGGAAGTCGTCGTAGTCATCGAGCTTCGCCCTCTGGTCGAAGTGCTCCGAGTCTTCGACTGCCAGCGGATGAAACCGAAAGACGTCGCGCAGAATCTCGAAGTCGCCCGCGGCGGGCTGGTCGAGATCGAGCCAGAAGAAGCTGTGCCCGGCGAGGAGGCCTTCGACGGTGGCGCGGTCGAAGCGAACCTGTTCAGAACCGTCGTGGTGGACCACGTAACAGGCCGAGGGACCCGTGCGATCCGCGACCGCTTCGGTACCCGCCGTGAGCGGCGTCCCGTCGGCCGCAGCCGCCCGATCGGGCTCTGAATCGCCTGACACTCCACGAGAGTACCGCCGAGGGAGCGGTAGCGGGGTCGACGTACGATGGCTCGCGATAACGCGACGAGGAGGAGACCCCAGTGATCGCTCGCACCTGGCGAGGCGCGGTTCGCCCTGAGGACCGCGACGCCTACGCCGAATACATGCAGGACACCGGTGTGGCTGGATACGCAGGCATTCCGGGCAATCGCGGCGTCTGGATGCTGCGCCGCGATCTCGACGACGTGACCGAGTTCGTCATGTTCACCCTCTGGGAATCGATGGACGCTGTGCGGAGATTCGCCGGCGAAGATCCCGAGACGGCCGTGTTCTATCCGGATGACGACCGCTTCCTCGTCGAGCGCGACCTCCGGTCACACCACTACGAGGTGATCACGCACGCGCCTGGGCCAGGGGCTGAGGGTGGCCGGCATCAGTCGCCATCTTGAGGGCCTTGCGGCCTGAACGGGCCGTGAGGTTCAGCGCATCGACGATAAAGCCCCGCAAATACGGGGCTTTATCGGTTGATGAGCGGCCCATCCTAGGCCGCCGGCGAAGGGCCGCAGAGGACATGGATGGACGGAGTATGCCCACGCCGCCCCGAGGGTGTCCTTCCACCAGACACCCTCGGGGCGCGACGTCGATCACGCCGGCAGGTCGGTCCCGGCCTGCTCGGCGACCATGTAGGCGGCGTACCAGGTGGGCCAGTCCTCATCCTGGCCGGACCGGTGGAGGAGGTGCGACCGCCCCGTGCCCTTCTCGTGCTCGTGGTGAGCAGCCTGGGCCCGGCGAAGCGCGCTCTCGAGATCCGCCGTGGAGACGTAGCCCGTCTCGGTGGCGTTCATGCGGCCCGGGCGCCGGGTCGTGACCTCCTGGGCCAGCCACGTATTGCCGTCGGGATCGGTGAAGGAGAAGAACGACCCGTAGCTGGCGCGCTCGGGGTCGGCACCCGGCTGCCGTGCCTCGACCGGGAACGGGGGGCCGTGCCAGATGTCGCTCACCTCGATGCCGCGGGCGAGGAGTTCGACATGGGCGGCCTCGATGTCGGAGACGACGAGACCGGCTTCGGCCGAGCCGGGAGCGGCCGTCGTGAGCCCGAGGCCGAACGTGACCGATGTCCCGGAGCCGGGGGGCGTGAACTGGACGATCCGAAGCCCGTCCAGCGGGGCGACGTCCTCGTCGAGCCTCCAGCCAAGGCGCTCGTAGAACCCCTTCGCCCGGTCGACGTCAGACACGGAGATGACGTCGATCTCGAGTTTCATGTCGACGTTCCCGACTATTGCGTCGCGGTTTGCGCTGTGTTGTTCGGTGATGCTCATGACTTCCTCCTGACGTGTGGCGAGACCTCGATCCGGTCTCTGTGGGTGACGCGATGGAGCGTGCTCTCCGCAACGACTCGTCGCCCCCGGCGAGCACCCGGGGTTGACCCCCGGGAGTGCCCCGGGTTGCCAACCGGGGGAGCACCACCTACCCTCAGCCGGTGGCAACGTCGACCACCGTTTCAGGTCCGCGTCTGCTTGGCCGGCGCAGCGAGTGCGCGACGCTGGAGGAGCTGGTGGCGAGCGTGCGCACAGGCCATAGCCGGGCGCTGGTGCTGCGCGGGGAGGCGGGCGTCGGCAAGAGCGCGCTGCTCGACTATCTGGTGCGTCATGCGTCCGGATGCACCGTTGCGCGGGCGGCGGGGATCGAGTCGGAAATGGAGCTCGCGTACGCGGGATTGCAGCAGCTGTGCGCCCCGTTCCTGGATCGCCTCGGGCGCCTACCCGGCCCGCAACGCGATGCGCTGGGCACCGCGTTCGGTTTGCGCGACGGCGGCGCGCCAGATCGGTTCCGCGTCGGCCTGGCGGCCCTGAGTCTGCTGTCGGCGATTGCGGAAGCGCGACCGCTCGTCTGTGTCGTGGACGACGCGCAGTGGCTCGACACGGCGTCGGCGCAAGCGTTGGTCTTCGCCGCGCGCCGTCTCGGTGCGGAATCGGTCGGGTTGGTCTTCGCCGTGCGCGAGTCGCGCGGCGAGCGACATCTTGACGGGCTACCGGAGATACCCGTGAGCGGTCTGGACGACCGCGACGCGCACGCGCTCCTCGCGACGGTGCTCACCGGTCCGCTCGATGAGCGCGTGCGTGATCGGATCGTGTCCGAGACGCTCGGCAACCCGCTTGCCTTGCTCGAGCTCCCGCGAGGCTGGACGCCGGCCGAGCTCGCGGGCGGGTTCGGACTGTCCGACGACCCACCGTTGTCGGAGCGCATCGAGCAGAGATTCAGAGAGCGGGTGGCGCCGCTGCCCGCGGCCACACGACGGCTGCTGCTCATCGCGGCGGCCGAACCCGTGGGTGATCCGGTGCTGGTGTGGCGCGCCGCCGCGGAGCTCGGGATCGGGCCGGACGCGGTCGTGCCGCTCGCCGGCGCCGGACTGATCGACTTCGGCGCTCAGGTGCGCTTCGGTCATCCGCTGGTGCGCTCCGCGGTCAAAGCTGCGGCAACGCCGGAGGAGCGCCAGCGCGTGCACCGAGCGCTCGCCGAGGCCACGGATGCCGACGTCGATCCTGATCGCCGCGCCTGGCACCTTGCGCACGCGACCGCCGGGCTCGACGAAGACGTCGCCGCCGAGCTGCAGCGCTCGGCGGGGCGAGCGCGCGCACGCGGTGGCATCGCGGCAGAGGCGGCATTTCACGAGCGTGCCGTCGAACTCACGCCCGCTCCGAGGCGTCGGGCCCAGCGTGCGCTCCTCGCCGCGAGAAGCAAGCACCAGGCCGGAGCGGATGACGCCGCGCTGCGGCTGCTCGCGATCGCCCAGGCGGGACCGCTGGACGCGCTCGAGCAGGCCCGTGCCCAGCTGTTGCATGCGCAGGTCGCCTTCGCGATGACGCGCGGACGCGATGCTCCGCCCCTGCTGCTCGGGGCCGCCAAGCGGCTCGAGCCACTCGATCCGAGGCTCGCGCGCGAGACCTACCTCGAAGCGTTCGCGGCGGCGTTTTCCGCAGGCCGCCTGGTGCATGGAGGCGATGCGCGGGAGGTCGCGGCGGCCGTTCTGGCCGCGGGCTGGGAGCCCTCCTCGCGCGCCGGCGATCTCCTGCTCGACGGGCTCGCGCTCCTTACCGGCGAGGGCTATGTCGCGGCGGCGCCGGCGTTGAAGGTCGCGCTGCGCGCGTTCCGGGACGAGCCGCTGCCGGAGGAGGAGGACGAGCTGCGCTGGCTCTGGCTTGCGTCCCGGATTGCCCGGGCGCTCGCCGATGACGCAGCGTGGGACGAGCTGACCGCCCGGCAGCTTGATCTCGCCCGCCGCACCGGTGCGTTCTCGGTCCTACCCGCCGCGCTCACCGACCGGATGGTGGTCGAGCTGTCCTCCGGGAGGTTCGGGGTGGCGACATCGCTGGCCGCCGAGGCGGACGTCGTCGTCGAGGCCACCGGCAACCAACTCGACCAGCGCACGTCGATCATGCTGGCGAACTGGCGCGGACGGGACGCGGAAGCGTTGGCGCTGATCGAGGCGCGCGAGCAAGAGGTGCTGCGGCGTGGCGAAGGGCACTGGCTCGTCGTGAACGAGTGGGGAGGCGCGCAGCGCTACAACGGGCTCGGCCGCTACGAGGACGCGCTCGCCGAAGCGGAGCGGGCCGCCGCGGACCCGCGCGGGCTGGCGCAATCGATCTGGGTTCTGGCGGAGCTCATCGAGGCTGCCGTGCGTAGCGGTCAGATGGAGCGCGCAAGGGGTGCGCTCGCTGAGCTCGCACGGTTCGCCCATGCCGCGGACACCGACTGGGCGCTCGGAACCCACTCCCGCGGCGCCGCGATGCTCGCCGAAGGAGCGACCGCTGAGCGGCTTTACCGAGAAGCGATCGAACGACTGTCCCGCATCCACATGCGCGGATCCCACACACTCGCCCGCGCCCACCTTCTCTACGGCGAATGGCTGCGCCGCGAACACCGGCGCGTGGACGCTCGCGAGCAGCTGCGAGTCGCGCACACGATGCTCGCGGACATGGGCGCAGACGCGTTCGCCGAACGGGCCAGACGCGAGCTGCAGGCGACTGGCGAGACGGTCCGCAAGCGCACGGTTGACACGCTCGACGACCTCACCCCACAGGAGGCGCAGGTCGCGCGCCTGGCCGCCGACGGGCAGACGAACCCCGAGATCGGCGCCCAGCTCTTCCTCAGCCCGCGCACCATCGAGTGGCACCTGAGCAAAGTCTTCGGCAAGCTCGGGATCAGCTCCCGCAAGGAGCTCCGCTCGGCCTTGTCCGACATCGGCGCAAACGTCGTACCTGCATAGCCTGGAGCTCCCAGGCCCGCGCGCCAAGACGCGGCGCCTCTCGGGGGCGCCCTGGTACCACCGTCGTACCAAGCCACGTGATCTGACACGACCTGAGACGATCTAACCAAGCGGAATCTGACCCACCGTGACCTCCGGCACGGTCTTTGAGGGCCTTGTGGTCCGATTGGGTCGTGGAGGTTCAAGCCCTTCTCCAGCCCTGAACCCGCCCCAGTGGCGGGTTTCGGTACGCGGCCGCCACAGCGCTCGGCCACACCCACGTGGCCTAGGCGGTGTGGTCGTGTATCCAGCGAGCGAGGTTTTTGGGCGTGCTGTGCGGGGGTGTGGCCGGTGGGCGTGGCGGGCACGCTCGGAGCGGGCGCATTGGCGTTACGTGTGCTGAGCACGAGTGCGACGCCGATCGCGGCGAGGAGGAGCACCACGAGGGCACCTGGCCGTTGGTCGCCGCCGCCGAGACTGCCGAGCGGAGCCGGCGGGCCTGGTGCTCGGCCCCGCACGTATCGCCACGGGCCAGACTGACGTCGATCCTCTGCGCCATGACGTCGAGTCTTGCGTCGAGCGGGTGTGGAAGCTCGGCAGCGGCGGTTGTGCCGCCGCATCCCGCCGCCGTCAGCGCGATCACGACCACCACAACACTCGTCCACTGCCCCACGACTACCGCACGTCCGAGGGATGCCCCAAAGACGGGCCCATGAACCCGCCGCCGGGTTTGGCCGAACCCGGTGTGGGAACCAGAGCCAAGAGGACGGGCGACCAAGAGTAGGCTGGGCGGCGCTGATGGCTCGGAGTTCAAGGAAACGTCGACACGGCCCGTCACGTGGTCGCAACGGCCGCCTGTCGTGGCAGATGGCGCCCGGCATCAACCCTTGGGTCGAGTCAACACGCAGCCGCCTCCTCGCCGGTGGGGTGGTGCTCGTCGCGGAGCTTGCGATCGCGCTGCCGTTCCTGACCATCTCGCCGGCGACGGTTCGGGGGGTGCCCGGCCCGCTGCTGGTGGTCCTGGGCGTATCGGCAGCATTCCTGCTGGGGCCTTGGGCGGGGGCGGCGCTGACCGCGGTGGCGGTCCTGTTAGCCGTCTCGATCATCGGCGAGAATCAGCTTGCAGAGCCGCTGGTTTGGCTGCCAGTGGCCGTGGGCGTCGGGATCGTCGGCGAACGGGTGCGGCGGGGCGACGAGCTGCGTCGTTCGTTGCTCGACGCGTTGAGGCAGGGCCTGGTCAGCCTCGTCCAGGAGCCTGAGGTTGGTCCGCTCTCGATCGTCAGCCGGTACATCCCGGCAGAGGCAGCGCAGGTGCTCGCGGGTGACTTCTACGGGGAGATCCAGCAACCGAGCGGTCACGTCGCGGTGATGGTCGGAGACGTGGCCGGGCACGGGCCAACCGCCGCGGCGATTGCCACCCGCCTACGCGCGACCTGGCGCGGATTGGCCAGCGCGGACGTCTCCGCGCCCGAGACCATCCGCGTCCTGAACGAGATGTTGATCGCAGAACACAAGCGTCACCGCACCGCGGTCAACTTCGCAACCATCTGCCTTGTATCCGTGGATCCCCAGCTCGCCTTCGCCTCCGTGCTGCTGGCGGGTCATCCGCCGCCGATCCTCGTCGCGGCGGGCGTCGCACGAGAATGCGACGTACCGCCCTGCCCCGCCATTGGCATCATGGAGTCGGCGGAATGGCACAGCCACGAGGTGGCCCTCCCGAGCGATCCGTGGACGCTGGTTCTGTACACCGACGGGCTCGTTGAGGGGCGGTCGTCGCCGGACGGGCCCCGACCTCTCGGTACCGGCCGGCTGATCGAGATGCTGAACACCCGCAGCCCGCCGATCACCGACGCGGACGCAGACGCCATCCTCGCCCAGGTCGAGCAGGCAAACGGAGGCCCTCTTCCCGATGACGTGGTCCTTCTCGCGGCGTCCCCGCAGGCGACGGGCGACGTGACCCCCGTGCCTGACGCGAGACTAGGACTCGTGAGTGGCTAGGTGCTCGATCGCCTGCGTCCGCGTCTCGAATGTCGGGATCACGCGCGTGACCCCGACCATGTCCAGCAGCCGCCTGGGGGGAGTCCCCTCGGGCGCGCACAGGACGACGGAGCATGCCGCCTCGCTCCCCGCAGACTCGGATGCGCGCATCAATGCGCCCGCGACGCTGCTGTCGATGAAGCTCGCCTCGGCGAGGTCGACCACCACCGAAGCGCGACGCTCGAAGACGGCGTCAAGCTCCGCATTCAGCGCCGGCGAGCTGCTCAGGTCATGCTCGCCGCGCAGGATCACCAGCCACGCTTGCGCGACCTTTTCGGCGACGAGTTCACCGCCCGGCTCCATCCGCACCTCGCGCATTGGATGGGCGATTGTAGATCCGGCGTGTCGACCTCGCTTCGGAGCGCTGCGACTTGGCGGGTGAACTCCACATCCGGCTCAAGGCAACGCCGGCAAGCGTCTCCCTGGCGCGTCGGCTCACAAGGGAGTGGAGCGAAGGCCACGGCGCCACCCAAACGCAGCTCGCGGACATCGCGCTCGCCATCACCGAGGCCGTCGCCAACATCGTCCGGCATGCCTACCCTGGGACCGAACCCGGCCCCATTCACCTCGACGCGTACGCCCGACCCGGCGCGCTCGTGTTTTCCATCCGCGACGAGGGCATCGGCCCGAACGAGTCCTCCACGAATCCCGGGCTCGGCGTGGGGTTGTCCATCATCGCCGAGGTCTCGGACGAGTCCACGATCACCGCGACCGGTCGCGGAACCCACCTCACTCTGCAGTTCCATGTCGTCTAGACGGCGCCGGCTGATCGGGCCCTTGGAGCGCCCCCGGGTAGGATCCACCCGTTGTGAGCGGTAACGGCAGTAACCGTCTTTCCCGAGCCGACCGGAACGAACAGGCGTTCCAAGCCCACAACCGACGACGGGTCGCGTTTGAGGAGGCCGGTGGAGTCTGGGACGACGAACCGGTCCCATTCGCCTGCGAGTGCGACGATGCCTCCTGCACTCGCGGGATCGAGCTCACGATCGCGGACTACGAGCGTGCGGTCGCGCCCCTGAGCCAGTTCGTGGTCGCGCCGGGCCACGAGGACCCGGCCGTCGAGGAGGTCGTCGAAGAGCACGACCTCTACCTGGTTGTGTCGAAGGATGACCTACGCCGCCCCCGGCGCTGACCCGCCACGGTGCAATCCTCTCGCCGGCCGGGGCGTCTCGCCGAGGCGGCCGCGAGTGGCTCCCAAGCCTCGCGGGGTATTCACGACACGATGCCGCAGACACCCGGATTCGCGTTCAAGCTCACCGCGGAGCCGGACAACGTCCCGGTCGTGCGGCGCGCCCTTCGTGCACTGCTCACCAGTGCCGCTGTCGCGCCTGAGCGCGCGCTCGATATCCTCCTGGCCTCGACCGAGGTGTGCGCGAACGCGGTACTCCAGGGGTACCCGGACCGCGACGCCCTTCGCCACCAGCGGAGAGCAGTTCCGCACCAACGGCCGGCCCACCGCACAGTGGTCGCGCGTCGAGCGGCCCCAGCGCTAACGAGCTATGAATCGGCGATGCCAACCACGCTCGTCGGCTGCAGCGGCTGGAGCTACCCGCACTGGCGCGATCCGGTCTACCACAGGCGGCCTTCCGGCGAGTGGCTCGAGCGCTACGCGGAGATGTTCCCGACGACCGAGGTGAACGCGACCTTCTACCGGCTCCCCGGAGAGCGGATGGTGCAGGGGTGGGCGGAGCGCTCGCCGGACGGGTTCGTGTTCGCGATCAAGGTCAGCCGGTACCTGACCCACGTCCGCCGCCTGCGCGATGCGGGGGAGGGGCTCGGGCTCTTGCTCGAGCGGCTGCGACCGCTCGCGGACTCCGGCAAGATCGGGCCGTTTCTGTGGCAGCTTCCGCCCACGTTCCGGCGCGACGACGACCGGCTGGCGGAGGCGCTCGCCACGCTCCCCGCGGGCCGGCACGCCTTCGAGTTCCGGCACGAGTCGTGGTTCTGCAAGCCCGTCGAGCGGCTGCTGGCCGGCGCCGGGGCGGCGCTCGTGTTCGCAGATCACCCGGATCGCAGCTACCAGACCCTGGAGCCGACAGCCGACTGGGTGTATGCGCGTTTCCACCAAGGCCGTCGCGGCCGGCGCGGGAACTACTCCGAGACGGAGCTGCGCGAGTGGGCCGCGCGGATTCGCGGCTGGGGCCGCCATCGCGACGTCTACGCGTACTTCGACAACGATCAGGAGGCGTTCTCTGTCGGCAACGCGAAGCGCCTCTCCCGGCTCGTGCACGCGTAGGCGACTGCGCCGGGTCCCCGTGTTGTGCAGGGCCCCGGCGCAATGCGCCCGCGTCGCTCAGCCGATCCGGATCAACTTCTTGTTGACGAACTCGTCCGCACCGAAGCGGCCCAGCTCGCGTCCGGAGCCGGAGCGCTTGATGCCGCCGAACGGCAGCTCGGCGCCGTCGGCCGCGACGACGTTCACGTACACCATGCCGGCCTCGATCTGATCGGCGACCCGCAGCGCCTGCTCCGAGTCGGTCGTGAACACGTATGACCCGAGTCCGAACGGCGTGTCGTTTGCGAGCTTGACGGCCTCGTCCTCGGAGCCGACCTTGAACACCGAGGCAACGGGGCCGAAGAACTCCTCACGGTAGGCCGCGTTGTCCGGCTTGACGTCGGCGAGCACCGTCGGCGTGAAGAAGTTCCCGGATCGCTCGCCGCCGACCACGACGGTCGCGCCGCCGTTGATCGCGCGATCGAGCTGATCCTGCAGCCGCTCGGCCGCCGTGGCCGAGGAGAGCGGCCCGAGCGCCGTGCCGTCTGCCGTCGGGTCGCCGGTTTCGGTCGCGCTCATCGCGGCCGTGAACTTCTCGAGGAACGGGTTGTAGAGCTCGTCGATGACGATGAACCGCTTGGCGGCGTTGCAGGCCTGGCCGGTGTTGTCCAGCCGCGCCGAGACCGCCGCCTCGACGGTCGCATCCAGGTCGTCGGTTGAGAGCAGGATGAACGGGTCGGAGCCGCCCAGCTCGAGCACGACCTTCTTCAGATGCCGGCCGGCGATCTCGGCGACGGCCGCACCGGCACGCTCCGAGCCGGTCACCGAGACGCCCTGCACGCGCGGGTCGGCGATGACCGTCGCGGCCTGATCGTTGGTGGCGTAGATGTTGACGTAGGCGCCCTGCGGGAAGCCGGCGTCGACGTAGATCTTCTGCAGGAGCTCGGCGGTCTCGGGGCACTGGGGGGCATGCTTGAGGAGCACGGTGTTCCCAATGATCAGGTTCGGGCCGGCGAAGCGGGCGACCTGGTAGGTGGGGAAGTTCCACGGCATGATCCCGAGCAGCACGCCCAGCGAGCTGCGCCGGATGATCGCCGAGCCCTCGCCCGCGAGCAGGTTGATCGGCTCGTCCTTCATCAGATCGGTCGCGTTGTCGGCGTAGTAGCCGTAGATGTCGACGCAGAAGTCGACCTCGCCGAGAGCCTGGTCCATCGGCTTGCCCATCTCGCGCACGGCGGCCGCGGCGAGCTCCTCCCGGCGTTCGGCGTGCAGCTCGCCGACGCGGCGGACGAGTGCGGCCCGCTGCTCGACGGTCGTCGACCGCGACCAGCCGCGGTGCGCCTCGTCGGCCAGGGCGATCGCCGCCTGCAGCTCGGCGTCTGTGATGGTCGGATAGACCTTGAGGGTCTCTCCGGTTGCCGGGTTGATGACCGCGTAGTCGCTCATTGGGCTCCTTCGTTCGGTGCGGCCGACTTCGGCCGGAAACTGGCGAGGATACGGCAGGGCAATCGTATACGGCGCAATGATGCGGCTCACGCAGATGCCTCGGAGCGTCCGGTGGACGACCCGCACCGGCGGCGCGCGAAGGGGAGCTGACCGCAAGATCGCGGCACGTCTCTGCGTAGCCGCAATACCACGGTCCGGCGATTGACCCGTGGCCCGCCGGCGGCGATCACGAGGGAATGCGAAACGCTCATGCATCCGTAGTGGTCGAGGCCGCAGTCGGCGCCGTTGCAGCACCGCGGCTCGCCCACCGGCGCGGACGCGCGAGATTGGCACCGGCTCCCCGCGGCCGCATCCAGGCGCCGCCGGGCTGAAAACGCCCGGAGGGAGGGGCAGCGATCCCTCTCTGTTGCGGTCGCGAGCCGGTGCCAGAACCGTTGTCGCGTGTCGTGGGGATGGTGCCGGGAGGAACTCTCTACTCCGGAACGGGCAGGTGGGTTGCGTAGTAACTACGCTCGAACGGCCGCTCAGGCTGACGATGTCACGGCCATGGACTCCGTCTTCCGTTGCCGGGTTGCCGCGTGACCTCCGGCGTTGACCCACGCGGCGTCGCGCCGGCCTTGGATCGCCGTCGGCCGCCCACGCCTTGGAGCAGCCACTTCGCGGTGGTCAGGTCGCACCCTTGGCTGATCGTGAGCGCCACCATCGTCGCGATCGCCGTCGCCGTCGCGTACGTGAACGTCGCGCCGCGCCGCTACGACGCGCACGCGGAGCTCCTGGTGAGCGTCAGCCCGTCGTACGAGCCGGCTCTGGAGGACCTCGGCCTGCTGCGTCAGTCCACCGACGCCGGCCGCCCTGCGCAGACCATCGCGTGGCTGGCGATGACGAACAGAGTGGCGACGTACGCGTCGGTCCGGCTCGGTGGCCATCCGGCGGCCGCCGCAATCCGCTCCGGCATCGTCGCCCAGCCCGTGGCAGGCGCCGACGTCGTCGACGTCGCCGCCACGGCGTCGACCCCCGCCGCCGCCGCGGCGATCGCGAATGCGGACGCCGCGGCCGTGCTGGCTGTGCGGGCTGCCGACCTCCGGCCCATGGCCGACCGCCTCATCGCACAGCTGCGGGGCGATCTCGCCGGGGAGCGTCCGGGGGGGTTCGCCCAGGCCGCGACCACGGCAGA
Organism: uncultured Actinomycetes bacterium; assembly: GCA_963825325.1. Taxonomy (GTDB): domain Bacteria; phylum Actinomycetota; class Thermoleophilia; order Gaiellales; family JAICJC01; genus JAICJC01. Next base: position 12,193 of record CAWGSU010000003.1, read on the forward strand.
GATCCAGGATCTCGAGGCCCTGCGGATGGCCGGTGATCCGTCCGTCCACCTCATGCAGCGTGCGTCAGCGCCCTCGGCGCCGAGCTGGCCGAAGGCCCCGATCGTGATCGCGGGTGCCGCCGTGGTCGGGCTGCTGGTCGGCGTGCTCGGAGCGTTTGCGGTGGAGGCCCGCGATCCGCGGCTCCGCAGCCCGGGCCAGCTGCGCAGGGTCTTCGCCGGCCCGATCATCGCCACCATCCCACCCGCGAAGGGCGGACGCGTGCGCGGTCGGCGCGGCCGCCTGCCGGTCACGCCGGACATGCTCGGCATCGCTGCCTCGGAGCAGATCCGCACGCTGAGCCACCGCCTGGTGGGGCGACGGTGCGTCCTCGTCACCGGGGCGTCGGGCCACGAGGGCCGCACGACCGTGGCGATGGCCCTCGCGCAGGCAGCCGCGCTTGCCGGGCGCGAGACGATCCTCCTCGAGCTCGATGCTCGCACCGGCGCGATGGCGGACGCCCTCACGCTGCACGCCTTCGTCGTCCATGACGTCCTCGCCGGCCGCGCCGACCTCGACTCCGCCCTTGCGACCCCGCACGGCTTCTGCGAACGGCTCAGGGTCCTGCCCGCCGGATGGGCACCGGTGAACCTGGCCGATCTGCCGCAGCCCCGTCAGCTCGTCGAGCTCGTCCGGGCGGCCTGCGACCTCGCCGACCTGGTGATCATCGACGTGGCGCCGCTGGGAGTCGTCGGCGACGGAGTGCCGCTCGTCGCATCGGCAGATCTCACCCTCACGGTCGTACGGATCGGGACGACGCGGCTCCGCGCGCTCGCCCAGGCCGCTGCGGAGCTCGAGGGCGCGGGGAACTACACGGTGCTCATCGGCGCGCGGCCCGCCAAGGGCCGCGGTCGGGGGCCCATGGCGGTGCGCTCCACGGTCGCGGTCGGCGGCTGACGCGTGCTCGTCGTTGCACTCGTACTCGTGATTGCCGCAGCGTCCGGCCTCGTGGCCGTCCGCAACCGGCCATCGGCGTTGCCGGAGCCGTGCTCGCGGTGTGCGCGTGGTACGCGTGGAGCCGGCCGATCTTCGGTCTGGCGCTGGTCTCGTTCGTGTCGTTCGTCGCGCTCGTCCCTTCCCAGATCGTGCCTGCCGTCACTCTGGTGAAGGCCTTTGCGCTGCTGTTCGTCGTGATCTGGCTGCTCCAGCGCGGGCGGTCGCCGTCCGGTCGGATCCCGACGGCGTTCATCGTCGCGCTCGCCGCGTTCTCCGTCTGGACGCTCCTGAGCGTCGTGTGGGCAGCGGATCGGAGCGCGGCCATCGACGTGGTGAGCCGGCTGGCCCAGCTGATCCTGACAGCGAGCGTGGGGATCGCGGTGATGCGGCGGCGTGACGACGCCGCAACGGTTGCGATGGCGTTCGTCGCCGGGGCCGCCGCCGCAGCGGGCATGGGCCTCGTCACGGGAATCGGGTCGCAGGGCGGCCGCCTGGCAGGCACCGTGGGCGATGCGAACGAGCTTGCCGTGGCCCTGGTGGCCGCGATCGCCTTGGTTCCGCCCATGCTTGCGCGGACACGAGCACGCCGCTCGGTGCTGTCGTCGATCGCCGTCGCCGGCGGAGGAGCGATCGCGCTCGTCGGCCTCGTGATGACCGGCTCGCGGGGAGGCTCGATCTCGCTGATGGCGGCCGCCGCCGTCGCCCTCGTCCTTGGCCGGCGGTGGTGGCGGTGGGCGATCCCCATCCTCGTTGTCGGCTCCGCCGGCGCGGCGATGATCGCGTCCGGCGTGACGCTCCCAGGTTCGGCGTCCCACCTGAGCAACAGCGACACGTCGAACAGGACAAGCCTGTGGACCATCGCGCTGCGGATGGCCGACGCGAACCCGGCGACCGGCGTCGGGGTCGGGAATTTCGTGACCGAGTCGCCGCGCTACCTCGTGCAGCCCGGCGCGATCACGCGCAGCGACCTCGTGATCAGCCAGCGCAAGGTCGCGCACAGCACCTATCTCCAGCTCGCTGCCGAGGGTGGGATCCCGGCGCTCGTGACGTTCGTCTCGATGCTGGCTCTGGCCGGGGCGTGTGGGATCCGGGCCGCGCGACGGTTTGTGGTGGGCGGTGAGGACGATATGGCGTTCCTGGCGCAGGCTTTCGTGATCGGCCTTGCTGGGATCTCCGTCGGCGCGTTCTTCCTCACGCTCGAGGTGAACAAACAGCTCTGGCTCGTCGCGGCCGCCTGCGTCGGCCTCTATCGCATCGCCGTGGCAGCGCGCGAGCAGCCGCGGCTGCGCGGCCCGCTCGGCGACCTGAGCGCCGGGCGGCTGGCCGAGGTGCCCGCGTGATTCGGGGCAACCCGTCTGCCACGTGGCACCAGCGCGCCCGCCTCTCCGGATGGCTGTACGTGCTCGGGCCGGCGCTGGCCGCGGCAGCCGTGACCGCGACCACCCGCAACCCGGAGGAGTGCGCCTGGGTGCTCGTGGTGACGGGGCTGATCTGCTCCGGGGTACGGCTCGAGACGTACCCGATCCACCTCATGCCCACGGCGCGGTTCGCCGCACGGGTCGGCTGTGCCGTCGCGGCGGCGACGGTCGCCGTCGTCCCGACCTACATGAACGCGCACGGGTCGCCTCTGCGGGGCATCTACACCGTGGGTGCGGCCGGCGTCGCGGCCGCGCTGATCGCGATGGTCGACGCGGTCTTCGCTATGGCAGAGGTCAGGATCGCGGTCATCGGCGACGCGTCGTTCGCGGAGCTGCTCGCGGAGCAATTCGACGACAGCGGTGTGCGCGGGTTCTTCTTCGCGACGTGGTGCTCGCCGGACACATCCGTCGAGGCCTTGAAGGCGACGCTTGCCCGCAAGCGGATCGACCTCGTTGTGATCGAGAATCGCGTCCTGGGATCGATCGAGGTCGAGCACGCGGTCGATGCATGCGTTGAGCTCGGCGTGCGCCTCACCGACGGGGTGACGCTCTATGAGCGCGTCCTCGGCCATGTGCCGGTTGCGGTGATCCGGTCGGCGTGGTTCCGCGCCGTGCTGGATCCGGAGCGGCCGGCCACTCGCGTCCGGCTGCGCCGCGTGCGCGACATCCAGATCGCCCTGATGGTCGCCGTGGTGGCGGCCCCCGTGATGCTGGTCGTCGCCGCCGCGGTCGCGATCTGCGACGGCCGGCCGATCTTCTTCCGCCAGCGCCGGATCGGCAAGGGCGGCCGCGAGTTCCGGCTCCTGAAGTTCCGCACGATGCGATCAGACCCCCGCCCCGGGGCGAGCTGGGCAACTCCCGACGACCCGCGCATCACGTCGCTCGGCGGGTGGCTGCGCAAGCTCCATCTCGACGAGCTGCCCCAGCTGATCAACGTGCTCCGCGGCGAGATGACGCTCGTCGGCCCGCGGCCCGAGCAGCCCGACATCGTCGAGGTGCTCGAGCGGGAGATCCCCTACTACTCGCGCCGGCATCTCGTCATCCCGGGCGTCACCGGGTGGGCGCAGGTGCGGTGCGGATACGCCGGGAGCACGCTCGGCACGGGGTGGAAGATCGGCCACGACCTGTACTACCTGAACCGGCGCACGCTCACGTTCGACGCGCTGATCATGCTCGAGACGCTGCGCACCCTGGTCGCCGACCGGCAGTACGGACGGACGCCGCCGCATGCCCGCTTCCTGCTCCGTACGGAGTCCGATGCAGGCGCCTGAGGTCAGCGTCCTCGTCCCGGTGTTGAACGGCCGCGCCCACCTCGCCGAGGCGACGGCGGCGATGTCGGCCCAACGCGTCCAGGGCGGCGTCGAGTTCCTGATGATCGACGGCGGCTCGACGGACGGCAGCCGGGAGCTCCTGGCGGATCTCTGTGCGCGGGACCCCCGGTTCCGGCTGTTCTCAAACCCCGGCCGAACGACGCCGCGCGCCCTGAACGTCGGCCTCGCGAGCAGCCGCGGTGAGTTCGTCGCGCGGATGGACGCGCACACCCGCTACCCGGACGACTACCTCGCACAGGGCATCGCGCGACTGCGCCGCGGCGACGTGCAGGCGGTGCACGGGCCCGTGCGGCCGATCGGCGCCGGCGCGTGGTCGCGCCGGATCGCCTACGCGCTGATGACTCCGCTCGGGACGGGCGGAGCCGACAAGCACGAGCTCGATCGCGAGCGGCTGATCTTGAGCGGCTTCACCGGTGTCTGGCGGGCCGACACCCTCCGCACTCTGGGTGGGTGGGACGAGGGCTGGCCCGTGAACCAGGACGTCGAGCTGGCGGCCCGGCTGCGCCGCTCGGGCGGCCTGGCGGTGTCGCTGCCGTCGATGGCGGCCGGGTACCGGCCGCGGGAGAGCCTGCGCGCCCTCGCCCGCCAGTACGCCCGCTACGGCCACTACCGCGCCAAGTCGGCCGTGCGCCACCCCGTCACCCGGCGCGCCGCGCACCTGATCTGCCCGGCGCTCGTGCTGACGGCCGTCATCGCCCTTGCGCCCAGTCCGCTGCAGCTGCCCGCGTGCCTGGCGCTCGCGGTCTACGCCGGCGGCGTCGTGGTCACCTCTGCGCGGGCGCCGCTCGCCGTCTCGGACCGGCTCGCACTGCCCGCGGTCTTCGTGACGATGCACGTGGCCTGGGGGCTCGGATACCTGTCGGGGCTCGCGCGCTACGGGTGGCAGCCGTGAAGATCACGGTGTACACCGACTACCGCTACGTCCGCATCGGGGACGCGGTCTGGACCGAGCGCGCGTTCGCGCTGTTCCTCAACGAGCTCGCCGAGCATCATGAGCTCACGATCGTGGGCCGTGAGGGCTCGCGCGACCAAGTCGACGCCCGCTACCGGCTCGCGCCGGGCGTCGCGTTCTGCGGCCTACCGTTCTACGAGAGCCTTGCCAACGCCGGGAGCGCCCTGCGCACGCTGCCTGCAGCCGTCCGCGTCTTCAACCGGGCTTCCGCCAACGCCGACGTCGCCTGGATCCTCGGCCCCAACCCGATCGCGCTCGCCTTCGTGATCGCGGCGCGGGCCCGCCGCCTGAGAGTGGTGCTGGGCGTGCGGTCGGACCTGCCGGCGTACATCGCATCCCGGTATCCCGGCCGCGCGGCCTTCCGCCGGGCGGCGGCTGTGATGGAGGTCGTCTGGCGCCGTCTGGCGAGGCGTGTTCCCTGTGTCGTCGTCGGCCCCGAGCTCGCGGAGACGTATCGAGCCTCAGGGCGGCTGCACATGCTCACCGTGTCGCTCGTGCGTGGACGGGATGTCACCACCGGTCCCGCCGCGGCGAGCGAGTCCGGGCATGAGCTTCTGAGCGTCGGGCGACTGGACGCCGAAAAGGATCCGCTCCTGCTGCTGGACGTGCTTGCGCGCCTCCGGCGCGGCGGCGAGCGATGGAGCGTCCGTGTGTGCGGTGAGGGCGCCCTGCGGGCCGAGCTCGAGGCTCGCGCCGCGGAGCGTGGCCTCGGCGACGCCGTGCGCTTTGAGGGCTACGTCCCATTCGGCGAGGAGTTGCTTCATCACTACCGCCACTCGGACGCCCTCGTCGTCCCGTCCCGGTCCGAGGGACTGCCGCAGACGATCGTCGAGGCGCTCGCGTCGGGGCTGCCGGTCGTGAGCAGCGACGTCGGCGGCATCAGGGCGACCTTCCACGAAAGTGTCGCCCTCGTGGCCCCGGGGGATGCGGACGGGATCGCGACGTGGCTGCGGCGCCTGGCCCGGGAGCCTGCGGCGCGGCGGCGAATGGTCGATGAGGGCCGGAGCATCGTGCGCGGGCTCACGCTGGAGGCTGAGGCTGTGCGCCTCGGCGACTTTCTCGGCCACGCAGCGGCGCGATGAGCGCAGCGCGTCCGCTCCATCGCAGCGTTGGTGACGTGGTCGCCGCTCAGGTCGTGAGCGCGGTGTTCACGCTCGCAACGGCCGTCGTCACGATGCGGGTGCTGGGGCCGCACGAGTACGGTGTGTATGCGATCGTTTTCGGTTTTGCGACCATGGCCGCTCTCCTCTGCGACCTCGGTCTCTCGATGTCCGGCGCGCGATTCGTCGCCGAGCGCTTTGAGTCACGAGGCGCCGTCGCGCGGGTTGCGCGCGATGCGCTTGGCCTGAAGATCGGGCTGTCGGTCGTCGTCGCCGTGGCGATCGCGATCCTCGCCGGCCCCATCGCGCATCTTCTCGGCGCCGATGGGGGGACGTTGCCACTGCGCCTGATGGCGATCGCCGCAGCCGCACAGGCGATCTTCGCCAGTGCGGTCGGCACGCTCAACGCCGTCAGACGCACGCGGGTGAGCCTCGTCGCCGTCTGCGCCGAGAGCGTCGCCGAGTCGCTGGGCACCGGCACCGCGGTCCTGCTCGCCGGCACGGCGACCGCGGCCGCGGGCGGACGCCTCATGGGGTACGGCGCCGGCGCCATCGTTTCGGTTGTGCTGATGGCACGAGCTCTTGGTCTCCGCCGGCCGGGACCTCGTGTGGTCGGCCATCGAGACCTTCTGCGCTACGCCGGAGCGATCGCCGTTGTGGAAGGCGCGTTTGTGATGTTCACGCGTATCGACTCGGTGTTGCTCGGGCCGCTCGCCGGTCCGGCTGCCGCCGGGCGGTTCGACGCGGTCGTGCGGATCGCCACGCTCTTGCAATATCCCGGACTTGCCGTGGCGATCGCCTTGTCGCCGCGGTTCGCGGGCAAGGTGGCGGCCGGCGATCGTGCTCTCCTCGGCCGGGCGGTCGGTCACCTGCTGCTGCTGCAGGCCGTGCTCGTCATCCCGGTCGCGCTCTGGTTCGGGTCGGCCGCGCGGCTTGGCCTGGGCAGCGGCTACGTGGCCTGTGGCACCGTCGCGATGGCGATGTCACCGTACCTGCTCCTGTGGGGTCTCGCACCGTTGCTGACGATGACGGCGACGTATGCGGGCCAGGCCCGGCGGCGTGTTCCCGCCGCGGTGGCGACCGTCATCATCAACGTCGTTCTCGACCTCGTCCTGATTCCGAGGCTGGGCGCCGTCGGAGCGGCCGTTGGGACCGACGTCGCCTTCGCGGTCTACATCGCTGCCCACGTTCGGGTCTGCAGGGCGACCGTCGGGCTGCCGCTCCCAACTCTGAACCGGGCGGCTCGCTATCTTGCCGCGATCTGCCTCGGCGCGACGGGAGGCTGGGCCGCAACGACGCTGTCGACACCGGCGGCGATCCCGCTGTCGGTGCTGGCGATGCCCGCGGCCGCGCTCGCGTTCGGTCTCATCGACCTTCGCGCGGCCGTTGTCGCGTGGCCGTCTGCAGCCCGGCTCGGCAAGGGCTCGGTGACCTGATGCGCGTCGCCCACGTGGCCGCATACGGAGCCGCGGTGCCCGGCAGCTTCATCGCCGGCCTGCGAGCGGTGTTCACGCGCGTCCGTGAGCGTGGCTGGGAGGCGGAGCTCGTGCTCCCCGAGCGCGCGCGGCCGCACGCCTGGGTGCGGAGGGTCGCCGAGGACGGCGTGACGGTCCGCTTCGTCGATCACGGTCGCCGGTTGGCGGTCCGCGAGCTCTCGCAAACACGGGGCATGGGCCCACGCATCCTCCACACCCATTTCACGAGCTTCGACGTGGCCGCGACGATCGCGGGCCCAACGCACCGCGGCCATGTCGTGTGGCACATCCACACCAGGCCTCAGCGGTCTTGGCCCAATCCGCACGACGCGGTGAAGTTCGGGCTGCTCGGACGGCTCACGGACAGGGTGCTGTGCGCCGGGCCTCAGATCAAGAGCGATGTTGTCGAGCGCGGAGCGCCGCGGGGTCGAGTCCACGCGGTGCAAAACGGCATCGATCTGACGCACTTCCGGCCGGCCGAGTCCGGCGAGCGTGCCGCCGCGCGAAAGCTGCTCGGGCTGCCCGCCGACGGCCTCGTGCTGCTCCACCTGGGCCATCATCCACACCTGAAGGGAACTGATCGAGTGGTGGCGCTCGCGCGGGAGCTCCCCGAGGCCACGATCCTCATCGTCGCTGCGCCCCCCTCGTCTCGCAGCGACGAGGGCGGGATCCGATACCTCGAGCCGGTGGCCGATACACGTCCGCTCTACCTGGTGGCCGATGCGCTCGTGGCACCAAGCCGTTCGGAGGGCGACCCGTTCGCGCCTGCCGAGGCGCTTGCGTGCGGCACGCCTGTCGTCGCTTCGGATATCCCGCCCCATCGTCGGCTGGATGGGCTGGGACAAGCCGTGCTCCTCTCGGCCGCGTCGCCTCGCCATCTGGCGGATGACGTGCGGCGCCTGCCATCCCGAGGGGATGAGTCCTTCCTGCGAGCGCGGGCCTGGCTGACCGCGAACTTCTCGGTGGAGCGCTATGCGGCCGACATCATGGGCCACTACGACGAAATCGCCGGGGCCCGATGACCCGCGTCGCGTTCCTTCTGGATGCGATCCCGGTGTCGGGCGGCGCCGAGCGGCTGGTGTTTCAGACCCTGCTCGCGATCGACCGCGCGAGGGTCGAATGCACCTTGATCATCACGCGGTGGGATCAGGAGGTTGCGGCGTCTGGGCCGGGCGCGCACATCCTGCAAGAGCTCGAGACCGCCGGTGTCCGCGTGATCGGAATCCGCCGCACCAGCCGACTCAGTCCTCGGACATGGTGGGCGATCGTTCGCACTCTGCGCACGCATCGGATCGAGGTCATCCACAGCCACATGTTCGGCTCGAATCTCCACGCTGTCGTGACGGGCCGCATCGCGGGTGTGCCGGTGATCGCGCACGAACACGGCCTGCGGAGCAGCCTTTCGGTGAAACGGCGACTCGCGGACCGGCATCTGATCGGGCGCCTCGCAACGGTGGTCCTGTGCGTCTCTGAGGCCGATCGCAACCGACTCGTCAGGACAGAGGGCCTGCCGGAAGGGAAGGTGCGGTTCATCCCGCTGGGCATCCCGGCTCAGGGGTCGCCTCCGATTGCGCCGGCGGACGCCCGTCGGGAGCTCGGCCTGGATGCCGCCGGCATCGTCGTCGTGGCCACCGCGATGTTGCGGCCCGAGAAGCGGCTCGATCTTCTCCTCGCGGCTGTTGCGAGCCTTGGGTCTGCAACCGCGGATGTCGCCCTCGTGATCGTCGGCGACGGAGCGGAACGCGGGGCGCTCGAGGCGCAGGCGGCGCGGCTTTCGCTCGGACGGCGGGTTCGGTTCTTGGGCAAGCGGACCGACGTCGCACGAGTCCTCGCCGCCGCCGACATCGGCGTCCTCTGCTCCGACCGCGAGGGCACGCCGCTGGCGGTTCTCGAGTACATGCAGGCGGGCCTTGCGATTGTCGCGACGGCAGTCGGCGGGATCCCCGCGGCGGTCCGGCACGAGCAGGAGGGCCTCCTTGTGCCGCCCGGATCGGCGGAGGCCGTCGCGCAGGGCATCACACGCCTCTGCGACGACGCACAGCTTCGCCGGAGCCTCGGCGAGGCCGCCCGGGAGCGCTGTCGGCGCAAGTTCGACATCGGGCACTTCGCCGACACGCTTGAAGGCCTGTACCGGAGCATCGCGGCCCCGGTCGGCCCTCTTGGGACGACTGACCGGTGAGTGACGAGGGCACGCGGACGCCGCCGCCGGGTGAGCAGCCGAACGGATCACGGCTCCGGCCCTGGATCGTCGCCCTCCTCGCCGCCCCGGCCGCGTATCTCGTGGTCGCGGTCGCCCTGCGCGTCGAGCCCCACGTGGGATCCGCCGCCGCGGTGCCGATCGGCCTTCTGGGCGTGCTCTTCGGTGCGATATGCGCCACGATCCTCTTTCGGCTGGAAGTACGGCGGTTGCGGTTCGCGAGCTCGAGGTACATGCAGGGGTTCGACGAGGCTGCAATCGGGATGGCGACGCTCACGCGGGAACTCGAGGTACTACGAGTGAACGGGGCATTGTGCAGGCTTCTTGGGTGCACTGCCGACAGCATCGTGGGCCGGTCGATCCTCGAGTTCACCCATCCCGACGACCTCGACGTGAGCCGGGCCAAGATCGACGCGACGATCGGCGGCGACGACGCGCCGCTCGTGAAGCGCTACGTGCGTGCAGACGGGGCGACGGTGGAGGCCATCGTGACCACCGCGTTCGTCGAGCCGAGCGGGTCCGAGCCGTACTTCTTCTCGCAGCTCCAGGATGTGACCGAGCAGCGGCGTGCGGAGCGGCAGAAGTCGGCGATCGCTGACCTGGGGCGCAGAGCGCTCGAGGTCGACTGCCAGACGCTGATGGATGAAGCGATGGCATGCATCCGTGACATGTTCGCCGTGGACTCGTGCATGGTGCGGCGGCTGAGTGACCGCGGCATGCGGGCCGTCGCTCTCTCGACCGACTACGCCGACACCCCGCTCGTGGTGGCGGTCGACGCGTCGCAGGCCGGCTACACGCTGCTGCAGAACGAGCCGGTCGTGAGCAACGATCTGCTGGGCGAGACGCGATTCGGGCGCCCGGCCTTCGGGTACGAGCGCGGGCTGCGCCGCGCGGTCAGCGTGCCGGTGCCCGAACGATCCGGACGGCGCGACGTCGTGATTGTTCACGCTGCGGGCGAAGGCCGTCCCTTCGGCGTGGCGGACATCCGCTTCATCGAGGCGGTCGCGAACGTCATCGGCAGCGCGCTCGACCACGAGGCCACCGAGAACGAGCTGCGCCGGCAGGCGCTCGAGGATCCGCTCACCGGGCTCGGGAACCGCGCGCTCCTCTTCGGTCACCTCGACCGCGAGCTGCGTCACGTCGACCGCAACGTCGCCCCGCTGTCGATGCTCCTGCTCGACCTCGACCGCTTCAAGGTCGTGAACGACACCCTCGGCCATGCGGTGGGCGACGCGATGCTCCGCCAGGTCGCCCTACGCCTGAGCGGGTGCGTTCGCAGCGAGGACACCGTCGCGCGGCTCGGAGGTGACGAGTTCGTCGTGGTCTCGACGAGGACCGACACCGACTGGGCGGTGGGACGCGTGGCGCAGCGGATCGTCGACGCATTCGCGGAACCGTTCGAGGTCGAAGGCCGGGAGCTCACATGTACCGCCAGCGTTGGCGTCGTGTTGGCCGAGACCGGCACCGAGAGCCCGGGTGATCTGCTCCGCGACGCGGACGCTGCGATGTACCGGGCGAAGGGCGCGGGAGGCAGCCGCTTCGAGGTGTTTGACGCCGCCCTTCACACTCGGCTCGTCGAGCGTCTTGCGCTCGAGGAAGACCTCAGGCACGCGCTTGAGCGCGACCAGTTCGAGCTGCACTATCAGCCCCTCGTGCGGCTCGCGGGCGAGGAGATCATCGGGTTCGAGGCGCTCGTTCGCTGGCGTCACCCCGAGCGCGGTCTCGTGCCGCCGCTCGACTTCATCGGCATCGCCGAGGAGACGGGCCTCATCGCGCCGATCGGAAGCTGGGTCCTGCACACGGCCTGCGCCGAGCTCGCCGGCTGGCCGGAACCGCTACGTGTGTCGGTCAACCTCTCGGCTCCCGAGGTCTCCGACGAGCTGGTCACAAGCGTGGAAGCGCTGCTTGACCGCCATGGAGTTCGCCCGGGCAGGCTGGTGCTCGAGATCACCGAGAGCCTCGTCCTCGACCCTCGCACCAAACCCGTCGTCGCTCGGCTCCGCGCGCTCGGCGTGCACGTCGCGCTCGACGACTTCGGCACCGGCTACTCGTCGCTCGGGTCGCTGCAGCGGTTCCCGATCGACGTCGTCAAGCTCGACCGCACGCTCCTCCAAGGGCTCGCCGAAGAGTCGGGCCTGGCCGTCGTCACCGCGATCGTCGAGCTGGGACGCGCGCTCGGGCTGCACGTGATCGCGGAGGGGATCGAGACCCGCGACGAGCTCGATCGCCTGCGCCGGGTCGGCTGCAGGGTCGGTCAGGGATACCTGTTCTCGCGGCCACTCGAGGTGGAAGCTGCGCGGCGGCTGATCTCGGGCCTCGAGCGCGCGGAGCGCGACGCCGCGTAAGCCGCTAGCCTCGCCGCAACGGCGAGCAGGCGCAGCGCCCGACGACCATGGTGACCGAGACCGACCTGTATGCCCGCGGGGCCGCGACCCTGGTCGCCTCGTGGGAGGAGTTCGCCCGCGGGGCGAGCGGGGCCTCCGTGCAGCGCGTCCCGGGCGCGGCCGCCGCCGTCTTCCCCAGCGGGCCCGAGCGGGCGTTCTTCAACAACGCCCTCGTCGAGCGGGATCTGGAAGCGGACGCGCGCTCCCGGACGCTCGATGCAATCGCGGAGGCGTATGCCGCGGCCGAGGTCACGGCCCATGCCGTCTGGGTGCACGAGCGCGACGTCGGGATGCGCCGCGACGTCGAGCGCCGCGGTCTGCGCCTGGTCGAGTCGACGCGTGCGATGGGGATGGCGCTCGACGAGCTGCGCCCGCGGAGGCCCGCGAGCGCCGTCGAGCCGGCAGACTGGCCGGAGTACCTGCGCGTCGCCGACCTGCCGGCCGGCCTGCTCGCGGCGGTCGATCCCGCCGCCTTCCATGTCGTCGTCGCCCGCCTCGACGGCGAGCCGGCCGCGGCCGGGATCGCGTACGACGGCCGCGGGGACTGCGGGATCTACAACGTCGTCACCCGCGAGCACGCGCGCCGGCGTGGCCTGGGCACGGCGGTCACCGCCGCGCTCGCGCACGACGCGCGCTCGCGTGGCTGCCGGACGGCCAGCCTGCAGTCAACGCCGATGGCCGACCGTGTGTACGCCGCGGTCGGCTTCCGCGATCTGGGCCGCTTCCTCGAGTACTCGCCGTAGGGCCGGCTACGTCATCCGGCGTGCGATCCGCTCGTGCCATTCGCGGCTGGCAAACGGCCGCCCATCGCGGGTGACCTCGAGCCGCAGCTCGACCACGAACTCGTCCTCGGTGCACGTGAACGTGCCGCTCGCCTGCGAGACGACGTTGAGGCCCGGCCTCCGCAGCCCGAAGTGCGTCCGGCCCTCGACACGCGCCGACAGCGGATCGGCGGCGTCCACGCGGGTGGAGTAGACGTGGCCCTCCTCGCATGCGATGCCCTCGCCCGGGAGCTCGAACGCCGACCAGTCCTCGGCGTCGATCCCGGCCTGTCCGGTCGCCTGGTCGTCGACGATGTCCCACCGCGAGGGCCGGGCGCTCGTCCGCGCCTCCGGCCACAACACCGAGACGGTGTCGCCTTCCGGGACGTGCGGCCGGGCATCGGCGGGCAGGCCGGGCAGCTCGAGCTCGACCGCGCTCATGACCTCGATCGGCGCGAGGGCCGGCAGCGGCCACAGGCACGGCCAGTCGTTCGCGGCCACCGCCACGCGGATGCGATGGCCCGGCCGGAACCGCCATCCCGTCGCCATCAGGTCGAGCTCGACGTCGGCGCCGCCCGCGCAGGCCACGTTGATCGCCCCGCGCGTCACCGGCTGCGACTCGCCCGCGGGCGAGACGTCGTTCAGCTTGACAGAGAGGATCGCCCGCGGACCGGGGTGCGAGATGCGCAGGCGCACGCGCGGGGCGCCGAGCACGGCGACCGGCGCGTCGAGGGGCGGCGACTCGAAGCAGGCGCTGCGGGCCTCGTCGGCGCGCTGGTCGCCGAACATGCCCGCGTCCGGCGGGGGCGGGCACCAGTTGCCCGTGCCGACGCCGACGGCTGCGGTCGCCGGGGCGGTCGCAGGCGCACCGAGCACGAGCGTCTGCGAGTCGCTCGCGTCCGGCCAGGCGTCGCTTGCGATCCACGACCCCGAGACGCGCTCGGGCGCCGTCGCCGGCGAGTCGTGCTCCTCGATGAAGGCGACGGTGCGCGGCCGCGGGATGGGCGCAGCGCCGTGGTCGAGATGGGCACGGAAGAACGCGATCAGCTCGCGCATGAACGGATACCTCGGCGCCGGCTCGCCCCGGTCGGGGGCGATGTGCGTCCACGGGCCGGCCAGGAGCTGCCACGGCGCCTCCAGGCGCCGCGCCATCCGTAGACCGGCGGTGCGGTAGCCGTCGTGCCAGCCCGAGACGATGAAGACCGGGCACTCGATGCGGTCGTAGCCGGGGCGCAGCGAGCCGTTGCGCCAGTACGGGCCGTCGGCCTGCTCGGTCAGCCAGCGCACGACCCACGCCGGCGTCTCTTCGATGCGCGCGCGCCAGCGCCGCTCGAGCTCCTCCCCCTCCCCATCTCCGGGCGGCAGCGCGTTCATGCCGATCATGCGGATCGGGTAGTTCGAGAGCTCGAACGCGCACACGGCGCCGCCGTCGAAATGCATGTCGTCGCTGTAGCGGTCGTCGGTCGCGTACACCGGCGCGATGGCGCGCAGCGCCGGCGGCCGGCGGGCGGCGAGCTGGATGCACGCGAAGCCGCCGTAGGACTTGCCCCACGACCCGACCCGGCCGTTGCACCACTCCTGCCGTGCCATCCACGCGACCACCTCGACGCCGTCGAGCTGCTCGGCCTCGGTGTACTCGTCGTGCGCCACGCCTTCCGAGCTGCCGGTGCCGCGCACGTCCAGGCGCACGCACACGAACCCGGCCGAGGCGAGGTGGATGTTCTGGCCCCGGTCCTGGGGCGCCCGGAGGTCGTCCTTGCGGTAGGGGATGTGCTCGAGCAGCGCGCCGAACCGGCCCGGCCGGTTGGGGCGGTAGACATCCGCCGAGAGCTCGACGCCGTCGCGCATCGCGATGCGGACGCCGCGCTCGAGTACAACCCGCCCGTCCGAGAGCAGGATCGCGCTCACACGCCGTCCCGGGGGATGCGCTCGTGCCAGCGCCGCTCGGCGAAGGGCTCGCCGTCGGCCACCACCCGCAGGCGCAGGTCGACGACGAACTCGGTGTCGCGCGCACGCACCCGCGACTCGGCGGTCGCGTCGGCGTGAAGGCCGGGCCGGCGCAGGCGGTAGCGGCAGGTGCCGTGCAGCTCCGCCGTCAGCGGGTCGTCGTCGAGCGCCGTCGCCTGTCGGGTCGTGGCCTCGCTCACCCACCACCCCTCGGCTGGCACGGCGTCGCGGCTGCGGCCGGTCGTCGCGATCCCGCTGCGGCCGGTGCGGACATCGGTGATCACCCGCCACTGCGAGCCGCCGGTCGTGGTCGCTCCCGGCTGGGCGATGTCCACCATGACATCGTCCGGCACCTCGAACGCGGTGGCGTCGGCGGGCAGGCCGGGCAGGACGAGCTCGACAGGTGCGGTGATCTCGAGCGGCGCGATCCGGGGCAGCGGCATCAGGTTCGGCCAGTCGCTCGGCGCGACCGCCAGGCGAATCCGGTGGCCCGGCTCAAAGCGCCATCCGGTCGCCATCAGCCGCAGCTCGACGTCGGCCGTGCCGGCGACGGCGAGGTTCACCGCCGCGCTCGTGACCTGCTGCGAGCTGCCGTCGGGGGCGACGTTCTGCAGCTTCACCGATACCAGGGTGCGCGGCCCGGGATGGCGCAGCGAGAGCCGCACCACCGGCTCGCCCAGCACGGCGATCGGCTCGCGCAGCGGCGGCGAGTCGAACGTCGCGCTGCGCGCGTCGTCGCGGCGCTGGTCGAGGAACTGGCCCGTGGACGGCGGCGGCGGGCACCACTGGCCCGTCATCACCCCGGTCGTCACGGCCGCCGGCGCCGTCGCCGGCGCGCCCAGCGTGAGCGTCGTCGTCTCGACCCCGTGCGGCCAGCGCTCGGACGCGATCCACTCGCCCGAGACGACGGCGTGCGGCCGCACCGGCGAGTCCGGCCGGCCGATGAAGAAGGCCGAGCGCGGCCGCGGCGCAGGCTCGGCCGCGGCCGGATCGTCGAGGTGCCGGTGGAAGAAGCGGGCCATCTCGGCCAGGAACGGGTAGCGCGGCCCGGGGACGCCGCGGTCGGGCAGCGTGTGCGACCACGGACCGGCCAGGAGCTGCCACGGCGCCTCGAGGTTCGCGGCCATCCGCAGGGCCGCCGTGCGGTAGCCGTCGCGCCAGCCGGCGCAGATCAGGACGGGGCAGCGGATGCGCCCGAAGTCGGGCCGCAGCGAACCGTTGCGCCAGTAGGGCCCGTCGTGCTGGCGCCGGATCCACTCGACCATCCATGCCGGCGACCGCTCGATGCGCTCGCGCCAGCGGCGGTCGAACTCCGGTCCGCGCTCGCCCAGCGGCGGCAGGGCGTTCATCGCGATCATCTGGGTCGGATAGGCGGGCAGGCTGGCCGAGTTGAGCGCGCCGCCGTGGAAGTGCATGTCGTCGGTGTAGCGGTCGTCGGTCGCATACACCGGGGCGATCGCGCGCAGGGCCGGCGGGCGCAGCGCGGCCACCTGGATGCACGTGAACCCGCCGTAGGAGACGCCCCACGACGCGACCGCGCCCGTGCACCACTCCTGTGCGGCCATCCACGCGATCACGTCGCAGCCGTCGAGCTGCTCGGCCTCGGTGTACTCGTCCTGCGCCACACCGTCGGAGCTGCCGGTGCCGCGCACGTCCAGGCGCACGCAGGCGAACCCGGCGTTCACGAGGAAGGTGTTCTGCGACCGGTCCTCGATCGCGCGGAGGTCGTCCTTGCGGTAGGGGATGTGCTCGAGGATGGCCGGGAACCGGCCGGGCCGGTTGGGACGGTAGACGTCGACCGACAGCCGCACGCCGTCGCGCACGATCACACCGACGTCCCGCTCCAACAGCACGTTTCCGGCGTCGAGCTCGAGGGGAAGTGAGCCTGTCATGAGGCGCGAATCTAGCAATACGACTGGCGAGTGTGGCACGATGGCGGCGGACGCCGCGGATGTTCTGCACTACTTTAGTGGAAAATGTGGATAGGCTCCGTGATCGAGGCGTACGCCCGCAATCTGCGTCCAACCCCCCGTCTTGGAGGTACATGCCGTGAATCCCGAGGACTCTTCTCTCCAGGATCCGCTCACCCGCGCCACGCTGCTGCGGCGCGCCGGCGCCGGCGCGCTGGGTGTGTCGGCGGCGTCCCTTCTGGCCGCATGCGGCAGCTCGAGCTCGTCCGGGTCGTCGGCGGCAGGGGGCGGCTCGAGCTCCGAGGCCATCACGGGCCAGGCGATCCTGGCCAACTACCCCGGCTGGATGGGCAAGAACAACCTGGCCGACTTCGCCGCGAAGTACCCCGGCGCATCTATCAAGATGATCTCGAACGCGACGTCGAGCACCGCCGAGGTCGTGCTGCAGTTCAAGAGCAAGCAGTACGACTTCCTGCTCGCCGACACGAGCGACGCGGGCCAGGCGTCGGCGGCGAACCTGATCACCCAGCTCGACTGGTCGAAGGTCCCGAACATCAAGAACGTCGCCGAGTCGTTCCGCAAGTCGTACCCCTGGGGCCTGCCGACCGACTACGGGAAGGTCGGCATCGCCTACCGGCCCGATCTCGTCGGCGGCGCGACGATCACGAGCTGGCATGACCTGTGGGAGCTGATCCCCAAGTACTCCGGCCAGACGGTCTTCATCGACCTCGAGCGCGACTGCATGGGATCGACGTGCAAGTACCTCGGGTTCTCGTCGAACACGACCGACCAGGGCGACCTGCAGAAGGTGCAGGACGCGATCGTCTCGGTGAAGCCGCACCTGAAGGCGTTCCTGAACACCAACGTCGGGGCGGGGCTCGTGAACGGTTCGACGGCGATGGCGATGGACTGGGACTACGACGTGGCGCTGCTGCAGCAGAAGAACTCAAAGATCAAGTGGGTGCTGCCGGATGAGGGTGTGCACGCCTACCTCGAGGGCTTCACCGCGGTGCAGAACACGAGCAAGCTCGCGGTGATCCAGGCGTTCCTGAACTTCCTGGCCGAGCCCGCCCAGTACGCCGACTTCGTCAACACCACCGGGACGGCATACGTCATGCCTCCGGCGACGCCGCTCGTGCTGAAGACGATCTCGCAGAACCCGGTGCTGGTTCCGACCAAGGAGGTGCTGGCGAAGACCGAGTTCGACAAGTACCTGGGCGGTGCCGGCGCGACCCTCTGGTCGAACACGTGGACCGCGATCAAGGCGGCGTAGCCATCGAGCACGTGACGGCGCCGCCACCGCGGGTCCCGAGGTGGCGGCGCCACGGCTCGAGCGGGCTCGGGCGCCTGGCGCTGCTGACGCCGACGCTCCTGATCACGGCGGTGTGCTTCGTCGTGCCGCTCGGCCTGATCGCGCTCTACTCGTTCGGGTCGGTCAACCAGGTCGACTTCAACGTCTTCTTCGGCTGGACGACCGGCAACTACCGTGCGTTCACCTCGTCGCTCTACCTGCACACGCTCGCGCGCAGCGTGGTGCTGTCGGTCTCGACCACGCTCGTGTGCGCCGTGATCGGATTCACCTTCGCGTACTTCATCAGCCGCCAGAGCCCGAAGGCGCAGCGACTGCTGCTCGTGGCCGTGATTGTGCCCTTCTGGACGAGCTTCATCGTTCGCACCTACGCGTGGGTGGATCTGCTCCAGAACCTGGGTCCGATCGACCGGTTCGCGCGGACGCTCGGCCTGCACGGACACATCGACATCCTGTACACGCAGTACTCGATCGCCATCGGCATCCTCTACTCGTACCTGCCGCTGATGATCCTCCCGATCTACGTCTCGCTCGAGCGCATCGATCCGGCGCTGTTCGACGCGGCCGAGGATCTGGGCGCGACCCCGTGGCGCCAGTTCCGCCGCGTGGTGCTGCCGCTGGCCGTGCCCGGCCTGATCGCCGGCATCATCATCGTCGGCGTGCCCGCGCTCGGCGAGTACGTCATCCCCGAGATCCTGGGCGGCGGCAAGACGCTGATGGCCGGCAACATCCTCGCCGACCAGTTCCTGCAGACCGGCAACTATCCGTTCGGCTCGGCCCTGGCCGTGAGCATCATGGTCGTGCTGATGGTGCTGCTCTTCGGGCTGCGCCGCGCCCAACCCGTGACGGACACGCAGTGAACATCCGCCGCCACCCGTTCGCCGCGAGCCTGAGCCTGCTCGTGCTGCTGTTCATGTGGCTGCCGCTGATCGTCGTCGGCGTGAACTCGTTCAACCAGCAGACGATCATGGCCGGCTGGGGCGGGTTCACCACGCACTGGTACCGGCTGGCCCTGAACGACCAGACCGTGCGCACCGGCCTGCGGACGACGCTCTACATCGCGATCGCCTCGGCCGTGCTCTCGCTCGTGATCGCCGTGTCGGGTGCGCTCTGGTGGCGGCGGGCGTCGCCGAAGGCGCGAGCGGTCTACGACGGGCTGATCTACGCGCGCATCATCCTGCCCGAGGTCGTGTCCGCGACCGCGCTCTTCTTCCTCTTCCTGAAGATCCACTACACGCTCGGGCTGACCGCCATCGTGATCGGGCACACGGTCTGGAACTCCGCCTACGCGGCGATCATCGTGCAGGCGCGCATGGCGGGCCTCGACCCGGCGCTCGAGGAGGCCGCCGCCGATCTGGGGGCGACGCCGTGGCGCACCTTCCGGCGGGTGACGCTGTCGGCACTTCTGCCCGCGATCATCGCCGCGGGCCTGCTCGCCTTCACGTTCTCGTTCGACGACGTGGTCACGTCCGTCTTCCTGCAGGGCGCGTCCAACACGCCGCTTCCCGTCGTCATCCTGGGCATGATCCGCTTCCGCATCACGCCCGAGATCAACGCGATCGGACTGCTCGTGATGCTCTTCACCGTCACGCTCATGAGCTTCGCCGTGCTCATCTACGCCACCGCCGGCTCGCTCGGGCGTTCCGGGCGCAGGGGGAACATGCTCGACATCTACCGGGGACGATGAGCGAGCCCGCCGTCGGCATCGCGGGAGTCGAGAAGCGCTTCGGCGAGCTGGTCGCCGTGCGCCACCTCGACCTCGAGATCGAGGCGGGCGAGTTCTTCTCGATCATCGGGCCGTCGGGGTGCGGCAAGACGACGACGCTGCGGATGGTGGCCGGCTTCGAGGATCCCACGGCGGGCACGATCTCGGTGGCCGGGCGGGACATGGCCGGCGTGCGGCCCTACCGGCGGCCGGTGAACACGGTGTTCCAGAGCTACGCGCTCTTCCCGCACCTCGACGTGTTCGAGAACGTCGCATTCGGGCTGCGCGAGGCGCGGGTTCCGAAGGCCGAGCTGCGGACGCGGGTGGCGCAGGCGATCGCGCTCGTCCAGCTCGAGGGCCGCGAGGGCGCGCGGCCGCGCCAGCTCTCCGGGGGCCAGCAGCAGCGCGTGGCGCTCGCGCGGGCGCTGATCAACCGCCCGGAGGTGCTCCTGCTCGACGAGCCGCTGGGCGCGCTCGATCTGAAGCTCCGCACCGACATGCAGAGCCAGCTCAAGGATCTCCAGCGCGAGGTCGGCGTGACGTTCTGCTACGTCACCCACGACCAGGGCGAGGCGTTCTCGATGTCTGACCGCGTGGCGGTGATGAACCTGGGCGTCCTCGAGCAGGTGGGGACTCCGGAGGACATCTACCACCGGCCCGCGTCGCTCTTCGTCGCGGACTTCGTCGGCAAGGCCAACCGGTTCGCAGGCCGCGTGGTGCGCGCCGACGGCGCCGGCTACGAGGTCGACGTCAGCGGCGTCGGCGTGCGCCGGGCCGCCGGCGCACCCGGCCTGGCCGCCGGGACAGCCGTGGTCGTCGTCGTCCGCCCCGAGAACCTGCGCATCGGCCCGGCGGGCGACGGCATGCAGGCCCGGGTCGTCGACGTCGCCTTCCTCGGCGCGGAGCGCACGGTGCGGCTCGACGCCCCCGGGCTCGGTGAGCTCACGTCCGCGGCCCGCGGAGCCGCGGCCGCGCCCGAGCGGGGGACGCTGCAATCGCTCGCGTGGAGCGACGAGGAGGCGTGGCTGATCCCGGCGGAGGCGGAGGGCCCGCTCAGCGGATGACGACGCCCCGCGCGGCCTCCATGTAGGCACCGGCCGCCTGCGATGCCTCCTCCGAGGTGCTCCCGTGCTGGCGCGCGTCGAGGTAGGCGGCGTACCAGTCCCACCAGTCGTGCGGTGGTGCCGCCTTCTCGTAGGGGTCGTGATGGTCGGCCGTTTCGTGCAGCAGCTCGGCCAGCGTCGCGATCTCGGCCGGCGCGGACGTCCGTGCCATCCCGCTCACCGCCCGGGCAGGCGCGTCGTGATCTCCTGCAGCACCCAGCCGTTGCCGTCGGGATCGCTGAACGACGCGAACGAGGCGTAGGAACGGCCCTCGGGATCGCGGCCCGGCAGCCGTCCGGCCGTCCCACCGTGGTGGAACACGCCGCCCTCGTCGTGGAAGATCTCGCTCACGTCGACGCCGCGGCCGGCGAGCTCCGTGCGCGCCGCCTCGATGTCGGTGACGACGAGCATCAGATCCTGGGTCGAGCCGGGCATCCCGGCGGTGACCCCGGAGCCGAAGATGATCGACGTCGGCGAGCCGGTCGGCGTGAGCTGCACGACGCGCAGGCCGTCGCCGGCGACGAAGTCGGCATCCAGCCGCCACCCGAGCTTCTGGTAGAACCGCTTCGCACGGTCGACGTCGGCCACCGGCAGCACGACGACCTCGAGCTTCATGTCCATGCCGGGGGCGCCGACGACGTCGGCCGCGGCGTCGGACCCGCTGTGCACATCGGTGCTGCTCATCGTGACCTCCGAAGGGTTGGTGTCGGGCGGAGGTTCGCCGCGCGGCCCGGCCCTCGCGCCCGTGGGACTCCCTGGCCCGTGCCCTGGTGTACGGAGGGCGGCGATCGTGGGATACGCTGCCTGCGGGATGGCCACCGAGCACCTGGCGGGGTTTCGGGGGAGGACCGGCGAATGCAACGTGCTCGACGAGATGCTCGAGAACGTGCGGAGCGGGCAGAGCGCGGTCCTGGTCATCCGCGGCGAGGCGGGCGTCGGCAAGACGGCGCTCCTGCGCCACGCCACCCGGCATGCGGCCGGCTTTCGCGTCGCCCCGATCGGCGGGGTCGAGGCCGAGATGGAGCTGCCGTTCGCAGGGCTGCATCAGCTGTGCGCGCCGATGCTCGCCCACCTGGGCGCGATTCCGCCGCCCCAGCAGGCCGCGATGCGCGTCGCGCTCGGCCTCGCGGCCGGCCCCGCCCCCGACCGCTTCCTCGTTGCGCTCGCCGCGCTCAGCCTGCTCTGCGAGGTGGCCGAGGAGGGGCCGTTGGTGTGCATCGTGGACGACGCCCAGTGGCTCGACGGCGCCTCGGGCGAGGTGCTCGGCTTCGTCGCCCGGCGGCTGCTGGCGGAGTCGGTCGGCATCCTGTTCGCGGTGCGCGAGCCGAGCAGCGAGCGCGCGCTCGTGGGCCTGCCCGAGCTGGTCGTCCGCGGCCTGCAGGACGACGACGCGCGCGCACTGCTCGAGACGGTCATCTCGGGGCGGCTCGACGAGGGCGTGCGCGACCGGATCGTGTTCGAGACGCGCGGGAACCCGCTGGCGCTGCTCGAGCTGCCGCGCGGCATGAGCGCCGCCGACCTCGCGGGAGGTTTCGCGCTGCCCGACGCGGGTGCGCTGCCGGCGCACATCGAGGCGCAGTACGTCCGCCGCCTCGGCGCCTTGCCCGCCGCGACCCAGCGGCTGATGCTGCTGGCGGCGGCCGACCCGGTCGGGGATGCGACGTTGGTCTGGCGCGCGGCGCAGGCGCTCGGGATCGAGCGCGAGGCGGCGGCGCCGGCTGCGACGGATCACCTGCTCGAGATCGGGTCGCGCGTGCGCTTCCGGCATCCGCTCGTGCGGTCGGCGGTGTATCGCAACTCGGCGGCGCCCGACCGGCAGGCCGTCCACGGCGCGCTCGCCTCGGCGACCGACCCCGAGGTCGATCCCGACCGGAGGGCGTGGCACCGCGCGCACGCGGCCGCCGCCCCCGACGAGGAGGTGGCCGGCGAGCTCATCCACCGCGCCAGCCGCGCGCAGCGGCGCGGCGGCATCGCTGCCGCGGCCGCGTTCCTGGAGCGGGCGGTGGCGCTGACGCCCGATCCGGGCGAACGGGCGGCGCGCGCGCTCGCGGCCGCCCGGGCGAAGTTCGCGGCGGGTGACCTCGCGGCCGCCGAAGGGCTGCTCGCGACGGCGGGGGCGGGCCCGCTCGACGAGGTGGGCTGCGCCCAGGTGGAGCACGTGAGTGCGCAGATCGCGTTCGCGATGCGGCGCGGGAGGGACGTGCCGCCGCTCCTGCTGCGCGCGGCCCGGCGGCTCGAACCGCTCGACTCCGGCCTCGCCGCCGAGACGTATCTCGAGGCCCTGCTCGCGGCGATCTACGCCGGGCCCCTTGCCAACGAGGGCGATCTCGCCGGCATCGCCGCCGCTGCCCGTGCCGCGCCCCGCGCAGCCAGGCCGGCGCCGGGCGGCCGGCTGCTCCTGCACGGCCTCGCCACCCGGCTGATCGACGGCTACGCGGCCGCCGCGCCGGTGCTCGCCGAGGCGCTGCGCGTGCACCAGCGCGAGGAGCCCAGGCTCGACTGGCCCTCGGTGGCCTACCTGATCGCCGCCCAGGACATGTGGGACGACCGGGCCTGGTTCGAGCTCGCGTCCCGGCAGGCGGAACTCGCGCGCTCGACAGGAGCCCTGAGCCTGCTGCCGTGGGCGCTCGACTATCTGGCCGGGAACCACATCCAGGCCGGAGAGCTCTCGGTCGCGGCGGGGCTCCTGACCGAGGCGCTTGGCGTGGACACCGGCGTCAGGGCCGAGGGGCTGTCCTACATCCCGCTGCTGCTCGCAGCCTGGCGTGGCCGCGAGCCGGCCGCGCTGGAGCTCGTCGAGATGATCACCCGCGGCGCCGACGCCCGCGGCGAGGGTTTTGCGTTCACCGTCGCCGGCTACGCAACGGCGATCCTCTACAACGGCCTCGGCCGGTACGAGCTCGCGCTCGCCGCGGCGCAGAGCGCGATCGCGCCCGATGCCATCGTCACGTCGTCGTGGGCGCTTCAGGAGCTCGTCGAGGCCGCGGCGCGGAGCGGCCGGCCGGACGTCGCCACAGCCGCTGTCGAGCGACTGGCCGCGCGCACCGGCGCCAGCGGCACCGACTGGGCGGGCGGCACCGAGGCGCGCGCACGCGCCCTCGTGGCCGCTGGCCCGGCCGCCGAGCACCACCACCGCCGCGCGGTCGCGCTGCTGGGCCGCACCCGGATGGCGGCCCAGCTCGCCCGCGCCCGGCTGAGCTACGGGGAGTGGCTGCGGCGCGAGGGCCGGCGCGTCGATGCCCGCGAGCAGCTGCGATGCGCGTACGACGCGTTTGCCGAGATGGGGGCGGGGGGGTTCGCCGAGCGGGCGCGACACGAGCTCCTGGCCACCGGCGAGAAGGTGCGTAGGCGCACCGACGACGGGCGCGACGAGCTCACCCCGCAGGAGGAGCACATCGCGCGGCTCGCCCTCCAGGGGCGCACGAACCCCGAGATCGGGGCGGAGCTCTTCATCAGCCCGCGCACCGTCGAATGGCACCTGCGCAAGGTGTTCGCAAAGCTCGGGGTGAGCTCGCGCAGGGATCTGGGCGACGCGCTGCCGAGCCGCGATCGCCAGGCGACGCCCGTCTGACGGCGCCAGGGCGCCGGGTGTGAAGACCAGGGTGCTCGACGGGCGCGACGAGGCAGGGCGCTGCACGACCGTTGCGGGCATGGACGTCGGGTTTCGCACGGTCGACGGGAGGCGGATCCGCCCCGCCGAGCGCCGCTGACCCGGGCGGCAGCGCTTCCACACTCATGACACGGAGGTCGGGATGACCGGCAACGGCACGAGCAGCGACTACGACGTCATCGTCATCGGCGGCGGCTCGCCGGGCGAGCACTGCGCCGGTGAGCTGGCGGAAGGTGGGCTGCGCGTGGCGCTCGTCGAGCGCGAGCTCGTCGGCGGCGAGTGCTCCTACTGGGCGTGCATTCCGTCGAAGACGCTGCTGCGTCCCGGCGAGGCGGTGCAGGACGCGCGCGACGCCACCGCGAGCGCGCAGGTCGACGTCGCCGCGACCCTCGCCTGGCGCGACTACATGGTCTCGAACTACTCCGACGCCGGTCAGGAGCGCTGGCTGGCCGGGATGGGCATCACCCTCCTGCGCGGCAGCGGCCGCCTGGCGGGGACGGGCGTCGTCGAGGTCGACGGCGTCGCGCACACCGCCGACCATGTCGTGGTCGCGACCGGCGCCGAGCCGAACGTGCCGCCGGTCCCCGGCCTGCGCGAGCTCGAGGGCGTGTGGGGCAGCCGCGAGGCGACGAGCATGAAGGCCGTGCCGCGGCGGATGCTCGTGCTGGGCGGAGGGCCCGTCGGCGTCGAGATGGCGCAGGTCGTGCGCAGCCTGGGCGGCGAGGTGGTCATCGTCGAGGGCGCGGAGCACCTGCTGGCACGTGAGGCGCCGCCGCTGGGCGAGGCGCTCGGCGAGGTTCTCCGCCGGCAGGGCGTTGAGCTCGTGCTGGGCGTGCACGCGGCGGCCGCGGGGCGCGACGGCGACGACTACGTCCTGAGTCTCCCGGACGGCCGCGAGGTGCGGGGCGACCGTCTGCTCGTCGCCACCGGGCGGCGGCCGCGCGTGGCCGGGATCGGCCTCGAGACCGTCGGCATCACGCCCGACCCGCACGGCATCCCGGTCGACACGCACATGCGCGCCGGCGAGCGCCTGTGGGCGCTCGGCGATGTCACCGGCCTGTGGCCGCTCACGCACGTGGGCAAGTACCAGGGCGAGGTCGTCGCCGCCAACATCCTCGGCGAGCCGCGCGAGGCGAGCTACGACGCCGTGCCGCGCGTGGTCTACACCGATCCCCATGCGGCGGCGGTGGGGGCGGTCGATGGCCGCTTCAGCGCGACCGCGGCCCTGAACGGGATCGCCAAGACCGAGACCTACGCGCGCAACTACGCCGAGTCGAACGGCTTCCTGACGCTGCTGAGCGACGGCGAGCGGCTGACGGGCGCCTACGCCCTCGGGCCCGACGCGGGCGAGTGGATGCAGCAGGCCACCCTCGCCATCCGCGCCCGCGTGCCGGTCGATGTCCTGCGCGACGCGATTCAGCCGTTCCCGACCTTCTCGGAGATCTACGTCGGTGCCCTCAAGGCGCTGCGCGCCGAGATCGCCGCCGGGAGCATCGTCAAGGCCCAGACGTGAGCCCAGAGACTCCTCCCGCCGCGCTCGCCGGGCAGACCGTCGTCATCCTCGGCGGCAGCTCGGGCATCGGCC
The DNA here is from genome assembly GCA_963825325.1 of uncultured Actinomycetes bacterium. GTDB lineage: Bacteria > Actinomycetota > Thermoleophilia > Gaiellales > JAICJC01 > JAICJC01. Next base: position 37,953 of record CAWGSU010000003.1, read on the forward strand.
TTGCCACCGCGCAGCATGTCCGCGCCGCCGGAGGCGACGTCGTCCTCACGGGCCGCGACGGCGGCCGCCTCGCCGCCGCGGCCGCGCAGACGCAGGCTCGCGCCAGCGCGGCATTCGACGTCACCTCGAGCGACGCGCTGGAGGCGTTCTTCGCCGGGCTTGAGACACCCGTGGACCACATCCTGGTCGCCGCCGGGGGCTCGTACTACGCCGCGCTCGCCGAGATCGACTTCGCCCGGGCGCGGCGCGAGGTCGACGAGCACCTGTGGCTCGCGTTCGCGGTCGCGCGCCACGCCGTCGGCCGGGTGCGCGCCGGCGGGACGCTGCTGTTCATAAGCGGCACCGGCGGCCGCCGCCCGGGCATCGGCATGGGGGTCGTCGCGGCGATCACGGCGGCGATGCCGGCGCTCACCGCGAACCTCGCGCTCGAGCTCGCCCCGATCCGTGTGAACCTGATCGCCCCCGGGTTCGTCGACTCGCCGCTCTCAGCGCGGCTGCTCGGAGACGATCTCGACGCCCGCCGGGCCGAGCTGCGCGAGCGGCTGCCGATCCGCCGTGTCATCGGGCCCGCAGACATCGCCGCGCTGGCCGTGCACCTCATGACCAACACCGCCCTGACGGGCGCCACCTACGACATCGACGGCGGCCAGCAGCTGCTCGACCGCGCCTGACGGATGGCGGCCGGCACGCAGCTTCCCGCTCCCCAGCTGACCCGGGTGTACCGGCTCGATGCCACCCTCGGCGACCTGCAGGAGCTCGGCGCGGTCGCCGCCGGCGAGCGCCGCATCGTGCCCCTGACCGGCGGCACGTTCGCCGGCCCCGGCATGCGGGGGACGCTCGTGCCTGGCGCGAGTGCCGACTGGCAGATCCTGCTCGCCGACGGCACCGCGCTCGGCGACATCCGCTACACGCTGCAGACCGACGGCGGCGACCTGCTCTACGTCCGGTCACGCAGCGTGCGCCACGGCAGCGTCGCGGTGCTGGCGCGTCTGGCGCGCGGCGAGGACGTCGACGCCGGCGAGTACACCTTCCGCGCGGCGACCGAGATCGAGACGGCCGCGCCCGGCCTCGAATGGCTGAACCGGGGCGTCTTGATCAGCGTCGGCGGCCGCCGGCCCGGCGGCGTGACCTACGAGACCTACCTGGTCGCATGAACGCGGCTTCGGACTCCGCCCGCGTGGCGATCGTGACCGGCGCATCGCAGGGCATCGGCGCGGGCGTCGCGGCCGCGTTCCGCGCCGCCGGATATGCGGTCGTCGGCACCGCCCGCACGATGGCGGCCTCCGCGGATCCGGATATCCTGGTCGTCACGGGCGACATCGGCGAGCCGGACACGGCGGAGCGCGTCGTCTCGGCGGCGCTCGAGCGGTTCGGCCGGATCGACACGCTCGTCAACAACGCGGGCATCTACCTCGGCAAGCCGTTCACGGAGTACACGCCCGCAGACTTCGCCGCGATCACGGCGGTGAACCTGGCCGGCTTCTTCCACATCACCCAGCGCGCTGTCCGCCAGATGCTCGAGCAGGGCGGCGGACACATCGTCAACATCTCGACGAGCCTCGTCGATCATCCCTCCAGCGCGCGGCCGTCCGCGCTCGCATCGCTCACCAAAGGCGGCCTGGTTGCCGTGACCCGCTCGCTCGCGATCGAGTACGCCGCGCGAGGTGTGCGGGTGAACGCCGTCTCCCTCGGCGTCGTCCAGACGCCCGCGCACGATCCTGTGTCCTATGCCGGGCTCGCCGGGCTGCACCCGCTCGGCCGCGTCGGCGAGGTGAGTGACGTCACCGAGGGGATCCTCTATCTCGAGCGGGCGACGTTCGTCACCGGCGAGGTCCTGCACATCGACGGCGGCCAGGCCGCGGGCGGCTGATGCTCGTATGCCGGCGCGACGCGCGCCGGAACGTCCGGCGGCTCCAGCCCGTACTATCAGCACGATGAGCAACCGCCCGCTACCAACCGGCGAGGCTGCCCTCGAGCTTGCGCTGGCGCACCTGTTCGTGTCGCTGCCGATGCGGCTCGACCGGCCGCACACCACCGAGTACGGAATGCCGCCGCTCTACGCGGCCGTCGCCGGCGTCTCGATCGACGAGCACGGGTGGCTGTACGCCTGGATCGCCTACGTCCCGTCGGTCGCCGTGGCCCCCAGGCTCTCCGTATGGCCGACCACGCAGACGGCCACCCCGTTCGACTCGGTGCTGCCGGCGACAGCCGAGCTCGCCCTGATCGCCCGTGTGGACACCGCAGAGCGCGCCGTCGCGCGGCTCTCTCATGCCCTGCGGGTGCAGGTGCAGGCGCGCCTCGATCCCGACCTCGAGTACCTGCACCGCGCCGTCGCCGCCTATCGCGCCGATCTGCGCGCGCAGCGCGACCGTGCCGATGCCTGGGCCGCCCGCCAGGATCCCGAGCGCACCTCCGGTCAGTAGCGGCGCAGCGTCATCGCCGCGGGCAGCCGGTTGTACATCATGACTCCCAGCGGCAGCGTGATGATGAGCACGCACAGGACCCATGCGAGCGCCGACCAGATCGCTCCGAGCCACCATCCCACGAGCACGAAGTAGAGCGCCCGCTTCCAGAACGCCCGCTGCGGGACCGCCGTCTCGCTGGCGTACGCGACGCCGTCGACGACCGCATGCGTCGTCTGCACGGTGCGTGGCCGCAGCGTGAGGACGCTCGGCAGGCGGTTGAAGATCATGAACGCGACCGGGAGGCCGATGATCGTGAGCGCGATCAGATAGGCGACGACGTTGACGATGCCCGTCAGCCACCACCCGACGAACAGGAACCAGATCGCCCGCACCACCAGGCCGGGGCCCTCGGATCTGCGCGTGACCTGTTCGTCCGGCGTCACGGCTCGGCCGGGCGCGGCGCGTACTCGAAGCGCGGAAATGGCCAGTCGCGCTCGAGCCACTCCGTGACGGCACTGTGCAGCGGCACATCGAGCTCGGCGCGGTCGGCGCGCACCCACGAGCTCACCTCCGCCACCCCGGCCGCTGCCTTCAGCGGGTAGATGTAGACGCAGCCGATCACGTCCCCGTCGCCCGGGTCGCGCACGGTGTAGGTGAACCCGCGCCGCTCGGCGAAGTCGCTCTCGTGCCGCTCCAGGTCGGCGCGGTTCTCGGCCGGGCTCATCTCGCGCGGCCAGCGGCCGTCGGGGAACCCCGGAGTCGCCCGGATGTGCTCCATCGACGACGACCATGCCGCGTGGTCGCGGTCGTTGTGCTGCGGGCCGAGCGGCTCGAGCACCATGCCCGGCGCCGTCAGCCCGTGCGGCGGGATGAACTCGGCGGGGACGAATCCGGCGTCGGTCACAGCGCAACGGTAGCCGACCGGGCGCGGGTTGGCAGGGGGCGGCGGTCCGCCTAGCGGACCGACCGGCCGAGGCTCGTGATGGCGTGGTCGAGGCGCAGCAGGTCGGCGTCGCGGACATCCGCGAACGCGACCCCGACGCCGGCACCCGTCGCGCGGGCGAGCGTCGCGGTGCAGCACACCGGCTCGGCGTCGCCGGGCAGGAAGAGCTGGAGCTGCCACGGTCCGCCGCCGAGAGCGGGGTGGCTCTTCAGGAGCGCGCCGCCCATGCTCAGGTCGATCGTGACGGTCTCGACCGGCGCAGCGCGGCCGTCGTCGCCGACGAGCACGGCTCGGACGGAGGTCTCGAGTGCCACGCGCGGGGCGGCCCGGCGCTCGGCGATCTGCACCAGACGCTCGGTCGCCGCCGTGAGCGTCGCCTCGCTCTCCCGCGTGGCGGTGCGCTGGGCCGTGACGGTCTCCTCGATCCGGTGCGTGGCCTCGCTGACGGCCTGCAGGGCCGCGCTCGTGGCCTCGATCGACGCCGCGACTCCGGTGCTCTGCTCGCTGACGATGCGGATGTGCTCGAGCACCCGCTGGGCGGCGCCGCCGGCGGCATGCGCGAGCTCGCCCACCTCGTGGGCCACGACCGCGAACCCGCGCCCGTGCTCGCCTGCGCGTGCCGCCTCGATGGCGGCGTTCAGGGCCAGGAGCCGGGTCTGGTCTGCCACCGCGGAGATCTCGCGCGTGACCGCGGCCGCGGCGTTGGTCGTCTCGCGGAGGCTGAGGCTGCCCTGGACGGCCTCCTCGATCCGCGCCCGGGCGGTGGCCTCGGCCGCAACCGTGTCCTCGGCGCTGCCGCCGATGGTGTCGCTGGCGCCGGTGAGCACGTTGAGGGTGGCCTCGATCCGCTCGAGCGCCTCGCGGGCGGCGGCAGCGCTCGTGCGGCGGGCATGTGTGGCCGCCTGCTCGCTCGCAAGATGGGCGGCCGCTTCGGCCTGGGCGCGCTCGCGGTCGGCCTCGGCCTCGGCCTGCACGCGCGTCCGCTCCGCGCGGGCCTCGGCGTCGAGCGTGGCTGCGGCCGCGGCCGCGCGCTCGGAGGCCATGGCGTCCGCCTCGCGCTGCGCCTCGAGCTGGTGCGCGGTCATCGCGTCGAGCAGCTCGTTGACGCTCGTGGCGAGGACGGCGAGGTCGCGCCCGGGCGGGGCGACGTGCCCGCCCTCGGCCGCCGCCGCCCGTACCGCCCGCACGAAGGCGCGATTGCGGCGTGCGTGCCCGGCCCTCTGGGCGAGGATGCTGATCAGGAGCAGCGCGATCCCGAGGGCGCCGATGATCTCTGCGCCCGTGACGGCGCTCTTCGCCGCCGCGGCGTGCACGGGACGGCCGAACGTGACGTCGAGGACGAGTGGCGCTCCCCCCTCGACCGCGGGGACGCCGACGAGCAGGTCCATGCGCTGGTCGCTTGCGACGCGGGTCTGCACCGACAGCGGGCCGAGACCGCTCTGGAGCCTGGTCGCTGCGCCCGTGATCGGGCCGTGGGCGACGCGCATGTCGAGGCCGGCGCGGCGGCCGATGGCGGCCATCCCGGCGGCGTCGAGCGTCCGCAGCGCGACCAGTGCGCCCGCGGGCGGGCCGCTGCCGTCGCTGTGGATCACCGGCGCCGAGCAGTAGAGGTAGTGCGCCTCGGCCGCGGCGAGCACGCCGCAGGCCGGCTTGTGCGCGAGCACCGACGGCTTGGAGAGACCGGCGGCGAGGCTCGCCGAGACCGGCCGGTAGCCGCCGTCCGGAACGACCATCCCGCCGCCCACGACTCGGCCGGCCGGGTCGACGAGCGCGACGGCGCCGAAGCCGAAGCTCGTGCGCATGACCTGGGGCGGGAACGCTGCGGCGGCGCCCGCGGCGTCGCGGTGGGCGATGGCGTTGTAGGCATCGTCCCACTGGGCGTTCGTCAGCACGAAATTGTTGATCAGCGACACCTCGTAGCCGAGGCTCGTGCGGATGCGGTCGGCCTGGCTGCTCACGCTCTGGCGCTCGAGCCGGTCGAAGCTGCCCGTGGTCACGGTCTGAAGCACGAGGTACGCGGCGAGCACGGCGAGGATGAACGCGGCGCCGACCCACGTGTACTCGTTGCGGGCGATCCGGACCGGCAGCGATGTGGTCTTCGCATTCACACTCCGGTTAGTCGGCCGGGGGCGAGGCCCGTTGAGCGCGTGCGGGTGCCGCTTCTGCGTATCGCAGTTAGGGGAAAACCCCTACGAGCGGGGCGCGCGCCCGGCCGATCACTGGAGAATGCAGCTGCCATCGTTCCCGTGCGCGGCCGCGCGGTCATGGTCGCCCAGGGCCGAGCGCCGCTCGATCTTCGCCCTCGTCTGCGGGCTCGGCGCTGCGTGGTCGGCCGCGTACTTCGCCGCGACGCGCCTCGTCTCGCCGACCGGCACGTCGGGCACGATCCTGGGCGACATCGTCTATCCGATCGCCGAGGCGACGGCGGTGGCGATGCTCGTGTGGGCGGGGCGGCGCTCGTCAGGGGCGACGCGGCGGTTCTTCTGGTTGATGGCGTTCTCGGCGGCGATGGGGCTCTGCGGCGACGCGACGTGGGCACTGCTCGTGCTCGTCGAGCACGAGCCACCCTCACCGTCCCTGGCCGACGCCTTCTACCTCGCCAGCATCGGCGCGATCTTCCCGGCGCAGTACGCGCAGTTCGGCTCGCCGCTGCGACGCTCGCGCGACCTGCTCGACTCCTCGATGGTCGTGCTGCTGCTCGCCTACGTCGCGATCTCGATGGTGCTGCGGCCGCAGCTGTCAGGCGATCTCACGCCGGTCGCGATCGTGACGGTGAGCCAGAGCGTCCTGCTCCTGATGGCGGGCGTGTGGGCGATCGTCGTGGCGCTGACCGCGCCGGTGCGGCCGCCCCTCGGCGTCCGGCTCGTGTCGGCCGGGATCGTGATCCAGGCAACCTCCTGGCTCGTCTACGCCTATGCGGAGACCGTGCGCGGCGTCGCCGACGGCAGCTGGATCTACACCGGCTGGCAGATCAGCTGGGCGGTGATGATCGCCGGTGCGGCGGCGACGCTTCTGCTCGGCAGCCGCGACGCGGTGCGGACGCGGCTGATGTCGTCGAGCCCGTGGGTGGCGACGGCCGGCCTGCTCGCGCTGATCGTGGCGATCTTCGTGCACTCGGATGCCCTGCGCTCGTCGCCGGGAGAGGTGATCGTGGCGACGCTCGGGCTCTTCATCCTGCTCACCCGCCTGCATCTGACGGTCCGCGACCGCGGCCGGCTCGCCGGCCAGATGCACTCGCTCGCCGAGACCGATGCCCTGACCGGGATCCCGAACCGGCGCGCGTTCGAGCGGCGGCTCCAAGAGGCGGCGGCGGACACGCTCGCGGGCGGTGCGCCCGTGGGGATCCTGGTGATCGACGTCGACCGGTTCAAGATGGTCAATGACGGCTACGGGCACCCGGTGGGCGACGAGGTGCTGCGCCAGGTCACGGCCCGCGTCGCCGCGTCGCTGCGTCCGACCGACACCCTCGCCAGACTGGGCGGCGAGGAGTTCGGGGTGATCGCGCCCGGCACCACGGCGGACACCCTGCCCGACCTCGCGGAGCGCTGCCACCACGCCGTCTCCGCGTATCCGATCGCGGTCGAGGGCGCGACGATCCGCGTCACCCTCTCGGTCGGGGGAGCGTGCATGCCCGGACACGCGGTGCACGTCGACGAGCTCATGCGGGTTGCCGACCGCGCCCTCTACGAGGCCAAGAACGCCGGCCGCAACCAGGTGCACGTCGGTGGCGAGTCTGCGCCCCAGCGCGAGATCCCGATCCCCGAGACGGGCGTCGTCGCCCAGCTCGAGGCGCTGGCCGACCGGCTCGACGGCGAGCAGGCGCAGCAGGAGCACAGCCTGGCGATGGTCGACGTGGCCCACCGCCTGTGCCGCTCGCTCGGCGTCTCGGTCGCCGAGCGCCGGCGCTGCCTGGCCGCCGCGCGCCTCCACGACATCGGCAAGGTCGGCACCCCCGGCCACATCCTCACGAAGCCGGGCCCGCTCACACCGGCCGAGAAGGCGGTGATGCAGGACCACGTCCGCGTCGGCGCCGAGCTGCTCGCCGCGCTCCCCGAGACGTGCGAGCTCGCGCCGATCGTTGCCCAGCACCACGAGCACTACAACGGCGGCGGGTATCCCGCCGGCCTCGCCGGCGAGCTGATCGCGATCGAGGCCCGCATCATCTCGGTCGCCGATGCCTGGACGGCCATGCTGGCCGATCGTCCGTACCGTGCGGCACGGACGGTCGCCGCAGCGCGCGCGCAGCTGGTCGGGGGCGTCGGCACCCAGTTCGACCCGCGGGTGGTCGGCGCGCTGCTCGCGCTGCTCGACAACGGCACGCTCGAGGCCGACCCCGAGCGCAGGGCCGCCTGACCCCGCGGCGGCCGGACCCGCCCTCACAGGCCGTGTCGGCGCGCCCACAGGCCCGCCTGCATGCGGTCGGTCACGCCGATCGCCCGAAAGACGCTCGTCAGGTGCGCCTTCACCGTCTTCTCGGTGATCTCGAGCCGGCGGGCGATCTGCTTGTTCGGCAGGCCCTCGGCGACCAGTGCCAGCACCTCGCGCTCGCGCTCGCTCAGGGCGTCGAGCGGCGCGGGGCCGCGCTGCGCGCTCAGGATCGTGCGCGCCGCGCGCGGGTCGAGCGGCGATTCGCCGCGGGCGGCGGCGTGGATGCCGCGGATCAGCTCGTCGGGCTCGGCGTCCTTGAGCAGATAGCCGATCGCGCCCGCGTCGAGCGCGGCGACGATCCGGTCGCGATCCAGGAACGAGGTCAGCACGACCACCTGCACGCCGGGCGCCCCGGCGAGGATCCGGCGCGTCGCCTCGACCCCGCCCACCCCGGGCATCGAGATGTCCATCAGCGCCACGTCGGGATGCTGCTCGAGGCAGAGCGCGACCGCGGCCTCGCCGTCGCCGGCCGCGCCGACGACCTCGAGGTCGGGGTGCGATCCGATCAGCTGCACGAGGCCGCTGCGGACGATGGCGTGATCGTCGATGACCGCGACCCGGATCACGGCACCGCCACCTCGAGCTCGACCAGCGTGCCGCCGCTCTCCGGCGACGTCACGCGCAGCCGCCCGCCCGCGGCCTCGGCCAGGTCTTGGAGCATGGCGAGGCCCATGTGGCCCTCGCGCCGCCGGCGTGCGAGCTCCTCCGCGTCGACGCCGCGCCCGTCGTCCGAGACGCGCAGCGTCACGGTGCCGCCGGCCTCGGCGACGTCGATGCTGACGTGCCCGGCGGCGGCGTGCGATCCGACGTTTCGGATCGCCTCCTGTGCCGTGCGGAAGACGAGCCGCTCGACGTCGGTGGGAAGCTCGAGCCCGGCCTGGACGTCGACCGCGACGTCGACGCCGCGGGCGGTCAGCGGGGCGGCCGCGTCGGGCAGCGCTGCGGCCAGCCCCTGGTCGCGCAGGGCCGGCGGGTAGATCTCGAGCAGCAGCGAGCGCAGCTGGCGGATCGCGTTCCTGGTGCCGGCCGCGGCGGCCGCGAGCACGCGGCGCAGCTCCGCCTCCGGCTGGTCATGCTCGATCGCCGCGGCCATCTGGAACGAGTGCCCGGCGAGCTCCTGGACGACGCCGTCGTGGAGCCCGGCGGCGATCGCCCGTCGCTCACGCTCGGAGGCGTCGATCGCCTGCTGCAGCGCCCGCTCGCGGTCGCGCTGGGCGTTGCGGATGCGCCGCGCCATCCGCCAGGCGAGCGGCACCTGCAGCGCGGCGAGGACCAGCAGGGCGACGATGCCCACCGGCGCGAACAGGCGTGCCACGCTGCGGCTCGAGCCGGCGATCGCGCTCGAGCGCAGGTACTCCTCGAAGAGGACCGGCGTCCCGTCCTGCGCGCGCAGCCCCAGGTAGACCGAGGTGAGATCGCCCAGGTTGCGCTCGTACGCGTTCTCGGGCTTCGACAGGTTGGTGGCCTCGATCGCGACCGACCGGCTGCGCAGAGCCCGCAGATCGTCCGGCCCGAGCGGGAACCGGCGCCCGATCAGGGCAGGCAGGTCGGAGTAGAGGATCCTGCCCTCGGCGTTCCACACCTTCACGCGGGCGACGTCGGGCGCGAGCACACGCCGGTGCATGATCCGGTTCAGGCGCGCGATCGCCGTCGCATCGCCGCGCACGACCCCCGTGGTGAGCGCCGGCTCGACGATGCCGCGGCCGGTGATGGTGGCGACGCGCCGCGCGTCACGCACCGCCTCCGACGTGCTCAGGCTGCGCAGGGCGAGCGCGCCCGCGACGGCCACGAGCACGAGCACGGCGAGCCCGGAGAGGGCGAAGGTGGCCACGGGGCGCAGGATCTCTCCGCGGCCCCGGTTCATCCGGTGGTCGCCTGGGGCGTGTGCACGATTCCAGCATGCCTGCGCGGGCCGGTCATTGCCAGGTCGTACGACCAATGTCCCGTTGCGGGTTCGACCCCGGGCCGCGCACCCTTCTCTCACTGCAATCGAACGGGAGGTAGGGACAAATGCGAAGGATCACACTCATCGGAGCGCTCATCGCGTGCATTGCGATGGTGGTGGTCGCCCCGGCGGCCTCGGCCAGCGGCGGCGGCGTCACCCGCACGATCGCCCTTCGGGGCAGCATCTCGTTCCCCGGCGCGACGGGGAAGGCCGTGTCCAAGGTGAAGGGGAGCGAGCGCGAGCTCGAGATCGACGTCCAGCACGTGCGGTCGCTGGCGGGTAAGCGCGTGAACGTGAACGTGAACGGCAGCCGTCTGGCGAGCCCGCTCGTCTCGAGCCTCGGCCACTTCAGCGTGAACCGCAACACCGGCGCCGGCCAGCACGTGCCGGCCATCAAGAAGGGCTCCACCGTGCGCGTGCGCACGCTCGGAGGCACGCTGATCGCCAGCGGCACCTTCTAGGCCGCGATCCCCGCCGCGGGCCCCGCCGACACCGGCGGGTCCCGCGGCGCTCGGCGTTTCGCCCCGGAATGGGGGATGCGGCGATCGCTCGTGTGTGCCGACGAACGAAGGGATGCGTCGTTTGTCCACAGTCGTCGTTGCACTGGCCGCACTGCTCACCGTCGCCGCCGCTCCGGCCTATGCCGGCAAGGTGATCGACCGCGGCACGAAGTGGCAGAGCATCAAGGTCAACCGCAGCCACGTCGCCGAGGTCACCTACTTCGCTCACGGCCACACGATGCACGTCCTTGTGTGGGGCGCGGTGAACGCCCTGCCGCCGGACCCGGCCCATCCGCGCGCGCAGGTCAAGTTCCGCGTGAACTACTCCGGCGGCTACGGCACGTCATTCGGCGCCGGCTACTGGAAGCGCGTCGCCCGGCACAACGTCTGCCGCCCCTACACCGGCGAGGTGCTCTGGCACATGGTCGCGGCCTGCACGATGCACGACGGCTCCCACTGGGCGCTGCAGACGTGGCAGGGCATGCTGCCCGACAACGGCTGGCCGGCGACATCATCCCGCGAGTCCGCGCCGGAGCTGTTCGTCTCGCACTGGTCGGGCCCGCTCCCGCAGCTCTGGTTCAAGGCAGACTGGGCCTACGCCACCACGCCGAACGGGCCCTACGACAACATCTACGGCCGGCTCTCCTACCGCGGCCATCCCGTGTACGGGTTCGGGTCGACGGGCCGTGGCGCGCCGACGGACAGCTTTGGCCGGCTGATCTCGCTCGACACGCGCAACCCGCCGTGGCACAGCGGCTACCGGCAGACGGGTGGGTGGTACCGGCAGAACGCGTTCCTCGCCCACCATCCCGGCGGCGATTTCTGCGCCGGCGTCTTCGGTGCCATCGCCGGCGTGCGGACGCGGCCGGTGCCCGGCCGCGGCGACGCCTACCGGGTGATCGCAAACGGTCCGGGCGTGACGCCGGTCGTCGAGTGGACCGGCGCGCCGCCCGGCTACTACCAGCCCGGCCTCGGCCATCTCTTCCCGACGCTCGCCCAGCGCGGGCGATACGACGCCGGGCTGAACGCGCTGCTGGCCCAGGATCAGGTCGCGCTCGCCCGCGGCGGCACCTGCAGCCACACCCACTAGGGCTACGCCCCGGCCGCCGCCTCGAGCGCTGCGATGTCGATCTTGCGCATCGCGAGCATCGCCGTCATCACCCGCTGCGATCGCTCGGGGTCAGGGTTGGCAAGGAGCTCGGGCAGCCGGGTCGGGACGATCTGCCAGGACACTCCGAACCGGTCCTTCAGCCAGCCGCACGGGCCCTCCTCACCGCCCTCCGAGAGCGTGCTCCAGTAGCGGTCGACGTCTGCCTGATCCGCGCAGTCGACCACGAACGAGATCGCCTCGCTGAACCCGAACTGCGGCCCGCCGTTCAGCGCCAGGAAGCGCGTCCCGTCGAGCTCGAAGCTCACGGTCATCACCGTGCCCGCCGGCCGCGGCCCGGCCGAGCCATAGCGGGCTACCTGGGTGATCTTCGAGTTCGGGAAGACCGACGTGTAGAACCGCGCCGCGTCCTCGCCCTGCGTGTCGAACCACAGGCATGTCGTGAGCTCCGGCATCGTGCCCCTCCCAGTCCACGTGGGCGCGGGATCGCGGCCACGTGGAGGGAGACGGCGCCGGGCGGGAAAACTCATCGCCCGCCCGGGGGTGGATCAGGCGTCGAGCTTGAACTGGGCGACGAGCCGGTCGAGGCCGTCAGCCGTGTCTGCGAGGCCTTGCGCCGAGGTGGCGATCTCCTGCGTCGAGGCGGACGTCTGCTCGCTCGCGGCCGAGACCTCCTCGGCGGCGGCGGAGGCCATCTCGGTGACCGCCGCGACCTCGTCGGTCGTGCGCACGATCTCGCTGATGCGGATGTTCATCTCCTCGACGCTGGCGCCGATGCGGACGAACGTGTCGCGCGCCTGTTCGACCACGACCGCGCCGTCCTCGGTGCGGCGGGCGCCGTCCTCGACGACGCCGACGGCGTGCCGGGTCTCGGTCTGGATCTCTGCGATCAGTCCCGAGATCGTCTGCGCGGCGTGCTGCGACTCCTCGGCGAGCTTGCGCACCTCGTCGGCGACCACCGCGAACCCGCGGCCCTGCTCGCCGGCGCGGGCGGCCTCGATGGCCGCGTTCAGCGCCAGCAGGTTCGTCTGGGCGGCGATGCCCGTGATCGTCTCGACGATCTCGCCGATGCGCTCCGAGCGCGTCGCGAGCTGGCCGATGGCTTCGCTCACGGCCTGCGACGACTCGCGCAGCCCGACCATCGCGGTGCTCGCCTCGCCGGCCGCCTCCACACCGGCGGTCGCCAGGTCATGTGTCTGGCCGGCGGACTGCGCGGTCTCGCCCGCGGCCGTCTTCGTTCCCTCGACCATGTGCACCTGGCGCCCGGCGCCCTCGGCGACCTCGACGACCGCCGTCGCGATCTCCTCGACCGCGCGGTTCACCTCGTTCGACGTGGTGGCCATACCGTGCGATGCGGAGGCCACCGTCGCCGATGCGTCCCGCACCTGGGTGAGCAGCTGCGTCAGGCTCTCGCGCGTCGCGTCGTAGGCGATGAGCGATGCGGCCATGCGCTCGCGGATGCCGTTGACCGCATCCGCGATCTGGCCGAGCTCGTCGTGGCTCGAGTCTTCGAGCGGCTCGGTTACGGGCGCCGCGGTGTGGGTGAGGTCGCCCTCGGCCAGATGCTCGAGGCTCGTGCGCAGGTCGGCCGTTTCGTGGTCCATCAGCGATCGCATGCGCTCGAGCAGCGGACGCACGCGGGTCACGATCGAGCGGATCGTCGTCACGACGACCAGCAGGAGCAGGGGCAGCGCGATTGCGCTCACGATCACGACGACGCGGGTGCCGAAGCCGGCACTCGACTGGACGGCGGCGTTGCTCTGCTGCGCTCGGCTGTCAAGCATGTTGCGCAGCTTCGAGAACTCGACGGGCAGCGCGTTGGAAGGCGTGAGGTTGGCGACGGTCACGTCGAAGACTGCGCGCTGGACGTTGCCGGCCAGGGCATCCTTGCGCAGCTGGAGGCTGAAGCCGTTGTAGGCGGCGAGGCTGGCGTCGATCCGGTGCAGCACGGCCGCCTGGGCCGGGTCGGTGATCATCCCGCGCAGGTGCTTGAGCCCCACGAAGGCCTCGCGGTATCCCGCCACGGCCTGGCCCCACGTCGTCTCGGCCAGCCGGTGCTGCCTGGGGTCGCGCAGCGCGATGACCGCGGCGTACATGTTGTTCTGGTCGTCGTTCAAGATCCAGGCCTCGTAGGCATGGCTGAGGACGATCGCCTGGGTCTGTTCTGAGGACGACGTCCGCGCCTTGCCGCTGATCGTGGTCATGATCGTCGCGCTGGTCGCGGCGACGAGCAGGAGTGCGACGACGGAGACCCCGCCGAGTGCGAGCAGTCGTGTGCGAAGCGTCACCGAGCGGAAGGGGCGGAACACCGTGAACCTCCAGTGGGAGTTGTCCGGCGCACCCTGCCGGTGCGCCGACCGCTCCTGTTGATCGGCCGCACCGCCCTCCGCTCGATACGGGGTAACTACGTAACCGGGCCCACGTAGCCGGGCCTACGCAACCGGGCCGGCCGGGCGGGCGCCACGCCCGTCGAGCCGGATCGTCCACGCATCGACCGAGTCGATCACGAGGTGCGAGGTGTCCCACGGATCGCGCGCGAGCGTGTCGCGGACGGCCTGCGCGGATGCCGCCTCGACGGCCAGCACGACGCGATGCTCGTCTGCGAGCGGGCCGCCGAGGACGACGAAGCCCTCGTCGACGAGGCCGTCCATGAACGCTGCGTGCTCCTCCCACCCCGACTGCTGCTCGAGCGGCTGCAAGGGCGCCCACTCGGGGCCCGAGCGGCGCACGACCACGAAGAACATCGCCATCGCGCCATCGTAGCCCGCAGTTGCGCGCCGGCCGGGTCGCATAGTCTGAGGCGCAACGCCGCCCGTGACGACCAGCCAGACAGCCGTCCAGGTCGCGCCGGTGGATCGCCGCAGGTGGATCCTGGTCGCGACCATCATCGGGTCGTCGATGACGTTCGTCGACGGCACCGTGGTGAACATCGCCCTGCCCACCATCGGCCGTGACCTGCACGCCGGCCTCGCGGCGCAGCAGTGGGTGATGCTGAGCTACTCGCTCGCGGTCGCGTCCCTCTACATCGTCTCCGGCGCGCTCGGCGACCGCTACGGCCGCTGGGTGCTCTTCGTCTGCGGCGTGGTCGGGTTCGCGGGTGCGTCCGCGCTGGCGGGCCTTGCTCCCAACACCGATCTGCTCGTCGCCGGGCGCGTGCTCCAGGGCGTCGCCGGCGCGCTCCTGACCACGAACAGCCTCGCCCTCCTGCGCGCGACCTACGCCGAGGACAGCGGCCGGGCGGTGGGCCAGTGGACAGCGTGGAGCGGCATCGGCACCATGATCGGGCCGCCGCTGGGAGGGCTCCTGGTCGAGTACGCGTCGTGGCGCTGGATCTTCTTCCTCAACCTGCCCTTCGCGGCGACGGCGCTCGTGATGGCGTTCATGGGCCGCAGCCCCGAGGTCTCGCCCGAGCAGGTGCGCCCGCTGCAGTGGCCGGCGGCGGCGGCGATCGCGACCACGTTCGGGACGCTCACGTTCGGGCTGATCCAGGGCGCCCAGGCGGGGTTCGCGACGGTGTGGTGGGCGTTCGTGCTCGCGATCGCAGGCCTGGCTGCGTTCGTCGCGCTCGAGCGGCGGTCGGCCAGCCCGCTGCTCCCGCCCGAGCTGCTGCGCCGGCGGGTGTTCGTGGTCGCGAACACCTACACGCTGCTCGTGTACGCCGCGCTCGGCGGCACGACGTTCTACCTCGCGCTCTACCTGCAGTCCGCCGCCGTCGGGTACACGCCGGCACGGGCGTCGCTCATATTCCTGCCCATCAGCATCGTCATGTTCTTCCTCGCTGCGCGCTTCGGCCGTCTCGCCGACCGCGACGGGCCGCGCCGTTACCTGATGATCGCGCCGATCGTGATGGCGGCCGGCTTTGCGCTGCTCACGCTCGTCACCAGCACGGATCCGCTCGTCCCGCTGCCGGGCGTGCTCGTGATGGCCCTGGGCCTCGCGATGCTGGTCGCGCCGATCACGGCGACGGCGCTGCGGGCCGCCCCCGACCGCTACGCCGGGCTCGCGGCGGGCGTGAACACGACCGTCTCGCGGCTGGGCGGACTGATTGCGACGCCGCTGCTCGGCGTCGTGATCACCCTGGTCTTCGCCTCGGCGGCACCGGACCCGGACGCGGGGCCGTTCGCCGCCCACGCCTTCTCGGCCGCGCAGCGCGACGCCACGGTGACGGCGTTTCGCGCCGGCGTCGGCCTCGCGGTCGTTCTGTGCCTCGCGGGCACGCTGCTCGCCGCCCGCGGTCTGCGACCGGACGACCGGTGAGGCTCAGGCCGGCGGGCGCTCCACCGCGGGACGCACCATGCTCACGTACCCGGCCCGCTCGTACGCGGACGCATCCGCCGCGGCGGGGACGCGCATGATGCCGCGCACGTCGGCGAGCGAGGCGTAGCCCTTGCCGGCCATCCACGCCGAGAGGTCGTGCAGGAGCGCGCCCGCGTGCTCGGGCCCGTGCCGCATCAGGGCGGAGGTCGTCATGACCACGTCGGCGCCTGCCAGCAGATAGCGGGCGACGTCTCCCGCCCCCTCGACCCCGCTCGATGCGGCCAGCTGTGCGCGCACGCGCCCGTGCAGGAGCGACACCCACGTGGCGGCCAGGCGGGCGTCGACCGGGCTCGAGAGGTCGATGCTCGGGCGCGTCGTCAGCGTCTCGGGGTCGATCTCGGGCTGCAGGAACCGGTTGAAGAGCACGAGCGCGTCGGCGCCGGCGTCATCGAGGCGCAGCGCGAACTCGCCCACCGAGCTCCAGAACGGACCCAGCTTGACCGCGACCGGCACGCTCACCGCTGCCTTGACCTGCGACACCACCTCGATCGTGCGGTCCTCGACGTCGCGGCCGGACGTGCTCGGCGGGCCGGGCGCGTGGTACACGTTGAGCTCGATCGCACGTGCCCCGGCGTCCTGGATCGAGCGGGCGTAGCGCACCCACCCGCCCGGGGTGACGCCGTTCAGGCTGCCGATGACCGGCACGTCGACGGCCGCGGCGGCGCGCTCGACCAGGCTCAGGTAGCGGTGCGGCGCGCCCTGGTCGACCGGGCTCGGCGGCAGGTAGGAGAGCGACTCGGCGAAGCTCTCGGTGCCGGCCTCCGCGAGCACATCGAACCGGGCCGCCTCCCGCTGCAGCTGCTCCTCGAAGAGCGAGGGCAGGACGACGGCGGCGACGCCGCCGTCGGCCAGGCGGCGGACGCCGTCGACCGTCTGTGCGAGCGGCGAGGCCGACGCGACGAGCGGGCTGCGCAGGTCGAGGCCCAGGTAGCGGCACCGCAGGTCGATCATCCGCCGTTGCCTGCGTTCGGCGGCGGCACGGCTCCGGCCGTCGCCCGCTCCTCGTACGTACGCCAGCGCTGGTCGACGGCCTGCTGGGCGCGGGCGAGCAGCTCCTCGGCCCGGGCCGGGTCGGCCTGGCTCAGCATGCGGTAGCGCAGCTCGCGGTAGGCGTAGTCGACGAACGGGATGCGGGGACGATGGGAGTCGAGCACGAACGGGTTGCGGCCCGCGTCCCGGGCGGCGGGGTCATAGCGCACGAGCGGCCAGTGGCCGCAGTCGACCGCCCGGTGCTGCTGGTCGAGGCCGTCGCGCATGTCGATCCCATGGGCGATGCAGTGCGAGTAGGCGATCACGAGCGACGGGCCGTCGTAGGCCTCGGCCTCGCGCAGCGCAACGAGCGTCTGGCGCGGGTCGGCGCCCATCGCCACCCGGGCCACGTAGACGTTCTCGTAGGCGATCGCCTGCATGGCCAGATCCTTCTTGGCGACCACCTTGCCGGCCGCGGCGAACTTGGCCACGGCGCCGAGCGGGGTGGACTTGGACATCTGGCCGCCGGTGTTCGAGTACACCTCGGTGTCGAGCACGAGCACGTTGATGTCGCGGCCGCTCGCGAGCACGTGGTCGAGGCCGCCGCTGCCGATGTCATACGCCCAGCCGTCGCCGCCGACGATCCACACGCTGCGGCGCACAAGGTGGTCGACGACGCTGCGCAGGTCGGCCGCGGCCGGTCCGTCGATCCCGCCCAGGCGGCGCTCCACCTCGCCGACCCGACCGCGCTGCGCCACGAGCTCGGATTCGGTCAGCTGGCGCGCATCCAGGATCGCGTCGGCGAGCTCGACGCCGACCTCCTCACGCAGCTCGGCCAGGCGCGCGCGGGCGAGCGCCAGGTGGGCATCGGCGGCCAGCCGGAAGCCCAGGCCGAACTCGGCGTTGTCCTCGAAGAGCGAGTTCGACCAGGCCGGGCCGCGCCCGTCGGCGCCGCGCGTCCACGGCGTCGTCGGCAGGTTGCCGCCGTAGATCGACGAGCAGCCGGTGGCGTTTGCGACCATCAACCGGTCGCCGAAGAGCTGCGAGAGCAGCTTCAGGTACGGCGTCTCGCCGCACCCGGCGCACGCCCCGGAGAACTCGAAGAGCGGCTGCAGGTACTGGACGCCGCGCACGCTTCCGAAGTCGACCCGCGGGCGCTCGTTCTGGGGCAGCGTCTCGAAGAACGCAATCCGCTCGCGCTCTCGTGAGACCAGCGGCTCGCGCGGCGCGAGATCGATCGCCTTGCGCGTCGGCTCGGTCACGTCGCGGGCGGGGCAGGCCTCGACGCACAGCCCGCACCCGGTGCAGTCCTCGACGTACACCTGCAGCGTGTAGCGCGCGTCGGGCAGCCCGCGCGCGTCGAGCGGGGCCGAGGGGAAGCCGGCCGGGGCGCCGGCGAGCTGCTCGGCGGGATAGAAGCGCGACCGGATCACGCTGTGCGGGCAGACGAAGCTGCAGTTGCCGCACTGGATGCACAGGTCACCGTCCCATACGGCCACCAGGTCGGAGATGTTGCGCTTCTCATAGGCGGCGGTGCCGGTGGGATACGTGCCGTCGACCGGGAGCGCGCTCACGGGCAGCTCGTCGCCACGGCCGGCGAGCATCATGCCGGTCACCTGGCGCACGAAGTCGGGCGCGTCGGCCGGCACGGGCGCGGCGATGTCATGGTCGGCCGTGATCCGCTCCGGCACCTCGATGCGGTGCAGCGCCGCGAGGGCGTTGTCGACGGCGGCGTGGTTGCGCGCCACGACCTCGGCGCCGCGGCGGCCGTACGTCTTCTCGATCGCGTGCTTGATGCGGGCGATCGCCTCGTCGCGCGGGAGCACGCCGGCGATGGCGAAGAAGCAGGTCTGGAGCACGGTGTTGGTGCGTCCGGCGAGCCCGGCGTCGCGGGCCACCCGGCCCGCGTCGATGGCGTACACGGCGATCCCCTTGGCCAGTATCTGCTCCTGCACATGGCGCGGGAGCACGTCCCAGACGCGCTCGGGCGGGTGCGGGCAGTCGAGCAGCAGCGTGGCCCCGTCCGCGGCGCGGGCGAGGATGTCCACCTGCTCGAGCATGCTGAAGCGGTGGCAGGCGACGAAGCTCGCGCCCGACACGAGGTACGGCGCGCGGATCGGCTCCGAGCCGAACCGCAGGTGGGAGACGGTCTGCGACCCCGACTTCTTGGAGTCGTAGACGAAGTAGCCCTGGGCGTGGATGTGCTCGTCCTCGGCCAGGATCTTGATCGTGTTCTTGTTCGCCCCCACCGTGCCGTCCGAGCCCAGCCCGAAGAACACGGCCCGCACGGTGCCCGCGGGCTCGATGTCGAGCCCGTCGTAGGTGATGCTCGTGCCCGACACGTCGTCGTCGATGCCCACCGTGAAGCGCCGCCGCGGCCGCTCGCTCCCGAGCTCGTGAAGCACGCCGGCGACCATCCCCGGGGTGAACTCCTTGGAGGACAGGCCGTAGCGGCCGCCGGTGACGAGCGGCAGCTCGCGGGCGCCGTCGGCGTGCGCCTCGGCCAGCGTCGAGACGACGTCCAGGAAGAGCGGCTCGCCGAACGACCCGGGCTCCTTGGTGCGGTCGAGCACGGCGATCCGCGTCGCGGTCGGCGGCAGGGCTGCAAGCAGGTGCCCGGCCGAGAAGGGCCGGTAGAGCCGCACCTGGACGACGCCGACGCGCTCCCCGGCTGCGGCCATGTGGACGATCGTCTCGCGGGCCGTCACGCCGCCCGAGCCCATGATCACGAGCACGCGCTCGGCCTCCGGGTGGCCGGCGTACTCGAACGGCTGGTACCGGCGGCCGGTCAGGTCGCCGAACCGCGCCATCGCCGCCTCGACGACGGTCGGCGTGCGCGCGTAGAACGGGTTCACGGTCTCGCGCGCCTGGAAGTAGATGTCCGGGTTCTGGGCGGTGCCGCGCATATACGGCCGCTCGGGCGACAGCCCGCGTCCGCGGTGGTCGCGGACGAGCTGCACCGGTACGAGCGCACGCAGCTCGTCGTCGGAGACGAGCTCGATCGTGTTCAGCTCGTGCGAGGTGCGGAAGCCGTCGAAGAAGTGCACGAACGGCACACGCGACTCGAGCGTCGCCGCTTGCGCCACCGCTGCGAGGTCGTGCGCCTCCTGCACCGACGCCGAGCACAGCAGGGCGAAGCCCGTCTGGCGCGCGGCCATCACGTCGGAGTGGTCGCCGAAGATCGAGAGCCCCTGCGCCGCCAGCGACCGCGCGGCGACGTGGAACACGGCCGGCGTCAGCTCGCCCGCGATCTTGTACATGTTCGGGATCATCAGGAGCAGGCCCTGCGAGGCGGTGAACGTGGTGGTCAAGGCGCCCGTCTGCAGCGCGCCGTGGAGCGCGCCCGCGGCGCCGCCCTCGCTCTGCATCTCGACGACGGTCGGCACCTGGCCCCACACGTTGGCCCGGCCCTCGCTCGACCACTGGTCGGCCAGCTCGGCCATCGGCGAGGATGGCGTGATCGGGTAGATGCAGCAGATCTCGTTCAGGCGGTACGCGGCCGATGCGGCGGCCTCGTTGCCGTCGACGGTCGCGCGCATCAGACGCTCTCCGGGGTCATCTCGATGGCATGCACGGGGCACTGCTCGTAGCAGGCGCCGCACCCGGTGCAGCGGTCGTAGTCAAAGCGGTAGCGCTGGCCGACGCCGAGCTTGATCACCGCGTCCTCCGGGCACGCGCCCAGGCAGCCGTCGCACTCGAAGCAGTTCCCGCACGACAGGCAGCGCCCGGCCTCGTAGGTGGCCTGCTCGCGGTCGAGTCCGCCGAGCACCTCCTCGAACCCGGATACGCGCTCGAGTGGAGGTTGCTCGGGCTGCTGTCCCATCGGCGCGTCGGCGAAGTACCAGACGTGCAGCTTGTCGTAGCCGGCCTGCGGATGCTTCGGGGGTGACTCGTGCACGGTGCCGCGCAGGTACGCGTCGATGTGGCGCGCGGCCGCCTTGCCGTGGCCGGTGGCGACGGTGACGCTGCGCTCGGCGGGGACGGCGTCACCGCCCGCGAACACGCCCGGGCAGCCGGTCATGAGCGAATCCGATACCGCCACGACGCCGTCGCGGGCGATCTCGACGCCGGGAACAGCGCGCAGGAACTCGGTGTCGGCGTCCTGGCCGAGCGCGAGCACGACGGTGTCGGCCTCGAGCGACTCGAAGCGCCCGGTCGGCTGCGGCCGGCCCTGGTCGTCGAGCTCCATGACCTCGACCTTGAGCTCGGGCCCGTCGACCTCGGCGATGGTGCGCAGCCAGTGGATCTTCACGCCCTCGCGCTCGGCGTCCTCCGCCTCGGAGGCGTGGGCGGGCATCTGCTCGCGCGTGCGCCGGTAGACGATCAGCGCCTCGGTCGCCCCCAGCCGGCGCGACACGCGCGCG
The DNA here is from genome assembly GCA_963825325.1 of uncultured Actinomycetes bacterium. Lineage (GTDB taxonomy): Bacteria > Actinomycetota > Thermoleophilia > Gaiellales > JAICJC01 > JAICJC01. The sequence goes on from CAWGSU010000003.1 coordinate 58,932, forward strand.
GCGTCCATGGCCGTGTTGCCGCCGCCGTAGACGGCCACGCGGCGGCCGAGTTGCGGCCGTTCGCCGCCGGCGACGCTGCGCAGGAGCGCCACGGCGTCGACCATCCGGCCGGCGTCGCGCGCGGGGATGTCGACGTGCTTGGCCAGGTGCGCGCCGACGGCGACGAAGACGGCGTCGAACCCGCCCTCCGCGCGCTCGGCGGCCAGGTCTGCGACCTTGTGGTCGAGCGTGATCTGCACCCCGAGCGACTCGATCCGGGCGATCTCGGCAGCGAGGATGTCCCGCGGCAGGCGGTATGCGGGGATGCCGAAGCGCATCATCCCGCCCGCCGCCGGGCCGGCGTCGCGGATCTCGACCTCGTGGCCGAGCAGGCGCAGGTGGTGCGCGGCCGAGAGGCCGCTCGGGCCGGCGCCGATCACGAGCACGCGCCTGCCGGTGGCGGCCGGGAGCGCGCCGAGCGTGAAGCCCTGCTCGATCGCGAGGTCGCCCAGGAACCGCTCGACCGCGTGGATCGACACCTGGGTGTCGAGGTGGGCGCGGTTGCAGACGTCCTCGCACGGGTGGTAGCAGACGCGGCCGTGGATGGCCGGGAGCGGGTTGTCGCGCACGATCTGGCGCCAGGCGTCCTCGTAGCGCCGCGCCTGCACGTGGGCGAGCCAGGCCTGGATGTTCTCGCCGGCCGGGCAGCCGGCGTTGCACGGCGGCAGCAGGTCGACGTACTCCGGCCGGCGGGCACGGACAGGCCCGACGCCACCGGGGTTCGTCAGGTCGGGCAGTCTGGTGAGATCGGCCGGCTCCTGGGGCATGCGGCCCAGCCTAGGCTGCAGGCGGCGGGGTCGCATCGGTGCTGACGCGGTCCCGGTATACGGGGTTCTACCACCCGTCGGCTCATCGCGCCGGTGTGCGATGGCCGATGCGGCGTGAGATCTCCTGAGCGGTCGAGCGCAGTGCCGGTCCGAGCCGTGCGATCAGGTCGTCCATCGACACCATCGAGCGGTGCACCGCCAGGTTCACGGCGGCCACCGGCTCGCCGGCGGGCGTGCGCACGGCGACGGCGATCGAACGCAGGCCGTAGGCGAGCTCCTCGTTGTTCACCGCGAGGCCGGAGACGCGGATCCGGGCGAGCTCGCCGATCAGCGTCTCGCGCTGCGTGAGCGTGTTCGGGCCGCGCTGGACGAGATCGGTGGCGTCGAGGACGTCGCGCAGCGCGGGCTCCGGCAGGTAGGCGAGCATCACCTTGCCCATCGACGTGCAGTAGGCGGGCAGGCGCGCGCCGATGTGCAGGTTCAGGTCGATCTGGCTCTGGCCCGGGCGCGGGCTGCGTACGCGGTCGATGTAGACGATGTCGGAGTGGTCGAGGATGGCCATGTTGACCGTGTGGCCGGTCTTGTCGGAGAGCTCCTGCAGGTGCGGCGCCGCGATCTCGCGCAGCTCCATCGAGTTGATCGCCGAGAAGCCCAGATCGAGAACGCGCATCCCGAGCCGGTACTTGCGCGTCGCCGGATCCTGCTGCAGGTAGCCGAGCCGGTGCAGCGTGGCCACGTAGCGGTGCACGGTGCTGCGGTTCAGGTCGAGCGTCCGCGCCAGGTCGCTGATGCCGATGAGCGGCTCCTCGGGCCGGAACGACGACAGGATCAGCAGGCCGCGCTCGAGCGACTGCGTCTGGGCGCGGCGGTCGGCGCTCGGCATGACGTCACCATTACACCACAAGATTGTTCCGCATGTTGAAACGGCATGTTGACATGAGAGAAACGCACTGCCATCATCGGCCGCCAAGACCACCGTCGGGAAGGGGACTCCCATGGCGCAAGATGAGGGGAACGACCACAGCGGCCGGCTCAGCCGGCGGCAGCTCGTTCTGCGAGGAGGCGCCGGCGCCGGCGGCCTCCTCATCGCCGGCACCGCCGCCGCGTGCGGCAGCTCCGGCTCGAGCTCGAGCTCGGGCGCGGGCGGATCGGCCGGCACCATCAAGATCGGCTTCGTCAGCCCGCTGACCGGCCCGGCTGCCGGGTTCGGCGAGCCCGACCCCTACGTGGTAGGGCTGGCCAAGAAGGCCTTCGCGAAGGGGATCGTGATCGCCGGCAAGACCTGGGACGTCCAGATCATCGAGAAGGACAACCAGGCGACGCCGTCGGTGAGCGCCCAGGTTGCGAATGACCTGATCCACTCCGAGGGCGTCGACCTGCTGCTGGCCACGTCCACTCCCGAGTCGGTCAACCCGGCCTCCGACGCGGCCGAGGCCGCGGGCGTCCCCTGCGTCTCGACGGTGGTGCCCTGGGAGGCCTGGTACTTCGGCCGCGGCGCCAAGCCGGGCGCGCCCTCGCCCTTCCGGTTCACGTATCACTTCTGCTTCGGCGTGCAGCAGTTCGCCGACAACTACACCCACCTGTGGCCGCAGGTGCCGACGAACAAGACCGTCGGCGTGATGTGGCCGAACGACGCCGACGGAAACGCGATCCGCGTCAGCCTCGGCCCGCTGCTCAAGAAGGCGGGCTACACGATCGTCGACCCGGGCGCCTACCAGGACGGCACGAACGACTACTCGTCCCAGATCGCCCTCTTCAAGTCGAAGAACTGCCAGATCTTCAACACGTTCCCGATCCCACCCGACTTCGCCACGTTCTGGCGCCAGGCGGCGCAGCAGGGCTACACCCAGATGGTGAAGATCGCCCAGATCGCCAAGACGGGGCTCTTCGAGTCGCAGGTCGACGCCCTCGGCAGCCTCGGCAAGAACCTCGCGACCGGGTTCTACTGGGGCCCCACCTGGCCGTACAAGTCGTCGCTCACGGGCATCTCCAACGCCGACCTGGCATCGGGGTACGAGGCCGAGGCCAACAAGCAGTGGAACCAGCAGCTCGGCCCGAGCATGGCGCTGTTCGACGTCGCCAACGCCGTGCTCAAGGCGAGCGGCGACCCCAAGGACAAGGTCAAGGTCGCAAACGCGATGAAGACCCTGCAGGTCGACACGACGCTGGGGACGCTGCACTGGGGCACGGGGCCGGTCCCGAACGTGGTCACGACCCCGATCCCCGGCGGGCAGTGGGTCAAGGGCACGAAGTGGCCGCTCGAGTTCCATTTCTGCGAGAATTCGGGCGACCCCAACATCCCGGTGGCAGCCAAGCTGGTCCCGTACAACTCATAGTGCCGGAGGCATCCACAGCGCTCGTAGAGGCGGTGGGAGTCCGCAAGCGCTTTGGGGCCCTGACGGTGATCGACGGCGTCGACTTCGTGCTGAGCGAGGGAGGCGCCGTCGGCATCGTCGGCCCCAACGGCGCCGGCAAGACGACGCTTCTGAACATCCTCTCCGGCTCGCTCCGGGCCGACGGGGGCACCGTCCGCTTCGCCGGTGCGGACGTCACCCGCGCGAGCGCCGACAAGCGCTGCCGGCTCGGCATCGGCCGCGCGCACCAGGTGCCCAAGCCCTTCAGCGGCATGACCGTGTTCGAGAACGTGTTCGTGGGGGCGAGCGCCGGCGCCCGCCGCGGCGGGCAGGCCGCCTGCGACACGTGCACCGAGGTGCTCGACGCGTGCGGCCTCCTGCGCGTGGCCAACCGGCGGGCGGAGAGCCTGGGCCTGCTCGACCGCAAGCGGCTCGAGATGGCCCGCGCCCTCGCGACCCGGCCGCGACTGCTGCTGCTCGACGAGATCGGCGCGGGCCTGACCGACGCCGAGGCCGTCGTGCTGCTGCAGACGATCGCGGGGATCCGGGCGGAAGGGGTCGCCATCGTCTGGATCGAGCACGTGGTGCACATGCTCGTCCGGGCGATCGACCGGCTGGTGTGCATGGACGCGGGCCGCGTCCTGGCCGAGGGCGACCCGGCGACCGTCATGAGCGACGCCCGCGTGATCGACGCCTACCTGGGGACGCGGGTCGCATGAGCGTGCTCGCCGTCGACTCGATCGAGGCGGGCTACGGCCTGCTGCAGGCCGTGCGGAGCGTCTCGCTGACGCTCGACGCGGGCGAGACGGTCGCCCTCGTCGGTGCCAACGGCGCCGGCAAGACGACGCTCCTTCGCACCATCGCGGGCGCCCACGTCGCCGCCGCCGGCTCGGTCTCGCTCGACGGCCGGGACGTCACCCGTGTGCCCGCCTTCCGGCGTGTGGGGATGGGGATCGCGCTCGTGCCGGAGGGGCGGCGGCTCTTCCCCGGGCTGACGGTCGAGGAGAACCTGCGGATGGGCGCGGCCACGCGCCGGCCCGGCCGCTGGAACGTCGAGTCGGTGCTCGAGGCGTTCCGGCTGCTTCAGCCGCTGCGGGGGCGCCGGGCCGGCAGCCTCTCCGGCGGCGAGCAGCAGGCGACCGCGATCGGCCGGGCGCTCATGAGCAACCCGGTCGTGCTGCTCCTGGACGAGGTCTCGCTCGGCCTCTCGCCGGTCGCCGTCGAGGCGGTGTACGAGTCGCTTCGCACCGTCGTCGGCGAGGGCACGACCGCGCTTCTGGTCGAGCAGGATCTCGACCGGGCGCTCGGGTTCGCCAACCGGGTGGTGTGCATGCTCGAGGGCCGCGTCGTGCTCGAGGGCGCGGCCGAGCCGGCGGCGCGGCAGAAGATCACCGAGGCCTACTTCGGACTGAGCGCGGCGGCCGGGGGAGGTGCGGCGGCATGACCTGGGTGAACGTCGTCGTGCAGGGGGTGCTCCTGGGCGGCGTGTATGCGCTGCTCGCCTGCGGGCTCTCGCTCATGTACGGCGTCATGCGCATCATCAACCTCGCCCACGGCGACCTGGCGGTCGTCGGCGCCTACCTGGTCACCGTCGTCCTCGACCACGAGAGCGTCTCGCCGTTCATCGCCTTCATCGCCGTGCTGCCGGTGATGCTCGCGATCGGCTACGTGCTGCAGCGGACGATCCTCGACCGCAGCCTGCGTGCCGGCGTGCTCACGCCCATCCTGGCCACGTTCGGGCTCTCGATCGCGATCCAGAACATCCTCCTGCGCCAGTTCTCACCCGACGTCAAGTCGCTCGGCGGGAACGCCGGCGCGCTCACGACGGCGAGCTGGAGGATCACCGGCCAGCTCTCGATCTCGGCCATCGGCGCGCTCACGCTGGCCGTGGCGATCGGCGTGATCGGCGGCCTGCATCTGTTCCTGCACCGCACCCGCTTCGGCTCGATGATGCGCGCGACCGCCCAGGACGTCGGCTCGGCGGAGCTCGTCGGCATCAACTCGCGGCGCGTGTACGCGTGGGCGACCGCGCTCGCCGTCGCCATCGCCGCGCTCGGCGGCGTCTTCCTCGGCATCCGCTCGACGTTCGACCCGACGGCCGGGCCGACCCAGCTGATCTTCGCCTTCGAGGCGGTCGTGATCGGCGGCCTGGGATCGCTGTGGGGAACGCTGGCCGGAGGCATCTTGCTCGGCGTGTCGCAGACCACCGGCGCCGAGATCGACCCGAACTACTCGATCCTCGCGGGCAACCTCGTGTTCCTGGCCGTGATCGCGGTGCGCCGCGGCGGCCTCCTCGGCTCGAGCGGGGAGTCGTCGTGACCGACGTGGCGGTGCCGCGCACCCCGCCGCGCGGCCGCATCCGGCGCTGGTCGCGGCTCTCGGCGGCGTCCACAGCCGCTGCCGTCGCCATCCTCGTCGTGCTCGCGCTCGCGCCTGAGTTCGCCGGCTCGAACGTCGTGCTCGACCTGACCAACCTGGTCATCCTCGTGATCATGGCCGTGATGTGGAACGCGCTCGCCGGGTTCGGCGGCATGGTCTCGATCGGCCAGCAGGCGTTCATCGGCCTCGGCGCCTACGGGACGGTCTACCTCGTGCACCATGGCCAGCACCCGTACATCGCAATGCTCGAGGCGACCATCCTCTGCGGCGTCTTCGCGCTGCCCCTGTCGGTCTTCATGCTGCGCCTGCGCGCGGCCCAGTTCGCGATCGCGATGTGGGTCGTGGCCGAGACGCTCGCGATCCTGGTCACGCTCGACTCGAGCCTCGGCGCCGGCACCGGCACGTCGCTGATCGAGTTCAACTTCTACGAGCCCACCCAGCGCCAGAACTACACCTACTGGTGGGCGCTCGGAGCGGCGGTGATTTCGCTGGTGGTCGTCTTCGCCCTCCTGCGCAGCCCGCTGGGAGCGTCGCTGCAGGCGATCCGCGACGACGAGGAGGCGGCGCGCTCGCTGGGAGTGCGGGTGACCGAGTGCAAGACCGTGCTCTTCGTGCTCGCAGCGCTCGGGTGCGGCGCGGCCGGCGCTGCGACGCTCGCGAACATCCTCTTCATCGAGCCGACCTCGATCTTCTCGATCCAGTACACGGCCTACATGATCTTCATGGTGCTCGTCGGCGGCCTCGGCACCTTCGAGGGGCCGATCCTCGGCGCGGTCGTGCTGTTCGTGATCCAGACCGAGTTCATCTCGAACGGCACGGTCTACCTGACCGGGCTCGGCGCGACGGCGATCGTGTTTGCGATCTTCCTGCCCCGCGGCGTGTGGGGCACGATCACCGACCGGTTCGGGATCCAGCTCCTCCCCGTCGGGCGTGAGCTCGTCGTCTCGGAGGAGCCGGCCGCCGAGGAGCCCGCTCCGTGAGGATCACGGCGGCCGTGACGGCGCACAAGGGCGCCCCCTTCACCCTCGAGCAGGTCGAGCTCGGGCCGATTCGGCCCGACGAGGTGCTGGTGCGGATCGCCGCCGCCGGGATCTGCCACACCGACCTGATCGTGCGCGACCAGTGGTACCCGGTGCCGCTGCCCGCGGTGCTCGGCCACGAGGGCGCGGGTGTCGTCGAGCAGGTCGGCGCCGACGTGACCGCGGTCGCGCCGGGCGACCATGTCGCCCTCAGCTACCACTCGTGCGGCCACTGCCCGTGCTGCGCCGTCGGCCGGCCGTCGTACTGCCACGCGTTCTTCGCGCACAACTTCGGCGCCAGCCGCCCCGACGGCACGAGCGCCATGCGGCGCGACGGTGCGCTCCTGCACGCGCACTTCTTCGGCCAGTCGAGCTTCGCCACCCACTCGGTGGCAAACTCGCGCAACGTGGTCAGGCTCGACCCGGACTTCCCGCTCGAGATCGCCGCTCCGTTCGGCTGCGGCATCCAGACCGGCGCGGGCGCGGTGCTGAACGTGCTCCGGCCGGCGGCCGGGACCGCGATCGCCGTGTTCGGCACGGGCGGCGTCGGCCTCGCCGCCGTGCTCGCCGCCCGCATCGCCGGGTGCACGACGATCATCGGCGTCGATCGGCATCCGGCGCGGCTCGAGACGGCCCGCGATCTGGGCGCGACCCACACCATCGCCGCGCAGGACGAGGACGCGGTCGCGGCGGTGATGCGCATCACCGGCACAGGCGCCGATTTCAGCCTCGAGGCGACCGGCTCGCCGCAGGTGTTCCGTCAGGCGGTCGAGTGCACCGCGCCGACCGGCGTGTGCGGCCTGATCGGCGCCCCGGCGTTCGGGACCGACGTGGCGTTCGACATGAACAGCATCCTCGTCTTCGGTCGCACGATACGCGGCATCGTCGAAGGCGATAGCGTGCCGTCGGTGTTCCTGCCGCGGCTGTTCGAGCTCTGGCGGCAGGGCCGCTTCCCGGTGGAGCAGTTCATGACCTTCTACGACTTCGACCAGATCGAGCGCGCCGCCCGAGACGCCGAGGCGGGCGAGGTGATCAAGCCGGTGCTGCGCACCGGAAGCTGAGACGAGGAGGACGAGATGAGCGCGACGGATATTCGAGCGAAGGATTGCCGCCACCTGATCGGTGGCCAGTGGGTCGACTCGGCCGCGGGTGCCAGGTTTGACGACCTCGACCCGTACACAGGTGACGTGGTCGCGACCGTGGCGGCGGGCGGGCGTGAGGACGCCCGGCGGGCGGTCGAGGCCGCGCACGAGGCGTTCGCGACCTGGTCGGCCGCCGGCCCCGGCCAGCGCCAGGCCGTGTTCCTGAAGGCCGCCGACATCCTCGAGTCGCGCCGGGACGAGGTCGTCGAGTGGCTTGCCAAGGAGACCGGCTGCAGCTTCGGCTTCGGCATGTTCCAGATGGGCTTCGTGCCGGGCCTCTTCCGCCAGGCCGCCGGCGCGGCCTACGCCCCGCTCGGCCAGGTGCTGCCGTCCGACATGCCCGGCGCGTTTGCGATGGGCGTGCGCCGGCCCGTGGGCGTCGTCGGCGCGATCTCGCCCTGGAACGCCGCGCTGATCCTGTCGGCCCGCGCGATCGCGTCCCCGATCGTGTTCGGAAACACGGTCGTGCTCTCGCCGTCCGAGGAGTCGCCGTACGTCGGCGGCCTCCTGTGGGGCGAGATCTTCGCCGAGGCGGGCCTGCCCGACGGCGTGCTGAACATCGTCACCCACGACCGCGCCGGGGCGCCCGCGATCGGCGAGGAGCTCGTGGAGAACCCGCGCGTGCGCCGGATCAACTTCACCGGCTCGACCGCCACCGGCCGCAAGCTGGCCGAGGCCGCCGGCCGCCACCTCAAGCGTGTCGTGCTCGAGCTCGGCGGCCAGAACCCGCTGATCGTGCTCGCCGACGCCGATCTCACCTACGCCGTCGACGCGGCCACGTTCGGCGCCTACCTGCACCAGGGCCAGATCTGCATGTCGGCCCGGCGAATCATCGTCGAGCGGCCGATCGCCGAGGAGTTCACGAAGGCGCTGGCGGCGAAAGTGGCGGGCCTGGGCGTCGGCGACCCGCGCGAGCACACGACGATCATCGGCCCGCTGATCACCCCGGCGGCCTTGGAGACGGTCAGCCGGCGCGTCGACGAGGTCGTGAAGGCGGGGGCGAAGGTGCTCGCGGGCGGACGCGCCGAGGGCAGCTGCTACCACGCGACGCTGCTCACCGACGTGCCCCGAGACAGCGAGTTCGCCCAGGTCGAGACGTTTGGCCCGGTGGCGTCGATCGAGGTCGTCGAGAGCGCCGACGAGGCCGTCGCCGCCGCGAACGCGACCAGCTACGGGCTCGCGTCCGGCATCATCACGACCGACCCGGAGCAGGGCCTGGCCATCGCGGGCCGGCTCGAGGCCGGCATCGTCCACGTCAACGACCAGCCCGTGCACGACGAGCCGCAGATGCCGTTCGGCGGCGTCAAGGACAGCGGCTGGGGCCGCTTCGGCGGCACGTTTGCGATGGACGAGTTCACCGAGATGCAGTGGGTGACCGTGCAGTCGGGGACGCGCCCGTTCCCGTTCTGAGCGGGTCGACCGAGGGAGTGCGATGGCCGAGATAGTCAGCCTGGAGGAGGCCGTGGCCGAGCTTGTCTCGGACGGCGACGCGGTGGCGCTCGAGGGCTTCACCCACCTGATCCCGCACGCCGCAGGCCACGAGCTGATCCGGCAGGGCCGCCGCAATTTGACCCTGATCCGGCTCACGCCGGACGTCGTCTACGACCAGATGATCGGCATGGGCTGTGCCCGCAAGCTCGTCTTCTCGTGGGGCGGCAACCCCGGCGTCGGCTCGCTCCACCGTTTGCGCGAGGCGGTGGAGCACGGCTGGCCCGAGCCGCTCGAGCTCGAGGAGCACTCCCACGCCGGCATGGCCGCCGCCTACGCCGCGGGTGCGGCCAACCTGCCGTTCGCCGTGCTGCGCGGCTACGCGGGCACCGACCTGCCCGATCACACGCAGGCGGCGTGGATCGAGTGTCCATTCACCGGCGAGCGGCTCGCGGCGGTGCGCTCGCTGCGGCCCGACGTCGGCATCATCCACGCGCAGCGCGCCGACCGGAAGGGCAACGTCCAGCTGTGGGGGATCAGCGGCGTTCAGAAGGAGGCGGTGCTCGCGGCGACGCGGTCGCTCGTCACCGTCGAGGAGGTCGTAGACGAGCTCGACCCCGTGCCGGGCGCCGTGATCCTGCCGACCTGGGTGGTGAGCGCCGTGGCGGTCGCCGCCGGCGGCGCGCACCCCTCCTACGTGCACGGCTACTACGAGCGTGACAACGCCTTCTACCGCAGCTGGGACGGCATCAGCCGCGACCGGGACGCGTTCTCGGCCTGGATCCGCGAGCACGTGCTGGAGGCCGCCGGGTGAACGGGTACACGTCGGAGGAGATGATGGCCGTCGCCGCTGCCCGCAAGCTGCGCGACGGCGCCGCGGTCTTCGTCGGCATCGGCCTGCCCAGCCGCGCGGCGAACCTCGCCCGCGCGACGCACGCGCCGGGGTGCGTGCTGATCTACGAGAGCGGCACGATCGGGGCAAAGCCGCTCAACCTGCCGCTCTCGATCGGCGACGGCGAGCTGGCAGAGACGGCCGACGCCGTCGTCTCGGTGCCCGAGATCTTCAGCTACTGGCTGCAGGGCGGCCGGATCGACGTCGGCTTCCTGGGGGCCGCCCAGATCGACCGCCACGCCAACCTGAACAGCACGGTGATCGGCGCCTACGACCACCCCCGCGTGCGCCTACCGGGCGGAGGCGGCGCGCCCGAGATCGCGGCGTCGTGCAAGGAGACGCTCGTGGTCCTGAAGCAGTCGCCGCGCACGTTCGTCGAACGGCTCGACTTCATCACGTCGGTGGGGTTCGGCGACGGCCCCGGAGCCCGCGAGCGGCTCGGGCTGACCGGCGGCGGCGTGAGCGCCGTCATCACCGACCTCGGCGAGCTCGCGCCGGATCCCGAGAGCTGCGAGCTCACGCTGACGCGCATCCACCCGGGCGTGACCGTCGCCGAGGCCGTCGCGGCCACCGGCTGGCCGCTGCGGGTGTCGGACGAGCTCGTCATGAGCACGCCGCCGGACGAGGGCGAGCTCGGGGCGCTGCGCTCGCTGCACACCGCCGAGGAGCGGGAGCCGGCCGGATGAGCGGGCCCGAGATCGTGCGCGTCGCCGACGGTGCCGACGGCACGGTGCACCCGCCCTACCTGCACCCCGACTACCGCTCGTCGCGGCTGCGGGCGCCGCTTGCGCCGCTCGTGCTTTTGCCCGAGTCGATGCACGACCCGTCGGGGCCGGTGTACGGCGACGGCCCGCTCGCCGTTGCGGACTCCGACCTCACCCGCCAGCACGCCGGTGAGCCGCTGGGCGAGCGCATCATCGTCACGGGCCGGGTGCTCGACGGCGCCGGCCGGCCGGTGCCGGACGCGCTGATCGAGCTGTGGCAGGCCAACGCGGCCGGCCGCTACGTGCACGAGCGCGACCAGCACCCGGCCCCGCTCGATCCCAACTTCACCGGCGCCGGTCGTTGCCTCACAGGCAGCGACGGCAGCTACCGGTTCACGACGGTGAAACCGGGCGCCTACCCGTGGCGCAACCACCCGAACGCGTGGCGCCCGGCCCATATCCACTTCTCGCTGTTCGGGCGGGCGTTCACCGACCGGCTGGTCACGCAGATGTACTTCCCCGGCGATCCGCTGTTCGGCTCTGACCCGATCTTCCAGTCGATCCGCGACCCGCACGTGCGCGAGCGGCTCGTCTCTGCCCTGGACTGGGAGACGACGGCGCCGGAGTGGGCGCTCGGCTACCGCTTCGACATCGTGCTCGGCGGCCGCGACGCAACCCCCATCGAGGGCTGAGCGGGTGGCCGCGGCGACGCCGTCACAGACCGTGGGGCCGTTCTTCGCCTTCGGCCTCTGCGTCGCGGACCGTCACGAGCTGGTCGATCCGGCGCGGCCGGATGCAATCCGCGTTGGCGGCAGCGTCCGCGACGGCGATTGCGCGCCCGTGCCCGACGCGATGGTCGAGATCTGGCAGCGCAACGAACATGGCGAGCGCCCGGCCGGCTTCGGTTGGGGCCGCTGCGGCACCGACGCCGACGGCACCTACGGCTTCGTCACGGTGAAGCCGGGCGGCGCCGGCGCGCCGTTCGTGTCGGTGCTCGTGTTCGCCCGCGGCCTCCTGAAGCCGCTGCTGACGCGGATCTACTTCCCCGCCGAGCCGGCGAACGCGACCGACCCGCTGCTCTGCGCCCTCACCGAGGCCGAGCGGGCCGGGCTGACCGCATCGGCGCGGGCGGCCGGCGATCTCGTGTTCGACATCCACCTGCAGGGCGACCGGCAGACGACGTTCCTCGTGCCATGACCGCGTTTGCGCCGCTGCTCCTTCCGCCCGAGCTCGAGCACGCCGTGTCCGACCGGGCATGGCTCGCGGCCATGCTCGAGGCCGAGCGCGCGCTCGTGAACGCCGAGGCGATCGCGGGCGTCGTGCCCGCGCACCTCGCGGGTGCCGTCGCCGCGCGCTGCCGTCCCGACCTCTACGACGCCGAGGCGATCCTCCGCGACGGCCGCGCCGCGGGCAATCCGGCCGAACCGCTCGTGCGTGCGATCAGGGCCGGGCTCGACCGCGAGGCGGCCGGGTTCGTGCACTGGGGCGCGACGAGCCAGGACATCGTCGATACCGCGGCGATGCTGATCGCCCGGCGCGTGCTCGGCCTGACGGGCGGCTGGCTCGACGAGATCGCGGCGCGGTGCGCAGCGCTCGCCGCCGCGCACCGCGCGACGCCGATCGCCGGCCGCACCCTGCTGCAGCAGGCGGTGCCGACGACCTTCGGCCTGAAGGCGGCCGGATGGCTGCTCGGCGCGCGCGCGGCCCGCGCCCTGGTCGCCCACGTGCACGACGATCGCCTGCGCGCCCAGCTCGGCGGCGCGGTCGGGTCGTTGCAGGTGCTCGGCGAGCAGGCCGGCGAGGTCGTGCGCCTGTACGCCCGTGAGCTCGACCTGCCCGCGCCGCTCGCGCCGTGGCACACCGACCGCATCGCCCTGATCGAGCTCGGCGCGGCGCTCGCGGCCGCCGCCGCGGCCGCGGCCAAGATCGCGACCGATGTCGTCCTGCTCGCCCAGACCGAGGTGGCCGAGGTGCGCGAGGGCGCCGGCGGGACGTCGTCGACGATGCCGCACAAGCGCAACCCGGCCGTCTCGGTGCGCGCGCTCGCGTGTGCCGCCACCGCGCGCACGCACGCCTGCGCGCTCGTCGCCGCCGAGCCGCATCAGCACGAGCGCGCCGCCGGGCCCTGGCAGGCCGAGTGGGACGCGCTCACAGGGGCGCTCGCAGGCGCCGGCGGAGCGACCGCGGCGGTCGCCGAGCTCATGTCCGGGCTCGTCGTCGACGCCGACCGCATGCGCCGCAACCTCGACCTCACGGGCGGCCTGGTGACGGCCGAGCGGATCGCGTACGCCGCCGCGCCGCGCGTCGGGCTCGTCGCCGCGCGCAGGGTGGTCGAGCACGCCGCCGCGCGCGCGGGATCCGAAGGCGTCGCGTTCCGGCAGGCGCTGGCGGACAGCGAGGGCCTGGGGCTCACGCTGGACGAGATCGACGCCCTGCTCGATCCCGCCACCGGACTCGAATCCGCCGCCGCCCTTGTCGAACGCGTACTCGACGGAGAGGAACAACCATGAGGGAGGACCCCATCGAGCGCGGGACGAGCGTGCGCCGCGAGGTGCTGGGAGACGCGCACGTCGACGCATCGCTCGCATCCGCGTCCGAGGTGACCGCCGAGTTCGGCGAGCTGATCACGCGCTACGCGTGGGGCGAGATCTGGGCGCGGCCGGGCCTTGACCGGCGCACGCGCAGCTGCATCACCCTGACCGCCCTCATCGCCGGCGGGCACCACGCCGAGCTTGCGCTGCACCTGCGCGGGGCGCGCCGCAACGGCCTTGGGTGGGACGAGATCAAGGAGGTGCTGCTGCAGACGGCGATCTACTGCGGGGTGCCGGCGGCGAACTCCGCGTTTGCGATCGCCCAGCAGGTGTACGAGGAGGAGGGGGGCGGCGCGTGAGCCGGGCCGTGATCCTGTCGGCGGTGCGCACCCCGATCGGCCGCTACGGCGGGGCGCTCGCGGGCGTGCGCCCCGACGACCTGGCCGCGGTGGTCGTGCGGGCCGCGGTCGAGCGGGCGGGGGTCGCGCCGGAGCAGGTCGAGGACGTCTACCTCGGCTGCGCGAACCAGGCGGGCGAGGACAACCGCGACGTCGCCCGCATGGCCGTGCTGCTGGCCGGGTTCCCGCAGTCGGTGCCCGGGGTGACGGTGAACCGCCTGTGCGCCTCGGGGCTCTCGGCCGTCGTCATGGCGTGCCACGCGGTCGCCGCCGGCGACGGCGACCTGTTCGTCGCCGGCGGGGTCGAGTCGATGACGCGCGCGCCGCTCTCGATGCCCAAGCCCGGCCGCGCCTACGAGCGCGGCCACCGCACGGTGTACGACACGACGCTTGGCTGGCGCTATCCCAACCCGCGCCTCGAGGCGCTGTTCCCGCTCGAGAGCATGGGGGAGACGGGCGAGAACGTGGCCGACCGCTGCGGCATCTCGCGCGCCGACCAGGACGCGTTCGCCCTGCGCTCGCAGCGCAGCTGGGCGGCGGCGCAGGAGGCGGGCCGGTTCGCCGACGAGCTCGTCCCGGTCGGCGACCTCGCGGTCGACGAACATCCCCGTCCCGACACGACCGCCGACGGGCTGGCCGCCCTGCGGCCCGCGTTCCGCGCGGGTGGGAGCGTCACGGCGGGCAACTCGAGCGGGATGAACGACGGCGCGGCCGCGCTCGTGATCGCGAGCGAGGAGCGGGCGGCGGCGCTCGGCGCCGCGCCGCTTGCGACCTTCCGTGGCAGCGCCTCGGTGGGCGTCGATCCGCGGGTGATGGGCATCGGGCCGATCCCCGCCGTGCGCCGGCTGCTCGCGCGCACCGGGATCGGCATCGACGCGATCGACCTGGTCGAGCTGAACGAGGCGTTCGCGTCGCAGAGCGTCGCGGTCGTGCGCGAGCTGGGGATCGACCCCGGCCGGGTGAACGTGAACGGCGGCGCGATCGCGCTCGGGCATCCGCTCGGCATGAGCGGCGCCCGCCTGGTCGTCTCGCTCGTGCACGAGCTGCGCCGGCGGGGCGGCCGCTACGGCCTCGCCACGTTGTGCGTCGGCGTCGGCCAGGGCCAGGCGGCGCTCTTCGAGGCGCCGGGCGGGTGACGGTCGTGCGCACGCAGGTCGGCATCGTCGGCGCGGGGCCGGCCGGCCTCGTGCTGGCCCAGCTCCTGCGCAGCCGCGGGATCGAGTCGGTCGTGCTCGAGAGCCGCAGCCGCGAGTACTGCGAGAAGCGCATCCGCGCCGGCGTGCTCGAGCAGGGCACCGTCGACCTGCTGTCGGCGATCGGGGCCGGCGAGCGCCTGCATCGCGAGGGCATCGTCCACCACGGCGTCGAGCTGCAGTTCGACGGCGAACGCCACCGCATCGCGCTGTCCGACCTCACCGGCGGGGCGGCGATCGTGATCTACGGCCAGACCGAGGTCGTGAAGGATCTGATCGCGATCCGGCTCGGCCAGGGCGATCCGCTGCTCTTCGAGGTCGACGGCGTGGCGCTGCACGACCTCACGACCGAGACGCCCCGGATCACGTACCGCCACGACGGCGGCGAGCACGACCTCGTATGCGACGTGATCGCCGGCTGCGACGGCTTCCACGGCGTGTCGCGGCCGTCGATCCCGGCCGGCGTGCTGCACGCGACCGAGCGCGACTACCCGTTCGGCTGGCTCGGCATCCTGGCCGACGTTGCGCCATCGAGCGACGAGCTCGTCTACGCCCACCACGAGCGCGGGTTCGCCCTGCTCAGCCTGCGCTCGCCCACCCTGAGCCGGCTCTACCTCCAGGTCGCCCACGACGAGGACATCGCCGAGTGGCCCGACGAGCGCATCTGGGCCGAGCTGCAGACGCGGCTTCGGACGCCGGGCTGGACGCTGGACGAGGGGCCGATCCTCGAGAAGGGCGTCACGGGGATGCGCAGCTTCGTCGTCTCACCGATGCAGTACGGACGCCTCCACCTGGCCGGAGACGCGGCTCACATCGTGCCGCCGACCGGAGCGAAGGGGCTGAACCTCGCCATCGCCGACGTCGAGCTGCTCGGCGAGGCGATCGTGGCGTGGTATGCGAACGGCGACCGCACCTGGCTCGACACCTACACGGACGCGTGCCTGCAGCGGGTGTGGCGGGCCGAGCACTTCTCGTGGTGGATGACGTCGATGCTGCACCGCCTGCCCGGCGACGACCCGTTCGACCGCGAGCTCCAGCTCTCGCAGCTGCGCTACGTCACCTCGTCGGTCGCTGCCGCGACGACCCTGGCCGAGAACTACGTTGGCCTCGCTGCGCGCATGCTTGGGGGCTGAGCGCGGTGCCTCTCCAAAACCGGGTCACGCCGCGCAGCGAGCTGATCGCTGCCCCTGGGCGCGGCCTGGTCTACGGCAACCGCGGCTGCCTGCACGACGCGCACGGACGCGTTCGCCGCCACTTCCAGGTGAAGCGCTGGATCGCCTGCCGCCTGGAGTTCCGGGGCTGGCAGCGCGGGCCGATGATGCAGCCGGGCCGGTTCACCGAGCTCTTCTTCCTGGACGCGGCGACGGCGTTCGCCGCCGGGCACCGCCCGTGCGCGCTGTGTCGCCGGGAGGACTACAACCGCTTCGGCCGCATCTGGGCCGAACTCCACCCCGGCCAAGCGGGCGCCGACGCGATCGACGCCCAGCTGCACTCCGAGCGGATCGACCCGCCGGGGCGGAGAAACCGCACGCACGCGGCCGCGTTCGCGGAGCTTCCGGACGGCGCGTTCGTGCTCGTCGAGGGCGACCCGTACCTCGTGCGGCGATCGGAGCTGCTCCTGTGGTCGCCCTCCGGCTACGCCGGCCGGCGGCCCCGGCCCGACGGCGCCGCCGAGGCGATCACTCCGCCCTCGCTTGTCGCCGTGCTGCGGGCCGGCTGGAGCGATGCCGCCGTCCCGCTGCTCCACCCCTCGGCTGAATAACCGGTGCCAGGCACCGGCTATTCACGTCAGCCGCCGTTCGTGAGGCCGACCACGCGGCCCTCGGGGTCGGTGAAGAGCCCGATCACGAGATCGCCCATGACCTGATCGGGACCCATCATGCGCGAGCCGCCGAGGCTCTCGGCCTGCTGCAGCGCCGCCTCGACGTCCGGGACGGCGACGTAGAAGGTGACATGGCCGGCGTAGCCCTCGGGAGCCTGGCCGACCCCTCCGCCGATGCCGACGCCCTCGCGCGAGAGGTTCGACTCGCGGTCGACGAGCCCGTATCCCATCGGGTTGTCGGTGTTGATCGACCACCCGAACATGCCCGAGTAGAAGCCCCGGATCTGCTCGATGTCCCTGCCCGTCACCTCGAAATGGACGACCGGCTGTCCCATCCCCGCTCCCTTCGTGGCGTGCGTCGAATCCGGCCGGGAGTCTAGAGAGTGCGGCGTGCCGTCAGCGGTGAAGCTCGGCACGACAGCGGGCGATCATGGCCTCGGCGTCCGTGATCGCACCCTCGCCGGCGTCGGCGACACCCCCCGCACAGAGCGGGCTCGCCGGCGAGACGAGCAGCATGCGGGTGCGCACGACCGCCTCGGGCGCGATCCGCCCGGCGTCGCGGTCGAAGACCGCGGCGAGATCGCGCAGGTCGGCCTCGACCGCCCGCACGGCACGTCGATCGAGGATCCACCACCCGGCGCTCGGTGTGCGCTCGTGCGCACGCGCGCAGGTTTCGAGCAGCATCCGCGCGACACGCTGCTGCGCGCGCCGTGATCGCAGCTCGGCTCGGCGGCGCTCACAACGCGGGTCGTGGGAGCCGGCCAGCACGAGGGCGTCGAGCGTCTCGACGCGATCGCCGTCGGCCATCGCCAGCCGGAAGAGCTCGATTCCCGCCCATCCCGCCGCGCCGGCCGCCACCCACAGCATGAGCCCGCGCTCGGCCGGGATGAGCAGCGCCGCAGCGCCGGCGCAGGCCGCAAACACGACCGCGCTTGCGAGCCGCTCCTGGAGGCGCGCGATCCGGCGGGTGATGACGTCGAGCTCGTTCATGGTTCTGAAGGATGGCACCGCGCCCGCGTTCGAGCGGCGGCAGAGTCCCTGAACTTCCTACTCGGCAAGTCCGCAACCGGATGCGTAGGCTGATACGGATGCGGGTCGCCAACCTGGCCGCGCGGTTCCTCCTCGAGCTCGTCGCCCTGGCCGCGCTCGGCTACTGGGGCGCCCACACGGGTGCGGGCGCGCAGCGCGTGGTGCTTGCCGTCGCCGCGCCGGTCGCCGCCGGAGTGGTGTGGGGCCGCTGGTGCGCGCCGCGGTCGCCCCGCCGGCTCGCGCCGCTCCCGCGCACGATCGTGGAGGCGACCGTGTTCGGCCTGGCGGCGGCGGAACTCGTGGCCGCCGGGCGGGCGACGGCGGCGATCATCTTCGTGGTCGTCGCGGCCGCCAACTGGGCGCTGCTCTTCGCCTGGCGTCAGGACCCGTGAGCCGCCGCACGCTCGCCGCCCGTCGTCTCGAGGAACCGGTCGAGCGCCGCGCCCGATCGTGGCCGGATCGACGGCAGCCCGGTGATGCCGTAGGCGGCGAGCGCCTCGGCGAGGCCGTCGCGGCTGCCGACGATCGCGAGCACGTAGCCGTGCCGTGCGAACTCCTCGGCCTGCTCGGCGACCTGCTCGAGCAGCGGCCCGGCGACCGCCGCCGGGTAGGCCGCGCTCGGCAGCTGCACCGCGCCCCAGCCCGCCCGCTCGAGCGCCGCCAGGCCGTCGACGCCACCCGCGGGCGGGTTCACGAGCTCGTCGGCGATCAGGGCGACGTGGTAGCCACGCGCGTCGCCTGCATCGATGCGGTCAGCCACCCGCGGGCTCGATGAGGGCGGCGACGGCGGCCTGGTTCTCGCCGTCGTCGTGGCCGGGAAGCTGGTGGGTGATCCCGGTCGCGCGCGGTAGCGGCACGCCACGCGCCTCGAGCTCGGCCTCGAGCTCCTCGATGAAGATGCCGCTCCCGGGCGTGAGCTCGTCGGAGCCGTCCGGCCACTCCGGCCGGCCGTGGCGGGCGGGGTCGGAGCTCGTCACGTGCACGCCCATCGACGGGCTGCCCTCGAGCCCCACCAGGATCACCTCGTCACCCGCGCGGACGTGGAACTCGATCGCGCCGGCGACCGATGCCGCCAGGCGCCGGCAGTGGCGCCGGTACGCGGTGGTGTCGAGCTGCTCCTTCACCGCCCAGAAGCGGTGCAGACCGGTGAACGCGAGCTCGGGGCAGGGCATCTGCTGCACCTGCCAGTCACGCTCCCGCAGCGACGCGACGAGGGGCGAGTAGATGCCTGGGCAGCGGGCGCCGCCCGAGCACTTGGAGTTCTGGTTCAGGAGGCAGTGGGCGACGAACGCGACTCCCGGCACCCGGCCAGTATAGGGGTCACGGGATCAACTACCGGGGCGGGTTAGGTGCTCCCCCGGATGCGGTCGCGCGCGGTCGCGCCGACAATTCGGAGTGCCGGTACGTCCGAAGGAAAGGCTCCGCTCCTCATGCTCTCATCTCACGCCGACGCTCGTTCGCATGCCTGCGATGCCCACCGCGGCTTCCGCCCCGGACCGTGGCTCGAGGGCGCCGACGTCCGCGACTTCATCCAGCGCAACTTCACCCCCTATGCGGGCGAGGCCGCCTTCCTGGTCGGCCCGACCGACCGCACGACGCGTGTGTGGGACATCCTGCGCGGCCGCATGCTCGAGGAGCGCGAGCGCGGCGGCGTGCTCGATGTCGACGCCTCGACGCCGAGCGCGATCACCGCACACGCGCCCGGATACATCAGCCGCGACGACGAGCTCGTCGTCGGCCTTCAGACCGATGCGCCGCTGCGGCGGGCGATCTTCCCCAACGGCGGCTGGCGGATGGTCGAGGCGGGCCTCGTCGCGTACGGCTTCGAGCCCGACGAGCGCGTGCGCGAGATCTTCACCAAGCATCGCAAGACCCACAACGACGGCGTCTTTGACGCGTACACGCCGACGATCCTGGCCGCCCGCCGCGCCGGCATCGTCACCGGCCTGCCCGATGCCTACGGCCGCGGCCGCATCATCGGCGACTACCGCCGCGTCCCGCTCTACGGCGTCGACCAGCTGATCGAGTGGAAGCACCAGGAGCGCGCCGAGCTCGACGCGGCGTTCGGCACCGAGGACGTCATCCGCGACCGCGAGGAGCTGGCCGAGCAGATCCGCGCGCTCGGGGAGCTCAAGACGATGGCGGCGAGCTACGGGCACGACATCTCCCGGCCGGCCGCCACCGCCCACGAGGCGGTGCAGTGGCTCTACTTCGCCTACCTGGCGGCGGTGAAGGAGCAGAACGGCGCCGCGATGTCGCTCGGGCGCACGTCGACCTTCCTCGACGTCTACTTCGAGCGCGATCTCGCCGACGGCACGCTCGACGAGCGCGGGGCCCAGGAGCTCGTCGACGATTTCATCATGAAGCTGCGGGCGGTGCGCTTCCTGCGCACACCGGAGTACGAGCAGCTCTTCTCGGGCGACCCGACGTGGGTGACCGAGTCGCTCGGCGGGGTGGGCGAGGACGGCCGGCCGCTGGTCACGAAGACGAGCTTCCGCTACCTGCACACGCTGCGCAACCTCGGCCCGGCCCCCGAGCCGAACATGACCGTGTTCTGGTCGCCGCAGCTGCCCGACGGGTTCAAGCGCTTCTGCGCCCAGGTGTCGATCGAGACGAGCTCGATCCAGTACGAGTCCGACGAGTGCATGCGGCCGCGCTTCGGCGACGACACCGCCATCGCGTGCTGCGTCTCGGCCATGACCGTCGGCAAGCAGATGCAGTTCTTCGGCGCCCGCGTGAACCTGGCCAAGGCGCTCCTGTACGCGATCAACGGCGGTCGTGACGAGATGTCGGGGGCGCAGGTCGGGCCGGAGGGCGAGGGCGTCCTCGGCGCCGAGGCGCTCGACTTCGCCGACGTCGACGCGCGCTACGACCGCATGCTCGATTGGCTGGCCGAGACCTACGTCCATGCCCTCAACTGCATCCACTGGAGCCATGACCGCTACGCCTACGAGCGCATCGAGATGGCCCTGCACGACCGCGCCGTTCTGCGGACGATGGCGTGCGGCATCGCCGGCCTGTCGGTCGCCGCCGACAGCCTCTCGGCGATCCGGCACGCGCAGGTGTTCCCGATCCGGGACGAGCGCGGCCTGGTGGTCGACTACCGCGTCGAGGGAGAGTTCCCCACCTACGGCAACGACGACGACCGTGTCGACGAGATCGCCGTCGACCTCGTGCACCGGTTCATGGAGAAGGTGCGCCGGCATCCCACGTACCGCGGCGCCGTGCACACCCAGTCGGTGCTGACGATCACCTCGAACGTCGTCTACGGCAAGCACACCGGCAACACGCCGTGCGGCCGGCGGGCCGGCGAGCCGTTCGCCCCCGGCGCGAACCCGATGAACGGCCGCGATCGCCACGGCATGGTCGCCGCCGCGCTGTCGGTGTCGAAGATCCCGTACGAGGACGCCGAGGACGGCATCTCGCTGACGACGACCGTGGTGCCCGAGGCGCTCGGCCGTACCGAGGACGAGCGCATCGGGAACCTGGTCGGCGTGCTCGACGGCTACGTCGCCGAGGGCGGGTTCCACATGAACGTGAACGTGCTCGACCGGGACACGCTCGAAGACGCGATGGAGCACCCGGAGCGCTACCCCCAGCTGACCATCCGCGTGTCCGGCTACGCGGTCAACTTCGTGCGCCTGACCCGCGAGCAGCAGCTCGACGTCATCAGCCGGACGTTCCACGGGAGCGTGTAGCCGTGCCGCATCCACGCTCGGCAGCGGCGGCGGCGCTGCCGCAGGCGGCGGCCGGCGGCCGCGTCCACAGCTGGGACGTCTCGACCGGGGTCGACGGGCCGGGCACGCGCCTGGTCGTCTTCCTGGCCGGCTGCCCGCTGCGGTGCCTCTACTGCCAGAACCCCGACACATGGCGCATGCGCGACGGCGGCCTGATCGGCATCGCCGACGTCGAGCGGCGCATGCAGCGCTACGCCCGCTTCGTCACCACGGCCGGCGGCGGCGTCACGGTCTCGGGCGGCGAGCCCCTGCTCCAGCCCGCCTTCACCCGCGGCCTGCTCGAGGCGGCGAAGGGCATTGGCCTGCACACGGCGCTCGACACCGCCGGATCGCTCGGCGACCGCGCCGACGAGCGCCTGCTGGCCGCGACCGACCTCGTGCTGCTCGACATCAAGGCCGGCAGCGAGGACACGTACCACCGCCTCACTGGCGGCGCGCTCGCGCCGACGCTCGCCTTCGCCGATCGCCTGGCCGCGATCGGAAAGCCCGTGTGGGTGCGCTACGTGCTCGTACCCGGCTGGACGGACAGCTCCGACGAGGTCGCGGCGGTCGCCGACCGGTGCGCCTCCCTCGAGAACGTCGAGCGGGTGGACGTGCTCGCGTTCCACACCATGGGCCGCTCGAAGTACGAGCGCCTCGGCATCCCGTTCCCGCTCGGCGGCACGCCGCCGCCGACGCGCGATCAGCTCGAGGCGGCGCGGGCCGTCTTCGCCGCGCGCGGCCTCTCGGTCTCGTAGTCCGCTCTCACGGGTTGTAGCCGGGCGGCGGCGGGCTGCACTCGCGCTCCACGAGCGCGCGCATGTGCGCGATCTCGCCCGCCTGCGACGGCTGCGAGGCGATGTTCCTGAGCTCGTACGGATCCGTCTTCAGGTTGTAGAGCTCCTGGTAGCCGCCCGTGTAGCGCGTGTACATGAACCCGGTGCTGCGGATGCCGCAGAACGTGGGCGCGTCCGACGGCGGGTTGCCGGCCATGTGCTCGAGCAGGAACTGCGTGCGCCAGGGCGGATCCGGCGTGTGCTTCTCGAGCAGCGGCAGGAAGCTCCTGCCCTCGGTCGCCGGGTGCCGCGCGCCGGCGATGGCCGCGAGCGTCGGCGCCCAGTCGATGTTCGCGATCAGGTGGCTGTCGGTCGTGGGGGCGCGCGTGGCCGGCTCGTAGCGCACGACCAGCGGGACGCGCAGCGCCTCGTCGTAGGGCACCTGCTTGCTGCCCGCCGAGAGCCGGTGCTCGCCCCAGCTGATGCCGTTGTCCGACGCGAACAGGATCACGCTGTGGGCGAGCCGGTGGGTCGCGCGCAGCGACGCGACGATCGATCCGACCTCGTTGTCGACGGTGACGAGCGTCTGGTACTCGGCCTGGCGCTCGGCGTAGATCTGCTCGTCCTGGAGATGGTCGAAGCGGGGGAGCTTGCGGATCCACGGGGGCTTGTCGGAGACGTCCGCCTCGTTGTAGCTCGGTGGGCGGTACTGGGGCAGGTGCAGGAAGCGGTTGGCGTACTTGCGCTGCGGGAACGACGGCAGGTGGGGCGCATACGGGGCGTAGTAGGCGAACACCGGCTTGTTCTTCGGCGCCGTGTCGATGAACTGCGTCGTCGCCTTGCCGAAGTAGGTCGTCGAGTACGCGTTCACCTTGTGCGGGATCCTGCACGCCGGCTTGCGCTTGCAGGCACCCGGGGCGTTCGAGAACACGTAGTAGGGGTAGTACGCAGGCTCGTAGTCGAACGCGACCCACCGGTCCCAGCCCGGCGGAACCCCGCCGCCGTAGGAGTTCAGGTACTTGCCGAAGAGGCCGGTGTCATAGCCGGCGGAATGCAGCCAGGTCGCGATCGTCGAGTGCTCGTCGCCGTTCTCGCGAAACCTCGGCGCGCCGCCGTGGGGTGGGTGGTTGTCGTAGACGCCGGTCGTGTGGGCGTAGTTGCCCGTGAGGATGCTCGCGCGGCTGGGGCAGCACAGCGAGTCCGAGACGAACGAGTTCTTGAACGTCACCCCGTGCCTCACGAGCAGCCTCTGCACGTTGGGCATCGACCACAGCGTGTCCCAGCGCTGGTCGTCGGTCAGGATCACGATCACGTTCGTGCGCTTCGTTGTCGCGACCACAACCGAGTGCGGCGTACCGCCGCTGCCGCCCGCCGTCCCCCCTCTGGTGGCCAGCACGACGGCCACGACGATCACGATGGCCGCCGCGACCGCAACTCCTGTGGCGCGCAGCCCGGGCGTCATCGCGAAAAGAGCGTACCGACCACACCTAAGAAGTCGCTGAGGTCCGTTTGCCCGGCGAGGGCCGGTCAGCTGCGGCTGGACGACGCCCAGATGTTGATGTCGCTCTCGGTGGCGTAGCGGTCGATCTCGTGCAGTTCGTCGGCGCTGAAGCCCAGGCGCGCGATCGCGGCCACGTTGTCCTCGAGCTGGGCGACGCTGCTCGCGCCGATCAGCGTCGAGGTGACGCGCGCGTCGCGCAGCGTCCACGCGAGCGCCATCTGGGCGAGCGTTTGCCCCCGGCCGCGGGCGATCCCGGTGAGCGCCCGCACCTTGGCCATCGTCTGCTCGCTCAGCTGGTCGGGCGAGAGCGAGTCGTCGCGGCTGGCGCGTGAGCCCTCGGGGATGCCGTCCAGGTAGCGGTCGGTGAGCAGGCCCTGGGCGAGCGGCGAGAACGTGATGCAGCCGACGCCCTCGTCCTCGAGCGCGTCCAGGAGGTCGGGCTCGATCCAGCGGTTCAGCATCGAGTAGGACGGCTGGTGGATCAGGAGCTCGATGCCCATCTCGCGCAGCACCGCCGCCGCGCGGCGCGTGTTCTCGGCCGAGTACGACGAGATGCCGACGTAGAGCGCCTTGCCCGACCGCACCGCCTGCGCGAGCGCGCCCATCGTCTCCTCGAGCGGCGTCGCCGGGTCGAACCGGTGCGAGTAGAAGATGTCGACGTAGTCGAGCCCCATCCGGCCGAGGCTCTGGTCGAGGCTGGCGAGCAGGTACTTGCGTGAGCCGTGGTCGCCGTACGGGCCGGGCCACATGTCGTAGCCGGCCTTGGTCGAGATGATCAGCTCATCGCGGAACGGGGCGAGGTCGCGGTGCAGCAGCCGGCCGAAGTTCTCCTCGGCCGAGCCGTACGGCGGGCCGTAGTTGTTGGCGAGGTCGAAGTGGGTGACGCCGAGGTCGAACGCGCGCCGGATGATCGCCGCGCTCGTGTCGAGCGGGCGGGTGTGGCCGAAGTTGTGCCACAGGCCGAGCGAGACGGCCGGCAGGTCGAGGCCGCTGCGTCCGCAGCGGCGGTAGGCCATGTGCCCGTAGCGATCGGCGGCGGGCTCGTATCGCGTCAGCATCGCCCGGGGAGGATAGTCGGCGCCGCCGCGGACATGTCACGCGGTGTGGTGGCCGGCGGCGGCGACCGTTTCCGGGCGGTCGGCGATGGACACCGTGGCGACCTGGCCGATGCGCACGACGACGGGATCGTGCCGGAGCAGCGTGTAGCGGTCGACCCGCGCGGCGACGACGTAGGTGCCGGGCGGCAGCCGCAGGCGGAAGTCGCCGTTTCGGTCGGCCGTGTAGTAGCGCACGAGCCGGAACCCGGCCGCCGTGCGGCCGGTCACGACGAGCGGGGCGTTTCGGACCGGCCCGGGGGAGGCGCTGCCTGCGTGCGCGTCCGCGACGTGGCCGAGGATGAACCCGCTGCGCGGCGGCGGCCTGGTCGAGGGGCCCGAGACCCCGCCCGCACACCCCGCGGTGACGAGCGCGAGTGCGGCGAGGACGATCGGAACCCGGCGGTGCATGCCTGTATGACGCGGACCGCGCCCGGAAGTTCCGCCGTGTCGGTGCTTCCCGATCTGAGAAGTGCCTAAGAATCCGCTCGGGCGGCGGAATCGGCGTTGCGCTGCGCGCCCCGTGTCCCGCATAGTTGGAGCAGTGTCCCGGGATGGACATCTGGGGATGAGCCTGTCGAGGAGGACGTGATGAGCGGACGCCTGAAGCGCCGGATCGTGATCGCAGCCGTCGTGCTCGGCGTGGTGGGGCTCGGCGGCACCGCGCTCGCCACGTCCTCTTCCGGCGGGAACCCGTTCCTGAACGACGTCGCCGGCCGCCTCGGCATCGCCCCCGCGAAGCTGCAGGCGGCGATCAACGGGGCGATATCCGACCGCCTGAACCAGCTCGTCAAGCAGGGCAAGCTCACGCGTGCCCAGGCCAAGGCGATCGAGCAGCGGATGCAGCAGCACGGCGGCGGGAGGCCGTTTGCCGGGCCCTTCGGCGGCCCGTTCGGCGGCGGGGAGTTCCACCACCATTTCCGTGGCGGCCCGCGGCCCGGGTTCGGGTTCGGGCCCGGCCCGGTGGGGCTGCTGCAGACGGCGGCGACCTACCTGGGTGTCTCGCAGGCGACGCTGATCAAGGACCTGCGCTCGGGCAAGACGCTCGCCGCGGTCGCGAAGGCGAACGGCAAGCCGGTGAGCGGCCTCGAGGCGGCGCTGGTCGCACGGCTCGCACCGCCGAAGTCGCCGTCCAGCGGCGCGACCACCGGCCCGCACCTGACCAAGGCCCAGGCGGCCCGCTTCCACAAGATGCTCGTGGCCGGGATCGACCGGATGGTGACGAAGGGCTTCCACTTCGGATTCGGGTTCGGCGGCCCCATGCACCACGGCTGGGACGGCGATCACGACGGCGGCACGATGAGCGGCAAGAGCGCCGCTCCGACGGCCTTCTAGGCCTCGTCGGGCGGGGCGATCACGGTCGCCTCACCGTCGACGACCTGCGTCTCGCCGACCCACGCCCGCGTCGCCAGGGTCACGCGCCGGCGGGCCCCATTCCACGCCGTCACCTCGACCTCGCAGCGCACGTCGTCGCCGGGCCGGACCGGTGCGGTGAACCGCAGCCGCTGGCCGAGGTAGATCGTCCCCGGCCCGGGCAGGTCGCCCGCGAGCAGGGCTGAGAAGAAGGCACCCGTGAGCATGCCGTGGGCGACGCGGCCGCGAAACGGCGTCGTGCGGGCATACGCGTCGTCGAGATGGACGGGGTTGCGGTCGCCCGAGACCTCCGCGAAGGCCGCGATCGTGGAGTCCGAGACGTGGAAGGTGCGCTCTGCGCGGCTGCCTATCCGAAGCGCCCCGCTCACATCCGCAGCCCGCCGTTGATGTCGAGGCACGTGCCGGTCATGTAGTCCGCCTCGGCGACGAAGACGACGGCGCGGGCGATCTCGTCGGGCCGGGCGAAACGGCCGAGCGGCACCCGCGCGAGCAGCTTCTCGCGGATCGGCTCGGGCACGCCGGCGAGCATGTCGGTGTCGGTGAAGCCGGGGCAGACGCAGTTGGCGGTGACGCCATGGCGGGCGAGCTCGAGCGCGAGCGACTTCGTCCACGCGATCAGCCCGCCCTTCGCCGCCGCGTAGTTGGCCTGGCCGAAGTTGCCGAGCTCGCCGACGAAGCTCGCGACGGTCACGATGCGGCCGAAGCCGGCCGCGCACATCGGCTCGATGGCCGCCCGGGTGACGCGGTGCGTGCCCGTCAGGTTGACCTCGACGACTGCCGTGAAGTCCTCGTCGGTCATCTTGCGCACCGTCGTGTCGCGGGTGACGCCCGCGTTGTTCACGAGGATGTCGAGGCTCCCGAACGTCTCCATGGCGGCCGCGGCGAGCGCCGGCCCGGTGGCGGGGTCGGCGATCGATCCGCCCACGGCGACGGCCCCGCCGCCGGCGGCCGTCACGGCCGCCACGAGCTCCTCGGCCGCCGTCCGTGACGAGTTGTGGTTCACGACGAGCCGGCACCCGCGCTCGGCGAGAAGCTCGCACACCGCCCGGCCGATCCCGCGCGCACCGCCGGTCACGATCGCCGTCCTTCCGTGCAGTTCAGTCACGAGACGGCGATCGTACCCGCATGCCCGCCACGGCCGCGCGAGCGGCGGCGGCGCAGACCAGCGCGACCAGCGCACCGTGGACGACCATCTTCTCGAACGTGAACTGCGCGTAGTCGCCGTCGAGCGACCAGCCGCAGGCGGCGCTGCGGTACGCGAGCGGCGTGACGCAGCTCGCGAGCGACGGGTACACCGTCGCTGTCACGAAGCCGCCGAGCGCGGTGATGAACGCGGCGAGCAGGCCGAGCGGGATCGCCAGGCTGCCGGCGCGGGCGGCGGTGACTCCGGCGACGACCCCCTGGACGAGCAGGGCGATCGAGACCGTCCAGACGTCGAGCGCGATCGGGAACACCGGCTGGTCGCGGGTGGAGGCCGCGATCCCCGAGTGCACCGCCAGCCGCAGGACGAGCACGGAGACGAGGACGGCGGCGGCGCCGATCGCGCCCGCGAGCGCCGCCTGCCCGAGCGCGACCGGCGTCCGGCGCAGCGGGCCACCCTCGCCGTCGAGCCAGCCCCACGCCGGCGCCTCAGCCGCGACGTGGCGCCGCGCCGCCAGCGCCGCCACGGGGAACAGCCACAGGGTGACGACACCCAGCCAGACGAGCGGGCGGTGGGCAAGGAGGGCGATCCCGGGATCCTCCACGAACTGGTACACCGCCTCGGGCCCAGGCCAGACGACGGCGTGGATGACGTGGTAGTCGCCGGCGGTGGACGCCCGTTCCAGATGGATCAGCGAGCGGGCGGCGTGGGCGTACAGGAAGAGGCCGACGCCGAGGGTGAGCACGAGGCTGCCGGCTCCGAACGCCGCGAGCAGAGCGGGAGTGGGGGAGCGGCGGCCGGCGACGGGCAGCCACACGTCCGCCGCGGAGGTGAGCCAGGCCACGAAGGCCGCCACGGCGGCGACCGCGACCGCGGCCCACACCAGGTTCGTGCCGTCCGCGGCGTTCAGGACGGCGTCCTGCGCCGTGATCGCGCTCGAGAGCTCGAGCTGCTGGCCGGCGAGGAGGCCGGCGGCGAGCGCCGCGCCGAGCGCCCAGCCGCCGGTCGGCCGCTGTCCGCGCGCAAGCGCCGCGAACGCGCCCCGCCACGCGCCGATGCCGACGACCCCGACCGCGAGGGGCGCGAACACGAGTGCCGAGATCCACCATGTCGAGAGCGCCTCGAGCCGTACCAGCCCCACGTAGCCGAGGACGTCCGTCACCTCCTGATAGGCGACGGTGGCTGCGACGCCGACCCCGAACGCCTCGAGGGTGCCCAGCGAGAACAGGGCGTCGGTCGAGTCGAGCAGTCCGGCGCGCACGCTCGCAGGCGGGTGCTTGGCCAGCAGGCGGTCGCGCAGGCCGCGGGGCCGGTCGGGGATCGAGAGCAGAACGCGCCGCAGTGCTCCGGCCGGCTCGGCGGCCGCCGCGCGCAGGTCTGCGTAGCTCTCGCGCGCACGCAGCACGGAGTTGCGCGAGAGGTAGACGAGTGCGGTCAGCGCCGCCAGGCGCCACGCGATCGCGGCGATCGTCCCGGCCGACTCGTGCCGCAGCGTGGGCAGGAACGGTGCGACGCCGGCGGCCAGGAAGGCGTACCAGATCGCGACGGTGAAGTACGTGGCGTCCACGTCGCGGTTGCGCAGGTGCCCGAGCTCGTGCAGCACCACGGCGCGGAACGCGGGGGGATCGGTCGTGTGGCGCACGACCAGCCCGCCGGAGAGGGCGACGTAGCGCCTTCCCGGGCGGCCGAATGCCAGGCCGGTCACGGCGGGATCGAGCGGGTTCCAGACCACCTCCGGCGCCCGCCGCAGCCCGGAGACCGCCGCGAGCCGGCCGATCTCGGCGAGCACCTCGGGCGCATCCTCGGCCGTGAGCGGCACCAGGCGGCGTCGGCGCCGCTTGACCGGCGGGATGCACAGCATGATCGCGGCCGCCAAGAGCAGGACGAAGACGACGCCGCCGAGCATGAAGAACCCGCGGGGCCGGTTGATCGCCTGCAGGCAGTCCGAGAAGCGGCTGTTGGCGGTCGCGACGGCGTTCGTGTCGACCGCGGTGCGCACGTCGATCGCGTGCTCCTCCTGGCAGGCGAGCCGGCGGACGATCTCGTGATGCTTGTCCTCGAAGCTGATGTAGAGCCAGCTCGAGAGGAACAGGCTCACGCCGACCACCGAGGCGACCAGCAGCGCCAGGCGAAACGTCGTCTCCGACGGGAACGCGAACGGGTTCAGCCGCGGCGGCCGCCCGGCCGGCTCGCCGCCCTCGGCGCTCATCCCGGTGAGAGGCCGCCGACGAGCGAGTCGGCCAGCAGGTCGGCCGTGGCCTCGGGCAGCTGCATCTGGCGCGCCTTCTCGAGCGCGACGCGGCGCACTTCGCGCAGCTGCTCCGGCGAGAGCAGCGGGGGCTCGGGCGGCGCCTGCGCGGCCGGCTCGGGCCCGTCGCCGACGCCGACGCGATGCAACAGCCGCGCGGTCGCGCCCTCGACCGCAGCTCCCGCCTCGGCCTCTGCGGTCGCGCGCACGTGGTCGAGGACGAAGTCGACGACGCGCCGGGCGACGTCGAGGGCGACCGGCGTCAGCAGGAGGGCGGCCTCGCCGGGGCCGAACCCGAGCATGTCGTCGGAGCCCGAGCGCGCCGTCAGCAGGCTGGCGGGATCCTCGAAGTAGGCCCGGCTCGTCGCCCGGAAAAGCGGCAGCTCCCCCGGTGCGGCGCTCGCCACGGCGCGGCGGGCCAGCGCTGCCACCAGCTCGTCCTCACGACCTCCACCCATCGCACGCTCCTGCCCGGTCGGGAGCACCGTACAGCACCGCGGCCCTGGTGTGGGCTCAGCCCAGCTGGGCGACGAGGAAGCCGAGCGTGCGCGCCCAGGCGTCGCGGGCCGCGCCGACGCGGTACGCGGGGCGGGTGTCGTTGAAGAAGGCGTGCGGCGCGCCGGGGTAGACGTGGTGCTCGAACCGCTTGCCGGCCGCCGTCATCGCGTCGGCGAACGCCGGCACCGCGCCGGTGATGCGGCCGTCATCGCCGCCGTAGATGCCGAGCAGCGGACAGGCGATGCCGCCGACGCGCTCGGCCGGCGGCGGCGTCCCGTAGTAGACGACGCCCGCGCGCAGGGCGCGCTCGTCGCAGGCGAGCAGGCCGACGAGGCCGCCGCCCATGCAGAACCCGATCGCGCCGATCTGGCCGTTGCAGTCGGGGTGGTCGCGCAGGTAGGCGACCGCGCCACGCAGGTCGGCGACGAACTGTGCCGGCGCGGCCATGCCGGCGAACATCGCGTCCAGCGACTCCGAGATGCGGGTGCGCTCGGTCTCGGGCATCGCCGCGAGCGCCGCGTCGCGCACCTCGGCGCTGCCGAGCCCGCCCGGTGGGAGGGTGTCGGTGAAGCGTTTCAGCGCGTCGACGCGGTCGGGCGCGAGCTCGGGCGGCCGCCTGCCGCCGTGGGCGTACAGGTCGGGCACGAGCGCGAGGTATCCGGCGGCCGCGATCCGCCCCGCGATGTCGCGGATGTGCTCGTCGGCGCCCCACCCCTCGTGGATGACGATCACGGCGGGCAGCGCACCCGAGGCGGCCGCGGGCCGGACCATCGTCGCGGGCAGGGCCGCGCCGTTGGTCGTGTAGCTCACATGCGAGATGGAGTGCTCCACGACGTCCCCCCTGAGTCGCGTCCCTGACCGCGGCAGCATAGCAGCATAAGCTTGCATGCCACAAACAACTTTGCTACGTTGGGAGCATGACGCTGGTCGGCGATCCCGTCAAGCCTGACGACCTCACGCGCATCGGCGAGGCGCTCGCGGGCGTGTTCCGCGCGGGCCACGCCGCGCGGCTGCACGAGCGGGTGGCGGAGGAGGCCGGCGTCGCGGTCGATCGCACCGGATTCGTGCTCCTGGTGAAGCTGATGGACGGCCCCGCGCGCATCTCCCAGCTGGCCGAGCGGATCGGCCTGGACGTCTCGACCACAAGCCGCAAGGTGGCCGAGCTCGAGGCTGCCGGGCTCGTCGGGCGGACGCTCGACCCCGGTGACCGCCGCGCCGCGCTCGTGTCGACCACCGAGCGCGCCGACGCGCTCGTCGGCCGTCTGCGCGAGGCCCGCCACCGCGCCTTCGCGCACATGCTCGCGGGCTGGGACGCCGCCGACCGGGCCCGGCTCGCCGACCTGCTCGAGCGGCTGGTCTCGGACATCCACCGCGAGGGAGGCCTGGGTGGCGGCTGACCCCGGAGCGGGCGCGATGAAGGTATACACCCACCGCCAGATCATGGTGATCCTGGGCGCGCTCATGTCGGGCATGCTGCTCGCGGCGCTCGACCAGACGATCGTCGCGACGGCGCTTCCGACCATCGTCGGCGACCTGGGCGGCCTGAACCACCTCTCGTGGGTGGTGACCGCCTACCTGGTCGCCTCGACGGTCACGACGCCGCTCTACGGCAAGATCAGCGACCTGTACGGCCGCAAGCGCGTGTTCCAGTTTGCGATCGTCGTCTTCCTGATCGGCTCGGCGCTGGCCGGCCTGTCGCAGAACATGACCCAGCTGATCGCGTTCCGCGCCCTGCAGGGCGTCGGCGCGGGCGGCCTGATCACGCTCGCGATGACGATCATCGGTGATGTCGTCCCGCCACGCGAGCGGGGGCGCTATCAGGGCTACATGGGTGCGGTGTTCGCGCTCGCGAGCGTGATCGGCCCGCTGCTCGGCGGCTTCTTCGTCGACAACCTCTCGTGGCGGTGGGTCTTCTACGTGAACCTGCCCATCGGGGTCGTCGCCCTGGTCGTGACGAGCATCGTGCTCGACCTGCCCACGCGCCGGATCTCGCACCGGCTCGACTACGTCGGCACCGCGCTGCTCGTCGCCGGGGTGAGCTCGGTCCTGCTCGCCGTCACCTGGGGCGGCACGCAGTACGGGTGGGGATCGGCCACCATCATCGGTCTCGGTGCCGGCGGCGCGATCCTGCTGGCGGCGTTCGTCGCTGTGGAGCAGCGGGTGGAGGAGCCGATCCTGCCGCTGTACCTCTTCCGCAACCGCGTGTTCGCGGTCTCGACGGCGACGATGTTCATCGTCGGCCTCGCGATGTTCGGCGGGATCATCTACCTGCCGCTCTTCCTCCAGGTCGTCGGTGGCCGCAGCGCCACGAACGCGGGGCTCCTGCTCCTGCCGCTGATCCTGGGGCTGATGTTCACCTCGATCGCCTCGGGTCGCATCATCAGCCGCACCGGCCGCTACAAGGCGTTCCCGGTGTGCGGAATGCTGGTGATGGCCGTGGGGATGTACCTGCTCTCGACGATGGGGCCCACCACGACCGAGGTGCAGGCGTCGGCCTACATGGTCGTGCTCGGGCTGGGCCTCGGCATGGTGATGCAGGTGCTCGTCCTGGCGGTGCAGAACGCGGTCGACCACAAGGATCTCGGCACCGCCACCGGCGCGGCCACGTTCCTGCGCTCGATGGGCGGCTCCTTCGGGGTCGCGCTGCTCGGCGCGGTGCTGACGAACCAGCTCGCGTCCAACCTGGCCGACCTTTTGCCCGGCGGGCAGCTGCCGGCCGGCGTCTCGCCCGACACGCTCAAGGGCAGCCCGGCCGCGATCCTCAGCCTGCCCCCGGAGGTGCGCGCGCTGGTGGTCGAGGCGTTCGCCCGCTCGATCGACACCGTGTTCCTGGTCGGCGTGCCGATCGCGATCATCGGCTTCGCCATCACCCTGCTCCTGCCCGAGGTGCCGTTGCGATCCGGCCGGTCGGCGCCGGTCGACGTTGCCGACCAGGTCGCCGACGGGGCGGGCACCGAGGCGCCGGTCAGCAGCCGGAGCTGACGCGCCGCACCGGCGGCCCCGCCGGGATGCGGTAGCGGGCAAGGAGCGCGCGCAGCCGGGCGCGGTAGACGCGCATGTCCGGTGTCTGCCAGTCGGCGTGGGTCTGGCAGCGCCACGCCGGGTCGAGCTCGTGGTGATACGGCGAGGTCAGGCTCTCCGCGTGCCCGATCACGTCGCCAACGGCGATGTGGTAGCGCTGCATCAGCCAGGCGGTCAGGTGCAGCGAGGCGCGCATCTGGGCCGGGTCGTCCAGGATCTGCCCGTCGGACATGCCGACGTGCTCGATCCCGAACGCGGTCGCGTTCAGGCCCACGGTGTGGCGGCAGATGACGTCGAGGGGCACGAGCTGGTAGATGGTGCCGTCGCGGTCGATGATGAAGTGCGCGCATGTGCCGGGCAGCTCGTGCAGCTCCGCGTCGGGCACGTCCTGGGCGAAGAGCGACCACGCCGAGAGCATCGTGGTCGACTCGGTGTAGTGCTCGACGATCACGTGCGGGTGGCGCAGCCGCCACGTGTCGATGCCGTAGTGGCGCAGGGCGTACGCGGCCGTCTCGGCCAGGCGATGGGCGGGGAACGGGATCGGCTTCCACACGATCCGGGGGCGGGGGAGGCGCGGCGGCGGGGGCGGTGGGGCGGTCGTCGTGGTGGTGGACGCGGCGGACGTGGGCGAACCTGACGCCGAGAACACCGTGACCGTGGCCTGCGGCGTCGTGGTCGCCGCGGCCGGCTGGGCGGTGCCCGCGGCGGACAGCAGCGTGCCGACCACGACCACGCCTGCTCCCGCGGCACCGATCACCGCAACCACGGCGATGGCGGCCAGGGGCCAGTGGCGGCGCAGCCAGGGCATCGGCGAAGCTTACGGCGCCGCGGTCTTATCGGGCTCTTGCAGGGAATTTACGTCGGTCTTAGGATGCCCCCAGATACTGTGCCTGTGGAAGTCCTGATAGTCGATGACGAGCCGGCGGTGGTCGACGCGCTCGACCGTGCGCTGGTGCAGGAGGGCTACAGCGTCGCCTCGGCCGGAGACGGCCGCACCGCGCTTGACCGGGTTGCGAGCTCCCGCCCCGACGCCGTCATCCTCGACGTGATGATGCCGCACATGAGCGGCCTCGAGGTCTGCCGCCGGCTGCGCGCGAACGGCGACCGCACCCCGGTCCTGATGCTGACGGCGCGCGACCAGGTGACCGACCGCGTCGCCGGCCTTGACGCGGGCGCCGACGACTACCTGGCCAAGCCGTTTGCGCTCGAGGAGCTGCTCGCGCGGCTGCGCGCGCTGCTGCGCCGCACGACGACCGAGGACGACCAGGGCGTGCTGCGCTTCGCCGACCTCACCATCGATCCGAACACGTACGAGGCCCGCCGCGGCGATCGCGTCATCGAGACGACCCGCACCGAGTACCTGCTGCTCGAGCTCTTGATGCGGCACCCGCGCCAGGTGCTCACGCGCGCGACGATCTTCGAGCGGGTGTGGGGGTACGACTTCGGCTATGCGTCGAACTCGCTCGACGTCTACATCGGCTACCTGCGCCGCAAGACCGAGGCCGGCGGCGAGCCGCGGCTGATCCACACCAAGCGCGGGATCGGCTACGTGCTGCGCGAGCCGTGAGCTTCCGCCTGCGCCTCACGCTCGCGGCGGCGTCCGCGGTCGCCCTGGCAGTCGCAGTCGCCTGTGCGATCGCCTACGTCGTGGTCGGCCAGCAGCTCTACGGCCAGGTCGACTCGGCCCTGCGGGACGAGGCCGCGAGCGCGATCCGCTCGCTGACGCCGCCGTATTCGCGCGTGCCCTCGCCGGAGCTGTTCTCGAGCTCCGCCAACGACTACATGCAGGTCGTCGCGTCCGACGGCACGATCCCCAGCCAGTCGCAGTTCATCCGCGGACAGCTCCCTCCGACGGCGGCGGCGCTCGCGGCGGCGCAGTCACCGCAACCGCTCACGCTCGCGACGATGACCGTCCAGGGCGTCCACCTGCGCGTGGCGACCGTCACGCTCGCGCCCGGGTTCTCGCTGCAGGTGGCGCGCCGCCTGACAGACGCAGACATCGTCCTCTCGAAGCTCCGGATCTGGTTCCTGCTCGTCGCCGTCGGCGGCGTGGCGCTGGCCGCGCTGCTCGGGGCGTTCGTCGCCCGCGAGGCGCTGCGGCCGGTGCGCAAGCTGACCGAGACCGCCGAGCACGTGGCCGCCACGCACGACCTTTCCGAGCGGATCGACGCCACCGGCAGCGACGAGCTGAGCCGGCTTGCAATCAGCTTCAACACGATGCTCGCCGCGCTCGAGCAGGCGGTCGCCGCCCAGCGCCAGCTGGTCGCCGACGCCTCGCACGAGCTGCGCACGCCGCTCACCAGCCTGCGCACGAACTTCGAGGTGCTGCTGCGCCCGGGCCCGCTGCCCGACGAGAGCCGGCGCAAGCTCGAGCGCGACGTGCACCAGCAGTTCGCCGAGATGGCGGCGCTCGTCGGCGATATCGTCGAGCTCGCGCGCGACGGCCAGGAGCCGTCGGAGGAGGACGACGTGCGCCTCGACGTGCTCGTCGCCGACGCGGTCGAGCGCGCCGAGCGCAATGCGCGCGAGGTCCGTTTCCGGCTCATCGCCCAGCCGACGCTCGTGCGCGGGGTGCCGGCGCGGCTCGACCGGGCGGTGACCAACCTGCTCGACAACGCGGCCAAATGGAGCCCCGCGGGCGAGGTGGTCGAGGTCGAGGTCGCCGGCGGGACCGTCGGCGTGCGCGACCACGGCCCGGGTGTGTCCGACGAGGACCTGCCGTTCATCTTCGACCGGTTCTACCGCTCGGAGGAGGCCCGCAGCATGTCCGGCTCCGGCCTCGGCCTCGCGATCGTGCGCCAGGTGGCCGAGGCGCACGGCGGCCAGGTGACCGTCGAGCGGCCGCCGGGCGGCGGCAGCCGGTTCGTCCTGTCCGTGCCCGCCCTGGCAGTGCCGAGCGAGGACCTCGTCGACGTCTGACGAGCCGCGTCAGGCCGGCGCGAGGCGGCCGGCCCGGGCAACGCCGCCGGGGTAGCCCTTGGCCGCGTACAGGCCCGCGGCCCGTTGCCTGGCAGCATCGGCCGCCGGGTCGCCCGCCGCCTGCAGCGCCCGCGCGAGCGTGAGCTCCGCCTCGGCCTGCAGGAGCACCCAGTCGCCGCTCACGGCGACGGCGATCGCCACCTGGGCCGACGCGACGGCAGCGCCGGCATCGGCGCGGGCCAGGTGGATCTCGGCGAGCGCCAGATGTGCGCGCGTCCGGGCCTCGTATCCGTCGGCGTCGACGCCGCCGCGCGTCGCGGCGAGCGCGGCGGCGATGTCTCCGGCCCGCGCCTCCGCGATCGCGAGCCGGCCGTGGACAACCGCGAGCTCATCGGTGGCGCCGCGGCGCTCGAGCTCGGCCGCGAACGACCGCAGCGCGACGCGGGCGTCGTCCCAGCGCTCCGTCCGCATGAGCAGCAACCCCTCGTGCTCGGCCAGCCGCCACATCGTATTGCGACCCAGGTCGCGCTCGAGCGTCCGGCCGATGTCGATGAGCCGCCAGGCTTCGTCGACCCTGCCGCCGAGCTGGGCAAGCATCGCCTGGGCGACGACGAGCTCCGATCGCACGGTCGGGCGCATGCCCAGCTCGTCCATCAGCCCGTCGAGGAGCGCATCCGCTGCCGGCACGGGCATGGGCGACTCCACCACGGCCCAGCCCAGGATCCCGAGCGGCCATACCGCGTCGTGCCCTCCGGCTCGTGAGAGGTTGACGGCGCGCAGGGAGGACTCGACCCCGTCCGCGGCATGGCCGAGCGCGCACTCGATCCATGCGCGGGTCGAGAGCGCGGTGGCCAGGGCGCGGGAGTCATCGAGCGCCTCGAGCTCGTTGAGCGCTGCGGTTGTTTCGGCGAGCATCTCGAGATCCGACGGGGGGCCCGCCGCGCTCTCACCGGCAACGGCGCCCAGGGCGAGGACGTGGGCGCGGAGCTCGAGGGCGCGCAGGCCACGTGCGGCGGCGAGCTCGGTGCCGGCGCGGAGGAGACGCCTCAGCTCCTCGAGCGGGAGCAGGTTCCATCCCGCGGCTGCGAGCTCGACCATCGCGGCGGCGCGCTCGTCGCTGTCTGCGGGCAGCAGCTCGAGCGCGCGCTCCAGCAGTGATCGCGCTCGCACCGGGTCGCCCATGGCGTCGGCCTGCCTGCCCGCGGCCGCCAGCCGGGCGCCGGCCTGCTCGCCCATGTCCGTCGTGGCGGCGTCGGCCTCTCCGAGCGAGGCCCGCAGGACGTACGCGCGCTCGAGATGATCGCCGACGACGGCGTCGCCGGCGCCTTCGGCCTCGAGCAGCCCTGCCAGCCGGGCGTGGAGGTCGCTGCGCCGCTGCTTGGTGACCAGCGCGTAGGCGGCCTCCTGCAGAAGTGCATGCACGAACTGCTGCCGGCCCGCGGCGGCGGGCTCGATCAGCTCGCGCCGGGCCAGGTGGTCGAGGTCGGCCGCGATCGGGCGGCCAACGAGCGCCTCGACCGCGGCTTCCGGGAAGTCGCGGCCGGCGACCGCGGCGACGCTCAGCACCTCGCGCTGCGGCTCCGGCAGTCCTTCCAGGCGTGCGGTCAGGAGCACCTGGATCGAGCGCGGCAGCCCGCCGGAGCCGTTGTCGTCGCCGATCACGGCCGCGAGGTGCTCGGCGAAGAGCGGATTGCCCTCGGCAACGGCGATCACACGGTCGGCGTCGGTGGCGGGCAGCCGCGGCGCCGCCCGCTCCAGCAGGAGGCGCGTCTCGGTGTCGTCGAGGCGCTCCAGGGCGAGCGAGATCGTGTTCGCGCCGGCACCCCATCCCGGCCTTCGGTCGGCGAGCTCCGGGCGCGCGGTGGTGACGATCAGGAGGGAACGGCGACGGCTGTCGCGGATGAGCTGCTCGATCACGTCCAGCACAGGGTCATCGGCCCAGTGGATGTCCTCGAGGATGATGACGACCGTGCCCGCCGTGGCCATCGTGCCGAGGAGCCGCGAGACGGCCCAAGCGACGTCCGTCGACCCGGCGGCCGCGGGCTGCGAGAGGCACGCGGCGACCGCCTGTGCATCGGGATCGCCGCCCATGACCTCGACCACCGCATCCGGACGCTCGCCGCCGATCGCCCGCGCGATCTCGAGCATCGGCTCGAGCGACGATGCGTCGGATCCGCGCCGGCACTGGCCGGTGTAGGTGGCAAGGCCGGTGCGGAGCCGCGGGATCTCGGCGACGAGGCGCGACTTGCCGATCCCCGGCTGCCCGAGCACCGTCACGAGGTGCGGCCGCTGGGCGGTCTCGGTGCGCTCGAGCGCCCAGCGCATCAGGTCGAGCTCGGGCCTGCGTCCGACCATCGGCAGGTCGAGCCGGCGGCGATGGCCGCGCGCGCCGGGATCCACCGCCTCCAGCCGCCAGGCGACGAGCGGCAGCCGCTTCCCCTTCGCGTGGATGGGGCTCGCGCGCTCACCGCGCACCGCGTGCTCGACGAGGGCCCACGTCGCCTCGCCGACGAGCACCTCGCCCGGTGCGGCCGCCTGCTCGAGCCGGGCGGCCACGTTCACGGCATCGCCGACGACGAGCGACTCGCCCGGCACGGGGTCGCGGGCGAGCACGTCGCCCGTATTGACCCCGATGCGGGCCGAGATGTCACCCAGCGCGAGGACGGCGTCGCGCATCTCGACCGCCGCGCCCACCGCCTGCAGGGCGTCGTCCTCGTGCACGACCGGCATGCCGAAGACGGCCACGAGCGCGTCGCCGATCACCTTCTCAACGGTGCCGCCGCGCCGCTCGACCGGCTCGCGGATCGCCGCATAGAACCGCGCCATCATCCGGCGCACCACCTCGGGATCGAACCGCTCGCCCAGCTCGGTCGAGCCGACCACGTCGCAGAAGAGCACGGTGACCGTCTTCAGCACCTCGCGCGCGGGCGCCCGGTCGGACACGGCCACGCCGCAGAGGTTGCAGAAGCGGGCCCCGTCGGGGTTACCCCCGCCACACTCCGCGCAGATGGTCACCCGCCCAGTCTACGGGGGCATCTGCGCGGATCTCGACAAACCCTTAGGCCACGCTCAGACTGTTCTTAGGTGGGCTGTGTTCAATGGCAGCAACAGCCCGCGTGACCTCCTCGGAGATGCCCGGGGTAGCCCGCGAGCCGGCTATCGGGAGACAAGCCGGCCGCCGGGCCCCCGGCGCAACTTAGGGAACGCGGGAGGCGGTGAACCCGCCCGGCCCAACGGGTAACCCCTCCCCGTGGCCGGGCGGGATATCACCCGGCGATGGCCGCTCAGCTGCCGACGGCGACGATGTCGGGCTCCTCGGCCTCGACCTCGGCGCCGGGCAGCTGGAACGAGATCCGCGTGCCCTCGCCGGGAGCCGAGTCGATCGCAATCTCGCCGCCGGCGAGGCGGATGCGCTCGATCGTCGCGTCGAGGCCCAGGTGCATGCGGGTGCGGTGGCGGTCGAGCGCCCGGTGGACGTCGAAGCCGCGGCCGTCGTCCACGATCGTGCCGCGCAGGCGGCCGTCCTCCTGCTGCAGCGTCACCTCGAGCCGGTGGGCGCGGGCGTGGCGGCGGACGTTCGCGACCCCCTCGCGCACGACCCGGTAGACGAGTGTCTCGAACGCCTCGGAGTAGCGCGGCACGTCCACGTGCGCCTCGACCTCGAGGCCGAGCTCGTGGTTGGCGTGCTCCACCAGGTCGCGGACGGCGGGTGCGAGGCCGTGCGCCTCGAGCAGCGGCGGGCGCAGCTCGAACATGAGCCGGCGGGTGCGCTCCAGGGCGAGCGCCAGCGTGTCGCGCGCTCTAAGGGCTGCCGCGGCGGCCGCCTCGTGCTCGCCGCGCTCGTCCGAGAGCCGCTGCCGGTCGAGCGAGAGCAGCGTCGCGGTCAGCACCTGGACGGTGTCGTCGTGCAGCTCCTCGGCGATCCGCGCCCGCTCGTCGGCCTCTGCGCGCAGCATCTGGTTCAGCACCAGCCGCCGCTGCTCCTCGGCGTCGACCAGCGCGTCGCGCAGCTGCTCGCTCTCGCGCAGCCGCCGGAAGCTCAGCGACACGCGCATCGCAACTGCCAGGAGCACCAGCACCGAGAGCGCCGTCGCCACCTGGTTGGCGGCACCGA
Source organism: uncultured Actinomycetes bacterium (assembly GCA_963825325.1). Lineage (GTDB taxonomy): Bacteria > Actinomycetota > Thermoleophilia > Gaiellales > JAICJC01 > JAICJC01. Next base: position 99,031 of record CAWGSU010000003.1, read on the forward strand.
CCAGGTTGAGCGCCTGCAGCGTGACGGCGATCAGGGCGAACACCGCGGTGAACCCGACCACCGGGCGGCCGGGCGTGACGCGCGGCGGCCCCGAGGGCACGATCGCCGCCGTCGCCAGCAGCGTCGCCGCGACCGGGACGAGCGTCTGGCGCCAGCCTCCGGGCAGACCAGCGACCGCGGCGGTGCCGTGGTAGAGCGAGAGCAGGTCGGCGGCGGCCAGGACGACGGCTCCGGTGAAGAGCAGCCGCCGCTCGCGCTGTCCGCGCGACGCCGCCAGGGCCGCGCATCCCGCCATCACGCCGAGCACCGCCAGGTCGGAGGCGACCCAGATCCCGTCGACGGCGATGCCGCGCACCTGCTGGTGGGTGTGGGCGAGCAGCGGCCGCAGCCCGACCTCGGCGAAGACCGCCGCGAAGGTGACGCCGCCGATGAGCCCGTCGACCACGAGGCCGGCGTCGAAGCGCGCGGCCCGGCTGCGCGCGAGCAGGACGACGCATGCGATCACGAACGGATAGAACGTCAGCCAGAGCAGCGCCGCCGACGGCGTGAACGACTTCATGCCCTGGTGCAGGTGCGGCGCGGCGGCGAGGGACACCGACCCGTATCCGACGAGGCCGATCGCAAGAGCGGTCCACGCGGCCCTGTCCTCCCGGTCGGCGAGGCTCCTCCCGAACACGGCGAGGCCGCACACGATCACGGCCGCCGCGTACAGGTGCGCGTCGACGGCAGAGCCGTCCCACGACCCGGCCGGCCCGCGGACGAGGCGGCCGACGTGTACGGCGGTCAGCGCGAGTGCTGCCGCCGGGAGGGAGGCGAGCAGCAGGTGGCGGCGGCGGCGCAGGTGCGGATGGGTCGAGGCGAGTTGCACTTCTGAGTATCCTCGCGGCTGCGGGCGCCTCCCTGTCTCCCCGCATCGGGTGATCGTCCGTCACCCCTCGTGGTGACATACCGAATTCTTACATTTGCAGGCATTTGTTGACTATCGCACAGGTCCTGTCAGATCCGCCACGTCCGCGCGCCTCCGGGCCGTCCTACAATCTGGTGATGCCCGGCTTCCGGATCGAGCGGTCGGCTGACGGCCGCAGATCGCTGCACGTGATCGGCTGCTGCGGCGATCCGGAGCGATGGCGGCGCGAGTACGACCAGGTGTTCCTCGAGCAGACGCTCGCTGAGGGCGGGCGGGTGGTCTCGAGCGGGCCGGACGGCGTCGAGCTCGTGGACGCGCGCGGGCGCACACACCACCTCGGCGCGCACGTCCTCGCCGGCTCAGCCTGACGGCGGCAGCGGTTCCGTCTCGTCCGGCGCGTCGACCGGCTTGGCCTGCGGCGGATGGGCGTACGGCGAGAGCCCGGCCCAGGCCATCAGGCGGATCCCGGCGATCGTCGTCACGAGGATGATGATCGCGTCGAGCAGGTCGGGGCGGGCGAGGGCGAAGAAGTCGCGCGCGGGCTCGGCGCTGAGCGTGCCCAGATAGGCCGCCGAGAGCGCTCCGACGAGCGCGAGGATGCCGACGGCGTAGTGGCGGCTCGCCGACATGCGCTCGGCGTCGAGCACGAGCAGCAGGTACAGCCCGAGGGCCACGAACACGGTGACGGCGGCCGTGCGCGCGTCGGTGATGGATCGCACGCGCACCCCCCGCTCGAGCAGGTAGGCGGCGAGCACGGCGACGGCGATCACCGCCCCCGCCGGGATCGAGAACCGGGCCACCCGCCGCAGGAAGGAGGTCGAGTCGGGGCGCTCGTCGGACGGGATGAGCGCGATCACGAACCCGGGGATGCCCACCGTGACCGTGGCCGCCAGCGTCAGGTGGCGCGGGAGCAGGGGGAAGCCTGCGGTCGTCAGCCCGAACGCGAGGATCACGAAGGCGGCGAACACCGTCTTCGTGACGAAGAGGCGGGCGACGCGATGGATGTTCAGGATGATCTGGCGGCCCTCGCCGATCGCGGCCGGCACCGCCGCGAAGCTGTCGCCGACGAGCACGCTGTCGGCGACGCTCTTGGCCATCTGGGCGCCGCTGCCGAGCGCGATCGCCAGGCGCGAGCCCTTCATGGCCGGCACGTCGTTCACGCCGTCGCCGATCATCGCGACGTAGCTCCCGGAGCTCGAGAGGGCCTCGACCAGCATCCGTTTCTGCTGCGGGGACAGGCGCGCGAAGACCGTCGCGGAGCGCGCCAGCAGGGCGAGCTCGGGGCCGGGCTCGGGCAGGTGCGCGCCATCGACCGGCGGGCCCTCGACGGCGATGCCGGCCCGCTCGGCGACGGCGGCCACGGTCGCGGGTGAGTCGCCCGACATCACCTTCACCGTCACACCCTGGTCGCGCAGGTACGCGATGGTGGCGGCTGCCTCGGGGCGGACGTGCTCCTCGAGCGCGATCACGGCGATCGGCTCGATCGCGGGCGGGGCGGCGCCGCCCTCGGCCGGCGCCTCGAGCTCGGCGGGCGTGCGCCCGAGCACGAGCGTCCGCCGGCCGGCACGCTCGTCGTCGGCGACGAGCGCGGGCGCGCCATCGCCGAGCAGCACGTCGGGGGCGCCGAGCACGAGCGTCTGCTCGTCGCCCTCGAGCCGGGCCGCGCTCCACTTCCAGCGTGACGAGAAGGGCACCTCGGAGCGGGCCGGCCTGGCCGTGCCCGGGAGGGCGGCGGCGATCGCGTCGACCGTGTCGTTGCGTGACGTCGTGCTCGCGGCGAAGTCGCGCACGGCCCGCTCGGCGTCCTCCGCGGTGGTCGTGCCGACCGGGGCGACGCCGTGGAGCGCAAGCGTGCCGTCGGTGAGCGTCCCGGTCTTGTCCATGCATACGGTGTCGACGTTCGCGAGCGACTCGACGGCGTTGAACGCCTGCACCAGCATGCCGCGGCTCGACAGGCGCACCGCCGCGACCGCGAACGTGAGGCTCATGAGCAGCACGAGCCCCTCCGGAACGAGCGTGACGATGCCGGCGGTGGCCGTGGCGGCCGAGGTGCGGAACGGCTCGTGGTGGCGGATGAGGACCCAGATGAAGGCGGCGCCGAGCGGGAGCATCACCGCCACGGTGACGAGCAGGAGCCGGTTGATCTGGTGCTCGAGCGGCGAGCGCTGGTAGCGGAACTCGCGCGCCTCCCCGACGACGCGGGAGGCATAGCTCTCTCCGCCCGTGCGGCTCACCAGGTAGCGTCCGCCGCCCTCGACGCAGAACGACCCGGACAGGATCTCGTCGCCGACGCCCTTGGCGGCCGCGCGGGACTCGCCGGTGAGCTGGGACTCGTCGAGCATCAGGGCGGTGCTCTCGACCACGGTGCCATCGGCGACGACCTGATCGCCCGGGCGCAGTGCGACGACATCCCCGTCGACCACCTCGTGCGCTGGGACGTCCACCTCGGTGCCGTCGCGCACCGCCCGCGCGTGCGGGGCGACCAGGAGCGCGAGCCGGTCGAGCGCGCGCTTTGCGCGGATGTCCTGCAGGATGCCGATGGCGGTGTTCGCCACGAGCACGAACCCGAACAGGCCGTCGGCCGGTCTGCCGGCCGCGACGATCACGACCCAGAACGCACCCAGGATCAGGTTGAAGAGCGTGAGCGTGTTGGAGCGCACGATGCTCGCGTATGACCGGCTCGTGCCGGGCGGCTCGTGCGGCGGCGCCGCCTCCAGGCGCCGGCGGGCCTCGACCTGGGTGAGGCCGGTGAGCCTGGCTTCGGTCACCCTCCCGAGTCTAGAAGGCCTGTCCTTGCGGGCTCCCCGTTCCGGAGTAATTGATCACGCAATACTTGACTGCTCACGATCTTCTTGCTAGAGTTCTTTGCGTAGTCAAGTTTTCCCACGAGCGGAGGATCCCTCAGATGAGCACACTCGAATCGACCGCGACCGGCACGCTCCCCGCGGGGACATGGCAGCTGGATCCGGTCCACTCCCAGGTCGGCTTTGCGGTCAAGTACATGGTCGGCACCTTCCGGGGCAGCTTCTCGCCCGTCGCGGCGACGCTGGCCGTGGCCGAGGACGGCAGCGCCGCCCTCACCGGGTCGGCTCGCGCCGAGAACGTTCAGGTGCAGGAGCCGAACCTGGTCGCCCACCTGCTCTCCCCGGACTTCTTCGACGCCGAGCGCGCCCCGGAGCTGCAGTTCGGCGCGACCGACATCAGCGTCTCGGGCGACCACGTCGTCGTCTCCGGCGACCTGACCATCAAGGGCAGCACCCGGCCCGTCACCCTCGCAGGTGACGTCACCGAGGCGATCACCGATCCCTACGGGCGCGAGCGCATCGGCATCACGCTGGCCGGCACGATCGACCGCACCGAGTTCGGTATCACCTGGAACAACCCGCTCCCGAGCGGCAAGTCCGCCCTCGCCAACGAGGTCAGCCTGTCCGCTGAGCTCTACCTGGTGAAGGAGTAACGATCGCGATGAAGGTGCTCGGCCTCTCGGGCAGCCTGCGGGCTGACTCGTACAACACCCAGCTGCTGCGCGGCGCGGCCGACCTCATGCCGGCCGGTGTCGAGCTCGAGCTGTGGCACGGCCTGCGGGACGTGCCGCCCTACGACGAGGACGATGACGTCGAGCCCGTCGCCCCGGCGGTCGCCGCGCTGCGCGCCGCGCTCGCCGGAGCCGATGCCGTCCTGTTCGCGACGCCGGAGTACAACTCGTCGCTGCCGGGTCAGCTGAAGACGGCGCTCGACTGGGCGTCGCGCCCGATGGCGACCAACGTGCTGCGCAACGTGCCCGTCGCCGTCGTCGGCGCGAGCACGGGCGCGTTCGGCGCCGTGTGGGCTCAGGCCGAGCTGCGCAAGGTGCTGGCGGCGACCGGCGCCCGCGTCGTCGAGGGCGAGGTGGCCGTCGGCCACGCGCACGACAAGCTCGCCGCCGACGGCACGCTGACCGACGAGAACCTGCGCGAGCAGCTCGCCGAGGTGGTCGGCGGGCTGGTCGAGTCCGCGCGGATGCGCACCGCGGCCCTCGCCGCCTGAGGCCGCGGCGGGTCCGGCCCTAGCGGCCCGGCCCGCAGCGGGCGGTCAGGGCAGCAGGTGGACGGTGCGGCTGATCATCGTCATGTCCAGGATGCGCCTGATCGACGGCGACCCGCACACGAGCTCGAAGCGGCCGCCGCGCTCGGCCATCCGCTGCGCCGAGGCGAGGATGACGCCGAGCGCCGTCGAGTCCAGAAACGTGACCGAGGCCGCGTCGACGCGCAGCACCGAGCAGCGCTCGGCCTCGGCGGCGTCGAGCGCCTCGCGCAGCGAGTCAGCGGAGTTGATGTCGAGCTCACCGTCGACGCGCACGACCGTCGCGGTCTCCTCGATGGTGTCCCTCGTGAATCGCGCGGACGTCGCCCTCGGCGCGCCGCTGCTACTGGCGTCTTCCATTGCCAACACCTTACCCCGTCGGCGACTTCGTCCACCAACGATGCGGCCCTGCACGCGTTGCCTTGAGACACGACCGTACCACAGCGGCGGCCGGATGTTTGAGACCGGAGCCGAAGCACACACCTCTCCAAAGACCGCACCTGATCTCCGCGGAAGGAGACCCACACCGCATGCAATCGCTTTCACATCGGACGGACATCGAGCTGATCGCGGCCCATCGCCGCTCGAGCGACGCTGCCTCGCGCGAGCAGCTGGTGATGCGCCACACGGGCCTCGTGCGCTCGATCGCGCGCCGTTACCACGGCCGCGGCCTCGCGCCGGACGACATCGAGCAGACCGGCTACCTCGGCCTGATCCAGGCCGTCGACCGCTACGACCCCTCGCGCGGCGTGCCGCTGCGCGCATATGCCGCCCGCACGATCGAGGGCGAGATCATGCACCTCTTCCGCGACCGCGGCTGGGCGGTGCGCGTTCCGCGCTCGCTGCAGGAGATGAGCCGGCGGGTCGCCGCGGTGCGCGAGCGGATCGGGCATCAGCTCGGACGGTCGCCGTCGCTCGAGGAGCTGGCCGAGGCGGTCGGCGAGAGCGAGGAGCGCGTCGCCGAGGCGATCGCCGCCGGCCGGGCGTACACCGCCGAGCCGCTGGTCGAACCCGACGCCGCGCCGGAGTCCGGCGCGGCCGAGGGCGTCCCCGCCGGGCGCGTGCTCGCCACCGACGAGGCCGGGTTCACGGCGGTCGAGGATCGCGACCTGCTCGAGCGGGCGATGCGCGCGCTGCCCGACCGCGAGCGGCGCATCGTCGGCCTGCGCGTGTACCACGACCTCACACAGGCCGAGATCGCCGCCCGCACCGGCATCAGCCAGATGCATGTGTCGCGGCTCCTGCGCGCATCGCTCGAAGCGATCGAGCAGGAGATCGACCAGGCCGCCGTCGCGTAGCGGCCGCGCTTAGGCGTTCTGCGGAGCGGCGGCGCCGGCGATCGCCGCGGCGCGCGTCGGCGCCGTCTGCAGGCGCTCCTCGATGCCCGTGAGCTCGAGCAGCCGGCGCACGCCGTGGCCGGTGCTCTCGCCGAGCGCGACGCTGAACCCGACCCCGCGCGCGTCGGCCTGCTCATGGGCGCAGATCAGCACGCGCAGGACGGTCGAGTCGATGAACGTCGTCTGCAGCAGATCGACCGCGATTGGGGCGCCCGAGTCGAGCGCCGCGTCGAGCCGGCGCTGCAGCTCGGGGGCGGTGGAGAGGTCGTGCTCGCCCGTGATGGTCACGACCTCGACACCCGCCTGGGCTCGCTCGACGACGATTGCGGTCACAAGCGACACGATAGCCTCGGTCGGCCCCGTCCTACCCGTTCACGCCGCCGGCGTGCCGACTGCGAACGTCATCCGCACCAGCGTCCCGGCGCCGCCCGGCGTGTCGATCTCGAGCGCGTCGGCAATCGCCGCCATCACGGGCAGGCCGACGCCGAGGCCGGGGCTGTCGACGCGTGGCGCCATCCCGGTGCCGTGGTCGCGCACGGTGACCACGAGCTCACCGCCGGTCGTGAACGCGGCCGAGACCTCGAACTGGCCCGGCCCGTCGGCGTACGCGTGCAGGACGGCGTTCGCGCAAGCCTCGGTCACCGCCAGGGCGATGTCCGAGATGCGCTCGTCGGAGATGCCGGAGGCCTCGAGCAGACCCCGCAGCGCATGCCTCACGAGCGGGACGTTGTCGGCCTCGGCGGCAAGCTCCAACTCGAACCCGGACGAGCTCGGAGCCATCGTTCCCTGTGGTACCCATCGCATCGTTGCCCTACTCATTCCCCGTCAGCCGCAGGACAATCACGGCGACGTCGTCGGCGGGCGGTCCGGGCTTGAACTCGAGCACCGCCCGCTCGATCCGGTCGGCGATCCCGGCGGCGCTCATGCCTGCCGACGAGCGCAGGAGCTCGAGCAGCCGCTCCTCGCCGAACATGTGCCCCTCGAGCCGCTCCTCGGTGACCCCGTCGGTGTGGAAGACGACCGCGTCGCCCGGCTCGAGCGCCACCGTCAGGTCGGACAGCTGCACCTGCTCGTAGATGCCGAGCAGCGTCCCCGGCGTGCCCGCCTCCTCGACCGTGCCGTTGCTGCGGATCAGGAGCGGCGGCGGATGCCCGCCGCAGCAGACGGTCAGGCTGGCTCCGGCGGTGGTCGGCTCGAGCCGACCCACCGCCACGGTGCAGAAGCGGTGCTCGGTGACCTGGCGCAGGAGCGCCTGGTTCAGCGTGCGCAGGATCGTGCGGGGCGATCGCTCGCGCACCGCGGCCGCCCGCACTGTGTGGCGGGCGATGCCCGTGAGCGCCGCCGCCGGGGCGCCCTTCCCGCACACGTCCCCGATGGCCAGGAACAGGTCGCCCTCGCCGGTCTCGAACGCGTCGTAGAAGTCCCCGCCGACGTCGCCGCCGCCCCCGGCCGGGTGGTACACGGCCGCGAGCTCGATGCCGGGCACGTCGGGCAGGTCAGGCGGGAGCAGGCTGCGCTGGAGCGTGCGCGCCACCTGGTCGCGATCCTGATACAGCCGGGCGGTGTCGATCGCTGTCGCCGCCCGCCGCGCGAGCTCGGTCGCAAACGCCACGTCGTCGTCTCCGTAGGTGCGGCCGGACTCGGCCATGACGAGCGTCAGCGTCCCGTGCGTGCGGCCGCGCGCCGTCAGCGGAACGACGATCACCGAGCGCATGCCGAGGCCGCGCAGGATCATTCGGTGCTCGTCGTCGCCGGCGGCCTGCTCGACGAACGCGGCCGGGACCTCGGCGTAGAGCTCGGCGCGCCCGGTGCGCAGCACGCTCGCGCCGACGGCGTCGTCGGGGTTGGCCGGATACCGGCGCACGAGGTCGCGGGCAAGCTCGATCTTGGCCGGATCGGAGTGGGCGACCGAGATCTGGTGCGCCCCGCTCGCCTCGACCAGGTCGATCGCGCACCAGTCGGCCAGGTGCGGCACGATCAGGCGGGCGAGGTCGCCGAGCGCAGCGCGGAAGTCGAGCGACTCGCCCAGCACGTCCGACGTCCGCGCGAGCAGCTCGAGGCGCAGCCGCGCGCTCTGCTCGGCCTCATAGGCCTGGGCGCGGTCGACCGCCAGCGCGATCCGGCCGGCGGCGAGGCCGATCAGGTCGATCTCGTCCTGCCCGACCGGGCGCGGCTGGAGCCAGTCGATCTGGAGCACGCCCACGGTGCGCGGCCCGACGCGCAGCGGCGCCGCCATCAGCGTCCGCACGCCGCGGCCGCGCAGGAGCGGCCCGGTCTCGTCGTCGCCGGGCTCGTGGATCACCACCGGCTCGCCGGCCGCGACGGGACCCGCCACGGCGCCGTCATCGGCATCGATGCGCACGCCGCGGCCCGCGTCGAGCCCGAGGCCGGTCGTCGCCCGCACCGCGAGCCGCTCGCCACCCGGCTCCATCAGCATCACGGCCGCGGCATCCGAGCCGAGCTCGTGCCGCAGCAGCGCGAGGATCTCCTCGAGCAGATCGTCGAGATCGACGTGCGAGAGCGCGGCGTCCGACAGCCGCTGCAGGCGCTGGGCGGCGTCGGCACGCTCGCGGGCCTCGCGCAGGAGCACGCTGTTGTCGACGGCGACCGCCGTCCGCCGGGCGAGCTCCTCCGCCACGGCCACGTCGCCGGGCGCGAACGGCGGCCGGTCGCCGCAGCTCAGGAGCAGCATCGAGCCGAGCGTGCGCCCGCGCGCGGCCAGGGGCAGGATCATGGCGGACTTGGCGTCGATCTGGCGGACGGCGTCGATATGGCTTGGGCCGTGCAGCCGCCCGCGCAGCACGTCGTCGCTCAGGTCGGTGAGGATCTCGGTACGGCCCTCGCGCAGCGCGGCCGTCATGTGCTGGCCGGAGGGGTCGGGCGGGAACGCGCGCAGCCGCTCCGTCAGGGGCGCGCGCACCCGGTCGGCATCGGCGACCGCCACGCGGCGCATGCCCTCGGTCTCGTCGAGCAGGTCGATCGCGCAGACGTCCGCGAGCCAGGACGCGGCCAGCCGGGCGACGCCCTGCAGGCCCGCCTCGGGATCGAGCGAGCGCGCGAGCATCTCGCTCGCCTGCAGCAGCAGCTCCAGCCGCAGCTGGACGGGCTCGACGTCGGCCCGTCCGGTCTGCTCGACCGCGACCGACATGGAACCGGCCGGGTTCCCATCGGCGTCGGTGATCGGGGCGCTGACGACGCGGACGCGCAGGCGCGTGCCGTCCTTGCGCATCGCCGGCATCTCGCCGTCCCAAACTCCGCCGCCGCGGACGCGCGCCCGCATCTCGCCGACGACGGCCGGCTCGGCCCGGTCGCCGCCGAGGTCGGCCGGGGTGCGCCCGAGCACCTCGGCCGCATCGAATCCGAACAGCCGCTCGGCGACGTGGTTCCAGGTCACGAACGTGCCGCCGGCGTCGGTGACGACGATCGCCACGGGCGCGCGCTCGATCAGCTCGCTGCCGGTGATTCCCGCGAGTGCGATCTCGGGGCCGCTCATGTCCCGCTTCCGGTCGGCGCCGATGACATGCGCCAGCCTAGTTCGCGCCCGAATCGGTGTCAATCAGGCCCACCGCGGGCCTGCGGGGGCGCTAACCTCTGGCGGGTGGCGGCGATCAACGGCACGGTCAGCCTACGGGTGCTGGGCGCCGCGCCGGCGGCTGCCGTGGCGGAGCCCGTGCTGCTCGCGCTGGGCGCGCGGGCGGGGCTCGACGTCGCCCGGCTCGATGAGCTCGTGATGGCGCTCGAGCTCGCCGTCCGCCGCGCCGGGCGTCCGCTCCTGATCGAGCTGACGCCCGTGCCGGGTCGGCTCACGGTGGCCGTGCGCCCGCTCGAGCCGGGCGGGCTGCGCGAGTGCCGCGAGGTGCTGCGCCGGCTGGTCGCGACGGTCGAGGTCGACGGTGACGGCGAGGGCCTCGTGATGCGTGCCGGCTGATCCGGCCGGCCTGCTGGCCGTACGCGCGGCCGCGGGCGACGCCGGCGCGAAGGCCGCACTGGTCGAGCAGATGAGCCCGCTCGTCGGGCGGCTCGCCGCGCGCCTGGCGAGCAATCGTGTTCCCCGCCAGGACCTCGAGCAGGCGGGGATGGTGGGCGTGCTGGCCGCGGTCGACGGGTTCAACCCCGCCCGCGGCACCGCGTTCGAGCCGTACGCGACCCGATTCGCGCTCGGCGAGATGCTTGCGCTGGCGCGCCAGGCGGCGGCCGTCCACGTATCGCGGACGGGCCGCGACCTGGCGGGCGCCGTCGAGGCCGTTGCCGAAGAGCTGACCGCCGAGACCGGATCGGCGCCACGGGTGCACGAGATCGCGGCCCGGGCCGGCCTCGACGAGGAGCAGGTCGTCACCGGCCTGCGCGCCCGGCACGCGCTCGCTCCGCCGCGGGCGGGTGAGGAGGGGCTGCTCGAGGCCCACGGCGGCTATGAGGACGCGATCGAGCAGGTCGAGCGCCGGCTCGACCTGGGGGCACGGCTGCGCGCGCTCGACGAACGCTCGCAGATCGTCGTCGCGCTGCGTTTCGGGCTCGAGCTGTCCCAGGCCGAGATCGGCGAGCGCCTGGGGATCTCGCAGATGCACGTCTCGCGGCTCCTGCGCGTCGCGCTGGAGGAGCTGTGGGGCGACGAGCCGCCGGCCCCCTAGGAACACGCTACGCCGGCAGGCAATCGAGCCAGGCGGTGCGGTCGGGCGGTCCTGGCGCGATACGCACCCGCGGCGATGCCCCGAGCTCGGCCCAGATCGAGCCGAAGGTGATCCAAGGCCGCCCGGGCTCCGGGACGATGCTGAGCGGCGTGTCGCGGTCGGCCAGCACCCGCTCGCAGTCCTCACCCGAGGTCACCTCCGGCGCGGCGGACGCGAGCGCTGCGAGCCGCACGCGCGAGTCGGGCTCGCCCTGGGCGCGCCGGGCGGGGTCGAGATCGGCGCTCCGCAGCGGGTGGTTGGTGTGGCACAGGCGGCCGGCGCCATCGTCGGACCGCACCGCTCCCGCGGCCGAGCACTCGTAGCCGGCGACGCCGTCACGGTCGGCAACCGCGTAGTGCTGGCCGGAGGCGTGCGGCACCTGCGCGAGGAACGCCGCGGCGGCGGCCGCGCTCGTCCGCTCGAGCACTCCGCGCATGACGAACGCGACCGGCAGGCCGTTGCCGGAGTGGCGCAGCATCGCCAGCGTGTTCACGCACACCCCGACGCCGGCCGCGTTCACGCCGGTCAGGCCGATCATCCCCGCCGCGGTCAGGACGGCGCCCGCGCCGTGCTCGCCGTCGTCGATGCGAAGGACGGCCTGCGCGCCGTCCATGAGCGCGGGCAGGTCCATGTTCTGGGCCAGCAGCGCCGGGCGGCCGGCGTCCGGGGCGACGGCGAGCACGCTGCACGCGTCGCGCGGCTGCGCCGGGGCCGTGAACCACCACTCCTCGTCCATCAGGTTGAGCGCCAGGATGCGCTCGAACGCGACCCCGGCCGCCTCGGCGATCCCGCGCACCTCGGCGAGCAGGTCCGGTGTGTGCCGTCCGATCGCGGCCACGAACCCCGTGGTACCGACCAGGGCCGCGACGAGCCCGGCGGGCGGCGTGCCGAGCCGGCGCGCGACGTCGGCGTCCCACCGCTCGAGCAGCGCCCGGATCTGTGGCCGGAGCGCCTCGCCGTGCGCGCGGCCACGCTCGCGGCCGTCGCCACGGCAGTCCACGACCACCCCCTGTGTGACGGCCATGTAAACGATCCTATCCGCTCTAGGCGGGCTCGAATCCGTCCGCTACAACGAGAGGGTGCGGTCGTCTCGCCTGCTCATCGTCGCCCTGGTGCTGACCACCGCGTGTGGTCAGGCCAAGGCCGGCCACCCCGTCACGCCGCCGGCGTCGACGCAGATGCCCGCGCCGAAGCCGAGCGTCGCTCTGGCCGGCTCGGCGGCCCGCACGGCCCGTGCCGGCAGCGCACGCGTGGTGATGCATATGCGCATGGCGGGCATGCCCGGCGGCGCGATCACGGTCGACGCTGCGGGCGTCGTCGCCTTCCGCACGCGCGCGGCCGACATGCGCATGCGCATGGTCGCGCCCGGCAGCGGCGCCGTGATCCGCATGCGCGAGATCACGCGCTGGCCGGTGGTCTACATGCGCTCGCCGCTCTTCGCGGCGCAGACCCGGCGCGGCCAGCCGTGGGTGCGGCTCGACCTCGCCCGGCTCGAGCGCGCTCAGGGTCTCGACATGAATGCGCTCACGAGCACGGGGCGCAGCGATCCCACCCAGATGCTCTCGACGCTCGAGGGCGAGTCCGACTCGATCGTCACCGTCGGCCACGACACGGTGCGCGGCGTCACGACCACGCACTACCGCGCCGTGATCGATCTCGGCAAGGTGGCGGCGTCGGCGAAGCCGTCGCTGCGGGCGGCCGTGCGCCGCGCCGAGGCGCGCCTGGCGACCATGCTCGGCAAGCGGCGGATGCCGATGGACGTCTGGATCGGCACCGATGGGCTCGTGCGCCGCGTCGCCTACCGGATGGCGATTCCAATCCAGGCGACGGGCGGCACGCTCACGACCTCGGTGTCGCTCGACATGTTCGCGTTCGGTGCGCCGGTGCACGTGGCCGCGCCGCCCGCGGCCCGCACGACCGACCTCACCGCTGCTGTCGCGGCGGCTGCCGGCTCCGGATAGTCTCACCCGCGTGAGCGGGATGGCGCACTGGGACGACGTCGCGGGCGCGCGCCGCGCGGCCGGTCACCTCGATGCGGAGTGGTGCGACCTCGGCACGGCGGCGGGCACCGGCACCGTCGGCCTGCAGCGGATCCGGATCGCTCCCGATCGGTGGTCCACCCCCGCGCACATCGAGCACGGTGAAGAGGAGATCTTCTGGGTGCTCGCGGGGTCGGGCGAGTCGTGGCAGGACGCGGGCGCCGGCCCGGCGACCCACGCGATCGGCCCCGGCGACTGCCTCGTGCACCTGGCGCGGGCCGAGGCGCACACCCTGCACGCCGGCCCCGACGGCCTGGACGTGCTCGCGTTTGGCCAGCGCGTGCTCGGCGGCGGCGCCCACCTCCCGCGCGCCGGACTGAGCTGGCACGGGCCGAGCTGGGTGCGCTCGGGCGGCGAGCCGTCGCCGTGGCAGGGCGAGGCCCAGGCGGGCGCGCCGGATCTGCCCCAGCCGACGCCGCGGCCCGCGTGGATCGTCCACGTCGACGCCGTCCCCACGGTGCGCCGTGACGGCGCCACCGTGGTGCGCGACCGCCGCGACCTGGGCCGCGCGGCCGGCTCGATCGCCACCGGCATGACGCACGTCGCGGTCCCCCCGGGCAAGCTCGGCGCGCCGCCGCACTGCCACTCGGCCTCGGAGGAGATCTTCGTCGTGCTCGCGGGCGACGGCACGTTCGTCGCAGGTGCCGACGAGCACCCGGTGCGGGTGGGGAGCATCGTCGCCCGGCGAGCGGGCACCGCGGTCGCGCACACGTTCCGGGCCGGCCCGGACGGGCTGACGTATCTGGCCTACGGCACCCGCGAGCCGAACGACATCTGCTACTACCCGCGCTCGGGCAAGGTGTACCTGGTCGGCGTCGGCGTGGTCGGGCGGATCGAGCCGGTCGACTTCTGGGAGGGCGAGGACTGAGCACGCCCGCGATCACGGCGATCACCCGGCCGGCGGCGGCCGCGCCCGAGGGCATGCTCGTGCTGATCCACGGCCGCGGGGCCGACGAGCACGACCTCTTCCCGCTCGCCGACGCGCTCGATCCCGAGCGGCGGCTGGTGGCGGTGCTGCCGCGCGGCCCGCTGCGGCTGCCTCCCGGCGGCGCCCACTGGTACGTCGTCTACGAGGTCGGGCGGCCCGACCCGGCCACGTTTCTGCCGACCTATGCCGCCCTCGGAGGGTGGCTCGACGCGACCGCGGCCGAGCACGGGGTGCCGTACGGCCGGGTGGTGATCGCGGGCTTCTCGCAGGGGGCGGTGATGTCCTACGCGCTCGGTCTCGGTGCCGGGCGGCCGCGGCCCGCCGGGATCATCGCGCTCTCGGGCTTCGTTCCGGTCGTTGACGGGTTCGACCTCGACCTGCCCGGGCGCGCGGGCCTGCCGGTCGCGATCGGGCACGGCACGCTCGACCCGGTGATCGGCGTCGGCTTCGGCCGCAGCGCGCGCGAGCTGCTCGAGGGGGCCGGGCTCGCGGTGCGCTACCAGGAGTCGCCCATGCCCCACAGCATCGATCCCGCCTTCCTCGGCGAGCTGCGCGTCTGGCTCGCCGGCGTCGTTTCGGACCGCTGATACCATTGTCGGCGCAACTACCACCGCGGGGGGTGCGCATGCGCGAACGATCGCCGGGCACGGTGCTCTTGAGCGAGGCCGAGCTCGCGTCGTGGCGCGGCTTCCTGCGGGTCCACGCTGCTCTCGCGCGCGAGCTGGACGCCGAGCTCCTGGCCAACCACGGCCTGCCGCTGTCGTCCTACGAGGTGCTCCTGACCGTTGCCGACGCGCCCGGCGAGCGCATGCGGATGTCCGAGATCGCCGACTCGGTGCTCCTGTCACGCAGCGGCGTCACCCGCCTGGTCGACCGCCTCGAGCGCGACGGGCTGGTCGAGCGGATCCCGTGCGAGGATGACGCCCGCGGGCAGTACGCGGTGCTCACCGAGCGCGGCCGCGAGGCGTTCGACGCCGCCCGCGCCACCCACCTGGCGGGCGTGCGCCAGCGGTTCCTGGAACAGCTCGACTGCGACGACCTGCGCCGGATGGCGGGCTACTGGGAGCGGCTCGTCCCGGGTGCGACGCGCTAGGCACGAGCCGTTCCGTGAGCCCGGGCCTCGACACCTACCGCCGCAAGCGCGATCCCGAGAAGACACCCGAGCCGTTCACCGGCGAGGGCGGCGGCGGCGAGCCGATCTTCGTCGTCCAGCGCCACGACGCGCGCCGGCTGCACTTCGACTTCCGCATCGAGCGGGGCGGCGCGCTCCAGAGCTGGGCGGTGCCGAAGGGCATTCCCCTCAAGAAAGGCGAGCGGCACCTGGCGGTGCACGTCGAGGATCATCCGCTCGACTACGCCACGTTCGAGGGCGAGATCCCGGCCGGTGAGTACGGCGCCGGGACGGTCGAGATCTGGGACCGTGGGCACTACGACCTGGTCGAGGAGAAGCGTGACGGCGGTCTGACCCTGCGCCTGCGGGGCGAGCGCCTGAACGGTCTGTGGACGCTCGTGCCGACGCGCATGGACGGCGACGAGCGCAACTGGCTCATGATCCGCAAGGACGACGGCGGGGCCGTGGCCGACGCCGCCGGCCTGCGCCCGATGCTGGCCGTGTCGGCCGACGCGGTGCCGACGGCGGGCGACTGGACATACGAGGTGAAGTGGGACGGCTATCGCGTGATCGCGGCGCTCGAAGGCGGCGAGCCGACGCTGCGGAGCCGAAACGGGAACGACCTCACCGGGCGCTTCGCCGAGGTCGCGCGTGCGCTCCCGGGCGCGCTGCGCAGCTCGGACTGCGTGCTCGACGGCGAGGTGTGCGCACTCGACGAGGGCGGGCGCCCGCGCTTCTCCCTGCTGCAGCATGGCGGCGGGGCGCTCGCGATGTACGCGTTCGACCTGCTCCGGATCGACGGCCGCGACGTGACCGGCCTGCCGCTGCGCGAGCGCCGCGAGCTGCTCGCGGGCGTGCTGATTCCGGGCGACGTGGTGCGCCTCTCGGTCGCGTTTGACGACGGCCCGGCGCTGCTCGAGCAGGCGGTGCAGCTCGGCCTCGAGGGCGTGATCGCCAAGCGGCCCGCAAGCCGCTACCTCGTCGGCCGGCGCAGCGACTCCTGGGTGAAGGTGAAGACGCAGCAGCGCCAGGAGCTCATCATCGCCGGCTACACCCGCGGGCAGGGGCGCCGCGAGGGCGCGTTCGGCGCGCTCGTGCTCGCGGTCGAGCGCGGCGACGAGCTGGTCTGGGCGGGCAACTGCGGCACGGGCTTCGACGACGCCGAGCTGGACATGCTGATCGCAAAGCTCGAGCCGCTGCGGCGCGAGACGTCGCCGCTCGCGGTCACGCCGCGCATGGCCAAGGTGCGCGCCGCCGACGTCACCTGGGTCGAGCCGGAGCTGGTATGCGAGGTGGTGTTCCTGGAGTGGACGCGTGACGGGCGCCTGCGCGCGCCGTCCTACAAGGGTCTACGCGACGACAAGGAGGCACGCGACGTGCATCGCGAACATCCGCGCAAGCAGTCGGCCGGGACGCCCGGGCGCCCGCTCGAGCTGTCGAACCTCGACAAGGTGTTCTGGCCCGGGGAGGGCATCACCAAGGGCGATCTGATCGACTTCTACCGGGCGGTCGCAGACGTCGCCGTGCCGCACGTGCAGGGGCGGCCGTTCACGATGAAGCGCTACCCGGACGGCATCGGTGCGAAGCCGTTCTTCCAGAAGAACGCTCCGTCGCACATGCCCGACTGGATCCCCACGGCCGAGTTTCCGGCCACCTCGCGCGAGACCCGGGAGAAGCGGATGATCCGCTACCCGCTCGTGAACGAGGAGGCGGCGCTCCTGTGGATGGCCAACATGGGCTGCATCGACCTGAACGCGTGGTGCTCGCGCGCCGACCGGCCCGACCGGCCCGACTTCGCCCTCTTCGACCTCGACCCGACGCCCGAGGCGGGCTTCGCGGCGGCGGCCGAGGTGGCGCTGCTCGTGCGCGACGCACTCGCGGCGGTCGACCTGCGCGGCTACCCGAAGACGAGCGGCGCCGACGGCGTGCACGTGCTCGTGCCGCTCGCACGCCGCTACGGCTACGACCAGACCCGCGCGGTGGTGCTCGCGATCTCGCGCGCGCTCGCCTCGATGCGGCCCGACCTCGTCACGACGGAGTGGTCGAAGGCCAAGCGCAGGGGCGTTCTGATCGATGCGAACCAGAACGGCCCCGGCCGCACGATCGCCTTCGCCTACTCGGTGCGCCCCATGCCGGGCGCGCCGGTGTCGGCGCCGGTCACCTGGGACGAGCTCGCCGCCGGCGTGGAGCCGGGCGATTTCACGATGGCGGTGATGCTCGACCGGCTCGCCCGCCAGGGCGACCTGCACGCGCCGGTGCTCGAGGATCGCCAGGCGCTCGGCCCGGCCCTGCGCTCGCTGTAGGGGCGACAGGCGGGGACAGTCCCCAAGAACCGGGGACAGTCCCCGCAACCGGGGGTATCCGTGTTTTCCCCGCAACGTGCGAACAGGTGTTCGCCGAGGCGGCAAGTCCGGGGAGAGGCGGGCTGCTTCCTGTGCCAGACTGCAGGTATGGTCGTGACCGAGGGAGAGCGGCGTGTCGTCGCGGTGCTGATGGCCGATGTGGCGGGGTCGACGGCGATCGGCGAGCAGCTTGGGCCGGAGCGCTCGAAGTTCCTCTTCGACGAGGTCGTGCGGCTGATGGCCGAGCAGATCGAGCGCTACGAGGGCACCGTCGCCCAGCTGCTCGGAGACGGGTTGCTGGCCGTGTTCGGCGCACCGGTCGCGCACGAAGACGACAGCGAGCGGGCCGTGCGCGCCGGCCTCGCGATCCAGCGTGCCCTTGCGGCCTACTCCCGCGACGTGGCCGAGGCGTACGACATCGACCTGCGGGCGCGGATCGCCGTCAACACCGGCCCGGTGCTGATCACGCCCGACGGCGAGGGCTCCGACCGCTGGAATGCTCTCGGCGACACGGTCAACGTCACCGCCCGGCTCCAGGCGCTCGCCGGCGAGGCCGACGTGACGCTCGGCCCCGGCACCGCAGCGCAGGTGCGCGACTGCTTCGAGCTCGAGGATCTCGGGCCCACCGAGCTGCGCGGCCGCACCCGGCCGGTCGACCGTTTCCGCGTCGTCAGCGAGCGCGACCGCCACCCGCGCCCCGCCGACGGCCCGCTGATCGGCCGCGACGCCGAGCTCGCGACGGTCCGCGCCGCCGTGGAGCGCCTGGCCGAGGGCATCGGCGTGGTCGTATCGGTGACCGGCGAGCCGGGCATCGGCAAGACGCGGCTGATGGCGGAGGCGGTCGAGCCGGTGCGCGACCGGCTGCGCGTGCTGGTCGGCCGTAGCCTGTCCTACACGCAGGGGTTCTCGTACTGGCCGATCCGCGACCTCCTGCGCGACTGGCTCGGTGCATCGGCGACGTCGAGCGAGGCGCGCGTGCGCTTCGACCTCAAGGCGGCCCTGCACGAGCTCTACGGCGCGGGCGGCGACGAGCGCTACCCGTTCCTGGCCAACCTGCTCGGCCTGCAGGAGACCGACCGCCGGGCCGCGGCCGACGTGCGCGAGCTCTCCCGCGACTCGCTGCACCGGCGCAGCCTCGAGGTCGTGGCCGACCTTCTGCGTCGTCTGGCCGCCGAGCGGCCGCTGCTGGTCGTGTTCGAGGATCTGCACTGGGCCGACGAGCTGACGCTCCAGGCCGTCGAGAGCCTGCTCGACCTGACCGAGACCGAGGCGCTGGGCATCGTCCTGCTCTACCGCAGCGAGCGTGAGCTGCCGTCGTGGGGCGTCGGCGAGCGCGCCCGGCAACACTACCCTCACCGTTATGTAGAGGTTGAGCTTCGAGCCCTGACGGGTGATGCGACGCTCGCGCTCACGCAGGCGCTCGCCGACGCGCCGCTGCCCGCTGCCGTCGCCGATCTGATCGCCCAGCGGGCGGGCGGAAACCCCCTGTTCGTGGGCGAGGCGCTGCGCGACCTGGTCGAGCGCGGGGCGCTGCGGCGCCAGAACGGCGGCTGGGAGGTCGCGGTCGACACCGGCCTGCTCGAGGTGCCCGCGCTCGTCCAGGGCGTCCTCCAGGCGCGGCTCGACCGGCTCGAGCCGGCGGCACGCGAGGCCGCCGCCGTCGCTGCGGTGATCGGCCGCCGCTTCGGCATGCCGCTGCTCGAGCGCGTGCTCGACCCCGCCATGCTTCCGGCCGCGCTGACCGAGCTCCAGCGGCTCGACCTGATCGTCGAGGAACGCCGGCGCCCGTTCCCGGAGTACCGCTTCCGGCACGGCCTCGTCCAGGAGGCCGCCTACGCCGGCCTGACCGAGGCCGACCGCCGGGCGCTGCACGCCCGCGTCGGCAGCGCGCTCGAGGAGCTTGCGGGCGAGGACAAGAGCCCCGGTACCCTGGCGCTGCTCGCGCGCCACTTCACCGTCGCCGACGACGCCGCGAAGGCGGCCGAGTACCTGATCCGGGCAGGCGACGAGGCGCGCTCGATCTATGCCGACCGGGAGGCGATCCGCCACTACCGGCAGGCGCGCGAGTTCCTGGGCCGGTTGGGCGACGACCGCCGCTCGCGCGAGACGCTCTTCAAGATCGCCCTCGTGCACCACCTGGCGTTCGACTTCGGCGAGGCCGAGCGCGCATACGACGAGGCGTTCGCCTGCAAGGTCGAGCCGATCGAGCAGCCCGAACCCACCGAGCGGCTCGTCACGGCCTCGCTGCGCCCGGAGTCGCTCGCTCCCGGCCTCGAGTACATCGCCGAGACGAGCGCGCTCACGACCCACCTCTTCCGCGGCCTGCTCGATCATCGACCGCGACCTGAACGTGATGCCGTCGCTGGCCGAGAACTTCCGCGTCTCCGGTGACGGCCTCACCTACATGTTCCAGCTGCGCGAGAGCGCGTGCTGGAGCGACGGTGTGCCGGTGACGGCGCACGACTTCGTCTACACGTGGGAGCGGGCGCGCCAGCTCTCGACGGTGACGGCGTTCCTGCTCGAGGACGTCGAGCGGGCGACGGCGCTCGACGACCGCACGCTCGAGGTGGTCGTGCGCGAGCCGCGCAACTACTTCCCCTACATCCTGGCCTCGACCTACGCCTTCCCGTGGCCGCG
Organism: uncultured Actinomycetes bacterium; assembly: GCA_963825325.1. Lineage (GTDB taxonomy): Bacteria > Actinomycetota > Thermoleophilia > Gaiellales > JAICJC01 > JAICJC01. The sequence continues at coordinate 119,061 of CAWGSU010000003.1, forward strand.
CCACCTGTGCGAGGCTCTGGGCGACGACTGGCACACTCAGCGGCCGCTGGTCTCGAACGGCCCGTTCCTGCTGTCGGACATCGACGACGAGCACCTGACGCTCGTCGCCAACCCGCACTGGAGCGGCCGCCGCGGCAACCTGCGCGAGATCGAGGTCGATTTCCGTGTGTACGGGGCGTTCGTCCAGGAGCTGTGGGACACCGGCACGCTGGACGTGCTGGTGTCCCCGTATGCGCCGGGGCCCGACGACGAGGTGTGCGCCGAGTACGCGCCCGGGCTCGGCACGACCATGCTCGGCTTCCGCACCGATCTCGAGCCCTTCGCCGACGTGCGCCTGCGCCGGGCGGTGGCCTCAGCCCTGGCCCCGATCGGCCGCGCGTACGCCGACCTCGGGCTGGTGGGCCGGCCGGCTGCGGGCGGCGGGCTGCTGCCGCCGGCGATGCCGGGCCACGACCACCACATCGGGCCGATCCTGGACCTCGCGGGAGCGCGGGCGCTCCTCGCCGAGGCCGGCCACCCCGGCGGCGACGGGCTGCCCACGCTGCAGATGGTCGTCACGAGCGGTCTGGAGCTGCTCTGCGAGCCGATCGAGGCGGCGCTGCTCGACCTCGGCCTGGGCGTGACGTTCTCGGTCAGCCCGCGCGCCGCCCGGGTGGCCGCCGACCCCTCCCACCTGTGGCTGACCTCGTGGCTGGCCGACTTCCCCGACCCGGACGGGTTCTTCCGCGGCCTGCTGACGGATCCCTGCGACCCGGTCGCCGACGCGGAGCAGACGGCGGTGGCAGTCGCGATCCTGAACCGTGCCCGCGCCTCGCGTGACCAGGACGAGCGGCTCGCCCTGTACGGCGAGGTCGACCGTCTGCTCGTGTCCGAGTGGGTCGCGCTCGTTCCCGTCGCCTACTCCCGCACGACGCTGCTGCGGCGGCCGTGGGTGCACGGCCTGTGGGCGAACGCGCTCACGTCGCTTCGGTTCGACGGGGTCATCGTCGATCGCGAGCGCTCGTCGTTGCCGGACGCGGCGGGGTGAGCGCGCCGCCCGGGCCGGCGTCCGCGCCGGCGACAGTCGCCGCGCGTCCGCCGGCGGCCGAGATCGCGGCCGCCTTCGCGTCGATCTATCTGATCTGGGGGTCGACGTTCCTCGCGATCCGCTATGCGGTCGAGACGATCCCCCCGTTCGCGATGATGGCGGCCCGCTGTCTGATGGGGGGCGCGATCCTGCTCGGCATCGGCATGGCGCGCGAGCGCGGCCTGGCCTGGCCGAGCCGGCGCGAGTGGGGCGGAGCCGTCGTGCTGGGGGCGCTGCTGTTCGTCGGCTGCCACGGGGTGCTGGCCTATGCCGAGGAGCGCACTCCGTCAGGGATCGCCGCCCTCTGCCTGGCGACGATCCCGCTGTTCGTGCCCCTGCTGGCCTGGTCGCTTCCGGGCGGTGTGCCGCCGTCGCGGCGGCGGTCGCTGGCGCTCGCAGCCGGGTTCGCGGGGGTCGCGCTCCTGGTCGCGTCCCAGGGCACCGGCGGCGGCCTGCATCCGGCCGACGCCGTGCTGCTGCTCGCAAGCGCGCTCTCGTGGGCCGCGGGGACGGTGGCGACCCGGGTGGTGCCGGTGCCGCGGTCGCCGACGATGGGCGCGGCGATGCCCCTGCTCGCGGGCGGCGTGATTCTGACGGTGATCGCGCTTGCGTCGGGGGAGCTCACGGGCGGCAGCCTCGACCACATCTCGGCCCGCTCCGCCGGCGGCCTCGCCTACCTGGTTGTCCTCGGCACGGTCGTCACGTTCTCGGCCTACGTGTGGCTCCTGCGCGAAGTGGCGCCCTCGCGGGTCGCGACCTACGCGTTCGTGAACCCGACGGTCGCGGTCATCCTCGGCTGGGCGCTCGCAGGCGAGTCGCTGACCGCCGGAGCCCTGATTGCGACCGCGGTGATCGTCCTCGCCGTCGCCGTCACGGTGTCAGAGCGCGAGCCGGCCGCGGCCCCCGCATCCGGCTGAGCGACCCGTTCGCGATGTATCGAGAATTTGACATCGATATAGTCGCGATATATCATGATGTTACGCGATAGTCATACCCAAGGATTCAAGGAGGATTCGATGACATACGCAGAACCGATCCCGATGGGCGGAGGCCGCCGTGGCCGTCGCCACCACCGGGGATTCATGATGTTCGCCGCGAAGCACCGGCACGGCCGCGACCCGCTCGGGTTCGGCGGCTTCGGCCCCGGCAGGGGCGGCCCGGGAGCGTTCTTCGGCGGCGGTGGCCGGCGAGCGGGCCGCGGCGATATCCGCGCCGCGATCCTGGCGCTGCTCTCCGAGCAGGGCATGCACGGCTACCAGATCATCCGCGAGCTCTCCGAGCGCACGGGTGGGGCGTGGACGCCGAGCCCCGGCTCGGTCTATCCCACGCTGCAGCAGCTCGAGGACGAGGAGCTCGTCTCCGAGCAGAAGTCCGACACCGGCCGGCGGGTGTACGAGCTGACCGAGGCCGGGCGCGAGCGGGCGGCGGCGCTGCCGTCGCCGGCTCCGTGGGAGCAGGTCGCGGCCCAGGCCCACGACGAGCACGCCGACCTGCGCAGCCTGGTCTTCCAGGTGCTCGGAGCGGTACGCCAGGTGGCCGGCGCGGGCACTCCCGCCCAGGTCGAGGCGGCCCAGGAGGTGCTGCGCACCGCGCGGCGCAGCCTGTACCAGATCCTCGCCGAGGACGACGCTCCCGCGCAGGAGCCGGGCAGCACCACGATCTGAGCCTTCGCGCTAGAGCGCGACCGGGTTCGACCACGCCCTCCCGCCGCCGCCGTCCGCGATCTCGATCCGGCCGGCGGCGGCGCCGGGAGGCGGCGCGAACTCGACGGCGGTGATCAGGCCGGCCGAGTCGCGGTCGAGGATCTTCGTGCGATGGCGGAAGGCGAGCCGGCCGACGTTGGCCCGGCAGCCGTCCTCGGGGCCGGTCAGCAGCGTGACCGACCGGCACGGGCTGCAGCGCACCTGCAGGCCGCCCCCGACCGGCTCGATCGCGTCGAACCGGGGTCCGGTCGACGCGTAGGCGGCCCCCGTGCGCAGCGCATCGAGCAGACCCGCTGCGGTCGGCTCGGTCACGCGCGCCATCGTCCACGCGTAGCCGTTGTCGAACCCCGGGTAGTGCGTGTCGTCGCAGGCGACGGCGAAGCACGACTGCCCCGCGTCGAGCAGCATGTCCCAGTGCACCGCCGAGAGGCCGCGCCCGTTCTCGATCTCGCAGCCGGCGTTGAAGACCTCGATCCCGACGACGGCCGGAAGGCCTGCCACCACGTCCATCGGCACCCCTGTCCAGTACGGGTGGGCGATGTAGGCCACGCCGCCGTGCTCGGCCACGAACGCCATCGCATCGGGCAGGTCGGGATAGGTGCGCTCGTCGTCGGGGTCGACCTCGGGCTCGCGCTGCAGGCCATACACGAGCACGTCGACCCAGATCCCGCTGGGCGTCCGGCAGGTGAGCTCGATGCCGCGCAGGAGCACCATGCCGTCGCGCGCGGGCGGCTCGGTGATCGTCCAGTGGTCGGTGACCGCGAGCGCGTCCCACTCGGCGCGCTCGTAGTGCTCGACGAGAGCCTCGGGCTGGAGCTCGCCGTCGGAGCGGGTCGTGTGGGCATGCAGGGCGCAGCGCAGCCAGGTGCCGTCGATCTGGAAGGGGTTCGTCATCGGGGTGCGGGCGAATCTACCAGCGCCGGGGGCTCAGGTCTGCGCGTCTGCCCCGCTCACGCCCCACGTGTCCGCAAGCAGGTAGCCCTCGGGGAACGGGTCGGTGGGGTCGACGACGAGCTGCGAGACGCCGGTGATCCAGGCGCTGCCGCGGATCGCGGGCACGATCGCGGGCAGGTCGCCGACGCGCGTCTCCGAGACGATCCGCCCATCGAACGTCGAGCCGATCGCCGAGGCGTGCGTCATCCCTTCGCCGGGGCGCATCAGCCCGCGTGCGTGCAGAGTGGCCATCCGCGCCGAGAGGCCCGTGCCGGTGGCCGACCGGTCGAGCCGGCCCGGAGCGACGACCACGGCGTTTCGGCTCACCCGGCCGACGCCCTGCCACGGGCCGGCGAGCTGGACGATGCTGACGCCGGCGATGCCGGGGTTCTCGGGGTGGACGCAGGGGAGCTGCTCGCGGGCGGCGGCACGGATGCGCTCGCCGGCGAGCGACAGGTCGCGCGCCTCGGCGGGCTCGATCGCGAAGCCGAGCGCCTGCGCGTCGGCGATCGCGTACCACATGCCGCCGTAGGCAACGTCGACCGAGATCGTGCCCAGGCCGTCGACCTCGAGCGGGGCGTCGAGGCGGTCGGCGAACGAGGCGACGTTGCGCACCTCGACGCTCTCGCAGCGGCCGTCGCGGCAGCGGGCCGTCACCTCGACCACGCCTCCGGGCGCCTCGAGGCGCAGCGTCGTCTCGGGCTCGGTCATCGCGACCATGCCGGTCTCGAGCAGCACGGTCGCGGTGCAGATCGTGTTCGAGCCCGACATCGGCGGGTACTCGGTCGGCTCCATGATGATGAACCCGGCGTCGCAGTCGGGCCGGGTCGAGGGCACGACGAGGTTCGCATGGCAGGCGACGCTCCCGCGCGGCTCGTGCAGGAGCAGCCGCCGCAGCCCGTCGCCGTCGCGCCGCAGCGCCTGCATCTGCTCGAACACGGTGGCGCCCGGCGGCGGCAGCACGCCGCCGGTGATGACGTTCCCGATCTCGCCGCCGGCATGGCAGCCGACGACGGTGATCACCCGGCGGGCGCGCATGGGCGGCGAGTGTAGCCGCCCAACCGTCAGGCGCTCGGCTCCGGATTGCTGAAGTCGGTCAGGCTGTGCTTGGGCTCGACGGCCTTGACCAGGAAGTACGAGAGCCAGTAGAGCAGGAGCATGGGTACGTATTCGGCGGTCATTGTGACGGGGTCGGTGCCGGGGAGGACGGCGGCGAATACGGCCAGGGCGACGACGGCTTCGCGCCAGCGCTTTTTCATGAAGGATGAGCGCAGGATGCCGACTCGGCCGAGCATCATCATGACCACGGGCAGCTCGAACACGAGTCCCATCGCCAGCAGTGTCATGGCGATGAAGTGGATGTAGTCGCTGGCTCGGGGGAGGTAGTGGATGTTTTGGCTGTTGTAGCCGACCAGGAAGTGCAGGGCGGCGGGGACGACGACGTACCAGCCGAACACGACGCCGATCAGGAACAGGATCGGCGTCAGCCAAAGCATCGGCCTGATGGTGCGCACCGACTCTTCGGAGAACGCGGGGATGACGTAGGCGTAGAACTGGTAGCTGAGCACCGGCAGGCTGATGAGCAGGCCGGCGTACACCGACACGCCCAGGGTGGTGAAGAACGCCTCGCCGGGAGAGAAGCTGTAAAGCCGCCGGTTGTGGATCGGATCCGTGAGCAGGGTGAAGATGCGCCCGTACTCGTAGTAGGCGGCCGAGACCGCGATCACCAGCACCGAGATCGACACGATCAGCCGCGTGCGCAACTCGTCCAGGTGCTCGACCAGCGAGACCTCGTCGTCGGGCGTCAGGCGACGGATGCGGGCCACGGATCGGTCAGGCGCTCGTCGGGCGGCCGGAGTCGGCGGCGACCGGGGTGGGCGGCGTGTAGGACTGCGGCGGCGTGTAGCTCGGCAGCGCGGGGTGGAGCATCGCGGCCGGCGTGGTGTCGCCGGCAGGCGTCTTGTCGCTGATCCCGTCCTTGAACTCGCGGATCCCGCGGCCGAGCGAGCGGCCCGCCTCGGGCAGCCGCTTGGGGCCGAGGAAGAGCAGCGCGACGACGAGCACGACGATCATCTCTGGAAGTCCGAGCTGGAACGGCATGGGTGGTGCTCCTTGAGTCCGGGGGCGGTGAACGCGTCGACCGGTAGTTCGCCCGTGGGGCGATACCGGTTCTTGTGCCGTTCGGTACCTCGTTGCGCCGCGGACGCGCTGCTACGTGAAGATGATCTGCCCGCCGGCCGCAAGCTCGTAGAACTCGCCGACCGTCAGCACACCTTCCACCTGGGGCACGAAGTCGGCGGGCTTCAGGCCGAACATGTCGACCGTCGCCTGGCAGGCATAGAGCTTTGCGCCCGAGTCGGCGATCATCTCGATGAACTCGCGCACAGGCGGGATGTCGAGCTTCTCCATCTGGCGCGACATCATCCGGGTGGCGATCGCGGCCATGCCCGGGATCGCGCCGAGCAGCGTCGGCATGTGCATCCCCGGGTTCCCGACCGTCGCCACCTTGATGTGGTCGATGCGGTCGTCGCGCACCGCGTCGAGGCCGAAGAACGTGAAGAACACGTTGGCCTCGATGCCCTCCATGCGCGCGCCGTTTGCCAGGATCAGCGCCGGGTAGATACCCTCGAGCGACCCCTTCGACACGATGATCGCGACCTTGGCGATCGTTGCGGGTGCCGTGTCGGCGACCTGCGGCTCTGCCAGTGTGGTGGCCATGTTCCTGTCCTCTCTAGATGCAGCCGCGCGGCTTGGGAATGCCGGCGATCTTGGCGGCGAGCTTCGCCGGGCCCTTCGGGAACAGCTCGTACAGCTCCTTGATGGGCACGCCCGAGGCCTTGCCGAGCGTGCGGATCGACGGCGCTGCGCCGGTCTCGAGGTACGTCTTGCGCATGTAGTCGACCACCAGCCAGTGGCGGTCGGTCAGCGCCGCGATCCCATTTCGGGCGGCGATGTCTGCGCCGACGTCGCGGCTCCACTGAGCGGGCTCCTCGAGGAAGCCCTCGGCGTCGACGTCGACCGGTGAACCTGCAAGCGTCATGGTGCTCATGCTGGTGCCCCTCGATGGTTCGGTTTCACCGCGCGTGCCCGGCGCGGCCGCATCCGTGCGCTGATGCCGGGCAGCGCTCGCCCCGGAACGAGCAGGTGCCAGTAGATCCACTGGAAGAAGAGCTTTCCGAAGTGGTTCCGCCGCGCCTCGCGCAGCAGCGGCAGCGGCCCGATCCCGGGGATGGGGAACTGCCCGGGAAGCGGCTCCTGGTCGTAGTTGAAGTCGATCAAAAGCGCCCGGCCGAATCCGGTCTCGACGAAGCAGTTCGCGTGGCCGTCGAAGGTGGCGGCAAGCGGCTTTCCGGCCAGGAACCGGCGCACGTTGTCGACGAGTGTCTCGCCCTCGAAGTGGGCCACCGAGCCGGCCTTGGACGTGGGCAGGTTGGTCGCATCGCCGAGCACGAAGATGTTCGCCGCGGCGCTCGCCCGGAGCGTCCCCGGGTCAGTGGGCACGAATCCCAGGTCGTCGCCGAGCCCGGGTGAGCGGGCGACGAACGCGGCCCCGCCGTGGGGCGGCACCGTCACGAGCAGGTCGAACCCGACCTCGCGCTCGTCCCAGCTGACCAGCCGTCCGCCGGCGCCGTCGATCTCGCCCGTGGCGAACTCGGTCTCGATCGCGATCCCCTTCCGCTCGAGCAGGCCGGTCAGATGCGCCGACGCGGCCGGCTTCGTGAACGCGGCGTCGAGCGGGGTCACGAACCGCAGGTCGACCCGCTCGCGGACACCGTGCTTGTGCAGGTACCAGTCGGCCAGGAAGCAGAACTCGAGCGGTGCCACCGGGCACTTGATCGGCAGGTCGACGACGTTCACGACCAGGCGGCCGCAGCGGAGCCGGCGTAGCGCGTCGCGCAGGCCGGTCGCTCCGGCCAGCGTGTAGAACGTGAACACGGAGTCGCCCCAGCCGGGCCCTGTCATGCCCTCGGTCTCCTCGGGGAGGAGCTCGGCGCCGGTCGCGATCACGAGCACGTCGTAGAGCAGCTCGGTGCCGTCGCCCAGCAGCACGGCCGAGCGCTCGACATCGACGCGGTCGACGTCTGCGATGCGGAAGTCGATCCCCCGGCGCAGCTGCGCGGCACGTGAGCGCACGATCGCCGCAGGATCGGCGAGCCCGAAGGGGACGAACAGCAGGCCGGGCTGGTAGATGTGGTCGTCGTCCCGGTCGACGACGACGATCTCGGCCCTGTTGCCGTACTCCTTGCGCAGCCGGTTGGCGACCAGACTGCCGCCGGTGCCGGCACCCAGGATGACGATGCGGTGTCCCATCGCACCCCAATTCTCGGCCCCCGGGGCCCGCGGCGGCATCGGGGTCGGCCCTGCTTGGACAGCGGGGAACTACGGGTCGCGGAGCCGGTTGCGGCGACTGTGCGCAAGGTCACACTCGGTGTGTTTCTGCTGACGCAGACACGCGGTGAGGGTGGCCCTACGCTCGTCGCATGAGTTTCTCCCCATCAACAAGGAGCGCGGAAATGAGCACTCGCATCACAACTCGTATCGCCCTCGCGACCGCGGCGCTGGTTGCCGTGATGGCCCCGGCCGCACAGGCGATGCCGCTCGGCCAGACCCAGAGCACGACCGCGGCGGCCTCGAGCGCGTACGTCGGCACCTATCGCCCGGCCGCCCCGACCGCCCCGCCCGTCGCGCTCGTCTCCGACCGCGCCGACCGCATCGGCATCGCCACGCCGGACACGCCGTCGCTGGCAGTTCCCGACCGCGTCGACAGGATCGGCACCGACCTCGCGCGGCCGATCGTGACCCCCGTCTACGTCACGCACACCACCACCGCCGGCGGCTTCGACTGGCTCGACGCCGCGATCGGCGCGGCGGCCGCCCTCGCGCTCGCGCTGGTCGCCACGGCCGGCATGGCCGCGCGCGGACGCCGCCAGGTGCCGCTCACTTCCTGACCGATCCGCTCATGCCGCGCCGCACGCGCCGCGTCGCCTCAAGCTGAGGCGGCGCGGCGCAGCGGTACGACGTTGCCGGCCGGCGCGCCCGGCTCGGGCCACGACAGCGCGACCAGAGGCGCGGGACCAACGGCGCCGGCGGGCGCGGGACGACCCAGCAGGTAGCCCTGTCCGGAGCCGGCGCCGAGGCTCGTCACAGTCTGTAGCTCGGCCGGCGTCTCGATGCCCTCGGCGCACACCACCGCGTGGGCGCTGCCGGCAAAGCCGACGAACGCGGTCACGACCGCCGCCTTGAGCGGGTCGGTGTCCACGCCGGCGATGAGCGAGCGGTGGAGCTTGATCACGTCGGGGCGCACGCGCACGAGCTGGGCGAAGCCGGCGTATCCCGTGCCGACGTCGTCGACGGCGATCCGGGCGCCGCGGGCGCGCAGCTCGAGCAGTGCGAGCTCGAGGTCGGGGCCCTCGGTGACGAGCGCATCCTCGGTAACCTCGATCGTGATCGCCGAAAGGTCGTCGGGCAGGCCGATGCGGTCGCGGGCGCTCAGGAGCACCTTCGGGCTGATGTTCAGGTTCACGCCCGGTACGAGCGGGCGCACGGGCGACGCGAGCGCGGCCCGCACAGCGGCCGCCTCCAGCTCGACGGCGAGGTCGTGTGCGTGGGCGAGCTCGAACCACTCCTGCGGGTTGCGCCAGTCGGCCGCCGGGAAGCGCGAGAGCGCCTCGTGGCCAAGCACCTCGCCCGTCTGCAGGTCGACGATCGGCTGGTAGACCGGCATGATCGCCGCGGGGTCGTCGATGATCGCGAGCAGCTCCGCGCGCTCGGCCTCAGCGTGGCCCGGCGCGTTCTCGAGCGCCCGGCTGTAGCTGCGCGTTCCGGAGCGGGTGGGCTTGCCCACGATCAGCGCCATGTCGGCCCGGCGCAAGAGCTCGTCGGCGGTCATCCCCGGCGACGCGCTCGCGATCCCGATCGTGGCGGTGAGCTGTGCGCCGGGACACGTGCGCAGCGCCGCGTGGACGGCGTCGGCGATCCGCTCGGGGCGCTCGTTGTGGCCCGCGGCGATGATCGCGAACTCGTCGCCGCCGATCCGGTAGGCGACCGCCGCGATGCCGGTGCACGCGGTTGTGAGGGCGGCCGCGAGCTGGCAGATGCGCTCGTCGCCCGCCTGGTGGCCGAGGCCGTCGTTGATCGCCTTGAGGCCGTCCATGTCGATCAGGAGGGCGTGCAGGCCGCTGTCGGCGGCGAGCGACCGGCGGATGTCCTCCTGGAAGCAGCGGTGGTTGCGCAGGCCCGTGAGGCTGTCGCGCAGGGCGGCGTCGCGCAGGCGCCCGATCTCGCGCCGGTGCACGTCGGCCAGCCGCCGGCGCAGTCGCAGCATCCGCACGACCGTCCACGAGATGGCCAGGCAGAGGATCCCGGTGATCACGACGACCAGGCTGGCACGGCGGTCGGTCGTCTGCGAGCGCGTGAGGCTGGCGTCCGCCGCCTGCTGATGCACCGCCACCTCGCGGTTGGCGATGCGCAGCATCCGGCCGACGAGCGGGCGCAGGACCTTGGTGTCGATGTCGGCGACATGGGTGTTGTAGTTCGCCGCCATCGCCGTCGCGCGGTCGACGACGATCGTGAGTGCGAGGCTGTCGGTATCGAGCCGCCTCACCGTGCGCCGCTCCGCCGATCCGGCGGGCACGTTGCGGGTCGCGACGGAGTCGCTGAGCCGTGCGAGCGCGATGTCGACCGATCCCATGGCGTGCACGAGGGCGGCGCCGGTGGCCTGGTCGGGGGACTCGACGTACGTGAACTCGGCGAGCCCGAGCCGCTCGATCGCGTCCCGTGTGCGGTTGTACGCGTAGGCGGCGTCGGTGGCCGTGCGCACGTCCCGGCTCGCGTGGCTCGTGGCCGAGATCGTGAACCACGAGATCGCCGTCAGCCCGATCATCGCCGCCACCGTCGCCACCAGGACCGCCGCCGACCAGCCCGTCTCACGCAGGAAGTGGGGTCGCCGGAAGGGATGGTGGGATGCCGCGCCGCTGGGATCTGCGGTGGCGTGTGGGAGCACGGGGTACCTCGCGAAGCCGCCTGGGGTCAGGCTCAGGGTGGCTCACACCCGGACGGGTGACAAGCACCCGGAAAGGGGGGATACGGGCCGGCCCTGTCGTGGTATACGCTCGCCCGCGTGCGCATTCCACCGCTCGACACCGACCGCCTCGTCGTCCGCGAGCTCGTTGCGGGCGACCGCGCCGCCGTCGAGCATGTCGCGGGCGGCGACCGCGAGCGCTGGCTGCGCTGGACCGGCCTCGGGTACGAGCAGCTCGACGAGCTGCGCCAGCCGCCGTACGGAGAGCGGGCCGTGGAGCTGCGCGAGGCTGGCGAGGTCGTCGGCCTCCTCGGGCTCGTGCCGGCGCTCGGCCCGTTCGGCCTGCTGCCGTCGTGGCCGCAGGCAGGCCGCCGCTACCGGCCCGAGGTCGGGCTCTACTGGGCGATCGCGCCGGAGCACCGCCGCCGCGGGTTCGCCACCGAGGCCGCCGCCGCCCTGATCGCCTGCGCGTTCGCGGAGGTCGGCCTCGATCGCGTGGTCGCGACCACCGAGCACACGAACGTCGCGTCGATCAGCGTCATGCGCCGGCTGGGCATGCGCATCGAGCGCAATCCCGAGCCCGACCCGCACTGGTTCCAGGTCGTCGGCGTGCTCGACGCCCCGGCCGGGTGACTTCGGCGGTCCGCTAGGACGAGTGTGGCCGCCAGGTCGTCGGGCAGATCGACGGCAGCAGGCCCGGCGTGATCGTGCCGCCGACCCGGTGCGCCTCGGCGTTCGTGCACGTGGCGGTGAGAACCCCGGTTCGCGTCGCGAGCGTGAACCGCCAGGTCGGCGTCGCCACCGCCCCGTTCGGCTGGCCGAGGCCGCCGATGAACACCACGTCAACGGCGAGATCCTGGTACAGCCTGGCAGTCGCCACGCGCGCGGTGCGCGGGATCGGGTGCAGCCGCACCGTGCACAGGTTCGGTGTGCAGCGCGCCCCGACGATTGCGTCGTTGCCGCCCGGCTGGCGGCTCAGGAACGCCGCCGCGGCCGCCCCGCGATAGGGCAGCGCCGGGGCCCGTCGTGCCGGTTCGCGATCCACCGCACGCCGTCGGCAAGGACGATCACAACGATCGCAAGCGCGATGCCCCAGCCCAGGGTGCGTTTCGGGAAGTGGGTGCCGACGCTTGCATACCACATGCCACGAGCATACGGGCCGCAGAGCCGATTGTCTCGATGTGGCAAGATCCCGGGGATGTTGCAGCCGGGAACGATTCAGTTCGTCATCCGCTTCCGCGGCGGCGATTTCGAGGTCTGGAAGGCCGCGTTTGCCGCGCACGAGCCGCAGCGCGTGAAGCACGGCGCGGTGGGCCACTGGATCGGGCGCTCGACCGACGACCCGAACGTGTTCGTCGGCGTCGTGGAGTTCACCTCGCACGGCGGCGCGCGGGCGTACGCGGAGGATGCCGACCGGCTCGACGTGCAGCGGGCGCTGATGATGGAGGGCGGGCCGCACCAGAAGACGTGGGACGAGGACATCGTCGAGACGATCGACCTCGTCACCTACGAGGGCTGAGCGGCGGACCTGCACCATGAGGTGACCGGCGCCGGCCCGCCGGTGGTGCTCGTCCACGCGGGGATCTGCGACAGCGGCATGTGGGATCCGCAGTGGCGCTCGCTGGCCGGGTCGCACCGGCTGCTGCGGCTCGACCTGCGCGGCTTCGGCCGCTCGCCGCTGCCGCCGGAGCCGTATTCGAACGCCCGCGACGTGCTGGACGCGATGGACGCCGCCGGCATCGACCGGGCCGCCCTCGTCGGCGCCTCGCTCGGCGGCAGCGTCGTGCTCGAGGTTGCGGTCGCCGCGCCCCAGCGGATCTCGGCGCTCGTCCTCGCAGGCTCGGGCCTGCCGGCGCACGCGTGGTCGCAGGACGTGCGCGACTACTGGGCCGTCGAGGAGGCCGCGATCGAGCGCGGCGACCTGGACGCCGCGGCCGACGCGAACGTGCGCTTCTGGGTCGGGCCGGCCGACGCCGTGGTGCGGGCGCAGGTGCACGCCATGCAGCTGCGCGCGCTCGAGGTGCAGGTGCCGGTCGGCGAGGCCGCTCCCGACGAGCCGCTCGTGGCGGGCCTGAACGACCGCCTGGGCGAGATCGCGGCGCCGGCGCTCGTGGTCGTCGGCGCGCTCGACCATGCCGACATCCATGCCATCGCCGCCCGGCTCGTGGACGCGCTGCCGCACGCGACGCGCGCCGAGATCCCCGCCGCGGCGCACCTGCCGAGCCTCGAGCAGCCGGCCGCCTTCGGCGCGGCCGTGGCGCCGTTCCTCGCGCTCAGCGGCGCACGGGCTTGAGCGACCGCGCGATCGCGACCATCTCGGGATCGGTCAGGTCGTCGAGCAGCGTGTTCTGCACCCAGTAGGCGACGCCGCCCTGGATGAAGGCGATGGTCTGGATGTGGCTGCCGTTGAAGAAGAAGAGGTACTTGCGCCCGTCGAGGTTGCGGGTGGCGTTGGGGGTCTGCAGCAGCGGCGCGGCGGTGAAGCGCGTCTGCTCGATGCCCCAGTAGGCGTCGCCGCTCGGGCTCGACATGTGGAAGACCGCGTAGGTCGAGTTCCACCCGTGCCCGGCCGCCGCGATGCCGTAGATACGCGTGGGCGACGTCGAGGTGCCCTGGCAGCTGAGGACGCCCGGGCCGGCGGGGATCGGCACCCACGGGCACAGGCTCGAGTCAGCCTGGGCGACGGTCGGGTACATGATCGGGAAGTGCAAGATGCTCTGCGCGTGGACGAAGTCGGCCCGGTAGGAGCTCGTCGGCGTGATCGTCGCGGGCGGCCCGGTCGGCTTCTTCACCGTCTTCTTCGGCGCAGGCACCGCGAGCTTGCCCTTGAACGCGCCCCCGAAGACGACCGCCACCTGCGCGCGTGCGCCGATCACGCCCGCGACCGCGGCCGAGAGCGGGGCGGTCGTGGCGCTTCCGAAGATGTGGGCGAGGTCGGCCGCCGCGGCGGCGGCGCCGGGCCGGTAGTAGGCGGTTGTGGCCGCGACGGAGGTGCCGGACGCGTTCCCGGGGTGCGCGTGGTAGCCCCAGGCCTGGAGGCCGGCGACGGCCTTGCCCGCGGCCCCGTTCACGCCGTTTCCGTTCAGCACCGCGACGTGCACGCCGGCGGGTGTCACTGCCGGCTTCCAGACGTGCTTGGGGTGCTTGACCTTGCCCGTCGGCAGGGTCGCCCCCGCGCTCGCGAGCTTCCACGGGTGCTTCCACTGGAAGAGCGCCTGGGGCAGGTCGGTCACCTGCAGCGCCGCCTCGCCGTCGGGGGCGTTGTACGGCGTCCAGCCAAGGTGCACGCTCACGATGTGCGAGCGGGCCTGGTAGGCGGTGGCCGCGAACGTGAGCAGGGTCTGCGGGCTCGGCGCCTTCTTGTCCGGTCCGACGATGGTGACGCTGTTTGAGATCGCGCCGAGCATGCTGTTGATGAACGGAATGTCGGTCACGGAGATGCCGTGGAAGCGGTCCGACGCGCGCGCCTCGAACGAGCGCAGGAACGTCTGCTGGCGGGCCTGGCGGTGGAAGTCGTCGTCGGTGTGGCGGTAGCGCGAGAACGCCAGCGCGTCGGCCCCGTTCAGCTTCTGGTAGCCGGGTTTGATGTCGATGGCCGAGAAGCCGGTGGACTGCGACTGGGCGAGCGGGTTGTAGTAGTACTGGTCGACGTTCACGTAGATCCCGCCGAGCGTGTCCACAAGCCGCTGGAAGCCGGCGAAGTCGACGTTGATCAGGTAGTTGGGGCGCACGCCGGTGACGCTCTCGACCGCCTGCAGCGAGGCGTTGTCGCCGCCCTCGGAGTAGAACGAGTTGATCTTCTGGCCCGCGCTCGGCACCCACAGGTCACGCGGGATCGAGAGCAGCGACACCATGTGGTGCTTGGGATCGAGCCGGGCCAGCATGAGCGTGTCCGAGAGCCCGTTCTGGCCGGTCGCCCCGTCGGCCCGGTGGTCGGAGCCGATCAGGAGCGCGGTGATGGGCTGCGATGACGTCGGGATGTTCGGGGCCAGGTGCACCGACGCCTTCTTGTCGGTGCCGTGGAGCTTGGTCACCTTGTTGTAGACGTTGTTCAGATACCACAGCTCGTAGCCGCCGGCCGCGACCACGGCCAGCACCAGGATGCCGAGCACGGCGAGCGTCCAGCGCGCCCAGCGAGGCAGGCGGTGGCGCTTGCGCCGGCCGCCGCGACGAGGCGGCTTCGGCGGCTCACTGCCGTAGACGACCATCTTTTGTGCGCGCCGGGGGGGATCTCCCCCGCCCGGACCTCTGGGCGGCGTCTGGGTTGCCAAGCGGCTCCTGGTTCGCAACGGCCGGCAGCTCGCTGCGACGTTCGCGGGGGCACGGGTCGGCGGAGTATACGCCCCTCGTCCGCCGGCAAGGTTGGAGACCGCTTAGCCTGTGCGGGACGTCACGAACCGTCTGCTGTGGCCGTTCGCGGGTCTTTCGAGAACTAGACTCGCGGTCCATGGAACACGTCCCGCTCGGCCCGCTCCAGGTCTCCCGCGTCGGCCTCGGCTGCAACAACTTCGGCGGCCGGCTCGACCGCGCGGGCTCGCGGGCCGTGGTGGACGCGGCGATCGCCGCGGGTGTCACCTTCTTCGACACCGCCGACATCTACGGCGGCCGGGGCGGCAGTGAGCAGGTGCTGGGCGAGGTGCTGCAGGGCCGCCGCGACCAGGTCGTCCTGGCGACGAAGTTCGGCGGCGAGATGGGCGATGAGGGGCCGGCTCGGGGCGCGCCCGCCTACGTGCGGCAGGCGCTTGAACGCTCGCTTGCCCGCCTGCGCACCGACCACGTCGACCTGCTGTATTACCACTGGCCCGACGAGGTCACGCCGATCGGCGAGACGGTGGCCGCGATGACCGGGCTCGTCGCCGAGGGCAAGGTGCGCGCGCTCGGCGTGTCCAACCTCACCGCCGAGCAGCTCGATGAGGCGGCCGCGGCCGGGCCGATCGCAGCGCTGCAGAACGAGTACTCGCTGCTCGACCGCAGCCCCGAGCGCGACATCCTGCCCCGCTGCCGCGAGCTCGGTATCGGGTTCGTGCCCTATTACCCGCTCGCGGCCGGGCTGCTCACGGGCAAGTACCGCCACGGGCAGCCCCCGCCGCCGGGCACGCGCCTGGTGCGCGAGGGGTCGCTGGACGACGGCACGTGGGTAACCCCCGGGGTCGAGGCCTCGGAGGCGGCGTTCCTGCTCGTCGACCGCCTGACCGCGTTCGCGGCGGAGCGCCGCCACAGCCTGCTCGAGCTCGCCATCGCCGCGCTCGCCTCGCATCCCGGCGTGGCGTCAGTGATCGCCGGCGCGATGACGCCCGCACAGGTGCAGGCGAACGCGCGGGCCGGCGACTGGCGGCTCGCCGCGGCCGATCTCGCCGCGCTGCCGGCGCGCTGAGCGGCGCTCAGCCTGTCGGCGAGAGGTTCGCCTTGCGCAACCGCTCGGCCAGTGTGCGCATGATCGCGAGCGCGATCTTTGGCTCGGCCTCGAGCGTCTTCAGGAAGGCCGAGCGCCCGAGCAGCATCGCCAGCACCTCGGTCTGCGCCTCGACCGTGGCGGTGCGCGGCGTCCCGTCGAGCAGGGCCATCTCGCCGAATGCATCGCCGGCCTTCAGCCGCACGCCGCGCTTGCTCGGCAGCTTCACGAGCGCCTCGCCGTCGAGGATGACGTAGAAGTTGTCGGCACGGTCGCCGGCGCGGACGATCGGGCTGAAGCGCGCATACCGCCGCGTCTTTGCGAGCGCGGCGATCTTGTTCAGGTGGCGCTTGGAGAGGCCGGCGAAGAGCGGGATCTCAGCAAGCACATCCGCCCAACCGCGGCCCATCGAGTCCGGCATCGAGGTCTCCTGGGTCGAGTGGGGCGAGTATTTCACGATTCGTTCATCCACCGCCGCCCGCCGCTGCGGTAACGTTGCGCGAGGAGGCTCTTGGAGGGTGGGGGGATTCACACGCAGGCGGCTGCTCGCGGCGACCGGTGGCACGGCGGTCGGCGTCGCGGGTGCGGGCGCGATCGGCTACTCCGACGCGCTGGCCGCGGCGCGGCCGAGCACGGTGCCGTTCCACGGCCCGCACCAGGCCGGCATCACGACGCCGCCGCCGGGGCGGCTCGTGTTTGCGGCCTTCGACCTCACGCTCACGACCGCCGCGGAGCTGCGCGACCTGCTGCGCGTGTGGTCGCAGGCGGCGGCGCTCATGACCGCCGGCCGTCCGGTCGGGAGCCCGGCCGGCCCGGCCGACGCCGCGCCGGCCGACACGGGTGAGGCGCTTGGCCTGGCGGCGTCCAGCCTGACGCTGACCTTCGGGCTCGGCCCGGGCGTCTTCCGCAAGGATGGGCAAGACCGCTTCGGCCTGGCCGCCCGCCGGCCGCGGCCGCTCTCGCCGCTGCAGGCGTTCCCCGGCGACCATCTGGTCGCGGCGAGCTCGGGCGGCGACCTGTGCGTGCAGGCCTGCGCCGACGATCCCCAGGTGGCGTTCCACGCCGTCCGCGACCTGGCCCGGATCGCCCACGGCGCGGCGGTGCTGCGCTGGACGCAGTTCGGCTTCGGGCGGGCGTCGGCGACGTCGCGGGCGCAGCAGACACCGCGCAACCTGCAGGGCTTCAAGGACGGCACGAACAACCTCGAGGCGTCCGACGCGGCGCAGATGCGCCGGTTCGTGTGGGTCGGACGGGACGAGGCTCAGGCGTGGATGCACGGCGGCACCTACCTCGTCAGCCGCCGCATCCGCATGCTGATCGAGAAGTGGGACGACTCGGCGCTCGCCGACCAGCAGAACACGATCGGCCGGGGCAAGCGCTCCGGCGCGCCGCTCGGGGAGAGGGCCGAGCACGACCCGGTCGACCTCGGCGCCCGCCGGCCCGACGGAACGCTCGTGATCCCGGCCGCCGCCCACATCCGCCTGAGCTCGCACGTCACGAACGGCGGTGTGCGCATCTTGCGGCGGGGCTACAACTACACCGACGGCATCGATCCGGCCACGGGCATGCTCGACGCGGGACTCTTCTTCATCTCCTTCCAGCGCGACCCGCACGCCCAGTTCTCGGTGCTGCAGTATCAGCTCGCGGCCGGCGACGCCCTGAACGAATACATCCGGCACACGGCGAGTGCGCTGTTCGCGATCCCGGCCGGCGCGCGTCGCGGAGGGTACGTCGGCGAGGGCCTGTTCGCGCCGTGACGGCGCCGCCCCTGTAGGCTCGCACGCGCATGGCCTTCGATGTCTCCGCCGACGCGTACGACCGCTTCATGGGCCGCTACTCGGTCACCCTGTCGGCGCAGCTCGCCGATCTCGCGGGCGTGGCCGCCGGGCAGCGCGCGGTCGACGTCGGCTGCGGGTCGGGAATGCTCACGGCCGAGCTTGCCGGCCGGCTCGGGGCGAGCGCGGTCGCGGCGATCGACCCGTCGGAGCAGTTCGTCGATGCGATGCATGGACGCCATCCCGGCGTCGACGTCCGCCGGGGAGTCGCCGAGGAGCTGCCGTTCGCAGACGGCGCGTTCGACGCCGCGCTGGCGCAGCTCGTCATGCACTTCATGGGCGATCCCGTGGCCGGCGTGCGCGACATGGCGCGCGTCACGCGCTCCGGCGGAGCGGTGGCGGTGTCGGTGTGGGATCTCGCCGGCGGCCGGGCGCCGTTCAGCCCGTTCTGGCGGGCGGCCGTGGCGCTGGCGCCCGACGCGCGAAACGAGCTCAACCCGCCGAGCGCCGGCGACGGCCGGCCGGGCGCCGTGCTCACCGCGGCGGGCCTTCAGGACGTGGCCGAGGTCGAGCAGGCCGCCCACGTCGAGCACCCGACGTTCGACGACTGGTGGCAGCCCTTCTCGCTGGGTGTCGGCCCGGCGGGCACCTACCTGACGGGCCTCGATGCAGGCCGGCAGGACCAGATCCGCGATCGCTGCCACGAGGAGCTCGGCGACGGCCCGTTCACGCTCCCGACCGTGACGTTCGCGGCGCGCGGCACCGTCGTCTAGAACGTCCAGGTGAGCGTCACGCAGGGCTCCGGCGGCTCGGCGCCCGCGGCCCGGTAGGTTGCCAGCGCGGCCTCGTTGCCCGCGTCGGTCGCCACCCACATCCCGTAGCAGCCGCGCAGGCGCGCGAGCGCACGCAGCGCCTCGACGAGCGCACGCCCGGCGCCCTGGCGGCGGTGGCCGGGATGCACCGCGAGCTCGTACAGGAACATCTCGGTGCCCTTGTCGGGGTGGGTCGTCTCGACGCCGGTGACGAACCCGACGGGGCGATCGCCCGCGAACGCGACCAGCAGGTGATGACCGTCGCGCTCGAGGAACCGGGCCGTCCACTCGGCGGTCGGCGGCGCGTCGAAGAGGTCGGCGCCTGAGTGCACCACCGCGGCGTCGCCCGGGCCGAGGCGCACGACGGTGACCGGAGCCGAGGTGCTCATCCCGCGATGACGTCCCGGTATGCGTCCGGGTCGGTCGCGCCCTCGGTGGCGATCAGGAGCACGCGGCTGCGGCCGCCGAGGCCGATCGCGGCGCGCAGCTCCGCGCACGCCGCCTCGCCGGCGAGTGCGCGCAGGGCGGCGAGCGTGGCCGCGCCGCAGTCGCCGATCGCAAGGCCGCCGGCGGCGAGCGCGCGCATCGCCGCGTGCACCTCGGCGTCGGCGACGGTCACCGTGCCGGCGATCCCGGCGCGTAGCGACGGCCACCCCGTCTGCGAGATCTCGGCGCAGTCAAGGCCTGCCATCGACGTGCCGGGGTTCTCGACCGGCGTCAGCCGGCCGGCGGCGAGCGACGCGGTCAGGCATGCGGCGGTCTGCGGCTCGACGCCGACGACGGCGATGCCGGCATGCGCGCCGTACCGGGCCGCGGCGGCCGCGAGCGCCCCGGCGCCGACGGGGACGAGCATCACGTCGAACCGGCCCTGTACCGCGGTCTCGGCGAAGAGCGTCTGGTAGCCGTCGATCACCCACCGGGCCGAGTCGGAGGCGCCGACGTCGGCGAGCGTGACCGTGCCCGGCTCGGTACCCGCCGCGGCGGCCTCGGCGACGGCGCCCTCGTAGGCGCCCGCGGTGACGATCACCTCGGCGCCCTCGGCTGCGATCGCCTCGCGCCGGGCCTGCGCCGAGCGGGCCGGGAGATAGATGCGGCACTCAAGGCCGCGCTGGGCGGCGACGTGGGCGACCGCGCGGCCGTGGTTGCCGGCGCTTGCGGTCACCAGACGGCGGACGTCCGGCCGTGCACGCAGCGTGCGCTCGACCGCCCACGAGGCGCCGAGCACCTTGAACGCGGGCAGCCCGAGCCGGTCGGACTCGTCCTTGAGCGCGACCTCCGCGAGGCCGAGTTCGTCCGCCACACCGGCCAGGTCGTGCACCGGGGTCGGCCGGTACTCCGTAAGGCCCGTGTGGAACGCGACCGCGTCGGTGACCGGTGCAGGCACCGCCGCGGTGTCAAGCGAGGTGTTGACGACTGCGCGCATCGCGCCGGATTGTCGCATCAGCGGCCGCCCAGGGTGAATAGGGCGACCCAGTCCCACACGTCGAGCTCGTGCGGGCGGGCGTCGAGCCGCAGGCCGCGATCGCGCGCGAACCGCTTCCAGGTGAGCGGCGCAACCGGTGTCGTCCGCCGCACCGGGCGGGCGTCACGGGTGAACGCGTTCTCGACGAAGGCGCGGTAGGCGGCGGCGTCGGCGGCGGCGAGCAGCGCCCGCGGGCGCCGCCGGACGGTGAGCAGCGCGGCATCCACCGCGGGCGGTGGATCGAAGCAGGCGGCGGGCAGGTGGCGCTCTGCGTCGAGCCGCCACCACGGCAGCCAGCGCAGAGCGAGCAGCGTCGACGGGCGGCTCGACGTGCGCTTGCGCGCGAATCCGGCCTGCACGATCAGGTCGGCCCGCTGGAGCGAGCCGCGGGGATCATCGAGCAGCCGGCGCAGGATCGGTGTCGTGATCGCAAACGGGATGTTGCCGACCACGCGGTGCGGCTCGAGCGGCGCGGGCAGCGTGAGCACGTCCGCCTCGATGACCGTCAGCGGGCCGCGACCGAGGCGGCGCCGCAGCGACGCCGCGAGCCCGGGGTCGAGCTCCACGGCGACCACGCGCGCGCCGGTGCGCTCGAGCGGCGCCGTCAGCCGGCCGAAGCCCGCCCCGATCTCGACGACGAGATCACCCGGGCCGACGCCCGCAGTCGCCACGATCTCTGCGGCCAGGCGTGCGCTACGCAGGAAGTGCCGGCCGGAGCCCGGCCGGGCATGTGCGCCGCGCCCTCGCGCGGCCACGGAACGTCACCGTGAAGGAACCCATCGGCGCGAGTCTAGTACTCGCCCTCGGCCACGGCGCGGCGGTCCATCGCCTCGTTGCCCTCGGCGGGCGCCTGCATCTCGGCCCGCAGGACGGTGGCGCCGATCACGGCGGCGACGAGCGTGAACGCCGCGCCGACCAGGAAGGCAAGGTGGTACCCGCCGTTCAGCGCGACCAGCGAGCTCTCGCCCGCGGCGCGCAGGCTCTCGGTGTGCCGCGCCGCGAGGGTCGCGAGCACGGCGAGGCCGAGCGCGCCGCCCATCATGAAGGCGGTGTTCACGACGCCCGATGCCAGGCCGGCCTCGGCCGGCTCGACGTCGTTCATCGCCGCGAGCAGCAGCGGGTTGAAGGACGATGCCGGCGCCGAACGCGAGCAGGATCATGCTCGGGAGCACGTCGACGACGTAGCTGCCGCCGACGGGGGCGCGGGCGAACAGCAAGAGCCCGACCGCCGCGAGCGAGAGGCCGATCGAGAGCGGTCGCCGGATGCCGAACCGCATCACGAGCTTGGCCGAGAGGCCGAGCGAGAACGCGCCCATGATCAGGTTCGTGGGCAGGAAGGCCAGGCCGACGCGCAGCGGGCTGTAGCCGAGCACGATCTGCAGGTAGAGCGCCGAGAGGAAGAACCAGGCGAACATGCCGGCGGCCCACAGGACGGCGATGACGTTC
This sequence comes from uncultured Actinomycetes bacterium, assembly GCA_963825325.1. Classification (GTDB taxonomy): domain Bacteria; phylum Actinomycetota; class Thermoleophilia; order Gaiellales; family JAICJC01; genus JAICJC01. The sequence goes on from CAWGSU010000003.1 coordinate 140,671, forward strand.
GCGGTCGTGAGGTCACGCAGCCGGAACAGGCTGAGCGGCACAAGTGGCGACGCCACCTTCGCCTCGATCCCGAGGAATGCGAGCAGGAGCACGACCGACGCGCCGAGCAGGCCGAGCGTCTGCGCCGACGTCCAGCCCGCCTGGTTTCCGTTCACGATCGCGTACACCGCGCACATGAGCGCTGCGGTGACCGTCACAGCGCCCGCGACGTCGAGCCGCACGCCGGCAGGCCCGCGGCCGGACGGCAGCAGCACGAAGCAGAACGCGAACACCGCGATGCCGACGGGCAGGTTGACGATGAAGATCCAGTGCCAGTCGAGCACGTCGGTGAGGATGCCGCCCAGGAGCACGCCGACCGTGCCGCCGCCCGCGGCGACGAAGCCGAAGACGCCCATGGCCTTCGCCCGCTCGCCGGGCTCGGTGAACATGGTCATGATCAGCGAGAGCGAGACGGCCGAGACGATCGCGCCGCCGAGGCCCTGCACCGCCCGCGCGACGATCAGCAGGTGCTGGGTGTTGGCGAGGCCGCATGCGAGCGACGCGAGCGTGAAGAGCGCGATCCCGATCAGGAACAGCCGCCGGTGCCCGAACAGGTCGCCGAGGCGGCCGCCGAGCAGCAGGAAGCCGCCGAAGGTGAGCAGGTAGGCGTTGACGACCCAGGCGAGCGACGTCTCCGAGAATCCCAGGCTCTGGCGGATCGACGGCAGCGCGACGTTCACGATCGTCGTGTCGAGCACGATCATGAGCGTCCCGCCGCAGAGCAGGATCAGCGCCAGCCAGCGCCTGCGGGAATCATTTCGGTCCATCGTCATCCGGTGTTGCTCCCTGGTTTGCGAGTGTCCCTTGAAGACCCGCCGGAGCCTCGGAACTCATCGCTTCCACGGTAGCGTGGATCCGCCGGGGCCGGTCAGGGAGGCGGCGGCTCGGGCTCGGGTGCCGCCGGTGCCTCGTCCGCAGCAGGCGCCGCGTCCACCGCGGCGACCGCCGGGGATTCGGGCTCCGGAGGCGGCGGCGGAGGCGGGGGTGGCGGAGGCGGAGGCGGAGGCGGCGGAGGTGGCGCCGCCTGCACCGGGGCGTCGTCGAAGACGCCCGTGCCCTCGACGTTCACGTGCGGCAGGATCCGGTCGAGCCATCCGGGCAGCCACCAGCTGCGCTCGCCCAGAAGCTCCATCACCGACGGCACCAGCATGCAGCGCACGACGGTCGCATCGAGCGCGATCGCGACGGCGAGGCCGATGCCGAACTCCTTCACGACCGGGTCGCCGTTCAGCAGGAAGCTCGAGAACACGAACACCATCACGAGCGCCGCCGACGTGATCACCCGGCCGGTTGAGGCCAGGCCCTCGACCACGGCCCCGCCGGCGTCGCCGGTGGCGTGGTAGCGCTCCTGGATCTGGCTGACGAGGAACACCTCGTAGTCCATCGAGAGGCCGAACAGGATCGCGAACATGAGCAGCGGCGCGAAGCTCACGATCGGGATCGCGTGCGGCAGGCCGACGAGGCCGACCCCGTGGCCCTCCTGGAACACGAGCGTGACGACGCCGTACGCCGCTCCGACCGAGAGCAGGTTCATCACGGCGGCCTTGGCCGGGATCACCACCGAACGGAACGCGATCATGAGCACGATGAAGCTCAGGAGGACCACGATCGCGATCATCAGCGGGAGCTTGTCCGCGATCTTCTCGGCCAGGTCGATGTAGCCGGCGGTCTGGCCGCCGACGTACGCGGTCAGGTCGGTGCCCGTGAGTGCCCGCGGGATTACCGAGTCGCGCAGGTTGTTGACCAGGTCCTCGGTCTGCGACGCCGACGGCGCCGTCGTCGCGATCGCGCTGAACACGGCCGCGGTGCCCGTTGGATCGACCGTCGCGGGCGCGACCGACTGCACGCCGGGGGTCTTTGCGATCGCGTTTTGGAGCGCCGTCAGGCGGGGATCGCTCGTGGGGTCGCCACCGGCCTGCGCGGGCTTGGCCGGCGTGCCGAACCTGACCGCGATCAGGAGCGGGCCGTTCGAGCCGGCGCCGAAGCCCTGGGCGATCGCGTCGTAGGCCTGGCGCGAGGTGGTCGACTTCGGCAGGACGCTCTGGTCGGACTGGCCCAACTTCAGGTGCACGAGCGGGAAGGCCAGGACGAGCAGCACGATCGTGCTCGCGATCATGTACGGCCACGGCCGGCCGCCGACCGCGCGGGCCATCCGCGCCCAGCCGTGCGGCTGCTGGTCGTCGGGATGGGTGCGGCCGATCTGGACGCGCAGCGAGTCGATGTGGCCGCCGAGCACACCGAGCAGCGCCGGGAGCAGGGTGATCGCCGCGAGCACGGACACGCCGACAGCGATCGCGGCTGTGTAGCCGAGCGTGGACACGAGCGGGATGCCGGCGACGACCAGCGAGCACAGGGCGATCACGACCGTCACGCCCGCGAACACGACCGCGCCGCCCGACGTCGCGGTCGCCCGGGCGATCGACTCGTTCATCTCGATGCCGTGGGCCAGGTGCAGCTTGTGCTTGGTGACGATGAAGAGCGCGTAGTCGATGCCGACGCCGAGGCCGATCATCGTCGCGAGCGTGGGGGCGACGGTCGGCACGGCGGTGACGTGCCCGATCGCGGTGATCAGGCCGAGCGTCGTCAGGAGGCCGAGGACGGCGGTGATGATCGGAAGCGCCATCGCGGTCACGGTGCCGAACGCGAGCACCAGGATGACGACGGCCGCCAGCAGGCCGACGACCTCGCTGCTCTCGGTCGACGGTCGCGAGAGCTTCTGGCCGACGTAGCCGCCGACGGCGGGCGAGAGGCCGGCCTTCGCCGCGGGGGCCGCCGCGTCCAGGATCTGCTGCGCCTGCTCGGTCGATGTGTCGCTCGAGCCGATGTTCAGCGTGACCGAGATGTAACCGGCCTTCTTGTCCTTGCTGAGCAGCGCCGAGGCGCCGGGGTCGAGCGGGCTGACGACGCGGGTGACGTGGGGCAGGGCCTTCAGGTTGGCGACGGTCGCGTTGATCGCGCTCGCGCTCGCCGCGTCGCCCAGGGTGCCGGTGGGGTCAAGCAGCGTCACCGGGATGCTGCCGTAGGCCTGCTGGGGCAGCTTCTGCTGCAGGAGGTCGGTCGCCTGCGTCGAGCCGGTGCCCGGCAGGGTCAGGTTGTCGTTCCACTGCTGCCCGAGCGATGCCGCCCACAGGTGCATCCCGATCGCCACGACGAGCCACACGCCGATCACGATGAAGCGGTGGCGCACGCACGCCTGCCCCACCCCGTAGAGCGCCCGAGTCAACGGCTGACCCTCACGGCGCGCGAGCATACCAGGATGACCGCATCTGACCCCGGTCGCATCCTGACTTCGCACCCTCTGCCCGAGGGTGAGAAGTGCTGGGCGGGAGCGGCAGGCTCCCGCCCAGCACCGCTGCTCAGGCGGTCGCCTGCGACTTCACGTACGCGATGTAGCCGCGCACGTCCGCGGCCGGCTCGGTGTAGGCGTCACCGAGGGTGTCGGCCATCCGCTCCATGAAGTCCTTCGCCCACTCCGGAAGGTCGTACTCGATCGAGGCGAGGAACTCGAGCGTCGCCGCGAGGCGGATGTCGGCCGTCGAGGGGTGGTCGCCGCCGATGAACCTCTTGCCGTCGAGGAAGAAGGAGCGGTAGACGTCGAGCGGCTCGGCGAGCGCATCCTCGGCGGCCTTCTGCGCCGCTGCTTTCGCATCGTCGCCGGCGTCCGAGGAGCCCACCTCGCCGGGGTACCCCGGGAAGTTCAGGGCCGGGTAGGTGGCGCGCGCGACCAGCGGATAGAGCGTGCCGATCAGGTAGAAGTTCGCGCTGTCGATCATCGCCCGCTTGCCCGGGTCGCTCGGGTAGAACTGCTCCAGGCCGTTCACGTTCGAGAGGTAGGCCATGATCGCGCAGCTCTCCCAAAGCGTTGCGCGCGGCAGCCCCGTCTCCTCGATCATCGGCGTCAGATGGGCCGGGTTCATCGCAAGGAACTCCGGCGTCGTGGTGTTGCCCCACGCGTCGATCTCCTCGAAGTCGAGCCCCGCCGCGCGGACGAAGATCCGCACCGTCAGGTTGTTCACGCTCGGCTTGAGCACATGCAGCTTCATCGTCATCCGCTTCCTCCTGAGTACGGGTCTTTCGGTGACCGGTCGTCCGAGAGCGAGGGCCGCGACCGCTCGATCAGCACCTGGATGGCGTCGGCCAGGTGCACCTCGGCGATGTTGTAGTCGCCGCGCTCCGTGCGCAGCCTGTGCGCCTCGAGCAGGACGTCGGAGTGGGTGTAACCGAACGGCGGCTCGAACCGATACGACGCGAGCTCGATCAAGAGGCCGAGTGGATCGTCGAAGTAGATCGAGTCCATGAACCCGCGATCCTTCACGCCGCTGTGGCGGATGCCGCGCTCGTCGAGCCGCTCGACCGTCTGGTGGAACGTGGCCTGCGAGAGCGAGAACGCGACGTGGTGCACGCAGCCCGGGTCGGTGGGCGTGCGCGCCGGGTCGGGGGTGCGCTCCTCGTTTGTGAAGACCGTGATCAGGCGGCCGTCGCCCGGGTCGAAGTAGAGGTGGCTCTCGGCCTTGTTGTCGAGGTTCGGCTGCTCGAAGACGAACGGCATGCCGAGCACCCCCTCCCAGAACCCGATCGACGTCTGCCGGTCGGCGCCGACGATGGTGATGTGGTGAACGCCCTGGCTCTGGATCTTCCTCATAGTTGCGCCTGCAAAGGCTACTCCACGGCGGGCCCTTGCGGGGGTTTAGTGCTCGTGCGATTTCTCCGATGATCTGACTGTGGCGGACGCACCCCTGATCCAAAGCCTGCGGCTTGCCGTCGAGGCCTCGCCGCAGGATGTTCCGCTGCGCCTGCACCTGGCCGGCCTTCTGCTGGGCGCTGGCAATCGCGACGATGCGGTGCGTCACGCGGCGGCCGCGCTCGAGCGCGATCCGAGCTCCCAAGAGGCGCGCGCCCTGCTTCTGCGGGCGACTGGCCCGGATGAGCCTGTGGCTCCTACGGACACGTCGGACGGCGCCGGGTTCGACTGGCGGCGGGCCGAGGCGCAACTGGATGCCAGCGTGCCGCCGATGTTCGTGACCGGCAGCGCTCCGGCGGAGCCATCGCCGTACGACATCGAGCACACCGAGCTGACGCTCGCGGACGTCGGGGGCATGGAGGATGTGAAACGCCGCCTCGAGGCGGCGTTCCTGGCACCGATGCGAAACCCGCAGCTGCGCAAGGCGTACGGCAAGAGCCTGCGCGGCGGCCTGCTGCTGTACGGGCCGCCCGGGTGCGGCAAGACCTTCCTCGCCCGCGCGGTCGCCGGTGAGCTCGGCGCGGGGTTCGTCGGCGTGTCGATCCACGACGTGCTCGACATGTGGATCGGCGCGAGCGAGCGCAACCTGCACGCCCTTTTCGACCTGGCACGACGCAGCGCGCCGTGCGTGCTCTTCATCGACGAGGTGGACGCGATCGGGCGGCGCCGCTCGCAGATCCGGGGCGACGTGCGCACAACCGTGAACCAGCTCTTGGCCGAGCTCGACGGCACCGACGGCAGCAACGAGGGCGTGTTCGTTCTCGGCGCCACCAACCATCCCTGGGATGTCGACAGCGCCCTGCGACGCCCGGGCCGGTTCGACCGCACGCTGCTCGTGCTCCCGCCCGACGCGGGCGCCCGCGCCGAGATCTTCAAGTACCACCTGCGCGACCGCCCGATCGCGGGCATCGACCTCGGCCGTCTGGCGGCCCAGACCGACGACTTCACCGGCGCGGACATTGCGCACGTATGCGAGACGGCGACCGAGCACGCCATGCTCGACGCAGCGGCATCGGGCACGGTGCGCCTGATCGAGATGCGCGACCTGCAGGCCGCGCTCGCCGAGGTGAAGCCGTCCACCGGCCCGTGGCTCTCGACCGCGCGCAATGTCGCGCTCTTCGCCAACGAGGACGGCACCTACGACGAGCTGGCCGCCTACCTGAAGCGACGCAAGCTCGCCTGACGTGAGCGAGGCCGCGGTTGCCAGAGCGAGTGCGCTGCTCGATGTCGGCCGGCCCGACGAGGCCGCGAGCGTGCTTGTGGCTGCGCTCGCTGGGGATCCCTCAAACGGCGAAGGCTGGTGCCTGCTCGCCAGTGCGCACCTCGAGCGCGGGCAGCGCGCTGAGGCGCTCGACTGCGCGCGCAGGGCGATCGCGCTGCACCCCGACGAGGAGTGGCCCCACCGGATCGCGAGCATCGCCTCGCTGCGACGGATGCGCTCGCGCGAATCGGCCCGCGAGGCACGCGAATGCGTCCGGCTCGCGCCGGGCCTCGCCGTCGCGCATGCGCAGCTCGCCGAGGCGCTCTCGCATGGCGGCGTCCTGTGCTGGCGTGAGGCCGCGCGTGCGGCCGAGCGGGCCATCGGCCTCGCCCCGGACGATGCCTTGATCCACGTCATGGCCGGCAACGTCGCCCTGCGTCAGCGGCGGCGCAGGCTCGCGGAGCGGCGGTTCGCCAGGGCGCTCGAGATCGACCCGTCGCACTCGACGGCGCTGAACAACCTCTCGGTCGTCCGCCTGCGGCGCGGGCTGACGCTCACGGCGGCGTCGGGCTTCGTGCAGGCGGCCGCGCTCAATCCGGCGAGCGACCTGCCTCGCCGCAATCTCGACGCCGCCGTCCATTACCTCCTCGGCTACGCCGCCATCCTTCTCGGCGGTGTCGCGGTCGTTACGGCGTTCGACCCGATCGCCGGCCTCGCCGCACTCGTGCTCGTCGCGTGCGCGGGGATGCTCTACGCCCGCCGGGCGCGGCGGATCATTGGCCCTGCTGCGTGGAACTACGCGATGAGTGGCCCGCTCCAGAGCGGCCTCGGGCTCTTCGTCGCGCTCCAGTTCGGGCTGGTGTTCCTGGCGGGCGTGGGCCGCTCGCCGGGATTCGCAGTGATGCCGTTCTTCTTCGGCGTCCGCATGTTCGTTCAGATGGGCTTCCGCCGCATCACGCGATGAGCGAATCCGCTGAGTCTCTGGCCATGTGGCAGAGCGCGCCTGGGGGATGCCTGGCCGACCACATCTCCTCGGTCGTCGCGGATCTACCCGGTGTACCATCGCCACACCTGCAACGAGTCCGGGAGGGATCACATGATCGGCGTCTTCGTCAGCTTCCGCTCCGAGAGCGGCCTCGACCGCGAGGCGGTCATGGGCATCGCCGAGAAGGCCGCGCCGCAGTTCGAGGGCATGCCGGGACTGCGCTCCAAGGTGTTCACCTGGGATGGCGAATCGCGGTCGGCGACGAACTTCTACGTGTGGGACTCGGAGGAGGCCGCGCGCGGCTTCTTCTCGCCGGAGCTCGCGCAGCGGGTGACGGGGCTCTACGGCGTCGCGCCCGAGATCCGGTTCGCCGAGATCGGCGCGATCGTTGACAACCACGCGGTCGCAGCCACGGCCTGATCAGAACTCGACGTAGGCGCCGACCTCGAACACGCGGTCGGGCGGGATGTGGAAGTAGCGCGCCGGCGGGATCGAGTTCTGGTGCAGGAGCACGAACAGGCGCTTGCGCCAGCGGCCCATGCGCGCCTCGCCCGTTGGCAGGATCGAGACATGGTCGACGAAGTACGAGGTGCGGTTGAGGTCGATCGCAAGCCCCCGGCGCTGGGCGATGCGCAGGGCGCTGACGACGTCGGGCTCGTCCTGGTAGCCGTACCGCACCGTGACCGTGACGAAGCCGAGCCGCAGCGCCTGGATCGAGACGCGGTCGCTGTCGTCGACATGCGGCACCCCCACCGTCTGCAGCTTCACGAGCACGACGCGCTCGTGGACGATGCCGTTGTGCTCGGCGTTGTTGAGCAGCGCGGGCGGCACGGTCTCGAGCGAGCTCGTGAGGAAGACCGCGGTGCCGGGCACGCGGTTCGGCGGGTCGTCGATCATGCGGTTGATGTAGCGGCGCAGCGGCACGCGCCCCTCGCGCATCGACCTGGCCAGGATCTTGCGGCCGCGGCGCCAGGTGGTGAGGATGGTGAAGAAGGCCGCGCCGACGACGAGTGGGAACCAGCCACCGGACAGGAGTTTGGTCAGGTTGGCGGCGAAGAAGGTGAGCTCGATCGTCATGAAGACGGCCGCGGCCGGGATGACGATCTTGAGCGGCTTGTGCCACAGCGTGCGGAACACCACCGCCGCGAGCAACGTGTTGGTCGCGAAGATCGCGCTGAGCGCGATGCCGTAGGCGTTGGCGAGGCCGGTCGGCGACCGGAACGTGAGCACGAGGATGATCACCGCCGTCAGCAGGAACCAGTTCACGACCGGGATGTAGATCTGGCCGATGATGCGCTTCGAGGTGTGCTTGATCGTCATCTGTGGCAGGAAGCCGAGCTGGATCACCTGCTGCGTGACCGAGAACGCGCCCGAGATCACCGCCTGCGAGGCGATCACGGTGGCCATGGTCGCGAGCACGACCATCGCCTTCTGGCCGGTCTGACCGCCGGGCACGAGCAGGAAGAACGGGTTCACGATCGTCTTCGGCCGGGCCAGGATCAGGGCGCCCTGGCCCATGTAGTTCAGGAGCAGCGCCGGGAGGGCGAGGAGGATCCAGGCGCGCGTGATCGCCCTGCGGCCGAAGTGGCCCATGTCCGCGTAGATGGCCTCGGCGCCCGTCACCGCGAGGAACACCGACCCCAGCGCGAAGAACCCAATCACCGGGTCATCGGCAAGGAAGGTCGCGGCGTAGGTCGGCGAGGCCGCGCGCAGGATGCCCGGATGCATCGCCACCTCCCGGACGCCGAGCGCCCCGATCACGATGAACCAGACCACCATGATCGGGCCGAACAGGCCGCCCACGGCGCCGGTGCCGAAGCGCTGGAGCGCGAACAGGGTGATCAGGATCGCGAGCGAGAAGGGGATGATCTGGGCCGCGAGCGCCGGCGAGGCGACCTTGAGCCCGGACACGGCCGAGACGACGGAGATCGCCGGTGTCAGCATGCCGTCGCCGTAGAAGAGCGACGCTCCCAGCACGCCGACCATGACGAGGCCGGTCTTGCGCTTGCGACTTGATGGTGCGCTCGATCAGCGCGACGAGCGCCATGATGCCGCCTTCGCCGTGGTTGTCGACGCGCAGGATCAGGAGCACGTACTTGAGCGTGACGATGACCATCAGCGACCAGAAGATCAGCGAGAGGGCGCCGTAGACGCGCAACGGCGAGGGCGCCATCGGGTGGTCGCCGGTGAAGATCAGCTGCACCGTGTAGAGCGGGCTCGTGCCGATGTCGCCGTAGACCACGCCGAGCGCGCCCAGCGAGAGCGCGAGGCTGCCCCAGCGGGTGGCCCGGTGGGCATGGTGGTGCCCGGCCGCCGAGTCGGCGGGCGCCGCCGCCGCGGCCGCGGCGGGGAGGCTGATGGTGGCCTGCTCGCTCATCGCCTACTCCGCCACCGGGCGCGGTTGCGTCGCCCGCGCCGGGCCTCGGCGCGCACGCGGCTCGGTGCCGGTGATGAACGCCAGCTCGGCGGCGACGCCGTGGGCGGCACGGCGCACGCCCCAGCCGGCGCGGCCGACGACGATCAGCGTCTCGGCGGGGCCGGAGGCCTGCAGCAGCGCGGGGACGTTGCGGCACGGCACGATCGCTGCGCGGCCGCGCATCCCGCGCGCGTCGAGCGCCGCTCGCGCCGCGTCTCGCAGGGCGGTCAGGCGCGCGGCCAGCCGGGGCGGGCAGGCCCCGATCGGGAGCGTCGGCGGCAGCACCGCGGGGATCATGACCTCGACGCGCACGGGCCGTCCGCCGGCGCGCCGGTCGGCCTCGGCCACGGCGGCGTCGATCAGCTCGGGCGAGACGTGCGAGTCCGCCGGGACGACGATCACGGCAAGGCTCCTCATGCTGCGACTCCCGCGGGCTGGATGATCATGACCCGCTGCGTCGCCTCGGCCACGATCCGGCGCACGACCAGGTCGTACGCGATCTTGCGGAATCGGGTGCGGTGCAGCCCGGCCGCTCCCAGCAGGATCACCTGCGAGTTGCGGCGGGCGGCCTCGGCGAGGATCGACTCGGCTGGGTCGCGGGTGCGCAGGTGGGTTGTGTGGACGCGGATGCCGTAGGCCTCGCCGATCGTGCGTGCGCGCGCGGCCATCGTCTCGACGCGGCGCTCGAGCCCGTCGAGCTCGATGTCGAGCTCCTCCCCGAGCGGGATCTCGGTGAACGCGAGCAGCACCACGGATGCCCGCCGCTCGGCGGCCAGGCTGGCGGCGACCTCGACGGCGTCGGCCGGGATGTCGGCCTGATCGGTGTTGACCGGGATCAGCATGGTCCGGTAGGCGACCGCGATCCCCGGCCCGGTGCGCTCCGGCGCCTCGCGCTGGGTGAGCTCGGTCAGGCCCAGCCCGAGCCGGCGCCGGTAGGCGGCGTAGCCGGCGACGCCGATCAGCATCCACACGAGCCCGGCGTACCGGGCGTCGGCCTCGAGGACGAACACGGCCAGCCACGCCGCGGCCGTGCAGGCGGTGCCCAGGATCGCGAGCACGGGCACCTGACGACCGTCGACCGGGACGTTGCCGCGCACCTGGAAGGGGCGGTAACGGGATGGATCGCGCCAGCGCATGGCGACGGTCGACGCCTGGACGCTCGTGAACACGATCGCCGCCCCGAACACGTATGTGCCGGCGAGCGCGCTCGCCCCGGCCGCGAGGCCGGCCTGCGCGACCACGGCCGCGATGGCCGCGCCCGCGGCGAGCGCGATGCCGACGTGCAGGCTCTCGTATTCCGGGTGCACGGCCGCGACCACGGACGGAAGCTGGTGGTGCTCAGACAGCCAGTGGCACAGGCGCGCGAAGCTCGTGATCGCCGCGTGGGCCGTGACGAGCAGCATGACCGCCACGATCGGGCCGACGAGATAGCGCAGGCCCGTCGAGAGCACGTGCAGCGGCAGGTGCGCGGCGATCCCGAGCACCGGCGCCCCCAGGTATCCGTGCGGCGCACCCTGCGCGAGCTGGGTCGTGTAGACGCCGGCGGCCGTGCGCGTGACCGGCATCGCCATCAGCGCGATCACTGCGAGTGCCGCGGCCAGCCCCACGGTCGACGAGAGCAGTGCGCCGACGACGCGGGGGACGTCGTGGTCGGGGTCGCGCGCCTCCTCCACGAGTCCTGCGGTCGTCTCGATGCCCGTGAACGCGACGAGCGCAACGGCGACGGCCAGGATCAGCTGTGACACCGGCGGCGACGTGCCGAGGCTCACGTTATGTGTGAGGGCGTCGGGGCGGAAGATGAGCGTCGCCCCGAGCACGACCAGCAGGAGCTGGGTGCCGACGTCGACGACGCCGAGGAACGCGCCCAGGCTGACCGAGCGGTCGAGTCCGCGGATCGCGATCGCGGCCACGAGGGCGGTCGCGGCGACGGCGCCGACCACGTCCCAGGGGCCGGTCGCAAGCGGCGCCCAGAACACGCTCAGGTAGTGCGCCGCAAACAGGCTGCAGAGGGCGGTGAGGACGATCAGCGCCAGGCACGCGGCCCAGGCGGTCACGAAGCTCACGAGCTCGTTCGAGGCATAGCGCGCGAACGCCGCCGCGCCGCCCGCCTCCGGGAACATCGCGACGCCCTCCGCGTAGGACGCCGCAACGACTGCGAACACGAGCCCGGCGGCGAGCACCGCGACCGGCGTGAGGCCGGCACCGTGGATCGCGACCAGCCCGAGCGCCAGGTAGACGGCAGAGCCCATCCGCGGGTAGGACGAGGCGTACAGATCGGCCCGCCCGCGGCGTGCCACCCGGCGCCCCTCCGCGCGCCTGCGCACGACGGGCGAGCGCCGGCTCGCGCCGAGGACCTCTGATCCTGATCCGATACCCATACTCACAAGGTCGCACGGCGGGCGTCACGGCCGAATCACGATTCGGCCGGAACGCATCCCAATGTCGACACGGTAGCGTCACGATTTCGTCACGGTCCGGGCCGTGCCGGCCCCTGCGCGGGCAGCGTGTAGGCTGAGCGCCTCGACGCGGGGAGAGGGCCGAGCGTGTACATCCTGATCGCCGGCGGCGGCAAGGTCGGCGCAAACCTGGCTTCCACCCTGCAGCTGCACGGGCACGAGATCACCCTGATGGAGGCCGATCGCCGGCGCTACGAGCGGCTCGAGCAGCGCTTCGGCAACACGGTCCGCCACGCCGACACGACCGAGGTGTTCGAGCTCGAGGCGGCCGGCGTCGAGCGCTGCGACCTGCTGATCGCGGTCACCGGAGACGACCAGGACAACCTGGTCGCATGCCAGCTCGCGCGCGACAAGTACGGCACGCCCAAGGTGATCGCCCGCGTGAACGATCCCCGCAACCAGCCGCATTTCGCGATGCTCGGCATCGATCTGACGGTGTCGGCGACGAGCACGATCCTCACGCTGATCGAGCACGAGCTCCCCCAGCACGACCTCCTCACCATGCTCGACCTGCGCCACGAGGACCTCGCGATCGTCGAGCTCGTGATCCCCGACGGCTCCCGCGCCGAGGGCCGCCTCGTGAGCGAGCTCGACCTGCCCGATCGGGCCCGGCTGATCTCGATCACGCACGATGACACCTATGCGATCGCCTCCGGCGAGTCGCGCCTGCACGCGGGCGACCGGATCATGGCGATCCTCGCCCCGGCGCTGCGCGAGGCGCTCGAGCGCGCGGTCGGCACCTGATTGTCCGCCCGCGCGCTCGCACGTACCCTTGAGGTGGAGAGCGGCAAGCGACGTGGGTGGAGGCAGCGTGGTGCGAATTCGGATTGGTGCGTCGATGGTGGCGGTGCTGGCGACCCTCGTGGTGGCCGCGGGAGCCGAGGCGGCGGTGGCACCGGGCTCGATCCCGGTGGGCGCGTCGTGGCAGACGAACGGCCGCGTCGAGACGGTGGTCGTGAGCGGCTCCACCGCGTACCTGGGCGGTGACTTCACCTCGGTGCGGCCTTCCGGCGACCCGGCTGGGACGGGCGAGGTCGTGCGCAACCACGCGGCGGCGATCAACGTCGAGACCGGCGCCCTGCTGCCGTGGAACCCGAACACGAACAACGTCGTGCAGGCGATCGCGGTGAGCGGGCAGACGGTCTACCTGGGCGGCACGTTCGGCACGGTGGGCGGCAAGAGCCACGCCCGTGTCGCCGCCGTCGACGCCACCACCGGCGCCCCGATCCAGGCCTTCAAGGCCAAGACCAACGGCGAGGTCATGTCGCTTGCCGTGGGCCCGGCCGGCCTCTTCATGGGCGGCAACTTCACCACCGCCGACAACATCGCGCACGGCTATCTGGCCGAGGTCGACGGCACGACGGGCGCGCTCGTCACGGGCTGGACGGCAAGCGCTGACAAGAAGGTGAACATGATCGCGCTCGCGGCCGACGGGTCGCGCCTGTTTGTGGGCGGCACCTTCCTGAACCTCGACGGCGCCGCCGGCCGCTACGTCGGCGCGGTGAACCTCACGACCGGCGCGGCGCTGGCGTGGGCGTCGCATCCGACCTACGCCATCATCGCGCTCGCGGCCGACGCAAACGGCGTCTACGCCGCCGGCGCCGGCGCGGGCGGCACGATGGTCGGCTTCAACCCGGCGACCGGCGCGCAGCTCTGGGTGGGCGCGCTCGACGGCAACGACCAGGCAATCACGGTGCAGGACGGCAACGTCTACGTCGGCGGCCACTTCAACAACTACTGCGGCCACTCGGTCGGCACCGGCGGGTGCGCGATCCCGACGGCGCGGGACCACCTGCTCGCGGTCGACGAGACGACCGGCAATCTCGAGCCGTGGCATCCGAGCGCCAACGGCGTCCTCGGCGTGTTCGCGCTCGCGGGCGGCGACGGCACGCTCGAGGCCGGCGGCGACTTCACGAAGATCGGCGGCGTCACCCAGCAGGGCTTCGGCGAGTTCCCCGAGATCTCGCCGCCGACGCTCACAGACAGCGCGGGCGGCCTGCCGACGACCACGACGCCCGTGACGGTCACGGCCTCGGGTTCCTCCGACTCGGCGCCCGGCTTCCTCGGCTACAAGTACGAGACGTCGGTCGACGGCGGCGTCACCTGGAGCGCCCTGCGAACCGGGGCGACTGCGACCGTGAAGACGGTTGGAACGACGGTTGTGCGGTTCGAGGCGCTCGACGCCTACGGCAACTCGAGCGGCTGGGTGCTCGACACCGTCACGATCACGTAAGCGGGGCCGCGCTCACGCGTCCTCCCCGAACTCGTCGAGCAGCATGTGCACGTGGCCGATCGGCTCGAACCCGGCGCGCTCGAGGATCGGGCGCGACATCGCGCCGCCCTGCGTGATCAGCGCCGGCGTCCCGAGTGCGACCGCGTCGTCCCAGCGGGCGCGCAGCAGGGCGCGGTAGGCGCCGCGGCCACGCGCCGCCTGCGCGGTCGCCCCGCCGTAGAGCAAAAGGCCCTCCGGTACCGCGCTCACGGCCCCGGCGCACACGATCTCCCCGTCCATCCACACCGCGTGCATCAGGTACGCCGGATCCGCCCATGACTCGGGGAGCAGCGCCCGGGCCTCGGCCAGCGCAGCGCCCTCCTCCTCGAACGCGGCGAACTGCACCTCGCTGCCCGCCACGTACTCGGCGAAGGTCTCGACGCGGCGCGCGACCGCTCCTGCCGGGCCGGGCCGGGGCTCGTGCCGCAGCACGAGCGCGACGGCGTAGGGGTCGCGATCGCGGATGACGCCGCGCGCGAGCAGGAGCTCGACCAGGTTCCCGGGCTGGGCGGCGCTGCCGATCTCCCACTGCGTCGAGGTGCGCCCGCGCTCGCGCAGCAGCGCGTGCACCTCGGCGCGCACGTCGTCGACCTCGTCTGCCTCGAAGCGCTGGCGCTGGACCGTGTTCCAGGTCGACCCGCGGCCCATGCACAGCGTGAAGCGGCCGGTGTCGATCCGCTCCCCGCCGGCCGAGACGGTGCCGAACGAGTTGGGGTATTCGGCGATCTCGCGCAGCACCGCCCTACGGTAGCCGCCGGGGTGCCGGCGGTCACGCACGCTGTGCATCCGCCGATGCAGACGCCGCGCGGGTGTGGTCATAGCCTCCAGCCATGAACTTCCACCACTCAGCAAGGAGCGCGACCATGGCAACCCTCACCCGCACGCTGAAGCCGCTGCTCATCGCCGCTGCGGTGCTGGCGCTGATGGCCCCGGCCGCCCAGGCCAAGCCGCTCGAGGTTCCGCCGGGACCCGTGCACTCGTCGGTCTCGTCGGCGGACCAGGCCGCCCGGGCGACCTCCGGTGCGGCGTTCGGCTGGACGGAGCTGCTGGTCGTCGGCGCGTTCGTGATCGTCGTCGCAGGCGTCGGCATCCTGGGGCAGCGGATCGGCAACCACCGCACCGCTGCTGCCTGATCGCGAGATCCGGCCCCCGCGCGCCCAGCGGACGGGCGCGCGGGGGCCGTGGCGCGCCGTGCCCGGCTCACACCGGCGGCTGTCCGATCGCCGCGAGCAGCGCCGCGTCGGCCCCGCTCGTCCAGCTCGAGGCTTCGTCGGCTGCGGTGAACCCGACCGCCTCGTAGAACGGGCGCCCGGCCGGCGTCGAGAGCAGGAAGGCGCCCTCGGTCGCCGGGTCCCACGCCGCGTGCAGGGCGCCCGTGAGTGCTGCGCGGGCCGCGCCGCGCCGGCGGTGGCGGACCGGCGTCATCATCTCCCACACGCCGACGCGCGGCCCGGGCGTGACCCACGCGACGCTGATCGCCTCGCCGTCAGCGTACGCCAGGAACGCCGTGATGCGACCATCGGCGTCCGGGAGGGGCGCGAGCGCGCGATCGGCCATGGCCGCGTCCATCGCGTGGGCATCGGCGATGACCGCGAGCGCCCGCTCGCGCTCGGCCGCCGATCGCACCTGCTCGACGCGCAGGCCGCCCGGCGCGAGCACCGGCCGGCTTGGGCACCACATGAGCGGCTCGACGACCGGCGCACGCGCGAACCCGCCGGCCGCGAGCGGCGCGGTGACGTCTGCCGCGGCGCTCGATGCCACCGAGACGAGCGCCGGCACGTCGCGCGCCGCGAGGAATGCCACCAGCGCCTGGGCGCCGGCGGCGGTCGCGCGCGACGTGAGCGCACACTGGTTGAGCTCGGGGTGATCCTCGCCCGTGACGACCGCAAACCACCCGTCGCCCGACGCCCGGGCCGGGGCGCGGCCACCGCTCATGACGATCGCCGCGTGCTCCGCAAACGTGTCCCAGAGCGTGGCGACGTCCATGGGCCGATCATACGGCGGCCCGCCACGGGCGCCTGGCCGGGCGGGCTGTTCCGCGCAGCCGGCCCGGCCAAGATGTGCGCCCTTCGCACATGAGGCTATGCCGGCTCGGTGATCGTGTCTGCATCGCCGGATGCGTAGGGTGTGTAAAGTCGCTTACGTTCGAAAGCAGGTGTGTGCGTGTCCGACTGGCCCATCCTCTCGCCCCTCTCAGACGAGGAGAGACGACAGCTGCTGGCCCTCGCCCGGCGGCGCCGGTTCGCGCGCGGCGAGATCGTCGTCCATCGCGATGACACGGCCGACACGCTCCACCTCGTTCGCAGCGGCTGCCTGGCCGTGCGCGTCCTGACGCCGCTCGGCGAAATGGCCACCCTCGCGCTCGTAGGGCCGGGCGGCACGTTCGGAGAGCTCGGGCTCGTGCGCTGCGAGCATCTGCGCTCGGCGACGATCCAGGCGCTCGAGCCGACCGAGACGCACGTCCTCACCCGCACGACCTTCGACCAGCTGCGCCGCACGCACCCGGCCATCGACGCCGTGCTCGTGGACATCCTCGCCGACCGGGTCGCCGATCTCACCGACCGGCTCGTCGACGCGCTCTACACGCCCGCCCCGCGCCGGGTGACGGCGCTGGTCGGGACGCTTGCCGACCGCTACCGCGACGGCGCCGGCACCGCCACCATCCCGCTCACCCAGGACGACCTCGCGAGCCTCGCGGGCACGTCGCGCCTCACGGTCAGTCGCGTCCTGCGCGAGATGCGGGCGCGCGGCGAGGTCGAGGTGCGCCGCGGCAAGCTGATCGTGCCGCCGCCGCCGTGATCAGGCGGTCTCGGTGGCGAGCGCGTCGCCCGCCTCGGCCGTGGAGCCCCGCTCGGTGAGGCTCATGTAGGCGACGAAGATCGCGATCAGGCCCGTGAGGCCGAGGCTGACCGTCCCGCGGCCGATGCCGACGCCGCCCAGGTTCGGGGGCAGGCCCATCCAGTCGGCGAACGACGCGCCCAGCGGTCGGGTGACGATGTAGGCGAACCAGAACGCTGCGACGGCGTTCAGGCCAAAGCGCCAGTGGCCGATCGCGGGCAGCGCGAACACGATCGCGAACATGACGCCGGACGCGAACCAGCCGAGGCCGACGGTCCGCGCGGTCATGTCGCCCGCCGCCGTTCCGAGCGCGAACGTCGCGAGCACCGTCGCCCAGTAGTACGACTCCCGCCGGCGGGAGTGGATGCTGTGGATCGAGAGCGTGCCCTCGCTGCGGTACCACGTGACGAAGATGACCGCGAGCACACAGGCGAAGAAGACCGTCGAGACGACGTAGGGGATGTGAAGGCCGACATGCAGCACGTCGGCGGCCATCGTGCCCGAGACGCTGACCATGACGACGGCGAACCAGTAGATCCAGACGACGTAGCGGTCGGAGCGCATCTGGAGCGCGAGCGCGCCCACCAGCACAAGCCCGGCGAGCACGACGGCGACCGGTGGCGCGATCGTGTGCACGAAGTAGTCCGACGTGGCCTCGCCCATGCCCGTGGTGAGGATCTTGACGATCCAGAAGAGCAGCGTGATCTCGGGCACCTTCGAGAGCATGCGGCGGGCTGGAGACCGGGGGGCGGCAGGGGCGTGCGTGGGCGGCGTGGGCATCGGGAGATCGGCGTGCCGGGCGTGCCTCCGGCATCACGATCACCGTACGGCCGCTGGATTGCAGGCTGCTTTGAGCGCAGCGCACAGGCGGGCGACGGCCGTCGTGAACGCGTGCCCGGGCGGAGTGCCGTAGCCGACGACGAGCGCGGGGACGTGCGGCTCGGCCGTCGCGCCGTAGGCCGCGAGCGCCTCGACGGCGACGCCGTGCTCGCGGGCCGCGGCGACCGCTTCGTCCTCGCCAAGTCCCGCGGGCAGCTCGACGAGCGCCTGCAGGCCGGCCGCGACGCCTGCCACCCGGGCGCCGGGCACGCGGCGGTGAAGCTCCGCGACCAGGTGTGCCCGCCGGCGCTGGTACTCGAGCCGGCAGCGGCGGATGTGCCGGTCGTAGCCGCCCGCCGCGATTAGTTCGGCCAGGGTGAGCTGGTCGAGGGCGGCGGTGCCCGCGTCGGCCAGGCGTTTGGCCTCGACCACCTCCTCAACCAGGTGCGCGGGGACGACGAGCCAGCCCAGGCGCAGCCCCGGGGCGAGGCTCTTGCTCGCCGTCCCGGCGTAGGCGACGTGCTCGGGCGCGAGCGCCTGCATCGCACCGACCGCCTGGCGGTCGTAGCGGAACTCGCCGTCGTAGTCGTCCTCGACGATCAGGCGATCGCCTGCGCGCGCCCACTCGACGGCCTGCCGCCGCCGCTCGGGTGCGAGCGGGACTCCGAGCGGGAACTGGTGCGCCGGTGTCAGGACGGCCATGTCGACGCCGTCGAGCGCGCGGGTGACCGCACCCGCCGCGTCGACGGGGATCGGCGTCAGGGCGAGGCCGGTCGCGGCGGCGACCTCGCGGTGGAACGTGTGCCCGTATGCCTCGACACCGAGGGTGCGCGCGCCGCGGGAGCGCTGAGTCGCACAGAGCAGCGCGAGCGACTGCACGAACCCCGCGCAGATGACGATCCGATCCGGCGCCGCGCGCACGCCGCGGACGCGGCCGAGGTAGCCCGCCAGAGCCTCGCGCAGCTCGACCCGCCCGCGCGGGTCGCCGTAGCCGAGCGCGTCGTACGGCGCGCGGACGAGGGCGCGCCGGGCGGCCGCAAGCCACGCCGAGCGCGGGAACAGGGTCACATCCGGCCGGCCGGGCCGCAGGTCGTGGCGGACACGGCCGGCCGCGGCGGGCGTCGGCGCCGGCCCGTGGCCCGCCCCGACATCATGGTCGGACACCCGTGTGCCCGACCCCTGCCGCGCCGACAGCCAGCCCTCGGCGACGAGCTGGCCGTACGCCTCGGCGACCGTGTTGCGCGCGACGCCGAGGTCGAGCGCCAGCGTGCGCGACGACGGCAGCCGCATCCCCGGCTGCAGACGCCGGGTCTGGATCGCTTCGCGGAGGCCGTTCTCGAGGCCCGCGCGGATGTGCCGGCCCGCCTGCTCGATGTGCAGATCAAGTCCCAGATTGGCCCATGTATCCGGCATCGAAATGGACCATAGCGAAGGGCCACCATCGGACTACGCTGGTTCCATGACCACCACCGAGAACACCTCAGAGATCCTTGTCCGCCTCGACTTCGATCAGCATGCCGCCGACTTCTCGGCCGCGATGGGCCGCCTCGATCGGGCGGCCACCAAGCAGCTCGACAAGGTCGACTTCGACCATCGCCTGCGCGAGCTCGTCCGCATCCGCGCGTCGCAGCTGAACGGCTGCGCCTACTGCATCGACATGCACACGAAGGACGCGCGCGCGATCGGCGAGACCGAGCAGCGCATCTACGCGCTTCCGGCGTGGCGCGAGGCGGGCTTCTTCAGCGATCGTGAGCAGGCCGCGCTCGCATTCACCGAGTCGGTCACGCTCTGCGCCCGGACGCACGTCCCGCGCTCCGACTACGAGCAGGTCGCGGCGCACTTCACCCCGGACGAGGTCGGCGCGCTGCTCAGCCTGATCGTCGCGATCAACGCCTGGAACGCGATCGGCGTGGCCAGCCGCGCGTGGCGGCCCGGGTCGTACGAGGCGTAGGATCGGGCCGATGGCCCGCCTGATCTACGCGACGATCGCGTCGCTCGACGGCTACGTCGCCGACGCCGACGGCGGCTTCGCGTGGGCGGCGCCCGACGAGGAGGTGCACGCCTTTGTGAACGAGCTCGAGCGGCCGGCCGGCACCCACCTCTACGGGCGGCGGATGTACGAGACGATGGTCGTGTGGGAGACGATCGAGGCGCCGGCCGGCGGGTCGGCGGTCATGCGCGACTTCGCCGCGATCTGGCGGTCGGCCGACAAGGTCGTGTACTCGCGGACGCTGACCGAGGCCTCGAGCGCGCGGACGCGGATCGAGCACGACTTCGACCCGGCGGCCGTGCGGGCGATGAAGGCCGCGGCCGGGCGCGACATCACGATCGGCGGGCCCACGCTGGCCGTCGAGGCGTTCCGGGCGGGGCTCGTCGACGAGTGCCACGTGTTCGTCGTGCCGATCGTGGTGGGCGGCGGCACGGCGTCGCTTCCGGCCGGCGTGCGGGTCGAGCTCGAGCTGCTCGGCGAACGCCGGTTCGCGGGCGGCGTCGTGCACCTGCACTACCGCACGCTCAGCGCGCGGGGGTGAGCACCGCCTCGAGCCGCTCGAGGAACGGCACCTGGGCCGCCTTCAGCCGCGTCCGGGCCGCGTCCATCCCGAACCACTCGACCCGGTCGATCTCGGGGAACGACTGGATGCGGCCCGACCGCGGGGGCCACTCCATGTCGTAGGTGTTGCTGACGGCGGTCGCCGCGTCCAGGTCGCCGTGCACCCCGAAGCCGAGCACGAGCTTGCCCGACTTCTGCCGGATCTCGCCCAGGTCGACCAGCTCTCCGGCGGGGAGGGGGTGGCCGGTCTCCTCGCCGAACTCGCGCCGGGCGACGTCCGCGAGCTCCTCGCCGGGCTCGACCTCGCCCTTCGGGATCGTCCAGTGGCCGTGGTCCTTCTTCGCCCACAGGGGGCCACCCGGGTGGGCGAGCAGCACCTCGAGGCGGCCGTCGCGGCGCCGCCAGAGCAGGATGCCCGCGCTCGTGCGTCCCGTCTTGTCGGTCTTCGTCACACCCGGCTCGATTGCCGTACGGCACCCATCGGCCAGATTGTACGGCGCTCGATGGCTGATTCCACGCCCCCGTGATGTTCGCAGCCGCAGCGCCACCAACGCTCCAAACCAGCCCACTACCGCCCACGCGGCCAGGCGCGTGGGGGCGTGGAATCAACCATCTAGTGCCCGAGCGTCATCGCGCCCGTCACCATGCGCCGCGGCGGCTCGGGCTGCGGGTCGCGGCGTGGGGCCGGCGCGGTGGCGGGAGCGGCGTGCGTTTCGTCCAGGTGCGGCTGGCGGCGGAACTCCTCGTGTCCGCGCGCCCGCGTGGTCGCGGTCGCATCGCGCCCGGGTGCGCTGCGAAGCCCTTCGGCCTCCGCGAGCCCGGCCCGGATCGTCTCGTAGGCGGCCTCGCCGATCCGGTCGCGGACGGCCTCGAGTTCGGTCTGAGCTGCGGTGACTGCGGACATGGCGGTGGGCTCCTTCGGGACGGCGAGTTGCAGAACTGATCGGCAGACCGGGCGGGTGCTTTACCCCAACGTGGGCTGCACCTGCCGCGGGCGGGCGGGGAGTCGCGGACGACCTGGCCGCTCTCCGAGCACCTCGAACCGGCCGCGGGCGGTGGCGTGCATCGAGGGTGGTGACCATACGGGAAACGGCGTCGGGCGGCCGGAACCGGGCTACGATGATGCTGCTTGTCCGGCGGGGGAGCAGGCGCACCGGCGGCAGCGACGCTCTGTGCGTCCGCCGTCAGGGGCCTGCTCCTGACAATCCAGATGGGAAGGATCCCATGGCTGACGCACGTGACCCCCAGGCCCCCGACACCATCGTCCTGATCAACGGCCTCTGGCTGACCGCCAGGAGCTGGGAGCACTGGCAGGCCCGCTACGAGGCGCGCGGCTACACCGTGATCGCAAGCGACTGGCCCGGCATGGAGGGCGACATCGCCGACCTGCGCGAGGACGCGTCGTTCATCGACGGGCTCGGCATCGCCGAGATCGTCGACCACTACGCCGGCATCGTCTCGTCACTCGACCGGCCGCCGATCATCATGGGGCACTCCTTCGGCGGCGCGTTCACCGAGATCCTGCTCGACCGCGGGCTCGGGGCCGCCGGCGTCGGCATCGACGCGGCCGCGGTCAAGGGCATCACCAAGCTGCCGCTCTCGACGCTGCGGTCGGCCTGGCCTGCGCTCAAGAACCCGGCCAACCGGCACCGCACCGTGATGCTCTCGCCCGAGGAGTTCCACTACGCGTTTGCGAACACGATGACCGAGGAGGAGTCGGCGCAGGTGTACGAGCGCTACGCCGCCCCCGGCCCGGGCCGCGTGCTGTTCCAGGGGGCGCTTGCGAACTTCAACCCGCACTCCCCGGCGAAGGTCGACTTCAAGAACGCCGAACGCGCGCCGCTGCTCCTGATCGGCGGCGGCGACGACCACGTGGTGCCGGCCGTTGTGGACGCCTCGACGGCGAAGCACTACCGCAAGTCCGCGGCGATCACGGAGTACCGGGAGTTCCCCGGCCGCTCGCACTTCACGATCGGGCAGGAGGGCTGGGAGGAGGTCGCCGACTACGCCATTGACTGGGCCGAAACGCATGCCCGCGTGAGCGAGACCGCCTGAACGTGGTCGCGCGGGTCAGCCGACGAGCGCCTTGAACGCCGGGTCCTCGCGGATCGGGTCGAAGTCCGAGTCGCCCGCGGCGAACTCGCGGAACCGCTCGGCCCCCTCGATCGCGGCCCGCAGGTGCTCGATCGCGTCGGCGGGGCGCCCGGCCAGGCTCTCGCAGCACGCGACGTTGTAGAACAGGGTGGGGTACTCGGGGTTGGCGGCGGCGAGCGCACCTCCGCGGTCGGCGGCCTCGTCGTACTCGCCCGCCTGATACAGCGCGTGCAACGGCGCCCACAGCTCCCAGCCGCTGGGCTCGTATGCCTGCCCGGGTGTCCCGCCGACCACGACCACCGTCGTCCCGGGCTCCTCGGCGAACGCCGTGCGCTTGACGCCCGGGCTGGCGTAGACCAGTGTGCCGGCCGGCGCGTCGACGCGCTCTCCCGCGAGCTCGAAGGTCGCCCGGCCGCTCTGGACGAGGTAGAGCTCCTCGGCCTCGTCCTCCTCGTCGTGCTCGTTGATGATCCGGTCGCCCGCCGCATGGCCCGTCCACGCGTTGACGCCGAACGACCTGACGCCGAAGTGCGCCCGCACCGGCCGCCACGGACAGCGGCCGTCGGTGATCTCGTCGATCGCGTCGAGATGGGTCACGGTGTAGTCGCTCACAGCCCCTCCTTCGGGTCGGCCTTCAGGGTATCGCTCACCGGGCGACGGCGAAGATCACGCAGCAGGCGAGCAAGAACGCGGCGATCACCACCACCAGTCGCGGTACCCATGCTTGTCGGAGCATCCTTTCCCTCTCTGGTCGCAATCGAAGCTAGACGAAGTCGAAGCGCTCGGTGTTCAGGTGGCGGGCGGGGACGCCGATCGCGATCAGGAGCGCCTCCATGGCGTCGAGCATGGCCGGCGCGCCGCACACGAAGTACTCGTAGCGGGCCAGCTGGCGCTCCGGCACATGCCGCCGGATCATGTCGCCGTCGATGTGGCCGGTCTCGCCGGCCCAGCCGTCGGGCGGATCGTCGAGCGTGTGGACGACGGTGAGGTTCGGCATCGCGGCGGCGAGCACGTCGAGTTCCTCGCGGAAGATCACGCCGTCCCAGCTCGTGCTCGCGTAGAGCAGGATCACCGGGCGCACGTCCTCGCGCTCGCGCATCGTGAGCAGCATGCTGTAGAGCGGCGTCACGCCGACACCTCCGCCGATGAAGACATACCCGGGCGCCTGCTCGCGGTCCATCGAGAAGACGCCGTGCGGGCCGTCGACGTAGACCCTGGTGCCGGGCGCGAGCGACGCGATCGTGCTCGTGAAGTCGCCGGCCGCC
Source organism: uncultured Actinomycetes bacterium (assembly GCA_963825325.1). Lineage (GTDB taxonomy): Bacteria > Actinomycetota > Thermoleophilia > Gaiellales > JAICJC01 > JAICJC01. The sequence goes on from CAWGSU010000003.1 coordinate 164,348, forward strand.
TTGATCGTGAGCGCAACGCTCCCGCCCGCGGGCACGTCTCCGGCCGACGAGAACGAGAACGGGTGGTGCACGGGCGCAAACGCCGAGCGGCCGACGATCACCCACCCGAACTGACCCGGCTGGAACGCGAAGCCGGCGTGGCCGATGGGCTCGACCACCATCGTCGCCGCATCCCCGCGCTCCGGATGGATGGCCTGGATCCGCCACGGATGCCGCAGCCGCCGGATCGGCTTCACGATCCGGATCCAGGCCAGGATCGCGACGAGGCCGCCGCCCCACAGCCAGAAGAGCACGTGCTTGAGCGTGCCCGAGACGTAGTAGCCGACGCCCTCGATGTGCGCGAGCGCGAGCAGCACGACCGCCACCGCCAGCACCCCGTGCGACAGCTGCCATGCCTCGTAGGACAGGTGCAGGCGCCGGCGCCAGATCGACAGGGCGACCAGGACGAGCAGCAGCAGCGTCGCCGACACGGCGAAGCGCGCCCGCCAGGGTGCGGTGAAGACGTTCAGGAGCGGCAGGTACTTCGCCGAGTTCTCGATGAACAGCAGGATCGGGTGGGCGAGGATGAAGACGAGCGCGACGTAGGACACCTGCTTGTGGAAGAGCGTGAGCGCGTCGATGCCGAACGGCGCCGCCACCGGTTTGAACCGGGCGACGAGCGCGAACTGGAGCCCCATCAGCGCGAGCCCGACGAAGCCGAGCGCCACCGAGAGCTCGACGAGGAACGGCCTTCCCGCCGGCGGGTGGGCAAGGGCGACCAGCAGGAGCGGCGCGAGTGCGAGGACGACGTACGCGGCGACCCAGAGGATCCCCGTCAGGGCGTTCTTCACCGCTTCGTCACGTGTCGGTCCGCCTCCGCGTCGCGCTCCGGAAGGACGATCGCGCAGGCCGGCCGCACCCGCCTCGTCCCGACGGTGCCATCCGTCATCCACTTCGTGCGATGCCTCGCGGGCGGTGCGTCGACGACACTACGGTCCATGGCAAGCCCGCCTGCCGCGTTCCACCTGCTCGCCAAGCCCACGGGCGCGGTCTGCAACCTCGACTGCGCGTACTGCTTCTTCCTCTCGAAGGAGATGCTCTATCCGGGCTCGCGCTTCCGGATGGCCGACGAGTTGCTCGAGACGTACCTGCGCCAGCTGATCGAGGCGCATGCGCGCGTGCCCGAGGTGACGATCGCGTGGCAGGGTGGCGAGCCGACGATGATGGGGCTCGACTTCTTCCGCCGCTCGGTGCAGATCGCGCAGCGCCACCTGAAGCCCGGCCAGCGCGCGGCATACACGATCCAGACAAACGCCACGCTGCTCGACGCGGAGTGGGCCGCGTTCTTCAAGGAGCACGAGTTCCTGGTGGGCGTCTCGATCGACGGCCCGCGCGAGCTGCACGACGCCTACCGCGTGAACAAGGGCGGGCGGGGATCGTTCGATCAGGTGATGCGCGGGCTCGACCACCTGCGCGCGGCGGGCGTCGAGTGGAACGCGCTCACGACCATCCACGCCGCAAACGGTGACCGCGGCCGAGAGGTGTACCGCTTCCTCCGCGACGAGTGCGGGGCGCGCTTCGTGCAGTTCATCCCGATCATCGAGCGCGTGACCGAGGCCGCCGAGGACGGCACCGTGCCGTGGACATCGTGGCGCGACCGGCCGCTGTATGTGCAGGAGGGCTCGCGGGTGACGGGCCGGTCGGTGACCGCCGAGCAGTACGGCCGGTTCCTGATCGACGTATTCGAGGAGTGGGTGCGGCGCGATGTGGGCGAGGTGTACGTGCAGATGTTCGACGTCGCCCTCGCCAACTGGGTGGGGGAGCCGCCCGGCCTGTGCGTGCACTCCGAGACGTGCGGCCTCGCGCTCGCGCTCGAGCACACCGGCGATGTGTATTCGTGCGACCACTTCGTCGAGCCGCGCCACAAGCTCGGGAACATCACCGAGCGGCCCCTGCTGGAGCTCGTCTCGCTCCCGCAGCAGCGCCGGTTCGGCCTCGACAAGCGCGAGACGCTGCCGCGCTACTGCCTGGAGTGCGATGTGCGCTTCGCGTGTCACGGCGGCTGCCCCAAGGACCGCTTCATCGAAACGCCCGACGGCGACCCTGGGCTGAACTACCTGTGCGCCGGGTTCAAGGCGTTCTTCCACCACGTCGACCGTCCGATGCGGATCATGGGCGGGCTGCTCGCCCGCGACCGCGCCCCGTCGGAGATCGTCCAGCTCTACGCCGCGGAGGACGCCAGGCGCGCGGCCGCCGACGTCGGCTGAGGACGCCGCGCGGGGACATCACCCGATGCGGATGAGGGGCGGCGGCTAGGGGTTTGGCAAGGTTCGGCGGCGCGCGCCGTCAGGGCGGAGCACGCGCATGACTCTTTGGATCGCAAAAGCGCAAGCGAGGTGCTGGGACATGGGTGAGAGGTTCAACGGCGTCGTCAACATCGATATCCGCGACTCGGTTCCGGATTGGACGCCGTACGAGGCGCCCAAAGCCCCCGAGGGCGCTCCGAACGTGCTCTACATCGTCCTCGACGACGTCGGCTTCTCGGCGCTCGAGCCGTACGGCGGCCCGATCCCGACGCCGAACATCGACCGCATCGTCTCCAAAGGGCTGCGCTACACGCAGATGCACACGACCGCCCTGTGCTCGCCGACGCGCTCGTGCCTGCTCACGGGCCGCAACCACACCCGCAACAGCATGGCGTGCATCACCGAGGCCGCGATCGGGTTTCCGAATGCGAGCGGCGTGATCCCGCCGGAGAATGGGCAGCTCCAGCAGATCCTTGGCGAGCGCGGCTGGAACACCTACATGGTGGGCAAGTGGCATCTCTGCCCCGAGGCCGAGATGAACCTGGCCTCGTCGCGACGCAACTGGCCGACCGGCCGTGGCTTCGAGCGCTTCTACGGGTTCCTCGGCGCCGAGACGAACCAGTGGTATCCGGACCTCGTCTACGACAGCCATCCCGTCGATCCGCCGACCTCGCCGGAGCAGGGCTATCACCTGACGGTCGACCTGACCGACAAGGCGCTCGAGTTCATCAAGGACGCCAAGGTGGTCGCGCCCGAGAAGCCGTTCTTCCTCTACTACGCGCCCGGAGCCTGCCACGCGCCCCACCACGCGCCCAAGGAGTGGATCGCGAAGTTCAAGGGCAAGTTCGACATGGGCTACGAGGCGATCCGCGAGCAGACGCTCACAAATCAGAAGAAGCTCGGCATCGTGCCGGAGGACACCGACCTCTCGCCGATCAACCCGATCGCCGACGCGACCGGCGCAAACGGCGAGCCCTTCCCGCCGCTTGACCTGACGCGTCCGTGGGACTCCCTCGCCGAGGAAGAGAAGCAGCTGTTCCGGCGGATGGCGGAGGTCTATGCCGGGTTCATGGCCCACGCCGACCACCAGATCGGACGGCTGCTCGACTACCTCGAGGAGACCGATCAGCTCGAGAACACGATGATCGTGCTGATCTCCGACAACGGGGCGAGCGGCGAGGGTGGGCCGAACGGGTCGGTCAACGAGAACAAGCTCACGAACGGGATCCCGGATTCGATCGAGGAGAATCTGGCGCTGATGGACGAGCTCGGCGGCCCGAAGACCTACAACCACTATCCGACCGGCTGGGCGATGGCGTTCAACACGCCGTTCAAGATGTGGAAGCGCTACGAGTTCAACGGGGGCACGTCGGACCCGTGCGTCATCTCGTGGCCCGCCGGCATCAAGGCCGGGGGCGAGGTGCGCGAGCAGTACCACCACGCGATCGATCTCGTCCCGACGATCCTCGACTGCCTGGGCGTCGAGCCGCCCGAGACGATCGCCGGGCACGTGCAGAGCGACTTCGACGGCCTCAGCATGCGCTACAGCTTCGAGCACGCCGGGATGCCGAGCGCGCGCGCGACGCAGTTCTACTCGATGCTCGGCTCACGCGCGATCTGGCACGACGGCTGGAAGGCCGTGACCACCCACGCCACCATCAGCGGCTGGAGCCGTTTCGGCGCGGACACGTGGGAGCTCTACCACACCGACGTCGATCGGGCCGAGCTGCGGAACCTCGCCGACCAGGAGCCGGAACGGCTCCAGGAGATGATCAGCCTCTGGTACGCCGAGGCGGGCGCGAACGGCGCGTTCCCGCTCGACGATCGCAGTGCCATCGAGATCCTGACCACCCCGCGCCCGGTGCTCACGCCACCGCGCAACCGCTACGTCTACTACCCCGGCGTCGCCGAGGTCCCGGAGTCCCAGGCGGTCAATACCCGCAACCGTGCGTTCGGGATCGGCGCGCTCGTCGACATCCCTGCGGCGGGTGCCGAGGGCGTGATCTTCGCCCACGGCTCGCGGTTCGGCGGGCACGCGCTCTACATCAAGGACAACCGCCTGCACTACGTCTACAACTTCGTCGGCAGCATCGAGCAGAGCGTCGTCGCCACCAAGGACGTGCCGGTCGGCGAGAAGCTGATCCTGGCCGCGAACTTCGAGAAGGACGGTGAGGATCCGCCCGGGGTCGCAACGGGCATGCTCGCGCTCTACCACGGCGAGGAGAAGGTCGGCGAGGCCAGGATCAAGACTCAGCCGGGCAAGTTCTCGATCGCCGGCGAGGGGCTCTGCGTCGGACGCGACGGTGGTGAGCCGGTGACGGGCGACTACCCCGGCGCGCATCCGCACACGTTCACCGGCGGCACGATCCACCGCGTCGCGGTCGATGTGAGCGGTGAGCCGTACATCGACCTCGAGCGCGAGGCCGCGGCGATGCTGGCCCGCGAGTAGCCACCGGCCGAGGGGGAGGTCCGCGTGGGACAGGCGATCGGGCAGGCGCTACCGGCGGCCGTCGGCGTGGCGGTGAGCCCGCTGCCCATCGTCGCGGTCGTGCTGATGCTGGTGACTCCGCAGGGGCGCGTGAACGGCCCGGCGTTCATCGTCGGCTGGTGGGCCGGCCTGGCGGTTGTCGGGGTGCTCGTGCTGTCGCTCTCGAGCGGCGCCGGGGCGACCAGCGACGGCGCCCCGGCGACGTGGCTGAGCTGGCTCAAGCTGATCCTCGGCGTCCTCATGCTGCTCGTCGCCGCGCGCCAGTGGCGCGGCCGCCCGGAGGGCGACGAGGAGCCGGCCACCCCGAAGTGGATGGGGGCGCTCGAGGGCTTCACGCCGGTGAAGGCGATCGGCGCCGGCATGTTCCTGTCGGGGCTCAATCCCAAGAACCTGCTGCTGGCCGTCGCCGGCGCGGCGGCGATCGCGGGGACGGGCGTCTCGACCGGCGACGAGACGATCGCATGGATCGTCTTCATCCTGATCGCGAGCATCGGCGTCGCCACGCCGGTCGTGATCGCGTTTGCGATGGGCGATCGCTCGCGCGCGCTGCTCGACCGGCTCAAGTCCTGGATGGCGCGCGAGAACGCGGTGATCATGGCGGTGCTCCTGCTCGTGATCGGCGTGAAGCTGATCGGCGACGCAATCAGCGGGTTCTCGTCCTAGAGGGGGCCGCGGTGGCGGCTAGGATCCGCGCGCCTTGGCCGACCCCCGCATCGAGCGCTACGCGACGCTCCTGCTCGACGCGTGCCTGCACGTCGAGCCGGGCTGGCAGGTGCTGGTCTGGGGCTACCCGCAGGCGCGGCCGCTGCTCGAGGAGGTCACCCGCCAGATCGGCGCGCGCGGGGCCTATCCGCTGCTCCGGCTGACGTTCGGCGGCGGCCTCGTCTATCACCGCGACTGGCTGCGGCATGCCCCGCTCGAGACCATCGCACAGCCGGCGCCGATCGATGTCCACGCGCTGGAGAGCTGCGACGCGCTCCTGGCGATCGCCGCGCCCGAGAACACGAGCGACGGCGCCGACATCGCCCCGCAGCGCACGGCGGCGGTGCAGGCGGCCTACCGGCGGTCGATCGCGCGCGTGAACGCAAACGACTTCCCGTGGGTCATGTGCTTCTACCCGACACCGGCGCTCGCCCAGGACGCGGGCATGACGCTGCCGGCGTTCGAGGACTTCCTCTACGGCGCGGTCCTGCTCGACTGGGAGGCTGAGCACGCCCGGCTGACCCGCTACGCGAAGCTCTTCGACGCGGCCGACGAGGTGCGCATCGTCGGGGCGGGCACCGACCTGCGGCTGTCGCTCCGCGGGCGGCGGACCGAGGTCGACGCCGGGATGGGCAACATGCCCGGCGGCGAGCTCTTCGGCTGCCCGGTGGAGGACTCGGCCGAGGGGACGATCGCGTTCACCGAGTTCCCGCAGGCCTGGGGCGGCCGCCGGCTGCGCGGCATCCGCCTGCGCTTCGCCGGGGGACGCGTCGTCGAGGCCTCGGCCGAGGCCGAGCCCGAGCTCCTGGCCGAGGTGCTCGACACCGACGCGGGCGCCCGGCGCGTCGGCGAGCTCGGCATCGGGTGCAACCCCGGGATCACCCGGTACATGGGCAACGTGTACTTCGACGAGAAGATCGACGGCTCGGTGCACATCGCGCTCGGAGCCGGGTTCGCCGACATGGGCGGGACGAACGAGTCGGCGATCCACTGGGATCTCGTCAAGGACCTGCGCGAGGGCGGGCGGATCGAGCTCGACGGCGCCGTCGTCCAGGAGGACGGCCGCTGGCTTCGGTGAGCGCGCGCGGCGGGTCGCTCAGCCCGCCGCGGTGACCGAGGCCCCGGCGGAGTCGAGATCCTCCCGCGCCGTGTCCTTCAGGTACTGGTGGATGAATGCGATCGCCATGCTGCCCTCGCCGACGGCGGCGGCGACGCGCTTCACCGGGCCCGAGCGGACGTCGCCGCAGGCGAAGATCCCGGGGACGCTCGTCTCCAGGAGGTAGGGGTCGCGGTCGAGCTGCCAGCGCCCGGCGGCCCGCACGTCGGAGCCGGTGAGGACGTAGCCCTTGTCGTCGAGCGCGATCTCGGGCGGCAGCCATGCGGTCTGCGCGTCCGCGCCGATGAAGATGAAGAGGCCGCCGGACGGGAGCCTGGTCGCCTCTGCCGTCGTTCGGTCGTGCACGTCGATCGCCTCGAGCGATGCCTCGCCGTGCACCGCGCCGACCTCGGCGGCGAAGATCGTGGTGATGTTCGGCCGGCTCGCGATCTGGTCGACCAGGTAGCGCGACATGCTCTTCTCGAGCCGCTCGCCACGGCAGAGGATGGTCACCGTGCGCGCGTGGCTCGCGAAGAACAGCGCCGCCTGGCCGGCCGAGTTGCCCGCACCGACGATGTGGACGTCGAGGCCGTGCGCGTTCGATGCCTCGCTGCGCGCCGCGCCGTAGCTGATGCCCTTGCCGACGAGCCGGTCGAACCCGTCGATCGGCAGCTGTCGCCACGAGACGCCGCACGCGAGCACGATCGTCTTCGCGCTCAGGACATCGCCGCCGTCGAGGTGCACCTGTCGGGTGGTCGGATCGATGCGCGTGATCGAGCGGGTGACGAGGATCTCGGCCCCGAGCCTGCGCGCCTGGAGCAGGGCGCGGCCCGCCAGCTCGTCGCCGGACACGCCCGAGGGGAAGCCCAGGTAGTTCTCGATCCGCGACGACGTGCCGGCCTGGCCGCCGGGGGCCTCGCGCTCGATCACGATCGTCCGCAGCCCCTCCGACGCGCCGTACACCGCCGCCGCCAGGCCGGCCGGCCCGGCGCCGACGACCACCGTGTCGTACTCCGCCGCGTCCGCCTCGGTGCCGAGGCTCAGGAGCTCGGCCACCCGGCTCAGGCGCGGCCGCACCACCGTCTTTCCGCCGACCACGCGGATGACGGGGCAGTCCTCGTCGGCCGGCAACGGCCCGCCCCACTGCTCCGCGGCATCCGCGGTGTCCGGCGTGACCCACCGGAACGTGACCTGGTTTCGGTCGAGGAACCGGCGCAGCTGCGCGCACGAGGCGTCCCAGCGGTGCCCCACCACGATCGCACGGGGCGGCGGCGGGTGCGACGCGATGCCCTGCAGGCCGCTGATGCGCTCCCGCGCCAGCTCGCCCAGCCGCACACCCACGCCGGGAGTTGCGGCCGCGACGCCGTGGTAGGTCTGCGCCTCGATCCGCATGAGGCGCGTCGGCTCGGTGGCGCGGAACCCGAACGGGAACGTCGTCGCCAGCGTCATCGGCACCTCTCCGATCAGGTCGCCGGCGCCGCGTCCGCCCACGACGCGCTCGACCCCGTCGACAAGGTCGACCGTCTCCAGACGGCCCTCGAGCACGGCGAACAGCACCCGCTCGTCGCCCGCGTGCACGGCGTACTCGCCCGGCACGAGCCGGATGTCGGCCGCGACCCGCGAGAGTCGCTCGCGCTCCGCCTCGCCGAGATCGGCGAAGAGCGCGACGGCCGCGATCTCGTCCGCCGTCACCATCCCGCACCGCCGGGAGCCGTCTGCGCCGTCACGAACACGCCCCGACTCTACCGCCGCGGGCGCATCCGAGGGAGTTCAGGCGGCCGGCGGCCGGCCGCGCTTCGGCAGGGGCCGGGCCCGCTTCGGCATCCGGCCGGCGCCCTCGAGGTCTCGGCGCAGCAGCATCTCGACGTGGGCGTTGACGCTGCGGAACTCGTCCGCCGCCCACTGCGCCAGGGCGTCGTGGACGGCGGGGTCGATCCGCAGCAGCACCTGCTTGCGCTCGCTCACGACCTACGAGTAGAGCGTGCCCGTGTTGACCACCGGGGCGGCCGGCTGATCGCCGCAGAGCACGACCATGAGGTTGCTCACCATCGCCGCCTTGCGCTCCTCGTCGAGGTCGACGATGTCGCGCTCGCTGAGCCGCGCGAGGGCCATCTCGACCATCCCGACCGCACCGTCCACGATCCGCGAGCGTGCGGCGACGACGGCGTTGGCCTGTTGCCGGCGCAGCATCGCCTGGGCGATCTCGGCTGCGTAGGCGAGATGGCTGATGCGCACCTCGACAATCTCGACGCCCGCGATGCTGACGCGCTCCGCGACCTCGACTGCCAGCTCGGAGGCGACCACGTCCGTCGAGCCGCGCAGGGAGAGGCCCTCGCTGCCAGGGTCGTCGTACGGATGCGAGGTGGCGACGTGGCGCAGGGCCGACTCGGCCTGGACGCGGACGAAGTTGAGGTAGTCGTCGACGGCGTACAGGGCGCGCGAGGTGTCGGCGACCTGCCAGACGACGATCGCCGCGATCTCGACGGGGTTGCCGTCGGCGTCGTTGACCTTGAGGTGGTTCGTCTCGAAGTTCCGCACGCGAATGCTGATGTTGCGGCGGTCGGTGAGGGGAAGGATCCACGACAGGCCGGTGCGGCGGACGGTGCCCACGTAGCTGCCGAAGAACCGCACGACCCTGGTCTGGCCGGGCTGGACGATGACGAGCGAGGTCAGGATCACGACGGCCGCGATCCCCGGCACGATGGCCAGGGTGGCGTCCGACCCCTTGACGAGCAGGTAGACGGCGCCGAGGCAGAGGGCGGCGACGAGGACGCCGAGCCAGCCGTTCGTGGCCCAGGCCTCCCGCTCCACGATGTCGACGCGTGTGCCGAGGTGGCCGACCGGCGCTGCCTCGGGCTCGCTGTGTGGGTTGGCGGACTGGTGCATGATCCTTCTCCTCCGGACGCTCTCGATAAAAGTGATATCACATAGATAGCACTTTCAGCAGCAGCGCGCAAGCCCCACGGGCGTGGGTCCGTCAGATGGATGGCTCATCCTGAGCGGATGATGCTCGGCCCTCCCTGAAGATCGACAATCCAGACACGTTCGGAGCGCGAGTGCGACACGAGCGGTTCTGCGGGTTCCGAGAACGCCGTCGCACGTGACGCTCGCAGCGGAGGTCGACGATGCGTCGACCCTGACCCGCAGAGAGGTGAGATATGGCGATTGGACCAGTGCAGCTACTGGTGTTGGGCTTCAGCCACCCGGACTTCCACGGTGAGGTGATCGAGGAGCTCGAACGGCTGCGGCAGAGTGACACGGTGCGGGTGATCGACGCCCTCGCCGTGCACAAGGACGCCGAGGGAGACATGGAGGTGGCGCACCTCAGCAATCTCTCGAGGGACGAGGCGATCGAGCTCGGCAGCAAGATCGGCGCGCTGATCGGCCTCGGGATCGACGGCGAGGAGGGCGTGAAGGTCGGCGCTCTGGCCGGCGCCGAGGCCGCCTCGGAAGACGGCATCGAGGTCTTCACAGACGAGCAGGCGTGGGACGTCCTCGAGGACATCCCCAACGACTCGGGCGCGGCCCTGATCCTGATCGAGCATCACTGGGCGGTGCCGCTTCGCGACGCGATCGCACGCGCGGGCGGGTTCCGCCTGAGCGACGGCTTCATCAGCCCCCTCGACCTGGTCGAGATCGGTCTGATGAGCGCCGAGGACGCGCAGATGCACCATGCGCTCGAGCATGGCAAGACGGCAACGGCAGCGGGAGGTACGAAATGATGGGATCGCGCAGGGTCGCCCGACGCACATCGCGACGCGTCGCCAGGCGTCGCCGCTAACATCGAGAACAGCGATCGGCCCTTGCCGGCACGCCATGTGGCGTGCCGGCGGGGTCCGGTCAATTCGTGCGCATCGGAGAGGAGCTGACCGACGATGAATCGGAGATTGACCACATACGGCGTTCGGTATGCGCGCCGCCACCCGCGGCGGGCATTCCGCATCGGGGTGCTGGGGAGCTCGCTGCTCGCCAGGAGGATCAAGATCGCCGAGACGCGGCGGCAGGCGCTCAAGGTCGCCGAGCCGGCGCGTAGGGCGGCGACGGATTTCCGTGTCCACTCCGAGACGCGCCGCGCGCGGGGCAACGCCGTGCGCGCCGCCCACCGGGTGCAGCGCATCGGGGTGACGAGGGCGCTCACGGACAAGCAGGTGGCACGGAATCTGCGCCGCGCGACCCACCACGCTTCCCGGGCCGCGAATCTCGCCGTCAACCCATCCCGGCATCGGGTCAGGAAGACCTCGATCGTCGTCCTCGGCACGGGAGCGCTGGCGGGCGCCGCCTACGCCGGCCGCAGGAAGTACGCCTCGTCGCCCGACCCCTGGACGGACCCGCAGAGCGACGGGACGCCGACCGCTGCCGCCGACGAGGGCGCTCCCGCATCGGCGCCGACCGACCCGCTCGCGACGGAACCGCCCGCGACTGACCCGCCTCCGACCGAGACCTGAGCTCCTCGGCAGCGGGCACGCGCTCGCCGTCACGAGTCCCAGCGGACGGTGATGCCCTTCTCGACGCCGGGGAGTGGCAGCGTCGCTGCTTCGGCCTCGACGGCGGCGCGATCCGCGCGCGAGAACCGGCCCCACGTCGCGATCGTCATCACGTCGTGCGCGCGCCGCCACGTCCCTCTGACCTCGCCGCCCACGAGGATCGCGCCCGGCCATACGCGCGAGGTCCAGAGCTCACTGCGGCGAGCGGCGTCCGGTACGAGCAGCCCGCGGTCATGATCCCACAGCAGGTAGTAGGCATCGCCGCTCGGAAGCAGCCGCGCCGGCGCGACCGGTCCCGGCCCGGCCCGGAAGCTCGGCTCGTCGGCGCCGAGGATGCACGCGTCGCCGAGCGGCGTGCGCACCGCGGTCAGCGACGGGCGCAGTGACTCGAACGTGGTCACCGCCGCCTGCGCGCTGACCCCGGCCCACTTGGCGAAGGCCGCCGGCGTCGCGGGGCCGAGGACGTGCAGGTAGCGGCGCGCGAGCTCGCGGCGTGCTTCGAGCGGGTCGACCTCGGGCGGCGGAACCGTCCAGACGGCCGGCGCGCGCGCTCCCTCCCAGCGGATCAGGACAGTGCCGGTCGTCGCGCCGTAGCGCAGCGAGTTGGGGCTGTGGACGTCGAGCTCGTCCCCCGCCTGGCTGTAGGGCATGCGCGCGCCGCGCAGGTGGGCGTGCAGCAGCGCGGCCATGTCCCGCGCCCGTTGCCGTCCCTTCGCGTCGTCGGGCAGCCGCCCCAGCGAGAACGGCGCGAGGTCGCGCGGCGGCGACGACGTACACCTGGTACCGCGGCCCCCACAGCTGGACGAGCGACGCGTCCTCCCAGCTTGCGGGTTCGGCGCCCTCGACCCGGGCATGGATCGAGAGCAGCGCCGCCCGCGGCATGCTGTCCTGCAGGCCTGCCCAGGCCGCCTGCCTCAGGGATGCGGGGCCGGGTGGGAGCCGCTCGTCCAGCGCACCGACCCGACGGCGGTGGGCAAGGATCTGCTCTCTCGTGAGCACCAGCGGCGACCCCATCGCGGGCAAGTCTACGCAGACTGCCTTCACCACCACCACCGGGCGCGGCAGCCGCCCGTGCCGCCGCTCGCTATCCCCGCAAGCGCTGTGCTGATGTGCGGCCCAGCGAGGGCGCGAGCCCTGTGCTCGCACCGGCGAAGCCGGGGCCGGCCAGTCCCGGGCCGGTGATCGTGGGCCGATGCGAGCCGCCTCCCGCCGGGTAGGCGGTATCGAACCACTGGCTGAAGAACCGGCTCAGGCGGGCGTGGGCGGCCCTGGTGTGCACGGGCAGCCACCGCTGGAAGACCGCTTCCAGCTTCGGTTCGCTGATGCTGGCCCCGCCGTAGACGCGCTGGATCTGCCGCAGCGCCCGGGTGAAGTTGCGGTGGCCGAGGACCTGGCGCAGCGCGATGTAGGCCGCTCCGGGACGGAAGTAGGTCGACGACCCGGAGAAGAGGCCGTACGGATCCGGATTGGACGGCGCGACCGTCCAGAACGTGCCGCCGAGGCCGTAGATCGCGTTGAACTGCTCCACCAGGCTGGCCTGGAACGCGGCCCGGCCCGCCGCCGACGACGGGCCTCCGGCGGCGGTCTGCGCCAGGCGCGCCTGGTAGAGGAACTCACCCAGGGTGGCCATGCCCTCCTTGAAGAACGTCATGCGGTAGCCGTTCTCCGACACGTTGTCGCCCCACCACTGGTGCATGTTCTCGTGGTAGAGCGTGTCGGTGTCGATCTGCCCGCCGGAGAAGGCGATCATGGTCTGCATCTCCTCCTCGAAACTCGCCGGCGGGGTCCCGATCACGATCCCCGCGGAGGTGAAGGGGTACGGCCCGGTGAAGCGGCTCTCGAAGCGGGTGATGTCGCGCTGCATGCGCATGATCTTGAGATTCTGCTGCTGCTGGGCGGCGCCGATCGACGCGTCCTGCGCCTCGTAGAAGCGGATGCCGCCGGCGGTGTGCGCGGTGAGCGTGTAGTTGCCGATGCTGTCCTCGACGAGGTAGCTCGCGATGGGCGCGGGCGAATGCCAGTTCCAGGTGACCGAGCCGCCCGCGAACTCGGGGCTCGGCCCGTGCCGCCGCACCGAGACGAGCACGCCGTTTGCAACGACCGTCCGGCCGGCGGTGACCGTGTCGGAGAAGTCGTAGGTCGGCTTGGCGGCCGGGTAGTCGTTCAGCGGCATCCAGTCCTCCGTGCCGACGGGCTCGGTGGTCACGAAGCCGCCGTCGGCGGCCCGGAACCAGCCCTCGGTGGTGCCGTCGCCGTCGTTGTGCACGCCGGGCCGGCCGGTGTAGGCGACGACGACGGAGAACCTGGAGTCGTCCGCGATCGGCTTCCGCGGCGTGATGACGAGCTTGTTCGCCGGGCACGGCGTCCCGTTCAGCGAGCCCGCCGCTGCGCTCGGCGTGAGCAGCTCCGGCGAGCAGGCCGGCGGCAGGGGATTGTGGCCTGGGCCGCCGACCGGGTTTGCCTGCGATGCCTGGTGCGCGAGCGGGTTCGGATCGCCCTGCCCGTTGGGGTCGCCCGGAAAGGTCGGCTGGACGAACGCGAACCGGGCGCGGACCCCGTTCACGGTGACCGAGCGGACGTGCATGTCCGGCCCGGCGGCGGTGTTCGCCGACCGGCGCTCGAAGTCGAGGCTGAAGCTCGAGAGGCACTTCGTGGCGCGGTCGGTGAGGACGACCCGGTTGCCGCGCAGGAACCTGTTGGCGGGGGCGTCATAGACCAGGTGCACCAGCGTGTGCAGGCTGGTGTAGCCGCCGTTGCCCGTCTCCGGGTAGAGGTGCGACCCCGGCGGCGCGAGCGTATGGGCGCCCGGGGAGCAGCCGCGGCCGGACGCCTGCGCGGCGCCTGCCGGAGAGGACAGCCCGGGCCACGTGGCGGCGACCGCCGCGCACGCTGCTGCGACCGCAGCGATCATCACCCCGCGTCTCACCATGTCGCACCCCCTCACGCACCAGCCCCCTGCTGGAGAGGCCATGATACCCCCTCTGCGCCGCCGCGATCAGGACATGGACTCGGCACCGCGGCCGGCGATGGTACGGTTGGCGCGTGGTCGCGGATACAGCCACCTCACGAGTCCTCACCACCGACGAATCCCGGGCCCTGTTCGCGCAGACGATGGGATTCGTGGCCCTCACCACCGCGTTCTTCGCACTCGGCGCGTACCTCGGCCGCGACATGGCGTACCAGTGGGGCTGGCTGTGGTTCATCATCGCGATCGCCTGCCTGTTCGGGCTGAACGCGGCGGCGCAGCGATCGGAGCAGCTCGCGATCGGGCTGCTGCTCACGTTCGGCCTGGTGATGGGATTGGCCACGGCGCCCACGATCGCCTACTACGTGAGCACGAACCCACAGGCGGTCTGGCAGGCCGGCGGCGCCACCGCGCTCTTCATCGCCGGGTTCGGCGCCGCGGGGTACGCGACCCGGCGCGACCTGACGAAGCTGGCGCGGCTCCTGTTCGTCGCGCTGCTGGCGCTGATCATCTTCGGCATCGTCACGATCTTCGTGCGCATACCGAATGGCCAGGTGATCTATGCGGTGCTGGGACTGATCATCTTCGCGGGCTTCACGATGATCGACTTCCAGCGCCTGCGCCGCTCCAAGGACATCCGGGTCGCCCCGCTCATGGCGGCCTCGATCTTCCTCGACATCCTGAACGTGTTCCTGTTCTTCCTGAGCATCTTCGGGCGCCGGCGCTAGCCCGCGCCGCCCCGCGACTGGAGCTCCCAGGCACCGACGACTGCGTCCTCGATGGCGTCGCCGTTGCCGTTCTTGAGATCGGCGACGATCATCATGTGTTTGGCGAAGCGTCTCGGGACGGAGAATGTCTCGGGGAACGTTTGGCGCAGGAAGTCCCTGGAGTCGAACGACGCACGGATGACGACGTGGGAGTCGTCGAGCTGCCGGGCCACCAAGCGCCCGCGGTAGCGCCAGTCCAACAGGCCGTTACGGGTACGCTCGGAGACCCCTTCCAGTCGGCGTGCGAGACGGCTCAGATCGGCGAGCGTCATTGCGGTCATTCTTCCACCCGCCGACAACCCGCTGCTGCTCTCCGCGCCGAACCGGGGTTCATCCGGTTCGGGCTACAACCCTGCGGCGCGTCTCTTCGAGCATGTGTTCAGGCGCCTCGGCAGGAGGGCGGCGGGTGTCGGCGACCCCGTGGCCGGCGGTGGGGCTGCGAGGCGATTCTTGGCTCTGAGGAGGAACGTGATGGCAGTGCGGTTCCAGGGGGACTATCAACGGGAGCTGAACGATCTCGCCTCGGAGCAGCCCGACAAGCTCCGGGAGCTGATCAACATCTGGTTCTCGGAGGCGGGGGCCAACGGCGCCTTCCCGCTCGACGACCGCTCGCCGGTCGAGATCTTCGCCACCCGCGGCCGCAGCTCAGCGCGCCGCGGGACGAGTACGTCTACTTCCCCGGCGGCGCCGGTTCCCGAGTGGCAGGCGGTGAACGTCAAGAACCGGTCGTTCGTGATCGAGGCGCTGGTCGACGTGCCGTCGTCCGCCGCCGCGGGTGTGCTGTTCGCCCACGGCACCCGCTTCGGCGGCCACGCGCTCTACGTCAAGGACGGACGTCTGCACTACGTCAACAACTTCGTCGGCGCCGAGGAGCAGCTGATCGTCGCCACGGCCGACATCCCCACCGGCGAGAACGTCCTCCTCTCGGCATCGTTTGAGAAGCAGGGCCAGGAGCCGACGGCGCGACCGGGACGCTGTCGCTCTACCACGGACGCGACAAGGTCGGCGAGGGCAAGATCCGCACCCAGCTCGGCGCCTTCGCGATCGCCGGGTCAGGCCTGTCGGTCGGCCGCCACGCCGGCGAGCCGGTCACCGACGACTACCGGACTCCCCGTACGAGTTCACCGGCGGGACGCTGAAGCTGGTGTCGGTCAACGTCAGCGGCGAGCCGTATATCGACGTCGAGCGCCACGCCGAGATGCTGCTGAAGAGCCAATGAGCGGCGGCGAGCTGCTCACCGCGTGGCGAGACACGTCGACGCGCAGCGCGATCGTCGCCTTCGTTGACCGGGTGACCGAGGAGGGCGGGGCGGGCTACGTCCCGCCCTCCGAACGGGTCGCGACCTTCGACAACGACGGCACCCTGTGGTGCGAGAAGCCGATGCCGATCGAGCTCGGGTTCATCCTCAAGCGGCTCGCCGAGATGGCGGAGGCGGACGAGTCGCTGCGCGGCAAGCAGCCGTGGAAGGCTGCGCGGGAGCGTGACTACCAGTGGCTGGGCGACGTGATCACGAAGCACTACCACGGAGACGACGGCGACGTGAAGGTGCTGATGGCGGGGATCGTCCAGGCCTTCGCCGGCGTCAGCGTCGAGCAATACGCCGCCGCTGCCGACGCGTTCATCCGTGAGGGCACCCACCCGACGCTCGGCCGGACGTTTCACGCCTGTGGCTATGCCCCGATGATCGAGCTGCTCGCCTACCTCGAGGCGAACGGCTTCACGAACTACATCGCGTCGGGCGGCGACCGCGACTTCATGCGGCCGATCACCGCAGACGTGTACAACATCCCCTCGGAGCGCGTGATCGGGAGCTCGAACGCGCTGCGCTACGTGGAGGACGAGCACGGCGGGACGATCACCTACGCCGCGCAGCCCGACGTGTTCGACGACGGGCCGGTGAAGCCGATCCGGATCTGGAGCCGGATCGGGCGCCGGCCGATCCTGGCGGGCGGGAACTCGAACGGCGACATCCCGATGCTGCACTACGCCGGCGGCCCCGGCCGGCCCTCGCTGCGGCTGCTCGTCCTGCACGACGACGCCGAGCGCGAGTTCGACTACGTCGCCGGGTCCGAGCAGGCACTCGACCGGGCGGCGGCCGGCGGCTGGACGGTGGTCAGCATGAAGCGCGACTGGTCGACGGTGTTCGGCGACGCTGGCTAGGCACCGGTGCGGCGTTCGGCGATGTCCAGACCCGTTCGAACGAGACTCAGGTGAGCTTGGACTCGATCTGGTCGAGGCGTTTGTCGAGGTCGGCGATCGCTGCTCGTGTCTCGGTGAGCGCTGCCACGATCGTCTGGGTGGTTTTCTCGGTCTGGGCGCGCTCGTCCGCCTGCGCTTTCTCGTCGGCCCGTTGAATGACGGTGCTCGTGACACCGGCGGTGAGGAATGCGATGAAGGAGACGCCCAGCACCATGTCCACGCCCGCGACCAGCCGGCCGATCGAGTTCGTCGGCACGTGGTCTCCGTAGCCGACGGTCGTGATCGTCTGGATCGCCCACCAGAGCGCCAGGCCGAGCGAGGGGAAGTTGTGGGGATCGGCCAGCCGCATCACGATCGCCCCGGCGAGACCCAGCGCGACGAATGCGGCCGCGAGTCCGATCGTGACCGATCTGGCGTTGGCGATCCGTTTGACCTGACGGTCGACGAAGGAGGCTTGGTGGGGGGGTGGCGTTGCGTCGTGGCCGGTCATGCCTCCGGGGTTCAACGGGGAGCACGATTCCCCTCGCCCCAGCGGCCGGCGCCCTGTCAGGTTGCAGGGCCAGCGTCGCGGGGTCTCGCGCCGGGAGGCGCACCTCGCTCATGGTGGCCTGCCCAGAGCGAGTACGGTGGGGCCGTGGTGCTCCGCGACCTCGTTCAGCTTCTCCTGTATGCGCTGTTGGCAGCGTTCAGCCCACTCGCGCTTGCCGCGGCGATGACCGCGATCGGGGCTGGACGCCGACAGGCGCTCGGGCTGGGGGTCGGAGTGGTTGCCGGCCAGCTGGGGGCCTGTGCGCTGTTCGTGGTCCTCGACTTCGCGGCTATCGGTTCGAGCAGGAGGTCGTATCCCGGCATTCGTGTACCGCTGGCGTTGGGGCTCGCCGTCGTGCTGTTCTGGCTCGCCAGCCGCGTTCGTCGGCGGCCCCCGCCGGTGAGCGAATCCAAGTCGCGAGCGCATGCGCTGCTCGCTCGGCTGAGCAGGCTGGGATACCTGACGACACTGGCCGTGGGAGTGTTGCTCGGCATCGGGGGGCCAAAGCGGCTTGTGCTCACCGCCCTGGCCGCCGCCTTGATCGCGACCACCGGCGCAGGCGACTCGGTCCAGGCCGAACTGGTCGTCGTCTATGTCGCGCTCGCGACCGCGCTCGTGTGGGGGCCGGTCGTCTTCTATGTCCTACGCGGCGAGAAGGCCGTCGCGCTGATGAAGGCCGCCCAGGAAACGGCCAACCGGCATCAGCCGGCGGTGACGATCTACGCACTTCGGGGCCTCGCCAGCCTGCTCGTGATCGACGCGATCGGCGTTCTCTTGGTACACGGGGCGTAGGCGGTCAACGGCCCAGCGAAGCTGTCGTCTCCGGGTTCGAGTGGCTACCTGGGCGGCCCGGGTTGCTAGCGTCCGACGGCGTAGAGGGTGGAGTCATTGATGGCGTAGACGGTGCCGTCGGGGCCGATGAGGGTGGGGGTGTAGGGCTCGGGGCGAGGGTTGTTGAGGTGGATGTTCTCGGCCAGGGTGTTCCGGGCCAGATCCCAGCGGTAGAGGGTTCCGTCCTCGCTGTTGACGATCACCGAGTCGTCGGCGGGGTCGACCACGGCCGAGTTGATGCACCACTCATAGCGTGCTCCGGCGGGCGCGCCGGGGTCGTGCACGGGCGAGAGGATGGTCTCGACCGCCTTCATGACCCGGGTGTTGGCGTAGGGGTCTGTCTGGCTGGCCCGGGGGTCGAGCACGGCGACCCGGTTGTGCCCGTCTCCGTGCGGCCCGATGCCGAGGTAGTTGTTGTACTTGGACACCAGCAGGTACGGCGAGGTTCCGTGGTAGCCGGGCACCGCGCCGGCGGGCAGCACGGAGACGGTGTTGTCCCAGCCGAACGATCCCGGCGTCTTGACCTTGGTCAAGGTGGCGTTGTAGTGCAGCAGCCAGCCGCGGTCGTCGTGGCTGGGAAACGGATTCTCGAGGACGCCGTAGTACACGTCTCCGTCCGGTCCGACCGTCGGTGAGGCAGACGAGCTGGTCGAGATGAAGGCCGGCGCGCCGCTGACCGGATCTTTCAGCGCGACGTGGAACCGTGGTTTGAGCGTTGTGGCGTCGAGCCCGACCAGGATGCCGCCTGTGGAGCCGGTGACGGCGATGTAGACGGTCGCGCCGGAGCGCGACAGGGCCGGGGCGCAGTTGATTGCCACGCCATTGACGGCCGGGTTGCCGGCGGCTGCGGAGGCGGTGATCCAGGTCGCGTGACCATGGGCATCGATCCGGGCGATCCCGCTGGTCAGGTGCGCTGGTGTCGCGCCGGTCACGGTGAACCCGAAGTACAGCGAGCCGTCACGTCCCGCGGTCAGCGGTGTGGTGATCTGCACGGCCTTGTCGTAGACGGACCGGTGGGCCCGCCACTCAGAAGCGCCGTAGAACACCAGCCGCCGGACCGCACCGGCCGTCACGTTCGCGTGCCGGCGCAAGAGGACCGTCCCGCCTGCACCGGCAACTGCCAGGGCTGTCCTGTGCGTCAGCACCGCGGGCAGCGGAGGCGTCCAGGCGCCGAACCCACCGGTGAAGGCGGGCGGCTGATAATCGGTGTCGAGCGACCAGCGCCGCGCGCCCGTTCTCCCGGCGTAGGCGACCACCCGGAACCCGGCCTTGGCGCTTACCCGGGTCGGGACAAGCACCGTGTTCGCCGCGGTGATCATCGGGGAGCCGTAGTGAATGGCGAGCGTCCCGAACTGCAGAACCGGAGCCAGATCGACCTTCGCCCTCCAGCGGATCCGGCGGAACGGCTGAGGCCGCTTCCGGGCCACTGCCGTGTGCTGCGCGTTCCCGGCGAAACCGGCCCACTCCGCCGCTGCCCTGTGGCCACGATGACCTGCGGTGATCTGCGCGCCTGACGCCGGGGCCCCAAGGCCGAAGCCGAGCACCATCCCCGCCACGGCTACCGCACCGGCGCCCCCCAGGGCGATCCGGCCCACGGCCGGCCCGGCCGGGCTCCTCACCGGACTGACACCCGCATCCCGTGACCGCCGCAGCCAGCCAATCATGACGCGTCCTTCCCGTTCTTTGGACTGGCACGAACGCCCTGTCGAGACGAGTCGTGCCCCGATCCGCCGTCTCGGCGGCAGCATTGGGTGGTGTCCCAGGTCTGCGGTGATGATACCTGGTGGGGCCAGGGAGGATGCTAAGTTGCCCAGACGTAGTCACGATGGCCGCGGAGGACCCATGTGGCGAGGGCGGACACTCTTCTGGACAATTCTCGGAAGCGTCGTAGCGGTAGTGGCGGTGGTAATCGCATTGATCCACGCCAACTCTGGCGCGCCGTCAAAAGCAGCCTCGTCGCCCGCGCCTCCTATCTCGGCGGGTGCAAGCAGCCCTCAATCGAGCCAGTCTCTCCCAGTGGTAACTGCTTCTACCGCGTCCTCGATCTCATATCTCTCAGACCTGCGCCCATCCGGGAATCTCGGCGAGCTGGTAAACCATGGTCCGGTCGAGATATCCGGATCGATTTACCCGAAGAGCATCTCGTTCTATTGCAACGTTGGTGACCCAACTGTGTTTCCCGGCTATAAGCTAACGCATGACGCTCGCCGGTTCCAGGCCACCATAGGGCTGGCGGCCAAGTCGCCCCCCCAATTCCAAGGGGGCATACTGCTGGTTGGCGATGGGCGCACGCTCCGCACCTTTAGCGTCAGCGTCAACAAGCCGAAGACCGTCGATGTCAATGTAAGAGGCGTCCATCACCTCCAGCTCGAATGCTTCGGCTCGGGCAATTCGTATACCGGTGGTGAGGCCATTGCTGCGGTGTGGGGTAACGCGCGGGTGTCGGGAGGACATTGACCGCAGGAATGGCGGGTCGTGCTCGCCGGTCGGGTAGTCAGTTGCCCACGGCCGGGTCGGGCATGATCTCGCGGAACTCCTGAGCGCAGCGGCAGGCGGCGGCGATCTTTGCAGCCCACTCCAGCGCGTCCTCGCGTGAGGGCACGTCGACGATCGCTACCCCGCCCATGTACGCCTTGCTCGTCGGGGCGTCGGTGACCGTCCCGTCGATCGCCACCACGCTCACCTCCTCACTGCATCCGCCGGCGAACACGAACACGCCTGCGTCCATGGCCTCCTGGACCACGGCATGAGCAGCCTCTCCCACGGCGGGCCCCTCCTCGTCGGGGATGTGGTCCATCGCGCCGTGATCGAACGAGATGAGATACCGCGTCATCACGTGACTCCTTTCTCGGCGGCCTGCGTGAGGCGCGAATTTCTCTGGTCAGTCGGAGCGCTCGGCCTTGGGGAGTTCTCCCTGAGCCGCGGCCAAGGCGGAGACGTCGCCTCCGCGACCACGCAGAACGTAGGCGCAGCCCACGGCCAGCGTCACGCCGACGAGTGGCCCGGCGATGTACGCCCAGTAGCTCGTGAAGTTCCCGCCGACGAGATCCGGCCCGAACGTGCGCGCGGGATTCATCGAGGCGCCGGAGATGGGGCTGCCCCAGAGGCCGGCCAGCACGATATAGGCGCCCACGCCGATCGCGCCGAAGATGCCGATGTTCTGTGCGCCGGATGCCGTTCCCAGGATCACGCTCATGAGGCCCAGGGTGAGCACAGCCTCCATCAGGAAGGCGTCGGTGGAGGTGTATCCCGAGGCGGGGTAGTTGGAGCCGAAGGTCGCCGAGGCGTTGATCACGCTCTGGGCGAACCACGCTGCCAGCGACGCTCCGAGCAACTGCGCCACGATGTAGGCCGGCACGCGCCGCCAGGGGAAGTCGCCGCGCAACGAGAAGCCGATGCTGACGGCCGGGTTGAGGTGTGCGCCCGACACCTTGCCCATGAACAGGATGATGGCCATGACCATCAGCCCCGGCGCTGTGACAGCGGCGGTACGGCTGATCGTGTTCGGGAACGCGTGGCTCATCACCCCGCCGCCGCAGGCCACGAGGACGAGGAAGAACGTTCCCATGACCTCCGAGAACAGCCGCCGCCACTCCTGCGCCGGATCCTTGAACGCCGCCATCGGCGCCAGCACATCCTGCGTGAACATCGCCTCCATACGCGCGCTCACACCCGGCTCTCCCCCATGATCCTGGCTCACGATAAGCACCCTCCGTTGGCGTTGGCGACACGGGAGAGTCCCCGATCTCGGGCTTGCGCGGATCACCCCTAAGGGATGAAGCACCCGACGCACGACCCGGGCGTCCTGGTTCGCATCGATGCCGACCTGGAACGAGACTGGCCGTGCGATCACCAGCCCGACGAACGCCAGCGAGACGAGTGATTGCACCAGCACGGGCACTTTGGCTCTGACCGTGAGCGGGAGGACATCGGCGGGCGCTCGAACGAGATGTTGGTGACGACCCAGACGATGGAGCCGGCCTCCAGAAGGAGACGCCCCGAGTCGGTCACCCCGCCACCCTTGATCAGGTCAACCGTCAACCCCCCTGTCTGGGCGAGTGCGCCGCCCAGCATGCATCGGCCAGCGCGATTCCCCGAACTCCGACCGGGCCGTCTCGTCCATGGGCTGCTCCGATGTCAAGACCGGGGCGGGTCGTGCTGTCCTGGCCTGGTCAGTGGTCGGCTGGGTGGGGAGCTGCAGACGCGTAACGTGAGGCGGCGGGGGTTTCCGTGCGGTTCATGTTCGGATATCGGTTCGCCGTCGGTTCCACGGCCATGTGCCGTCGATCTCGACGTCGAGGGAGAAGCTCAGGACGATTCGGATGAGGACGATGACTCCCAGCACCACAACGCTCTGGAACGTCTGGTCGACGACCACGGTGCGGATGATGTCGGCGACGATCAGCACCTCGAGGCCGAGCAGGATGCACCGTCCGAAAGTGCGACGCAGTTGGCCATACGAGTTCTGCCGCCGCTGAGGATCGAGCGCTGCAACGCCAAACGCGATCCAGGCGGCCAACCCACCGAACACCATGATCGCGATGCCGACCGCCTCGACCGCTTTGATGATGTAGGTGACGAGGTGTTCGTATGACACTCGGGGCAGCCTGCGGGATTAGGTGAACGCGATCTTGGTCGTGGAGGTGGAACCGCGCGCAGCGGTGTTCGCGAAGGTGACGCACTCGCTTGCCAGCAAGTCCGGCGGAGCGGCCGCCCGTGCCCGCACCGAGCGACTGCGGTGGCGAGGGCGGAGGCCTGGAATCCACCATGATCTAGCGGACACGGGTGCCTCGGTGGTTCTTCGTGCTCGTCGTCTGTTTGCCGCGTTGGAGTGGTCGCGGTTCACGCACGTGGGACCAGGAGTCCTCGGACCTCTCGGAACGGCACCACGAGGTAGACGGCGATGCCGAGGTACAGGCCCACTGCCAAGACGGGGAAGGCGATTCCGATGAGGATCGCGATCAAATAGGCGGCAACGACGGGCAGCATCCGCTTCTGCTCGCGGTGCACGTCGTCGTCATCGTTGTGCGTGTAGAGGTGTTCGCGGTCTGCGTACTCGTCCAGGGCGAATCCCATCAGTCGAATCGCGAGCAGTGTGAGCCCGTACATCGTCACGAACACCCGCTCGCTGGACGGTTCGCGCAGTGCCTCTCCGACCAGCCCGGTTGGGAACGGCAGGAAGGTGACGACCAGCAGGAGCAGCAGGTTGAGTCGCAGGAAGATCGAGTCGGTGCGCTCGAGTCGATCGGTCAGCGCGGTGTGGCCGAGCCAGGCCGCGCCGACGGTCAGGAAGCTGACGATGTAGGCGACGAACGACGGCCAGATGTGGAGCACCTGGTGCAGTGGTGAGCCGGGTGGGTGGATCGCGAAGTCCAGGACGAGCAGCGTGATCGCGATCGCGAACACGCCGTCGCTGAACGCCTCCATCCGCCCCTTGCCGAGCGATCGCCGCGCCCGTGTCGTGCGTCCGCTCGGCATCGTCTACCCAGCTAGCACTTGGAACTGGTGGCGTCGTTGAAGCTCTTGACCGAGCTCGTCACCGCCGCCACCTCGACCCCGATCGCGGCGATCTGACTCGTCGACGGACTCGACGGGAGGGCTTTCACCGCGCTCGAAAGTGAGTCGACTGACGACTTGATCGCGCTCGTCTCGCTCGGGAAGTCAGACTTGGCGGAGCTGACCAGCGCCGTCGCATCGCTCTGGATCGTGGTGAGCTGCGTCTGCAGACTGCTGATATCGTTGCTGGACGTCGGCACTGACAGCCCCTGAAGGTCGCTCTGGAGGGTGCTCCGGTCAGAGCAGTACGCCGGCTTGCTGCTGCTCCCGCCACAGCCCGCAGCCGCAAGCAAAGCGACGGATGCGACAAGCGTCACCGGCCCAAGCATCAATACGCGTCGTGGATCATGTTGCAACCTTCGGCGCTTCAACCCATTCAAGGCTTTCGTAAACACGTGAACCCTCCGTGATCGTTGGAGCGGCCGCGCGAGGTCATCCCCGCGCGCGGTCGAGTCGCCCGAGGGCGACCGTCCGCTGAGCCGCTGTCGGTTGCATCCCGTAGCACCCGTTACTCAACCATTACGACCGGCGGCCGCACGATCATGTACGTCAGGACTCCGATGACCGGTACGAAGATGATGAACACCGTCCAGACGGCCTTCGCCAGGCCGGTATGGTCGGTGCGCCGGAAGTTGTCAATGAACACCATCACGACGACATAGATCCAGGCGAAGAACGCGAGGAACAGGAACATCGACCACACGACGTGCAGGATTGGGTAATGGGTGAGATCCATCGGGATCCTTTCATCGGTATCTGGGGTCGGTTACAAGTCAGCAGAGATCATCGCAAACTGGCGCTGGCGCTGAATGGGGGCGTGCGCGGAACTTCCTTCAGTAGTTCACCGTAACTAGAGACCTGTGCGAGCATCGACACGGCCATCGCTCACTGCCTCTTTGAGCGCGGCGTAGTCGCGTTCGTTTTGGTCGGCATAGGCTGCGGAGAAATCTGCGATGGCGCGGTCGAAGACATCGCTGCCGCCAAGGTAGGAGGCGATCGCGATCCGATCTCCCGAACGGGCATGCGCGCGGGCGAGCGTCCAGCCGCACACCCGACCGTAGAGGCCCATGCCCTGGGGCAGCACCCCCGCCGTCTCGAATGACCCTTTCCAGTCCTTCAGCTGGCGGCCGTAGAAGTCTCGAGCCTGACCGTCGATACCGCTCTCGACATGCACCCAGCCCAGGAAGATATCGCTTGAGGCCTGCATCAGGTGCTGGCCGGCGACGACGCGCTCCCCATGATTCCCAAACTCGCTCTTGGCGGTGAACTCTTCGAGCACCGACGACTGTGCCTCCTTGAACTGCAAGAAGAGCGGATCGGTCTCGTCTCGGCCGAGCATCAGCGCAATCCAGGCACGGGTGCCGACGCTCCCGACACCGACCACCTTTCGGGCGAGGTCCACCAGCCGAAACTCCTCCAAAAGGATCCGCCGATCGGTCTGCAGCGACGCTCGGTACAGTCGCAACAACGCGTGCAGCGACTCGATGACCGCTTCACCCTCACGACCTGACACCAGGTCGCTTACCCGGTCGATCAACGGCGGATCGGCGACGATCTGGGGCTCGCCGTCCACCATCCGGGTGAGCTTGGCAAAGGCGGTCATGCTGTCACGTGTGCGCGCCTTGGCCAACGTCTTCTCGGTGCGCTTGCGCTGCGACTTGTTGATCTGACCTTGGATCTGCGCCATCAGCTCGTCCACCTCCGCCCGGGCGTACCACACATCAAGCGCACGCATACCCGCGAACCCGCGCATCGCCTCCCGGTAGCCCGCGACCGTTTGCATGACGATCGCGCGGCGCTGCTTGTCGGAGTAGTTGTTGTCGCGGCCGGCGACCTCCATGCTCACCGCCAACCGCTTCACATCCCACTCCCACGGGCCGGGCAGCGTCTCGTCGAAATCGTTGAGGTCGAACACCAATCGCCGCTCCGGCGAGGCAAACAGCCCGAAATTCGACAAGTGGGCGTCTCCGCAGAGCTGAGCGCGCAGCCCGGAACTCGGCGTCGACGCGAGATCCGCCGCCATGATCAATGCCGCCCCGCGATAGAACGTGAACGGCGAGACCAACATCCGTCCATACCGGATTGGCACCAGCTCTGGCACGCGCGATGCTGCCTGCGACTGCAAGAGCTCGACTGGATCGGGGTGATGGGCGCCCCGCTCGAACCCCGCATGGCTCGACCTGGGCACATCGGCCCGCGCCGCGCGCCCCCGCGCTGCTCGCTCCGCCACGCTCAGGTGCGGCACAACACGCGCCGCGCGCGACGATCGCGCGCGTCCACCCTTCGAGGCGGCTCTCACAACTTCGCTCGACCCAGAAGCCGATCTTGTCGTGCTCATCACGCTCCCCCGTTCGTCGTCACTGGTTGTGTCGCTCCGCGCGGAGCGGTCGCCCCAGCCCAACCGAGCTCCAGTGTCCCAGATGCGCACGCGATCACCGCCTCAAACCGGACGATTCACCTAGGTGATTCCGCGAGTGGCGTCAGAGCATATTTGCGCTTCGCGACGCGGTGTACCGGCTGCATCGGCGATAGTACCGCCGGAGCGATGTCGACGGACGAGCGTAATCGAGGAGTGCAGGGTTTTCGCGAAGCCGTCGTTGCGCCGCCGCGCGCGCGCGTGGGTGTCCTTGCGAGGCCACGGGTCGTGGCCGTGTTTGACCGGCTCGAGGGGGCGCGGCTGACGCTTGTGAGCGCGCCCGCGGGGTCGGGGAAGACGGTGGCTGTCGCCTCGTGGCTCCGCGAACGCCGTGACCTGTCGGTGGCGTGGGTGACGGTGGAACGCGGCGAGACCGCGGCACGCGAGCTCTGGACGTCGGTGGCGACCGCCGTTGATCGGCTGCGTCCGGGAATCGCGCGCCCGGCGCTGGCCAAGCTGCGGGCCCCGGACTCGACCGTCGCGGAGGCGATCGACGAGCTTCTCCGCGACCTCGCCGGCTACGCGGGGCAGATCGTGATCGTTCTGGACGACCTGCACCACGTGACCGACAAGGATGGGCTGGAGTCGCTTGAATATGCGGTCGAGCGGCTGCCGAACTCGACTCGAGTGATCGCGACGACGCGCGCCGATCCGTCCATCCGGCTCACGGCGTTCCGGGGCCGCGGGGTGCTCGGCGAGGTGCGCGCCAGAGAACTTGCCTTCACAGTCGAAGAGGCGGAGGCGTTTCTCGAGAGTCGCGGCATCACCGGCCTCGACCACGAGGATGTCGAGGTGTTGGTGGAACATACGGAAGGTTGGCCGGCGGCCGTCGTGCTGGCCGGCATGTGGCTTGGAGGCATGGACGCCCCCCACGAGCAGTTGCGCGAGTTCTCTGCGAGCAATCGACACGTCGCCGACTACCTGACGAGCGAGGTCATGGAGGCCCTGGCGCCGGATGTTCGGACGTTTCTGATGCAGACGTCGATCCTGAGACGATTCAATGCCGAGCTGTGCGACTGGGTTACCGTGGCGGTGGACTCGGCGGAGCGACTGAAGGCTCTCGAGCAATCCAACCTGTTCTTGGTGCCGCTCGACGGGCGTGGCGAGTGGTATCGCTACCACAACCTGTTTCGCGAGCTCGTGCACGCCGAGCTCGTGGCCAGCGACCCGGCGGCGATGCCCGACCTGAACCGGCGTGCCGTCACCTGGTGTGTCGAGCATGGCCTGATCGAGGACGCGCTCGAGTACGCGTGGGCGACCGGCTACCCGGCTGAGCTCGCCGACATGCTTGAGCGCCACTACTTGGAACTCGCGCGATCCGGCAGTTTCAGGACGTTCACCGGGTGGCTCGAGCGGCTGCCCGATTCTGTGCTTTCTCAACGGCCGCTCCTCGCCGCCAGTGGCGTCCTGATGTCGATGATGGCGGCTCAACCAGCGCCCATCCGCCGCCGTTACGCGGCACTCGCCGAAGCAGGGCTCAAGAACCGCCGCGCATCTGAGCGGTGGCATGCGCAGGCCGTGATCTCGCTCACGCGCGGAGGCGTGCTCGATACCAACTTAGGCCAGGCGTTGTCCAATTCCCGCGAGGCGGCCGACCTCGCGCTCGAGCACGTGCCGGAGATCGCAGTCGCGGCGCTCGCCACCCTTGCCTACGCGCACTACCTTGCCGGCGACGCCGCCCTCGCCCGCAGCACAGCCGACCAGGCACTGAACCGGCCAGAGGCAGCCCAGCGTCCCCACGGCGTCGTCTATGCACACTCGGTTCACGCTCTGCTTGAATGCGACGCTGGTCGTATCCAAGTCGCAGAGAACGAAGCACGCCACGCGGTGGCGCGCGCTCGCGATCTGGGCATTGGCGGTACGTGGTCTGCAGGCGTCGCCCGCCACGCACTCGGCGAGGCGCTACTCGCGCGTGGCCACCCGCGAGACGCCGAACGAGAACTCAGCCGCGCGGTCACCCTTCGGCAGGCGGGCGAGCCTCGCCTCGACACGGTCCATTCACTGATTCAGCTCGCCCGCGCCCGCGTGGCAGGCGGCAAACTCGCCGTGGCCGTATCGGATCTCTACGCCGTCGACGAGCTCCTGAGCGCGTTTTCCGACGCCGGGCGGCTCCCGGAGATGGCCTCCGACGTCAAGCACGCATTGGAAGCCGCGAGCGCCGGTGACAGCCGCATGGTCGAGCCGCCGAGCCCAGCCGAGCTGTCGGTTCTGGAGCTCTTGGACTCCGACATGTCTGTCCGCGAGATCGCGGAGAGACTCTGCCTGTCGACCAACACCGTCCACACGCACGTTCGACGGATCTACTCCAAGCTCGGGGTGCACACCCGCGAAGAAGCGGTCGCGTGCGCGCGCCGAGAGGGGCTGATCGATGCAAACCCCGCCTCAGACGCGGCCGGCGACCGGCGACGGATTACCCGGGCCGCCCCCGCCAGCCCTCCGGCGTCACGCTGACCAGTGACAGGCCGAGCGACGAGATCGCGTCGATCAACCCTGCGAGTTCGGCTTGGTCGCGGACTGTGCCGGTGATGATCGTGTTGCCGTCATGGCAGTCGAGCTCGAACGGTCGGAACACCGCGGCATAGCTGGGGCCGAGTTCGCCTTCGACGGTGACCTGGTATCGACAGGGTTGCATCCCTATGCGCCGCCGAACACGCCGGTGTGCTTCATCGCAGCGTCCGAGACCGGACACGCCGCGAGGGCCGGCCAGACTGATGTAGCCGCTCGCTCCGAGTCAAGCTGAGATGGCACAAGCCCCCTGGCCGTATCGGCGACCGGCACAACCGCCCCGAATCACCTGAATGTCGCTGGCAGTATGTCGGGATCGACGAGCAACGAGGGCGCGGATCCACGCAATCACCTAGGTGATTCCACCGCCGCGTCGGTGGCGCGTTGTTCCACGGCGGGTACCGGCGAATCACCTAGGTGAACCTTGCCGCACTCGGACATCCGTGAGCGGTCGCGGCGTACGGTGCAACGGCGACGCCGTGGTGGCCTCGCAAAAGGACGGAAGGAGATGTGATGGCATCGAACGATGACAATCCTGTTGATCTGTACATCGCTGCGTATTCCGACGCGAGCGCTGCCCAGGCTGACTGGGATGCGATCAAGCAGCTCGCCAACGAGAAGGTGATCATGGTTGACGGCTTGGTGCTTGTCAGTCGCGACGCGGACGGCAAGATCGACGTCAAGGACGATTTTCATGCCGTCGGCGGCGCGGCGACGTTGGGCGCGGCCGGTGGCCTGTTGGTGGGCTTGATCTTCCCGCCGGCGTTCCTGGCGTCGGGGGTCGTTGGGGCCGGTATTGGTGCTGGCGTCGGCGGGCTCGTCTCGCATAAGGAGAAGAAGGAGATCAAGGCTGAGGTGGCCGATGATCTTCCGCCGAACAGCTCCGGGATCGTGGCGTTGTTCGAGGAGCAGTGGACGACTGCGGTCGACCAGGCCCTGAAGGGCGCGGACGATGTCTCGAAGCACCAGGTCGACAAGAACGGCGTCGAGCAGGCAAAGGACGCCACGGCCGGCGCCACCGCCTAAACCCACGGCGCCGGTCCCCGAGCGCCCACGAGAGGGAGATCCGAAATGGCAGACCAGACACACGACACCCCCGTGCTCGATCTTCTCGCAAGCATGACCGCGGACTCGGTCGAGGCATCCAACCTCGACGCCGAGACACTGCTGCAGGTGCGGATCGCCGCGCTCGTGGCGGTCGATGCACCGGTGGCCTCCTACCTGATGAACCTCGGCGTGGCACGCGACCTCGACATCGGCGCCGACGAAGTCGCAGGCATTCTCGCCGCTGTCGCCCCGATCGTCGGCACCGCCCGCGTCGTTGCTGCGGCGGGCAACATCATGCAGGCGATCGGCATCGAGATCGAGATCGCCGAACTCGAAGCAGAGGCCGACCAGGAGTAATCACACAGGGTTTCGCCGCCCTTCGCCGAGCAGGACATGAGGGGCGGCGAACCCGACGTGTCTGACCCTGAGTCCGCTCTTACGTCGCGTCGTTCGATGGTTGGGGAGCGGCGGCGAAACGCGGGATGGTGCACGGTCGAGAGAAGAGGACGCGGTGGCTGGTGTAGGAGAGAAAGGTGTGGTTGCGGGCGCCGGTCTGGTGTTGTTGACGCTGGCGGCCGGCCAGTTCGTGATGGCCCTGGACACGACCGTCATGAACACCGCGATCGCGACCGTCGCCAAGGACGTCGGGACGGACGTGACGGGGATCCAGACGGCGATCACGCTCTACACGCTGGTGATGGCGTCGTTGATGATCACCGGCGGAAAGGTCGGTGAGATCCTCGGCCGCAAGCGCGCGTTTTCGATCGGGTGCGTGATCTATGCGTGCGGGTCGCTGACCACCGCGCTGGCCCACAGCCTCACAGTGTTGATCATCGGCTGGTCATTCCTCGAAGGCTTTGGTGCGGTGTTGATCATGCCCGCGATCGTGGCGCTGGTGGCCACGAACTTCGGCAAGGCGCAGCGGCCGCGCGCGTACGGCTTGGTCGCGGCCGCGGCTGCAATCGCCGCGGCGCTCGGCCCGGTGATCGGCGGCGCATTCACCACCTATGCCTCGTGGCGGTGGGTGTTCGTTGGCGAGGTGCTGATGGTGCTCGTGATCCTGGCTCTGGCGCGGCGCGTGAACGACAGCCCCGCCCAGCCGGGAGTCAAGCTCGACCTCGTGGGCACGGGACTGTCAGCGCTGGGCCTTGGCCTGATCGTGATCGGCGTCCTCAAGTCCGGGTCGTGGGGCCTTGTCCAACCCAAGCCCGAGGCTCCCCACTGGCTGGGTCTCTCACCCGTGATCTGGCTCATCCTCGGCGGCTGTGTGGTGATGGCCCTGTTTGTGATGTGGGAGAGCCAGCGGATCAAGCGCGGCAAGAGCGCGCTGGTCGACCCCACAATGCTGCGCAATATCCAGTTGCGCGACGGGGTGGTCTCGTTCTTCTTCATGTTCCTGGTTCAGGGCGGGACGTTCTTCGTCGTACCGCTGTTCCTGTCGGTCGCGCTTGGCCTTTCGGCGATCCAGACCGGCGTCAGGTTGCTGCCACTGTCGCTGACGCTGCTGCTGTTCGCGATCGGCATCCCCAAGCTGCGACCCGACGCCTCGCCGCGACGGGTCGTCCGGCTCGGGTTCGTGGCGCTGTTCGCCGGCCTGGTGCTGCTGGTCGCGCTGCTGGACATCGGCGCCGGCCCGCAGATCGTGACCTGGCCCCTGCTGATCGCCGGCTCCGGCCTCGGCGCAATGGCGTCACAGCTCGGCAGCGTCACCGTCTCGGCGGTACCCGACGAGCAGAGCGGCGAGGTGGGCGGCCTGCAGAACACCGGCACCCAGCTGGGCGCCTCGATCGGCACCGCGCTCGCCGGCGCAATCCTCATCTCCGCGCTGACCGCGTCCTTCCTGAGCGGCATCGAGAACAACCCAGACGTCCCCAAAAGCGTCGTCTCCAAGGCACAGACCAACCTCGCCGGCGGCATCCCGTTCATGTCAAACAGCGACCTGAAAGCCGCGTTGGCGGATGCTCACGTTCCACAGGCGACCGCGGACGCGGTGGTCAAGACGGATGCGCAGAGCCGGATCGACGGCCTCCGCGCCGCGCTCTCGATCCTCGCGCTGATCGCGCTCATCGCACAACTATTCACCCGAGGCATTCCCACGGTGCAACCCGGCGCTCAAATCGCCAGCACCTCAAAACCCACGTAGTCTGCGCCTGCGAGTGCCTCCACACGCACGACCCGGCGCTGCGTTGACAATCAGGATGACCTCCCACCGAGTGGCGTAACGTTGGTGACCGCGGGCGCGGCGAGGTAGTGATGAGTGATGAGCGCAGAGATCGGGAGAGAGCATCATCGAGTCCGGGCGCTGCGTGGCGTTGGGGTGTGCGCCGGTACCACGCCGCAGAGGAGCGGTTCCGGCAGGAACGAGACCGGCTCGAGCAGAAGCCGTTTTTCGGGTTCGTGCTCGCGTCGGTGCGGCGGTTCGGTGAGATCGAGGGCAAGCACCTCGCGATCGTGATCGCGATGAACCTATTCGTCGCGGGCATCCCCCTCCTGATCGTTGGCTACGCCGTGTTGGAGGCGTTCAACCCGAATCACAACTTTGGCCAGGTTCTCGTGACCATGTTCCACCTGGACGGAGGCACTGCGCACACCGTCGACAACACGTTCACAAACGCGCGATCCGGCAAAAGTGTAGCCCTTAGCATCGGCGTGATCTCCCTGCTCATCACCGGCTTTGATATCAGCGCAACTGTCCAGGTTGCCTACGCTCGGGCCTTCAAGATGACGCCGCTCCGAGGTGTTCAGAAGTACGTGCGCGGGGCTGTGTGGTTGCTCGTGCTGCTAGTCCTCACCGGGCTCTTGCTGACCCTGCGCTACTGGGTAGCCCAGCACTCGAAGTGGGTTCTGCTCGGTGCTCTGCCGCTGTCGCTCGCGATCGAGTTTGGATTCTTCGTGCTCACGCCCCGCCTGCTCCTCGACCTGCCGTTCGCTTGGCGCGATCTCGTCCCCGGCGCCGCGGTCTGCGCTGGCGTCTCTGTTTTCGTGCACGCGTTCGTCGCGTACTCGCTGCGCAACTGGTTTGCGGAATACAGCCACGCCTACGGAGCATTCGGCATCGCGCTGGCGATCCTGGCGGCCGTGGGGATCATCGCCGCCTTCTGGGTGTGGATCGCGGCCACAATGGGCGTCTTCTGGGAACGAAAGGCTGGCTCAACAACGGTGATTGCGATGGAACAGGTATCCGCCGCACTCGGCGCACCACATGATGGCTCTCACCGGGTGACCCCAGATGAATAGGCGGCGCGCGATTGAGGCCTCGGGAACTGGGAGCTCCAGTCGGTGGATCTGAATCCGTGACGACGGCAGCGGCGATCCGCCAACGGCCACGACCCGTCCCATTAGTCACACCTACGGTGCACCCGCGAAGCCGGCCTCAAGCGCGAGACCGGCCTAGCGGGCTCCGTTTCAAACCATCGTCGCCGTCATGCGTGCGCTGCCGGCGCGTGCCGATCCTGGACGACATACGCGAGGATCAGCGCGAGCGGGAAGAACAGCAGGCTGAGTAGGAAGTAGCCGAGGAAGCTATGACCCTTGCGGCCGGCGACACGCGCGGGCCAGAATGCGATCGCGATCCAGATGATGAGTCCGAGAACCCCGAACGCAAATCCAAGCACGGATGCGAGGACGAGCATGGTAACCCTCCTTTGTCGCTCGCGACACTACGGCTGACTCGGGGGTGGGGCATCGGCGGATCCACCGATCCGGGTTGCGGGTTTCCCGCTTGCGGTGCCCATTCTCCTGTCGCCTAAGGATCCAGCGCCGGGCTTTCGACTAACAGTCGCGGCGCGGCGAGGAGGGGTATGCCAGGAATGGAGAGCCCCCTCGGATCGCGGCGTTCAACGGCTGGATGCAGATTGCAGGGTCGCCGTCGTCGTGGGCAAAACCTGTCAGGTCGCCGACAGCGAAGGCCCTCGCTGCTGCGCGTTTGGCCGCCAGCGCCACTCCGACGGCGGGCACAAACCGGCCGTACAGGACTGGTGCGAGCGTCGTCCCGCGAACCGGTTGGGAGAGAACATCCTCAACCAGGCGCCGCAGCACCCGAATCTGCTCGTGGATCGCGCCGGCGCAGACCACGACTGGCCTCCGTCCCTCGAAGCACTTGTCGATCCACTGCTGGTCGGCGGTTCGCACACGCGACCAGTCGGCCGCGATCGCCGAGCGAAGACCGATCACCTGCGCCACGCTCGGCGAGCGCAAACTCGGCGCCACCGAAGGAGGCATCGACGGCGAAGGCGACAGGTATCCATACGCCGTTACGACGACGATCGCCTCGACGATGGCCCCGAACACTGCCGTTCGGATCCGCGACGGCAAATGGGTTTTCGTCGCGGCCTACGGCTTTGTGCTCGGGGTGGTAGCCGCGGTTGCCCGCCACGTCATCGGGGTCAGGTCTGGTTGGGCGCGTCCCGGTGCGAACCGCTAGTCCTCGTCCTCCCAATATTCGAGCTCGGGCCCCGGGCGAGCGAAGATGATCCGCTCGCCGGCGATGCTCCGCGCGGCGATCTTGCCGGTGTCGAGGTACTCGACGATGTCCGGCGCGATCAGTGTGGAGAGCATGAGGACGCGGACGGGCGTGTCCGTGTCGTTGCGGATCTGGTGCGCGCCCTCCTTGCCGCGCGGGAACGCGACGACGTCGCCCTGGCGCAGCTGGTGC
Source organism: uncultured Actinomycetes bacterium (assembly GCA_963825325.1). Taxonomy (GTDB): domain Bacteria; phylum Actinomycetota; class Thermoleophilia; order Gaiellales; family JAICJC01; genus JAICJC01. The sequence continues at coordinate 198,872 of CAWGSU010000003.1, forward strand.
TCGCCCTCGTGCGTCCGCAGCGTCGGCTCGCCGCGGAGGACGATCGCCCATTCCTCGTTCGCGTGGTGAGTGTGGAACGGCCCCTGTTTGTTACCCGGATCGACCTCGTACATGCTCGCGCCGATCAGCTCGGCGTCGGTGTGCGCGCCGACCCAGGCGTCCTTGAAGCGCCAGCCCTCGCGCTCTTCCGTGCGATCCCACTCGTCGGCGTTGAGATTGAAGATCTTCATGCCGCCAGCCTAGTAGCTTCGAAGCCCGGGCCGCTCGGCGGGATAGATGGCCCAAGCGCGACGACCGTGAACGGCCGCCGATCCTGGCCTTCCGCGGTCAGCGCTATGGTCGCCCCATGCGGGTCGCTGCGCTCTATGACATCCACGGCAATGTGCCGGCCCTTCAGTCAGCGCTGGCCGATGTTGCCTCCGCGGGCGTTGGTGCGATCCTGGTCGGTGGCGATGTCGTCGAGGGCCCCCAGCCCGTGGAGACGCTCGACCTGCTGGAGTCGGTTGACATCCCGCTGCGATGGCTCAGAGGCAACTGTGACCGAGAACCGAGCGAGTGGGTGGCCGAGCGCCTGGGCGAGCGGCGTGTTGCATGGCTGGCCGCGCTGCCGCCGACCGACCGGATCGACGTCCGCGGCCTGGGGCCGGTGCTCTTCTGCCACGGCTCGCCGCGCAACGACGAGGATATCGTCACGGCCGTCTCGGACCCCGACCGGGTGGCTCCGATGCTGGCCGGTGTCGAGGAGGCGATCGTCGTCTCTGGACACACCCACGTCCAGTTCGACCGGTCGGTGGCCGGCCACCGGCTGATCAACGCAGGCAGCATCGGGATGCCCTATCAGGGCGTCGCCGGCCGCGCGTTCTGGACACTCCTCGGGCCGGGCGTCGAGCCGCGCACCAGCGCCTTCGACGCCGACGCGTTCACGTCGATCCTGCGCTCGACCGGCTATCCCCACCCGGAGTGGTTCGAGGTCGAGACGGCCGAGGCCGCTGCGGAGGAGTACGAGCAGATGGCGCGCGAGCAAGCCGCCGGCTCGTGAGACGTTCGACGATGTAGACCGAGTGTTACGCTTTGCGCCTCGCGGGGACTCCCCAAACAGCCTTCCCGGGAGCCATTTGACGGGAAGGTAGATACTGGAGTTCCTCGTCGGACTAGCCGTGACGCAGATCGTCTCGGTGGGCTGTGCTGACCGTAGTTCGCATTCGACGGGCGGCGCGTGGAGTCGCTGAGGCGGGAGCGAACTGGCGTCGTGGGTGGATGGGTAACGGCCCAATCGGGGTGCCGCGGAGTGGTGTGTGAGAATGCGCCGATGAAGCCTGAGACTCGGTACGCGCTGAGCGGCGACGTCCACATCGCCTACCAGATTTCTGGTGACGGCCCGTTCGACCTCGTCTTCGTTCCCGGCTTTGTGACGCACATGGAGCTCCAGTGGAAGCTGCCGGGGTTTCGAGGAGTTTCTGGCCGACTTGGGCTCGTTCTCGCGCTTGATCCGGTTCGACAAGCGTGGAACGGGCATGTCCGACCCGGTGGCCGGCGCGCCCAGTCTGGAGACGCGCATGGATGATGTCCGCGCGGTGATGGACACGGTGGGTTCGCGGCGCGCCGCCTTCTACGGCCTGTCGGAGGGTGCCGCGTTGAGCATCCTGTTCGCGGCGACCTACCCCGAGCGGACTGCGGCATTGGTCGTCCGCAGTTGCTCGCCCCGCACGATGTGGGCGCCGGATTACCCATGGGGACGAAGCGAGGACGCATATCAGCGCGAGGTCGACCAGGGTCTCCAGGTCTACGGCTCAAGGTCGGAGGCTCGCGCCGCGATGCGCGAGCTTGGAATGCACGACGGGGACGAGATCGAGGCGTTCATCGACTATGTCCGCCTGGCGACAAGCCCGGGCATGCTGGAGGGTCTGTACCGCATGAACAAGGAGATCGATGTCCGCGATGTGCTTCCCGCCGTCCGCGTGCCGGCACTGGTCATGCACGGAAGCGAGGATGCCGTCGTCCCGGTCGGTGCGGGGGCATACACCGCCCAGCGTCTCAGCTCTGCCCGGTTCGTGGAGATCGAGGGAATGGGGCACCTGGCGCTCCGGGCCGGGGGCGATCGCATCCAGCGCGAACTCGAGCAGTTCCTCACCGGCGTGTGGGAGACCGGCGGGTGGGAGGAGTCGGAATCTGACCGGATGCTCGCGACCGTCCTGTTCACCGACATCGTCGATGCCACATCGAAGGCGATCGAGCTCGGGGATCGGCGCTGGAGCGAGCTGCTCGAGCGCCATCACACCTTCATACGACGGGAACTGATTCGGTTTCGCGGGCGCGAGGTGGACACCGCCGGAGACGGGTTCTTCGCCACCTTCGACGGTCCGGCGCGCGCAATTCGCTGCGCCCGCTCGATCGTCGACGGAATGCACCATCTCGGTCTCACCGTCCGCGCGGGCCTGCACACCGGAGAATGCGAAGTGGCAAACGGGAAGGTCTCGGGAATCGCCGTTCACACCGGCGCACGAGTGGCGGCGCAGGCACTCTCTGACGAGGTGCTCGTTTCGAGCACCGTCAAGGACCTCGTCGCCGGGTCAGGAATCACGTTCACCGAGCGGGGACTGCGTGAGCTCAAAGGCATCCCGGGCGAGTGGCGACTGTTCGCCGTCGACAACACCTGAATCTCTGTGTTGCAGCCTCCTTGATCGGTGGAAGCAGCCCGACCACTAGGCGAGTCCGGGCTCCGAGGTGTCGCCGCTGACGTGAACCACCGCCACGCCGGCGACTTGTTCCCAAAGGCGCCTGCGTCGCGGATGACGTGTCCGCGTTCCTGCAATCCCTATAACCTGGGAGCCATTTGACGGGAAGGCTGTTGGGGAGGCTCAGCGAGGTGCGAGCCGTAACGCGGTGGTCAGTCCGATCCCACGAGGCGTCCTTCGGGCCGGCTCGGAAGGCCGGTCCCGGCTGGAGTCACCGCCCGCGCGGCGGGTTGGCAAGCACATCGAGTCGGAGATTGCCCTGTGCGTCGCCATAGATCGCGCCCCGGACACGTGCCTCGAAACGCCGTTAGAGTCGCGTGTTACGAGTGGGTGCCTTCGTGCCAAGCGGGCTCTCAAGGAGTGGGTGAATGGCGCGGATTGTGGTGGTTGGAGGTGGAATCGGCGGCCTCAGCGTGGCGCTGCTGCTCGGTCGTGGGGGTCACCAGGTGACGGTGTGTGAGCGCGACCCGGCGCCTGCGCCGTTGAGCGCGGATGATGCGTGGACGGGGTGGCGGCGGCCGGGTACCCCGCAGGCACGGCTGGGGCATTCGTTCCTAGCGGGCTTTCGGCGGGCGTTGCGCCAGCGCCTGCCCGACGTGCTCGACGCGGTGCTGGCCGCCGGCGTGCCCGAGCTTGACATGACGATGTGGATGGCCGACGGCGTGGAGCGAGTGCCGCAGGACGCCGAGCTCTTCATCGTGCGAGCGCGGCGACCGGTTGTGGAGGCCGTGCTTCGACGGGCAGCGGAGGCGGAGCCGACCGTGCAGGTACGAGCTGGATGCCGTGTGCAAGGCCTGCTGGCCGATCCGCCACGGCCACGCGACGTTCCTCGGGTTACCGGCGTCGCCACCTCGCGTGGGGCGATCACCGCCGATGTCGTGGTTGTGTCCGGCGGCCGCTCGGTGCCGGTCGCGCGCTGGTTCCAAGCGATCGGAGCGACCACTCCAAACGAGCAGTCGGAAAGCTGTGGATCGGCGTGCTACACCCGCTACTTCCGGACGCTTGCCGCAGACGATGACGACGCGCGGATCGATACCGGTCCGACAATCCACCGCGACCCCGGCTACCTCCTCTACGAGGTATGGGGTGCCGACAATCACACCTTCGCATGCGAGATTGCAGTCCCCGTCTCCGACCAACCGCTGAAACAACTGCGCGACGAGGCAACCTGGATGGCGGCCGCAGCGGCGATGCCCGAGTGGCAGGAATGGATCGACCCGGAGCGTTCCCAGCCGATCACTCCCGGGGTGGACGTGATGGGCAACGAGCGCAACACCCTGCGACGATTCGTCGAGGACGATCGGCCATTGGCGCTGGGAGTGCACGTGATCGGCGATGCCCGCTGCCAGACCGACTCGCTGTACGCGTGGGGGTGCGGCAACGCGCTGATGGCAGCGGCGGCAGTGTCCGACGCGATCACCGAGCACGCCACCGATGCCGAGGCTCAGGCGCTCTCCCTCGCCGCTGCCGTGGACGAGGAACTGGAAGGACGCTACGCGTACTCAGTCGCAAGGAATCGCGCCCGCGACCGTGTCCTTCGAGCCGAACCGCGCTGGGACACGATGAACACGGGCATCGGACTCATCGACGGCGTGCTCCTCCCCGCCGCAGACCACGACGCGGAGGTCTACCGCGCCGTTTACCGGTGGGACTTACAGCTCGACCCAGCCGCCAACCTCGAACTGAACGCGGCGGTGATCGAACGGGCACGAAAAACCGTTGGAGACCCCACCGAGCCCCCGCTCGACACCGAGGGCATACCCACCCGCGACCAATTACTGGAAGCGATCGTCGGGAGCCCGGGATCCCGCCGGCGAACAGTGAGTCTGGGCCCTTTGTCGAGCGGCAACTGACCGAGTCGCCGGTGGCGCCCGGGAAGGCTGTTGGGACATCCCGCGAGGTGCGGGTCGTAACGCGGCCCTGCGGTAGCGAGATGTTGGGCACCTGAAACGTTCCGCGCCGCTGAAGCACCGTAGAGAGGGCGAACACGAGGGCGGCGAGAGTGCGAGGACGCCGGCTATGTCCGCTCACAGCCGACGGCCCGCCGATGCCCTGCCGGTCGGCGGTGTCGGCGTGGTCGAGGTCCGGCGAGTCGCGGAAGATCTCGTCGACGGTCGCGTCTGGGCGGGCGAGTTCGTCGGCGACGGCGGCCTGGTGCTGCGGGAGCACCTCGTCGTTGAGCTCTTCGAGCATCGCGCGCAGTCGGCGGTTGACCTGGATGGCGGTCGCGCCGTACTCGCGGATCTTGGTTACGCCGAGTGCGAGGGAGTCGGCCCAGCGACGAGTGTGGATGACGACGTGTCCGGCCTGCGAGAGCCGTCAGCCCTGGGAGCATCTCATAGGCGAGCCGCAGTCCGGTAGCTGGGTCAACTCCAGACTGTCGCCCAGGCGGGCGGTACCGGTGCGGGGCGCCACGGGTTGGGTACCGATGGCGCCCCGCGTTGGAGTGGGCCGTCAGCGCAGGCCTGGAAGGACTCGCGTTCCCTCCTGCTGGACGGCCTGTAGCGAGCCCGGATCGAGGCCGAGGAGCTGCAGGATTGTCGGCGCGACTTGGGTCGTAGTTACCCATTGGTCCGAGGCGCCACGGTGCACGGTCCCGGGCGCGTAGACGAGGATCGGCACGTCGCGGTCGCCTGGGTTGTCGCCGCCGTGCTCGGCGATCTTCGTGCCGGTGGTGTAGACGACGCCGACCTGGACACGGCCGAACACGTCCGGATGGCGCGGATCCGAGTACGGAACGCCGAAGAAGTGAGCGGCCTCCTCACCGGCGTAGATCCGCGCCAGGCCGGAGTGCGCGACCTGCTCGGTGCCGCGGTTCACGCCGTCGTTGTTGTAGAGCACCGCCGTCGCGCTGTGGTGCCACAGGTAGTGCTTGACGAAGTCGGCCGCGCGCTGCGTCTTGACGGACAGGTAGCTCTGCCACAGGTCGTCGTCGGTGCCGGCAACGATCAGCGGCGTGATCGTGCCTCCGCTCAGCCCGTTCGTGCAATAGGTCGTCGGGTCGGGCATCGCTTTCGGGTTCTGCTGCTCGCACCAGGCCTCGTTGATCGCGCTGATGATCGGCCCGTCGTCGATCCGCTTCAGCAGCAACGGATTCTGCGGCGACTGACCATGCTTGGCCGTCACGATGATCGCCGTGGAGGACGCGAGGCCGTTTCGGCGGATCGTGTCGACCATCCGCCGAAGTTGCGCGTTGACGTAGTGCAGCGCGCCGGCCAGCAGCGGACGCGGGGTCGTCGTTCCGGGGTAGTAGCCGGCGAGCTCAGTCGGCCCCACCGTGTACGTGCCATCCGCGTTCCTGGTGATGGTGCCAGGTGAGTCGACCTTCTCGGCGACCGACACGGCCTGGAAGTTCATCCCCAGGATCGCCGGCACACCAACCTTATGGCGGCCGCTGTGGTCGTAGCCGTCAATCTCGTTGATGACCGCCTGCACCTTGTAGCGGTCGTACTGCTTGGTAGCAGCGTCGATATGGGCCCAGTCGTCGTCCTGCGGATACGGAACGCCATTGGGCTCGACCGCCTGTGAGTCGATCTCCGGGGCGAACAGGTCGTCGATGCTGTAGCCACCCGACCCCGGACCGTTGAACGACGAGTAGACCGCGTGCTTGTCAGACCAGGCCGTCCGCATGCCGGCGTGGTGGATGACCTGGAAGATCGTGTTCACCTTCAGGTAGTCCCACGGCATGATCGGCTGACAGGTCGCCGGATCGACCGGGTAGGTCGCCGGGTTCAGGCCCGACTGCGGATGTGGGGTCAGGTTCATGATCGCGCCCGGGTTCGTGTCAAGGCCGTTCGGGTAGAGCGAGCCGCCCTCGTCGAAGGACGGGAACGTGTTGCCGCTACCGTTGTTGAGCAGGTCAGGTACGGCGTTGAGAATGTCGTCCGGCGAGTCGTAGATCACGTTGCCGCCCGGGACCGGACCCGAACAGCCGGTGGTGCCAGGCGGAAAGACTCTGTGGCTGTACTCCACGTCGTAGTAGACGCCGGTCGCGCGCGGATCACCGCCGGTCATCAACGCGGTGCCACCCGGGTCCGAGTCGGAGGGATCGGACGTGTGCGCGTTACTGAACTCCGTCCCACCGTGGACCAGCTTGGCCAGTTCCGAGTTCGGGTGGTGTGCCACGTACCACTCGAGGTCGGACTGGTGCATCCCATCCACGGAGATCAACAGGACGTGCTTGACCCCATGCTCGGCCCGCCCTTCGTGTTTTGCGGACGGCCGCACACCGGCGGAGGCCGATCCCGCCGCCAGAATCCCGAGCACGGCGACGCAGGCAACCGCGCCCGCACTACGACGCAACCTCAACATTTCGCGCACCCCTCCCGACGAAGACCCTGCCGCGCCGCATCCTCATTGCTCCACCGCGGCGCAGGGGTGAAAGAACGGTGAGCAGGCGGTGAGAATTCGGAAAAGCGGGGGCGGACCGCTGCCTGGGCGCCATGGCCGTCGTGTGCCGCTTGCTGGGCGGCGAGGAGGTGGCTGTCGGCGGCGAGCGGTTGGCTGCCGATGTCCTCGTAGACTCGCGCGGCGTCCGGGTAGTTCGCCTCGGCGGTGAGGAGTAGCGCGTCGCGCCAGCGGCACGCCGGAGGCAGGAGCAGCGCCGCCTGGCGGATGTCGTCGTGTCGGTCTGTCTGGGCGAGGATGAGGCTGAGCTCACAGAGTTCGGGAGCGTTGCTCGTTTGGCCACCAGTCTGGCGCCGACGGGTGAGAAAGCGCGTGTCTTACTCGGCGCTCAGCCGAGCGTCGGGACTCAGTCGGCGGTACTGCAAGCTGAATCGCGACCGAGTGCGTGCCGCATCCGGTCCACGGGCCCAGGTTCACGTAGTCAGGGCACTCTATTGGTAATGCAGTGGCACGTCGCCGCGCCTTCATCGAACGTCGACGTAGATGACCTCGATGGCGTTATTCCCGTAGCCCAGCCTGTTCCAGATCGGGACTTCGGGTTGGACATTCCCGGCGGCATCGGTGGCGCGGGCGCGGAGGCTCTTTCGCCCGGGCTCCGTGGGTTCCCATTCGAACGACCAGTTCTGCCACTGGTACGGGCCTTTCGGTGTCTCCACGTGTGCCGGCAGCCATTCTGACTCGCCGGTGAGGCTGATGTCCACGTTCGTGACCGGACCGGTGCCCGACCATGCCTTGCCGCGAACCACGTATTTCCCCCCGCCGCCGATCACGGCGCCTTCGCGGGGGTCGGTAATGCGCGCGCGGGGCCGCATCACTGTCACGCGCTCGGCTGGGCGGTCTGCCCACTGGTACATGTAGTGCCCGGTTTCGAACTCGCCGATGAACGGTTTGGTGACCACCTCGATGTGCTTGAGCCACTTGACGGAGGCGACGCCGTACCAGTGCGGCACGACCAGCCGAAACGGAGCTCCGTGGTCGGGGTTGAGCGGTTCGCCGTTCATCTCGTAGGCGATCATGATCTCGGCCGAAGGGTCGGCTGCGTGCACGAGGGTCAATGACCGCTCGAACGAGAGGTCTGAGGCATCGATGTCTTTGAGCACGGGGTTCAGGATGTATGACCCGTGGTCGACGCCGGCGAAAAGCACTTCGACGCCGGTGTCGAGCGGCGCCGCCCGTTCGAGCACCTCGTGGAGCAGCGCTCCCTTCCAACGTGCGGTGGAGACGGCGTAGTCGCCCCACGGCTCGCCGGCGGGGAGTGGGCGCATCGCGAGTCGTCCGTTACCCGCGCATTCGAGGGTGACGACCCGCTCGATCGAGCGAATCGCTTTTAACTCGTCGAGACTGAGTGCGTAGGGATGGCCGACCGCTCCGCCGATCTCGAGCAGGCCGTCGTGGTCGGGGACTGGGAAGTTGCTGCGAACGTAGTGCAGCTCAGTCGGGGTGATGTCGGTCTCGAGCGCCTCGGGCGGCGCCTCGGCGTTGAACGGCTGGCCGTGGATCATCGTCAGTGCCGCGCGTTCGCGTTCCAGATCGTCTGCTAGAGCCACAATAGGTCTCCTCGGTTCAAGCGGTGTGCGGGTTAGAAGTCAGGGTCTTGGAAGGTCGGGTCTCTGTCCTCGTTGAATGCACCGATGCCTTCGACCCGGTCGGGGTGTACGGCCGAGCGCCAGTGGGCTTCCATCATGATCGAGATCGCCTGCTCGGTGGGCTGGCCTTGGCCCAGGTGAACTGCTCGTTTCACTGCCTGTGCTGCGGTTGGCGAGTTGCTGGCGATCTTCTCGGCGATCCGCTGCGCCGCCGTCGCGAGTTCGGCCTGCGGGTGGAGCTCGTTCACCATGCCCAGGCGATGGGCTTCCTCGGCAGTGATCGGATCACCCGTCAAGAGCATCTGCATCGCCTTCCCCGGCGGAAGCACCCGGGGCAGGAACACCGGGGAGCCGCCTCCCGCCGAGAGGCCGATCATGGCTTCCGGCTGGCCAAACGTTGCGTTGTCCGAGGCGATGATGAAGTCGGTGCTCTGTGCGATCTCCGACCCGCCGCCGTAGGCGATGCCGTTGACGGCGGCAAAGATCGGCGTTCGCAGCTCACGCAGCGTGTACAGGGTGCGGTCGAAGGCCTGACGTTGCCGAAGCCAGTCCTCCTTGGTCATGCTGTGGCGCTCGCGGAGATCGCTCCCGACGGAGAAGGCGCGATCGCCCGCACCGGTGATCACCGCCACCCGCACGGCGGTCTGTACCCCGATGGTCTCCAGTACCTCAGTCAGACGAGCACCCATCGCGGTTGTGATGGCGTTGTCGGGCGGTCGGTTCAGAGTGATCAGAGCGATTGCCCCGTCGGCGAGGTAGGTGAGCAGGACAGGGTCCTCGGGTTCATCTCCGCTGGCGAGTGGGGGGCTGAAGTCCAGACTCTTCCAGCGGTCGGTATGTGGTGATCTTGGTGCCACGCGGTCTCCTAAGTCTCGAGTTCGCCGAGCCAGCGCAGGGCGCGCAGGCCGGGTGCAAAGCAGTACTCGCCGCCCCGCGTGACGACGAATGGCGGAACGTCCTGAAGCCGACGTCTGATCGGCCGTCTCGGTATCGTGAAGGCCGTACTGGAGGTCTGGCCGACGAGCGGATCGGCCTCTTTTGGCGCGCCGATGAAGATCCCGTCGTTCAGCCACTGGGTCTTCACGAACTCGAACTGGCGCTTCAGGTGCGACCCGGCAAACACGAAGATGATGCCTCGATCCTGGCCGTCGTCTTCGAGTACGCCGTCGGGCAGCATCGGGCCGTAGCTCGTGCCCCGTCGGATCATGTGGTGCAGACGAACGTCCACGCCGCCGTCGTCATCGAAGGAGTCTCGCGGGTTGGCCCGACGTGCGTGGGATCCGGCCGGGCATTTGAACCCGCGTGGATCATCGCCGTAAAGGAACGCATTGTTTCGAGTGCCATCTGCGCCAAGCTCGGGATCATCGCGATCGGGAGAGACCGTCAGCGGTGCACCGCTTTGCCAGCGCCCCACCATCTTCGCGCCGAGCAGGGCCTCGTCCTCACGCGATGCGGCCTTTTCACGAAGGTAGCGGCGATATGCCGCGACGCGAGTATGGAGCTTTCGAAAAACGATGTAGGTGCCGTTTTGTCCCAGCACCGCGGGAGTGGGCATCGGCGGCGGCGAGCCGGACTCGTCCGGATAACCGAGGATGAACTCGCCGGGCTTGATCGGCCGCTGCAGCGGATTCGTCGACGGGATGCCGCTGCCCTCAATCGCTGGCTGGCCGATCCCGTCCTTGAAGCCGAACGACGTTCGCCCCGTCGGCAGTTGGTAGCACTCCTGCCGCCAGATCACCTCGACGCCCGGCAACTGTTCCTGGGCACTGCGGGCACGCTCAGCCATCGTCTCAAGGCGCTCCGCGCTGGCGGAGAGCACCGCGACTGCCACGTGCACGTCCGGCGTTCCCAACGGTGGCTCCCAGTGCTCCGGCGCACTCCGACCGACGTCGCCCAGCTCGGCTGCTCGCGCTGCCATGCCTTGGCGGAACTCAGGTACGAAGCTCTCGAGCGAGTCTCGGGGGACACCGAGCGCTTTGAGGCCGTTATAGGTGAAGGCGACCGTGATCCATGCCTCGGCAGCCGGATCGGGGGTCGCTCGGGCCGAGCCGATAAGTGGTAGTAGCCGCCGCACCAGTTCGCGCCCCGCCGCGCGGTCATCGATCCGGAGCAATAGGTGGGTGCCGACGTAAGGTGAGGGGCGTGGATGAAGCGCACCGCCCTGGATGTCGTCCAACTCGAGCTGGATCGCGGCTGCGGTGCTCATCCTCGCAGGCCCACGTTAGTGGTGCTCCGGCTTATCCGGAGGATTCGGGTTTGGCCGGGCTACGTACGGGAACGTCTCGGTCGCCGGCCTAGACGCCGTATCGACCCCATCGCGGATGACAGGACCGTTCCCAGCATTGATCAGCAGCGTGAAAATCGTGTCCATCACGTCATCGTTCAATGCCCGTCCGCCGCACGTCGAATGAGGCCGGCCGGCGATCAATGCTTGCTCGATCTCAAGGTAGGAACCTTGCGCGGCATACGGCTTGGTCACATCAGTAACGAGGTAGTCAGCCAAGGCGAGCTCGGTCAGTGGATGCGTATCGTCGTGATATGTCCAGTCCGCCTTGCCATCGAGGCCATCCCAGAAACGCAGATTCGCGTTCAACCGAGCTCGATAAGCACCGACGTAGCCATCCGCGAGGTGAAAGCCGTCCTCCATGTTGTAGATGTCGCGGATCTCGAGGTCGCGGTTGACCTGGTCGAACTGCTTCGGCGCGAGCAGCAGGTTCTTCACCTCGGGCCGACCGACGCGCTCGATGCGGACGTTCAACCTGCCGCGCGTTAGCGTCTCCGAGACGTGCCCGACGAGCTCGACTCCCGGCAGGTACCTTGCGCAGTCGATCTCGAGCACGATGCTCAGCACGTTCTTGCCATCCATGTAGATCGACCCGGGGTCGGTGAACGCGATCTTCCCAGTGGCGATCGTTTTCAGCGCGGCCGGGGCGTCCATGATGAACGGATCCCACCGCACCCCGGCGAAGGCCCGAATACCGTGGGCGGTGCCGCCGTGCTCATCGCCGGCGACAAAGTCAACGGTGTCCCCGCTCGGCGTATGGCACGTGCCCTCCTGCGGCTCGGTGCCCCCCGGGTCGGAGAAAACGACGTCAAACACCAGCTCAGGGGAGTCGTGGACGTCGTACGGCGACTGGCCGCTCGCGGCCTCGACCACGTGTACCTCACGCAGCCGGAAGCGGTAGATCAGCCCGTCGGAGAGTCGCGCAGTCGCCGGCGCGAAGGGAAGGGTGTTTTGCACCAGCACCAGATGACCAGGCCGCTCCGGACTAGGGAACGCGTACACATCGGTGATGTCCGCGATCGGATCGGCGAGCGCGCGTGGCCCCGAAATGTGATCAGACATATGCCTTTTCCCTCTGCCGGTTAGTCGGCCGCCTCGTCGAGCAGTGGTGCCAGCACAGGGCTCTGAAGCGCGGCCTCGGCGCCCGGATCGTCCAGCACCTGCTGGAACGCCTCGCTGACGCGTTGGGCCTTGCGAATCTCCTTGACGGTGCCGCCGTAGTTTCGCGCATAGGCCGCGGCAGTAACCTGCGCGCCCAGCACGAAGTTCTTCACTGCCTGGAGATCGGGAAGCCCACCGTAGCCCTCGACGTGCTGGAAGACCTCGTCGAACAGCCTAAGCGTCGGGCCCGACGTGAAGAAGTCGTCCATATACGCGTCCCACGGGCCGTCGAAGCTCGTCGCGAACAACAAGCGGGTGTCATCGTCGAAGAGCACGAACCTGGCCTCGTGGATCGTCGCGACAGCCATATGGTGCTCGCCGGGTCGGTATCCAGGCTCGTCTTGCAGCGACCGCAGCGCCGCTCGAATCTGCTTGCCGTGTCCGGGCCTCACAACAAAAAACAGGCTGAACTCGCTGGTCAGACCCGAACTCACACCGGGCCGCGATTCTCCACCTTCCACTGAACCTGACATCCACCCTCCCCAATCGGTTCGGCACAAACGGTCGCGTTCCGCGCTGCGATCTTAGAGGGTTGCCACTAGCCAAGCGCCGTCCGCGCCGGTGGCACTGTGACGACCCAGACCCGATCGACACCACGGTTGACTCGCAAGAGCTGCTCGCGCGGATCGGGCGGTGCTCGGGCGCGTCTCCGGCAGCCGCGATCGCGGGGTGATCCGCCGCGGCGAGTTGCGGTGAACCTGCCCTCCTGCTAGGTGACGGGCGGCGGGAATGGGTCGAGGCTGTTAGGTCCTGGCGCTGTGGCCGGGCCTGGCGGCGTGCCTGACTGCTAGCTGGGCTACGAGTTCTTCTCGCTCGTGGCGGAGGGACTGCAGCATTCGCCGAGCGGCGGTGAGCCGAGTCGCGATCTCTTCAGTCTCGTGCCGGTGGGGTGCGAGAAGCGCGCGCTTGTCCATCGACCGACGGTACACCTCGCTCGAGGCTGATCGTTCACCTGGCTCGTCGAACGTGTCGGGTTCACCGCTTGTTTTCTGAATCGTGTCCACCCATTCACTGTCCGGGAAAGGCCCGCCCCTTAGAGTGCCCCTCGGTAAGGCTCCTGGGAGCAGACGAGGAGGTCCAAGCATGGATCGCGGTCATCTTCAGCGAACCGAGGATGCGAAGCGGCGGGCGAATGAGTGGATGTGGGAGGGCGTGTCCGCGGGTGGCGGCGAGCATTCGGTGCCATTTCTGTGTGAATGCGGAGGTATTGAGTGCCATGCGACGGTGTGGCTCACGCCGCGCGAGTACGTGGCGTGTCGAGCTGCGGCCGAGGAGGGCTCGGTCGCGGCGCCCGAGCACAGTCGCCGGCTGATGGTGGTCAGTTGACGCGCCTGGTTCCACGCAGCGTGCTCTTGCGGTTAACTGTGAGCGAGTCCGGCGGGGCGGCAGGCCGGCATAGAGAACCGGCTGATCGTAAGGGGCGAGTATACGATGACGCACCGCCGCAGATCGTTGTCGTTCGTGCTCGTACGACCGGACGTTCACCAAGCGACGAACGGCATAGATCATGTCACCTGCGGTTCCCTTCATGATCTCGCGGCGCCGCCACGGGATGCAGAGTTGGCCGCGGACGCGCTGGTGGTGCGCGAGGTGACTTGGTGTGTCGGAGCCGGCTGACGCGGCCCGGGCGCCGCTCGACATGCTGCGCGTGTGATGAGCCGGATCCGGAGCCGCCGGGCACGTAGTCGTCGGGTCAACCCGACCAGAGCGCCAGCAGGTAGCCGAAACCGCGCGCACCAGGCTCCCAAGCCGCCGGCACTGGCTCACAAATGCGGCGACTGCGGACGAGAGATTCTGGCTGGTCAGCGACGCTGCGCGGACTGCCACGCCACCGCGAACACCGCCAGACTTCGGGAGCACCAAGCCGCCACCACCCTCCGGCGAAGGAATACTGGGGAGCACCCCTCCGCACGCGTCGAGGTCCGAGCGCGCGTCGCCAGCGCGCAACGCGCCCACGGGGAGGCTCGTCGCGAAGAGAGTGCTTCGGGATTCACCGGTCGGCCATCCGAATTCCGCCGTCTGATCCTCCCGAAACTCCAAGCCGTCACCCCTTCGCGTCTCGCCCGAGCGACCGGACTCTCCCCCGGCTACGCAGCCCAGATCAGGAACGGTACTCGCACCCCACACCCGCGCCACTGGGCAGCACTCCACCTCGCAGGACTGCAGGCCAACGAAGAGGCACCGGGCAGGGGTAGCGCCGGATCACGACCACCTCGCCTGCCACGCGAAGGTCCCCATCCGTCCGGTTAGGGAGAGAAGGAATTAGACCGGCCGTCTCAGGAAAGGAAGCGGTGGATGGCTTCGTTGGCGTTGTCCTGAAACGACGGGTTGGCCAGATCGGGGAAGATGTCCGCTTGGTTGACCAGGGGACCCTTGAGCGTGTTGGCCGCGCTGGCGTAGAACTCGCCGCTGGACAGGGTCGGGTCGGTGACGCCGTCGACGAGCCGCTTCGCTCCCACGTCGAGTTTGTGGGCGAGACCTAGGGCGGGCATGACGTACTTGGCGGCTACCCGCATCGGTAGGGGAAGGTCGTTGGGGGCTTGGGTGCCGGTGGTGTTGCCGGGGCTCACGGTGATGAATCGGCGGTCGGGGTGTTGGCGGGCCAGGTAGGCCATCCAGAGGGCCCCGATGTACTTGGTCTGGCCGAACGCGAGGTTGAAGTCAGCTTTTCTGCTGGCGAAGTAGCTGCCGTCGATGACGGTGGCGAGTTCATCGGCTGAGGTTGAGACGAAGGATGGCCCTTTCATCCGCAACTTCGGAACTCCGCGGACTGCTTCACTTCCGGCGAGGACCGCAACCTCGCCAAGCCGGTCATGGGCCAGGAGCCCTTCGAGGAGGACGACGTGGCCAAGGACGTTCGTCGCGAACACGGTGGTGACCCCGTCAGCGGTCAAGTCCATCGTCTTCGGGCCAATGACGCCGGCGTTCATGACCAGCGCGTCGAGGGATCCGTCGATGGCCGCCAGGCCGGCGCGGACGGAACCCAGATCGGCAACGTCCATGAGAACGATGTCGAAGATCTTCCGGCCGGTCTCCGCTTCGAGGTCGGCCTTCGCCGTTCTCGCCCGCTCTTGGTTCCGGCACGCCAGGTAGATGCGGGCGATCTCGGGACGTGATGCCAGTTGCCGGGCCACCTCCTTGCCGATCCCGACGTTGGCGCCCGTGATCAACACGGTCTTTCCTGGGAGTGTGCTCATCAGACTTTCCCTCTCATCTTTCTTGGGCCTGGCCCGCACAGCGGCCTTTTGCTTTCCCGGCCGTTGCAGCCACAAGGCTGTTCTTGACTGGAATGATTGATCCACTATGCCAAATATCATATGGTATGTCAAAGCCATTTTCAGCGGTATACTTTCCGCGGATGTCCTCAAGCAGCTCTGGTCGGCCGCGGTTGACGCGCAAGGGCGCCGCCACGCGCGCGCGGATCGTCGACGCCGCGGCAGAGCTGATCTTTCAGCAGGGCGTTGCCCACACGACGATCGAGGAAGTGCGCGACGGCGCACACGTGAGCAGCTCGCAGCTCTACCACTACTTCGAGGACAAGCCGGCGCTCGTCCGGGCAGTCATCGAGCGCCAGGCCGACACGATGATCGCCACGCAGGAGCGGTTTGACCTCAGCAGCCTCGACGGCCTGCGGGAGTGGCGCGATTTCGTTGTCGATCACGCCCGCACCATGGGCGGCCGCTTCGGTTGCCCGATCGGCTCTCTCGGTGCCGCGCTGGCCGAGACGGAGCCCGAAGGTAGGGCAGTGGTTGCGGCGTCCTTCAAACGCTGGGAGGCCAGCATCATGGCTGGTTTTCTGCGGATGCACGCGCTTGGCCGACTCGAGCCGGAGGCCGACCCGCGCCAGCTCGCGCTGGCCACGCTTGCCGCACTTGAGGGCGGCCTCTTGCTCGCTCAGATCCAGCGCGACTCCGAACCGCTCGCGGCCGCGCTCGACGCGATGCTCACGCTCATCGCCACCCTCAGGAGCACCACGAGCACGTCGCTCAACCGCTGAGCGGCACCGATGCCCTAGGGGAAGCCGTCGCTGAGCGCGTGGTGCGAGATCCTCTGTGTAATGGATTACTTACGCCATTTCTGTTACAGTCTGCCCTGGAATAATGGATTGTGTTTTCCAACTGTGAAGGGGATGTCGACAATGGATCTGCAGGACAAACGGGTTTGATCACCGGTGGCACGTCCGGGATGGGGATTGCCACCGCGCAGGCGCAGTTCATCGCCGCGGATTTCTCGGAGTTCTCCGAGGTGGGGCGTGTCGCCGAGGCGGCAGGCGAAATCGATGTCCTTCTCAACCTTGCCGGCGTTGCCGTCATGGGAGCGACGACTGACACCGACGAGACGGCGTTCGACGGTCTGTTCCAGATCAACGTCAAGGCGCCGTTCTTCCTCGTTGCCGCGCTCGCCCCGAAGATCGCTGCCCGCGGTGGCGGGTCGATCATCAACGTCTCAACGATGGTCGCGAGCTACGGCCAGCCAGGCTTGGCTGCCTACGGAGCCTCGCGCGTGGCGATCGAGCTGCTGACAAAGGCGTGGGCCGCCGAATACGGGCCGCAGAACGTCCGGGTTAACGCGGTCGCTCCCGGTCCGACGTTGACCCCGACACTGGAGCCGCGGTTGGCGATGGCCCAGGAGTTTGCCAAGCAGATTCCACTCGGCCGGGTCGCTGACGTGCGCGAGCTGTCTGACGTCATCACGTTCCTCGCGACCCCGGCGGCCGGCGACATCACCGGCGCGATCATCCACGTCGACGGCGGCCGCACCGCGGTCTGAGAGAGACGCGATGGTCCTGGTCACCACTCCCCGCGAGCGGACTTCCCAGGGGCGGATTAGAGGATCTTGAAGAGCATCTTGACGCCCGTGCGGAGGTTCCGTTGGCGAGCCAGAACCGCGACCGTGATTAGCCCTCCCAAGACGATGGGCACGAAAGAGCGTGCTTCGTCTTTGAGCGCATCGAGGTCTGTCGCCAGCGCTTGCCGCTCAGCCGCGATCTCCAACCGGATCTCCTCGACCGGGCGCTCAGGCATGGTCCTGAAGCGTCTTCACGGTTCGCTGCGCCTCGTCGGCGACGGCCCACGGCACCGTGGCCTTCTTCGCGAAACGCTTCGCCAGTAGTCCTGCGATCGCAGCCACCAAGAGCACTCCGCCCGCAACGATCAGCAACGAGAGCCACACCGAGAAGGTGGTGCTCAGCGCCGCTGCCGCGGCGCCGAGGGCGAACAGCACCGCGTAGGCGATGAGCACGACCGCCGCCAGTCCGAGCGCGCCGGCGACTCCGACCGCGCCGGCTTTCCGCTTCGCCTCGAGCTGAGCAAGCTCGACGTTGAGTTGGGCTAACGACCTCAGCCGAGTCTGCACCCGCCTCGCTTGGGAGACGATCCCGAACATCTCGGCAGCGAGCGTAGCAGGCTGGCCGACGCTCAGCCGTTTCGGGCAGCGCCCGTCCCGAACCTGACGTTCGGTACCATTGACGGCTCTGCGGTTGACGAGAACTGAGGAGGCAGTCATGAAGACGTTGCTCGCTGTGCTTGTCGGGGTGCTTGCGGCGATCGGTGCCGCCGTCGTCGCTCTCGTGTTCTTGCGGAAGAAGCCGGACTCGTGGGGCCCGGCGGTGAGTTCCGCTCGAGACACGGCCACCTCGTGGGGGAAGTCCGCGGCCGACGGGGCGAGCCAGGCCGCCGACAAGGTTGCGGCCACCGCTGCTGATGCCACCGATGCGGCGAGCAAAGCCGCCGACAAGGTTGCGGCCACCGCCGAGGGTGCGACCGATGCGGCATCCACAGTCGCCGATCAGGCGAAGAGCATGGTGCGCAAGGGCACCTGACCGAGTCGGTCTGCACGGGCGCCGTGGCGGCCTGCGTGGAAAACGATAGGGACCTGCTGCCGTTACCCTCAGCCTGCTCGACAGCCAGACAATCCGGTCGTGCGGCGTTTCGCCCTCTCTATCTACTCTCCCGGGAGCCATTTGACGGGTTATAGGGATTGCAGGAAGTCGGACACGGGGGGCATCCCGACGTGGCGACGCGGCTAGGGTACGCCTCCGGTTCCACGCCGTCGAGGGCGGCGGCGACGACGATGGCGTCGCCCGCTTCCACCCGATCGGCAGCCCGCCACGTTCCGAGCAGCCGCTCGGGATCCCCGCCCGCAGGGCCAGCGGGTTAGCGACCTCAGTCGTGCGGCGGCGATTGTTCGACGGCGTCCTCGCGTCGGGGGAGGCGGACGCTGATATCGAGGCCACCCGTGGGCATGGCGGTTGCTTCTACCGTGCCGCCGTGTACCGCGGCGATTGATGAGACGAGGGTGAGACCGAGTCCGAAGCCGTCGTGGCGAGTGCGGTCATCGAGGCGGGTGAACGGCAGGAACAGCCGGTCGACTTGATCGGGTGGTACGAGCGGGCCGGTGTTGGCGACTCGCACCACGGACGCGCCGTTGTCGGTTCCGGTCGAAATCGTGACAGTGCCGCCCGCGATGTTGTAGCGCTCGGCGTTCGAGAGGAGGTTGGCGACGAGCCGTTCGAGCAGGACTCCGTCGCCGGTCACGGGAGCTTCATGGAGTGCAGTGGTCGTCGTGATCCCGTTTGCGGTACGTCCCTCGAGTGCGTCTTCGGAAACCGCGGCGAGATCCAGCGGTTCGGTGAGGGTACGCGCCTGGTCGTTGCGTGCGAGTACCAGCAGTGCCTCGATGAGCCGCTCGGAGTGACCGACCGCCTGGCGGACCTCGGCGGCCATCGACACCAGTTCGTCGCGCGCTGGCTCGGGCTTGGCGAGGACGACGTCGATGGCCGTGCGCATCACGGTCAGTGGCGTTCGGAGCTCGTGGCTCGCGTTGGCGATGAACTGCCGCTGGCTGGTGAAGGCGCGGTCGAGGCGTTCGAGCATCGTGTCGAAGGTGTCGGCGAGCTCACGCAGCTCGTCGCGCGGTCCCTCGAGAGCGATGCGCTGGGACAGATCTTGCTCGCTTGCCGCGCGAGCAGCTGCTGTCAGCTGGTGGACCGGGCGAAGGATGCGTCCGGCCACGATCCAGCCCACAACCACGGCGAGCGCGATGACTCCGGTCAGGGTGAGGAGCGAGTACGTCAGGAGGTGGGTGAGCGTCGTGCTGCGCTGAGCGGCGGCGCCGGCCCGGACACCGTTCGCGTACACGTCGCCGCACTTCTGCAGAACGCTGGAGCTGACACCACCACGGTGCGACGCGGCTTGCAGGCACCTCTCAAGCGCTGGTCGGATCGCGGTCGGGATCGTCGTCGGAGTCGCCCGGTTCAAAGTGTGCGCGACCAGCAGGTAGGTGATCAGTACCAGCGCGGCGCCGCCCACCGCGAACAGCGACGTATAGACCAGCGTCAGTCGCGACCGGGCGCTGAGCGGGCGACTCACAGCCGGTAGCCGACACCGACGACGGTCTCGATCAGCGGCGGCTCCCCGAGCTTCCGCCGCAAACGTGCAATCGTGACGGCGACCGTATTGCTAAATGGATCGGCGTTCTCGTCCCACACGTGTTCCAGTAGATGCTCGGCGCTGACCGGTGCGCCGTCCGCGTCGGCCAGACACTCCAGCACGCCGAACTCCTTGCGGGTCAGGGTCAGCGGGATGCCGGCGCGGCTGGCACGGTGCCGCGCACGATCGACCACCAAGTCGCCTCTGTGCACGACCGCGGGTGAGCCGGGCCCGCGGCGCCCAAGCGCGCGGATCCGCGCGATCAACTCGTGGAAGGCGAATGGCTTGCCGAGGTAGTCGTCTGCGCCCAACTCCAATCCGTCGACCCGATCCTCGACGTCTGCGGCAGCAGTCAGCATCAGGATGCGGCTCGACAAGCCGTCGCGCACTAGACGCCGGCAGACCTGGTCGCCGTGGACGGACGGCAGGTCGCGGTCGAGCACAACCACGTCGTATTCCGTAGCCGTGGTTCTCTGCAGCGCTGCCGAGCCGTCGTAGACCACATCGACGGCGAATCCGGCGTCGCGCAGACCCTCGCCGATTCGGTTGGCCAGCGCGACGTGATCCTCCACAACGAGCACGCGCACATCCACATTCTGCACTGACCCAGGTGACAGCCGCCTAACAATCGCTGTTCGGCTCCTGTCATCGTCTGGGTGCTAAACCGGACAGGCAACGCCCCGCGATGTCCATGAACGGAGCAGCCGATGAATGTCAGAGCAGCGAGTTGCAACGCACGCCGATCACAGGGCGCGGAACGCGACATCCGCTTAGTGTGGGTGGAAGCGGCGCTCGCCATTGCCGCGTTGGCTGCGCTGTGCGCCGCGGTCCTGTCGGTGCCGCCTCAGGCCGCAGAGCCCGATGACGGCGCCTATCACGCATCGATCGTGGCCACAACCGAAGGGCACTTCCTGACCTTGTCGACCGCTCAGGCGGAAACCCTGGCGGGGAAGCTACGAGACAACCCGGCCGCGCCCCCGAACCAGTGGGTTGAGGTGACCAGTGGGCGGTGGATCAGCGAGAAAGACCCCGGTTACCCGTTTGTTGCGGCGCCGTTCCAGAAGTTGGGCCTTGTTCGGTTGGCGCCGCTGTTCTATGGGGCGCTGGCGTGCCTCGGGTTGTTCTTCGGCGCCCGGCGCTGGCTAGGGCGCTTCGGCGGGCCTGCAGCCGTAGGCCTGTACTGCTCCTCCGGAGCGGCGCTCGCGTTCGCCTGGCGCGACTACATGCCGACCTTCACCGATGCATCGCTAATCGCGGCGGGTTCGGGCGCCCTGCTGTGGGCGGTGCTGGCGACCGAGGCCAGCTCTCGGCGGCGCACCTGGGTCGGCCTCGCCGGATTCCTGGCGATCGAGATCGCAACATTCGTCCGCTACACCAACATCGTGATCCTCGGCTGCGCAGTCGTGGCCGTCATCGTGGCGTGGCGGCTGCAGTCCACGAGACTGCCCCTCCGCGCGCTGTGCTGGTGGCTTGCCTCGGTGGCCGCCTTCGGCGCCGGCGTGGCCATCTTCAACGACCAGGTCTACGGCGGCCCGCTGACAAGCGGGTACCCGCCCGGAGAGGTCACGTTCAGCGCCAGCGCGATCGTGCCGAATCTGCGGATCATGCCCGCGCATCTCATGCAGGCCATGCCGATGCTGGTGTTGGGACTGATCTCACTGGCCTGGATCATCGTGCGGTGGCTAGTGCTGCGCCGCGTCGGCGGAGAAGTCGGCGCCACGGCTCGTCGCGATCTCTGCGTCGCCCTCCCCCTCGCAGCGTCATGGTTCGCGATCTGGGGTCTGTACTCGGCGTACACCTGGACAACCGATCCGACCAGCGTCACAGTGCAGGTCGTCAGGTTCTACCTCCCGGCGATCGGTGCGATCGCGCTGCTCGGTGCCTGGCTCGTGACCAGGATTCCCGGCCGCCCACGGCGCGTCGGCCTAACCTCAACCGCCGTCATCGCTGTGCTGTTCGGCCTCGGCGTCTGGGCGTTTCACGCCATGTACGCAGCGTTTGGCGTCCCACTGGGCGGCTAGGCAAGCCGGAGCTGCGTTACGGTCCACACCTCTTCCAAGCCTCCCAACAGCCTTCCCGGGAGCCATTTGACGGGAGAGTAGATAGAGAGGGCGAAACGCCGCACGTCTCGCGGGGCGCGGGTTACACGTACGGCGAGTGATCGACGAGGCCGAGCCCGTCGGGCACTAGCCGCAGAAGTCGGCGATGACGCATTCGAGGGCGCCCACGCAGCGGTCGAGCTGATCGAGGTCGACCCACTCCACCGCTGCGTGGGCGCCCTCGCCGCCGGGCCCGAAGATGACGGTGGGAATGCCGGCAGCGGAGAAGATGGCGCTGTCGGCCCAGCCGATACCGCCGGTCACGGGCGCCTCCTGGCCGAGCGCTCGGCGAGCAGCCGCCACGATCGGAGCGTCCGCGGCAACCTCGAACGGCTCGCGCACGAGCGTGGTGTGCAGCGTGGCGTCGGCGTCGCCAAGCAGGGCGGTCAGCTCCGCTTCGACGATCTCGATCGTCTCGCCGGGGAGAGTGCGCCGCTCGAGTTGGAGGCGGCACGACTCGGGATAGGTCGAGAGCTCGCGGCCGCCGTCGATGATGGACGCGTGGATCGAGCCCGGGCCGAGCAGCGGATGGCCCGAGCGCCCGATCAGCTCGGCCGCGAAGCGGTCGAGCTCGACCAGGACCGGGCCCATGCGAGCAATGGCATCGACGCCGTCCTCGGGCCGCGACCCGTGCGCGGCTCGGCCGCGGACGACGATCTCGTGCCAGGTGAAGCCCTTGTGCGCGATCGCGACGGTTATCTCGGCGCCGGTGGGCTCGGTGACGATCGCGGCGTCGGCCCGCACCGACTCGGCGACGGCCTGGGCGCCGACCGAGGCGAACTCCTCGTCGCAGACGGCGGCAACGATGACGTCGCCCGCAACGCCCCGCTCGGCGGCGTTGGCGGCAGCCACCATGATGGCGGCCAGGCCGGCCTTCATGTCGTACGCGCCGCGGCCGTAGAGGCGGTTTCCCTTGACCCGCGGCGAGAAGGGGTCGGCCATTCCGTCGACGCCAACGACATCCATGTGAGCGTACAGGAGCAGCGGGCGGCCGCCGCCCTTCCCCCGCGTCCGGGCGACGACGTTGGGCCGGCCAGGCTCGACGTCGGCAATGTCGACATCGAGGCCGCGCTCGGACAGCCAGCCGCCGACGAACCGGGCGATCTCGCCTTCCCCCGCGCCGCCCGGGACGAGGCTGGGGTTGATCGAGTCGATGGCGACGAGGTCGGCCAGTAGCGCCCGGGCATCCTCCACGCGGTCACCCTACCAACTGGGCTTCGGCCGCGGAATGAGCGAAACGCACACAACCGAGGCGAGGATTGGAGTCAAACACCATCCGGTCCACCGTGCGACAGGCGTGACGGGGGTGTGACGTCTAGCCCGCGTTCGCGGCGGCGAGACACCATACGGGGGCAGACTGACGCCGCACCCCGCACGGATGGGATATCCACCCCGCGCCGCCCGCTCTGCAGGCAGGCCGAAACCGCCGGTAGGCGGCTTCCGCTTGCCGCTCGGTCAGTGAGGCGACGTGATCGGCACAAGCTCTCAGAATGATGGGCGGGGTGCCCGAGGGTTCGTGCGTGGCGCAGTGCGGCGTTTCGCCCTCTCTATCTACTCTCCCGGGAGCCATTTGACTCCGTCCGACCCACCTGGCACACTGTGACCCGAACACATGTTCGACCCCAGGAGGGTGGCGATGGATCTGTCCCAGCGGCAGAAGGAGATTCTCGAGTTCGTGAACACCCACGTCGATGCCCACGGGTATCCACCGACGGTGCGTGAGATCGGCCAGGCGGTCGGGCTCACCTCGCCGTCAACGGTGCACGCGCACCTCGCGAAGCTTGAGGCGGCGGGCCTGATCCGGCGCGACGCCACCAAGCCACGCGCGCTCGAGGTGATCGAGGGCGGCCGTTCCCGGCGCGGCCCTGCGCCCGCACCTGTCCCCGCCGCCCCCGTCGGCGCGACCGTCCTGCCGCTCATCGGCCAGGTCGCCGCCGGCTCTCCGGTCGTCGCCGAGGATCAGATCGAGGAGTACCTGCCGCTGCCCGACCAGTTCTGCGGCAACGCCGACTACGTGCTCGCCGTGCGTGGCGACAGCATGATCAACGCTGGCATCCTCGACGGCGACTACGTCGTCGTGCGCAAGCAATCCGAGGCCAGGAACGGCGAGATCGTCGTCGCCCTCGTCGGCGACGAGGACGCGACGGTGAAGCGCTTCTTCCGCGAGAACGGGCGCGTGCGCCTGCAGCCGGAGAACGATGCGCTCGAGCCGATGTACCCCGACCAGGTGGCCATCCTGGGCAGCGTCCAGGCGGTGTTCCGCAGGCTATGACCACGGCGCTGACTCGCTCCGGCCCCGGCGGCCAGATGCTCGAGGACGTCATCCTGGCGGCGCTGGCCGCAGGGCGCGTCCGCCAGGCGGGCCGGCGCCCGGCCTGCCCGGTCTGCGGCGAGGCCATGTGGGCGTTCGACCGCGGGGCCGACGCTGCCGAGCTCTGCTGCAGCGGCTGCGGGTCGAGGCTGTGGGACGAGTCTGCGGTGGACGAGCGGGAGCTGCGCCTCACCGCCTGACGCGGCGCCCGGTCGCCGGTACCACCCGGCCCGGCGCCGGCCGGCTGCGACAATCGTTGTGTGCGCCTCACCCGCCGCCAGATGCTCCTGTCGGGGTCGATGCTGCTCGCCGGGGCCTGTACCCGGCCCGGGAGCGAGACGGCTCCACAGCGATTCGGCTCGCGGCTGTCCGGGCCGAACGTGCAGGTGCTCGACCGCCGCCTCGTGCTCGCGTTGCCGCCGGGCGACGTGGCGCCCACCACGATCTCGTCGTTCACGAGCGAGCTCGGTGTCAAGGTCACCGTCGTCCCCGGCCGGCTCGACACGGTCACCGACGTCGGCCGGTCGGACGTCGCGCTGATCGACGACGTGACGCTCGCCGGCCTCATCCAGGCCAACCTCGTCGAGAAAATCGACCGCAGCCTGGTCTCGAACGCGAAGCTCCTCCTGCCGCCGTTCGACAACCCGTCCTACGACCACGGCGGCCGCCACAGCGTGCCGAAGGATTACGTCACCGTCGGCTTCGCCGTCTCGACGCTCGACGTCCCCGTGCCACCGTCGACCTGGAGCGGGTTCTTCCACCTCTCCGCGACCTTCCCCGGGCGCGTCTCGGTCCCGCCCGACCGCGACGTGGTGATCGGTGCCGCGCTGACCGCAGCGGGTCACGACTGGAACTCGTCCTCGAGCTCCGACATGGCCGACGCCGCCGACATCCTGCTCCCGTTGCGCGAGGATCTCGTGATCGGCGGGTCGATGGTGCGCCGCAGGCTCGGGCCGCCCATCGTGGCGGCGCTCTGCTACGGCGTGGGCTTCGTGACTCCGCCGCCCGGCGTCCGCTTCGTGGTGCCGCGCGACGGCACCCTGGCCCGCGCGCGCTGCTACTGCATCCCGCCGTTTGCACCCGACCCTGTCTCGGCCCACGCCTGGCTGAACCACACGCTCGACCCCGCCGTCGCCGCCGCCGAGACGCGCTACACCCACCGGGCGACGCCGGTCGGGCCCGCCCTGTATCAGCTGCCAACCTCACTGCTCGCCAACGAGGCCGTCTTCCCGCCGGCGCTTCCCCCCGTGCCACTCTCGTTCACCGCCGTCAGCCCGGCAGGCGCCCAGCTGCGCGCCGACCTGTGGCAGGAGCTCACCTCCACCAGGCGGCGTCGGCTCGCGCCACGGTAGACTCATATCGCCGATCGGACAGTCGCGACGCCCTCGGGCGCCGAGGAAAGTCGGGACACCGCAGGGCAAGGGTGCCGGGTAACGCCCGGACGGGGAAACCCGATGGAAAGCGCAACAGAGAGCAGACCGCCGACCGGCGTCCCTCGCGGACGTCGCGGCAAGGGTGAAACGGTGGTGCAAGAGACCACCAGCGCCCGCGGAGACGCGGGCGGCTAGGCAAGCCCCACCCGGTGCAACGCCAAACGGAGCGATGACGCGGCCCGCCGAGCTCCAGGTAGGCGGCACGAGCCGGCCGGCAACGGCAGGCGTAGATGGATGACTGTCCCCGACAGAATCCCGCTTAGAGATCGGCTAAAGGAAAGCCCTGCAAATGCGGGGCTTTCCCATTCAAGGAGTGGGGCTGGCGCCGACCGTCACGGCCGTGTCGGCGCGGAAGCCTGGCGAACTTGTTCGTAACGAACGTGTTCGTTAGCATGCAGTATGGACGCGCCGCCGCCGACCCGCCCCTTGAGCCGTCGCGAGCGGCCGGCGAAGCCCGCGCTGACGCGCGGGGGCATCGTTGACGCGGCGTTGCGGCTGATGGAGAGCGAGGGCCTGGGGCGCGTGACAATGCGCCGGCTCGCGGAGGAGCTCGATACGGGGCCCGCGTCGCTGTATGTGTACGTGCGTGACGCCGCCGAGCTGCACGGCGCGATCCTGGACCGACTGCTGGGTGAGGCCGTCCGTCCGGCGAGAGCGCGGAGCTGGGCGACGAGGATCGAGCGGACGCTGCTCGCCTATGGCGCGATCCTGTTTGCGCATCCCGGTCTTGCGCGTTCGATGTTCGCTCGCAGACCGAGCGGCCCTCACTACCTCGACCTCGTCGAGAGCCTGCTTGCCGACATGGCTGCCGGCGGAGTTGCGCCGGAGCGCGCTGCCTGGGGCGTCGACGTTCTCCTGCAGCTGATCTCGGCAACCGCGGCGGAGCAGGTGACTCGAAACGACTCGCTGGAGGCTCCGGCCGAGGAGCAACGCGAGCGCGACGCCCTCCAGGCGGCGCCGGAGCGCTTCCCTCACGTTCACGCCGTGGCCGACGAGCTCGTGTCCGGGAGCGGCCGGGAACGCCTGAGCTGGGCGATCCAGGCGCTCCTGGCCGGCATCGCCGCCACTCCGCGGGCCGGCTCGTCGAGCAGCAGCACGAGTCCAGGACGAGCGTGAGCGCCACAGCTGCGCCGCGCACGTACGGATCTTTACGGGCGGCGTGGATTCCGCTGGCTGCGCTCTGCATGGCGTTTTTCGTCGAGATGGTCGATAACTCGCTGCTGTCGATTGCACTACCCACCATCGGCCGCGATCTCGGCGCCGGGACGACCGCGCTGCAGTGGGTCACCGGGGCGTACTCGCTGACCTTCGGCGGCCTCTTGCTCACCGCTGGATCGATTGCCGACCGGTTCGGGCGCCGCCGCGTACTGCTGGCCGGACTCGCGGTGTTCGGACTGCTCAGCCTCAGCGTCATCGCCGTCACCACCGCAGGCGAGCTGATAGCCCTACGGGCCGCGCTCGGCATGGCCGCTGCGGCGACGGCGCCCATCACCAACTCGCTGGTGTTCCGACTCTTCGATGATGACGAGCCACGCATGCGCGCCATCACCGTGATGATCGTCGTCGGCATGTCCGGCTTCATCCTCGGGCCGCTGCTCGGCGGCACCGCGCTGGCCCACGTGCAATGGCAGTGGCTGCTGGTCGTGAATGCCCCGATCGCCCTGGTCGCGTGTGTCGGCGTCCGCCTCGGAGTGTCGGCCGACCGGCCCGAGGACCTGACCCGCGACGTGCTCGACCTGCGGGGCGCCGTGTTGAGCATCGCCACGATCGGCCTCGCCTGCTGGTCGTTGACCAGCGGCGTGCTGTACGGCTGGGCCTCCGTGCTCACGTTGGGGTCGATCGTCGGCGCCGTCCTGGCCGGCGTCGCGTTCGTCGGTCACGAGCGCAGCAGCGCGGCCCCGATGCTGGACCTCGGCGTCTTCTCCAACGGCACCATCCGTGGCGCGGCCGTCGCCCAGGTAGGGACGTCCATCGCCATGGCCAGCGTCATGTTCGGGCTGATCCTCCACTTCCAGTACGCCTATGGATGGAGCCCGTTGAAGGCCGGGCTGGCCAATCTGCCGATCATCGTCACGATGCTCGCCGCCTCGCCGTTCTCCGAGTGGCTCGTGCGCCGGTTCGGCCACCGCATCGCCTGCCTGGTGGGAGCGATCTTCCTGGCCGGCGCTCTCGCCGGGCTCTCGTGGGCCGTCTATCACGGGTACGCCGCCATCGCCGTCTGCATGGTGCTGCTGTCCGTCGGACTGCGCACCGTCATGACGATCTGCGCAGTCGCACTCATCGGCGCGATGCCGGGCAACCGCACCTCCATCGGCGCCGCGCTCAACGACACCGCCCAGGAGGTCGGAACCAGCGTCGGCACCGCCGTGATCGGGACCGCGATCGCCGCGCTCGTGACGACCCGGCTCCCTGCGGGCACCTGGAGCAACGACCTTGTCGAGTCGTTCTTTCACGGCGAACGCATCACCTACGGTGTGCTCGCGATCGTGGTTGGCCTCATCGCCGGGTGGGGTGCTCTGACACTGACCGACTCGCGCTCCACCGAGGAAGCCCCCTCCATCGACGTGGCGATCGCCGCCTAGGAAGCAGCGGTTGCGTCGTTGGTCTGGAAGATTTCACGGAGAATGGAGCGTTCGATGAGGCGTGCCCATTCCTCGGATGTCCAGCCGCGTTCGATGACGATCGTTCGGTAGAGGTCGGGGCCGAGGAGCACGAAGAGGACGTCGGCGGCGCGTTGGGGTGTGAGGTCGGGCCGAATAGGGGTCTTGCGCGAGAGCGCGCCGACGAGGTCGAGCATTCCCTGCAATCTGAGGTCCTCGCTGCGGCGCCAGAGCTGGCCGGCGGGCTCGTGGGCGACGGCGTGATAGGCCGGCACCATCGGTGCGACTCGCGCGAGGATCGTCGCGGTGCCCGTGACGATGCCGCGAACGGCGGCGGCGATGTCGGGCTGTTCCATCGCCTGTGTGTGCCAGGTCTGCAGCGGGGGCGGGAGTGTCTCGTCGCCGAGCACTGCGCGTTCGTGGATCGCCTGCACCAGCTCGTCCTTGGTGTGGAAGGTGAAGTAGACGGTCTGCACGGCGACCCCGGCGCGCGTCGCGATGGCCGCCATCGTCGTCGCTCGGAACCCGAACTCGCAGAAGAGGTCGTAGGCGGCGTCGAGTATGCGTGCGCGCGTGCGTGCCGCCTGTTCGCGCCGCGTCGGCCGTGCCTCCGCCTTGACGTCATCCACCATGGCGATTATATTAGCGGCTCTCACTAGTGAGTCTCACTAGTGAACTAGTCTAGCGAGATCCAATCCGACGCGAGGGGAGCAGTTCAATGGCGCATGCCCACACCGAGTCGATCGTGCAGCGCGGCCGATCCATCCCCGCGGGCCTGGCCGACCGCATCGGAGCGGGCTGCGGGTTGGCATTCGTCGCGCTGGCGAGCGCCTCTGCGGCGCTCGCGGGAACGCCGCCCGACTTCAACGCAGGTCCGGCACACGATCAGGTCATATCTCACCAGCAACACAGATCGGCTCGGAGCAAGCACCGCGCTCTTCGGGCTCGCGACCCTCGCGATCATCGGATTCTTCGCGCTCGTCCATCGCCGGATTCGCGTCGCCGAGAAGGAAGACGGCGTGCTCAGCGCCGCATTTGAGCTCGCCTCCGCGACCGTCGTCGTGGCCGCAGTCCTTGCGACTGTCATCCAGGCCGCGCTCGTCCAGCACATCAGCGCCACCGGCGACGGCTCCACGCTGCAGGCCGCCTACGTCATCTGGATGCTGGTCTTCCACACCGCGCCGTCGATGGGAATGGCGGTCGCGCTTGTGTGCGCGGCCATCGCCGTCGTCCGGTTCTGTGCCTTCCCACGTTGGCTGGCGGTGCTCGCCCTCGCCTCGGCTGGGCTTTCGGTGGTCGACGACGCGGCCGACCTCACGACGTCGGGATCGAGCCTCGGCCCACTCGGCCTGGTTGCCTTCGTCCTGGCCCTCACCTGGATCGTCGGCACATCCTGCGTCGTGCTCCTCCGTCGATCGGACGAGGTGTAAGCACCGCTTGTCCGACACGGCTCCGGGCGCCGCATAGAATCGGCCGGGATGGCAGCTCGGGCCGATCACCAGCCGGTGCGCCTGGCCGAACTGGTGGCCGCCCTCTCTCTGGGCATCGATCTCGGGTTCGGCCAGCCGATGGAGCATGTCCTGCGGCAGTGCCTGATCGCGCTGCGGGTGGCCGAGCGGATCGGGCTGGACGAGTCCGACCGGGCCGTCGTCTACTACACGGCCCTGATGGTCAGCGTCGGGTGTCACACCGACGCCCACGAGCAGGCCAAGTGGTTCGGCGACGACATCGCCTTGAAGTCGCTCAAGTACGACCCTGGCCCCGGCCCTCGGGCAGCCGCGGCCAGCATGCGCATGCTCGGCTCCGGCTCCTCGCCCCTGCACCGCTTCCGCGTCGGTCTCGAGTTTGCGCTGTCCGGCCGCCGCGAGGTGGACGGCATGATCCGAAACCATGCTGCCCTCGCCGTCTCGATGGCCGAGCAGCTCGGGCTGGCCGACGCCGTACAGGAGGCGGTCGGGTGCGCGTACGAGCAATGGGACGGGCGCGGCTGGCCCGGCGAGCGAGCCGGGACAGACGTCCCACTGGCGGCGCGCCTCACCGGCCTCGCCGACTTCGTCGAGGTGGCCCACCGCATGGGCGGACTCGACGCCGCGCGGCAGCTGGCGCGCCGCCGCAGCGGAGGGCAGTTCGACCCGGCGCTGGCCGCGGTGATCTGCGACGAGGGCGACATGATCCTTGCGGGGCTCGACGCCGTCGGCACATGGGACGCGGTGATCGACGCCGAGCCGGCGCTCGCGGTGGCGCTGAACTCCGACCAGTTCGAAGGGGCGCTACGGGCGGTCGCGAACTTCGTCGACCTCAAGTCGCCCTACAGCCTGGGACACGCCGGCGCGGTGGCCGACCTTGCCGCCGACGCCGGGCGGCGCCAGGGTCTCTCCGAGCACGAGGTCGCCGTGGTCCGGCGCGCGGGGCTGGTGCACGGCCTCGGCCGGCTGGGCATCTCCAACGCGATCTGGGACAAGCCCGGGGCGCTCGGCGCCGGCGAGTGGGAGCGGGTGCGCACGCACCCGTATCTCACCGAGCGGATGCTGCACCAGTCGCAGTCGCTTCAGCCGCTCGGAGCGATTGCCGTGCAGCTGCGGGAGCGGCTGGACGGCTCGGGCTACCCGCGCGGCCTCTCCGGCACCGCCATCTCGCGGCCGGCGCGGCTGCTGGGCGCCGCCGACGCCTACCAGGCGATGCGCGAGCCGCGCCCGTACCGGCCGCCGCTGCCCCCCGATCTGGCGGCTGCAGAGCTGCGCGGCGAGGTGCGAGCCGGCCGGCTCGACCCCGACGCGGTCGAGACCGTGCTGGCTGCGGCCGGCCACCGGATCGCCGGCCGTCGCAGCGGGCCGGCCGGACTCACGCCGCGCGAGATCGAGGTGCTGCGGCTGCTCGCGCGCGGCCTCTCCAACAAGCAGATCGCCGCGCAGCTCGTGGTCACACCCAAGACCGTGGGCAACCACGCCGAGCACATCTACGCCAAGATCGGCGCTCGGAACCGCGCCGCGGCGGGCCTCTATGCGATGCAGCACGGACTGCTTCCGGAGGAGCAACCCGCGCCTGACGCCGACGGCGAGAAGATGAGGCAAACGCCTCATGCCGCCCGGGTCGCCGATTCCTAGACTGGGTTTCAGTCCAGCCAAAGGAGAGCGAGATGCTGAAGGTGTCACGGCAGAGCGCGGAACACGTCGAGGAGCACGGCCCGGTCGAGGACCGCCACCAGGACGGCGACGGCTACACCATCAACTTCCTCAGGTTCGGGGCGGACGTCGACGGGTCACCGCTGCTCAAAGGGCTACCCGGCGACCAGTGCCAGTGCCCGCACTGGGGCTACGTGATCGCGGGCAGGATGACCTACACGGCTGACGGCGCCGAGCACGTCGTCGAGGCGGGAGACGCCTTCTACCTGCCGCCCGGGCACAGCCCGGCGGCCGAGGCCGGCACCGAGTTCGTTCAGTTCAGCCCGACCGAGCCGCTGAACGAGGTGGCGCGCCACATGACCGCGAACGCCCAGCGCCTGATGGGCGCGAACGCCCCCGAGTAACCCGCGGGCCTATGTTTCCGCGGAGTGCCCACCTCCGCGAAGACATTCGGTCGCAAGGCCGTCGGGCCGGTGGTCGGCGTTGCGATCGTCGTCGGGATCTTCGCGGCGGTCATCCCGAGCTTCGCCGACTACCGGACGGTGTGGCACGCGATGACGAACCTGCACCGGGGCGACTGGGCGCTCATCACCGTCTGCATCGTCCTCAATCTGGCCACGGGCGGCGTGCCGTGGATGGCGGCCGTCCCCGGGCTCTCGTTCAAGCGGGCGACGCTCCTGACGCAGACCTCGACGCTCGTGACGACGGTGCTGCCGATGGGGGAGGCGATCGGGTTCGCGACCCAGATCGCGATGCTGCGCAAGTGGCGCTTCACGCCGCATGCGGTCTCGGCCGGCTTCGTGCTCGTCGCCGTGTGGAACCAGGGGATCACGATCCTCATCCCGGTCGGCGCGATCGCCGTGATCGGCGCCGGCCACGCGAATCCGCTGTATCTGATCGTGAGCGTGATCGCAGCCGTGGTGCTCGTCGTGGTCATCGCCACGGCCGTGGTGGCGTTTCGCCGCCCCGAGCAGGCCATGCGGATCGGCGACTGGTGCGGGCGCGTCGCATCGCGGGCGCTGGCCGTGATCCACCGGCCGCCGCGGGTCGGGTGGGGCGAGCGGCTCGTCACCATGCGGTCGGAGACGATCGACGTCGCATCGCGGCGCTGGCCGCTGCTCACCGTCGCCACGATCGCGAACCAGATCACGGTCTTCGGCGTCTTCCTGGCCTGCATCTACGCGACGGGGGTGACCGGCATCTCGTTCTTCGAGGCGCTCGCAGCCTGGGCGTTCGCGCGGCTCATCGGCTCGACCGCGATCACCCCCGGCGGCCTCGGCCTGCAGGAGCTCGGCCTGACCGGCGCCCTCGTCGCCTTCGGCGGGAACACCGACCAGGTCGTCGCCGCTGCGCTGCTCTTCCGCGTGCTCACCTTCGTGCCCACGGTGGTCGTCGGCTCGATCTGCGCGCTGATCTGGCGGCGCGAGGAGCGCCGCGACGCGGCCGCGGCGGATGCGCAGCCGGCCTGAAGGAGCCGTCCGCCGTCTTTGTGATGTGCGAAACTCGGCACGCCAATGATCGACTGGCTCGAGCAGCTCTGGGACACCCTCACCGCCGTCTCGGTGCCGTTGCTCATCCTCGCCCTGTCGCTGCAGACGTCGCAGACGGTGCTGGTCGGGCTGGCCTGGCGCAACATCCTGCGCTCGGCGTATCCCGAGGGCGATGTGCGCTTCCGGCCGATCCTCGGCTACTACGCGGGCGGCGTCGGCTTGAACGCGATCCTGCCCGCCTCGGCGGGAACGGTGGCGATGCTCGGCCTCTTCCGGGCCTCGATCCCCGGCTCGACGGTTGCGGGCGTCGTGGGCGCGACGGTCGTGCAGAACATCTTCTTCGGGATCATGGCGGCGTTCGTCTACCTGTGGCTCTTCCTCAGCGCGGCCGGCTCGTTCGACGTGAAGCTGGGCTGGTTCGACGAGCACGCGGTGGCGTCGATCATCGTCGTCGTTGCGGGCACCCTCCTGATCACGATGGTCGTGAAGATCCTGTGGCGCAGGTTCAAGACGACCTGGGAGAACGCGAAGGAGGGCGGGACGATCGTCCGCCAGCCGCGCGCGTTCCTGACCCAGGTCGTGGCCGTCGAGGCGCTCTCCTACGTCGCGCGGATGGGCGTGAACGCCACCTACATGTACGCGTTCGACATCCCCGTGTCGGTCACGAACATCTTCCTGATCGTCGCGGCGTCGTCGATCTCCTCGACGGTGGCGATCGCGCCCGGCGCCGTCGGCACCCAGACGGCGCTCGCGCAGGTCGTGCTGGCGCCGGTCGCGTCCCCGGCGGCGATCACGACCTACTCGGTCGGCCAGGCGATCGTCACGACCGCGTGGAGCGCGTTTTTCGGCCTGACGATGCTCGCCCGCACGATCGGGTGGAAGGACACACGCAAGCTGATCCACTTCCGCAAGCAGAAGGACGAGGAAGCCGCGCCGGCGACCGAGGGGTGACCCGCCTCAGCGGCCCTTCGGGCAGGGCTCGAAGAGCGCCCCGTCGAGGTTGTCGCTCAGCCTCATCGCCGAGAAGCCGTTCAGGCCGGCGTAGACGCTGCGGCAGTAGGCGGCGTAGCTGTGCCGGCCGGTGCACGCCTGCCCCGGACGGCAGACGAATCCATCCTGCCGGTACTCGGTCTCGCCGACCCACTTGCCGGTCGGCTGCCTGGCGGTGCGATCGGCGCTGAAGTCGTCCCAGCCGCACGGGGTCGCCCCGGCCAGGCCGGAGCAGGTGATCCCGTAGGCGCTCGTACCGCGGAGCTGCGCCGAGAAGCATTGCGAGAAGACGTAGCACTCCTCGACCACCGCGCCGTCCGCGTAGCCGCGACCCCACCAGCTGAGCAGAGGCGAGTTCTTCCACAGCACCGTCATCCCGTGCCGGTGGACGGCGTTGTCGGCGAAGGCGAGGAAGTTCTGCCAGTCGCCCGGCGTCAGGTGGAACCCCGAGGTCGACGGCGGGTCGAAGCTGTCGATGTCGTCGAACTCGACGGCGTCGAAGCCCTTGGCCGCGCACATGCGGATGCGCGACTCGAGCATCGGCACGAGCGCGTGCAGCGCGCGCACGTCGATCCAGCGCTCCTGCGGGAACCCGAAGTAGACGTTGCCGAGCGTCCGCGCCGGGAAGGCGCCGCCGCCGGGACTCGCGTCGGGCCGGTAGTCCTCCCACGCCAGGTCGATGTAGCAGAACGTGCGTGGGTGGGGCAGCGTCGCCGCCTGCCACGAGGTGTGGACCGCGCGCACCTCGGCGGCCGTCGTCAGGAAGCCGTCGATGTCGTAGATGTCGACGGCGCGCGCGCCGGTGCGCTCGAGCGGCGCCACCCGGCCGATCTGCCAGTCCCACCGCATCGGGTGGCCGGTGCGGTCGAGGTGGGGCGGATACCAGCACGCCTGCCTCGGCCGGGCGATGCACGCCCGCGGCGCCGGCAGCGGCACCACCCGCCAGCGGAACGACCGCGTCGTCGCGCCGGCGGCGTTTGCGACGCGCACCTGGACACGGTGTCGTCCGAGGGCGAGCCGGCCGGTCGCAAAGACGCCGCCTGCGGGAAGCGCCGCCCACGGGCGGCCGTCGAGGCGGAAGCGGGCGACGGGCGTGCCGTCGGCCGGGTTGAAGTGCGGGGCGGCGACCTGGAACCGCTCGCTGTCGGAACCGGTGCGGCGCTCGGGCAGGCCGTTCATGAACGCCGTCGCGGGCGCGCGCCCGGCCGGATAGGCCGCGACAGCCCGCAGGGTGGTGCGGGTGCGCGACGCGCGCAGGACGTGGAACGTGAACGTCGCCGGGTCGGTCTCGATCACCTCGGCCGCCGTCTCGGTCACGCGCAGGTAGCGGCCGGTGTCGGCGTGGCCGGCGACGTAGCGGCGGGCGGCAAACGGCGTCGCCGTGGTGTCGGCCGCGCGTGTGCACGGGCCGGCCGGCGCGGTGCACGCCTGCCAGGTGGTCGCGACCTCGAAGCTCAGGAGCCGCGCGCCGCGTGGCAGCGGCGCCACCCGCCAGTGCAGGCCGCGCGCGGCGACGGTGCCGCCGTCGCGCAGGTTGCCGGTGACCCGCAGCACGCCGCTTGCGACCGGCGGCGCGATCCGCGCTGCCGCCGCATGTGCGGTCGCGGCGGCGGTGCCGCCCGCCGTCGCGGGCACCGCGGCCAGGAGCGCGAGTGCGGCAAGGCCGGCGCGCCTCATCGGATGCCCTCCGGCAGCGCGTCGCCGTGGGCGGCGATCATCGCGTCCACCATGACCGCGATGGCCTCGGGCGAGAGCGTGCCCGCCGCATTCGGGTCGAGCAGCGCGGCGTGGTGGACGTGCTCGCGGCTGCCCTCGAGCGCGGCCCGCACGGTCAGCTCGCACACGTTCAGGAAGGTGCGGTTGAGCGCGGCCAGCTGCGGCGGCAGCGCCCCGACGACGGTCGGCTGCACGCCGTTTCCATCGACGAGGCACGGCACCTCAACGCACGCGCCCTCGGGCAGGTTCGTGATCAGCCCGCTGTTGCGCACGTTTCCGTAGATCACGCGCGGCTCGCCCGTCACCATCGAGTGCACGATCAGCGAGGCGTACTCGAGGCTGCGCTCGATCTCGAGCTCGTCGCCCTCGGCGAGCGCCCGCCGCTGCTCCTCGTACAGCTCCAGGTTCTCCTCGCTGCGGCGCACGTACTCGTCGACCGGCACCCGGAACTGCTCGATCATCCCGTCGTCGCGCATGAACCACGGCACGTATTCGGCCGAGTGCTCGCTCGACTCCGTCGGGAAGTACCCGAACCGGCGGTAGAGCTCGACGCGCACGCGCCGGCGCAGACCGGGATCGCGCGCGATCGCCTCGTCGAGCAGCGGATACAGGTCGGCGCCGTCGCGCTCGAAGCGCAGGATCCAGGCCTGGTGGTTCACGCCCGCGCCGAGGTAGTCGACCTCCTCGTAGGGAACGCCGACGAGCTCGGCGAGGCCGCGGGTCGTCCACTGCACCGAGTGGCACAGCCCGACGACCTTCTGGATCGGGCTGCCGGCGTAGGTCGCCCAGCACAGCATCGCCATCGGGTTCGTGTAGTTCAGGAGCCACGCGTCGGGGCACACCTCGGCCATGTCGCGCGCGATCGCGAGCATCACCGGGATCGTGCGCAGCGAGCGGAAGATGCCGCCGATCCCGAGCGTGTCGCCGATCGTCTGGCGCAGGCCGTGCTGCTTCGGCACCTCGAAGTCGATCAGGGTCGCGGCGTGGCCGCCGACCTGGATCATGTTGACCACGTGGTCGCAGCCTGCCAGGGCCGCGCGCCGGTCGAGGTGGGCCTCGAAGGTGGCGCGGGCGCCGACCGCGGTGTTCGTCCACCGCGCCATCGCCTCGGCGGTGGCCAGGCGCTCGGCGTCGATGTCGTGCAGGGCGATGGTGGAGTCGGCGAGCTCGGGGAAGCTGAGCAGGTCGCCGAGCAGGTTGCGGGTGAACTCGACGCTGCCGGCGCCGACGAATGCGATGCGTGTCATGAGCGAAAGTGTTTCATATCTGATAGAAACGATCAAGAATGTTCACCACCGCCGAGCAACGGGCGCTCGATCAGCTCACCACTGCCGAAGGGCGTTTGGCCGTCCTCGCGGCCGATCAGCGCAC
The DNA here is from genome assembly GCA_963825325.1 of uncultured Actinomycetes bacterium. GTDB lineage: Bacteria > Actinomycetota > Thermoleophilia > Gaiellales > JAICJC01 > JAICJC01. The sequence goes on from CAWGSU010000003.1 coordinate 235,607, forward strand.
CAAGCTCGTGGCCGCGCGCGAGGCTGCGGCGCTCCCCGCCGACCTGGGCGTCCTGCGCGAGTTCAAGCTCGACCTCGTGCGTGCGCTCGCCGCCGACGCGCCGGCCGTGCTGCTCGATCCCGAGATCGCGCTCCCCCACGTGCTCGACGAGCGCGCGTTCCCGGGCCGCAGCGGCCTGCTCGTCTCGCTCGAGCGAAGCGGTGCGGTGCGCACGCCGGAGGGGCTGCGCCGGGCCGTGCTGCTGCCCGACGTCGGCGCCGCAGGGGTGCGCCGTCTGGGCGGGACGGGGGCGAAGCTGCTCGTGCGCCTGCGCGCCGACCGTGAGGACGCAGACGGCGAGAACGGGCGCGTGATCCGAGCGGCGGCCGCCGACTGTGCCGCGCACGACCTGCTGCTGGTCGTCGAGGTGCTGGTCTACCGCCTGGACGATGAGGACGAGAGCGCCTTCCGCGCCCGCCGCGCCGAGCTGATCCGCGACGGGGCGCAGCTCGCGCTCGCCTGTGGTACGCGCTACCTGAAGCTCGAGTACCCCGGCAGCGGCGCGGCCTGCGCCGGGCTGACGACGGCGCTGGACGCGCCCTGGGCGCTGCTCTCGGCGGGCGTCGACCACGAGACGTTCATCGGCCAGCTGCGCGAGGCCCTGGCCGGCGGCGCCGCCGGCTTCATCGCCGGCCGCTCGATCTGGAAGGAGTCCGTCACGATGGACGCCGAGGCGCGGCGCGCGTTCCTGGGTGGCGAGGCGAAGCGGCGGCTCGCCGAGCTGCTCGCGCTCGTAGGCTAGGCAGATGCCTGACGGCGCCCTGTTCGACCTGCTGGTGGTGGGGGACTGCAACCCGGATCTGCTGCTCTGCGGCGGCGACGTCGTGCCGGAGTTCGGGCAGCGCGAGAAGCTCGTCGAGACGGGCGCGCTCGTGATCGGCGGCTCGGCGGCCATCGCCGCCTGCGGAGCGGCCCGCCTCGGCCTGCGCACCGCGTTCGTGGGCGTCGTCGGCGACGATCTGCTCGGCAGGTTCATGCTCGACGCGCTCGCCGCGCGCGGCGTCGACGTCTCGGGCTGCGTCACCGACCCGGCGCTCGCCACGGGCATCACGGTGGCGCTCGTGCGCGGCGACGACCGGGCGATCCTGACCGCGCCCGGCGCGATCCCGGCCCTGACGGCCGACCAGGTCGACGCCGGCCTGCTGCGCTCGGCCCGGCACCTGCACATCGCGAGCTACCACCTGCTCGACGGCCTGCGGCCGGGCCTGCCCGGGCTCGTCGCCGCCGCCCACGCCGCCCGGGTGACGGTGTCGCTCGATCCGCAGGGCGACCCCGGCGGCGGCGACCCGGCCGCGCTCGCCCGGCTCGCCCACGAGGTCGACGTCCTGTTCGTGAACGAGCAGGAGGACGCCGGTCTCGACACCCGTGGCTGCCCGCTGGTCGTCGTCAAGCGCGGCGCGAACGGCGCGCTGGCGCGCTGGGCCACAGGAGTCGTGGAGCAGGCGGCGATCCCGGTGCGCGCCGTCGACGCGACCGGCGCCGGCGACAGCTTCGACGCCGGCTTCCTGTCGGCGTGGCTCGGCGGCCAGCCGCTCACCGCGGCGCTCGCGCTCGGGTGCGCGTGCGGGGCGCTCTCGACGCTCGCGCTCGGGGGCACCGCGGCGCAGCCCACGCTCGCCGCGGCCCGGGCGGCGCTTTCGTGATCCTGTGCGTCGCCGCGAACCCCTCGATCGACCGCCTGTTCACAGTCGACCGACTCGTGCTGGGCGAGATCCACCGGCCGGCCGAGTTCGTGCAGCTCGCGGGCGGCAAGGGCCTGAACGTGGCTCGGGCCGCGGCCGCGCTCGGCGGCGACGCCGAGGCGGTGGCGCTGCTTGGCGGCCACGCCGGCCGCTGGATCGCCGAGGAGCTCGCGGCCGAGGGCATCCGCCTGCACGTCGCCTGGGCGGCCGCCGAGACGCGCTCGTCGCTGTCGGTCGCGGGCGCGCTCGAGGGGTTGACCGAATTCTACGAGCACGGCTTCCCGGTCGAGCCCGACGACTGGGCCGGCTTCGCCCGGCTCGTGGCCGACCTCGCGCCGCGGGCGCGGTGGATGACGCTCTCCGGGTCGCTTCCGTCCGGTGCGCCCGATGACGGCTACGTCGGACTCGTCGGGCTCGCGCGGGCCGCCTTCGACAGCCGCGCCGACGGACTCGAGGCGGGGGCCGCGGTCGTCAAGCTGAACGAGCACGAGGCGGCCGAGGTGACCGGCCTCGCGACGGCCGATACGGCGGCGGCGCTCGCCGCCGCCCGGGCGCTGCGCGAGCGGTCGGGGGCGACGGCGGTGGTGACCCGCGGCACAGAGGGGGCGATCATGGTGACGGCCGCCGGCGAGCAACTCGAGGGCCGCCTCGCCGCCCGCGGCTCCTACCCCGTGGGGAGCGGCGACGCGTTCCTGGCCGGTCTGGTCGTCGCGCTCGACCGCGGCGCCGGCTGGGCCGATGCCCTGCGCGCGGCGCTCGGCGCCGGGGCGGCGAACGCCGAGCAGCCGGGGGCGGGGAGGCTCGAGCGTGCCCGTGCCGAGCGGCTCGCCGAGCTCGCGACGGTGCGCCAACTGCCCTGAGCCGGCCTCAGGGCGCGATCCGCTCCTCGCTCGCGCGGTGAAACAGGTGCAGCTCGGCCGGGTCGACCGCGAGCGCGAGCCGCTCACCGGGGCGCACGTGCGTGTTTCCCGGCAGCCGCGCGACCACCTCCTCGTCGCCGACCCGCCCGTGCACGAACACGTCGCTTCCGAGCGGCTCGACCACCTCTGCGACCAGCTCGAGCGCGACGCCGCCGGGCACCTCGGCCGCCGGGCGCAGGACCTCGGGCCGGATGCCGACGATCAGGTCTTCGCCGCGGCCGACGAGTGCCCCCGGCAGCAGGTTCATCGCCGGGCTGCCGACGAAGCGGGCGACGAAGACGTTGCACGGCTGCCGGTAGACCTGGTCGGGCGTTCCGACCTGCTGCAGCCGCCCGCCCTGCATCACCGCGATCCGGTCGCCCAGCGTCATCGCCTCGACCTGGTCGTGGGTCACGTAGACCATCGTCGTGCCGAGGCGCCCGTGCAGGCGGCGCAGCTCGGCGCGCAGCTCCGAGCGCAGCTTGGCGTCGAGGTTCGAGAGCGGCTCGTCGAGCAGGAACGCGACGGGCTCGCGGATGAGCGCGCGCCCCATCGCCACCCGCTGGCGCTGCCCGCCCGAGAGCTGCGCGGGCTTGCGCTCGTAAAGCTCGGTCAGCTCGAGCATCGCGCCGACCTCCTGGACGCGGCGGGCGATCTCGGCTCGCGGCCGGCGCTGGCGCTGGAGCGGGAACGCCAGGTTCTTGCGTACGGTCATGTGCGGGTAGAGGGCGTAGCTCTGAAACACCATCGCCACGTCGCGCGCCGCCGGCGAAAGGCCGGCGACATCGCGCTCGCCGATCGTGATCGTGCCCGCTGTCGGCGTCTCGAGCCCCGCCACCATGCGCAGGGCGGTGGACTTGCCGCAGCCCGACGGCCCGACGAGCACCATCAGCTCGCCGTCGGCCACGTCGAGGTCGAGCGCGTCGACGGCCACCGCTCCGCCCGGGAACGTCTTCGTGACAGCGTCGAAGCGGACCCGGGCCACGGTCCCCTTTATCCCTTGACGCCCGTGGCTGCGAGCGACTGCACGAACCAGCGCTGGGCGACGATGAACACGATCAGCATCGGTGCGAGCGCCATCACGTTGCCGGCCATGAGCAGGTTCCACTTGGTGATGTGGGCGCCCTGGAACGAGGCCAGGCCGAGCTGCACGGTGCTCTGATCGGTGGACGTGATCACGATCAGCGGCCACAGGAAGTCGTTCCACGTCCACAGGAACGTGACGATCCCGAGCGTCGCAAGCGCCGGCAGCGAGAGCGGAATCACGATCCGGAAGAGCACGCCCAGACGCGAGCAGCCGTCGATGCGGGCCGCCTCCTCGAGCTCGATCGGAAGCGTGCGGAAGAACTGGCGCAGCAGGAAGATGCCAAATGGCGTGACCAGGTTCGGCGCGATCAGCGCTCCCAGCGAGTCGACGAGCCCGAGCTTCTGCACGATCAGGAACGTCGGGATCATGATCACCTGGAACGGCACCATGAGCGTCGCGAGCAGCGCGATGAACAGAAGCTCGCGCCCGAAGAAGCGCAGCCGCGCGAAGGCGTAGCCGGCCAGGCTGCAGAACAGCAGGTTCCCGGCGACGGCCGACCCGGTCACGATCAGGCTGTTCACGAAGAAGCGGCCGAAGGGCGCCGCGTTCCACGCGTCCGGGTAGTTGTGCCAGTCGAGCGCCGATGGGATGAGGGTCGGCGGGAAGTGGCGCGTCTGGTCGAGCGTCTGCAGCGACGTCACGAGCATCCACGCGAGCGGCAGGAGCATCAGCGCCGACAGGGGCACGAGAGCCAGGTGGCGGGGGCTGAAGGGGAGCCGCAGCCTCACGAGGAGTAGTGCACCCGGCGGTTGCCGATCCAGAGCTGGATGATCGCGAACACGAGCGTGGCCAGGAAGAGCACGTAGGCGATCGCTGCGGCGTAGCCGGCGTGGAAGAGCTCGAACGCCTGGCTGTAGATCTCGTACACGATCACCGTCGTCGCCTGCAGCGGCCCTCCGCGAGTGGTCACGTAGATCTCGTCGAACACCTGCAGCGCGTTGATCGTCGACCAGACGATCAGAAAGAGCGTCGCCGGCGAGAGCAGCGGCAGCGTCACGCAGCGGAACGTCGCGAAGCGGCCGGCGCCGTCGAGCTGCGCCGCCTCGATCACGTCGCGCGGGATGCCCTGCAGGGCGGCCAGGTAGATGATCACGTCGAAGCCGAGCCAGCCCCACACGGTCATCGCGACGATCGCGTACAGGGCCTGGTCGGGATCGGTGAAGAAGCCGTACGGGCCCATCCCGACCTTGCCGAGCAGGTAGTTGGCGATGCCGTAGGTAGGCTCGAGCAGCCAGTTGAAGATGATCCCCGTCGCCACCGTCGAGGTCGCCACCGGCACGAACACCGAGGTGCGGTAGAAGCGCGAGAAGCGGATCGGGGCGTGCAGCAGCAGTGCAACGCCGAGCGCACCTCCGACCGAGAGCGGCACGAACAGCGCCGTGTAGACGAGCGTCCGCCGCACCGAGGCACGGAACACCGGGTCGTGGGCGAGCTCGCGGTAGTTCGCGAGGCCAACCCACGACGGTGCCGAGAGCAGGTCGTTGTGCTGGAACGAGAGCACGAGCGACCACCCGATCGGCACGAGGCCGAAGGCGGCGATCAGGACCGTGGCCGGCAGCACGAACAGCCAGCCGGCCACGTGGTCGGAGTGCAGGATGCGGCGGCCGCGCCTCACCCGCCGGTGGCCAGCACCTGGTTCACCTGGGCCGCCGCCTGGTCGAGCGCCTGTTGCGGCTGGGCCTTGCCGAGCAGCACCGCCTGGATCGCCTGCCCCATCGCCTGCGAGATCTCGCTGTAGGAGCCGAGCACCGGCCGCGCCTGCACGGCGTTGTGCAGGTTCTGGACGAACGTGGCGATGCCCTTGTACTTCTTCACGTAGGCCTGGAAGGACGGCTGCTTCACCTGCGATGCGCGGATCGGCAGGTCGCCGGTGGCAAGCGACCACTGCGCCGCCTGGGCGGGCGACGTGAACCATTTCAGGAACGTCCACGACGCCTGGGTGCGGGCGGAGCCGTTGTCGAGCATGACCCACTGGTCGGGGCCGGAGATCGTCTGGTGGTTCAGATCGCCGGGCAGGATCTGCACGCCGTAGTCGACGTTCGGGAACTGGGACAGGTCCCACGGCCCCGTGAAGAGCATGCCGATCTTGCCGGAGTTGAACAGGTTGGCGTAGTTCTGGTTGCCGCTGTCGAGGTACACCGAGTGGTCGACGGTCGCCATCTGCTGGAGCAGCGTCGCCGCCTTCACTCCCGCCGGCGAGTTGAACGCCGCATGCTTCTGGTCGGGCGTGAGGATCGATCCGCCCGCCTGCCACAGGAGCGCGTCGAAACGCCACACCGTGTCCTCGCTCGCGTCGTTCACGTACGCCCACCCGAACTGCTTGGCGGCGGGGTTCGTGAGCTTCTTCGCGGCGGCGCGGAGGTCGTCCCACGTCCAGTTCGCAGTCGGATAGGGGATGTGCGCCTGGTTGAAGAGCTTCTTGTTGTAGACCAGGGCCAGGTTGTCGACGAGGGCGGGGACGCCGATGATCTTGTCGCCGACGGTGACCGCCTTGCGCTCGGCCGGCCAGAAATCGTTCCAGTGGATCGACGGATCCGACTTGATGAGCGGCGCCAGGTTGACCGCCTTCGGCGTGCGGGCCACGTTCGCGGCCCACGAGCCGTACAGGTAGACGATGTCGGGGTAGTGGCCGCCGCGCAGCGCCGTCAGCACCTTCTCGAGCGCGTAGTCGGAGTTGCCGTAGTTCTGGACGGTGATGTGGATCTTGGAGTGCGTGGCGTTGAACCGCGCGGCCGCGGCCGTCATCGCCTTGCCCTCGGTGTCGACGTAGCCGTGCCAGAGGGTGATGTTCACGACGCCGCCGCTCGACGACGAGCCGGATCCGCCGCAGCCGGTTACGGCGAGCGTGGCGGCGAATGCCGTGGCAATGAGGAGCAGGCGTCTCATGTGAGCACCACCGATCGTGTGAGGTTGCGGGGAGTGTCGGGGTCGAAGCCGCGCGCGACGGCAAGCGCAAGCGCGAGGCGGTGGCAGAGCACGAGCGTGGCCAGCGGCTCCGCGTCAGGCTCGTGCAGGTGGGCGCCGGTCGCGCCGATATCGGCGGCGAGCGCCGGGTCGATCGGGCCGAACGGGACGACGAGCGTGCGCGCATCGGCGGTCGCGATCGGGCCGTGGCGGTACTCCATGGCCGGGTAGGACTCGGTCCATGCACGGGCCGCCTCGCGCAGCTTGAGCGCGCCCTCGGCGGCGAGCCCGACCGTCCAGCCGCTGCCGAGGAAGTGGAAGCGCTCGAACGCGGCCGGGTCGAGCGGCAGTGGGCCGGCCAGCACGCGCTCGGCGGCGGCGGCGGCCGGCGCCGTGTCGATGCCGAGCGCCGCGAGCAGCACGACCAGGGCCGTCGTTGCAAAGCGGGTCTGGACGACCGAGTGCTCGTCGGCGAAGGGCAGCGCCACCGTGTGCTTGGCGGCGCGGGCCAGCGGGCTCTCGGGGACAGCGGTCAGGAGCGTCGTGCGGGTGTGCCCGTCGAGCGCCGTGACCGCCTGCAGCACCTCGGTCGTCGTGCCCGAGCGCGAGATCGCAAGCACGGCGTCGTAGCGGCGGCCGGATGGGAACTCCGACGCCGGGAAGGCGTCGGTCTCGCCGTGCCCCGCCGCCTCGCGCGACCGCGCATAGGCCTGGGCGATGTAGAGCGACGTGCCGCAGCCGAGCACGGCGATGCGGCCGCCGTTCTGGGGCAGGGCGTCGAGCCCCGGAAGCTGCGCCGCCCGCCTCCACAGCGCCGGCTGGCTGGTCAGCTCCTGCTCGATTGCGCTCATATCGGGCGACATTACGCCACAAACGCACAGAAATCAACGGTTTGCGGACGTTTGCTGCCGGTAGGATGGGCGCGATGCGCCAGTCCGACCGCTTCAACCACATCATCAAGCAGCTCTCGGTGCAGGGATCGGTCGCCGTCGGCGACCTCGTCGACGACATGGACGTGTCGGCGGCCACCATCCGCCGCGACCTCGCCCTGCTCGAGCAGCAGCGCCTGCTCGCGCGCACCCACGGCGGCGCGGTGGCGCACGGCGTGCTCTACGAGCTGCCGCTGCGCTATCGCAGCGCCGACCGCCGCGACCAGAAGACGCGCATCGCCCGCGCCGCCGCCGCGCGCGTCCCCGACGGCGCCGCGATCGGCATGACGGGCGGCACGACCACCACCGAGGTGGCCCGTGTGCTCTCGGAGCGGCGGCGTTTGACCGTGGTGACGAACTCGCTCAGCATCGCCTCCGAGCTCGCGGTGCGCCCGAACCTGAAGCTGGTCGTCACGGGCGGGGTCGCCCGCCCGGAGTCCTACGAGCTGGTCGGACCGCTGGCCGAGAGCGCGCTCGCCTCGCTCAACCTCGACCTGGTGCTCGTCGGCGTCGACGGGATCTCGGTGGACGAGGGCTTCACGACCCACCACGAGGTTGAGGCGCACACGAACTACGCCCTGATCGAGCGGGCGCGGCGCGTGATCGTCGTCGCCGACAGCTCCAAGCTCGGCCAGGTCGCGTTCGCGCGCATCTGCCGCGTCGATCAGGTCCACGAGCTGATCTCCGACACGGGCGCCGCGCCCGCCGAGGCCGAGGCGATCCGCGCCGCGGGAGTAGAGGTCACGCTGGTCTGACGCCGCCGCCCGCGAGAAGTTGGGCGCAGGCCGCCTCGCCGAACCACTCCTCGTAGGCCGCGGGCGTCCAGCCACGGTCGCGCACGAGCAGCAGCCAGACATCGGGGTGGTTGAGCGTCCACAAGATGTCCGCCGCTCGGGCGACGTCGAGGCCGGGCCGGAGCGCGCCCTTCGCGTCGAGCCGGCGCACGATCTCGGCCTGGTTTTCGTGGAACTGCGACTGGATGCGGCCCCACAGCGCCGCGATCTCGGGCTCGAGCGGCGCGGCGCTTCGGATCACGCCCATCACGGCGCCGGCGCGCTCCTTGACCGCGCGCGAGTTGCGGGCGTTCAGGCGCAGCTGCCGCATCGGGTCGGGCTCGGCGAGCACCTCGCGGTACCAGTCGCGGTCGTGCACGGCGACGCCGTCGTCGGCGCCGCGCAGGAGCTGGTTCCAAAGGGCGGTCAGCAGGCCGCTCTTGGTTGCGAAGGCGACGTAGACCGTCTTCAGCGCGACGCCTGCATCGGCGGCGATCGTCGCCATCGTCGTTGCCGCATACCCGTCGCGTTCGAGCAGCCGCTGGGCCGATGCCAGGATCAGCCGCCGGGTCGCGGCCGCCTGCTGACGCCGCCGCGGCGACTCGTACCGGCGACTGGATTTGACGGGCTCGGCGATTTTGGTAGTCTAGTCGAGACTTCATTACTCGTAACGAGCAATGAATATGACGAAAGGGAGTCTCAGGATGAGCACCAGCAGCATCATCGAGCGGTCGGACGACGATCTCCGCGCCCATCTGCACGGCATGTGGTCGGGCGTGGCGTGGGCGTGGGCGGCGAACGCCGCGTTCGTCGACGCCCGCGGCGAGCGGGTCACCGAGCGGATGCTCGCGCTCGCGCAGCCCCGGACGGGCGAGCGGGTGCTCGAGCTCGCGTGCGGCGCCGGCGGACCGGGCCTTCAGGCCGCGGCGATGGTCGGCCTGGAGGGCGAGGTGGTGCTCTCCGACGTGTCCATCGAGATGACGTCCATCGCCTCGGCGAGAGCGGCTGCGCTCGGCCTGCACAACGCGACCGGCCGTGCGCTCGACCTCGAGGACATCGACGAGCCCGACGCGGCCTACGACGTCGTGCTCTGCCGGGAGGGACTCATGCTCGTGCCCGATCCGGCCCGCGCCGCCCGCGAGATCCACCGCGTCGTTCGGCCCGGTGGGCGCGTCGTCGCGACCGTCTGGGGCCCGCGGGCCGCAAACCCGTGGCTCGGCATCGTCTTCGACGTCGTCAGCGAGCAGCTCGGCACGCCGACGCCGCCGCCCGGCATCCCGCATCCGTTCTCGCTCGCCGATGCCGGCGAGCTCGCAGGCGTGCTCCGCGGTGCGGGGTGGGCCGATGTCGGGGTCAGCGAGCTCGAGACGCCCTACCACGCCGACACGGTCGACGAGTGGTGGCAGCGCACGGCGGCCCTCGCCGGGCCACTCGCGCAGCGGCTTGCGGCACTGCCCGCGCCGGCGGCCAGCGCACTTCGGGCCCGCGCGGCCGCGGCGATCGCCGCCTATGAGACGCCGGCGGGCCTCGACATCCCCGGCATGAGCCTGGTGGCTTCGGCCCGGCGGCCCGGCTGACGGCGCCGTTCGGCGAGAGGCTGATCGTGAACGCGCTCTACCGCGTTCTGGCCTGACCGCCCCGGGCGCGCGCGAGGGCCACTCCGACGCCCGTCACCCACACGAGCAGGAGCGGGAGCGAGACCCACGCGGCGAGGGCGGGGCCGCTCAGCAGGAGCAGGTAGCCGACGCCTGAAATCGCGATCGCGACGGCGAGGGCCAGCGACTCGTAGGCGAGCCAGCGGGGCAGCGGCGGGTGCCCGGCCCGCAGGAGCGCGAACGCCGCGAGGGCGACCGCGGCGAGCAGGAGCATCTTGACGCCGTCGAGGCGGTTGATCGCGTCGAACACAGTCACCGCCGGGCCGGTGCGGCGGTCGGGAATGAGGCGGCCGGCCAGGTACAGGCCGAGCACGCACTGCACGATCGAGATCGCTGCGGCGGCGAGGCCGCATGCGAGCAGCGCCTGGCTGGGCCGGTGGCCGCCGGCCGCCCGGGCAAGCGCCCACACGACCACCAGAAGCGCGATCGCGGGCACGCCCTCGGTGAGCACGTACTGGGCTGTCGCGACGCCGCGGTGCCCGGCGTAGGTGGACACGAGGTCGGCTCCCGACGAGTGCACGTCGGCCGACGACGAGAAGATCGCGAGGCCGACGGCCCACGAGATCGAGTAGAGGATGCCGGCCAGGGCCGGGGTGGCCAGAATCCAGTGATGTCCCGACCGTGCCACCCGCCCCGCCGCGGCGCTGTCCCCCCGCGTGGCCATGGGGTGCGTCTACCCGGGATGATCCGGGCGGAAACCTGCTGCCACAAGCGCGGCCGCCGCCTGGTCGGCATCGGCCCGCGTGGGCGCGCGGCGGGTGGCCAGCGGCCGGCCGAGCGGGTCGAGCAGCTCCACGTCGTAGCCGCGGCCGATGCGGCGGCGCACGCGCGCCCACGGCCGCGGCCCGTCCGCCGCGAGGTGCTCGAGGCCACCCGATCGCGCCAGCTTGAGCAGCGGATTGACCCCGCCCAGGAGCTCGTCGCCGATCGTGATCTGGGGCATCGAGCGCACGCGCCCGTACCTGCCCGGAAGCTCCGCGAGCGGCCGCGTCGCGTAGTCGATCCCGAAGCGGTCGAGGATGGCCCTGGCCTGGGTGCAGGCGGGGCAGGTCGAGCCGTAGATGACGACCGCGTGGGCCATGGCGTCCTCCCCCGGAGCGTACCTGTACGCTGGCCCATCATGATCACCGAGCACCTGCGCACCCTGCGCCTCACCGAGCACCTGATCGGGTTCTACGACGGCCGCATCTCCGGGCAGGTGTTCGCGGACGGGCCGAACTGGGTGGACGACGGCGCGCTCGAGCTCGGCGTCTGCAGCTACGCCCTCGTCGACGGCTCCGAGGCGCTCATCTACGACACGCACATCTCGGTGCCGCACGCCGCGGCCGTGCGGGCCGAGGTCGAGCGGCTCGGCGCCACGCGCATCACGGTCGTCCTGAGCCACTCGCACCTCGACCACATCGCCGGCACCGAGGCGTTCGCCGGCTGCGAGATCGTCGCGAACGCCCTGACCGCCGAGCGGCTGCAGCGCGACCGGGCCGCGATCGAGGCGGGCACGCACAGCGGGCCGCCTGCGATCGCCCCGCTCGTCATGCCCACGAGGACGTTCGAGGGCCGCACGCACCTCGAGGTCGGCGTGATCGGCGTCGACCTCGTCCAGTTCGACATTCACAGCGCCGACGGGACGGTGCTTCACATCCCGGACGAGGGGCTGCTCCTCGCCGGCGACACGCTCGAGGACACGGTCACCTACGTCTCCGAGCCCGAGGGGCTCGCGGCGCACCTGGCCGAGCTCGAGCGGATGCGCGGCCTTGCGATCGACCGCATCTACCCCAACCACGGGAGCGCCGAGATCATCGCGGCCGGCGGATACGACGGGCACCTGATCACGGCCACCGAGCAGTACGTCGGAGAGCTCCTGCGCCACGCCCGCGAGCCGCGGCCGGGCGACGACGACCTGCGCACCTTCATCGCCGGGCCGCTCGAGGCGGGGTGGGTGAGCTACTTCGCGCCATACCAGCGCGTGCACGAGTCAAACCTCGCCGCCGTCAGCTGATGACGGTGCCGACGAGGCGGCCGATCCCGTAGGTCACGGCGGCGGCGCCGAGTCCGAAGAGCAGCTGGCGCACGCCTGAGCGCAGCGGCGAGCGCCCGGTCAGCGTGGTCACGATCACGCCGAGCAGGAAGAGCACGAGCGCGCTCAGGATCACGCTTGCGACCAGGGCGGGTGTCCGCGCGGTCACGATGAACGGGATGATCGGCACGGCGGCGCCGATGCAGAACATCGCAAACGACGAGCCGGCCGCCTTCCACGGTGAGCCGCCCAGGTCGTCGGGGTTGATGCCGAGCTCCTCGCGCGCCATCACGCCGAGCGCCACCGACCGGTCGGCGATCACGCTCTCGGCCAGCCGGCGGGCGCCCTCCGGCTCGAGGCCGCGCTGGGTGTAGAGCGCCGCGAGCTCGGCGGCCTCGTCGCCGGGGAAGCGCTTCAGCTCCTCCGCCTCGACCCGCAGCTCGCGCTCGTAGAGCTCCCGCGAGGTCTGCACCGAGATCCACTCGCCCATCGCCATCGCACACGAGCCCGCCGCGAGCCCGGCGAAGCCGGTGATGAGGATCGTGCGGGCCGCGAGCGAGGCGCCGGCGACCCCCGCGACCAGGCTCAGGTTCGAGACCAGCCCGTCGTTGGCGCCGAGCACCGCCGCGCGCACCGTGTTGCCTGCCACGGAGCGGTGGCTGGCCTGGAGGGCGGCCCAGGTCGGCATCGCGCCGGGCGGCTCGGCGTCGCTCACATGCGGGTCGGGGGTGGAGGTCACAGCGGTTGCTGCGAGTGTAGTCGTGGAGCGGCATTCGGCCGCCTGATGCCGTTGTGATCTCAGGGTCTACCTGACAGTGAGAGATGCGGTCGGGGCGGCGCTCTCTTCGCGGTGCAGCACGACCTCGTGGCGGACAACGGCGAGCCCGGCTGAGAGAATACGGGCCCGTCATCGGCAAGGAGCGTCAAATATGCAGCTGCCCACCGACCGCCCCGTCACCGTTCGCTTCACCGACGGCAAGGAGCTGGCCGTGACGGTGAAGGAGTCCGACGCGCTCGGCGTGCTGGCGGCGTCGGCCGAGGGCCAGGCGCGCACGATCGTGATCCCGTGGAGCGCGATCAACCAGATCATCTGGCAGAGCTGACGGCGCGTCAGCTCGTGGCGAGCGCCTCGGCAGCGCCGAGCACGGCCACGGCGTCGTCCGCGGTGGCCGCGTCTGCGGCCGTGCCCGCCGACACGCGCGCGGCGAACGCGCGCGCCTGGGCCCGCAGAGCCCGTTCGAACGCCGCGTCGCCCTCGTCGCCCCAGAGCACCGGCACGCGCTCGTAGCCGGCGGTGCCGAAGACCTCGACCCAGACGCAGTCGCCGTGGGGGAAGCTCTGGCCGAGCGAGACGAGGGCCGCGGTGCCGCCCGAGAGCGACCCGAGCAGCTGCAGCCCTTCAGGGCCGTCCCCGCGCGGCGGCTGGGCGGCGCGGGCGAACGGGCCGAGCTCCTGCCCGGTGAGCCAGCGCAGCTGGTCGAGCTCGTGCACGCCCATGTCGATCGCGATGCCACCGCTCGTACCCCGGAACCCCGGCGCGGGCGGAGCCGCGTCCCACTGGTAGCACCCGACGAGCGTGAGCTCGCCAAGCGTTCCCGCTCGGATGCGCGCGCGCAGGTCGCGCAGCTCGGGCACGAAGCGGCGCCAGTAGCCGATCTGGAGCACGCACCCGGCCGCGTCCGCCGCCGCGGCGGCCGCGCGCGCATCGGCCGAGGTCGTGCCGCAGGGCTTCTCGCACAGCATGGACAGGCCGCGCTCGGCGCACTGCTGGACGATCTGCAGGTGCAACGTCGAGGGCGCGGCAATGAGCGCGGCCTCGACGCCGCCGTGGCGCAGCGCGTCGTCCAGGTCGGCGAATGCCGGCGTCTGCGGGGCGCCGGCGAGCGCGGCCGAGCGGGCGGCCTCGGACGGGTCGACGATCGCGGTGACCCGCACCGCTAGCTCGTCGGCGAGCGCCCGCAGGTGGGTCGCGCCCATGCGGCCGGCACCAACGATCACGACGCCGATCGGCGTGCTCATGCCAGGGTGGGTGTCGGCTGCGCGGCCACGACGCTGACCCTACCTGCTCACCGGTTATGATCCGGGGAATGAGATTCCCGGCAGGTGGAATCGCACGGCGGAGTGTGGGGGCGGCGGCGGTGGCGGGAGCGGTGTCGCTCGTGCTGGCCGCGCTTGCCTCCGGCGCGGCGAACCTGATCGCAAATGGCACCTTCGAGGGCTCCGGGGCCGGGTCGCTGACCGGCTGGGGCGGCAGCAACGGCACGCTCTCGCTGGTAGCCGGAAACGGCGGCGGCCACGCCGCGCGCGTGAAGGCCTCGAGCACCTCGCAGGTGTACGTCTACACCACCACCAAGCCCGTGAAGTCGACCGTCAAGGGCACGCCGTACCAGGTGAACGGGGTCGTGCGCAGCGACGCGGCCGGCCAGAGCGTGTGCCTGAAGCTGAAGGAGCTGCCGTCCGGGAGCTCGACCGCGGTCGGCACGGCCCAGACCTGCGTGACGACGACGACGGCCTGGCAGCCGTTCCCGACGGTGTCCTACACGACCGTCGGCACGGGCGACTCGCTGACCGTGAACGCCGTCGAGGCCTCCCCCCAGTCCGGCGCGACCTACGACATCGACGACATGAGCCTGGCCACCGGCACCGGGTCGTCCGACACGGCTGCACCGAGCGTGCCGGCGGGGGTCGCCGCGGCCGCCGACGGGCCGAACTCGGTGTCAGTGCAGTGGTCGGCGTCGCAGGACAATGTGGGAGTCGCGGGCTACGACGTCTTCCGCAACGGCGCCAGGGTGGGGACCGTGACCGGCACCGCCTTCGCCGACACGAGCGCGCAGCCGGCGACGACCTACAGCTACACCGTCGACGCGTTCGACGCCGCGCACAACACCTCGGCGCAATCGTCCCCGTCACCGGCCGCGACGGTCACCACCCCCGCGGCTCCCGCCGGGGTCTGCGGCTCGCTGGCGGGGTCGTTCAACCCCGCGAATCCGCCCACCTACACCCACGTCGTCGTGATCATGGACGAGAACCTGAGCTACAACGGCTGGTTCGGCTCGGCGGCCGCGCCGTACTCGAACGGGCTGGCCTCCCAATGCGCGCTCGCGACCAACGCGGTCGGCGCCACCCACCCGTCGCAGCCCAACTACCTCGCGCCGCTGAGCGGCGTGCTCCAGGTCTGGAACGGGGCCGCGCAGCACACCTCGGCCGACAACCTGCTGCACCAGCTCGGCGCCGCCGGCAAGTCCTGGGCCGCGCTCGAGGAGAGCATGGGGAGCGCCTGCTCGGGGACGACGTCGGGCAACTACAAGACCGGCCACAACCCGGCGGTCTGGTTCACTGACCTGGCTGCGGGCGGCGACGGCTCGTGCGCGAGAAACGACGTCGGCTTCAGCCTCGCCGGGTTCAACCCGACCGCCCTCGCGACGTTCACCTGGATCACGCCGAACCTGTGCAACGACATGCACTGGCAGGCCGGCTGCCCCGGCTCGAACGCCACTCGCGTTCAGAGCGGCGACACGTGGCTCTCGCAGCTTCTGCCGCAGGTCTTCGCCTCGGCGGACTACCAGGCCGGCAAGACGCTCGTGCTGCTCACGTGGGACGAGGGCAACGAGTCGTCAACGAGCGGTATCGACTGCACGACCCAGGCGAACATCGACTCGAGCGGCTGTCACGTCGGCCTGGTTGCGGCGAGCGCCTACATCACCCCCGGCACGCGCGACGCCACCCGCTACTCCCCGTACTCGGCGCTCGCAGCGATCGAGACGATGGAGGGCCTGCCGCTGCTCGGCCGCGCGCAGACGGCGACGCCGCTCGGCCCGGCGATGGGCTTCTAGCCCCACCGGCGGCGGGACTGTCCCCGGGTGTCAGGCAGTAGCGTCCCCTGAGTGTTCCTGTTCCCGTGGTATGCGGCGCTCTGCGCCGCCCAGGGCGTGCTCGTGGCGATCCCGGCCGTCGGGCGCGAGACGGGGCGCAGGCACACGCTGCTCGCGCTCGCCGGCCCGGCCGCGGCGATGGTCGTCGGCGTCGGGCTCGTGCGCGTGCTGGGCGGCTCCGGTGCGAGCTTCCTCGCCTACCTCGGCACGATCGCGACACCCGCCCTCGCCGCGGCGCTCGGACGGGTCGCCAACTGGCGCTTCCCCTACCTGACGGTCGCCGCGGCGGCCGTGCTCTACGTGATCGCCTGGCAGGCCGACGGCCACACCGCCGAGGTCGCGGAGCTGCTCCTGATCGGCGGCGCCTGCCTCGCCATCGCGGGCGTCGTCGGGCCGATCACCCCCGCCCGGTACCTCGCGCTCGGCCTCGTCGTGCTGATCGCGGTCGACGTGTACCTGGTTTGGGGCACGACCGAGGTGAGGTCGACGACGCAGGCCCTGCAGCAGACCGCCCTCCCGCATGTCGGCGTCACCTCTGCGCCCTCCAAGCCGCTGCCCGCGCTGCAACAGGTCGACCTCGGCAACTCGAGCATGGGCTGGCTCGACTTCCTCGCCCCGGCGCTGCTCGGCGCGGTCGTCGGCCGCTGCACGCGGCGGCGCGTGCTCGCCGCGGTCGTCGTGGCCGTCGCCGCGCTCGCGTGGGGGTTCCTGCTCGAGTTCACCTCCCAGCTCCCGGCCACCGTCCCGGTCCTGGCGGGCCTGGCCGTCTCCTGGCCGGCCTGGTGGCGGCGCGCGTGAGGTAGCGCTCGAGCTCGCGCATTCCGGCGCGTACGTACCGGCGCTCGGCCCGCCTGCGCTGCCACCGCGTCCAGCGCGGCGGCACGACGGCCGAGCCGACGCACAGGATCGCGGCGACGGCCGCCGCGGCTGCCGCTGCCATCAGGCCGATGTCGAACGCCCGGCCGTACGCGTAGAGCGACTGCAGCGACTGCATCACCGCGCCGTCCTCGCTCAGCTCCCCGCCGCCGGCGGCGCCATGTGCAGCACGCCGGTCGACCCGATGCCGTCCTGCTCGATCGCATGCTCCGGGCCGGTCGGCGTGATGTGCTCGAACAGCGCGAGAAACGCGTCTGCCGGCTCGAGGAAGTCGATCGCGTCGGTGCGGTAGTGCATCGGCACGACCCAGCGCGGGTCGAGCGCCCGCGTGATCGCCGCCGCCTGGGTGGCGTCGATCGTCGGCCCTCCGCCGACCGGCACGATCAGCAGGTCGACCGCCCCGATGGCCGCGCGCTGCTCGGGCCGCAGGCCGGTCTGGCCGAAGTCGCCGAAATGGCATACGCGCACGCCGTCGAGCGTGAACACGAAGATCGTGTTCGGGCCGCGGGCCGTGCCCGCCTGGTCGTCGTGCTCCGAGGCGATCGCGACCACCTCGCCGACGGGCGTCTCGAACCGGCCCGCCGTCGAGCGCACGATCTGCGGCGCGCCGGTGATCGCCTCGACGGCGTTGTGGTCGATGTGCTCGTGCGTGACGAGCAGCAGGTCGGCGGCGTGCACCGGCACCGGCGGGTACTCGAACCGGCGCCGGCCCTGCATCAGGGCGCCCAGGTCGCCGAACGGGTCGATGGCGACGGTCTGCTCGGCGCCGGTGAGGGTGTAGGCGGACTGGCCGTGCCAGCGGATCTTCATCGCGCTCCTCCCGCGGGGTTCCCCCGCCGGCCGTTTCTCACGTGCGCTAGAGATTATCACGTCTGATTGGGGGTGGGAGGGGTCTGGCAGGCATGTCCTCCCCCTGCTATCTTCCGTAAAGGTGAGTATGACTCCCGAAGATCAGGCTGCCCCCGCCGCCGTGGCCCCGTTTCGCATCGGCGAGCTTGCCCGGCGGGTGGGCGCGACGCCTCGCACCGTGCGCTACTACGAGGAGCTCGGCCTGCTGCCCGCCCGCGGTCGCCCCGAGGGCACGCACCGGCTGTACGACCACGAGGACGAGGCGCGCCTGGCCGACCTGATCCGGGTGCGCGACCTGCTCGGCCTCTCGCTTGCCGAGCTGGCCGACTGGATGGACGCCGAGTCGGCCCGCGCCGTCCTGCGCGAGCGCTGGCACGGCTCGCCCGCGCCGGCGGTCGACGACCGCGCGCGCATCCTGACCGAGGCGCTGCGCCACGTCGAGACCCAGGTCGCCCTGGTGCGGTCGCGGCGCGCCGCCCTGGAGCAGCTCGAGGACGAGCTGCTCGAGAAGCGCCGCCAGATCCGGGCGCTGCGCGACGAGTTCGAGGAGCAGGTGTGAACCCGCAGGCGCCGCCTTCGCCGCGGTACAAGTGGATCGCGCTCTCGAACACGACGCTCGGCATTCTGATGGCGACGATCAACTCCTCGATCGTGTTGATCGCCCTGCCGGACATCTTCCGCGGCATCGATCTGAACCCGCTCGGCGCCGGCAACTCGAGCTACCTGCTGTGGATGATCATGGGCTTCCTGGTGGCGACCGCGGTGCTCGTCGTCAGCTTCGGCCGGGTGGGGGACATCTACGGCCGCGTGCGCATGTTCACGCTCGGCTTCGCGATCTTCACCGTCTTCTCGGTGCTCCTGTCGGTGACGTGGATGCACGGCGGGGCGGGCGCGCTCTGGATGATCGTGATGCGCGTCGGCCAGGGCGTCGGCGGCGCCTTCCTGTTTGCGAACTCCTCGGCCATCCTCACCGACGCCTTCCCGCACAACCAGCGCGGGCTCGCGCTCGGCGTGAACACCGTCGCCGGCATCGCCGGGTCGTTCATCGGCCTCGTGCTGGGCGGCGTGCTCGGGCCGGTGTCATGGCGGCTCGTGTTCCTCGTCTCGGTGCCGGTGGGACTCTTCGGCACGCTGTGGTCGTGGCGCAAGCTGGTCGATCTCGGAGTGCGCCAGCCGGCCAAGATCGACTGGTGGGGCAACGTGACGTTCGCCGCCGGCCTGATCGCGATCCTCGTCGGGATCACCTACGGCATCCAGCCCTACGGCGGGCACACGATGGGGTGGACCTCGCCGAAGGTGCTCGGCTGCATGGGCGGGGGCCTGCTGCTGCTCGCCATCTTCGCCGTGATCGAGACGCGTATCGCGGATCCGATGTTCCGGCTCGGCCTGTTCCGCATCCGCGCCTTCACGGCCGGCAACATCGCCACCCTGCTGGCCTCGCTCGGCCGCGGCGGGCTCATGTTCATGCTGATCATGTGGCTGCAGGGCATCTGGCTGCCGCTGCACGGCTACAGCTTCGCGCAGACGCCGCTCTGGGCCGGCATCTACATGCTGCCGCTGACCGTCGGCTTCCTGATCGCCGGGCCGGCGTCGGGATACCTCTCTGACCACTTCGGCGCACGTCCGTTCGCGACCGGCGGCATGCTGGTTGCGGCGCTCTCCTTCTTCCTGCTCGAGCTCCTGCCGGTGAACTTCGACTACGTGTGGTTCAGCCTGCTGCTGCTGATGGTCGGACTGGGGATGGGGCTGTTCGCCTCGCCGAACCAGGCGGGGATCATGAACAGCCTGCCGCCGAACCGGCGCGGCGCCGGCGCCGGCATGGCCACGACGTTTCAGAACTCGGCCCTCGTGCTCTCGATCGGGATCTTCTTCTCGCTGATGATCCTCGGCCTCGCGAGCACGCTCCCCGGGACACTCGACCACGGGCTTGTCGCCCAGGGGGTGCCGCACGCCGACGCTGCGCGCATCTCACACCTGCCGCCGGTCGGGCTCCTGTTCGCCTCGTTCCTCGGCTACAACCCGATGCAGCAGCTGCTCGGGCCGGTGCTGCCGCACGTCTCGCACGCGCACGCCTCCTACCTGACGGGGCGCACGTTCTTCCCGCAGCTGATGAGCAAGCCGTTCCAGAACGGGCTGCACGAGGCGTTCGACTTCGCGATCGCCGCGTGCCTGGTCGCGGCCGGCGCCTCGTGGCTGCGGGGCGGCAAGTACGTGCACGGGCTCGACGAGCCGGAGACGCTGCCGGTCGTCGAGTCGATGGAGGGCGAGATGGCCCTCGCCACCGACGGTGACTAGAGGCACAGGAACAGGGCTGTGCCGGGTCGATCCGGCCGTATCATGGAGGCGTGGACGACACGCAGCGGCGGGCAGCCGATCCCGAGTTCGCGCGCGCGGTCGCGGCGCTCGGCGCGGCTGACCGGGTCGTCGTCGCCACCCACGAGAACCCCGACGGCGACGCGATCGGATCGCTGACCGCGGCTGCGGCCGGCCTGCGCCAGCTCGGCAAGGAGGTGCGCGCGTACCTCGAGCCGTGCTCGTCGGTCCCGAGCGAGCTGCGCCTGCTCGACGTGTCCGGGCTCGAGCGGCACCTCGACCCGGGCGAGCTGGGGCAATGGACGCTGCTCGCCGTCGACTGCGCCACGATGCGCCGGCTGGGGCGCGGCCACGCGGCGGTGGTCGCAGCGGCGGGGCAGGTGATCGACGTCGACCACCACTACGACAACACCCGCTTCGGCGACGTCAACGTGATCGACGGCTCCGCCTCGTCGACCGCCGAGATCCTGCTCGACCTGCTCGAGGCGCTCGGGGTCGCGCTCACCCCGGAGATCGCGCAGGCGCTCTACGTCGCCCTGGTCACCGACACCGGTCGGTTCCAGCAGCGCACCACCGGGCCGAACGCGTTGCGGATGGCGGCCCGCCTGGTCGACGCCGGCGTCGACATCCAGCAGGTCTACCGGCGCGTCTTCGAGACCGTCCCCCTGCGCAAGCTGCAGCTGCTCGGCCGCGTGATCGACCACCTCGTCCTGTACGAGCACGGCAGGGTGGCGATCTCGCACGTCGAGAGGGGCGAGTTCCTCCGCCTGGGTGCGGCCGAGTCGGACACCGAGGGCCTGGTCGACCACCTGCGCGCGATCCGGGGGGTCGAGGTGGCCGCGCTGATCCGCGAGCCGCCGTTCGACGCCGATGGCGTCGCGCCGCCCAACCGCGTGTCGCTGCGCTCGCGCGGCGGCATCGACGTCTCGGAGATCGCCCGCAAGACCGGCGGCGGCGGGCACAAGCAGGCGGCCGGGTTCTCGCATGGCGGTGACCTGCGCTCGATCCACCGCTTCATCGCCGCCGAGGCGGCCGTGCGGCTGCCGCAGGTGGGGTCGGCCGCGTAGCCGTGGAGGCCGCCGCGCCCGAGCCGGCGGCGGGCAAACGTCGCGGCCGCCGCGCTCGGCCGGTTCGCGATCCTGTGATCCACCGCCGCTGCCGCGGCACAGCCCTCAGTCAGACACCGATTCCGGCAGCCCGAACCGGGCGAATAGCGCCGGGCTGATGAAGCCGGTCACGTCGGCGATGCGATCGCCGCGCAGCGTGAGCACGTCGAGCACCGCGGCGACGTAGTGCCCGCGCTCGGCGTCCCACATGTAGCAGCCCACGGCGAGCTGGCCGCTCGCCCGCGCCGGGAGGTGGCGCCACCGCTGCGGGAGCACGTGCTCCGTGTGGAACGCCGCCACGGCCTCGCGGCCCTGGTACCAGATCGCCATGGGCGGCATCGCCCATGCGGCGTCCTCGGTCAGCAGGCCCACGAGCCCGGCGACGTCGGCGCGCTCGATCGCCTCCATGTAGCGCGTGACGAGCGCCCGGGCGCGCTCGTCGCCGAGCCGCGCGAGCGTCGCCTGCTGGCTCTGCTCGGGCACGCGCTCGTGCACCGTCTGCCGCGCGCGCTGCAGGGCGCTGTTGACGGCGGGGACGGTCGTCTCGAGCTGGTCTGCGACCTCGCGGGCCGAGAACCCGAGCACCTCGCGCAGGAGCAGCACCGCCCGCTGGCGCGGGGCCAGGTGCTGGAGGGCTGCCACGAATGCGAGCTCGACGCTCTCGCGCTGCTCGTACCGGAGGGTCTCGGCCGGGTACGGCTCGATCCACACCGACTCTGCCAGCGGGAGGCCGGGCGCGGTGTGCGGCGAGACGGCGGGCGAATGCTCCTGCGGGAGCAGCCGCGCCGGCCGCCGCTTCACCGTCTGCAGGCAGCAGTTCGTCGCGATCCGGTAGAGCCACGTCCCCAGAGAGCTTCGCCCCTCGAACCGGCCCAGGGCGCGCCAGGCGCGCAGCAGCGCCTCCTGCAGGGCGTCATCGGCATCCTCGAGCGATCCGAGCATGCGGTAGCAGTGCGCGTGCAGCGCGCGGCGATGCGGTGAGATCAGCTCGCCGTAGGCGCGGTCGTCGCCCCCGCGGGCGCGCTCGAGGAGGTCAGCCTCCCGGGCCGTCAGATATGTCGCCGCAGCACTCATCGCTTGTGAAGATAGATCGCCCTCGGCGCAGGAACTCATCGCGGGAGCGCCGATGAGTTTCGCAGGGGTGGCGGAATCGAATCCCTCGATCGCACCGACACCAAGGGAGACGAAATGATGAGCCACCTCCACCGCCTCACCCGACCGCCGTCCGCGCCACGGCGGGCGCGCGACGTGATCCTTGCGGCCCGCCGGCGCGCCCGCATGGACGCACCGCGGCTAGGGCCCGGTGCGCCACAGCGGGACGAAGGCGACGAGCGCAGCGGCCTGCACGGCGACGACGTACATCTCCGCGTCGCCGACCGAGCGGCTGTAGAGCGCCGCGACGACGGCCGCGCCGACCAGCCACGCGAGGCCGTACACGGCGGTGAACGTGCCGAAGCCGGCGCCGCGGCGCGCGGCCGGGACGAGGTCGGCCACGGCCGCGCGCATGGTCGACTCGTGGACTCCCATCGCCGCGCCCCAGACGATCGCGCCCGCGCAGACGAGCCCCGGCTCGGTCGCAAACGACAGGAACGGGACGGCGGCGGCGAGCACGGGGAGCACGGCCATGCCGCGTAGACCGATCCGGTCGTAGGCCCTGCCGGCGGCGAGCGCGGCGAGCGCGGCGGCACCCATCGCGGCCGCGTAGACGACCGGGATGAGCGGAGGCGAGAGCACGTGGTTGACCTGGAGGTGGTAGGCGAGCACCGCGAAGGTGGCAAAGCCGGTCATCGTCAGCGCGGTGAACGCTCGCGTAGAGCCAGAACCGGCGCGGGAAGCCGGCCCCGGCCGGTGCGGGGTCCGGCGCGGTCGCGGTCGCGGCCGTCTGGTACTCCCCCGGGTCTGGCACGGCGGCCCGCAGCCTGGTGACGGCGACGAGCGCAAGCGCTCCGGGAACGGCGAGCACCGCGAACCCCAGCCGGTAGCCGCTGATCGCGACCATCGCGGCCACGAGCAGAGGGCCGAGCAGGGCACCCGACTGGTCGAGGGCCTCGTGCAGCCCGAACGCCCTTCCGTGGCCCATATCGACGCTCGCCTGCGCGAGCATCGTGTCGCGCGCCGGCGAGCGGACGGCCTTCCCGAACCGCTCCGACACGACCAGCGCCGAGGCCGGGGCGACGGCGTGGGCGACCGCCATGAGCGGCACCGAGACCATCGTGATCGCGTACCCGGCGATCGCGAACGCCCAGTGCCGGCCGGTGCGATCCGAGGCGCGCCCGGTGCCGAGCCGCAGGACGAGCGCGACCGCCTCGCCGGCCCCGGACACCACGCCGACGACGGTCGCGCTCGCGCCGAGCGTCGCCAGGTACGGCCCGGTGATGCTGCGCCCGCCCTCGTACACGAAGTCGCCGAGCAGGCTGACGACGCCGAAGGCGACGACGAAGCGATACGGCGAGAGCCGGTTCCGGCCAGGGCGGGTCTGCCTCCCGCCGCCGGCCGCCGGGATCACAAGTGGAAGGCCTTGCCCATCGCCGGGGCTGTGCACGCGCTTGCGAGGCACGGAACGCCGAGCATACGCTCCCACACCCGCAGGGCGCTGTAGTCATTGAGAGCCACCGACGAGTGCACGTGCGGCGTCGACGGGCTGATGACGATGAACGGCAGGGGGGTCGAGACGGTGTCGGTGTCCGTCCCGGTGTCGAACCAGATGAAGACGGCCGTGTGCCCGTCGGTGTACGGCTTCGTGGTCAGGACTCCGGAGGAGCCCTCGAGGAAGGTGTGCAGCCACGTGCTCGCCTGGGCGGGCGTGCCGGCCTCCATGTCGTTCTGGCGGTCCGGCGCGACCCACACGAACTTCCGCGCCACCGGCCCGAACGGCGCCGGCAGCGGCAGCACATCGGCCGCGCACGCCGCCGCCGAGATGCGCGTGTAGTAGAGCGCGGGCAGGTGGCGCGTGACGTAGTCGCCCGAGTTCGTCTTCGTGCACGGCGCCGGCATCGACTGCCCGAACAGCCGCCACCCGGCATCGCCGAGCTGGCTGAAGATGTTCGCAGACGTGCTCTGGCACGACTTGCCCGGGAGGCAGTCGCCGGTGATCGGGAGCTGCCCGCTCGTCGCGGCGATGTACTCGGGCAGGCTGTGCGGGAAGTGGACGGCGGTGAAGTTCGTGCCGACGCCGCACTCGCCGGCGAGCTTGGTGAACTCGCTTGCCGGGGCGCCCGTTCCGAGCACGTTCGCGTAGGACTGGTTCTCAAACGCGATCACGATCACATGGCTCCACGTCGGCGGCGTCGTCGTGCGCCCGCACGGCGAGGTCGCGGCGGCGGCCGTCGCGCCGCCGAGCGTCCCCGGCACGAGCACCGAGACGGCGGTCGCGAGCACGATCAGGATGCGGCGGCAGGCAACGGGCACGCCCACCAGTATGCGGGCGGTCGGCAGCCGTGGCGAGGGGTCGGACGCAGATTGATTTACCGCCCCCGGAGGCCTAGAGTGCGAGGCGTTTCGAGTCGTGCGCGCACCCGCGCGCCGGGGAGGGGGTTCTCGTGGGACGTTCGTTGCTGGTCGCGCTTGCTCTCGCAAGCGCGATCCTGGTGTCGCTGCCCGCTGCGGCGGGGGCGGCCACCCGCCAAGGCTCGCTGTGCGTGTCGCGGCATGTCGTCTATGTCGAGGGGAAGATCGATGTCCACTACCGGCCCGGATGCACGGGGCATGACGAGCCCGAGCTCGACCCGGTGTCGTCGCTGCCGCACTCGGCCCGTGACCTGACCTGGAAGTTCGTCCTGCCGATCGACGGCAAGTTCCCCGTCGCCGGCACGGGCTTCGGGTTCTGGATGGGCGGCACCGTCACCGACCCGAACCCCAAGGCGCTCTTCCACCAGGGGTTCCTCGAGGTGCAGTTCTACCCCGACACGCTCGTGTCGAAGTGCTTCCAGAACGGCAACTCGACCTTCACCTTCGCGAAGAACACGTACACGGTGTGCTCGCCGGTGTGGTCGGTCGTCGGCAACAACGAGCCCGCCGCGTTCGACGCAATGCTGCGCCGGACCGGGGGCGGCGGAAAGCCGCTCGTGATGCATGGGGGCGACACGATCACGCTCCACTACTACGGGACCGCCGCCAACAACGGCGCCCACATCGATGTCGTCGACCTGACCACCCATCAGCACGGCTCGATCGTGCTCCGCAACAAGCGCACCGGGGCCATGAACCCGGCGTTCGACCAGCAGAAGATCGGGAACGCGCTCGGCTGGGGCATCGTGAACGACGCGCCCAACTCGTTCGTGTGGGAGATCGGGCACCGCTCCGACTTCAGCCAGCGTCCCGGCGCGTTCTGCGCCCCGGGCCACAACGGCTGCGAGTCCTACAACTGGCGGGCCTGGCGCGAGACGACGCCGATCCAGATCCTCGGGGTCAAGTTCGGAGACGGCAGCGCCGCGAAGCACTGGGCCGTCGTGAGCGACTACGGCGGCAAGGCCCAGATCCTCGATCCGAAGGAGACGGGGTCGACCTGCACGCACTACGGCGGGCCGTACTGCATCTACCCGTGGTTCACCCAGAACCAGAACAGCTCGTTCACCTACGGCGTCAACTACCCGTCGACGGCGGACGACTTCGGCAAGGCCAACCAGTTCCAGCGACGGCCGCACTGCGACGGCCCGTTCGGCGTGAATAGCACGTACTGCATGACCCAGATCCGCTGACCCCGGCAGGCCGCAATCGCGCTGGCCGGCGCATGCGTCGCCCTGATCGCCACCTCCGGGTGTGCATCGGGCGGCCATGCGCCGGCAGGCGCAACGGGGAGAGGGACGGCGCTCCACGTGTACCCGCCGTCGGGCGCCGGGATCGCGCCCAATCGGGTCGGGACGACCTTCGCGCTCCTCTACGCCTACCAGCACAGCGTGGGGCGCCCGCCGGGACCGGCTCCGATCAATGCCGGCGTGGGAGCGGGCGTGCCTCGGCCTGACACACGCGCTGGGAGCGGCGTCACCAACCGGCTCGTCGTGATTGCGTTCGCCCTCGCCGAGGCATAGACTCGACGGCGGCAGAGGCAGAAGATGAACGACAGGCTGGCACCGTGTCCTTGACCGCGTCAATGGAGCCGTTGATCGTCGCGCTGGTCGCGGTGGCGGCTCTCGTCGTCCTCATGTTCGCGCTCCTGCATATGGGCGTCCGGGCATGGCGCACCGTTGCCCCCGACGCGCGGGAGCGCATCCGCCACAAGCGCGACGTGCGCCGCGGGATCCGCGAGATCGAGGCGTTCCTGGCCGGAGCGGGCAGTACGCCCTGGAGCGACGAGCACGCCGGCCCGGCCGAAGGCCGCCAGAGCCAGGACTCGGACTAGCCGGTCTCGGCGAGGGCGGCCTCGGACACCTGCTGCGTCACGCCGCCGGCCGCGAGCAGCGCGGCCAGCAGCCTGCCGGCGGCGTCGCCGGGATCGACGCGGAGCGGCGGCGCGGCGCTGGTGTGGGCGGGATCGGACTGGGGCGCGGTGGTCATGTCCACCAATGCTCCGGCGCCAGACCCGGAGGACGGATACCGCGGGGACTGACGCCGGAGACTGGGGGTGTTGGGCGGCGAAAGGTTCGCCCTATCCACAGACCGCCGTCAAGCGCGAACGCGGCTTTCCCCCGCGCCGAGATCGCATCGTGCGGGAAACTCGTGCATCGCTCCACACGGCGTCACCGCCCTCCGCGCAGTTACCCACAGCGGAGTCCACAGGCGGCCGGTCAGGGACGGTCAACGAGCGCCTGGAGCGCGCCGGCGAGCACCTGGGCGGCCGCGACGCAGTCGTCGTCGGACGCGAACTCGGCCGGCGTGTGGCTCGCGCCGGTCGGGTTGCGCACGAAGAGCATCGCGGCCGGGACGTGCGGAGCCAGGATGCCGGCGTCGTGGCCGGCGTACGACGGCAGGTCGCCGGCGGTCGCGCCGGACGCCTCGGCGGCGGCGTGGAGCGCCGCTCGCAGCTCGGGATCGAAGGTCGCTCCGAGGTTGCGCGACTCCTGGGTGATCCGGGCGGCGGGAAAGCGACGCCGCAGCTCGGCCACGAGGTCGTCGATCACGGCGGTCTCGAGCGCGCGGGTGTCGAGCGTGCATGCGACCCGGCCCGGGATCGAGTTGGTCGAGCCCGGCGCGATCTCCATGCGGCCGACGGTCGCCACCGCGCCGGGGCGGGCGCGGGCCGCCTCGTCGACCGCCAGCACGAACCGGGCCGCCTCGACCAGGGCGTCGCGGCGGCCGGCCATCGGCGTCGTCCCGGCATGGTTTGACTCGCCGTCGAACTCCGCGCGCCAGCGCTGCCGGGGCGCGAGCACGTCGGCCACGCCGAGCGCCAGGCCGCGGTCGATCAGCGCCCGGCCCTGCTCCACGTGCACCTCGAGGTAGCAGGCGATGTGCGCAAGCTCGGCGCGGCTCGCGAGCAGCGACTCGCGCGTGACGTCGTAGATCGCGGGCGCATCGCCCATCGCCGCGAGCACGGCATCGACATCGAGGTCGCCGGCGATCGCACGGCTGGCGAAGCACGCGGTGCTGAAGCGGGCGCCCTCCTCGTCGACGAACGCCGGAACCGCCAGCGGATGGCGGCGCTCCCGGCCCGACTCGAGCACGGCGGCCACGGCCTCGAGCGCACAGACCATCCCGAGCGCGCCGTCGTAGGCGCCGCCGTCTGGCTGCGTGTCGAGGTGCGACCCGGCGCACACCCACGGTCCGGACTCGGCGTCGGGCGTAACCGCCCACAGGCTGCCGGCTCCGTCGCGGCGCACCTGGAGGCCGATGCCCTCGGCCGTGCGCCGGAACCACTCCTGCGCCTCGGCCTCGAGCGGCGTCCACGCCACCCGGTTCCAGCCGGTGGGGGTGCGGCCGATGTCGGCGAGCTCGGCGAACCAGGTCAGGAAGCGTTGTCGGGATACCGCCGGCACGGGGTCTGGAAGGATACGTGGGTGACCTCGGCCGCGCTGCGCCTCCCCGGCTTCGTGAACGCCCACAGCCACGCCTTCCAGCGGGCGATGCGCGGCATCGTCGAGCGGGTCGACCCGGGCCACCCGCACGACGACTTCTGGACCTGGCGCGAGGCGATGTACGCGGCCGCCGGTCGGCTCGATCCCGACTCGGCGCACGCCGTCGCCCTGCTCGCGTACCGCGAGATGGTCGCCGCCGGGTACGTCGCGGTGGGCGAGTTCCACTACATCCACCATCGCCCCGACGGCTCGCCGTACACACCCCCGAACGCGATGGCGCTCGCGACCGCGAACGCGGCCGACGAGGCCGGCATCGCGCAGGTGCTGCTCATGACCGCGTACGAGCGCGCGGGCGCCGGCCTTGCTCCCACCCCCGGTCAGCGCCGGTTCTGCGACCCGACCGCGGCCGCCTACCTCGCGCGCGTCGACGCGTTCGCGCAGGAACGCCCCGGCGGCGTCGGCCTGGCTCCACACAGCGTCCGCGCCGTCTCGCGGGCGTGGCTCACCGAGATCGGCCGCTACGCCGAGGCGACCGGCATGGTCATCCACATCCACGCCTGCGAGCAGCGGCGCGAGATCGAGGAGTGTCTGGCCGAGTACGGCCGCCGCCCGATCGAGCTCCTCGCCGACGCCGGCGTGCTCGGCCCACGCACGACCATCGTCCACGGCACGCACGCGTCCGACGGCGAGCTCGACCTGCTGGCGCAGGCGGGTGCCTCGGTGTGCCTGTGCCCGACGACCGAGGCGAACCTGGGCGACGGCTACCTGCCGGCGCTGCGCCTGTTCGAGCGCGGGATCCGCATGTGCATCGGCACCGACTCGAACACGGTCATCGACCCGGTGGTCGAGCTGCGCGAGATCGAGGCGGTCGCGCGCCGCACCGCCGAGCGCCGAAACGTGCTCGTCCCGGCAGGGGCCGACGGGCCGACGGGCTACCTGCTCGAGGTCGGCAGCCGCTTCGGCGCCGAGGCGCTCGGCCTCGCGGCCGTCCCGGCCGAGGTCGAGCTCGACCTGTCCCACCCAACCCTCGCCGGCGTCGCCGAGTCAGACGCGCTCGCCGCGCTGATCTTCGGCGGCTCGGCCGCCGCCCTACGAGCCACGGAGAACTGAATGGACTTCGCCCTCTCGCCCGAGCTGATCGACCTGCGCGCCCGCGTGCGCGCGCTCGTCGACGATCACCTGCAGGGCTACGAGACCGAGGCCGAGGAGCACC
Organism: uncultured Actinomycetes bacterium; assembly: GCA_963825325.1. Lineage (GTDB taxonomy): Bacteria > Actinomycetota > Thermoleophilia > Gaiellales > JAICJC01 > JAICJC01. Next base: position 264,768 of record CAWGSU010000003.1, read on the forward strand.
ACGGCCGGCTGAGCGCCGAGTCGCATGCCGCCATCAGGCGGGCGGTGCTCGACTCGGGGCTCGCGGCCGAACAACATCCCCAAGGAGTTCGGCGGCGGCGGCTTCAACCTGACCGAGCAGATCGTCACTCACGAGCAGCTCGGGCGGCTGACGAACTGCCTGTGGGTGCTGGTCTGGAGCCCATCCAACGTGCTCGTCCACGGCACGCCTGAGCAGATCGAGCGCTACCTCCTGCCCGACGTCCGCGGCGAGCACCGGCACGCGTACGCGATCACCGAGGACGGCGCCGGCTCCGATCCGCGCGCGATCACGACCGAGGCGGTCTGGAACGGCGAGCACTACGAGCTCTCGGGGACGAAGTGGTTCGTCACCGACGGCGACGTCGCGAGCTACTTCATCGTGCTCGCGTGGGCGGTCGACGGACACGACCGCCGCCCGGCGCTCTTCCTGGTCGACAAGGACCTGCCCGGCGTCGAGATGACGGCCGACCCGGACTTCACCCACAACTTCCCCTACCGCCACCCCGAGTTCACGTTCACGAAGACGCCGATTCCGCGCGAGAACGTGCTCGGCGATCTGGGACGCGGCTTCGAGCTCACGGGCGAGTGGTTCGTCGAGGAGCGGGTGCACATCGCCGCGCGCTGCGTCGGCGCGTGCGATCGGCTGATCGAGATGGGCACCGCGTGGGCGCTCGAGCGCGAGCAGTTCGGCAGCCGCATCTTCGACCACCAGGCGGTCAGCTTCGCGCTCGCCGACTGCGCGGCCGAGACGACCGCAGCGCGCCTGCTCACCTACTACGTCGGCTGGCTGGCCGACTCCGGCGCCGATCGCAAGCTGGTGCACCACAAGGCGTCGATGGCCAAGCTGATCGCGTCGGAGACGGCCGGCCGCGTGGCCGATCGCGTCGTCCAGATCTTCGGCGGCCGCGGGTATATGCGCTCGAACCCGGCCGAGCGGCTGTGGCGCGAGCTGCGCGTCGACCGGATCTGGGAGGGGACGAGCGAGATCCAGCGCCTGATCGTCAGCCGCGGCCTCGAGCGCCGCGGCCCGGACGTCCTGCTCAGGCTGTAGCTATGGTGACGGCATGAGCGACTCGGGTTCCCTCGACGCCGGGACGGCCGCGTGGCACCGGCAGCTGCACCACACGCGGCACGACGGCCTGACGGAGGACACGGCCCAGACTCCGGGCATGCGCCGCTACGAGGCGATCTCGGGCAAGCGCAACGGCTCGCGCAAGATCTGGATGGGCAAGACGCGCGTCGCTCCCGGCATGCGCTCGGGCGACCACCATCACGGCGAGGCCGAGACCGGCATCTACGTCGTCTCCGGCCATCCCGTGTTCGTGTTCCTCGAGAACGGCGAGGAGCGGCGCATCGAGACCGGGCCCGGCGACTACATGTACGTGCCGCCGTGGCTGCCGCACCGCGAGGAGAACCCGTCGCCGGACGAGGAGGCGGTCGTCGTCCTCGCGCGCAGCACCCAGGAGGGCATCGTGGTGAACCTGCCCAGCCTGCGCGCGGCCGTGCCCGAGCTCGACCGCCTGATCGAAGAGGCGTAGGACCTACGCAGCGAGGCGCAGCGGCTCGGTCGCCGCGGCCGGGAAGAGCTGGATCACCGGCATCGAGCCGAGCTGCAGGTGGATGCGCTCGAGCTCGCGCTCGAGGTCGGGCTTGTCGTCGCCGACGCTGAAGAGCGGGCTCATCGCGCCGTCGGTGATCAGCCGGCGCAGGAGCACCATCCCGGCCGGGTCGACCTCGACGTCGAGCGCGCGCACCCGTGCGCACAGCCCGCGGATCTGCGGCTCGAGCGCGCGTACGCGGCGGCGGTCGAGGGGGACGGAGGAGAGCTGGTTCGAGACGGCGACCTCGACGAAGCGCTCGAGCGTGCTTGCGAACATCCGGCGGCGCGCAGGCGAGATCAGGTCGGCGGCATGCCGGGCGATGGCGGGGCCGCCGACATGGCGGAAGCCGGAGAGGACGATCTCGTCGTAGAGCTCGGTCCGCTTCCACACGAGCATCCGCGACGCGACGATGGCACCGAGGCCGCCGATCACGGCCAGCGCGGCGCTCGTCCCGGCCAGGCCCGCGGCCCCGCGCACTGCAAAGACGGCGACGATCGCGCCGGCCGCGAACACGAGCAGCGAGAGCGCGACCGTGTAGGCGGTCTTCAGGCGCTCGTCGACGACGGCGAGGGCGTGGGTGAGTTCGGAGGGCGCCATGGCTGCCCTTATTCATCGTTCGCCCACGCCGGCACTTGAGTCGTAATTTCCCCGGATTCGCCCCGGCTGGCAGCCGTTTCCAGAAAAGCGACGAGGCCGTCTGGGCAGAGACGGCCTCGTCTGTTGGGCTGTCCGGTGGGCCGCCGGACAACGTGTCCCACACCGACGGGTCAGCCGGTTGCGCGATCGCTAGGCGACGCGCTCGGGGACACTCCTCGAAATCCCTCCGATGTCGAGTTTACTGCAATTTTCTGCCGGATGACAGTGCCCGCAGGCAGAACCACATCGCGGCCACAAAGCCGGCGATGATCGGTAGCTGCGCGAGCTGGCCGACCGTGACCGGGAGCTCCGCGGCGTCCGACGCAGCATGCCCTGCGCCGGCGGCCTGCGCGGCACCACCGCTCCCACCCACGAGAAGGATGGTTGCGAACGCGGCCGCGACCACGACGCCCACCATCACACCCTTGGCCACCCTCATGTCCCTCCCCGCCGTATCGACCCTGCGAGCATACGGGTGGTGAACGCGCGGTGCAACCACGTTCACGCCCCTGTCATGCGCTTCGCGAGGCCGCCCACGCGCGCACGCCGGCGAGCTGCCACGGCAGCGGGCGGCAGGTCGGCCAGCGCGTCTCGGCCTCGCGCAGGGCCGCGTCGATCGAGATGCCGCGCCGGGCCGCGAGCAGCGCGACGGCCACCGCGGCCGACCGCTCGCGGCCACCGCGGCAGTGCACGTAGGTCGTGTCCTGCGCGGCCGCCTGAAGGGCGCGGTCGAGCACGTCGGGCGGGATGGTCGCGCCGTCGTGGACCGGCAGCCGGTGCTCGGCGATGCGGGCGTGACGGAAGGCGGCCTCGACCGCGGCCCGCTCGCCGTCCCAGTACTCGTGCTCTTCGCACAGGTTGATGACGGTGCGCACGCCCTCGGCGTCGAGCGCCTCGACGTGGGCCGTGGCGTGGGGCATCCGGCCCGCCAGCAGCCCGGACCCGAGCGTGGAATAGCGAAGCGGCGCGGTCACCCGCGTCAGGTTACCGGTGCAGGTCGTCCGCCAGCCGGGCCGCCGCTGCCGCGGCGGCGTCGACCCGCTCGCGGAAGCGCAGCTCAAGCTCGCGGGCCAGCTTGCGCTGACGCCGCCGCTCCCTCATGTGGTGAATGAACGTGCCCATCCGAGCAGAATGCATCAACGTCGCCCAAAAGTCCAGGATTTCCGGGACGTTCGTACTCTTCGGGGTCGCGCGCGAATCACCTTGACTACACTCGCCCGGTGTCTGCCGACGGCCTGCTCGAGCTCGCGCTTGCCGCCGCCCGCGAGGCCGGCGCGCTGCTGCTCGACCGGTTTGGCGGCCCGGCGAGCGGAGTGGAGTCGAAGAGCAGCACCACCGACATGGTGTCCGACGCCGACCGCGCGGCCGAGCGCCTGCTGATCGAGCGGATCTCGACGGCGCGCCCGGATGACGGGCTGCTGGGCGAGGAGGGCGGACGCGCTCCGGGGACATCCGGCCTGGAGTGGGTGATCGACCCGCTCGACGGCACGACCAACTACCTGTTCGGATACCCGGTGTGGTCGGTCTCGATCGCGTGTGAGGATCGCGACGGCGGAGTGGTCGCGGTTGTCCATGACCCCTGCCGCGGCGAGACCTTCGCCGCGGCGCGCGGCCGGGGGGCGACCCTGAACGGCCGCCCCGTGCAGACGCGCGCGCCGCGCGGCCTCGACCGGGCTCTGGTCGGTACCGGCTTCGCATACGCGCCGGGCGACCGCGAGTTCCAGGCGGGAGTGCTCGCCCGTGTCCTGCCGAAGGTGCGCGACATCCGCCGCGGCGGCTCGGCCGCGCTCGACCTGGCCTGGGTCGCGTGCGGGCGTCTGGACGGGTTCTACGAATGGGGCATCAAGCACTGGGACCGCGCGGCCGGGATGCTGCTCGTCACCGAGGCGGGTGGGGGCGTGTCGGTGTTCGACCCCGGCGGCGGCCTCGAGCCGTGCGTCGTTGCCGCCGCCGCCGATCTGCACGACCCGCTGCGCGCGCTCGTGACGGCGTCGATCGGCGCGGCCCGCGCGCCGCGTCCCGGGTAGCGCTCTCACCGCCCCCGGTCGATCCGCTACACTCACCACCAGCCGCTGGTGTCGCCTGTCTGGGCGCCCGTTTCAGCCTGCGGCTGCAGGGACCAAATGACTGTTCGCTTCGAGGCCGACTCCGAGGCGGCTGCACACCGTGTCGAGGCTTGGTGTGGAGAGCCGCTCCTCCACGAAGGCGAGGATATCGCCGTCGCGCTTGCACCCGGCACCGTCCGCCGCAAGGCGCTCGACGCTGCCCTGGACGAGATGGCCCGCGGCCTCGTGGAGCCGAGCTACGAGTGGCGCCGCGACTACTCGCTCGTGCTCGGACTCGAACGGGTGCTCTCCGACCCGCAGCCGAAGCTCGCGTCGGGAACGACGCTGCGCCGCCACCAGGTCGACGCCCTCGCCGGCCAGCTCGCCGCGCTGATCTCTGACCTCGAGCGCGCAGCGGCCGCCGACGAGGAGGACGACGACGAGTCCGAGCCCGAGAACGGCGACGAGCCCGAGGGCGCCGTGGACGCGGACGACGAAGACGAAGACGACGAGGACGAGGACGAAGAGGACGAGGACGAGGACGAGGACGAAGAGGACGACGAGGAGGACGACGACGAGGGTGAGGACGACGACGAGGTCGCCGACGAGGCGCCGGCGTTCGCCCATGACCCCGCGATGGCCGCGCCGGTCGACGACGATCCCAGCCTGAACGGCGAGCCGGAGGCGCCCGACCCGGGCGCGCGCCGCCGCTACCGCTTCAAGCATCCGACCGCGTCGGGCAAGACCATCGCGGCGGCCGGCTTCGTCGAGGCGGCCCGCACGACCGGCGTGCTCATCCTCACCCACCGGCGGCTGCTCGTGAACCAGTTCACGAGCGACCTGACCAAGGAGGGCTACGGCGGCCGCCTGCACGCGCCGGTCCTGATCGGCGACCCCACCCCGCGCGTCGCACCGCTCACGATCAACACGTACGCCTGGTTCATCAAGCACGCCGACCAGATCAAGCCGGACGTGTACGGCGTGGTGGTCTGCGACGAGGCTCACACGGCGCTGGGCGAGAAGACGGCGGCCGCCATCCGCCGCTACAACGAGCCCATCTACATCGGGATGACGGCCACCGACCAGCTGCTGCAGAAGCACGTCGGCGACGTGTTCCCGGCCGAGGTGGCCGACTTCCCGCTCGCCGAGGCGGTCAGGCGCGGAGTGGTGGCGCCGCTGCGCTGCGTCCGAGTGCGCCCGATCGCCTCGCTGCGCCAGGTCGAGATCGTCGGTGGCGACTTCGACCAGGGGCAGCTGGCCGCCGCGCTCGACATCGACCCGCTCAACCTGGCCGCTGCCGACCTCTACCAGAGCCGGTTCGGCGACACGCCGGGCATCGTGTACGCGGCCGGCGTCGACCACGCCGAGCGGGTGGCGGCGGCGATGCGCGTGATCAACCTGAACGCACGGGCCGTGTCGGGGCGCACGCCCCCCCGCGAGCTGGCCGAGACGCTCGCGGCATACGAGCGCGGCGACATCGATGTGCTCGTAAACGCCCAGATCCTGGCCGAGGGCTGGAATGCGCCCAGGGCGACCGTCTGCATGCACCTCGCGCCGACCGCCAGCCGGCGCGTGTACCAGCAGCGGGTGGGCCGGATCATGCGCCTGCACCGCCGCAAGGAGGCCGGGATCGTCGTCGACTTCGCCGAAGTCGGCGCGCCGCACTCCGAGCGCGTGGTCACCCTGCACTCGCTCCTCGACGTCGACGCATACCGGCCGGGAGGCCTGGTCACGCCCCCGCCGCCGCGGCGGCGGCGCGGCCGGCGCAAGCCGCCGAAGCCGATCGTCAAGGAACTGCCGTGGATCGTGCCCGTCTCGGACAACCCCGAGCGGCGGGTGGCCGTGATCGCCAGCCAGTGGAAGCTCGTGGATGCCTCCAAGCTGCCGCTCGACGAGCAGCGCGCGTGGGCCGTGGTGGCGGCTCGGCAGCTGACCCCGGCCGACGTGCACATACTGACCGACCGCATCGTCAACCTCGCCCCGGAAGCGCGCGAGCTCTTCTTCTACACGTGCGCGGCCGAGAACCGGCACCGCAAGATGCGCCTGTCCGGCCTGGGCGACCTGGCCACGTCGGGCCCCAGCCAGACAACCTTCGCGATGGCGTGCCGGCTGGTCGAGGCCGCGCCGACCTGGCAGCAGGACCGCGGCCAGGGCGCGCGCGTGCTCCTGCTCGCGATGGGCGATGCCAAGATCGAGGCGCCCGCCGACCGGATCGTGTCGTGGACGTGGCGGCTCGCCCGGGCCGCGCGCGACCACGAGTACCGCTATGCGGGCTCGCACATCGAGGACGGCCGCGGCCTGCTTGGTGCGATCGCAAACGCCAAGACCGACACCGAGCACTCGCAGGCCTGCCTGCGCCTCGCCCAGGTCGCGAAGGCCGCCCCGCTCGAGGCCGGAGCCGCCCTGCTCGCCGTGGCCTCGCCGCGGCGGGGGACGGCCGGTGAGCGGATCGTCGAGGTCGCGCGCACCGGCCTCTCGGCCGATCCGCTGCGGCTCGCGGCCGCGCTCGGCTCGAACATCCCCGCCCCGATGCAGCGCGCCAAGACTGCGAAGAAGACCAAGCGCAAGGCCGCGAGCGAGCGCGGCGAGACGGTCTCGTTCAACGGCGTGGTGGTGGGATCGACGCCGCCGGCCGTGCCGCTGCGCAGAGTGAACGGCGCGGCCGAGGTCGAGGTGGCGCCGCAGGTCGCGGTGCGGCTGCGCGACGACGCCGACCCCGTCATCCGCGAGCGGCTCGGGGTCGAGACGCTGCACTGGAAGCTCGCCGGCGACGAGCGCGCGTTTGATCGCGCGGTCGACGTCCGCGCGGCGGCCGTCGCAGTCGCGCCGCTGCAGGTCACCGTCTCGAAGCTCCTGAACGAGCCGGTCGGCGAGCGCGTCGCCGCGATCGCCGTCGACGGTGCCGGCCTGGTGGTGCCGCTCGAGCGCGACGAGGCCCAGGTGCTGGCCGACGATGCCGCCCGCCGAGTGCTCGCGCAGCTCAAGGCCGCCGGCGTGCGAGGCCGTGTCCGCGTCGAGTTCGAGGTCACCGACGGCGAGGGCGCCGCAACCCGTGACTCGCGTCCGGGCGCGGTGCGCAAGATCGCCCGCGGCGAGCCCGTCGGCGCGTCGCCCGAGCGCCGCGACCGCCGCCGCCGTGCCCGTGGCCGCCGCGGCCGCCGCGCGGGCGCCGAGGAGCAGGCGAGGCGCGCCGCCGCCGATGCGAACGGCGGCCCTCCGGCCGCCCCCGGCGGGGCCGACGTACCCGACCAGGTGTCGGCGCTGTAAGCGCTCGGTGAAGTCCGTTCTGCGTCCGGATTTCGGCGCAATTGTTCGTCTAGACTGTCGCCCGTGAGTTCCGCCGTGGGACTCATGAACGTGCGTGTGGGACCGTGAGTGCGCGACCTGCGTCGTTCAAAACTCGTCGACCAGGAGCGCTTCATGGCCACTGGCACCGTCAAATGGTTCTCGGCGTCGAAGGGGTTCGGATTCATCGCCCCCGAGGACGGCGGAGCCGATCTCTTCATCCACTTCTCCAACATCTCCGGCAACGGCTACCGGAATCTGGAGGAGGGGCAGAAGGTCGAGTTTGAGGCCCAGCAGGGCAAGAAGGGGATGGAAGCCACCAACGTGACGGTGATCGGATAGTTGGTTGGTCAAGGAGGAGACCATCGAGGTCGAGGGCGAGGTCACAGAGGCCCTGCCCAACACGATGTTCCGCGTCAAGCTGGACAACGGCCACGAGGTGCTCGGCCACATCTCCGGCAAGATGCGGCGCTACTACATCCGCATCCTCCCGGGTGATCGCGTCAAGGTGGAGCTCTCCCCCTACGACCTCACCCGCGGCCGGATCACGTACCGGTTCAAATAGGCACGCGGCCCCGGGCGACCGGGGCCGTTGGCTCTTCTAGACGAGCGCCGCCTCGGCCTCGGCGCGGCGCTCGGCGATCAGGCGCTCGACGCCGGCGCGGTCGCCGGCGCGCAGGAGCGCAACCGGGTCGGGGTCGCCGTTCACGATCGACTCGAAGAACTCGCGCCGGTCGGCGTAGGTGGGCAGCGTGTCCTTGGCCCAGCCGCGGGCGTCGTTCAGGAGCACCGCGAGCTCGGCGTGCTGGGCACCGTAGAGCGCGGCGATCTCGCGCTTCATGCGCTTGGCGAGCGCCGGGCTCGCCCCGGCCGTCGAGATGGCGATTGCGATCGGCCCGCAGCGGACGATCGCCGGCAGGATGAAGCTGCAGAGTGGCGGCACATCCACCACGTTGCAGAGCATCGAGCGCCGCTCGGCCTCCTCGAACACGGCGATGTTCGTCTCGGTATCCGAGGTGGCCGCGATCGCGAGGAAGCGGCTCTCGAGGTCGCCGGGCTCGAACTGGCGCCGCGTCCACTGGACGTCGCCGGACGCCGCCAGGTCGAGCACGCCGGTGCACGCCTCGGGCGCGATCACGTCGACGCGTGCGCCGCAGGCGAGCAGCCCCTCGATCTTCTCCAGACCGACGTCGCCGGCGCCGACCACGAGGCACCTGCGACCGGTCAGCTTGAGGCAGGCGACGTAGAACGTGGTGTCGAGCATGTCCGCCACGCAGCTCTGGTCGCACTGGGCCAGGCGGTGCTGGCACACGCACGGCTTGCCCGCATGAAGGGCGGATGACATCGGGGGAATCGTACCGGCCGGGCGCCCGCCCGCCTGCCACCGGCGGTAAGATCGGCCGATGCCGTACTCACGCTCCGAGGACGAGTACGTCACCGCGGTCATGAGCTCGAACCTGCTCACGGCCTCCGAGGGTGACGCGCTCACCGACGCCGCACGGCGGATGGCCGACCGGCGGGTGGGGGCGATCATCATCACCGACGGCAGCCGCCTCGAGGGCATCATGACCGAGCGCGACGTGCTGCGCGCGGTCGGCCGCGGCAGCATCGACGGTACCGTCGGCGACTGGATGACCCGCCACCCCGACACCGCCACCCAGACGGCGACGATCGGCCAGGCCGCGGCGATGATGGTGCACGGCGGCTACCGCCACGTGCCGATCGTCGACGGCGACCACGTGGTTGGGATCGTCTCGATCCGCGACCTGCTGCGCCTGCCGAGCGAGGCCCCGAGCGGCGTGTAGAACGAGGTTTGGGGACTGTCCCCGCCTTGTGGGGACAGTCCCCGCTTCTTCGCTTCCGCCCTCAGCTGACGTCGCGGCTGGCGGTGATCGCCGCTCCGGCGACGCATAGGGCGGCCGTCCAGGCGAGCAGCACCGCGCCCCCGGCGGCGGGGCTGAGCAGGTGGGCGTCGGTCAACCCCATGAACCCGTTCTGCGCCTGGCCCGGCGTCAGCCGCCCGACGGACGGCACGAGTGCGAAGAGCAGGTTCTCGACGACGAAGCCCCAGGCGAGCAGGCCGATGATGGCGCCGACCTGGTTTCGCACGATCATCCCGACACCGACGCCGATCCCGCCCCAGAGCGCGGTGCCTGCGATCGTCCCCAGCGTGAGCAGCTCGTAGTCGTGGCCTGCGAGCGCGAGCGAGACTCCGCGCTCGTCCAGGATCAGCGCGCCGATCCCGACCGAGAGCGCCTCGCCGACGGCGGCGAAGACGATTCCCGCCAGGATGCTCGCGATCACCTTCGCCACGAGCACGACCGACCGCCTCGGCGTGAAGAGGAACGTCGGTCTGATCGTGCCGAACCGGAACTCGCCGGTGACGAGCATGATCCCTGCGAGCGCCGCGAACACCCCGGCGAAGCTGCCGATCCCGAACAGGCTGCGCTGGTTCTCCTTCTGGCTGATATCGCTGACGGACGAGAGCAGCGCGGTCAGGAGCACGAAGAGGAGCACGATCGCGACGAGGCCCAGGGCCAGGCCCAGCGTCGTCCTGGTCGAGCGGATCTTCAGGAGCTCGGCGCGCGCCTGGGCGATCACGTCGGCTCGTCCGCGGTCAGCTCGAGGAAGACCTCCTCGAGCGAGGATTCCTCGGTGCGCAGCTCGTGCAGGACGACGCCGGCCGCCGCGGCGATCTCGCCGACGCGCTCGGTGGTGGTGCCGTGGACGAGCAGCGTGTGATCCTGCTCCGCCGCCTCGATCCCGGCCCGCGTAAGCGCCTCGCGCAGCTGCCCCGCCTGGGGACTTCGCACCCGGACCGCGGCGCCGACCGTCGCGGTCAGCTCGTCGAGGCGCGCCTCGCGCACGAGCCGGCCGCGGTTGATGATCAGGACGTGGTCGACGGTCTGCGCCACCTCGGCCAGCACGTGGCTCGAGACGAGCACGGTGTGCCCGCTCTCGGCGAACCTGCGCAGGAAGTCGCGCAGCCAGCGCACACCCTCGGGGTCGAGGCCGTTGGCGGGCTCGTCGAGCACGAGCAGCTCGGGGTCGCCGAGCAGCGCTGCGGCCAGGCCGAGCCGCTGGCGCATGCCGAGCGAGTAGCCCTTCACCCGCCGGTTCGCCGCCTTGTCGAGCTCGACCACGCGCAGCACCTCGTCGACGCGCGCGTCGGGGATGCCGGCCGCCCACGAGAGCGTGCGCAGGTGGTTTCGGCCCGAGCGCCCGGGGTGGAAGTCGGTTGCCTCGAGCACCGCGCCGATCCGCAGCGCTGGATGCTCGATCTGGGCGTACGGCTTCTCGAAGATCAGCGCCTCGCCGTGAGAGGGCTTCGCGAGCCCGAGCAGCATGCGCAGGGTCGTGGTCTTGCCCGCTCCGTTCGGGCCGAGAAACCCCGTGATCGTGCCCGGCTCGAGCGCGAACGAGAGGTCGTCGACGGCGGTGAGCTTGCCGAATCGCTTCGTCAGCGACTCGGCGCGGACGACAGGCGCCATCCGGCTACTCGAACTTCGCCAGGACGTGCTTGACGATCGTGTAGTCCTCGAGGCCGTACCTGCTCATGTCCTTGCCGTAGCCCGACTGCTTGAACCCGCCGTGCGGCATCTCGTTGAACACGGTGAAGTGGTCGTTCAGCCATACGCAGCCGTACTGGAGCTTGCCGACGGCGCGCAGGCCGCGCCGCGCGCTCTCGGTCCAGACCGACGCGGCAAGGCCGTACTCGACGTCGTTCGCCCACGCGATCGCCTGGTCGTCGTCGGCGAAGCGCTGAACGGTGACGACGGGCCCGAACACCTCCTTCTGGATGATCTCCGACCGCTGCTCGGCGCCGGTCACGACGGTCGGCTTCACGAAGAATCCGCGGCTGCCCATCGCGTCGCCGCCGGTGGCGATCCTCGCCCCGGCCGACGTCGCCCGCTCGAGGAAGCCGAGCACCCGCTCCTGCTGGCGCTGCGACACGACCGGCCCCATGTCGATGTCGGCGATCTCGGACGGATCGCCCACCTTGATCGACTCCACCTGGTCGACGAGCTCCGAGAGGAAGCTGTCGTAGACCTTCGGGCCGACGACGACGCGCGTCGCCGCGGTGCAATCCTGGCCCGAGTTCCAGTAGCCGGCGGCCTTGATCGTCTCGGCCGCCGCCTTGATGTCGGCGTCGTCGAAGATGATGACCGGCGCCTTGCCGCCCAGCTCGAGGTGGACGCGCTTCAGGTTGTCGGCGGCCGCCCGGGCGACCTTCTTGCCCGACGCGACCGAGCCCGTGATCGAGACCATGCGGATGCGGGGATGCGACGAGATCGCCGCGCCCACCGGGTCGCCGTAGCCGGAGACGATGTTGAGCACGCCCTCGGGCAGGATGTCGGCCGCGATCTCGGCCAGCCGAAGCGTCGTCAGCGGCGTGATCTCGGACGGCTTCAGCACGACCGTGTTCCCGGCGGCGAGCGCGGGCGAGATCTTCCACGCCGCCATCATCAGCGGGTAGTTCCAGGGCGTGATCTGGCCGACGACGCCGATCGGCTCGCGCCGGATCATCGAGGTCGAGCCGCGCACGTACTCGGCGGCCGCCTGGCCCTCGGGCGTGCGCGCTGCGCCCGCCATGAAGCGGATGCAGTCCGACGCGCCGGCGACCTCCTCGATCGCCGCGCCGCGGGGCTTGCCCACGTTCAGGGACTCGAGCTCGCCCAGCTCCTCGGCGTGATCGTCGAGCGCGTCGGCGAGCCGGTTCAGGATCTCGAACCGCTCGGCGGGCGTCGTCTGGCCCCAGTCGCCGAAGAAGGCCCGCTCGGCCGCCTCGACGGCGTGGTCGATGTCGTCCGCGGTCGAGCTCGGGACGGCGGCGATCACCTCGCCCGTGGCGGGGTTGCACACATCGATCGTCTCGCCGGAGCTCGAATCGGCGGCCCTGCCACCGATGTGGTTTGTGAAGCGCTTCAACGCCACGCTCATGGCCCGTCCTCCCCGATGGCTCGCAGTTCAATCGTACCGTCCAGGCGATAGGGTAGAGCCATGACTTCAGGCGTGTTCACACCCCCCGCACCGCACAACGAGCCGGTGCGCGACTACGCACCCGGCTCGCCCGAGCGGGCGTCGCTCAAGGCCCGGCTCGACGACATGGCCTCCGGCACAGTCGACATCCCCATGCTGATCGGCGGCCGCGAGGTGCGCACCGGCCGCACCGGCACCGTCGTCATGCCCCACGACCACGACCACGTGCTGGCCGAGTTCCACCGCGGCGGCGAGGTCGAGGTGGCGCAGGCGATCGCGGCCGCGGCTGCGGCGCGCGAGGAGTGGGCGCAGACGCCCTGGGAGGCCCGCGCGGCCGTGTTCCTGCGCGCCGCCGAGCTGCTCGCCGGCCCGTGGCGCGACACGCTGAACTCCGCCACCATGCTCGGGCAGTCGAAGACCGCCTACCAGGCCGAGATCGACGCCGCGTGCGAGCTGGTCGACTTCTGGCGCTTCAACGCGACCTACATGCACCGCCTGATGAGCGAGCAGCCCGCGTCGTCGCCGGGCATGTGGAACCGGATCGAGTACCGGCCGCTCGAGGGCTTCGTGTTCGCGGTCGCCCCGTTCAACTTCACGGCGATCAACGGCAATCTGCCGACGGCGCCGGCGCTCATGGGCAACACGGTCGTCTTCAAGCCGGCCTCGACCGCCGTGTACTCCGCGTACTTCCTCATGCGCCTCTACGAGGAGGCCGGCCTGCCGCCGGGCGTCATCAACATGGTGCTCGGCTCGGGTGCCGAGATCGGCGAGGCCGTGATCACGCATCCCGACCTGGCCGGGATCCACTTCACGGGCTCGACGCCCGTGTTCCAGGGCATGTGGCGCACCGTCGGCCAGAACATCGACCGCTATCACGGCTACCCGCGGCTGGTAGGCGAGACCGGCGGCAAGGACTTCATCTTCGCCCACCCGTCCGCAGACCCGGCGGCGGTCGCGACGGCGATCGTGCGGGGGTCGTTCGAGTACCAGGGCCAGAAGTGCTCGGCCGCCTCGCGCGTCTACGCACCGTCGAACCTGTGGCCGCAGCTGCGCGAGGCGCTGCAGGAGCAGGTCTCGACGATCAAGATGGGCGATGTGCGCGACTTCCGCAATTTCATGGGCGCGGTGATCGACGCAAGCGCTTTTGCGACCCAGCGCGACGCCGTGAAGCTCGCGACCGAGGCCGACGACGCGCAGGTGCTGGTCGGCGGCGAGACCGATGACTCGCAGGGCTATTTCGTGTCGCCGACGGTCGTCGAGACGACCGATCCCGGCTTCGACCTCATGCGCCGCGAGCTGTTCGGCCCGGTCGTGACGGCGTACGTGTACGACGAGAAGCGGGTCGACGACACCCTCGCGCTGGTCGACAAGACGTCGCCGTACGCGCTCACCGGCGCGGTCTTCGCCACCGACCGCGGGGCGATCGAGCACGCCGCGGCCGCGCTGCGAAACGCCGCCGGGAACTTCTACGTCAACGACAAGCCCACGGGCGCGGTCGTCGGCCAGCAGCCGTTCGGAGGCGCCCGCGCGTCGGGGACGAACGACAAGGCCGGGTCGATGTGGAACCTGATGCGATGGACGAGCCCGCGCACCATGAAGGAGACCTTCGTGCCGGCGACCGACTACCGCTACCCGTTCATGGGCGCCGAGTAGCGCGTCCGTCCGCGTAAAGGGTCGGGCCGTTGGAGCCGATCCTTTCCAGGATGGATGAACAGCGCAGGGAGTTCTTCCGCGTCATGGTGCGGCTGCCGGTGTCGTGCGCGGCCGTCGGCCGCGACGGCGGCACGAGCCTGATGGTCGTGCGCTCGGTCGACCTCTCGGCGGGCGGCGTCAAGGTCGTCACCGAGCACGAGCTCGTGCCCGGCAACCGGGTACGGGTCGTGTTCCGGGTCGACGACGACACCACCGCCCGGCTGGACGCGACCGTCCTTCGGGTCGAGTCGCTCGGCGACGAGCTTCGCCGCTACGCGATCGATTTCGATCCCGTCGACCGCACCGTCGAGCAGCGGCTGATGCGCGCCGTGTATGCGGCCGAGCAGCTGAACGCGGGCCGCCACAAGCACGTGCGTATGACCGTCTGGCAGGCGATGCGGTGCCGCAACGCCGACGGCGACGACTTCGGCGCGCATGCGCTCTCGATCTCGGCCGACGATGCCCAGGTGATCACGGCCCACGTGCTGCGCGAGGGCGAGCGCCTCGCGGTCCTGATGGAGGACGGCGAGCTCGGCTTCGAGGTCAGGACCGACGCCATCGTGCACTCGATGCACCGCGACCTGCGCGGGAACTTCGTCGCCACGGTGACGTGGGACGGGCTCGACCGCGTGGCCCGCTCAGCGATCCTGCGCCGCTCGATGGAGCAGGAGCGGCGCGACCTGGCCGGCGACTAGACTCGGCGGCCATGAGGGTGGCGGTGATCGGGCTCGGCACGATGGGGGCGCCCATGGCGGGGCATGTGCTCGCGGCCGGACACGAGGTGACGGTGCACAACCGCACGCGCTCGCGTGAGGAGCCGCTCGCCGAGGCCGGCGCGCGCCGGGCCGAGTCGCCTGCTGCGGCGGCGGCGCACGCCGAGGCCGTGCTCACGTGCGTGTCGGACACGCCCGACCTCGAGCACATCCTGCTCGGCCCCGGCGGGGTCGCGGCGGGACTGGCCGCCGGTGGCGTGATCGTCGACTGCTCGACCGTCTCGCCCGCCGCGACGGCGCGGCTGGCGGCGACGCTGCGCGAGCGGGGCATCGGCCTCGTCGATGCGCCGGTCTCCGGCGGCTCGGAGGGCGCCCAGAAGGGCACGCTCACCATCTTCTGCGGCGGCACCGACGCTGACGTCGCCACCGTCACGCCGATCCTCGAGGCGATCGGGAGCCGGATCACGCACCTCGGCCCGAGCGGCGCCGGTCAGGTCGCCAAGGCCGTGAACCAGGTGATGATTGCCGGGACGTATGCGAGCGTCGGCGAGGGTATCGCCCTGGCTGAGGCCGCGGGCCTGCCGCTGCCCGCGCTCGTCGAGGCGCTCTCGGGCGGGGCGGCCGCGTCGTGGGTGCTCCAGAACCGCAGCGGCAACATGATCGCCGACAGCTATCCGCTCGGGTTCAAGCTGGGGCTCCACCGCAAGGACCTCGGGATCGCCCTGGACGAGGCCGCCCGCGCCGGCCTGCCGATGGACGTCGCCGCGCTCGTCGCTGCGCAGGAGGACGCGCTCATGGCCAAAGGCCACGGCGACGAGGACGTGAGCGCGCTCGCCCGCCTGCCCAAGCGCACTGCCTGAATAATTCGGGCCAGGCCCGAACTATTCAGTGGACCGGGGCCGAGACCGGCTCGAGCTCGAACGGCAGCAGCCGCACCGCCTCGGCGAAGCGGGCCAGGAGTGACGAGCGGTCGCGGGCGGCGAGCGCCACCACCGCCAGGCGGTGGCTCACGGTGTCGTCGTCGTTCTCGCTCAGGCGCCGGCCGGGGCGCACGAGCACCTCGACGTGCGCGTGCGGGTAGCGCTCGAGCACAGTGCTCGGGTCGGGCACGGCGCGCACCACGGCGTCGTCGTAGGCGCGCAGCAGGAAGCTCGCCGTGACCATGTCGTCGCGCGCCGGCGGCAGCCGCGGCGTGCGGCCCGTGCACAGGTCGAGCTGGATCTCGTAGCTCGAGACGCCGTGGATCGCCTGCACGAGCGGCGCGAACTGCGACGCCATGCGGCCGTTGACCTCGACGATCGTCACCCGCCCGTCGGGGCGGACGAAGAACTCGATGTTGAACAGGCTGCCGTCGAACCCGAGCGCCGGCATGAGCCGGGCCGCAACCTCGGCCATCGCCCGCCGCGGCCCCTCGGGCAGCGCGCTCGGGTACTCGAACCGCAGGAAGCTGATGCTGTTCTGGTGCATCACGGCGTCGGTGACGCCGATCGGCGTCATCCGCCCGCCCTGCATCCAGCCCTCGAACGTGACCAGCCTCCCCTCGAGCAGCTCCTCGGCGATCAGCATGCGGAACGTCCGCCCCTCGAGCGCGCGGTCGTGTTCCGTGACGGCGTCGATCTCGACCCGGGCGCGGGCCACCGCCCGCGCGAACTCGGCCTCGTCGGCGACCCGGTAGGCGAGCTGGGACAGGTGGGCGGCGACCGGCTTCAGGAAGAATGGGAACGGCAGGGGCGGCACGACGGTCGGGTCGTCGAGATCGACCGGCGCGAAGGCCGGCGTCGCCTCGGGCACGACCGCGGCCTGCACGCGGCGGCACGCGAGCTTGTCGTGGCAGCGCATGAACGCGTCGCGTCCGGGGCCCGGCAGCTCCGCGGCGTCGGCGAGGATCGTCGCCAGGTGCCCGGTCGCGTCGCTCGAGCCGAAGATGCCGTCGGCGGCCGGCCCGAACCGGATCATGTGGTCGACGAACGTGCGCGAGTCGAACTCCGGCCCGATCGGCTGCCCGGCGAAGCGGAGCGCGAACCGATCGAGGATCCGTTCGTCGGCGAGGTTCAGCCGGTCGCGCTGGCCAGGACAGACGACCAGAACGCTCGGCACCGTGTCGTACGACGGGCCGTCCACCGGCCGTATTGTGACGGACCGGCGGGGCCCGCGCCACCCCGCGGACGGGCCGATGTGGTCATCCCCACACGGCCTCGGCGGTGCGGGCGAGCGTCTCGAGCTTGCGGCGCTGGTCATCGGGTGTCAGTGCATTCCCGACCACAGACGTTGCAAAACCGCACTGCGGGCTGATGGCAAGCCGTTCCAGGTCGATGTGGCGGGCCGCCTCGTGGATGCGCCCGGTCAGCTCCGCCACCGTCTCGCGGCGGCCGGACTTCGTCGTCACCAGGCCGAGCACGACGACCCTGTCGTCGGGCACCTCGACGAGCGGCTGGAACGAGCCCGACCGTTCGTCGTCGTACTCGAGCAGGAGCCGCTGCGCCCGGACTCCCCGGAACACCTGGCGCGCGATCGGCTCGTAGCCGCCCTCGACCAGCCACCGGCTGCCCTGGTTGCCGCGGCACAGGTGAAAGCCGAAGGTGACGCCGGGGTGGCCCTCCATCACCCAGTTGTCGAGCTCGATGCCGCGCTCCAGCCAGCGCTCCGCCGTCCAGCCCTGGCCCTCGTAGAACGCGCGGGTGGCCGGGTCGATCAGAAGCGGATAGTGCGGGGCGTCGAGCTGGATGTACGTGCAGCCGAGCCGGTGAAGCTCGCCGATCTCGTCGCGGGTGAGCGCGGCGACGTCGTCGAGGAAGTCGTCGAGCGTCGGGTAGGCGTCGCGGGACTGCTCCGCCGACCACAGGTTCGCGTACAGGCTGGGGCTCGCGAGCGTCACCTTGGGGATCGCGGTCGCGCGGGCGCGCAGGTAGGTGAAGTCCTCGGCGGCGATGTGCCGGCGCCGGCGCAGGCGCTCGCGCACCCCGAGTCCGGCCGGGCGCGCGGTGGCCCGGTCGCCGACGTCCTCGCCGTGCCAGTCGCCCCACAGGTACGCGTCGAGCGGCACCTCGCCGAACCCGTCGACGGCGTCCGGCAGTCCGCTCTGGAACGACAGCCGCCGCATCTCGCCGTCGGTGACCACGGCGATGCCGGCGCCTTCCTGCAGCGCGACGGCCGCGTCGACGGCGCGGTCCTCGGCCGCCTTCAGCTCGGCGTCGGTCGCCTGGCCGCGCTCGAACCGGGCCCGCACCGCGAGCAGCTCGGGCGGCCGCAGCAGGCTCCCGACCACATCGGTTCGGGGCGTCGTCACGGCGGCGAGTGTAGCCCCGCTTACTCGAGCACGGCCTCGGCCGGCAGCACGAACGGCTCCGGGGGGGCCTGCTCGCGAACCCGCAGGTCGTAGTACAGGTACGCGGTCGTGATCGCGGCGTAGGGGAGGGTCAGGACGTAGACGATCCCCGAGACGATGTTGACGCCGGTCAGGCTGATCGGCGTCGTCAGCAGGAAAAGGATGCCGACCAGCGGGCCGAGCAGGAGCGCGACGCCGACCACGGTGAGGACGATCCCGGCAACACGCCACCAGCTGCCCCGGACCAGCGTCGCGCTGCGGCGCAGGCCGGCCCGCCATGACAGATCCTCGAGGACGATGCATTGCGCGAACAGCGACCAGCGCACGAGCAGCCAGATCGAGAACGGGATGCCGACGACGGTGAGGTCGAGCGCCACGACCACCGTCGCGACGACGACGAGCGCGACGACGATCGCCCGCAAGCGCCGGCGCAGTGCGGCATAGGCGCCGCGCACGTCCGGCCCGAGATCGGCGGACGCGCGTGCAACCGCATGGGCCACCAGCGCCTGGATGATCGTGAGCCCAACCGTCCCCAGCACCAGGCCGAGGGCGACCGCCGTTCCGGCCACCGCCGCATTCGTCGACCCGGCCACGTCCTGCAACGCGCCGAAGCGGGTGACGCCGAAGAGCAGCGCCTGCAGGCCGGCGATGACGAGCGAGATCGGGACGAACAGCGCGCCGATCGTGATGAAGCGCCTCGGGTTGTGGCGGTACAGGCGCGCGGACGCGGCCAGTATCTGGCCGAGGCTACGCCTGCGCGCCACATGGAACGGCTGGGAGGGGTGCCGCTGTATCCGCAGCGCCTTCCAGATCAGCAGCACGATCACGGCCAGGATGGCGAGGAAGACCGCGGCACCGCCGCGCACGGCCACGGTGAGCAGGTTCGATCCGGCCGCCACCCCGGCGCAGAACACATCGGTGGTGTGCGGGTAGCCGGTCAGGCCGCTGGGCACCGCGAACGCCGACGGATGCCAGCGCGTCTGCGCCCACGTGATCGGATGGTCCCACTGCGAGTGCACGTTCGGGCCGGTGGGCCCGTTGTAGAACGCGACGTGCTCCTCGCCCCAGTTGCCCGTGTAGGTCAGCCACGGATACTGCGCCGCGATCTGGGCCGGGTCGTCCGGCACCAGCCGGACGGCGGGGCGAAGGATCCGCCATGGGCCGCGCGTGTTGTCGCAGCCGACGCCGGCGGCGCCGCTCGCGCCCAGGTAGAGCGCGGGCTCGTAGTAGTTGGCGTGCGACCCCTCGGCCGGATACACGACCGGATGGGTGCCGTCCACCTTCTCGAGCTTGGAGGCATCCCAGGCGGCCCGCTCTGCCCCGTCGTGCTGGCTGTAGCCGACCTCGGAAGGGGCGACCTTGAGGGCAGCGGCGGCGGTCGCCGCCGGGAAGTCGAGCTGGATCATCTCCCAGTCGCCCTCGTGCTTGTTGTTGAAGTCGTTGTAGATGTAGAAGAACCAGTATGCGAGCGCCGTCTGGCCCTGCTCGGACACGACGCGGGCATACGTCGTCGCGACCGCCGTCGTCTCGAGCTCCCGCTCCCACTGCTCGTACGAGCAGCCGGGGTTGAGCGCGTCGCCGGGGAAGTCGAGGTGATAGCCGGTGTGGCCGCCGGCGATGTCTTCCGCGGTCGGTGCGACCTTGACCAGATTCGCCCCCTGCCACGGCCCGCGCAGCGCCACCTCGTCGTTTCCGAGCACGGCGTCGACGTCGATCGGCATGAACGGCTCGCCGGCCCCGCAGGGCGTCATCTGGGCCACGAGCCGCACCTCGGGCGAGTAGCGCGCGGCGAGCGTCGCCTGCGGCGAGGCGTCCGCCAGCGCACCCGGCGGCAGCGCAGCCGCAAGGGCCGCCCAGGCTGCGAACGCGAGCGCGAGCTTGGGACGCATGCCCAACGGTTCGGCGGACCCCGCCGCGACCCTGCCCGGCCCGTGCCCGCTCAGGCGTCGCGTGGGGATGGGCAGCGGTCGCGGCCTTGACACCACCGGGTGGATGTGAAAGAGATTCCGCTCCACCCGTGCGGCGTGCGTTTCACGGGCGGAACCGGGAGATGGACGATCCCCGACCTGATTCGAGGCGGTGCTGATGGCGGTTGCTGTCGGCGAACGCGCGCCCAAACGACGCTCCGCGGCGCCCACCCGGGCGGTCTCGCCCGGGATCGCGGCGGTGCTCGGCGTGCTCGAGGCGCTTGACCAGCTCGGCCCCTCGGGGCTGGCCGAGCTGAGCACGGCCACCGGCCTGCCCAAGACCACGCTGCACAGGGCCTGCACGGCGATGGAGGAGCGCGGGTTCGTCGAGCGCTGCGGCGACGGCGGGTACACCCTCGCCCCGCGGACGGTCGAGCTCGGCACCCGCAGCGCGTCCTCGGCGCTGGTATCGGCGTTCGAGGCCGAGGCGGCCGGCCTGCTGGCACGGCACGACGAGACCACCTGCCTGGCCGTCCTCGACGGCACCGATGCGCTCTTCATCGCCAAGGCCGAGACGTCGCAGGCCGTGCGCCTGATGACACGGGTCGGCAGCCGCCTGCCGGCGTTCGCGGCGGCGAGCGGCCGCGTGCTCCTTGCGGCGCAGCCGCCGGCGGCGGCCGAGCATCTGCTGGCGGGGGTCGAGCTCGTGACGCCCGTCGGCCGGCGCCTGCGGCCCGGCGAGCTCGATCGCATCCTCGACCGTGCCCGCGCCGAGGGCTACGCCGAGAACGTGAACGAGACCTCGCTTGGCCTGCACTGCCTGGCGGTGCCGATCGTGGCCGCAGGCGGTGCGACCGTCGCGGCGATGACCCTGTGCGTGCCGAGCGGCCGCATCGACCGCCGCCGGCGGATGGTGCTGCTGGCAGACCTGCGCACCGCCGGGCTGCGCGCATCGGCAACACTTCGCGCGGTCCACAAACCCCCGGACACGGCCTGACGTCGAACGTCGGACGGGGGACCGACAGGAATGATGAGCACGACGATGCCGAACCGGACAGAAAGGTGATGCCACCAATGGACGAGAACCAGCGCAGGCTCGACAGCATTCGCAGGGGCAGGTCGGAGCTCGACAACAGCTTCATCGACGAGTTCGCCGCGGGGCGACTCAGCCGGCGGGAGTTCGTCCGCCGTGGTG
Organism: uncultured Actinomycetes bacterium; assembly: GCA_963825325.1. Lineage (GTDB taxonomy): Bacteria > Actinomycetota > Thermoleophilia > Gaiellales > JAICJC01 > JAICJC01. The sequence continues at coordinate 286,167 of CAWGSU010000003.1, forward strand.
CGGTCGTCGGCCTCTCGATGCCGCTCATGACCGCGATCATCGCGGCGTGCGGCGGCGCCAACAGCTCGAGCACACCCGCGTCCGGCGGCTCGAGCGGGGGCAAGGCCGGCGGCAACCTCAAGGTCGGCATCGTGACGCCGACGGCCGCCATCAACCCGGTCACCGTCGCCGATCAGGGCGGCCTGGACATGCTCGGCCAGACGGGCGAGTACCTCGCGATCTCCAACTCGACGCTGCAGCTCGTGCCCGTGCTGGCCGAGAGCTGGACGGCCAACTCGGACTCGACGATCTGGACGTTCAAGATCCGCCAGGGGGTCAAGTTCTCGAACGGGCAGCCGCTGACGGCCGACGACGTCGTCTACACGTACAAGCTGCAGACCGACCCCAAGGGCTCCGCGAACGCTCTGAGCGCGTTCGGCGGCGTGCTCGTGCCCTCCGGCGTGCAGAAGGTCGACAGCTTCACGGTCGCCTTCCACCTCGAGGCGCCGAACGGGAACTTCCCGTACCTGACCTCGTCGGACAACTACAACATGATCATCCTGCCGAACAACTACGACCCCACCAAGTGGGAGTCGAGCTTCATCGGGACGGGGCCGTTCAAGCTCAAGAGCTACACGCCCAAGGTGGGCGCGTCGTTCGTCCGGAACGACGCCTACTGGGGCCCGAAGGCCCTGCCCGACAGCACCGACTTCACGTTCTACGCGGCCGAGTCGCCGGGCGTGCTGGCGCTGCAGGGCGGGACGATCGACGTCCTCGGCCAGTTCTCGGTCGGCGGCGGCCAGGCGCTGCTCACCGACTCGAGCGTGAAGGTGATCAACCTCAAGTCGAGCGCGCACCGCGAGCTGTCGATGCGCACCGACCAGGCCCCGTTCACCGACCCGCGCGTGCGCCAGGCGATCGCGCTCACGCTGAACCGGCCCCAGATCGTGCAGGGGCTCTTCCAGGGCAAGGCCGACCTGGGCAACGACAGCCCGTTCGCGCCGGTGTTCCCGTCGACCGATACCAGCGTCCCGCAGCGGGCCCAGGACATCGCCAAGGCCAAGCAGCTGATGCAGGCGGCGGGGCACGGCAGCGGCTTCTCGACCAAGCTCTTCACGGAGCAGTTCCTCGAGATCCCGCAGCTGGCCCAGATCGTGAAGCAGTCCGCGACCCAGATCGGGGTGAACATCGCCCTCACGATCGAGTCGTCGGCGCAGTACTACGGCAAGGCCGTCCCCGGCCAGTCCGACTGGCTGGACGGGGCGATGAGCCTGGTCGACTACGGCCATCGCAGCGTGCCGAACGTGTTCCTGACGGCGCCGCTGCAGAGCACCGGCACGTGGAACGCGGCCCACTTCAAGAACAAGGAGTACGACACCCTCTCCAAGCAGTACATCGCCGCGCCGGCGACCGACGTTCAGGGCCAGAAGACGATCGCAGGCAAGATCCAGAACCTGCTGCTCGACCAGACGCCGATCATCTACCCCTACTTCTACAACTACCTGACCGCGACCGGGTCGACGGTCAGCGGGGTGGAGCCGACGGCGATCGGGCACATCTTCCTGTTCGGAGCATCCAAGGCATGAGCAGCTGAAACCGATGCCGGCCGCGGGGTGATCCCGCGGCCGGCATCCACACCATCCCGAGCCATGACCCTCTTCATCGCAAAGCGCGTCGGCCTGGCACTGATCACGCTGTGGATCCTGAGCGTGATCGTCTTCTTCGCCGGCCAGGTGCTGCCCGGCGATCCGGGCCGGGCGATCCTGGGGCCGCTCGCCGCCGAGAGCGCGGTGACACAGCTCGACCACCAGCTCGGCGTGGATCAGCCGCTGATCACCCAGTACTGGGACTGGATCTCGGGGTTCGTGCGCGGCGACATGGGCAACTCGTACCAGTTCCGGGCGCCGGTCGAGCCGTTCATCACGGCCGCGATCGGCAAGTCGCTCGAGCTGGCGGCGGTGGCGTTCATCATGGTCGTGCCGCTCAGCCTCCTCGGCGGCGTCGTTGCCGCGCTGAACGTCGGCAAGGCCCCCGACCGCGTCATCACGGTGCTCGGCCTCTCGCTGTCGACTGTGCCGGAGTTCGTCTCAGGCATCGTGCTGATGATCATCTTCGGGATCTGGCTGAACGTGCTGCCGCTCTCGGCGGCGTGGCCGCCGGGCGCGTCCCTGCCCACCCAGCTCTATCACCTGATCCTGCCCTCGATCCCGCTCGTCCTGATCCTGTTCGGGTACATCGCGCGCATGGCGCGCGCCGGCACCGTCGAGGCGCTCGACTCCGACTACGCCCGCACGGCCACGCTCAAAGGTCTGCCGCGTGGCATCGTCATCCGCCGCCACGTGCTGCGAAACTCGCTCGTCCCGACCGTCACCGTCATCGCGACGCAGGTCGGCTACCTGATCGGCGGGCTCGTCGTCATCGAGACGCTCTTCAACTACCAGGGCATTGGGAACCTGATCTTCAAGGCCGCCCAAGACAAGGACTTCCCCATGCTCGAGGCCGGCGTGCTCACGATCGGCATCGTCTACATGTTCGCAACGCTGATCGCCGACTTCATCTACTCGATGCTGAACCCGCGCATCCGCTTCGGAGACGCCGAGTGAGCGCCGCGAGCCCGACGGTCGAGGCGGCCGGCGCGCTCGACGCCGGCGTCGGCCAGGTGCGGCGCGAGCTGCTGGGGCAGCTCGCGCGCTCGAAGACCTTCCTGATCGGGGCGGTGATCGTCGGCTTCTGGGTGCTGTGCGCGCTCTTCGGCGGCACGCTCGCGCCGCATGACCCGCTCGCCCAGAACCTCCTGCTGGTCAACCACTCGCCGGTCTCGGGGCACTGGTTCGGAACCGACCAGCTCGGGCGCGACGTGCTCTCGCGTGTCATCGTCGGCGCCCGCAGCATCCTCATCATCGCGCCGCTCGCGACGCTTCTGGGCACGGTGCTCGGCACGGCCCTCGGGCTCGCGATGGGCTACTTCGGCGGCTGGACCGACAACGTCGCGAGCCGGATCGTCGAGGCGGTGCTCTCGCTGCCGGTCGTGATCGTCGCGTTCCTGTTCGTGGTCGCACTGGGGCCGTCGACCCGTACGCTCATCGTCGTGATCGGCTTCGTGTTCACGCCCCTGATCGCGCGCACGGTGCGCTCGGCGGTGCTGCAGGAGCGCGAGCTCGACTACGTCGCCGCCGCCCGCCTGCGCGGCGAGCGCTCGCCCTACATCATGTTCGTCGAGATCCTGCCGAACGTCCTGCAGCCGATCCTGGTCGAGTTCACCGTCCGCGTCGGCTACGCGATCTTCGCCGTCGCCACGCTGTCGTTCCTCGGCTTCGGCATCCAGCAGCCGCAGCCCGACTGGGGCGGCGACATCTCGGTGAACTACGGCCTGATCACGGCCGGGTTCTGGTGGGAGACGCTCTTCCCGGCACTTGCGATCGCCTCGCTGGTCGTCGCCGTCAACCTCGTCGCCGACTCGATCTCGGGCGTGCTCGAGGGATGACGGCCGCCGTCCCGCAGGACGCCCCCGAGCGCGACGACGCGCTCGACGTCGAGCACGTCGACGTCGCCTACCGCGTGCGCGGCAGCGATCGGCTCGTGCTGCGCGACGTCTCGTTCCGGATCGGCCGGGGCGAGTCGTACGGCCTGGTGGGCGAGTCCGGCTCTGGCAAGTCGACGATGGCGCTCGCGCTCATGCGCTACCTGCCGCGCAACGGCCGGGTGAAGTCGGGCGCGATCACGATCGACGGCCGCGACGCGCTCGCTCTCGGCCGCTCCGACCTGCGCCGGCTGCGTGCCGAGACCGTGTCGATGGTCTACCAGGAGCCGGGGCGCGCGCTCAACCCCTCGATCCGCGTCGGCCGCCAGGTGGCCGAGGTGTACGAGATCGCAGGAATGGACCACAAGCAGGCGCTCGACCGTTCGGAGGCGATCCTGAACCGGGTGCGCATCTCCGACCCCGCCGGCGTCATGCGCCGCTATCCGCACCAGCTCTCGGGCGGAATGCTGCAGCGGGTGGTGATCGCGATGGCGCTCGCCTCCGAGCCGGCGCTGCTCGTGCTGGACGAGCCGACGACCGCGCTCGACGCCACCGTCGAGGCCGAGGTGCTCGACCTGGTCGCCGCGCTGCGTGACGAGTTCTCGACGTCGGTGCTCTTCATCAGCCACAACCTGGGTGTGATCGCCCGCATGTGCGACCGGGTGGGAGTGCTGTACGCGGGCGAGCTCGTCGAGGAGGGCCCGGCCACCGAGGTGTTCGAGAGCCCGCGCCATCCGTACACGGTCGGGCTCCTGCGCTGCATCCCCCGCCGCGGCCGGCGCAAGGACCACGGTCGCCTGGACACGATCCCGGGGTTCCTGCCCCAGCCGGGCCACACCGCCGCGGGCTGCATCTTCGCCCCGCGCTGCGCCATCGCCGCCGACCGCTGCCACACCGAGGCGCCGCCGGCGTACGCAGTCGGCCCCGGGCGCACCTCGCGCTGCCACTTCCACGAGCGCGCACCGGAGCTGCCGCGTGAGGCCGCCGTCGACCTGGAGGTGCCGCCGGCCCGCGACGCCGGGACGCCGATCGTGAGCCTGCGCGGCGTCTCGAAGACGTTCAGCTTCTACGGCGAGCGGCTGCGCGGCCTGGTCGACGTCGACCTGGACATCAACGCCGGCGAGACGCTGGGCCTGGTCGGCGAGTCGGGCAGCGGCAAGACCACCCTGGCCCGTGTCCTGCTCGGCCTGACCGCGCCCGACCCCGGCTCGGAGGTCGCCCTCGACGGCGCCGCGGTCGCCGGAGACGCCCGTGGGCGCACGCGTGAGCAGGTGAAGGCGCTCCAGATCGTGTTCCAGAATCCCGACTCGGCGCTCAACCGCCGCCACAGCGTGCGCCGCCTCGTCGGCCGCGCGCTGCACCGCCTGGCCGGGCTCTCGGGCGAGGCGCTGCAGGCGCGCCTGATCGAGCTGATCCGGTCGGTGCGGATGGAGGAGCGGCACCTGGCGCTGCGGCCCACCCAGCTCTCCGGCGGCCTCAAGCAGCGGGTTGCGATCGCCCGCGCCTTCGCCGGCAACCCCCAGGTGGTCGTCTGTGACGAGCCGACCTCGGCACTCGACGTCTCGGTGCAGGCCGCGATCCTGAACCTGCTGGTCGAGCTGCAGGCGCGCGAGGGCGTCACCTACCTCTTCATCTCGCACGATCTCGGCGTCGTCCGCTACCTGGCCGACCGCATCGCGGTGCTGTACCTGGGCCGGATCATGGAGCTTGGCACCGCGGAGACCGTCTTCGCCGGCCCGCACCACCCCTACACCGAGGCGCTGCTCTCGGCCGTTCCCACCATCGACGGCCTGCGCCGCGAGCGGATCCGGCTCGACGGCGAGATCCCGAGCGCCGCCGACCCGCCCTCGGGGTGCGTGTTCCATACCCGCTGTCCGCGCAAGCTGGGCGCGATCTGCGAGACGACCGAGCCGCCGCTCGAGGAGGCCGAGGACGGCCACCTCATGCGCTGCCACATCCGACTCGAGGAGCTCCGCAGGCTCCAGGCCGTTGAGGACGAGAGCCGCACTCCTGCCTGAGACCGGTGCGCGCCTGGAGGTGGTCGAGCTCGAGCTCGCGCCGCCGCAGCCGCACGAGGTGCTCGTGCGGCTGCACGCGAGCGGCGTCTGCCACTCCGACCAGAACGCCATCGACGGGACGGCCGCGACGCGCTGCCCGGCGGTGCTCGGCCACGAGGGCGCGGGCATCGTCGAGGCGATCGGCGCCGAGGTGACCGCGGTCGCGGTCGGCGACCGCGTGGCGCTGTCTTGGCTGCCGGCCTGTGGCGTGTGCGAGGAGTGCCGGCGCGATCTGCCGCACCTGTGCGCCGCGGCCTTCCCCGCGATGGACGCAGGCGGGCTGCTCGACGGCACGACCCGCCTGTCCTACGAGGGGCGCCCCGCATACCACTACTCGCTGCTCTCGACGTTCGCCGAGCACACGGTCGTGCCCGAGGCGTCGTGCATCCCGATCGCGGCCGATGTGCCGTTCGGGGTGGCCGCGCTCGTCGGCTGCGCGGTCACGACCGGCGTGTGCGCGGCGTGGCGGACCGCCCGCGTGGCGCCGGGCGACCGCGTCGCCGTGTTCGGCTGCGGCGGCGTCGGCCTCTCGGCGGTGATGGGAGCGGCGGCGGCCGGGGCCGAGCCCGTGGTCGCAGTGGACATGAGCCTCGAGCGGGCGCAGGCGGCCGGCGAGTTCGGCGCCACCGAGGCGGTCGCGTGGCAGGGCGACGCCGACGCGACCGCGGCGGCGGTGCGCGAGCGCTCCGGCGGCGGCGTCGACCACGGCTTCGAGGCGACGGGGCGGCCCGAGGCGATGCGGGCGGCCTTCCTGTCGGTGCGGCCGCGCGGCCAGGCCGTGCTCATGGGCATCCCGCGCGAGGACGCCGAGCTGCGCGTGCCCGCCCGGCTGATCCCGCGCGGCGAGCGTCGCGTGATCGGCGCCCTGTACGGCTCGTGCCGGCCCGAGCGTGACTTCCCGCTCGTCCTCGACGCCTACCGCCGCGGCCGGCTGCCGCTCGACCGGCTGATCTCCCACCGGCTGCCGCTCGACCGGATCGAGGACGCCTTCGCCCTTCTGCGCGAGGGCGGCGCGCGGCGAGCGGTGCTCGAGCTCGGGCCCGACGGGGCCGGGGCGGCCGCATGAAGATCGCCTCGATCGAGACGCGCCGCTACCGCTTCGCGCTCGACCCGCCGCTTCTGGCCGCCTGGGATCCGCAGCCGCGCACGCACCAGGACGCGACCCTCGTGCTCGTCACCGCGGACGACGGCCTGCGCGGGTGCGCGAGCGGCGACGCGCTGCCCGACGCCGAGCTGCTCGACGGCCTGCTGCGCGGAGTCGACCCCTTCCGCACCGAGGTCGTGCGCGAGGTGTGCGAGACGGTCGACTTCCACGGCGGCCGGCCGTGGACGCTGGAGGTGGCGGTGTGGGATCTGGTCGGCCGCGCGCTCGGCCGGCCGCTGTGGCAGCTTTTGGGCGGCCGCAGCGAGTCGCTCGTCGCCTACGCATCGTGCGCCGAGCGGGTCGCGGCCGACGAGCGGGCCCGGCGCTGCGTCGCACTGCGCGACGCGGGCGTGCGCGCCGTCAAGCTGCGCTTCCACGACGAGGACTGGCGCCGCGACGTCGAGGTCGTCTCGGCGGTGCGGAGTGCGGTCGGCGGCGAGATGCGGATCATGGTCGACGCGAACCAGGGCTGGCGGATGCCCGGCGACCGCTCGCCGCGCTGGGACGTCGCCACCGCCATCGCGTGTGCCCGTGCCCTCGAGCCGTTCGGCGTCGAGTGGCTCGAGGAGCCGCTGCGCACCGACGACATCGCCGGCTACGCCGCGCTGCGGCAGGCGACGTCGCTGCGGATCGCCGCCGGCGAGATGGTGCGCGAGGCGGCCCAGGCACGCGACCTCGTCGTGCGCGGCGGGGTCGACGTGATCCAGCCCGACGTCGTCCTCGCCGGCGGGATCGGCGGTGCCCGCCGCGTGGCCGCCCTGGCCGACCTGCACGGGCGCATGTGGTCGCCGCATACCTGGTCGAACGGCTACGGCCTCGTCTGCAACCTGCATGCCGCGCTCGCGTTCTCGACGTGCCCGTACATCGAGGTGCCGTTCGATCCGCCGGCATGGACGGCGGAACGGCGCGACTGGCTGCTGCCCGCGCCGGTGCCGATCGCCGCCGACGGCACGATCCGCCCGCCGGCCGGGCCCGGGCTCGGCGTCGAGCCCGACCTGGACGCGCTCGAGCGCCACAGGGTGGCATGAGCGGCGCCCCCGTCGAGATCCAGGCCGCGGTGCTCGAGCGCCACGGCCTGCCGGTGCGCGTCGAGCGGCTGCTCCTGCACCCGCCGAAGGACGACGAGGTGCTCGTGCGCGTGGCGGCGGCGGGCGTGTGCCACTCCGACCTGCACCTCGCGCAGGGCCACCTGGGCGACGGCCGCTGGCCGATCGTGCTCGGCCACGAGGGCGCCGGCATCGTCGAGGCGGTCGGCGCGAGCGTCACGCACGTCGCCCCGGGCGACCCCGTCGCGTTCTGCTTCGTGCCGCCGTGCGGGACCTGCCGCATGTGCGTCGCCGGCCGGCCGAACCTGTGCGAGCCGGCGGCCGAGCACTCCGTGGCGGGGGTGCTGATGGACGGAACCTCGCGGCTGGAGCGGCCGGACGGGACGCAGATCAAGCACTTCCTGCACGTGTCGTGCTTCGCCGAGCGCTGCGTCGTCCCGGCCGCGACGGCGGTGCCGATCGGCACCGATCTGCCGCTGTGGCAGGCCGCGCTCGTCGGCTGCGGTGTCGTCACCGGCGTGGGGGCGGTGCGAAACGCGGCCAGGGTCGCGCCCGGGGAGTCGGTGTGCGTGATCGGCTGCGGCGGTGTCGGCCTGCAGGTCGTCTCCGGGGCGAAGCTCGCCGGCGCCGGCAGGATCGTCGCGGTCGACCGCGACCCGGGCAAGCTCGCGCTCGCGCGCGCCCGCGGCGCCACAGACACGCTGGAGGCGTCAGTCGACGTTCGTGCGGCCGCCGCCGAGCTCGTGCCGGGCGGGTTCGACCACGCGATCGAGGCCGTCGGCCGCGGCGACACGATCCGGCTCGCGTGGGATCTGCTGCGGCCGGGCGGCCAGGCGACGGTCGTCGGCATCGCCCCGGCCGGCGTCGAGGTGTCGCTGCCGGCGCTCGATCTGCTGAACGAGAAGACGCTGCGCGGCTGCTACTACGGCTCCGCCGACGTCGCGGCCGAGCTGCCCGGCCTGGTGCAGCTCGCGGCCTCGGGCGAGATCGACCTCGCCGGTGTCGTCTCGCACGTCACCGACCTGCACGGCGTCGAGGAGGCGCTGCAGCGCCTGCGCCGCGGCGAGGGCGCCCGCACGATCGTGATCCTCGACGCCGAGCTGGCCGGGCGAGGCGTGGATTGAGACGCACCGGGGCGCGAGTAGGATCCGCGCGATGATCGCGGTCACCTACACCGGCGCGGGCGGGCCCGAGGTCGTGCGCGTCGAGGAGCGGGCCGACCCGGTGCCGGGCAGCCACGAGGTCGTCATCCGCGCCACGCATGCGGGCTTGAATCCGGCCGACCTGGCCCAGATGGCCGGCCGCTATCCGGCGCCGGCCGGCTCGCCGCAGGACATTCCCGGCCTCGAGGTCTCCGGCACGGTCGTCGCGTGCGGCGCGGCGGTCACGAACTGGCATGAGGGCGACCGTGTGTTCGGGATCGTCGGCGGCGGCGGCCTGGCCGACACGGTCGTCGCGCACGAGCGCCATGTGGCCCGCGTGCCCGACAACCTCTCCGGCCGCGACGCGGCCGCAGCGCCCGAGGCGTTCGTGACCGCACACGATGCGGTCTTCACCCGCGCCGGCCTGCTCATGGGCGAGACGCTGCTGGTGAACGGCGCCAACGGCGGCGTCGGCACAGCCGCCGTCCAGCTCGGCGTCGCGATCGGCGCCCGCGTGCTCGCAAACGCGCGCGTTCACCACGACCGGCTGGCGGCGCTCGGCGCCGAGCCGGTCGCGCTCGCCGATGCCGCCGGGGTCGACGTCGTGCTCGAGCTCATCGGGGCGCAGAACCTGTCCGGCAGCCTGGCGGCGCTCGCGCCGCGCGGGCGGGTGATCATCGTCGGCACCGGAGCCGGCGCGGACACCGACGTGTCGCTGCGCGTGCTGATGGGCAAGCGCGCGAGCCTGATGGGCACGGTGCTGCGCGCGCGGCCGCTCGAGGAGAAGGCCGCAGCCGTGCAGGCGTTCTCCCACCAGGTGGTGCCGCTGCTTGCAAGCGGCCGGGTGCGGCCGCTCGTCGACCGCGTCTTCTCCGCCGACCGGGCGGTGGATGCGTTCGCACACCTGGCCGGCCCCGGAAAGTGGGGCAAGGTGCTGCTCGAGTTCGCCGCCTGATGGGCGCGGCCGTCGTCGTGCGGCCGGCGGGGATGTCGGACGTTGCCGAGGCCTTCGCCGTCTCCGAGGCGGCCGCCGTGGCGCTGCACGGCCACGCGGACACGACGGTCGAGCACCTGCGCGCGGTGTGGGACTACGGACATGCCTGGGTGGCCCTTGACGCCGGCGAGCGCGTGGTCGGGTACGCGACGCTCGAGGACGGCTACGTCGAGGTCTGGCCGCATCCCGCGACGGGCCCCGGCGTCGCGGACGCGCTGCTCGACGCCGTCTCGCGCCGCGGCGGTGCGCTCGAGACGATCGTACCCGCGGCGGCCGAGGCGCTCGTGGCGCTCTACCGCGGCCGGGGGTGGGTGCAGACGCGCGAGGTGCTGCGCATGGAGGTCGACGTTTCCGATCGTCCGCCGGCGGGTGTCTGGCCGCCGGCGGTGAGGGTGCGCGCCTACCGCGACGACGATGCTCAGGACGTCCACGCGCTGCTCGAGTCCGCCTTCGCAGGCAACGCGGAGGAGGTGCCGCCGTTCGCGCGCTGGCACCCGTGGATGACAAACGACCCGAGCTTCGACCCGGCCGTGTGGTTCCTGGCCGAGGCGGCCGAGCTGCTCGCGGGCGTCTGCCTGTGCTGGCGGGAGGGCTGGGTGAAGGATCTCGCGGTCGCTCCGCGGTTTCGTGGCGCGGGCATCGGCGAGGCGCTGCTGCGGCATGCGCTGGGGGTGTTCCACGACCGCGGTCTTGCCACGGTCGGCCTCAAGGTGGACGCCGACAACCCGACCGGCGCAGTGCGCCTCTACGAGCGCGTCGGCATGACCCGCGACCGCAGCTACCTGATGTTCTCCACCCTCATTGCATAAACGGGGTCAGACCCCGTTTATGCACGGGCCGCGCTGGTGGAGTCGCGGACGACCACGCGGGGGCGGATCACGAGCTCGTGGCCGAGCCGGCGCCGGCCCTCGATCGCGTCGAGCAGCATCGCCGCGGCGGCTGCGGCCGCGCGGGCCGTGTCCCAGCTGACGGTGGTCAGCGCCGGGCTCACGAGGCGCGAGAGCGGATGGTCGTCGAAGCCGGCCACCGAGATGTCGTCGGGCACGCCCAGGCCGGCGTCGGCGGCTGCCATGTACGCGCCGTAGGCGAGGGCGTCGGAGAGCGCGAAGAGGGCGGTGGGCGGGGTGGCGCTGCGGAGGGCCGCGAGGGCGGCGGCGTGCCCATCGGCGGTGGCGAAGCCGCACACGCGCGTGTGCACCCCGCGGCGCCGGTGCGGCCGGTGCATGCCTGACGCGAGCACGGTGATGCGCTCGTGGCCGAGGTCGCGCAGGTGGTCGAGCACGAGCTCGGAGCCCTCGTTGGCCTCGAACCTGACGGCGCCCGCCGGCGCGGGCAGCGGCGCGCCGACGGCGACGACGGGCAACTCGGCCACGATCTCGCGCCACGCGGGTGAGCCGGGCGCGACGGGTAGCGCGATCAGGCCGTCCACGCGCTGGTCGACCAGGCCGCGGGCGCGTTCGATCTCGGTGCCCGCGTCCCCATCGGCGTCGGCGAGCAGCATGTACCTCCCGCGCTTCCGCAGGTGCCGCTGCAGCTCCGAGGCGAACTCCTGGTGCCAGTAGTCGGCCAGGCTGCCGCCGATCACGCCGATCACCCCGGATGAGCCGCTGCGCAGGGCGCGGGCGATCGGGTCGGAGCGAAACCCGAGCTGGTCGGCCGCATCGCGGACGCGCTCGGCCGTCGCCGCCGACACGCGCTGGCCGCGCAGGGCGTAGGACACGCCTGCAGGCGACAGGCCGGTCAGGTCGGCGACGTCCCGCAGCGTCGTGCGCTTGCGTTTCGGCATTGCTTCGGGCAGAATAGTGGTGAATCGTTTCACAAGACCCGGGAGTCCGCAAACGCGCGTCGATCTGCACCAGCACCTGTGGCCGGAGGCGTACCTCGCGGCGCTGGCTGCGCGTGACGCGCCTCCCTCGATCCACAGGCGTGGCGGGGAGCTGCGCCTGGAGCTGGCCTACGAGCCCGAATGCGCCATCTCGGCGGCTGGCCACGACCCCGAGGCGAGGCTGGCGCTGCTCGACGCCTGCGCGATCGACATCGCGGTGATCTCGATCTCGAGCCCGTGTGGAGTCGAGGCGCTGCCCGCGGACGAAGCCCGCCCGCTGCTCGAGGCCTACCACGACGGCATCGCCGAGGTCGTGGCGGCCTCGGGAGGGCGGCTGCGGGCCTTCGCGGCCGCCTGCCTGGATGCGCCCGACGCCGGGGCCGCCGACCTGGTCGATCGGCTCGCCGAGGGCTTCGTGGGGCTCTCGCTGCCGAGCGAGGCCATCGCCTCGCCGGCCGGCCTGGACCGCTGCGCGCCCCTGCTCGACATCCTGGAGCGGGCGCGGCGGCCGCTGTTCGTGCATCCCGGCCCGGCGCCGTGGACACGGCCCGAGCCGGCCGATCCGCGCCTGCCCGCCTGGTGGACGTCGCTCGCCCAGTACCCCGCCTGGTCGCTGCGGGCCTTCGCGACGTGGCGCGCCCTCGGCGCCACGGCCTACCCGGCGCTGCGGGTGGTGTTCGCGATCATGGCCGGCGGCGCGCCGTTCCTCGAGGGACGCTGGCGCACCTTCACGGGGCTCGCGGGCGGGATCGACCCGAACGTCTTCCTCGACACGGCGGCGTGCCAGCGGCTCGAACTGGAGCTTGCCCTTGCAACCTACGGAGCCGAGCAGGTCGTGCTCGGCACCGACATCCCCGTCATCAGCCCCGACCCGCTGCTGCGGTCGCTCGAGGGGCTCGGCCCGCGGGTGGTCGAGGCCGTCGGCGAGCACAACCCATGCCGGGTGCTCAACCTCAACGGAGGTACTCCATGACAGATGTGCCGGTTCGGTCGGCGGTCTCCAGCTGGTTCCTGGAGCGCTGTGGGGAGGACCGCGACCTGGCGCCCGACGAGCTTCGGGCCGTCGTCGGAGAGCTGGCCGGTGCCCCCGGCCTGTGGCGCGGACTCGTCCGCCACGACGATCACGACCGCGTCTACATCCGCCTGCACCGCGACCACCACATCGACGCGTGGCTGCTGTGCTGGGTGGCCACGCAGGAGACCGGTCTGCACGATCACGACCTCTCGAGCGGGGCCGTGCAGGTGTTGGACGGACAGCTGGCGGAGCTGCGGCTCGTGCTCGGCCGGCCCGACCTGGACGAGGTCGTCTACGCCGCGGGCGAGGGCTTCAGCTTCGACGGGTCGAGGATCCACGACGTCCGTCACGCCGGCACCGAGCCCGCCGTCTCGCTGCACGTCTACTCGCCGCCGATCTGGCGGATGGGCTTCTACGAGCCGGGGGCGGACGGCCGCCTGACACGGCGATCGGCCAGCTACCTGGAGGAGCTCCAGGCCTCGTAGGCCGCGCCTAAGCTCCCCGCATGGCACCCCGCGCCGGCGCGACCGGGCCGAACGATCCCGTCCCGCCCGACCTCCCGGACGACCTCGAGACGCTCGCGCACGCTCCCGCCGATCTGCGGGGCGCCGAGCTGCGAACGTGCAGCCTGCGCGGGCTCGCGCTCGCCGGCGGCACCGCACACGACCTGCAGGTCATCGAGTCCCGGCTCGACGACGCCGACCTCGCCGGCGCGCAGGTGCGCGGTCTCCGCCTGCGCGACACATACGTGGCCGGCGGGAGCTGGGCGAACGCCGATGCGGGCTCGGCCGACATGCGCCGGGTGGAGCTGCGCGACGTGCGCCTCACCGGCACGACGCTTGCGGGCTGTGCGCTCACGGACGTCGCCTTCACCGGCTGCCGCCTCGACCTGGCGAACGTGCGCTTCGGACAGCTCGTGCGCGTGCGCTTCGAGAGCTGCGTGATGCCCGAGGTCGACCTGCAGGACGCCGCGCTCGAATCGGTCGTGTTCAGCGACTGCGACCTCTCCGGCGCGCGGCTCGCCGACGCGACCTTCACGAACAGCGCGATGCGCCGCTGCCGCCTCGCCGGGCTGGTCAACCCGGAGCGGCTGCGGGGCGTGCGCATGACCGTCGCCGACGCGCTCGGGGCGGTGGACATGATCGCTGCCGCCGCCGGGATCGAGCTCGAGCCGGCCGACGCCGGCGCCTAACGGGCAGCGGGCTATCGCGACCGGGCGGACCCGCTCTACCATGGGTAGCATGAGCGCGTCTTCCGGCCCGGCTGACACGCCGCGGCGCACGCCGATCCCGCGGTGGGTGGCGCCGTTGTTCGCGCTCGTCGGCGTGGGCCTCGTCCCGTGGACTCTGTGGGTCGCCTACGACCTCCCCCAACGTCACATCGCCCGGCATTGGGACGTCGCGTGGGCCGGCTTCGACATCGCCATGGCGTGCCTGCTGCTCGCGACCGCCTACGCCGCCCTGCGCCGGGCGGTGTGGATCCAGAGCACCGCCGCCGCCGCGGCGACCATGCTCGTCTGCGACGCCTGGTTCGACGTCGTCACCGCATCGCGCGGGGCCGAGCAGGTGATGGCGGCCGCGTCGGGGATGCTGATCGAGCTGCCGCTCGCGGTGATCTGCGTATGGGTGGCGCGAAACGCGGAGCGGGCCGGGGACTACCTCGAGGCCGCCGGGCGGATCACCCGCCGCCGCGCACGCCCCAGATAACGACGCCGCCGCCGACCGAGAGCCGGCGCGACCGGATCCGCTCCATGCCGGCGTCGGCCCACATCCGCAGCACGGACTCGAGCGGGTGCCGTTCCCAGAACTCCTCGATGTTCGGGCCGAGGAAGCGCCCGGTGTGCACCCAGCCCGGCCCGGCGAGTGCTCCGGCAGCCGGCAGGCCGATGCGGGTGTACGCCCGCCAGGCGTGCAGCGCGGCGCCGTGCGGCACGCCGAAGTCGAGCGACGCCATCATCCCGCCCGGGCGCACCGCCGCTGCCAGCGTCTGCAGCACCGCCGCGGGGTCGTCGACGTAGCGCAACAGGTAGGTATGCGTGAGCGCGTCGACCGATCCCGGAGCGAGCGGAAGGCCCTCGGCGTCGGCCTCGACGAGGTCGATCCGCGCCCCGAGGCCGGCGATGTCGATCCGGTCGCGGGCGCCGGCGAGCATGTCGGGGCTCTGATCGATCGCGATGACGCGGCACGGATAGCGCCGGGCCAGGGCGATCGCGACTGCGCCCGTGCCGGTGGCCACGTCGGCGACCACGGCCCCCGGGCGATCGGCGGCCGGCGCCACCGTCTCGACCATCACGTCGTGCCAGCGCCGGTCCTGGCCGAACGAGAGCAGCTGCGCCCAGCGGTCGTAGTCGGCGGCGATGCCGGCGAACAGGCTGCGGGCGTGACGCTTGCGATCCGAGACGGCGGACACAGCGGTAGCATCGCACACGCATGGCGGGCGACCCCCTCGCACTCGCGGTCCTGGGCCACGGGCTCGTCGACCCGGCGCGGCCGTGGCTGCGCGCCGACGACGAGGCGGTGCTGCGTGGACGGGCCGCGTTCGAGACGCTGCGCGTGTACGCCGGGCACCCGTTCCGGCTCGAGGCCCACCTGGAGCGGCTGGCCCGCTCGGCCGAGGTGCTCGAGCTCGAGCGGCCCGACGCCTCCGGCCTGGCCGGCCTCGTCCGGGCGGCGCTCGGTCACGTGGGCGGTGTCGACGCGGTGCTGCGGCTGGTGTGGACGCCCGGAGCCGCCGGCGGCCCGCCGACCGGGTTCGCGCTCGTGACCGCCCTCCCGGACGGCCTCGACGACATGCGGGCCGCGGGGATCGCGCTCGCCACGCTCCAGCTCGCGACCGGCGCGACGGCCCGGCAGGCGTCGCCGTGGCTCCTGGCCGGCGTGAAGTCGACCAGCTACGCGGTGAACATGGCCGCCCAGCACGAGGCGCGCAAACGCGGCGCCGACGACGCGCTCTTCCTCTCGCTCGAAGGGACGGCGCTCGAGTGCCCGACCTCGAACATCTGGTTCGTCGACGGCGGCACGCTGCACACGCCGGCGCTCGACCTCGGCATCCTCGCGGGCGTGACCCGAGAGACGCTCTTGGCTGCGGCGGCCGCGTCCGGGCTTCCCGTCGCCGAGGGCGCCTACCCGCGCGAGCAGCTCGCGGCGGCGGGCGAGGTCTTTACGTCGTCGAGTGTCCGCGAGGTGATGCCGGTCGTGCGCATGGACGGTGCGCAGATCGGTGACGGCCGGCCCGGCCCGGTCGCCGCGTCGATGCAGGCGGCCCTGCGGCTCGCCGCGGTCCGTGAATAACCGGGGCCTGGCCCGTTCCATTCACCGCCCGGCTCAGGGCCGCTTTAGAGGACCGCTTCGGGCACCTTGTGCCAGGCGGCGACGTACTCGCGCTGGAGCGGGTGCGTGAGCCGGCCCGCCCAGGCCACCTGCACCATGTCCGGTGCCTTGGGGACGTGGCGCGGGTACATGCCCGCCTCCCACGGCAGCCGGTTGCCCTTGCGGTGGTTGCAGCGGCGGCAGGCCGAGACGACGTTGTCCCAGGTGTGGCCGCCGCCGCGCGAGAGCGGCTTCACGTGATCCATCGTCAGGTCGCGCGGGCCGCCGTCGCGGCCGCAGTACGCGCAGCGCCAGTTGTCGCGGCAGAACAGCACCCGGCGCACGACGTTGCGCTTGACCAGCGGCCGCAGCTCGACGTAGGCGGGCACCTGCAGGATCACGGGCAGGGCGACGCGCAGGTGCTGCGACCGGTACACGACCGCCGGGTCGTCCGCGATCACCTGCGCCTGGCCGCAGACGACCAGCGACACCGCGCGCTCGCGGGTGACGAGGCTTGTTGGCCGCATGGTTGCGTCGAGCAGCAGACAGCGCACTCGCGTACCTCCCTGGTTCTCCCGGAAGTGTACGGGGGCGCGCCGCCGTCGGGGAGGGTCGGTGGCGTCTGGTAGGTTCAGCCGATGGAGCGTGCGGCGATCGTGACGGGGGGCGGCACCGGCATCGGCCGGGCGGCGGCGGTCGCGCTGCACCGCGACGGCTTCCGCGTCGTCGTCGCCGGCCGCCGGCCCGAGCCGCTGGAAGAGACACGGGCGCTGCTGGGCGACGGCTGCTCCGTCTATCCGGGCGACATCCGCGAGCCCGAGGTGAGCGAGGGCCTCGTCGAGGAGTGCCTGGCCCGGTACGGCCGCATCGACTGCCTGGTGAACAACGCCGGCGGCCAGTTCACCGCCGCCGCGCAGGACATCACCCCGGGAGGCTGGCGGGCGGTGCGGCGCCTGAACCTGGACGCGCCCTGGTTCCTCACCCAGCGGGTCGCGACGCGCTGGATGATCGCAAACGGCGGCCGGGTGATCTCGGTGGTGCTGTGCCCCGAGCGGGGCATCGCCGGCATGGCGCACTCGTCGGCCGCCCGCGCAGGCATGGGCGCGCTCACACGCACGCTCGCGATGGAGTGGGGCCGCTACGGCATCGCCCTGAACTGCGTCGCGCCGGGCTGGATCGACACCGAGGGCGTGCGCGGCTACGGCCTCGACCTGGACGAGATCGCCGCCGCGATCCCGATGCAGCGGATCGGCGGGGCGGATGAGGTCGGCGAGCTGATCGCCTATCTGGCGTCGCCCGCGGCGGCTTACATCACCGGCCAGACGATCGCGATCGACGGCGGCATGGATCTGACCAGCAGCGGCTGGGCGCCGCCGCAGCCGCGATAAGCTGACCGGATGGCCGAGTCCGTCTCGATCGACGCGCTCACCGGCGCGCTCGCCGACCACGCGTACCTGGCCGACCGCGGCCTCGCGACCGTGCTCGCGCTCGCGCTTGCGCTCGAGAAGCCGGTGTTGCTCGAGGGCGAGGCCGGCGTCGGCAAGACCGAGGCCGCGAAGGCGCTTGCGATGGTCACCGGCGGGCGGCTGATCCGGCTGCAGTGCTACGAGGGCATCGACGTCGGCCATGCGCTCTACGACTGGAACCACGCCCGCCAGCTGCTCTACATCCGCACGCTCGAGGCGTCAGACGCGCTCGATCCCGGACGGACGCTGCACGACCTCTTCGGGCGCGAGTTCCTCGAGCGGCGGCCGCTGCTCGACGCGATCGAGCACACCGACGCGATCGCGCCGGTGCTCCTGATCGACGAGATCGACCGCGCCGACGACGAGTTCGAGGCGTTCCTGCTCGAGCTCCTCTCCGACTTCCAGGTCACGATCCCCGAGATCGGGACGATCCGGGCGGCCCGGCGGCCGCTCGTCGTGCTCACGTCGAACCGCACCCGCGACCTGCACGACGCGCTCAAGCGCCGCTGCCTGTACCACTGGATCGGCCATCCCGACATCGACCGCGAGGTCGCGATCGTGCGCGCCCGCGTCCCCGGCGTACCCGAGCGGCTGGCGGTCGAGGCGGCGACGTTCGTCGAGTCGCTGCGGGCGCTCGACCTGGCCAAGGTGCCCGGCGTCGCCGAGACGATCGACTGGATCCAGGCGCTCGTCGCGCTCGGGCAGTCCGAGCTCGATGCCGGCGTGGTCGAGTCGACCCTGGGGTCGGTGCTGAAGCACCACGAGGACATCGAGCTCGTCCGCGACGCGCATCTCGAGCGGCTCGTCGCCCGGGCCCGCGAGGCCTAACCGATGCCGGCGCCGGGAGACGCCGTCCTCGCGAAGATGGTCGGCTTCGGGCGCGTCCTGCGCGAGGCGGGGCTCGAGGTCGGCCCGGGCCGGATTCAGGATGCCCTGCGCGGCCTTGACGTCGTCGGGCTCACGCGGCGCGAGGACGTCTACCACACGCTGCGCTGCACGCTGGTCGCGCGGCGCGAGGAGATCGACGCCTTCGACGCCGCCTTCGCGGACTACTGGGAGCGCGCGCCGCGTACGCCGGCGCCCGAGATCGGCCTCGAGGTGCAGCGGCTCGATCCGAGCGCCCCACCGGCGGCGACCGGGCGTGAGTCCGACGGCGGCGGGGGTGACGACGGCGACGAGACGACGATGCTGCTCGCCTCCTCGCCCGACGAGCGCCTGCGCCGGCGCGACTTCGCTGACATGACGGTGTTCGAGCTGCGCCGGCTGCGGCGGCTGATGGAGCGGCTGCCGGCCGTCGCCCCGACGCGGCGCTCACGCCGGCTGCGGGCCGGGTCGAGTGGTGACGTCTACGACGCCCGGCGGACGCTGCGGCGGGCGATGCGCACGCAGGGACTGCCCCTCGACCCGGCGTACCGCGAGCGCAAGCAGGTGCCGCGCAAGCTGGTGTTCCTGTGCGACGTGTCCGGCTCGATGGAGCCGTATGCGCGGGCGATGGTCATGTTCATGCAGGCCGTGACCGTCGCCGGCCGCCAGGTGGAGGCGTTCGCGTTCGGCACCCGGATCACGCGGCTGACGCCGCACCTGCGCACGCTCGACCCGGCGCGCTCGCTCGCGCGGGCCGGCGCGCTGATGCCCGACTGGGGCGGCGGCACCCGCATCGGCGAGTCGCTGCGCGGCTACAACGAGACGTGGGGTCGGCGCGGGCTGACGCGCGGGGCGGTCGTCGTGATCGTCTCGGACGGGTGGGAGCGCGGCGACCTGGGCCTGCTCGACCGGGAGCTCGGCCGCATCGCCCGCCAGGCGCACCGGCTGGTGTGGGTGAATCCACTCAAGGGCCACGAGGGGTTCGCGCCGCTCGCGGGCGGAATGCGCATCGCGCTGCGCCACGCCGACGCCTTCGTCGAGGGCCACAACCTGGTCGCTCTGGAGGCGCTCGCCGACGTGCTCGCGGAACGGGATCTGGCCCGGGCGGTGGGGTAGGCGGGGCGCGGCCGCGGGGTGCCCGCCGCGCCAATTGGCATCCGCTGCATATGCCAATTGGGAGGTGCCGCGCCGGCGACGGCCCGCCGGCGCCCCCAGCCGCTAGACTCGGTCGCCGAGATGAGCCCGGCCCCGAACCGGTTTCCAGGCGAGCGGCGGCGGCACTTCCGGGTCGAGGGGGAGTGGGTCATCACCGTGAACGCGGTCGAGCACACGGGCGCCATGACCGCGTTCGACGGCAGGGCGCTGAACATCTCGATGAGCGGAGTCCTGCTCGAGGCGGCCGTGAACGCGAACCTGTGGGTCGACAAGGAGCTGACCCTGGTTCTGCCGGGCGGCGTCGGCCCCGTGCAGGCGCACGTGCGCCGCTTCCTCGAGTACGCCGAAGACGGGCAGAACCGCACCCGCTGGGGTATCGAGTTCGACAACCTGGACGTGCACCAGCAGGGGAACTGGGCCCGCTTCATCTTCACCGAGGCGCACCGGCTGGGCCAGGAGGCCGACCACCGCGCCTTCAACGAACGCAACGCGAGCTGACGGCCGCTACCCCAGGCAGGGCCCGGTGTCCGCGTGCGCGTGCACGAGCTGCAGCGCGTGGCGGATCGCGTCGAGCGGCACGCCAAAGCCGCCCGCGATGCCGCCGCCCTCGTCCGCGGCGAACATCATCGCCACGACCTGGCCGGCGCGGTTGACGACCGGGCCGCCGCTGTCGCCGTGCCGCAGCACGCCCCGCAGCGGCACGACTGTGCGGGCGTGGATGTGGCGGCCGTACGCGTCCGGCGCGAGCGCGGTCACCGGCACCCCGGCGCGGCCGGCGACGGCCGTGAGCGGGCCGTTCTCGGGATAGCCGATCAGGATCGCACCGGCGCCCGAGGGCCCCTGCGGCGACAGCCGCAGCGGCGGCGGATCGAGGCCGTGGACGCGTAGGAGCGCAACGTCGTTCCCGGCATCGACCGCGATCGGGACTCCGGTCAGGGTGGGGCCGTTCGGCACCTCGATCTGTGCGTCCTGCTCGCCGGCGATGACGTGGGCGTTGGTCGCGACGATGCCGGGGCGCAGCACCCAGCCCGATCCCTGGATGTCCAGGCCGCACGCCGACCCCTCGATGCGGACGACGCTCGCGCGGTCGCGGCGCGCGGCGGGGCTTCGCAGGACGCTCGGGTCGGGCGGCGGCAGCGCCCGGTCGGCGATCGACGGCAGGACCGGCAGCGGGTCGAAGCGGGCCAGCGCGTTCAGCACCTCGTCGGCGGGCACCGCACGGAGCAGTGCCGGGAGCACGTCCGAGCCCTGAACGTCGCCGCGCAGGCCGAGCGAGGGCTGCGCGAGTGCGACCACCGCGGCCAGCCACGCCACGGCCAGCCCGAGGCCGGCCCCCGCGACGAGGCCGCCGGCCGTATCCACCATCCGCAGCGGCCCGTGCACGAGCTTCCCCCGCAGCATCGCCGCAGCCGAGCCGGTCACCGCCTGGGCGGCGGTGCCGCCGACGAGCGCCCCCACCATGCTCGCGAACGGGAGCCAGGTCGAATTCGACCCGCCGCTCAGGAGGTGCGGCGCGATCCGGGCGCCGACGAGCGCGCCGATCGCAAAGCCGGCCAGGCCGAGCACGTTCGCGACCAGGCCGCGACGTGCGCCGAGCGTCGCCGAGACCACGATCCATGCGATCACGATGAGGTCGACTGCGCCCACTGCTCACGTTATACCGCTCGCGAGCATCCCGGGTCCCGCGGGCGATGTGCCAGACTGCAGGCATGGACTTCGTGCAACTCGAGGGCGACCCCGATCTGCGCAGCCCCCGCGTGGTGGCCGCGTTCAAGGGCTGGAACGACGCGGGCGGTGCCGCCAGCCTCGCCGCGGGCTACCTGCGCTCGGTCACCGACGCCGAGCGGTTCGCCGTGATCGACTCCGAGCCCTTCATCGACTACCAGCAGACGCGGCCGACCGTGCACATGGTGGACGGCGACGTGCGCCAGGTGGAGTGGCCCGTCACCGAGCTCTACGCATCAGCCGAGCACGACCTGCTGATCGTCCTCGGAACCGAGCCGAACATGCGCTGGCGCTCGTTCTCGGACGCGATCGTCGGGATCGCGCGCAAGTACCGCGCCCAGCTCGTGATCACGATGGGGGCGCTGCTCGCAGACACGCCGCACACGCGGCCCGTGCCCGTCTCGGCGAGCGCGTCCGACCCGGCGCTCATGACCCGACACGGCCTCGCCCGCTCGACCTACGAGGGGCCGACCGGGATCGTCGGCGTCCTCCACGACTCGTGCTCGCGGGCCGGGCTGGTGTCGGCGAGCCTGTGGGCGGCGACGCCGCACTACATCTCGGCGGCCCCGAACCCGCAGGCCGCGCTCGCCCTGCTCGAGCGGCTGGCCGAGATCGCGGGCACGCCGCCCGGGAGCGCCGAGCTCGAGCGCGCCGCCAGCGAGTACCAGCTGCGGGTGGCGTCCGCGATCGCGGACGACCCCGACGTCGCCGGCTATGTCGAGCAGCTCGAGGCGGCGGCCGACCGCGACGACCCGCCGACGGGGGAGGAGCTGGCGGCCGACTTCGAGCGCTACCTGCGCGAGCAGACCGACGACGGCGAGGGCTGACGGTGGGCGACTCCACCGACGCGACCTTCGACGCCGACGTCATCGAGCGCTCGCGTGAGGTGCCCGTCGTCGTCGACTTCTGGGCCGAGTGGTGCGGCCCGTGCCGCCAGCTCGGGCCGGTGCTCGAGGAGGCGGTGGCGGCGACCGACGGCGCCGTTGAGCTCATCAAGGTCGATGTCGACGCCAACCAGCGCGTGGCCCTGCGCTTTCGCGTGCAGGGGATCCCGGCCGTCAAGGCGTTCAAGGACGGCCGGCTCGTGGACGAGTTCACCGGCGCCCAGCCCCGCGCCGCCGTCGACTCGTTCCTGCGCGGCCTGCTGCCGTCGGAAGCCGACCGGCTGGCCGCGCTGGGCGACGAGGCATCGCTGCGGCGCGCGCTCGAGCTGCAGCCGAACCATCCCGCCGCGCGGGCGGCGCTCGTGCGCCTCGAGTCCGCGGGCGACCCGGTGCTCGGGCCGGCGCTCGCGGCGCTCGCCGAGGGCGAGACCGAGCGCGGCCTCGAGCTGCTGCTCGGTGCGCTCCAGGACGCGGGCGCCGACGTGCGCGAGCGCATCCGCCAGGTCATGATCGGGGTCTTCGCGGAGCTCGGCCAGGACGATCCGCTGGCGTCCAAGTACCGCCGCCGCCTGGCGGCCGCGCTCTACTGAGCCGCGAGTGCAGCCCGCGCGGCGGCGGGCCAGGGAGCCGAGGCGGTGCGGGAGTCGTCCGTATGCACCATGACCGTGTTCGCCGTGGCGGCGACGCGGCCGTCGGCGACCGTGACGATCCGCTCTGCGAGCGTCAGGCTGGAGGTGCCGACCCCGGTGAGCTGCACGTCGACGTCGACATGATCGTCGTCCTGCGTCAGCCCCGAGACGAAGTCGATCTCGATCCGGCGGATCACGATGCGGTGCACCGTCTCGCCCAAGAGGTCGGTCAGGTACTGGTCGCGGGCCTCCTCCAGGTACGTCAGGTAGGTCGAGTTGTTAACGTGGCCGAATCCGTCCATATCACGCCAGCGGATCTCGATGCGTTTAGCTGTCATCAGGTCCAGTCTCCCACGTAGCCCGCATCTGCTGCTCGCGCTGGTCGTGGTCGTCTGGGCGGGCGCATTCGCCGCCATCAAACAGCTTCTGCTGGACGGCCTCACGGCGCCCGACATCGCCCTCGGCCGCTACCTGATCGCGGCGCCGGGGTTCGCCGCCGTCCTGGTGGCGACCCGCGGGCTCCCGGGCCTTGGGCGGCGCGACCTCGCCCGGGTCGTCGTCGCCGGACTCCTCGTGGTGGTCGTCTACCACCTGTCGCTGAACGCCGGCGAGCGGCTGACGACGGCCGGCACGGCGAGCGTCGTCGTCGCCTCGGCGCCGGGGATGACCCTGGCGATGGCGCTGGCGCTGGGGCAGGAGCGCTTCTCGCGCCGGCGCGCGCTCGGCCTCGCCGTCTCGTTCGCCGGGGTGGTGTGCGTCGTCCTGCTCGGCTCCGGGCAGCGGATCTCGTTCCACGACGCCCGCGGGCCGCTGCTCGTGCTGGCGGCGCCCGTCGCCTTCGCCGCCTACAACGTGATCCTGAAGCCGCTCTTCGCGCGCCACAGCGCCATCCCGCTGACCGCGACCGCCGGGCTCGTCGGCACGGTCGCGCTGCTGCCGTTCGCGCGCGGGGGGACGCTGCGGCGGGTCTCAGACCTGCATGCCGGAGGCATTGCGCTGCTGCTCTACCTCGGTGTCGCCGCCACGCTGGGCGGCTATCTGGTGTGGACGCTCGGGCTGCGGCGGCTGGATGCATCGCGTGCGTCTGCCTACCTGTACGGTGTCCCCGTGGTGGCGATCGTGATCGGGGCGGTGACGCTGGGCGAGCCGGTGACCGTGTGGCTCGGCGCCGGGGCAGTCCTCGTCGTGGCCGGGGTGGCGATGGCGCAGTGATCCCGACCGCGCCGCGGCCGTTCGCCTGGGCCGACGGCGACCGCACGATCCGCTTCGGCCCCGGCGTGGGCGCGCACGCTTGGCCCGACGCGGTCCTGCTCTCGACGGCACGGTCGCGCGAATCGATCCCGTCCGGGCTGCGCGACGGGTGGGCCGCGGTCCACGATGTGCCGCCGGGCCAGGTCGTGGACGCCGCCGCCGCCCTGGTCGGCACCGTCGGCGACGGCCCGATCGTGGCCTGGGGCGGTGGGCGCGTGATCGACACCGCCAAGGCGCTCGCGGCAGCCCGCGGCGGGCGGGTCTGCGCCGTGCCGACGACGCTCTCGGGGGCCGAGATGACCGGCGGCCACCGCCAGGTGCCGGGCTACGAGAAGCACGGCCGCCACCGGCCCGTGCTGGTGCTCGCCGATCCGGCGCTCATGGCCGGCCAGCCGGCCGCCGACCGGCGCCGAAGCGCCATGAACGCGCTCGCCCACGCCGCCGAGGCTCTGTACGGCCCGGGCGCAAACCCGGTCGCGAGCATGACCGCGGCGGCCGCCTCGACCCTGATCGCCGAAGGGCTCGGCGAGGGCGCCGACGCATCCGAGCGGCTCGCCCTGGGCGCGCTCCTGGCCGCCTACGCGATCGACTCGGCCGGATACTCGCTGCACCACGTGCTCTGCCAGACGATCGTGCGGCTGTGCGGGACGCCGCATGCCGCGACGAACGCGGCCATGCTGCCGCACGTGCTCGAGGCGATGCGCGGGCGTGACCCCGAGGCGATCGCGGCGTTTGCCGACGCGCTCGGCGTGCCCGTCGATACCGTTGCCCGCAGGGTGGCCGACCTCGGCGGCGTGCCGTCGCTCGAGGCGCTCGGCGTCGACCCCGACGCGCTGGCCGCGGTCGCCGATGCCGCCCTGAGTCGTCCCGAGCTGCGCGCAATGACGCCGCCGCCCGGCCGCGACGAGCTCCTCAGCCTGCTCCGGAGGGCGTATCGGGGCTGAGAGCGAGCGTCGGCTCTGGCTCCGCGGCCTGCTCGAGCCGGGTGGCCGAGAACCATGCGAGCACGATCGGCAGCACGAACGGCACGAGCAGCAGGTGCAGCCAGTCCCACAGCGTGTTTCCGGGGAAGCCTGTCCAGCGCCAGTCAAAGCCGTAGCCGGCGGTGACGAGCACGGCGAAGCCGATGAGCAGCACGACTCCGGCCTGGCGCAGGCGCGGGTCCAGGTTGCGCCCGAGCGCGAGCCAGATCGGCAGCACCGTGACGGTGAGCGGCAGCACGAGCAGCTCGAGCCAGTCCCACAGCGTGCGGCCGTCAAACCCCGTCCACGTCCAGCCCAGCCAGTACCCGCCCACGAGCATGACCGCGTAGACGGCCAGCACGGCGGCCACGAGCAGGCGCCACTCCACCGCCAGCTCGTGACGCGTGCGGTACCAGACGGGCGCCGCGGTCAGAACGACGGGCAGCACGAGCAGGTGCAGCCAGTCCCACACGGTGTTGTTGTCGGCGAACCCGGTCCACGCCCACCCGAGCCTGTAGCCGCCGACGACCGTGATCGCGAACGCGACCGCGGCGGATGCGGCCAGCAGGCGCACGAAGGCGCCGGCGGACGTGCGTCCGCCCTCCCGGTCGCCCGTGATTCCGGCAACGTCGTCGGCCACGTCGCGCAAAAGCCTACACTTGGCCGATGGGAAAGGGATACGCAGACGGCCCTGCGGGTGAGGAGCTCCTGGCCGCCCAGGAGCGCGGCGACCACCTGGCGCAGCCCGACGTGGCGCCGCCGCGCAAGATGGTGTGGGGCAGCACCGCCGACGAACCCGCGCCGCATCCGCTCGGCGAGGTGGGCGAGGTCGATCCCGACGAGCTCTTCGCCTCCGGCCGCGCCTGGGGCCTCTATGTCGCCGTCGAGGCCGCCGCCGACTAGATAGTCTTGCTCGTCCGATGACGAACAACCCGTACGACCGCCCGTCCGACCCCGCCAAGCGCCACAGCGCCGCCCTGACCGACGGCCCCGACCGCGCGCCGGCGCGGGCGATGCTGAAGGCGATCGGGTTCACCGACGACGACCTCGCCAAGCCGCTCGTCGGCGTCGCCACCAGCTGGATCGAGACGATGCCGTGCAACTTCAACCAGCGCGAGCTCGCCCAGCGGGTCAAGGCCGGCATCCGCGCGGCCGGCGGGACGCCGATGGAGTTCAACACGATCTCGGTCTCCGACGGCGTGTCGATGGGCACCGAGGGGATGAAGGCGCCGCTGGTCAGCCGCGAGGTGATCACCGACTCGATCGAGCTCGTCGTGCGCGGCCACCTGATGGACGGCCTGGTCTGCATCGTCGGCTGTGACAAGACGATCCCGGCCGGCGCGATGGCGCTGTGCCGCCTGGACGTGCCGGGGCTCGTGCTTCTACAACGGCACGATCGCGCCGGGCACGATCCGCGGCCGCGACATCACGATCCAGGACGTGTTCGAGGCCGTCGGCGCCTACGCCGCGGGGACGATCGACGCCGCCGAGCTGCACGCGGTCGAGTCGGCGGCGTGCCCGGGCGCCGGCGCGTGCGGCGGCATGTTCACCGCCAACACGATGGCGACCGCGCTCGACTTCCTCGGCATCAGCCCGGCCGGGCTGAACGGGATTCCGGCGCTCAACCGCGGCAAGGGCGACGCCGCCGAGGAGTGCGGCCGCCTGGTGATGCAGCTCGTGCGCGACGACGTGCGCCCGTCGCAGATCATCACGCGCGAGGCGATCGAGAACGCGGCCGCGTCGGTGGCGGCCACCGGCGGCTCGACCAACGGCGTCCTGCACCTGCTCGCGATCGCCCGCGAGCTCGACATCCCGTTCTCGATCGACGAGTTCGACGAGATCGCCACCCGCACGCCGATCGTGGCGAGCCTGAAGCCGGGTGGCCAGTTCGTCGCCACCGACATGTTCGACGCCGGCGGCGTCGCGCTGGTCGCGCGCGAGCTGCGCAAGCGCGACCTCGTCCACGCGGGCGCCCGCAACGTCGACGGCCGCACCCTGGGCGAGATCGCCGACCAGGTCGTCGAGACGCCGGGCCAGCCGGTCGTCGTGCCGATCGAGACCCCGCTCAAGCCGACCGGCGGCCT
This sequence comes from uncultured Actinomycetes bacterium, assembly GCA_963825325.1. Taxonomy (GTDB): domain Bacteria; phylum Actinomycetota; class Thermoleophilia; order Gaiellales; family JAICJC01; genus JAICJC01. The sequence goes on from CAWGSU010000003.1 coordinate 313,217, forward strand.
GGCCATCCTGCGCGGCAACCTCTCGCCGGACGGCTGCGTCGTCAAGCTGGCGGGGCACGAGCGCCTCTCGCACAGCGGCCCCGCGCGCGTGTTCGACTGCGAGGAGGACTGCTTCGCCGCGGTCAAGGCGGGCGCGATCGCGGCGGGCGACGTGGTCGTGATCCGCTACGAGGGTCCCGCCGGCGGCCCGGGCATGCGCGAGATGCTGCACGTGACGGCGGCGCTCGTCGGCGAGGGCCTGGGCGACCAGGTGGCGCTGATCACGGACGGCCGCTTCTCGGGCGCGACGCACGGCCTGATGGCCGGGCACATCACCCCCGAGGCGGTGCACGGCGGGCCGATCGCGATCGTCCGCGACGGCGACACGATCGAGTTCGACGTCGCCGCGCGCGAGCTGCGCGTCGCGCTCTCCGACGACGAGATCGCCGCGCGCCTGCGCGACTGGACGCCGCCCCCGCCGAAGTACACGCGCGGCGTGTTCGCCAAGTACGCGGCGCTCGTGTCGTCGGCGAGCGAGGGCGCCGTGACGACGCCGCGCGGCCTGGTCTAGGCGAACGTCGCCCGGTAGACGCCGGTCGCTCCGCCGCGGCAATGCAGGCGCGCGAAGAGGAAGTCGTCGGACGGGCTGTGCTCGTAGAGGAACGGGTGGAACAGGTCGATCCCGGCCGGCAGCGTGCCGTCGGCCGTGACCGGCCCGCCGACCGGGAACTGCTCGATCGTGACGCCCGAGCCGCAGGCCGACCCGCTCTGCTCGAAGTAGACCGTGCCGTTCGGGTTCACCGCGGCGGCCGAGTGCACCTTGTTCGCCGGGTTGCGGACGACCGTGGCCATCCGCGTCGAGATCTGGTAACGCCAGACGTTGAAGCGGGTGCCGTCGACCGACTGCGTCCACACCGCCCAGTCACCGTTCACCTGCCCCGCCTCGAGGAACCCGCGCGCGCGCGGCACCGATGCGAGCGTTCGGGTTGCGCCCGTGGTCAGGTTGCGAAGCAGCACCTGCTGTCCGGGTGATGACCCCTGCTCGAGGCGGTGGAAGAGCAGCCACCCGCCCGAGATGCTGGGCTCGTCTTCGACCGCCGGTGTGTTCACCCCGGCCGGCGGCGCGGAGCCCGTGCGCGTCTGCAGGTCGAACAGGCGGATGCTCGACTTCGCACCGTGCACCTGGGTGTAGACGAGCATGTGGCCGTCGATGCCCGTGCCGAGTCCGGCCTGTGTGCCCACCGGATTCACCCGGAAGCGGGCGCCGCCCCCGTTCTGGGCGTAGACGTTGTAGAGGTGCGGATGCGACCTCGTGTTCTGCACCCACGCGAGCTCGCCCGCGGCCGCCGACGGCGACTCCTCGTTCACCGGCGCCGCCCGGTCCTTGACGGCCGTGGCGGTGAGCGGCCCGACGGCTGCGGCGGCGGCGGGCCAGAGCAGCGCCGCCGCGAGCGCCGTGAGCGCTGCGGCGATCCGGCTCACGAGACCGCGGCCAGCGCGTCGTCGGCAAGCGTCTGCAGCAGCCGCCGCTTCCACCCGGTCATCTCGAGGCCGGGCAGGCCCGCCAGCGGATCGGCCGGGTCGAGCAGGCGAGGCAGGTTCGAGACGCCGATCGCGGCCAGGCGCGTGCCGCCGTCGAAGCGGGCGGCGGCGACCCCGCACAGGGCAAAGCTCCAGGCGGCGCGCTCGCCGGCACGGGCGTAGGCGCTCGCGAGCGGCGGCGCGGGCACCGTGATCGCCGTGATCACCTCGCCCTGCGCGAGCGCGACCGTCGCCCTGTCCTCGCTGCTCGCCCTTCGGTACAGGTCGGCCAGCGGAAAGCGCTCGCGCCGGTTCGTGGTCACGACCGCGTCCAGCGCGAGCAGGGCGGCCGCGAGATCCGACGGCGCCACCGAGATGCAGTCGCCCGGCTCGAGACCGTGCTTGCGGTGGTCGCCGATCTGGGCGTAGCAGGTGTCGCCGCCGCGCAGCCAGCAGGTGAGGTCGGGATGGCGGAAGTACCAGCACCGCACCGCCTGGCACAGGTTGCCGGCGACGGTGCCCATCTCGCGCAGCTGCGGCGAGGCGACCGCGGAGGCCGCCTGCGCAAGCACGGCGAAGCGCTCGGCGACGTCCGGGTCGCGAGCCACATCGGCGACGCTCGTGGCGGCGCCGATCCGCAGGCCGTCGCCCTCGCGCGCGATGGCCGCCGGGAGCGCCGCGCGCAGGTCGACCACCGTCGTGGTCGTGCGGATCCCCCGCTGCAGCTGGGGCAGGAGGTCGGTGCCGCCGCCCATCGCGCGCGCCCCGGGCGCGCCCAGGCGCTTCACCGCCTCGTCGACGGACTCGGGACGCGCGTAGGTGAACGGCGGGATCACGCGAGCGCCTCGAGCACGCGCCGGGGGGTGAACGGCGCCTCGCGCAGCCGTACGCCCGTGGCGTGGGCGAAGGCGTTACCGATCGCGGCGGCGGTCGGGATGATCGGCGGCTCGCCCAGGCCCTTGATCCCCAGCCCGAGGTGCGGGTCGGGCGAGTCGACGAACTCGCACACGATGTCGGGGGTGTCGGCCATCGTCGGCACCTTGTAGTCCTCGAGCCCCGCGTTGACGACGATTCCGGTGGTCGGGTCGACGACGCGCTCCTCGGTCAGCGCGAAGCCGATCGCCTGCAGCACGCCCCCGGTGACCTGGCTGATCGCCCCCATCGGATTGATGATGCGGCCGACGTCGTGCACGGCCCACACCCGCTCGACGGTCACCGCTCCGGTGAGGGTGTCGACCGCGATCTGGGCCACCTGGCAGCCGAACGTGTGGATGCGCATCCCGTCGGGGTTCGGCCCGCGCGAGCCGTGCCCGACGAGCGAAGAGTTGCCGAGCTTGGACGTGATCTCGGTGATCTCGTGCCGGAGCGTGCCGTCGCGCGAGCTGACGGCGCCGTCGGCGATGACGAGGTCGGACGCGGCGATCTCGTACAGGTCGGAGGCGAGCTCGAGCAGCTGGGTGCGCACATCGTGCGCGGCCGAGCGCACGGCCGGGGCGACCGACGCGAGCGTCATGGATCCGCCCGACGTCGGGCCGTAGCCCGACCGGGCGGTGTCGCCCGCCTGCACGCGCACCGAGTCGACGGGCACGCCGAGCGACTCGGCGACGATCACCGCCGAGGCGGTCATCGTGCCGGTGCCGATGTCCTGGAAGCCGCAGACAAGCGTCGGCCGGGCGCTGCGGCCCATGCGCACGGTGGCGTGCGCCGGGGGGCCGCCGCCGCCCCACCAGATCTGGCTCGCCATGCCCAGACCGCGGCGGATGCGGCCCTGCGAGCGCAGGCCGTTGCGCTGCGCCCAGCCGGCGAGCTCGGTCGCGCGGCGCTGGCAGGTCTCGAGATGCTTGGAGGTGTAGGGGTTGCCGCTCGACTGCTCGTGGTCGGCGCCGTTTCGCAGCCGGATCTCGAGCGGGTCGATCCCGACGAGATCGGCGAGCTCGTCGATCGCCTGCTCGAAGCCGAAGACGCCCTCCATCACGCCGGGGGCGCGGAACGCGTTCGAGAAGCCGAGGTTGAGCTTCACCGGCAGCACCATCGAGCGCACGTTCTCGCAGGCATACAGCGTCTCGGCCGGGTTCAGCACCGGGAACACCCAGCCGTGCAGGCCCACGCCGATCACGGCCGAGCCCTCGATGCCGAGCAGCTTCCCGTCGGCGTCGGCGCCGATGCGGTAGGTCTGCACGGTCGGGGCGCGATGGCCCGAGGCGATCGTCTCCTCGGCGCGGGAGTACACGAGCCGCACCGGCCGGCCGCTGCGGCGGGCGAGCTCGGCCGCGACGAACCCCTCCGGCCCGGCGCCCTGCTTGCCGCCGAAGCCGCCGCCCATGAACTCGCACACGACCCGCACGTCGTCGGGCTCGAGGTCGTACGCCCTGGCCAGCTCGTCGCGGGCGGCGAAGATGCCCTGCGTCGACGACCACACCGTGAGCGCGCCCGCCTCCCACACCGCGACGGCGCAGTGCGTCTCGAGCGGGTTCTGCACCTGGGCCGGCGTGCGGTACTCGGCGTCGACGATCGCGGCGGCGCCGGCCAGGGCGGCGTCAACGTCGCCGCGGGAGGTCTCGGACGGGTCCTCCGTGAAGCTCTGGCGGGCGAGCCCTTCGTCGAGGTCGACGACGAACGCGAGCGGCTCCCAGGCGGGGGCGAGCGCCGCGAGCGCCCGCTCGGCGGCTTCAGGCGTGTCGGCGGCGACGGCGGCGACCGCGGCGCCGGCGTACTCAGGCGTGTCGGTCAGCACCGGCCGCCCATCGCGGTCGGGGAGGTCGCCGGGGCCGATCACGCAGCGCACGCCGGGCAGCGCCGCTGCGGCGGCCAGGTCGAGCGACGACACGCGGGCATTCGCATGCGGGCTGCGCAGCACGGCGGCGTGCGCCATCCCCTGCAGGCTGATGTCCGAGATGAAGCGCGCCGACCCCGAGAGGCGGGCGGCCGCCGAGACGCGCGGGTGCGGGTGGCCGACCACGGCGAGCGGCTCGCCGTCTGCGTACTCCGGGGTCGAGTCGTCCTCGACGAGCGTCCAGCGCTCCTCGTAACGACCCTCCATCTCCACCTGCGAGCGCACGAGGCGGGCCATGTCAGGCGTTCTCCGCCACCCGCGCCACGGCGCGCTCGATGGCTGGGTAGGCGCCGCAGCGGCACAGGTTCCCGCTCATGCCGGCGCGGATCTCGGCGGCGCTCGGCGCGGGGTTTGCGCGAAGGAGGGCCACGGCGGAGAGCAGCTGCCCCGGCGTGCAGAACCCGCACTGGAAGGCGTCCTCGGCCGTGAAGGTCGCGCGCAGGCGGTCGAGCAGCTCGCCGTCGCCCTCGACCGTGCGCACATCGGCGCCGTCGCAGGCCACGGCGAGGGTGAGGCACGACAGCACGGCCCGCCCGTCCACGAGCACGGTGCAGCTGCCACAGGTGCCCTCGCCGCACGCCACCTTGGTGCCCGTGAGCGCGGCTTCCGTGCGGATGACGTCGGCCAGGGGCCGGTGCGGCTCCACGTCCAGCTGGTGTGGCCGGTCGTTGATGGTCAGCCGCAGTCGCATCTGCCGCTACGGTACCAATTTTGTCCCTTCCCTCGACATCCACCGCGCGCCGGGCGCCGCTTGAGCTCGTCTTCGTCCCGCGCGGGGTGGAGGAGCCGGTGCTCGGCCTTTACTCGTTCTCGCCGCTGACGCCGGGGGGATGGGTCGACCTTCTTTCCGACCTCGGGCTGCCCGCGACGCTGCGGCGCCTGAGCCAGACCGTTGCGATCGGTGGACGGGTGCGGTCGGTCGAGATGCGCTGCCTGGCGGCGCTTCCGGGCCTGGCCTACCTGCTCACCGACCGGGACGGTCCGTCGAGCGCCTCGGTGCGAGCGTGGCGCCTGGCGGCGCGCGTCGTCGAGGGCGCCGTGCTCGGCGGCGGCACGGTGCCCGACCTGAGCCGCTTCGCGGCGGCCTTCCCCGAGGCGGGCTACTCCGTGGTCGAGGACGGCGGCGGCGAGGAGCTGGTCTCGCTCGCCCCCGAGGCGGCGGTCGAGAGCTTCGTCGACGCGAGCATGCGCGCGCTCGCCGGGGCGGTGCGCGATCCCAAGCTGCTGCGCTCGGGCGAGGTGCAGCTCTCCGGCGTCGACCTGGCCGTGCTGCAGCCGCTGCTGCGCGCCGTCGCCCCCGACCTGGGCATGGCCGCGCCCGTTGTGCGCCTGCGCGACTCGCTCGCGCCGCTGCAGCTGCGGCTCGAGCTACCGGCCGAGGCCGATGACGGCTGGCCGCTGCGGGCGACGCCGGACGACCCCGCCCTTCTGCGCCGCGCGGCACACGTGTTCGCGCCGCTCGGCCGGGCGGTCGACGGCGTCGTCACCCTGGGCGACGAAGGCGTGGTCGAGCTGCGCCTGGCCACCTCGGCGCTCGAGTTCGCCGGCGCGCGCGTCGAGCTGCCGCCCGAGGTGTCGGAGGAGCGCGACCTCGACTTCGACGACGCCCGCCTGGAGCTCGCCGGTGGTGCGCTCCGGCTCGACGGCGTCGTGCGCTACGACCTGAAGGCGTCGCTCGGCGGGCGCGAGATCAGCGTCGAGGAGCTGCGCGCGCTCGCGGCCGCCACCCAGCCGCTCGTGCGCCTCGGCGGCGAGTGGCGGGCGCTGAACCCCAAGGCGCTCGCCCGCGCCCGCGCGCTCGCCGCGTCCGCGCTGCACAGCCCCGGCATGCCGGCGATGACCGCGCTCGGCGCGGCGCTCGCCGGGTCGACCGACGTGCGCGGTGTGGTGATGGGGGTGGTCGAGTCAGACGGCGATCTGGCCGCGCTGGCCGGGCAGCTGCGCGACCCGGCGCTGCGCCGCCCGCTCGAGCCGATGGAGAGCTTCGAGGGGGAGCTGCGCCCCTACCAGAAGGCCGGCCTGGGCTGGCTCGTGCGCATGCGCGAGCTCGGCCTGGGGACGCTCCTTGCCGACGACATGGGCCTCGGCAAGACCGTGCAGCTGATCGCCTATCTGCTCGACCGCCGCGACGACGACAACCGTCCCGTGCTGATCGTCTGCCCGACCTCGGTGCTCGGCAACTGGCAGCGCGAGCTGCACCGCTTCGCGCCGGAGCTTCGGACGCTGATCCACCATGGCCCCGATCGCACCGCCAAGGCCGCCGAGCTCGAGCACTGGGACGTCGTGCTCACGTCCTACGCGCTGCTTCCGCGCGACCGCCGCCTGCTCTCGGCGATCAAGTGGCGCACGTTCGCGCTGGACGAGGCCCAGGCCGTCAAGAACCCGCTCACCCGCGCCGCCCAGACGGCGCGGGCGATCGACGCCGCCCACCGCGTCGCGCTCACCGGCACGCCGGTCGAGAACCGGCTCGACGACCTGTGGTCGATCATGCACATCCTGAACCCGGGCCTTCTGGGCACGCGCACCGGGTTCCGGCGGTTGTTCGCCTCGGCGATCGAGCGCCGCGGCGACAGCCGCGCCGAGGACGCGCTGCGGCGCATGACCGGGCCGTTCCTCCTGCGGCGGCGAAAGACCGACCCCTCGGTGCTGCCCGACCTGCCCCCGCGGCAGGACTCGACCGAGTTCTGCACCCTCACGGTCGAGCAGGCGGCGCTCTACCAGGCCACGATCGACGCGATGCTCGGCCGCGTGCGCGGGCTCTCCGGGATCGAACGACGGGGCAACGTGCTCGCGCTGATCACGCGCCTGAAGCAGGTGTGCAACCACCCGGTGCACGCGCTCGGCCGCCACGGGACGCTGGCCGGCCGCTCGGGCAAGCTCGACCGCCTCACCGAGATGCTGGCCGAGGTCGTGGCCGAGGGCGACAGCGCCCTTGTCTTCACCCAGTACGCGGTGATGGGAAAGCTGCTCCAGGAGCACCTCGAGCGCGAGCTCACCGGCGGCCTGCTGCACCTCGACGGATCGACCCCGCGCCCCGCCCGCGAGCGGATCGTGGACGGCTTCCAGGCGCCCGGCGGCGACCCGCGCGTGCTCGTGATGTCGCTGCGCGCCGGCGGCCTGGGGCTGAACCTGACGAACGCGAGCCACGTGTTCCACTTCGACCGCTGGTGGAACCCGGCGGTCGAGGACCAGGCGTCCGACCGGGCTCACCGCATCGGCCAGACGCGGGTCGTGCAGGTGCACCGGCTCGTGTGCGCCGGCACGATCGAGGAGCGCATCGACGCCCTGATCGCAGGCAAGCGCGACCTGGCGACGCGGATCGTCGACCGCGGCGTCGAGTCGGCGCTCTCGGATCTCGGCGACGACGAGCTCGCCGAGCTCGTCGCGCTGGCCGAGTAGGCCACCCGCCAACTCCTGCCAGGTTCCCCCATTCCGGGTGATGGAGCCGGATCCGGGCCTTGCCGATGTTGAGACGTACCAAGCGCAGCCCCGGGCCCTGCCTGTGGACCCGGCACCGCGCGAAAAATCATTCCCCCCAGGGAGGCAGTCACGATGGCGCCCACCCCCAGCGAGACCCGAGGTCGAACCCTTGCATCCACCGCCGGCCAGACCCTGCCGCTGGTGGTCGTCTTCATGTTCTCGATCCTCGTGTTCGCGGGCCTCGTGATCGACTTCGGCAACGCCTACCGCGTCCAGAAGGCGCTGCAGGCCTCGGCCGACGCGTCGGCCGCCGCGGGTGCGGGCCAGCTGACCCTGACCTATCCGCCGATCACGGCGAACGCCCAGACCGCGGCCACGAAGTACGGCTCGCAGTCGGGCGGCGTCAACCCGATCGGCGGCGTCCCGTCCGGCAACGTCACCCAGAACGTCGCGATCACCTGCTCCGCGCAGGTGGGCTACAACTGCACCAACGGGTATCCGAACACGGTGACCGTCGACGAGACGGCCAACGTGCCCACGTACCTGCTGAAGCTGCTCGGGTTCCCCACGATCACGCTGAAGGCCCACGCTCAGGCGTGCTCGCCATGCGGCGGCGTGCCGCTCGACGTGATGATCGTGCTCGACCGCACCGGGTCGATGTCGCAGAACAACAAGCTCACACAGGCGAAGGCCGGCATCAACGCGTTCATGAAGACCATGGACCCGACACTCGACGACGTCGGGCTGGCGGTGCTGCCGCCCGCGCCGAGCGTGGGCCAGGCCTGCACCGACGTCACGTCGTCGTTCAACGGCACCAAGAAGTACCCGGACGGCAGCCAGCAGTACAACGGCAACGGCGGCACGTACAGCCAGGTGAACGCGGCCTACGTGCTCGTGCCGCTGTCGAACGACTACGCGACGAGCGTCGGCAACCTGAACGGCTCCTCGGCGCTCATGTCGACCATCAACTGCGTCCAGGCCGGCGGCGGTACCGCATACGCCGAGGCGATCGACGCCGCCTACGCGGAGCTGCAGAAGGACGGCCGCGCGGGCACGCAGAAGGTGATCGTGTTCCTCTCCGACGGCGCGGCGAACGACGCCCCGACGTTCCTGGCGAGCACCTCGCCGTACCGCACCAACCCGTGCGGCCAGGGCGTGACGAGCGCCGGCATCGCGAAGGCGGCCAAGGTGCTCGTGTACTCGATCGCCTACACCGCCAACGGCGACGAGTGCGACGCGGCGATCGGCGCCAAGATCGGTGGGACGACCGTGCAGTGGTACGGGAGCAGCAACTGGGGCACGCCCGAGACGCCGGCGATGCCCGCCGAGACGGCGCTCCAGGAGATCGCGACCCCCGGCGCCAACTACTTCTACGATCTGCCGAACCCGACCTCGCTGACCGGCATCTTCCAGCAGATCGCCGCCGACATCGCGGGCGGCACCGCCCGGATCGTCCAGTAGCCCGCCCGGCGCGGGTGGCCGCTGCGGCCGCCACCCGCGCCGGATATGTTTCCGGCCGATGATGGACGCGGTCGAGCTTCTGCGCCGCCTGGTGGAGCTGGAGAGCCCCACCGGCGACGCCGAGCGGATCGGTCACATCGGGCGCTTCCTGGCCGCCGAGCTCGAGGCGCTCGGCGCCCGGGTTGCGTTGCACGGCCAGCACCTGACCGCCCAGCTCGGGCCCGGCGACGGCCCGCCGCTCGTGCTCGTCGCCCACATGGACACCGTCTGGCCGGCCGGGACGCTGCCGTCGATGCCGTTCCGCGTCGAGGACGGCTTCGCGTGGGGGCCTGGCGCGCTCGACATGAAGGCGGGCATCGTGATCGCGCTCGAGGCGCTGCGTGCGATCGACGACCTGCCCCGGTCCGTGCGGATGCTGATCACCGCCGACGAGGAGATCGGCAGCCCCACCGGCCGCCCCGTGGTCGAGGAGGTCGCGACCGGCGCCCGCGCGGTGCTCGTGCTCGAGCCGCCGGTGAAGGACGGCACGATCACCACGAGCCGCTCCGGCCTCGCCCGCTATCAGCTCCACATCCGCGGCCGTGCCGCCCACGCCGGCAACGGCTCGCGGGCAGGCGTGTCGGCGATCGAGGAGCTGGCGCACCAGATCACGGCCGTCCACCGGCTGAGCGACCCGACGCGAGGCATCCGCACGAACGTCGGCCAGGTCGGGGGCGGCACGGGCGACAACGTCGTCGCCGGAGAGGCGTGGGCACGCATCGACGCGCGCGCGTGGACTGCCGACGAGCAGCGCTCGCTCGAGCGGGCGATGCACGGCCTGCGGCCGCACCTGGACGGCGCGGTGCTGGCCGTCTCGGGCGGCGTCACCCGGCCGCCGATGGTGCAGTCGCCGGCCGGCGCCGAGCTCGCGCGGGCTGCGATCGCAATCGCCGCCGACTCCGGGATCGCGCTCGGCGAGAACGCCTCGCCGGGAGGCTCGGACGGCAACTTCGCGGCGGCGGTCGGCACCCCGGTCATCGACGGCCTCGGGCCCACCGGGAGCGGCGCCCATGCGATCGACGAGCGCGTCTCGCTCGAGTCCGTCCGCGAGCGCACGGCGCTGCTGGCGGCGCTGCTTTCCCGGCTGTAGGCTAGAGAGGATTCGTCGCAGGTGCGACGAACGTGGGGCAGGTTTCCTTTCGTCGTCTTCGCAAGGAGTGTGACTATGGACTGGTCGCAGGTTTCGCGCAGCCAGTGGATGGTGGTCGGCGGCACGGTGCTGACGCTGATCGGCACGCTGTTTCTCGACTGGTACTCGATCACGGTGAACCTGGGGCCGCTGGGAAGCGCGAGCGCGAGCGTCGGCGCCTGGGATGCGAACTCCATCGGCAAGCTGGCCGTGCTCGGTTCGCTCGTGATGCTGGTCTTCGCGGTGCTGATGTTCCTCCCCAACGCGCCGGAGCTGCCGGTGCCCATCCCGATGGGCATGCTGGTGGCGAGCGCGTTCACCGCGCTCATGGTGATCTTCGAGTTCATCGACCACCACAGCCATACGGCCATCGGCCTGTGGCTGACGCTGATCGCCTCGCTCGTCGCGGCGTACGGCGCCTACGCGATGGGCGGTCGCTTCGCGATGCCGTCGCGCAGCAGCTCTTCCTCGTAGCGATGGATGGCCGGCGGCGGGCCCGTGGGGCCCGCCGCCGGCGGTCTACATCGCCTTGACGGCCGCCACGAGGCTCGCCACCGACGCCTTCGCGTCGCCGAAGAGCATCGACGTCTTCGGCTCGAAGAAGAGCTCGTTCTCGATGCCGGCAAAGCCCGTGTTCATGCTCCGCTTGAGCACGACGACGGCCGAGGACTGGTCGACGTCGAGGATCGGCATGCCGTAGATCGGGCTACCGGGGTTGGTGTGCGCGGCGGGATTCACGACGTCGTTTGCGCCGATCACGAGCGACACGTCCGTGCGCGGGAACTCGGGGTTGATGTCGTCCATCTCGTAGAGCTGGGTGTAGGGCACATCGGCCTCGGCCAGGAGGACGTTCATGTGCCCGGGCATGCGGCCGGCGACCGGGTGGATGGCGTAGCGCACGTCGACGCCGCGCTTCTCGAGCTGGTCGCCGAGCTCGCGCACGTTGTGCTGGGCCTGGGCGACGGCGAGGCCGTAGCCGGGCACGATCACCACTCTGCGCGCGTAGGCGAGCATGACGGCGACGTCCTCGGCGGTGGTCGCGCGCACCTGGCCGTCGATGGCGCCGGGGCCGACCGCGGCGGTGCCCGAGCCGGTGCCGAACGCCCCGAACACGACGTTCGCGATCGTCCGATTCATGGCCTTGCCCATCATCATCGTCAGCAGCGTGCCGGACGCGCCGACCAGCATGCCCGCGATGATCAGCACGTTGTTGGAGAGCACGAACCCGGTCGACGCCGTCGCGAGGCCCGTGAACGCGTTCAGGAGCGAGATCACGACCGGCATGTCCGCGCCGCCGATGGCCATCACCATCTGCACGCCGAGGATGAGCGAGATCACCATCGTCACGGCGAGCAGGGCCTGGCTCTCGTGGCCGGTGCCGAGGATGACGCAGAACACGAGCACGACGCCCGCGAGCCCGGCCGTGATCACGCGCTGGCCCGGCAGGACGACCGGCGACCCGGAGATGACCTCCTGCAGCTTGCCGAACGCGATCATCGAGCCGGCGAAGCTGACGGAGCCGACGACCGACGAGAACAGGATCGAGATGATGATCTTGGCCGGGACGTGGCCGGGCAGGCTGACGGTGTCGTGATAGTCGGCGAGGGCGACCAGCGCCGCCGCCCCGCCGCCGAAGCCGTTGAAGAGCGCCACCATCTGCGGCATCGCGGTCATCTTCACCTTGCGGGCGCCGACGGCTCCGCCGACGCCGCCGATCACCGCCCCGAGCGCGATCCATTGGTAGCTCAGCACGCGCTCGTCGAACAGCGTGGCCACGATCGCAAACGCCATCCCGATCGCGGCGAGCTGGTTGCCGGAGCGGGCCGTGGCCGGTGACGAGAGCCTGCGCAGGCCGAGGATGAAGAGGATCGCGCAGATCAGGTACGCCGCGCCGATCACGTCGGTGCGGTTCACGCCTTCGCGCCCCCGTCTCCGCCGTCGCCGGACTCCTTCTGCACCTCGGGCCGCTTGCGGAACATCTCCAGCATGCGGTCGGTGACCAGGAACCCGCCGACAACGTTCGAGGCGCCGAACGCCACGGCGATCGTGCCCAGGACGGTCGTGAGCGTGCCGTGGTGGGATCCGGCGACGAGGATCGCGCCCACGATGACGATGCCGTGGATGGCGTTCGTGCCGCTCATGAGCGGGGTGTGCAGCATGGTCGGCACCTTCGAGATGACCTCGATGCCGACGAACGCCGCCAGGACGAGCACGGTCAGCTCGAGGAGGAGCGGCTCGTTCACGCGACGGCCGTCCCGAGCAGCCGCGACGTCACGCGCCCAGCGTGGGTGATGATCGCGTCGGCGTCGATCTCGTCCTCGGGGTTGACCGTGAGCTCGCCGTCCGAGACCAGGTGGTCGAGCACGGCGGTGAGGTTGCGCGCATACATCTGGCTCGCGTGCAGGGGCATGCCCGCGGGGAGGTTCAGCGTCCCGACGATGGTGACCCCTTCGCGCACCACGGTCTGGCCGGCCTCGGTCAGCTCGCAGTTGCCGCCCGTCTCGGCCGCCAGGTCGACGATGACCGACCCGGTCCGCATGGCCTCCACCGCCGACGCGGGGATCAGCCGCGGCGCCGGCCTGCCGGGGACGAGCGCGGTGGTGATGACGACGTCGGAGTCGGCGATGTGGCGCTCGAGCAGCTGCTGCTGCTGCGCCTGCTGCTCGGGCGTGAGCTGGGTGGCGTAGCCGCGCTCGTCCTGCGCGCCCGACACCTCGAGCTCGAGCTCGACGAACGTGGCGCCGAGGCTCAGCACCTGCTCCTTCACGACCGGCCGGGTGTCGAACGCCGAGACCACGGCGCCCAGCCGGCGCGACGTCGCGATGGCCTGCAGGCCGGCCACGCCGGCGCCCAGCACGAGCACGCGCGCCGGTGCGACCGTCCCGGCGGCGGTCATCAGCATCGGGAAGAACTTCGGCAGCGCCTCGGCCGCGAGCAGCACGGAGCGGTAGCCGGACACCGTCGCCTGGGACGAGAGCGCGTCCATCCTCTGGGCGCGGGTGACACGCGGGATCGACTCCATCCCGAACGCGGTGATGCGCGCCTCGACGAGCGCCTGCACAAGCTCGGGGTTGCTCAACGGCCACAGCCAGCCGATCAGCGTCGATCCGGGCCGCAGCGTGGCCACGTCGCCGGTCTCGACGCGGCCGACGCGGACGACGATGTCGCCCTGGGCGTAGAGATCCGCCGCGGCCGCGACCACCGTCGCGCCCGCTTCGCGGTAGGCGTCGTCGGGCAGCGATGCGGCGTCGCCGGCGCCGGACTCGACGACGACCTTGAGGCCGAGGGGCTCCAGCCGCGCCACCGCATCGGGCGTGAGCGCAACGCGGCGCTCGCCGGCTGCGTGCTCACGAGGGACGGCGACGTTCATGGCGGGGGGATCGTAACGACAGGAAGGCGATCTCGCCTCGGCAACCGTGGCAAGGCCGGGTCGTGTCCGCTACAATGGTTAATGATGTTAACGAATATTGACTCGGTGGAGCTTGCGAACCGGCTGCGGCCGGTATTGCTCCAGCTCAACCGCCACCTGCGCCGCGAGCTCGCCCCCCTCGGCATCACCGCCGGTCAGGCGGCGCTCCTGCATGTGATCCGCACGACCCCCGGCGTCGGCGTGCGCGCCCTGGCGGCGCACGAGGGCATCTCGACCCCGGCGATGTCGGGCTACATCGATCGCCTCGAGGCGGCCGGCCTCGTCGGGCGCGTCCGCTCCCAGGAGGACCGGCGCCGTGTCGGCCTCACGGTCACCGACGCGGGCGCCCGCGCGCTGCGGTCGGCGCGCTCGCGCCGGACCGCCTGGCTCGCGCACCGACTCAAGCGGCTCAGCGACGCCGAGCGCGAGTCGATCGCCGCTGCGCTCGAGCCGCTCGTGCTGCTCCTGGCCGAGGACGGCGAGTGACGGGGACGCTCCTGCGAGCCCACTCGCGCACCTTCGCGAGCCTGCGCAAGCACCGCAACTACCGGCTCTTCTTCAGCGGCCAGGTCGTGTCTGTCAGCGGCACCTGGATGCAGAACATCGCCACCGCGTGGCTCGTGCTCGATCTGACGCACTCGCCCGTGGCGGTCGGCGTCCTGGCGGCGTTCCAGTTCCTGCCCTACACCGTGTTCGGCCTCTTCGCCGGGGTGCTGGTCGACCGGCTCGACGTGCGCCGCACCATCATCGGCACGCAGGTGGCGTCGATGCTGTTCGCGTTCGCGCTCGCCGCCCTGACGCTCGCGGGCGTCGTGAGCGTGTGGGAGGTGTACCTCCTGACCGGGCTGCGCGGCACGGTGCTCGTGCTCGACGCCCCGGCCCGGCAGGCGCTGACCTATCAGATGGTCGGGCGCGACGAGCTGCCGAACGCGGTCGCGCTCAACTCGAGCCTGTTCAACGCCGCCCGCGTGGTCGGCCCCGCCGTCGGTGGGCTCGTCGTCGCGGCCGCGGGCCCGGGCGCCTGCTTTGCGATCAACGGCCTGTCGTTCCTGGCGGTGCTGGCCGGCCTGCTCCTGATGCGGGTCGACGAGTTCTTCCCGGTGGACACGAGCCGCCGCCCCGCGAGCCTGCTCGGCGGCACCGCCGACGCCCTGCGCTACGTGCGCAGCACCCCGCTCGCGCTGACGGCGCTTGTCGCCGTGCTCCTGATGAGCACGTTCTCGTTCAACTTCAACGTCCTCCTGCCGGTGCTCGCCCGCACGACGCTGCACTCGGGCCCGAACGTGCTCGGGGCGATCACGGCCGCCTTCGGCGGCGGCGCGCTCCTGGGTGCCCTCCTGGCGGCCTCGATGGGGCGGGCCAGCCTGCGCTGGCTGCTCGCGGGCATGCTCGGCTTCAGCGCGGCGCAGCTCCTGCTCGGGCCGCAGCAGTCGCTGCTCCCCGCTTGCGCGCTCCTGTTCGCGACCGGGCTTGCCTTCACGCTGTGGACGTCGAGCGCCAACTCGGTGCTCCAGCTGGGCGCGCCCGACCACCTGCGCGGCCGCGTCGCGGGGCTCTACTACTTCGCCTTCAACGGGACGGGGCCGGCGGCGGGGATCCTGGCCGGATGGCTGGCCGCCCGGGGCGGCACCGAGCTGGCGTTCTTCGTCTCGGGCGCGATCGGCGCGCTCACGGCCGGGTGGGTCGCGGTGCGGCTCGCGCACGACGGGCGGCTCGAGAGCGTGCCCGCGGTGCTGCGGCTCGGCGGGGCAGGTGCGCGCGGGCGGTAGCGAGGCGGCGGGGCCGCGGCTAGCTGACCGCTTTCTCGACGAGGTCCGCGATCCGCTTCTCGTCAGCCTTGCTCAGGTCGGCGATCGCGAAGTCGGTGGCCCACATCGAGCCCTCGTCGAGGTTGGCTCTGTCGCTGAAGCCGAACGTCGCGTAGCGCGACTTGAACTTCGACGCGTTGCGGAAGAAGCAGACGACCTTGTCGTCCTCGTTCGCGTATGCCGGCATCCCGTACCAGGTCCTGGGCGAGAGCTGCGGTGCGGCGGCGGTGACGAGCTGGTGGATGCGCTCGGCCTTGACGCGGTCGGCCTCCGGCATCTTGGCGATGCTCGCGAGCAGGTCGGCCTCGCCGCTCGCCTTGCTCTGCTGGCGCTTCGCCTCCCGGGCGCGCTCGCGCATCGCTGCCCGCTCCTCGGCGGTAAAGGCCTTGCTCGCTGCGTTCTTCTCCGCCATTCAGATCGCCAGTGTATTCGGGCCGTCGCGCTCGCGCTGCGCCTCGTAGCGCTCGATCTCGGCCATCCGCCGCTCGGTGAGCGCGATGTCGTCCCAGCCGTTCAGGAGCCGCTCCCGCACGCCCGGGTCGATCTCGAACCGCACCTCACGACCGGACGGCAGGGTCACCGTCTGGGCCTCGAGGTCGATCGTGGCCGCGGCGGGCGCGGCGTCGATCAGCTCGCGCACGGCGACGGGCTCGAGCACGACGGTGAGCAGGCCGTTCTTGGAGCAGTTGATGGCGAAGATGTCGCCGAAGCTCTCGGCCACGATCGCCTGGTAGCCGAAGTCCTGCAGCGCCCAGGCGGCGTGCTCGCGCGAGGAGCCGGAGCCGAAGTTGCGGCCGGTGACGAGGATCGGGGCGCCGTGGAACTCTGGCCACATGAGCGGGAAGTCGGCCTGGTTCATCCAGTCGTAGAAGAGGAACTCCCCGAACCCGCTGCGTTCGATCCGCTTCAGGAACTGCTTCGGGATGATCTGGTCGGTGTCGACCGAAGTGCGGTCGAGCGGCGCCACCGGCCCCGAGATCACGCGCACCGGCTTCACGAGCCGACCATCTCGCGCACGTCTGTGAGCCGGCCGGTCACCGCCGCCGCGGCCGCCATGGCCGGGCTCATCAGGTGGGTACGGCCGCCGCGACCCTGGCGGCCCTCGAAATTGCGGTTCGAGGTCGACGCGCAGCGCTCGCCGGGGGCGAGGATGTCGGGGTTCATGCCCAGGCACATCGAGCAGCCCGCCCCGCGCCACTCGAAGCCTGCGTCTCGGAACACCTTGTCCAGACCCTCACGTTCAGCTTGAGCCTTAACCTGGAACGATCCGGGCACGACCATTGCGCGCACCGACGCTGCCACGCGCCGGCCGTCGATGACGGCGGCGGCGGCGCGCAGATCCTCGATGCGCGAGTTCGTGCACGACCCCAGGAAGACGCGGTCGACGGCGATCTCGCGCAGCGGCGTGCCCGGCCGCAGATCCATGTAGCGCAGCGCGCGCTCGTCGGACTCGCCGGCGGGCTCGGGCACGACGCCGGTGATCGGGGCCACCTGGGCCGGGTTCGTGCCCCACGACACCTGCGGGGCGATCCCCTGGAGGTCGACCGTGACGGTGTCGTCGTAGGTCGCTCCCGGGTCGGTCACGTAGCCCCGCCAGCGCTCGACGGCGGCGGCAAAATCCCGGGGAGCACCGGGGCGGCCTTCGAGGTGGGCGAAGGTGACGTCGTCGGCGGCGATCATGCCCGCCCGCGCGCCGGCCTCGATCGACATGTTGGCGACCGTCAGCCGCCCCTCCATCGTCAGGCCGCGCACCGCCGCGCCGGTGTACTCGACGACATGCCCGGCGGCGCCGTCGGTGCCGATCTGGGCGATCGTGCCAAGGATCATGTCCTTGGCCGTGCAGCCCGGGCCGAGCTCGCCCTGGTAGTCGATCCGCATCGTGCGTGGCCGCCGCTGCGGGAGCGTCTGCGTGGCGAGGACGTGCTCGACCTCGCTCGTGCCGATCCCGAACGCCAGCGCCCCCAGGGCGCCGTGCGTGGAGGTGTGTGAGTCGCCGCACACGATCGTCATCCCCGGCTGCGTCAGGCCGAGCTCGGGGCCGATCACGTGCACGATGCCGTTGCGTCGATGGCCGAGCGGGTAGAGGCGCACGCCGAACTCGGCGCAGTTTCGGTCGAGCGCCTCGAGCTGGGCCTGGCTGAGCTCGTCCGGCTCGCCCGGTCCGGTGGCGACGTTGTGGTCGGCGGTCGCGATCGTGCGGTCGGGCCGGCGCACCGTGCGCCCGGCCGCACGCAGGCCCTCGAACGCCTGCGGGCTCGTCACCTCGTGCACCAGATGCAGGTCGACGTAGAGCAGATCGTCGCCGATCACATGGTCGTCCCAGACCTTCTCGAAGAGGGTGCGCGGAGCCGCTGCCATGGTCGGGAAAGTGTACCCAGCGGTTGTCCGCCGCTTCGGCGGTGCCGTAGACTGGAAACTGTGATCTGTGCCGCATGCGGGATGGAAAACTCTGCCGGCAAGCGCTTCTGCCGGGACTGTGGCGCGTCGCTCGCCGCGGCGTGCCCGACGTGCGGCGCCGGCATCGCCCCCGACGACCGCTTCTGCGGAGAGTGCGGCACCCCGCTGGGAGCCGCGGCGGTGGCTGCGGGAGCTGCGCCGGCCGGCCCCGTGGCCGCGGTCGCCCGCGCGGAGCCCGCGACGGAGCGCCGCCTGGTCACCGTCCTCTTCGCCGACCTGGTCGGGTTCACGACGCTCTCGGAGACGCGCGACTCCGAGCAGGTGCGGGCGCTGCTCTCTCGCTACTTCGACGTCTGCCGGCGCCTGATCGAGCTCTACGGCGGGGTGGTCGAGAAGTTCATCGGCGACGCCGTGATGGCGGTGTGGGGCGCGCACAGCGCGACCGAGGACGACCCCGAGCGGGCGGTGCGCGCGGCGCTCGACCTGGTCGCAGCCGTGACCGCGCTCGGCGATGAGATCGGCGTGCCCGACCTGCGGGTGCGCGCGGGGGTGCTCACCGGCGAGGCGACGGTCACGATCGGCGCCGTGGGCGAGGGCATGGTCGCGGGCGACGTCGTGAACACCGCCTCGCGCGTGCAGGCGCTGGCGGAGGCGGGACAGGTGCTCGTGGGCGACTCGACGCGGCGCGCGACCGAGCCGACCGTGGTGTACGAGGACGTCGGCGAGCACGAGCTGAAGGGCAAGATCGGGCTGCACCGGCTGTGGCGGGCGGTGCGCATCGTGTCGGGCGCGCGCGGGTCGCTGAAGTCGGAGGGCCTGGAGGCGCCGTTCGTCGGCCGCGACCGTGAGCTGCGCCAGATCAAGGACCTGTTCCACGCCTCGGCCGACGAGCGCCGCGCACATCTCGTTTCGGTGACCGGGATCGCCGGGATCGGCAAGTCGCGGCTGGTGTGGGAGTTCTACAAGTACTTCGACGGCCTCGCCCAGGTCGTCTACTGGCACCGCGGCCGCTGTCCCTCCTACGGCGAGGGCGTCACCTATTGGGCGCTCGCCGACATGGTGCGGATGCGCTGCCGCATCAGCGAGGACGAGCCCTCCGACGTGATCCTGGCCAAGCTCGGCGCGGTGCTCGACGGCCACGTGACCGACGCCGACGAGCGCGCCTTCGTCGAGCCGCGGGTCGCCCACCTGCTGGGTGTCGAGGGCGGCGGCCGGTTCGAGCGCGAGGACCTCTTCTCGGCGTGGCGGCTCTTCTTCGAGCGGCTGGCCGACGTCTATCCCACCGTGCTCGCCTTCGAGGACATGCAGTGGGCCGACGCCTCGCTGCTCGACTTCATCGAGCATCTGCTCGAGTGGTCGCGCAACTCGCCGCTCTACGTGATCACCGCGGCGCGGCCCGAGCTGGTCGACAAGCGGCCGACGTGGGGCGCCGGCAAGCGCAACTTCACCTCGCTCTACCTCGAGCCGCTCGGCGAGGGGGCGATGCGCTCGCTGCTCGACGGCCTGGTCGCCGGGCTCCCGGACGGCCTCGCCGGGCAGATCCTGGCGCGGTCAGAAGGCGTGCCGCTCTACGCCGTCGAGACGGTGCGGATGCTGCTCGACCGTGGGCACGTCGTGCAGCAGGGAAGCGTGTACCGGGCCACCGGCCCGGTGGAGACGCTGGAGGTGCCCGAGACGCTGCACGCGCTGATCGCGGCGCGGCTGGACGGTCTCTCCGCCGACGAGCGGCTGGTCGTCCAGAACGGCGCCGTGCTCGGCAAGACCTTCACGAAGGATGCCCTGGCCGCGGTCGCCGACACGGATGCCGCGCAGTACGACGCGATCCTGAACGGGCTGGTGCGCAAGGAGGTGCTCTCGATCCAGGCCGACCCGCGCTCGCCGGAGCACGGCCAGTACGGCTTCCTCCAGGACCTGATGCGCCGGGTCGCCTACGAGACGCTCTCGCTGCGCGACCGGCGCCTGCGCCACCTGGCCGCGGCCACACACCTCGAGGCCACCGCCGGCGACGACGACGAGCTGGTCGAGGTCCTGGCGGCGCACTACCTGGACGCCTACGAGGCGGCGCCCGACGCCGACGACGCGGCGCCCGTGCGGGATCGCGCGCAGGCGCTGTTCGAACGCGCGGCCGAGCGGGCCGAGTCGCTCGGCGCGCCCGGCGAGGCACAGCGCTACTTCATCCAGGCTGCGGCGCTCGCGGGCGAGGACGCCCGGCGGGCTGGCCTGCTCGACCGCGCCGGCCAGATGGGCACGCGGGCTGGTGTGATCGACAGCGCACAGCGGTGCTTCGAGGAGGCGATCGCGCTGTACGACGGGCTGGGCGATACCCATGCTGCCGCCCGCGTCACCAGCCGCCTGGCCTACCTCGACGAGCGCAACGGGCGCCATGAGATCGCGATCAAGCGGATGGAGGACGCCCTGGCGGTGACCGGGGATGACGAGCCCGATGCCGACGTCGCCCTGCTCACCGTCCGGCTGGGGAACGCGGCGCTCTTCGTGGGGGAGCGCGACCGGGCCGCGGAGCTGATCGAGCGCGCGCTGGAGATGGGCGAGGCGCTCGGGCTGCCCGAGATCGTCGTGCGCGGATGGAGCGCGAAGGCGATCCTCGTCGCCCGGTCGCGCCGGCGGGAGGCCGAGATGCTCATGCGTGCCGCGGCCGATCTGGCCCTCGAGCACAACCTGACCGAGCGGGCCGCCACGGTGCTCGGCAACCTGTCCGACCTCGCCTTCGGGCATGACCGCTACCAGGACGCGCTCGGCTATCTCGATCGCGAGCTCGAGCTCGCCCACCGCACGGGTGACCGCCCGAACGAGTGGTTCGCGATCAGCGAGTCGACGTACGCGCTGTACCAGCTCGGCCGCTGGGACGAGGCGCTCGAGGCATTCGCGGAGCTGCCGGTCGAGCTGCTCCCGAGCGGCCACACGCTGATCAGCCCGCTCACCGCGATCCTCCCGATCTACCTGTACCGGGGCGAGCTCGAGCGGGCGCGGGAGCTGTGCGACATCTATGCGCCCCTCGCCAGCTCGATCGACGTGCAGGAGCGCTCGTGCTACGACGCGGGTCACGCGACGCTCGCGCTGGCCGAGGGCCGGTACGAGGACGCGCTCGCCGAGGCCGGCGACGCGATCGCGACGCAGGACCTCGTGGGCGCCTGGCCGCAGAACGTGAAGCTCGGGCTCATCACGGCGGTCGAGGCTGCGCTCGCGCTTGGCCTTCGCGACCGCGTGGATGAGCTGCTGGCAGCGCCAGAGTCCGAGCCCGACGGGCTGCGCACACCCCTGATCGCGGCCCACGCACACCGTTTCCGCGGGCGCATGGCGGGCTCGGCAGAGTCCGCGGCGGCGGAGTTCGCCGAGGCCGAGCGGATCCTGCGCGACCACGACATCCGGTTCTGGCTCGCGGTCTCGCAGCTCGAGCATGCCGAGGCGCTGATCGCGTACGGCGGCGAGGGCGACGTGCGCAACCTCACCGAGGCGGCGCGCGAGACATTTGTGGCGCTCGGGGCGAAGCCGTGGATCGACCGCGCCGAAACCGTCCTCGCGCCGGCGCTCCAGGCCGACGCCGCTTCTTGACTGGCCGGGCGCCGCCGGGGATGCTGCCGGTGTGAGTGCGACCTGCCCGAGCTGCGGCGAGGTCCTGCCCGAACGGGCCCGGTTCTGCCCCGCGTGCGCGGCACCCGCCTCGGCCGGCGGCACCGCGGCCCCGGGGCGCCGGGTGGTGACGGTGTTCTTCTCCGACATCGCCGGGTCGACGGAGCTGGGCGAGCGGCTCGATCCCGAGGCGGTGCGTGGTGTGATGAACCGGTACTTCTCGGCGGTGTCGGCAGCGCTCGAACGGCATGGAGGCCATCTGGAGAAGTTCATCGGCGACGCCGTGGTGGCGCTCTTCGGCGTGCCGGCGGCCCACGAGGACGACGCCCTGCGCTGCGTCCGCGCGGCCGTGGAGGCTCGCGAGGCCGTCCGCGGGCTCGGAGATGAGCTCGAATCGACCCTCGGTGTGCGGCTCGACGTGCGCATCGGCATCGCCACGGGCGAGGTGGTCGTCGGCGCCTCCCCGGCCGGTCGGACGATCGCGACCGGCGACACGATGAACACCGCGGCACGCCTGCAGCAGGCGGCGCCCGTTGGGGAGATTCTGATGGGCTCGGCGACCCATCGGCTCGTTCACGCCTCGGTCATCGCCGAGCACATCGAGCCGCTCGACCTGCGCGGGAAGGCAGATCCCGTCGCCGCATTTCGCATGGTGGCGCTGGACGACGACCACGCCCGCCGGATGCGGCCTGCGGCCGCATCGCTGGTCGGCCGCGTGCGGGAGCGGCGGATGCTCCAGGACGCCTTCGACCGGGCGGCCGAGGAGCGCTCCTGCCAGCTCGTGACGGTGCTTGGCACGGCCGGTGTCGGCAAGTCGCGTCTGGTGGCGGAGTTCCTCGCCGGGCTCGAGGAGGCCACCATCTGCGCGGGCCGTTGCCTCTCCTATGGCGAGGGCGTGACCTACTGGGCGCTGGCCGAGGTGGTGAAGTCGCTCGCCGGCGTCGACGAGGGCGACTCCCCCGATGATGTCCGCGCACGGCTTGCGGCGCTGGTCGAGCCCGACAGCGCCGGCGAGGTGTGCGACGGCGTGGGCTCGCTGATCGGCCTTGCGGGTGCGAGCGCCCGCATCGAGGACGCCCGGCTCGCGCTGCGGCGCCTCTGCGAGGCGGTGGCCGCCCGCCTGCCGCTCGTCGTCGCCTTCGATGACATCCACTGGGCGGAGGCGCCCCTGCTTGATCTGATTGACGATCTGGCGGACTGGCTCACGGATGTGCCGGTGCTGCTGCTGTGCATGGCTCGTACCGAGCTCCTGGACGAGCGGCCCGGATGGGCAGGTGGGAAGCTGAACGCGACCACGCTGCTCCTGGAGCCGCTCTCCGAGGCGGACGGCGGGACGCTCGTGCGTGAGCTGCTCGGCGGCGATCTCCACGAGATCGTCGCCGACCGGGTCCTGGCCGCGGCCGAGGGCAACCCCCTGTTCGTCGAGGAGCTCGTCGGGATGCTGGTCGACGACGGGTACCTGCGGCGGGTCGACGACCGGGTCGAGGTCGCCGGCGCGATCGAGCGGGTCGAGCTGCCGCCGACGATTCAGGCGCTGCTCACGGCGCGGCTCGACCGGCTGTCGGATGCCGAGCGAGGCGTGGTCGAACGGGCGTCGATCGAGGGACAGGTGTTCCACCTGGGTGCACTCACGGCGCTCGGCACCCCGCCGGACGTCGTCATGCCGACGGTGCGGACGCTGGCGCGCAAGCAGCTGTTTCGCTCTGACCAGCCGGCCCTACCCCGCCAGCACGCCTATCGGTTCCGGCACATCCTGATCCGCGAGGCCGCGTACGAGCGGGTCGCGAAGGAGGTGCGCTCGCGATGGCACGAGGCCTTCGCCGACTGGCTGGAGGCGCTCGCGGGCGACCGCGTGAGCGAGTACGAGGAGCTGCTCGGGCACCATCTCGCCGCGGCGGTGGGCTACCGGCTCGAGATCGGGGACAGCAGCGCCGAGACCGTCGCCCTGGCCGGCAGGTCGGCGACGCTCTTTCGCCGCGTAGCCGACCGCGTCGCCGCCCAAGGGGATTTCATGGCCGCCGCCGCCGTGCTCCGCCGGGTCGCGGCACTCGTGCCTGCGGACGATCCGGCCAGAGCGATCGCGCTTGCCGACTGCGCAGGCTGGCTGCTCACCGCCGGCCACATGGACGCCGCCGCCATGGCCTCTGCGGCCGCCGGTGCGTCCGCAGAGGCGAGCGGAGACCGGCCGTCACAGCTCGTCTGCGAGTCGATTGGGCGGATGATCGCGATCTCCGCGAGCGCCGACGTCAGCGTGGGAGAGGAGCAGTCGGCGCTCGACCGCGCCCGTGCGGGGGCGGAGGAGACCGAAGGGGCCGGCCGCGTCGCCGAGGCGGCCCGGCTCTGGTACGTCACGTCGATGTGGGAGGGGCTCTGGATGCTTCGCTGCGCCAACGCCCGGGAGGCGGCCGAGCGGACGCGTCACCTGGGGCAGAAGGCGCGATCGCCATGGCTGGAGGTGTTCGGGGCGGCGATGGGAGGTGTCAACTCCCTCATGCGGGGGCGGGGCCGGATCCCCGACCTGCTGCGGGCCGGCGACGAGACGGTGTCCAGGTTCGGACGGGCGATCCGCGCCGACTACCTGGCGGAGTCCGCCGCGCTGCTTGCCCAGCAGGGCGAGCTCGACGCTGCGCTCGCCGCCGTGGCGGACATGGTCGTCATCGCGCAGGAGCTGGGATACAAGGCGTACTTCGCGGGGTGGATCAAAGGGGTTGCCCTGCTCGACGCCGGCCGCGCGGTCGAGGCGATCGAGCCGCTCGGGCTCGCGGCTGCGACTGCCACGGATGCGGCAGACGTCGGCTCGGCTTCCTCCATCATCGGGCTGCTCGCCCGCGCCCTCGCGCTGGCCGGCGACACGGACGAGGCGGCGCGCCGAAGCGCGGAGGCGCGTGCGCTTGCGGCCCCCTCCGACCGCTGGTCGGTGCTCCTGTGGCGCGGTGCCGAGGCGCGCATCTGCGCCGCGCAGGGCCGGGTTGCCGAAGCTCGGGCGCTCGCGGACCAGATCGTCGCCGTGGTGGCCGACATCGACTACCCCGGCATCGAGTTCCACGCGCGTCTCGATGCGGCCGAAGGCTACCGCGCCGCCGGTCGCCTGGAGGACGCCGAGGCGCTCCTCGAGCGCGCGCTCCGAGACAGCGAAGAGCGCGGCGCGCACGGATCCGCCCGGCAGGCGCGCGAGGCGCTCGCCGCGCTCAGGGCCGGTTCTTCGCCCCGACGCCCCGGAACGCCTCGGCCCATAACCTGACGGGGACGATCCGCGCTGTCTTCATCAGCACAAGCATCGGCAGAGGGAAGACGACCTCGGCCTTGCCCTTCTCGATGCCGCGCACGATCCGGCGGGCGGCGTCGTCGGGCTCGAGCATGAACGGCATCGGGAAGGTGTTCTTGGCGGTCAGGTCGGTGCGGACGAACCCGGGGCAGATCGTGTGCACCGCGATCCCGAGCGGGCGCAGGTCGATCCGCAGCGACTCGAGCATGTTGATCTCGGCGGCCTTCGTGGCCCCGTAGGCCTCCGACCGCGGCAGGCCGCGGTAGCCCGCCACGCTCGCCATCCCGGCGATCGCGCCGCTGCGGCGGCGGCGCATGTCGGCGAGCACGGCCTCGATCCCGTGCACCATCCCGAGCACGTTCGTGTCGAAGTGGCGCCGGATCACGTCCGTGTCCCACGACTCGACCGAGAACTGATCCCAGTTGGCCGCGTTCAGGATGGCCAGATCGATCGCGCCGAAGCGCTCCCGCACGGCCTCGGCGGCCGCCATCATGGCCTCGCGATCGGTGACGTCGGCCGGCACGGCGATGACCTCGCCGGGTGCGGCCGCGGCCAGCTCCTGCAGCTTCTCGGCGCGGCGTGCGCTCGCGGCCACCCGGCAGCCGCGCGCGGCCAGCTCGTGGACCAGCGCCGCCCCGATCCCGCTCGAGGCGCCGGTGACCCACACGCTTGCGCCGTCGCGCAGCTTCATGGCCAGTCCGGTCGTGCGGTGTGCGAATTGACGCACCGATGTCCCGCCGTGTCACGTAGGTGTGTCAACCCGGTACCGCCTTGCGCTCATTCGGGGTATTCATGCCATCGCCGTCCCACCGCCCCTTTAGCCTTTCGGAGATGCCTCGCACCGAACCGGAGTTCGCCGAGTCGTACCAGATCGCGTACGAGCAGGCATCGATCTCGCTCCAGAACCAGGCCACCGTGCTCGAGAGCTACCAAGCGCGCGCGGCCACATCATCTCGGCAGCGGCGATTGCAACCTCGTTCCTCGGCGGCCGGGCTCTCGTGCGCGGCCAGCCTGGTTCGGAATGGACGTGGATCGCCGTCGTCTGCTTCGCGGGACTCATCCTCGCCTGCGGTGTCGTGCTCTGGCCCCGGTACGGCTGGCGCTTCGATGTGATCGGCGAGCGGATCATCGACGACAGCATCGAGAATGCGGAGCAGCCGCCGTTGTCGCCGGCGATGCTCCGCCGCGAGCTTGCGATCTACATGAGCAGGAGTCATGAGAGCAACCGGCTGCGACTCCGTGTGCTCGTCTGGTCGCTCCAGGTGGCGGTCGTGCTGCTCTCGTTCGAGATCGGCGCGTGGGTCGTGACGCTTCGATGACCGGGTTATCATGAGTGCGATGCGACTCGCCGAGCCACAGCGGCCGAACCCAATCCCGCCCGAGACGCGTAAGCCTGACGGCAAGGGATAGGTCGGCGCGACTCGTACGGGAAGCGGGTGGCCTGGACGATGCTCACGGCCGGGCCAGGCGCAGCTGGGCGTCGCCGATCGCGCCCGTGGCGAATCCGGCCTCGCAGTAGGCCAGATAGAACTCCCACATGCGCACGAAGGTGTGGTCGAAGCCGAGCGCATGCACGCGCTCGCGCTGCTCGATGAAGCGCGTGCGCCAGTGCCGCAGCGTCGTCGCGTAGTGGTGGCCGATCTCGGCGGCGTGGGTGACGCCGAGCGCCGAGGCGTCGCGCAGCGAGCGGTCGATCGCCTCGCGGGACGGGATCAGCCCGCCCGGGAAGATGTACTTGTGGATCCAGCTGTAGGCGTGCCGCGACGCCAGGTAGCGGCCGTGCGGCATCGTGATCGTCTGCAGGCCCATCGCGCCGCCGGCCTCGAGCAGGCGGTCACACGTCGCGAAGAACACGGGCCAGTACTCCTCGCCGACCGCCTCGAGCATCTCGATCGAGACGATCTTGGAGTAGCGGCCGTCGATCGCGCGGTAGTCACGCAGGATCACCTCGACGCGGTCGGCGAGGCCCGCCGCCGCGATCCGCCGGCGCGCGAGCGCCGCCTGCTCGGCCGAGATCGTCGCCGTCGTCACCCGGCAGCCGCGGGTGGAGGCGGCGTGCATCGCGAATCCGCCCCAGCCGGTGCCGATCTCGAGCAGGTGGTCGGACGCGCGCAGGTCGACCATGCGGCACAGGGTCTCGTACTTGCGCACCTGGGCCGCCTCGAGCGTGTCGCCCGGTTCGAACACGGCCGCGGAGTAGGTCATGGTGGGGTCGAGAAACGTCGCGAACAGGTCGTTCGAGAGGTCGTAGTGGCGCGAGATGTTGCGCGCGGCGCCCGTCGGCGTGTTGCGCTGCTCGGCCGGGATGCGCGGCTCGTACAGGCCGCGCAGGCGCTGGAGCGGCTGCGGCAGCAGCCGGTCGACGCGGCCGGCGAACGCCCCGAGCGCCTCGCCCAGGTCCTCCGCCGTCCAGTCGCCGGCCATGTACGCCTCGCCGAAGCCGATCTTGCCGGCCGCGGCCAGCCGGTGGAAGAACGCGTCGCGCGAGATCGTCATCACGGGGCCGTCGGGGTCGCCGCGGCCGGTGACCGTGCCGTCGGGCAGGACGACCCGCAGCGGCAGGTGGCGCGCGGTGCGCAGGAAGAGGGCGCGCGCGATCGTCGCCCGCGCGGCGACCCGGGGGGCGTGCGGAGTGCGCCAGATCGGGTGGTCGGATCCGGCCTGCTGCGAGACGACGGTCATCCGACGTGCTCCTGGGGCGGGTGGGGCGGACGCGGCACCCGGGCGACCCCGCGCAGCGCGAGCTTGATCCCCTGCGCGTGGATGAGCGACGTCACCCGCGCGGTCATGAGCGGACGGCGCACGAGCATCCGTGCGACCGCAGCGTTCGTGAGCGGCCGCCGGCGCCCGGTCAGCGACGCGGCGAACACGCGCTGCCCGCCCTGGTGCAGGGCCATCTGCACCGACAGCCGCTCGCCCGGCGCGGCGAGCGTCATGCGATAGCTGCCGTCGACGGTCAGAAACGGCGACACGTAGAACTCCTTGCCCGTCTCGACCTGTCCTCTCTCGCCGGGCTCGAGCAGGTAGCAGTGCCGCTGCCCGTAGGTGTTGTGCACCTCGGCGACGACGCAGCGAAGGCCGCCGTCGCGCCCGTGGCAGTAGTAGACAGAGAGCGGGTTGAAGACGTAGCCCAGCACGCGCGCGTTGGTCAGCAGCGACACGCGGCCGCCTTCGAGGTCGACGCCCCGGGCGTCGAGGTAGGCGAGCAGGTTCTGCTTGATCGTGCGGCCGGGGTCGCCGAGGTGGTCGCGCGACCGGATCGTGGTGAGGCCGCGGCGGTCGTGCCCGAACGCCCACAGGCGCCGGTCGAGCTCGGCGAGCTCGTCCAGGTCGACGAGCCACATGTACACCGAGTAGCGGAAGACGTTCTTATGCTCGGTGCGGCGGTCGTGCACCACGTGGCCCTCGTACAGCGCCGACCTCACCAGGCGCACCCCAGCGCGAGCGCGGCGCGCAGGCCCGAGACGCAGCCGTCCTCGTGGAACCCCCAGCCGTGGTAGGCGCCACAGTAGTACGTGTTGCGGTCACCCTGGAGCCGCGGCAGGAGCGCCTGCGCCGCCAGGCTCGCGTGCGTGTAGATCGGATGCTCGTAGGTCATCCGGCGCAGCTCGTGCCCGGCCCCGATGCGGGTCGTCCCGTTGAGGGTGACGCAGTAGTCGACGGGCTCGTGCAGCGCCTGCAGGCGGTTCAGGTGGTAGGTCACGTGCACGTGTGGCTGGCTCGTGGAGCAGGCGTCGAGCAGGTAGTTCCACGAGGCGCGGGCGGCGGCGGCACGTGGCAGGAGCGACGCGTCGGTGTGCAGCACGGTCTGGTTGCTGGAGTAGGCGAACCCGCCGAGCGCCGCCCGCTCTCCGGCCGACGGGTCGACCAGCATCGCGAGCGCCTGGTCGGGGTGCGCGGCGATCACGACGCGGTCGAAGCGGTGGTCGCCGTTGACCGTGACGCCGCGGTCGTCGCGCTCGATCGAGACGACCGTCGTGTGGGTGTGGACGCGGTCGGCGAGGCGCTCGGCGATACGCGCGACGTACTCGCGGCTGCCGCCCGTCACCGTGCGCCATTGGGGCGAGTTCTTGACCGTCAGCATGCCGTGGTTGGCGAAGAACCGGATCAGGTAGCGGGCCGGGAAGTCGCGGATCGTGGCCGGGGACGACGACCACACCGCGCCCGTCAGCGGCAGCATGAAGTGATCGGTGAAGTAGCGCGAATACCCGCCCTGGAGCAGGAACTCGTCCAGCGTGAGCGCGTCGGCGGCGGGGTCGCGCAGGACGGCGCGGGCATGGCGGTGAAAACGCTTGACCTCGAACAGCATGCGCAGGTAGCTGGGCCGTCCGAGCACACCCGGCCGTGGCAGGACGCCGTGCATGCCGCGCGCTCCCGCGTACTCGAGGCCGCAGCCCTCGCAGCGCACGCCGAAGGACATGTCGCTTGCCTGCGTGCCGATGCCGAGCTCGGCGAAGAGCCGCAGCAGGGTGGGGTAGGTGCGCTGGTTGTGCACGATAAAGCCGGTGTCGAGGGCGACCTCGCGACCGTCGGCAGCACGCACCGCCACCGTGTTGGCGTGGCCGCCGAGACGCTCATCGCGCTCGAACAGGGTCACGTCGTGGGTACGGGCGAGGATGTGGGCGGCGGTGAGCCCGGCCACGCCGCTGCCGACGACGGCAACACGCAGCGCGCTCACAGCGGCACCCGCAGGGCGCGGTCGGGCGGCAGCGCGAACGCCGCCGCGATGCCCTCGTCCATCGGCTCGAATCCGAGCGCGCCGAGCACGAACCGGCGCGTGAGCGACTGCCACAACGGCAGCCGCTGGAGCATCGTGTGCCCGGCGTGGGCGAGCTCGAACCGGGCCAGGCGCGCCGCGGTCTCGCGGGCGCGACGGCCGAACTCGAGCGACCGGGCCGGGTCTGTCACCCGGTCCTGGGTGCCGTGGACGAGCATGACGGTGCGGCCGGCGAGCTGCTGCACCGGCTCATCGGGTGGGCACCACGCCGCCAGGGCCGCCACGGCGGTCACTCGCTCGTGTCCGGCCGCCCGCAGTGCCGCCCGCGCGCCCATCGAATGGCCGACCAGGCACACGGGCGCGTCGAAGCGCTGCGAGAGCTCGGCGATCGCCCACTCGACGTCGCGCACGGGGTCGCCGTCGTTGTAGCCCTTGACCCGGTAGCGCAGCTGGGCGACGGCGAGGCCGCCGCGGCGCCCGCTGCGGACGAGATCGGCCAGGAAGGGGAACATGCGCAGCGCGGGCGAGCGCAGGTTCGAGTCCGGGGCGGTGCTGCGCGACTTGCCGCCGTGGGCGATCAGCACGACGCCGCGCGCCTCGCCAGGCGGGGCGACGGTGACGAGTGACGGTCTGAGGTCCGGCAAGGCAGCGGCGATGCTACCGCTCGGCGTGGAATGCATGTGAGGCATTCGTTCCGGGCGGCCGATCGGATCGCCGCCGACCCGGCATCGCCCGGACGGGGGATGGCGCGGCCGCCGCGGCGGGGGTACGATCTCCTTCCCGAATCGGGAGGGCAGCATCGTGTTCAGGAAGGGCATTCTGGCGGGAGCGGTTGTCGGCGTGGCGCTCTATGTGATCTGGCGCCGGTCGCAGACTCAGGGAGACGCCGGTCGTGCGGCGGTGCCGGCCGAGCCGGTCGCAACGCCGGCGTCCGTCGTGCCAGAGCCCGCGCAGCCCGCGCCCGAAGCTGCCGCCGAGCCCGCGCCTGAGCCCGAGGCGGTGGCAGAACCCGAGCCAGAGCCGGAGCCGGAGCCGCAGGCGGCCGAGACCTCGTGGCCGATACCCGTCCCGGCGGAGCGCAGCACCGAGGAGCGCGCACGCCGCCCGGCGCCGCTCACCCACGCCGGCCGCCACCGCGACCTGACGACAGCCGGCTGGCTCAAGGACCGCCGCGCGCCCACGTTCTCGGGCAGTCCCGCCGTGCAGCCACACGCTCGCGCGTCGTGGCCGGGTGTAAGCGGGGCCGGCAGGCTGCACCCGTCGCCGCTTCGCACGGCGCCCGTGCGGGCGCGCCCGCAGGCGTTCAGTCCGCGACTGCAGGGATGATCAGCACCGGCCGGCGGCAGTGATTCGCCACGCCGTGGGAGACGCTTCCGAGCACGAGTGAGCGCACGCCGGTGATGCCGCGCGAGCCCAGCACGACGATGGCGGCGTCGCGGTCGGCCGCCTCGGCCAGGATCGTGCGCCACACGGCGCCGGCGCCCTCGACCGCGGCGGGGCTCGCCTGCACCCCGGCCGCGCGCAGGAGCTCGCAGCCGTCCTCGGCCATCGCCGCCGCCCGCGTCCTGGCCGCGTCGTCAACCACCTCGGCGTCCGCCGCGGGCATCATGTCGGGGTAGGGGAAATCACCGCCGGACGGCATCTGCAGGATCGACTCGAAGATGCACATCACGACGGCCTCGTGGCCGCTCAAGAGCGCCGCTCCCCGCGCGATGGCCTCCCTGGCGTCCCGGGAGCCGTCGAAGCAGTAGAGCGCGAGCGGCGCTTCGGCGGATGTCATGCAGCGGCCGTCGTCAGGTGCCGGCCTTCGCCTTGTCGGACTGGCCGATCCAGGGCATCATCGCCCGCAGCTCGGCGCCGACCTGCTCGATCTGGTGCTCCGCCGCGCGGCGGCGCAGAGCCTGGAACTGAGGTCGGCCGGCCGCCTCCTCGGCGATGATGTCGCGGGCAAAGCGGCCCTCCTGGATATCGCGCAGCAGGGCGCGCATCGTCTCGCGGACGTGCTCGTCGATCACGACCGGGCCGCGGGTGAGGTCGCCGTACTCGGCCGTGTCCGAGATCGAGTAGCGCATCCCGGCGAGGCCGCCCTCCCAGATCAGGTCGACGATCAGCTTGAGCTCGTGCAGGCACTCGAAGTAGGCGATCTCGGGCTGGTAGCCGGCCTCGACGAGCGTCTCGAACCCGGTCTGAATCAGGCGCGTGACGCCGCCGCAGAGCACGGCCTGCTCGCCGAACAGGTCGGTCTCGGTCTCCTCGGCGAAGGTCGTCTCGATCAGGCCGCCGCGGGCGCAGCCGATGCCGTGGCCGTAGGCGAGCGCGAGCGCATGCGCCTGGCCGCTCGCGTCCTGGTGCACGGCGATCAGGCCGGGGACGCCGATGCCCTGGGTGTACTGGCGGCGGACGAGGTGGCCCGGGCCCTTGGGCGCGATCATCGCGACGTCGATGTCGGCCGCCGGGGCGATCTGGCCGAAGTGGATCGTGAAGCCGTGCGCGAACATCAGCATCGCGCCCGGGCGCAGGTTGGGGGCGATCTCTGAGCGATAGAGCGCGGCCTGGATGTGGTCGGGCACGAGCACCATGACGATGTCGGCCTGGGCGGTGGCCTCGGCGACGGTCGCGACGGGCAGGCCGTCGGCGGTGGCGGCCTTCCAGGCCCGCGAGTCGGGCCGGGCGCCGACGACGACGGTGTTGCCGCTCTCGTGGTTGTTCAGCGCGTGGGCGTGGCCCTGGCTGCCGTATCCGATCACCGCAATGGTCTTGCCGCCGAGCGCGGCGGTATCGCAGTCGGACTCGTAGTAGATCGTCGTGCTCATGCAACCACCCTTATCCGTCGTCGTTGACCTAGCTCGCCGTCGCGGTCGAGCGCGATCCGGCCTGTTCGCACCAGCTCGCGGATGCCGTAGGGCCGCAGGAGCTCCTCCAGCGCATGAAGCCTATCCGGCGGGCCGACGCAGGCGAAGCTGACGGCCTCCGGGCCCACGTCCACCACCCGCGACTCGAACACCTCCGCGAGGCTGATGATCTCGGGCCGCCGCTCCGGCGACGAGGTGACCTTGATCATCAGGAGCTCGAGCTCGACCGCGGTCTCGCCGAGCTCCGACACCTTGAGCACGTCGACCAGCTTGTAGAGCTGCTTCGTGACCTGGTCGACCGAGTGCTGCGAGCAGTCGACCCGGATCGTGATGCGGCTGCGGCTCGGCTCCTCGGTGGGTCCGACGGCGAGCGACTCGATGTTGAAGCCGCGCCGGGCGAAGAGGCCCGCGCAGCGCGTGAGCACGCCCGGGCGGTTCTGCACGAGCACGCTCAGCGTGTGCATGTCGGAGGTCATACGCCCTCCTCCACCCACGCGTTGTCCTCCTCGGCCCACTCGACGTCGATGATGTCGGTGGCCGAGCCGCCCGCGGGCACCATCGGGTACACCTTCTCCTCGCGGTCGACGCGGGCGTCGATCACCGCCGGCCCACCGCAGGCGAGCGCGCCGCGGATCGCGTCGTCGACCTCCTCCACCGTCTCGCAGCGGAAGGCGGCCACGCCGAACGCTTCGGCGAGCTTCACGTAGTCGGGCAGGTCGACCGTCAGGTTGGTCTCGGAGAAGCGCTCCGAGTGGAACAGCTCCTGCCACTGGCGCACCATCCCCAGCCAGCCGTTGTTCACGACCACGTGGATCGCGGCGATGCCGTACATGCGCGCCGTGGCAAGCTCCTGCATCGTCATCTGGAAGCAGCCGTCGCCGTCGATGTTGATCACGATCGCGTCGGGACACGCCACCTTGGCGCCGATCGCGGCGGGGACGCCGAAGCCCATGGTGCCGGCCCCGCCAGAGGTCAGCCAGCGCCGCGGCCGGTCGATCTGCAGGTACTGGGCCGCCCACATCTGGTGCTGGCCGACGCCGGTCGTCCAGATCACGTCCTCACCGGCGGTCAGGTCGCGCAGCCGCTCGATCACGAACTCGGGCTTGAGCTTGCCCCCGCGGTGGTAGCGGAACGGGAACTCGCGCTGCCAGCCACGCACCGTCTCGAGCCACTCCGCCGCGCGCGGCGGGCCGCCGTTCTGGCGCGACTCGAGCGCGTCGGCGAGCTTGGGGATCACAAGCTCGATCGAGCCCACGATCGGCACCTGGGCGGCGCGGTTCTTGTCGATCTCGGCCGGGTCGACGTCGATGTGGATCACCTTCGCACCGGGCGCGAACGAGTCGAGCTTGCCGGTGACGCGATCGTCGAAGCGCGACCCGCACGCGACCAGGAGGTCGGCCTTGTGCATCGCCCAGTTCGCGGCCTTGGAGCCGTGCATGCCGGGCAGGCCCAGGCACAGGGGGTGCGAGTCTGGGAAGACGCCCTTGGCCATCAGCGTCGTCACGACCGGCATCTGCAGCGTCTCGGCGATCCGGATCAGCTGCGCCGGGTCGACGTCCGAGGTGACCGCGCCGCCGCCGACGTAGAACACGGGCCGCTCGGCGGCGAGCATCGCCTCGGCGGCGGTGATGATCTGCTTGGGGTGGCCGTGTCGCGACGGCTTGTAGCCGGGCATGTCGGTCTGGCGCGGATAGGCGAAGTCGAAGGTCGCGAGCTGCACGTCCTTGGGCACGTCGATCAGCACCGGGCCGGGCCGGCCCGAGCGGGCGACGTGGAAGGCCTCCTTGAACACCTGCGGCAGGTCGGCGACGTCCTTGACGAGCCACGAGTGCTTCACGATGGGCATCGTGATGCCCTGGATGTCGGCCTCCTGGAAGGCGTCGGTTCCGATCAGGTGCGTCGGCACCTGGCCGGTGATGCACACGATCGGCGTCGAGTCGAGGTATGCGTCGGCGATCGGCGTCACGAGGTTCGTCGCGCCCGGCCCGGAGGTGGCGATGGCGACGCCCACCTTGCCGGTCGCGCGGGCGTACCCCTGCGCCATATGGCCGGCGCCCTGCTCGTGGCGCACCAGGAAGTGGCGGATGGAGTGGTCGTGCTCGGCCCAGGCGTCGTAGAGGGGCAGGATCGCCCCGCCCGGCAGGCCGAACACGTCGGTCACGCCCTCGGCCTCGAGGCAGCGGATGATCGCCTCGGCGCCGGTCATGCGGCGGCTATCCACGGGCCACCAGCCGCTCGTCAAAAGGGTGCTCCTGGAACTCGGCGCTCGCGGTCGCGTGATGGCCGAGCGCGTCACACACCGCCTGGCCGACCTCCCAGGTCGCGTACACGCGCCCGCCGGAGACGACGTCCGAGGTGGCGATGCCGTCGGCGAGCACCGAGTCCACCGCCGCCGTGATCGCCCGGCCGATGTCGCGCCGGTTGAGGCCGTAGGTGAACATCATCCCCACCGACATGATCATCGCGATCGGGTTGGCCTCGCTCTGGCCGGCGATGTCCGGCGCAGATCCGTGCACCGGCTCGAAGATCCCGGGCGCCTCGGGGCCGAGCGAGGCCGACGGCGCGATGCCGAGGCCGCCTCCGACCGCCGCCGCGAGGTCGGACAGGATGTCGCCGAACAGGTTCTCGGTCAGGATCACGTCGTAGCTCTGCGGCCGTGTGGCCAGGTTCATCGCGAAGGAGTCGACGAGCTCATGCGTGAGCTCGATCTCGGCGAACTCGGCCGCGTGCAGCTCGCCCACGATCCGGCGCCACAGCTTCGACGTCGCGAGCACATTCTGCTTGTCGACCGAGACGACCCGCCCGGAGCGCCGCCGCGCCAGCCGGAACGCCCACCGCGCGACCCGCTCGATCTGGGCGCGGTCGTAGGTGCACGTATCCGACGCGAAGTCGTCGTCGAGCCGCTTGGCGCCGAAGTAGAGCCCGCCCGTCAGCTCCCGCACCACGATCAGGTCGATGTCGCCGTGGCGCACGGGGCGCAGGTTGGCGAACGCGTCGAGCTCCTTGCGCATGTCGAGCAGGCCCTGCTCGGGCCGGCGCGGCGCCGCGTTCCAGCGCGGCCCGCCGACCGCGCCCAGGAGCACCGCGTCGGACGCCTTGACCGCCGCCCGCACATGCGGGGGGAACGGGTCGCGGTGGCGGTCGATGGCCTCGCCGCCGAACGGCAGGTGCACCTGGCGCAGGCGCACGCCGAAGAGCTCCGAGACGGCGTCGATGACGCGGCCTGCCTCGGCCATCACCTCGGGGCCGATGCCGTCGCCGGCGAGGCAGGCAACGATGGGGATGGGGCGGGTTTCGGTCATCAGACTCCGATCAGCTCCTTGTCCTGGTCCGGCTCGATCGCGATCCGGGCGTGGGCGCACGCCCGCAGGTATGCCTCGGCCGAGGCCTCGGTGATGTCTGTCGATACGGCCTGGCCCGAGAACGTCCTGCCTGCGACCTCGACCACGACCCGCACCTCGCCCAGGGCGTCCGCGCCCCCGGTGACGGCGCCGATGGTGTACTCGGCCAGCTTGACCGGCACGTCGAGCAGGGTGTTGACGGCGCTGAAGGCGGCGTCCACGGGCCCGTCGCCCGTGCCCTCGGCGGTGCGCTCCTCGCCGTCGCCGCTTGCGATCGTCACCTCGGCGCGGGCCGCCTCGCCGGTCGCCGTGGCGATCGCCAGGCGCACGAGCCGGTAAGGATCCTCGCGCTCGCGCAGCGAGTCGGACGCGATCGCCTCGAGGTCGAGCGAGCTGATCTTGCCCTTGCGGTCGGCCAGCTCTTTGAACAGCGTGAACGCGCGCTTCAGGTCGTCGCCCTCGATGGTGAAGCCCAGGTCGGCGAACGCCTGCCGCAGCGCGTGGCGGCCGGAATGCTTGCCGAGCACGATGTCGGAGCCGTGCAGGCCGACCGACTCGGCGTCCATGATCTCGTAGGTGCGCCGGTGGGCGAGCACGCCGTGCTGGTGGATGCCGGCCTCGTGCGCGAATGCGTTCCGGCCCACGATCGCCTTGTTGGGCTGCACCGCGTAGCCGGTCAGCCGCGACACCAGGCGCGAGCTGCGGGTGATCTCCTCGGTGCGGATGTTCGTTTGCAGCTCGTAGCGCGGCGCCCGTGTCTTCAGCAGCATAACGATCTCCTCGAGCGACGCGTTCCCCGCCCGCTCGCCGATGCCGTTGATCGTGCACTCCACCTGCCGTGCGCCCGCGACGACGCCGGCCAGCGAGTTGGCGACGGCCAGGCCCAGGTCGTTGTGGCAGTGCACCGAGAGCACCACGCCCGCGACCTCGGGCACGCGCTCGCGCAGGCCGTTCAGGATCTCGGTGTACTCCTCGGGCACGGTGTAGCCGACCGTGTCGGGGATGTTGATCGTGGTGGCGCCCGCCGCGATCGCCGCGCGCACGACCTCGGCCATGAAGTCGGCGTCGGTGCGGGTTGCGTCCTCGCACGAGAACTCGACGTCGCTGCAGAAGGCCTTCGCTTTGCGCACTGCGTGGGCCGCCGACTCGAGCACCTGCGGGCGGGTCATGCGCAGCTTGTGCTGCATGTGGATGTCGGACGTGGCGATGAAGACGTGGATGCGCGGGTTGCGCGCGCCCTGGAGCGACTCGATGGCGGCGTCGACGTCCTCGTCGTTCGTGCGCGCGAGCGACGCGACGACGCAGTCGACGGCCTGGGCGACGGCGCGGATGCCCTCGCGCTCGCCGGGGGACGAGATGGCAAACCCGGCCTCGATCACGTCCACCCCGAGGCGGTCGAGCTGGCGGGCGATCTCGATCTTCTCGGGCGCCGACAGGGCGATGCCCGGCGACTGCTCGCCGTCTCGCAGCGTGGTGTCGAATATGCGGACGGTGTCCGTGGGTGAAGCCATCAGGGTGATCCTCCTCGGCTGGGGGAGAGCGCAGCTCTCCCGTGGTGACTTGAGTGCGTGTGCGCCGGCAAGCGGCGCGTAGGCCAAGTCGTTCGCCCTAACGGGCGAGGAGGAGAAGGCCGAGCAGGTTGAGTGTGCCGGTGGAGCGCCCGACAGGACGCGCGCTCAACGTGGAGCGCGCGAAGTTCCTCTCTGTGCAGGCATAACCGGACATCGGGACACAGCATAGGGGCCGGAACGTTGATCCGTCAAACGAGAACCGGTGCGCGTCCGGTGAATCGCCAGGCACTTCTTATGCAGGCGGCTGCTCGCGCACCTCGACGCCGTAGCGCTCCAGGCGCTCGAAGAGCGGGCCGTACGGCACCGCGCGCTCGCTGGGAAGCACGCCGCGGGCGGCCAGCTCGCCGCGGCAGATCATGCCGGCGACGACCGCGGGCGGGCAGGCCGTCGACGCGATGCCGCCGCCGAAGCCGAACCCTGGAACCGCACGCGTCACGCACTCCACGACCGCCGTCCCCGCCGGGCCGTAGGCCTCGACGCGGTGCACGCCGACTGTGCGCATCGACGGCTCGGCCCGCGGCAGCCGTGCGAGCAGCGTCAGCAGCAGCCGGCGGGGAACGACGGCGTGCCCGTCGACCTCCACCGGGTCGGTGCCTGCCAGGCCGGTCTCGGCGAGCAGCCGCACTTTGGCCAGGAAGTTCGGGTCGAGCGAGAGCTGGAACGAGACGTCGCGGGCGCCGAAGCTGTCGGTGAACGTCGCCATCTCGGAATGGATCGTGTACACCGTCTCGGCCGGGCCGACCGGGTCGCCGAACTCGACCACTCCGGCGGGCGTCATCGGGTCGATCATGCGCACCTCGCCGTCGCGTACGACCGGTGTCGGCATCGTCAGCTCGTCCAGGATGGTCTCTACCGCGTACGGGGCCACCAGCGGCCCGGGCGGTGGCTCCGGGTCGCGCCCGGAGGCGCCGATCACGATCCGCCTGACCTCGCCGCCGAGGAGCTCGACCGCGCGCGCCGCCATCACGTTCGTCTTGCCCGGCGTCGAGCCCATGCCGAGCACGGCCAGCAGGCCGGCCGCGCGGAAGCGCTCGTCCAGCTTGACCTGCTCGCGGGTGACGTGGAAGAGGCCGCCCAGATCGATGTAGTGCACGCCGGCGGCGAGCGCCGCCTGCATCGCCTGCAGGTTGATGCGGTAGGAGGCCGTGTTCACGAGCAGCGTGGCGCCTGCCAGGGCGCGGGCGGCCGCCGCGCCGTCGCGGATGTCGAGCGCTTCACCGGTCGCCTTGCCGCCGCCGTGCCGGGCCGCCGCCTCGCCGGCGCGGGCGCCGTTCATGTCGAGGCAGGCGATCTCGTCCACGCCGTCCTCGCCCGCCAGCGTGGCCACGATTGCCGGGCCGATGATCCCGCCCGCGCCCACGACGGCGACTCGGCTCACGACACCGGCTCCAGCTCGCGGCGCTCCTGCAGCTCGTGTGCCCGCAGCGCCAGCCACAGCTCGAGCCGGTCGCGCGCGTCGGCGGGGCTGCGGCCGGTCAGCTGCTCGATCTTGCCGATGCGGTAGCGCAGCGTGTGGCGATGCACGCCGAGCGCCGTGGCGGCCTCGGCCCAGCGGCCGTTCGCCTCGATGTAGGCCGTAAGCGACTCGATCAGCGCCGAGCCGTGGCGGGCGTCGTGCGCCCGCAGCGGCCCCAGCATCGATTCGCAGTAGAGCTCGACGCCGCGCTCGTCGCCGAGCGAGAGCAGGAGCTGGATCGATCCCAGGTCGCGGAACGTGGCCACGGCCGGCGTGCCGTTCACGTGCCGGGCCTCGACGGCGTAGAGCGCCTCGTCGTAGGTGCGCGCGAGCTCGGCCGGCTCGGTGCGCACCCGGCCGACTCCGGCCGCGCCGGCGCCCGTGTCGCGCAGCAGGTCGGCCGCGATCGCCTCGGCCTCGCCGTCGTCGCGGGCCTCGATCAGCACCGCCACGATGCCGTCGCGGATGCTCGCGGGACCGAAGCGCCCCGCCGCCTCGACCAGGTGGGCGAGCTGGGCCGCGTCCGCCGTCGCCGGCCGCAGCGCGACGAACGACATCGGCAGCGTCCCGCGCATCCCGAAGGCGCGCGCCCGACGGCGCAGCTCGCGCGGGCCGGCGTCGCCCCCGAGCACGGCCTCGACCAGGTCGCCGGCCAGGCGGCGCACCGCCTCGGCGACGCGGGCGTCGGAGAGGCGGGTGAACACCGCCTCGGTGATCGCGATGAACGGCACGTCGTAGGGCACCTCGAACAGCGGGAAGCCCAGCCGGTCGGCTGCCGCCACCGCCGCCGCCGGCGCCTCGTCGTAGCCGAACCCGAGCCCGAGCCCCATCCCGGTCAGGCCGGCCGCGGCCAGCCGCTCGACGTACACCTCCGGCCCTGCGGCGAGCGGCAGGCCGGTGGTGAGCAGGAGCTCGCCGCCGCGCAGCCAGGGCGTGGGGTCCTCCAGTTCGGAGATGTGCACCCAGCGCACCGGCCGGTCGGCGCCGGCGAGTCCACCGCGGAGCGTCACCTGCAGCGCGTCGATGCCCGCAATGTCCGCGACGGTGAGCACGTGCGCCGCGGTCAGGAGGTCACAGCCGCACGGCCACGGGAGCGCGTCATCTCGGTCCAGGCCTCGTCGAGCACGGTGTCGAGGACGTCGTGGACGAAGTCGAGCTCCTCGCGCGTCGCGATCAGCGGCGGCGAGAGCTGGATCACCGGGTCGCCGCGGTCGTCGGCCCGGCAGATGAGGCCGGCCTCGTACAGGTGCGGCGACAGGAACCCGCGCAGGAGGCGGTTGCACTCCTCGTCGGAGAACGTCTCCTTCGTCTCCTTGTCGCGCACGAGCTCGAGGGACATGAAGTAGCCCGCCCCGCGCACGTCGCCGACGATCGGCTTTTCGCCCAGCTTCTCGAGCAGTCCGCGGAAGTAGTCCTCGTTGCGGCGCACGTTGCCGAGCACGTCCTCGCGCTGCATCACCTCGAGGTTCTTGAGGGCCACGGCGCACGACACCGGGTGGCCGCCGTAGGTGATCCCATGCGTGAACATCTCGGAGCCGGTGAGGAACGGGTCGGCGACCCCGTCGGTCATGAGCGCGCCGCCCAGCGGCACGTGCGCCGAGCCGATGCCCTTGGCGAACGTGATGATGTCGGGGCGGATGTCGTAGCGCTCCGACGCGAACCAGTACCCGAGCCGGCCGAACCCGCAGATGACCTCGTCGGCCACGAGCAGGATCCCGTACTCGTCGCAGATCGCCCGCACCCCCTGGAAGTAGCCCTCCGGCGGAGTGAACGTCCCGCCCGAGTTCTGCACGGGCTCCGCGAACACGGCGGCGACCGTGGCCGGCCCCTCCTGCTCGATCACGCCGCGCAGCTCGTCGAGCAGGAACGCGGTGAACTCGGCCTCGGTCTCGCCGTCGGGGCGGCGGTAGGCGTTCGTGTTCGACACGTGGCGCACACCCGGCAGCAGCGGCTCGAACGGGTTTCGGATCGACGCGATCCCCGTCAGCGAGAGCGCGCCGAGCGTGGTGCCGTGGTAGGCCGTGCGGCGGGCGATCATCTTGTAGCGCCGGCCCTCGCCACGGATCTGGTGGTACTGGCGCACGAGCTTGATGATCGACTCGTTGGCCTCGGAGCCGCCGGAGCAGAAGAAGGTGCGGTTGAGGTCGCCCGGGGCGATCTCGGCGATCTTGGCCGAGAGCTCGATCACGGGCGGATGGGCGTAGCTCCAGTTGATGAAGAACGGCAGCTGGGCCATCTGGGTGGCCGCCGCCTCGCCCAGCTCGGCGCCGAAGCTGTGCCCGATCTGGGTGCAGAAGAGCCCCGACATGCCGTCGAAGTAGCGCTTTCCGTTCGTGTCCCACACCCAGCAGCCCTCGCCCCGGCTGATCACCGGCACCTCCTCCGAGGCGTAGCGGCCTTGGCTCGTGAAGTGCATCATCAGGTGGCGCTTCGCGAGCTCCTGCAGGGTGGCGTGGTCGGTCATGCGTCGATCCTTTCGAGGCCCCGCGCCCCGGGCGCGGCCGTTGGACACCGCGTCCAATGCTATCGCACCGACCTCGCCCGTCAGGGCCGCGGCGCTTATACTCGGCGGCGTACGGTTCGCTCCTCCCGCGGGGGTCCCACATGGCAGTTCACCAAGGCACACAGACCGAGGCGCTTCGGGCGAAGCGCGACCGCTACGTCGCTCGTGGCGTTTCCATCGCGCCGATCTTCGCCTCGCACGCACACGGCGCCCACCTGACCGACGTCGACGGCAAGGAGTACATCGACTTCGCCGGCGGCATCGGGGTGCTCAACCTCGGCCACACGCCCGACGCGGTCGTGGCCGCGATCCGCGAGCAGGCCGAGCAGCTCATGCACGCCTGCTTCCCGGTAGCCGCCTACGACCCCTATCTCGAGGTGTGCCGGATGCTGTGCGAGCTCGCTCCGGGCACGCACGATAAGAAGGCGCTCCTGATCAACTCAGGCGCCGAGGCGGTCGAGAACGCGATCAAGATCGCCCGGTACCACACCGGCCGAAACGCGGTCATCACGTTCGACCGCGGCTTCCACGGCCGCACGCTCTTGACGATGACACTCACCTCGAAGCTCGTCTACAAGCGCGGGATGGGCCCCTTCGCGCCCGAGGTGTACCGCGCCACGGCGCCCTATCCCTACCGCGGGATCACGAGCGCCGACGCCCTGGATGCCCTGGACTGGATGTTCAAGGCGACCGTCGACCCGAACGAGGTCGCATGCGTGATCCTCGAGCCGGTGCAGGGCGAGGGCGGGTTCACCGTGATGCCGCCCGAGTTCATCCAGGGCTTGAAGGCGCGCTGCGAGCAGCACGGCATCCTCTACATCGACGACGAGGTGCAGGCCGGGATGGGCCGCACCGGCACGCTCTGGGGCATCGAGCACGCGGACGTCGTCCCCGACCTCGTCACGGTCGGCAAGTCGCTCGCGTCGGGCATGCCGCTGGCCGGTGTGATCGGGCGCGCCGACGTCATGGACTCCGTGCACCCCGGCGGCCTGGGCTCGACCTACGGCGGCAACCCGGTCGCGTGCGCGGCCGCGATCGAGAGCCTGCGCGCCATCGCAAGCGACGAGTTCCTGGCCCGGTCGGTGGCGGTCGGCGAGCGCATCCAGGCGCGGCTGCGCGACTTCGCCACGCGCCACGCGGTGATCGGCGAGGTGCGCGGGCTCGGGCCGATGGCGGCGATCGAGCTCGTCAAGGACAAGACGACCAAGGAACCGGCGGCCGACGTCGCCGCGGCCACCGTCACGGGTGCGCTCGAGCGGGGGCTGATCCTGCTCAAGACCGGCATCCACGACAACGTGATCCGGATCCTCGTCCCGATCACCGCCCCCGACGAGGACGTCGAGGCCGGGCTCGACCGGCTCGAGGAATCGCTGGGCGCAGCCGTCACCTCGTAAGGCGACGGCTGCGCCCTTAGCGCCCTAGCCCTTCAGGTGGAAGATGAAGTCGTACTCGGAGCCGAGCGGGTTGCCGCGCGCGTGCAGCAGCATCCAGCCCGAGGCGCCGTTGTACTTGCCGGTGCCGCCGGTGATCGCGAGCGTCGTGTTGGTGCCGTCGTCGTAGTAGGGGCCCTCGACGGTGATGTGGCCGCCGGCCAGCAGCGTCGTCCAGGTGCACTCCCACTCGGTCTTGCCGGTGGCCACGGTGCGGAC
Source organism: uncultured Actinomycetes bacterium (assembly GCA_963825325.1). Classification (GTDB taxonomy): domain Bacteria; phylum Actinomycetota; class Thermoleophilia; order Gaiellales; family JAICJC01; genus JAICJC01. Next base: position 356,155 of record CAWGSU010000003.1, read on the forward strand.
GCAGTAGCCGTTGTCCTGTGCGAGCTGGTGCGTGTCGGCGGCGTTGAAGACCGGGTTGTGGAACCCGAGGTCGTCACCCAGGCTGTTGGCCGGGGGGTGGAACATCTGCACGGTGTCGGTGACCGCATGCTCGACCACGTGCACCACCTTGCCGTGATGCGACTCCGATGCGGACGAGCTCGTGCTCGCCCACGCCATGACGGGCACGATCGCGAGCGCGACCAGCGCCACGATGCCCACCGCCAGGATTGTCCGTTTCCGCGCCATCCGTCCTCCTTGTCGAACTGACCGAACGAGGAGCGACGATACGCCGCTGTTGCGGCAGAATCAACAAGCGGGGACTGTCCCCGTCAGCCGGGGACAGTCCCCAGGGTGGGCTCACCGCTCTCGCCCGCAGCGAACGTCTTTGCGCGGCTCGGCCGCACGAAGACGGGCCGGCCCGGCTCGAGCCGGAGGCGGTCAGCCTCGTCGCGGGTGAGCTGCGCCGCCACCGGCTCGCCGCCGTCGACCACGAGCTCGACGCGGATGTGATGGCCCATGTGCAGGATGCGCTCTACCACCGCGGGCTCCGTCGTGCCGTTGGGCTCCAGGCGGATCTCGACGTCGTGCGGGCGCACGTAGGCGTCGCCGATCCGGTTCACCTGGCCCATGAACCGCATGACGAACTCGCTCTCGGGGTGGTCGTAGAGCTCCTGCGGGTGGCCCTCCTGGACGATCGCCCCGTGATCCATGAGCACGATCGTGTCCGACACCTCCATGGCCTCATCCTGGTCGTGGGTGACGAACACGGTGGTCACGTGCATCTCGTCGTGCAGCCGGCGCAGCCACGCCCGCAGCTCGCTGCGCACGCGCGCGTCGAGCGCTCCAAACGGCTCGTCGAGCAGCAGCACCTCGGGCTCGACCGCGAGCGCCCGCGCGAGCGCCATGCGCTGGCGCTGGCCGCCCGAGAGCTGCGACGGATAGCGGTCGCCGAACCCGTCCAGCTGCACGAGGTTCAGCAGTTCGGCCACACGGCGGCGCACCTCGTCCTTGGGCCGCTTGCGGATCTCGAGGCCGAACGCGATGTTCTTGGCCACGGTCATGTGCTTGAACGCGGCGTAGTGCTGGAACACGAAGCCGACGTCGCGCCGGTGCGGCGGCAGCTTCGTCGCCTCCGCGCCGCCGATGAACACCTCGCCGGTGTCGGCCTTCTCCAGGCCGGCGATCACGCGCAGAAGCGTCGACTTGCCGCTCCCGCTCGGGCCGAGCAGTGCCGTCAGCGACCCCGAGGGCACCTCCAGGCTGACGTCGTCGAGGGCGACAAAGTCGCCGAAACGCTTGTTGACGTTGCGGACCGTAATCGCCATGCGCTCAGTGATCCTTTCGGGGGTGGAACAGGTTCATCAGGAAGAGGGTCACGAGCGCGATCACGGCGAGCTCGAGCGCGGCCGTGTAGGCGGCGATGTGGTCGAAGTTCTGATACTCCTGGGAGACGCGCAGCGTCAGCGTCTGCGTCTGCCCGATCACGTTGCCGGAGACGACGGCGACCGCGCCGAACTCGCCGATCGAGCGGGCTGTCGTCAGCACGACGCCGTACACGATGCCCCAGCGGATGGCGGGCAGGGTGATCCGGCGGAACGTCGCCCACCCCTTGGCTCCCAGCGTGGCGGCGGCCTGCTCCTGCTCGGTGCCGATCTCGCGCAGCACCGGGATCACCTCGCGGGCGACGAACGGGAGCGACGCGAACATGGTCGCGAGCACCATTCCGGGCGTCGAGAAGATGATCGGATAGCCCTGGTCGATGAAGAACTGGCCGAACCAGCCGTTCATGCCGTAGACGAGGATCAGCGTGAACCCGACGATCACCGGCGAGACGGCGAAGGGCAGGTCGATGAGCGCCGAGAGCAGCGCCTTCCCGCGGAAGTCGCGGCGCACGATCAGGAGCGCCATGGTGATGCCGAAGATCGTGTTCAGCGGCACCGTGATCAGTGTGATCTTGAGCGTCAGCACGAGCGCGGCCACGGCGTCGGGGGACGTGAGCGAGTCCCACACGGGGGCGAGGCCGCCCGAGAACGTGTGCAGGATGATGATCGTCACCGGCACGATCAGCAGGAGGGCCAGGTAGGTCAGGGCGATGAACCGGAGTCCGAGCCTAACGATCATGCTTCGCGCTCCACCGCTGCAGGCCCGAGATCGAGAGCAGCACCGTCAGCGAGATTGCCAGAAGGACGACCGACATCGCGGCTGCGCCGGTCACGTAGTCGCTCTGGATCTGGGAGTAGATGTGCACGGAGGCGACCTCGGTCGAGAACGGCACGTTCCCCGAGAGCAACACGACCGACCCGTACTCACCGACCGCGCGGGCGAAGGCGAGCGCCATCCCCGAGAGGATCGCCGGCAGCAGGTTCGGCAGCACGACCCGGCGGAAGATGACGTGCCCGCGCGCCCCGAGCGACGCGGCCGCGTCCTCCATGTCGCGGTCGAGCTCGAGCAGGACGGGCTGGACGCTTCGGATCACGAAGGGCAGCGTCTCGAAGAGGAGCGCAAGGACGACCGCCTTGCGCGTGTAGGTGATGTTCAGGCCGATCGGAGAGTTGGGCCCGTACAGGGTGAGCAGGGTGAGCCCGGCGACGATCGTCGGCAGCGCGAAGGGCAGGTCGATGAGCGAGTTGATGATGCCCTTGCCCAGGAACGAGTCGCGCACGAGCACCCACGCGATGAGGGTGCCGAAGACCGCGTTGATGAGCGCGACGAGCACCGAGGCGCCCAGCGTGAGCTTGAGCGCCGCGACGGCGTCGGGAGCGGAGATGGCCTGCCAGAAGGCGTCGAAGCCGCCCTTCTTCGTCGTCCACAGAAGGGCGGAGAGGGGCAGAAGGACGACCACCGAGAGGTACGTGATCGCCACCCCCGGGGCGACGCTGGGAAGCGCCGCCCCGGAGGCCCGCCTGCGCGGAAGTGCGATGCTCGTCACGAGCTGGTCGACACTCCGATGCTGGACTCGATCTGCTGCATGATGCTCTTCGTGGGATCGAAGAACTTCGTCATCACGTTGTCCCAGCCGCCGGGATCGACGTCCGTGATCGTGAACTGGGTCGGCGTCTGGGCGTTCGGGAACGCGGTGCTGAATGCGGACTCGACGCTCGAGACCACCGGGCGGTAGCCGGTCTGGGCCAGGATCGTCTGCGCCGCCGGCGTGTACATCCACTTGACGAACGACGTTGCTGCGCTCGACGCCTTGATCGTCGATGCGATCGGGGTCTGGATCTCGATCGTCTGCGGCGGGTACACGATCTGGATCGGGGCACCGCTCTGCTGGGCGAGCAGCGCATCCTGCTCGTATGCCAGCAGCACGTCACCCTTGCCGCCCGTGAACGTCTGCAGGGCCGCCGACGCCTTGTCGTCCTGCACCGGCACGTGGTGGAACAGGGTGGTCAGGTACTGCTGCGCCTGGGCGGGCGTCTTGCCCTCCTTCAGCTGCGACCCGTAGGCCGCCATGACGTTCCAGCGCGCGCCGCCCGACGTGAACGGGTTGGGCGTGATCACCTGGATGCCGGGCTTCGTCAGGTCGTCCCAGGTGGTGATGTGCTTGGGATTGCCCTTGCGCACGACGAACACGACCATCGTGTTCGCCACGATCCCCTTGTACTGGCCCTGATCCCAGTTGGGGCTCACGAGCTTGGCGTCCACCAGTCGCTGGATGTCCGGCTCGAGGGCGAAGTGGACGACGTCCGCCGCCTGTCCTGCGGCCACCGCGCGGCTCTGGTCGCCCGACGCGCCGTAGGACTGGGTGAAGGTGACGCCCTTGCCCGCGGCGGTCTTGTTGAACGCCGGGATCAGCTTCGCGTAGGACGTCTCGGGGGTGGAGTAGGCGACCAGGTTGATCTTGCCCCCGGTGGCCGCTCCGGCGGTGCTGCCGCTGCTGCCGCCGCAGGCCGCGGCCAGGACGGCGACGGCGAGGACGAACGCCCCGGCGACTGCGATCCGTACTTGAACTCGCTTCAACTTCTCTCCTTTGTCTATCGACATACTTGAGATTAGGGTAGGATGGTATTCGATCGCTGTCAAGCGACAACCGTTCCGACGCGTCGGGACGGGCCATCACTCAGAGACTCAGAGAGGCATCGCCTGTGGCTGCACCAGCAAGCTTGGGAACAAACCTCCGCCATCTGCTCGGCATGCATAACGTCAGCCAGCAGCGGCTCGCCCGCTACCTCGGCCTGTCTCCGCAGGGTCTGTGGAACATCCTGCACGGCCGGTCCGAGCCGCGCTCGCGCACGGCGCAGGGGATCGCGGCGGCGTTCGGCATCACCATGGATGCGCTCTTCGCCGATACGGGCAGCTGCGTGCGCGCGGCCGCCGGCGTGTTCGAGCGCGCCCCGGTGCGCGCGCTGAGCGACGTCACCGACGATCCGGAGGCGGCCGAGTGGGACGGGGTCGGCGGCCGGCGCGCGCTCGGGTGACGGTGGTCGCTTGACCGTGGCGGGGTGGTGGGGCTACGCTTTTCCCATAATGTCTACCGATCTAGTCTGAAAGACATGCCGCAGACCCTCCTCGCTCCGCACCCGCTCGCCCCGATCGCCATCACCGCCGCGCTCGCGGCCGGCGCCGCCGTGATCGACGCACGCGCGCCCGCGGCGTTCGATCGCGGCCACGTGGCCGGATCGGTGAACATCCCCTGCGGTGACGATGCCGGCGCCATCGCCGCGCAGCTCGTCGCGCGCGATGTCCCCGTGCTCGCGTGCGCCGAGGGGCGCCAGGATGCGAGCGTGCTCGCGGAGCAGCTCGAGCGGGCCGGCTTCCGGCACGTGGTCGGTGCCGTGGCCGAAGAGCGCGCCCGCGGAACGCTCGGCCGCCACCGCCACCATCGCGGTGGCGCGGTCGGCGTCGACCGTCTGGCGGATGAGCTCGCGACGGGCGCGGTGCTCCTGGTCGACGTCCGCGACGACGAGGAAGCCTGCCGGGGACGTGTGCCCGGCTCGGTGCATCTGCCGCTCGCGAGCCTGCGCGCGGCCGCCCACCTGCTCCCCGCCGTACCCACGGTGACGGCGTGCAGCGACGGGCGCCGGGCCGCCGCCGCGGCCAGCGCGCTGCGCCGCTTCGGTCACCGCAACGTGTGGCGGCTCGCCGATGGCGGCGTGCCCGACCTGCTGGCACGGCCGATCGGACTCGATCTGCTCGGGGCTGCGTGAGCCATTGTGGCTGAGGTCCGCGCCCTCGGGCGCGCGCGCTGGGCCGCCGCCGGTGCGCTCGCGCTCGCGCTGCCGGTCGCGCCGCTGGGGGTGGCCGCGGCCGGCCCCGGCTCGGCGACGATCTTCATCCTCGGGGGGTGCGGCGCCGCCCTGGCCGGGCTCGCCGCCTGGCTCGGGCCGGCGGCGTGGCCGGGCGTCGACCGCGGCGCCGCCGTCGAGCGGGTCATGGTGACCGCGGTGATCGCCTGGGCCGCGGCGCTCGACGCCGCCGTCGCCGGCGCCGCGCTGCATGACGGCGACGTGTCGTGGTCGCCCGTCGTGGTCGTTGTGACGGCCGGCGCGTACGCCGCCGGTAGCGCGTGGTCGCTGCGCGTCCCGGGCGAGGTGTGGTGGCGCTGGCCCGTGGCGTGCAGCCTCACCGCCGTCGCGTGGATCGTCGCGCAGGCGGCGGCGTGAGCGTCCGCGGCCGATTTGTGACGGATTCGTTAGGGCCCCGCCCGGGCGGAGCGTCCGGCCGCGCGGTTTGGTAGCCTCCTCACCAATGCCATACGCCCGAGGCCAGGCGCGCGGACGCGCGCGCGTAACCCGAGCGAGTATCGCGACCGGAGTGGTCACTGCGATGCTGGTGGCGGGAGCGACCGCAGGAACGGCGTCGGCGACGTCGATCAGCGCGAAGCGGGCTCAGGCGGCCGCGGCCGAGAAGCAGCTGACGGCCCTGCAGAACGCGGCCGAGAAGAAGGTCGAGGCCTACGACTCCGCCCGCCAGAAGTTCCAGAACACGCTGACCGCGCTGCACCGAAACGCGCAGACGCTCGCGCTCGCGCGTCAGAATCTGCGCGCGGCGCAGCAGCAGCTCGCGACCACCCTGCTCGCCGACTACAAGAACGGCAATCAGGACGCGCTCTCCTATCTACTCGCAGCGCGCTCGATCGGCGACCTGGTCGACCAGGTGCAGGTGCTGCAGCGGTCGACCGGCGTCAGCAAGACGCTCGTGCGCGACATCACCCGCTATCAGGCGATCGTCCAGCACCGCCACGCGCTGCTCGTGAAGCAGAAGGCGCACCTTGCGCGCTACAAGGCGGAGAAGGCGTCCGAGGCCCACGCGGCGCAGGCCAGCGTGAGCCGCGAGCAGGCGTACTTCAACAACCTGAAGGCGTCGATCCAGCACATGATCAACGCCCAGCAGCAGGCCGCTGCGGCCGCTGCCGCGGCGGCCGCGGGCGCGGCCGGCGCCACCGGCAGCCCGCCGCCGACCAACCTGCCCAACCCGCCGGCGAGCACGCTCGGCGGCCAGGCGGTCGCGATTGCCGAGCGCTACCTGGGCGTGCCCTACGTGTGGGGCGGCGCGAGCCCGTCCGGCTTCGACTGCTCGGGCCTCGTGATGTACGTCTACGGGCAGCTCGGTGTCTCGCTGCCGCACAACGCCGCAGCCCAGTACTTCGCGCTCCCGCATGTCTCCGAGAGCGATCTCCAGCCCGGCGACCTGGTCTTCTTCGACGGGCTGGGGCACGTCGGCATCTATGTCGGCGGCGGCGAGATCATCCACGCTCCGCACACCGGCACGGTCGTGCAGTTCTCATCGCTCTCCGGCGGCGGCTCGTTCGCCGGCGCCGCCCGCGTCCCCGGCTGAATTCACGGGGTCAGACCCCGTCTATTTCAGCCCTGACCTACTGCGACTGGCGCTCGAGCCAGCGCGCCGCGGTCGCGCCCGTCTCGACGACGTGCGTGTGCAGCAGGCGGCGGGCGCGGCGGGCGTCCGGCTTGACCAGCGCCTCGACGATGCGGTCGTGGTCGGCGACGCTGCGCGGGATGATCTCCGGGTCGTCGGCGAACGTGCGCCACGCGATCGAGCGCGGCAGGCTGTTCTGGAGCGACTGCACGGTGTCCCTCAGCGGCGGGCAGGCCGCGGCCGCGAGGATCACGTTGTGGAAGAGCTCGTTGGCCTGTGACCACTGCTCGCACAGGATCGCGAGGCCGGACTCGTCGCCGGGGTCGAGCAGCCGGTGGCGCTCGTACCCGGTGCGCAGGAGCGCCTGGGCGACATCGAGGTCGGCCTTGTCGTAGCCGGTGAGCCGCCCGGCCGAGCGCTCGGCAGCAAGCCCCTCGAGCTCGGCTCGCACCAGATAGACGTTGCGGCACTCATCCGGGCTGAACCGGCGCACGACCGCGCCGCGGTGGCCGAGCTGGTCGACGAGGCCGATCGCCTGCAGCTGCCGCAGCGCCTCGCGCACCGGGGTGCGGCTGACGCCGAAGCGGGCGGCCAGATCCTCCTGGCGCAGCCGCGCTCCGAGCGGGATGCGGCCGGTGACGATCTCGACCTGGAGCCGGTGGGCGAGGTCGTCCGCGCGCGACAGGACGGGGGTTGTGGGCGGCGTCACATATCCATGTTAACACCGCAGCGGGTCGGATTTGGCACATATGTATCCCATGGTTTGCGGTTTGGATCCAAACTGGGTAGGGTGCGCGCCATCAACTGAAGGAGTGCCGAATATGCCCACCGATGCCGCCGCGAAGCTGCCCGAGATCGAGCACATCAAAGCTCGCAAGGACGGCCTCGACGTGCTGGCCGACATCTACCGCTACGCCGAGCTCGGGTTCGACGCGATCGAGCCCGACGATCTCGCGCTGTTTCGGTGGTACGGCGTGTACACCCAGCGCGCGGCGGAGTCGGCCGCGTCCGGCGATCCCGGCCCGTCCGAGCAGACCGACGGCCTGTTCATGCTGCGGATCAAGTTCCCGAACGGGATCGTGACGGCCGCCCAGCTGCGCACGATCGGCCGGCTCTCGGTGCGCTACGGCCGCGGCATGGGCGACATCACGACGCGGCAGAACATCCAGCTGCACTGGCTGCGGATCGAGGACATGCCCGTCGTCCTCGACGAGCTGAACGCGGTCGGCCTCTCGTTCACGCAGGCGTGCGGCGACGTGTGGCGAAACGTCGTCGGCTGTCCGCTGGCGGGCGTCGACGGCCACGAGCTGCTCGACTCGCGCCCGCTGATCGAGGAGCTCGAGCGCACGTTCGTCGGCGACAGGCGCTTCTCGAACCTGCCGCGCAAGTTCAAGGTGTCCGTGTCGGGCTGCCTGCACCGCTGCGCCCAGCACGAGATCAACGACATCGGCCTCGTGGCGGTCGAGCGCGACGGGGTCGTCGGCTACGACCTCTGGGTCGGCGGAGGCCTGGGCGCCTCGGCCCGGATGGGCCGCCGGCTGGATGCGTTCGTGCGGCCCGACGAGGCGGCCGAGGTGTGCGCGGCGATCACCGAGATCTTCCGCGACGAGGGCAAGCGCACCAAGCGGACACGGGCGCGGATCAAGTTCCTGGTCGACGAGTGGGGCGTGGAGCGGCTGCGGGCCGAGGTCGAGCGCAAGATCGGCCGCAGCCTGCCGACCTCGGTCGTCCCCGCCGACCCGGTCGACCCGCACCGCGACCACCTGGGCGTGCACCCGCAGATCCAGCCCGGGCTCTACTACCTGGGCGCGACGACTCTGCGCGGGCGCTTCAGCGGCGAGCAGATGATCGCGGTCGCAGACATCGCCGACCGGTTCGGCTCCGGCGAGCTGCGCTGCACGAACCGCCAGAACGTGATCGTGCTCGGCGTGCCCGACGCGAGCGTTGACGAGGCGGCCGCCTCGCTCGCCGACGTGGGCCTGCCGACGGCGGCCTCGACGTTCCGGCGCGGGATCATCTCGTGCACCGGGATGGAGTTCTGCAAGCTCGCGATCGTCGAGACGAAGCAACGGGCGGCCGAGCTGATCGAGCACCTGGAGCGGCGCGTCGGCGAGCTCGCCGGGACGCTGCGCATCAACCTGAACGGCTGCCCGAACGCCTGCGCCCAGTACCAGGTGGCGGACATCGGCCTGCAGGGCGGGATCGCCCGGCTACCGGACGGCCGCCGCGTGCAGGGCTTCATCCTCCACATCGGCGGGCGGCTGGGCGCCGACGCCGGCTTCGGCCGGCGCGTCTCGTCCAAGCCGATCCCGGCGGACGACGCCCGCTACTCGGTCGAGCGGCTGGTGCGGGCCTACGCGGCGGAGCGGCCCGCCGACGGCACATTCGCGGCCTGGGCGGCGCTCCAGCCCGACGCGCGCCTGGCGGCGCTCGCGGGCGTCACCGTGGCCCGCGAGCCGGCCGAGGCGGCCGCCTGAGCGAGGGGTAGGGCTCAAACGGCCGCCAGGCCGGCGGCGGCGGCGATCAGATCGTCGCCGGACGGCCACGCATGAGCATGGCCAGACGTGTGCGGCGCTCGTGCCTGCGACCGCTCTCGAGGTCGGGCTGCAGCTGCCCGGTGCGCGCGCGCCGGATGAGGTCGGCATGCCGCGCCTGCGCCAGGAGCTCGTTCTCGCGGATCTGCGCCATGTCCCGGTGGATGTGGGAGTTCGGAAGCATGTCCACCAGACGGCGGCCGCGGCCGCGATCTTCCATCCGGTTCGCGGTTGCCGTCCGCGGCGTGCGGCGTCTACCATGAGCGCAGCAGTGTGCGTACCCGCCGGGGCGATCCCCGGCGTCGCATCCAGAGAGGCGGAGGGACCGGCCCTGTGAAGCCTCGGCAACCATCCCGGCCAAGCGGCCCGGGAAAGGTGCCAAATCCGGCGGGATCGGGAGATCCCGGACGATGTGAACCGGCCGCGTTTCAAAAGCGCCGGCCCGAACGTAGGGGATCGACATGAAGGCAAGCCATCTCGCCTGCAAGGGATGCGGGGCCACCTACCCGCTCGAGGCGCTGTTTGCGTGTGACCGCTGCTTCGGCCCGCTCGAGGTGGGCTGGGACGAGACCGAGCCGGTCGCGCGGGAGCGCGTCGAGGCGGGGCCGCGCACGCTCTGGCGCTTCGCCGACTTTCTGCCCGTGGCACCGCCCGCGCAGGGCCTGCCGGTGGGGTGCTCGCCGCTGATCCGCGCCGACCGGCTGGCCGCCGAGCTGGGCCTCGACTGCGAGCTCTACATCAAGACCGAGACGTCGAACCCGACCCACTCGTTCAAGGACCGGGTCGTCGCCGTGGCCGCTGCGAAGGCGGTCGAGCTCGGCTACGAGGCGCTGGCGTGCGCCTCGACCGGCAACCTGGCGGGCGCGACCGCCGCGGCCGGCGCTGCGCTCGGCCTGCCGACCTATATCTTCGTCCCGTCCGACCTCGAGCGCGAGAAGATCATCGCGGCCGCCGCCTATGGTGCCACGGTGTTCGCGGTGGACGGCTCATACGACGACGTGAACCGGCTGTGCTCGGAGCTCACCTACGACCGCCCCTGGGCGTTCGTGAACGTGAACATGCGCGCCTACTACGCGGAGGGGTCGAAGACGATCGCGCTCGAGACGGCCGAGCAGCTCGGGTGGCGCGCGCCCGACCGCGTGGTCGCCCCGATCGCCTCCGGCTCGCTCTACACGAAGATCCTGCAGGGCTTCGAGCAGGGCCGGGCGGCCGGCCTGATCGCTCCCGGCCCGGCGCCGGTGATGCACGGCGCCCAGGGAGAGGGGTGTGCGCCGGTGGCATCCGCCTACGCGGTCGGCGCGGACGAGGTCGTGCCGGTGCGGCCGACCGGCATCGCCAAATCGCTTGCGATCGGCAACCCCGCCGACGGCGTCTACGCGCTCGGCGTCGCCCGCCGCACGGGCGGCAGCATCGAGTCGGTGAGCGACGCCGAGATCGTCGCTGGCATCCAGCTCCTCGCCCGCACGACCGGGATCTTCACCGAGACCGCCGGCGGCGTGACCACGGCGGTGCTGCGCGACCTCGCCGAGCGGGGCGAGATCGGCGCGGGCGAGACCGTGGTGGCGTACATCACCGGCGACGGCCTGAAGACGGTCGAGGCGGTGGCGGGGGCGGTGGAGACGATCGCGATCCCCGCCGACCCGGACGCGGTCGACGCCGCGCTGGGAGCGCCGGCCGGGCGGTGAGCCTTGTGGTGCGTCCGCCGCGGCCGGCCGACGCGGCCGCGGCCGCCGCGCTCATGAACGCCCACGACGCCGCGTTCGTCGGCGACGGGGGCTGGACGAACGCCGACGTCGAGGACGAGTGGCGGCGGATGCCGGCGCTGGCGCCGGATGTCTGGCTCGTGGAGCGTGACGGCGAGCTCGCCGGCTGCGCGACGCTGCGCCCCACCGGCCACGGGCGCCTGCACGCCGTCGGCTGCACCCATCCGGCGCACGCCGGACAGGGCGTGGGGACTCGGCTCGTCGAGCTCACCGAGCGGCGGGCGATCGAGCGCGTCGGCAATGTCGTCGTGCGCAACTCCGTCCCTGCGACCGACGCCGGCGGCGGCCGGCTGCTCGAGTCGCGCGGATACGCGCCCGGGCCGCACCACCTGCGGATGCGCGTCGACCTGGCCGCGCCGCCGTGGGCGCCGGCGCCGCCCACGGGGATCGCCCTCGCGGCCTTCCGGCCCAGCCGCGACGACGACGAGGTTGATCGGTGCGTCGTGGAGGCGTTCGACGGTGCGTGGACGCACCAGGCGGAGTTCCGGCGGGGGAAGATGACGGATGCGCGCTTCGACCCGGCGCTCTGGATCGTCGCCTGGGAAGGCGCCGATGTGTGCGGCGTCGCCCTGTGCACGCAGCGGACGTTCGGCATGGGTTTCGTCGACTCGCTGGCCGTGCGCGCCCGCTGGCGGCGGCGCGGCGTGGGCGCAGCCCTGCTCGGCGAGGCGCTCACGCGCCTGTGGCGGGCCGGGGAGCGCAGCGCCGGGCTCGGCGTCGACGCCGACAACCCGGCTGCGGTCAGGCTCTACGAGCGGGCCGGGATGCGGATCGCCTGGCGGGCGGTGCCGTACGAGCGGGAGCTGCGCGCCTGACGCTGGGGGGAGAATCGCGGGCCGAAACCGGCGGCTGGTGTTCGGCCCGCGTAGCAACATGATCGGCGCTGCGGCCCACGGCCGCACCACCTCTCCAGAGGAATTGCCCTCCCCGGATCGGAGGGCGTGCGCCTGCGGCTTTCCCGCAGGCGCATCCGGCGCCGTTTACGCTGCGGCGGTCACGTGGGTGTCGAGGCGCAGAGCCTCGGCCAGCTGGGCCTTGGGGCGCGCGCCCACCGCGCGCTCGACGACCTGGCCGTCCTTCAGGAGGAGCAGGGTGGGGATGCTGGAGACGCCGAATGCGCCGGCCAGCTCGGGCTCGGCGTCGACGTCGAGCTTCCCGACCTTGATCCGGCCGGCGTAGTCGCCGGCGAGCTCGTCGACGATGGGGGAGACCATGCGGCAGGGGCCGCACCAGGCCGCCCACAGGTCGAGCAGGACGGGCACGTCCGACTCCACGACCTCGGTCTGGAAGTTGGTCTTGGTGATCTCGATGCTGGACAACACAGGCTCCTTCGCCAAAGTATTCAACTCAGTAGCTATATAGTTGCACATGCGGTACACTTGCGCAAGTGGCGCTCCCCCGACCTCTTACCCCGGCGATGGCGATCGCGATCGCGGAGCGGTTCCGGCTGCTGTCGGAGCCGACGCGGCTGCGGCTGCTCGACCTGATGGCCGACGGCGACCGCAGCGTCGGCAGCCTCGCCGACGATCTCGGCTGCACGCAGGCGAACGTCTCCAAGCACCTGGCGCTGCTCGCCGAGGCGGGCCTCGTCAGCCGCCGCCGCGACGGCCTGCGCACGTACTATGGCGTCGCCGATCCGGCCGTGTTCGCCCTCTGCGGCCAGGTCTGTGAGACGCTTCGCCGGCACGCGGATGCGCGTGCGGCGGCGCTGCGCGAGCCCGCCTGAACCTCGAGACCGGAGGGGTGCCGAACATGGCATTCATCGAGACGATCCCGGAGGACGGCGCCGAGGCGCCCGTCGCCGCGATGTACGACACCGACCGCGCGATGCTCGGCTACCTGCCCAACTTCACGCGGGCGTTCTCGCACCGGCCGGCCGTGTACGCGGGGTGGCGCCAGCTGAACGGCGCAATCAAGGCGGGCATGGACGAGCGCCGCTATGAGCTCGCCACCATCGCCGCCGCCCGCCGGCTGCGGTCGAGCTACTGCATGCTCGCCCACGGCCGCATCCTCGCCAATCGGTTCATGGATGCCGAGGCACTGCGCACGGTCGTCTCCGGCGGATCGAGCGATGCGCTCGATCCGGTCGACGTCGCCGTGATGGAGGTGGCCGACAAGGTCGCGGCCGACGGCACCTCGGTTACCCGGGCCGACATCGAGCGGCTGCGCGACCTCGGCCTGTCCGATGCCGACATCTTCGATGTCGTCGCAGCTGCGGCCGCCCGCTGCTTCTTCAGCACGGTGCTCGATGCGCTCGGGGCCGAGCCCGACGCCGCGTTCACCGCGCTCGAACCGGGCCTGCGCGACTCGCTCACCGTTGGCCGGCCGATCGCGTCGGAGTAGCTACACGCGGCCGCGCAGCGCCATCACGTCGGCGACGTACCAGCGCGTCTCGGGCAGCATGCCGCGCGTGCGCACGGAGCGCTCGCCCTGGTAGTAGGCGGCGACCGCCCGGCGCTCGTCGCCCCCGAACGCTCCGACCAGGTGGTGCAGGAGCGCCACGCCGACGCGGATGTCGCCGTCGCCCGTGTGTGCGACCGGGTGCCCGATCAGCACGGCCTCGACGTAGCGCCACGTGCCCGGCAGCACCTGCATCGGCCCCCATGCGCCGGCCGAGGAGAGAATGTCGATGTGGAAGCCCGACTCCTGCCAGGCGACCGCGCGGGCCAGGCTTGCGTCGACGCCGTAGTGCGCCGACCAGGCGTCGATCGACGCGACCACCGACCACGGGCCGGTGGCGACCGCGGCCGGCGCAGCGGCGGTCCCGCCGGGCACACGCAGCGTGATCCCGGCGATCAGGATCCCATGCACGCGCAGGCCGTTCGCGCGCGCGAGGTGGTGCAGCCCGACCCCGAAGCGGGCGGCGATGCCCGAGAGCGTGTCGCCCGGCCGCACGCGGTAGCGGCCGCGCAGGCCCGTCGCGTGGGTCGCACCGCCCATGTGCCCCGCGGCCAGACGCAGGGTCGAGCCGGCGAGCAGCACGCCGTGCGGCGAGAGTCCGTTCGCCCGCGCCAGACGGTCGACGCCGATGCCGAAGCGGGCGCCGATGCCGGTCAGCGTGTCGCCCCAGCGCACCCGGTAGGTGCGGGACCGCCGGGCGTGCGCGTGGCCGGGGACGACCAGCACGGTGCCGGCCGGGAGCACGGCGTAGGCGCGGCGATGGTTCATCCGCGCCAGGCGCTCCAGGGTCACCCCGTGGACCCGCGCAATGGCGGTGAGCGTGTCGCCGTAGCGGACGACGTAATGCGTTCGTGCGGCCGCCGTGGGGGCGGCGGCGAGGGCGAGCGCGGTGGCTGCGAGAGCGGCGGTTCTTCGGCGCATGGTGTCTCGGCCTGGGTCAAGGCAGAACCTTCCAGTTCAGCGCGGGCGCTCCCAGTCCTTCCCACGTATCGCGAATCCGGCGTCGGGAGCCTGCGGAGGTGACCGTGCGCCGCCGGGTCATCGTCACGGGCCGGGTGCAGGGGGTCGGCTTCCGATATGCAGTGTCTGAGCGCGCCCGTTCCCGCGGCGTGCGCGGGTGGGTGCACAACCTGGCGAGCGGGCAGGTCGAGGCCGTCTTCGAGGGCGACGCCGAGGCGGTCGCGGCGATGGTGGACTTCTGCCGCCGCGGCCCGCGCGGGGCGCAGGTGCGCGACGTACTGGTCACCGACGAGCCGCCGGCCGGCGAGGCCGGGTTCTCAGCCGGTTGAGGAGTCGCCGGTGCCGGTCGCCGGCGTGCGGCCGAGCCGTTCCAGCAGCTCGGCGACGCGCTCCTCGGCGGCGTCCAGGCGGGCGCGGCAAAGCGCGTGCAGGTGCTCGCCGCGCTCCCACAGCGCGAGCGCCTCGTCGAGCGACGTGCTGCCGTCCTCGAGCTTGCGGACGATCTGCTCGAGCTCATCCCGGGCCTGCTCGAAGGTCGGCTCGGCGCTCACTCGCCCACCTCCTCGACACGTGCGCCCAGGCGGCCGGCGGCGAGGCGCACGCCGACGCGCGCACCGACGGCGACCGTCGCGGCGTCGCGCACGACCGCGCCCGCGTCGTCCTGGACGATGGCGTAGCCGCGCTCGAGCGTCGCGCCCGGGCCGAGCAGGCGCAGGCGGTCGTGGGCGTTTCGCAGCCGCCCCGTCTCGCGCTCCAGCCGCAGCGCCGGCAGGCGCAGCAGCGAGGCCGCCGCGCCGTCGAGGGCCATCCGCCGCATCGTGATCCAGCTGCGCGGATCGGCGAACGCCGGCCGGGCGACGAGCAGCTGCAGATGGCGGCGGGCGTGGGTCGCACGCCCCTCGAGCGCCCGTCCGGCGCGGGCGAGCAGCGCGTCGAGCTCGGCGGCGACCGCCGCGTGGTCGGGCACGATCAGCTTGGCCGCCAGGCTCGGAGTGCCGGCGCGGACGTCGGCGACGAGATCGACGAGCGGCATGTCCTGCTCGTGGCCGATCGCCGAGACGACCGGCGTGCGGCACTCGGCCACAGCGCGGCAGAGGCCCTCATCCGAGAAGGGCAGCAGATCCTCGACCGAGCCGCCGCCGCGGGCGAGCACGATCACGTCGACGGCCGGGTCGGCATCGAGCTCCCGCAGGGCGGCGGTCACGCCGGCAGCGGCGCCGGCGCCCTGTACGGCCGCCTCGACGATCCGGAAGCGCACGGCCGGGTGCCGCCCCTCCGCCGTCTCGACCACGTCGCGCTTGGCGGCGGCGTCGCTCCCGCATACGAGCCCGACGACGCGGGGCAGGAAGGGCAGCGGCCGCTTGCGCTCGGCGGCGAAGAGGCCCTCGCCGGCGAGCCGCAGGCGCACCTCCTCGATCCGGCGCAGCAGCTGGCCGAGCCCGAACTGCTCGATCGCGTACGCCCGGAACCGGAACTCGCCCTTCTTCTGCCACAGCTCGCCGCGGCCGAACGCGTGTACCCGGTCGCCGACGGCGGGCGGTGGCTGGATCTTGTCGAAGCGCTCGCGCTGCATCGACCCCTGCAGGATCGCGCCGTCGTCCTTCAGGCAGAAGTAGACGAGCCCCCAGCGGTCGGTGCGCTTGACCTCCGACAGCTCGCCCTCGACCCAGACGTTGCCGAGCCGGCCGAGCCAGTCGGCCACTCCCTGGTTGAACCCGGCCACGGAGTAGACGGCCCGGTCGCCGTAGGTCGTCGGCGTCGGCTTCGCGCTCACGGCCCGAAGTCTAGGACTCGCTCAGGTGAGGATCCGCGCAGCCGTGTGCGGAGTGCAGCCGTGGTCGAGCATCTGAACGGCCCTGTGCAGGTCTGCCGAGCTCTTGGCCAGGCGCTCGGCCACCCGCAACGGGTAGCCCGCCTGCAACAGCACGTGCAGCCTCCACGCCTCCACCTGCGAAGCTGCGTCCGTTGCCTCCTCGAGGACATTCGCCGGGGTCATGCAACGGCATGGTATGAGCGCGCTCGGACGGATCCGGGCGGCGCTGGTATGGTCAGGCGGTATGTCCGAGACCCTGCGCGGCCTGTGGCTCGAGGTGCGGGTGATCCCCGTGCTCCTGTGGAGCTTCTCGGCGCTCACGCTGGGCACGGCGCTGGCCGCGCACGGCCGGGACCTCGACGTGTGGTTCTACCTCGGCGCCGTGGCGCTTGGCGTGCTGATCCAGGGCCTGATCGCGCACTCCGTGAACGAGGTCGAGGACTGGCGCTCGGGCACGGACAAGCACGCCTCACCGCGCGTCATCTCCGGCGGCAGCAAGGTGATCGTCGCCGGGCTGCTCTCGCCAAGCGCGCTCTGGTGGGTGTTCGCGGGCGCCTTCACCGCGACGACCGTGATCGGCCTCGCGCTGGTGGCGGCGGGCGGCATCGACCTGCTCCCGTTCGGGCTCGTGGGCGTCGCCGGCGCGATCCTCTACACCCTGCCGCCGGTGCGGGCCGCCTACCGGCCGTTCGCCGGCGAGGCGATCGCGTTCGTCTGCCTGGCCGTGTGCGTGCTCGGCGCGCACCTGCTGCAGGGGCCGTCGATCGACTTCGCCACCGTCGCCGCCGCGGTCGCCGTGGCCGCGTATGCCGTCTCCATGCTGATGGTGCACCACTACCTCGACCGCGACGCCGACGCCGGCGCCGATCCGCCCAAGGTGACCTCGATCGTGTACCTCGGGCTCGAGCGCGGGCGCCGCTACGCCATCGGCTGGTGCGTGGTCGCGCTGGCCGCGGCGATCGCCGGCTCGGCCGTCCAGCCGCGGCTCCTGCCGCTCGTCGCGGGGTACACGATCGGACTGGTCGCACATATCCGCTGCCGGCCCGACGACGTCGCGTCGGTGACCGCGAACGAGACGGTGATCATCTTCGCGGGCATCGCGTCGGCGCTCCTTGCGGCGGCGCTGCTCGAGCCGGCGTTCGTGCTCACCCTGCTCGCGGCGGTCGTGCTGATCGCGCTCGAGATGCGGATCGCGGTCGCTCCCGCCGGCACACCCGCTGCATGACGCTCGAGGAGGAGCTCGAAGCCACCCTCGCCGCCGCCGGCCCCCACGCCCGTGACGGGGAGCAGGCGGTGGCCGTGATGGCGGCCGAGCCGCAGTCGGGCACCCGCGTCTACGTCGTCGCGTTTGCGGCGGGCGACGAGCTCGCCTACGTGGTGCTGGACACGGCCGGGGCGCCCGTCACCGACCGCCGGCTCGTGAAGGACGCGGTCTCGCTGGCGGCACTCGCCGAGCGGGCCGAAGAGGTGGCGGGAGCGACCGCGGCCGATGAGCTCGTCGAGCGGTTCGGCGAGGCCGCCGCGGTGCTGACGCGGGCGGGCGACAAGGAGGCAGCGGCCGCTGCCGGCGTCGTGGTCGCCGCCGCCCGCAGTCTGGCCGAAGGCGCAAGCGGGCCACGGCCGGCGACGCCGCAGTTCCTCGATCGGATGGCCGCTCTGGCAGCCGGGCTCGCCGCGGCGCTGGACGCGTTCTTTCCGCTCGCCGAGCGGCTGCCCGACGCGAGCGTCGGCACCGTCACCAAGGTGCCCACGCCCCGCGAGGTCGCCGTCACTGCGCTTTCCGCCGCCGCCCGCGCGGGCGATCCGGCCAACTTCGCGTCGGCGATGACGGCCGCGTCGGGCGCCGTGGATGCGCTCGTCGCCGACGTGCTCGACCACTACCGCGCCGACCTGGACGACGCGTGAAGGCCTTCGACCGCGTCCTCGTCGCGTCCCTGCCGGCCGTACCGCGCGTCGTCGTGCGGCGGATCGCCGACCGCTACATCGCGGGCGAGTCGCTCGACGACGCGATCGCCACCGTCCGCGACCTGAACCGGGACGGCGCGCTCGCCACCGTCGACGTGCTGGGCGAGTTCATCCGCAACCCCGACGAGGCCGAGGCGACGGCGACCGAGTACGAGCACGTGCTCGACGCGATCGCCGCCGAGCAGCTCGGCGCCAACGTGTCGGTGAAGCTCTCGGCGCTCGGCCTCGAGATCGGTCCCGACCTGGTCGAGCGCACGCTTGCCCGCGTGCTCGCATCGGCGGAGCACCACGGCATCTTCGTGCGCATCGATATGGAGCACAGCGGTCTCACCGACCAGACGCTCGACGTCTACCGAGGCCTGCGGGCGGCCGGGCACGACGATGTCGGCATCGTCATCCAGGCCTACATGCGCCGCTCGGCCGCCGATCTGGCCGCGCTCGCCGAGCTGCAGCCGAGCGTGCGCCTGGTCAAGGGCATCTACGTCGAGCCGCCGGACATCGCCTTCCAGGGCATGCCCGAGATCAACGCGAGCTTCCTGCGGCTGCTCGAGCAGCTGATCGATCAGGGCAGCTACGTCGGCATCGCCACCCACGACCGCTCGCTCGTCGCGGGCGCGCTCGAGCTGATCGAGCGGCGCCGCCTCGGGCGCGACCGCTACGAGTTCCAGATGCTGCTCGGTGTCGCCAGCGACACAGGTCGGCGGCTGATCGCGGACGGCCACCGCCTGCGCGTGTACGTCCCCTATGGGGGGGCCTGGTACGCGTATTCGGTCAGGCGGCTGAAGGAGAACCCGAGCATCGCCGGGTACGTGGCCCGCGACGTCGTGCGCACGATCGTGCCGGGGCTGCGGTGAGCCTGCGCCGAACGGCGTGGGCCGCGCTCGCGGGTGCCTCCGCCGCCGGGGCATGGGCGGCGGCCGAGCCGGCGCTGCGCGACGCGGTGGGCGGGCACCACAGCCAGGCGCGGCTGATCGGCGGGCTCGCCGCGCCCGACGGCGACTGGCACACGGTCGGCCTCGGCGTGCATCTGGCGAACGGGGCGATGTTCGGGCTCGCGTTCGCGTGGCTCGGCCTGGGCGGCGTGGCACAGGGCGTGCTCGCGGCCGAGGCCGAGAACGCGCTCCTGTGGCCGTTCACGGCCGTCCTCGACCGGCTGCACCCCGACGTGCGCTCCGGCGCCTGGCCCGCCATGGCCGGCAACCCGAATGCGTTCGCTCAGGAGGTGCTCGGGCACGCGGTGTTCGGGGCGGTGCTGGGTGTGCTCGTGCGGCGTGGGCCGATCGCACTAGTCGCTTCGCGCCTTCGCGAGCGCCTTCCCGACGTACTCCATCAGCTCGCCCGACACCGCGCCGCGCGATTCGCCCTGCTCGCGGTACATGCGCCCGAGCGACTCGCGCATGTGCGGGTCGCCGCCGGTGAACTGCTCGATCAGGTCGCGCCAGCGCTGCGCGATCGCCTGCATGCGCGGATCGGCCGGGTCGGTGCCGGCGGCGCGCTCGGATTCGGCGTCGGCGATCAGGTCGGCCCAGCGTTGCTCGGCGGCGCGCATGCCCTCGGGGCCGAGCGCGTCGCGCCGGCGCTCGAGGGTCTGCTGCTGCTCCTCGGTGTAGTAGCGGTCTGACATCGCAATCGCCTCCATCGTGTGTGTCAATTGGCGGACGGTCGGCTCGCCCTCGCCGGCGCAGGTCCCGATCAGGGCTCGCAGGCGGCGGCGCAGCTCGCTGTCGGCCGCGATCCGCCGCTCGACGGCCGCGAGTTGGCGTGCGAGCACGTCGGCGAGCGCGACCTGCTCGTCCAGCAGCCGGCCGATCTCGTGCAGCGGCAGGCCGAGCGAGCGCAGTGCGAGGATCCGGTAGAGCCGGGTCACGTCCGCGGCCGTGTAGAGCCGGTAGCCGGCCTCGGTACGGGCGGCCGGTGCGAGCAGGCCGACCGCGCCGTAGTGGCGCAGCGTGCGCACCGACACGTGCGCCATCGCGGCCAGCTCGCCGATCCGCCAGGTGCGCGTACGCTCGTCGCCGTCCATGCACCGACGATAGACCCTGACGTAACGTCAGAGTCAAGGCCGGGTCAGTGGGCGGGCGCCGGGCCCTTCGTGGTGCCATGCCCGAGCTCGTCCAGCTCGGCCAGGCGCAGCTCGGCGTGTGCGCGCACCGGATCGCCCGCGGGCAGGTCGGCGATCAGGTGCGTGATTCGGTCGGCGATCTGGTAGGCGAACTGCGGCGTCGCCGGGCCCCACAGGGCGTCGATATCGCGTTTCGTCGGCTGGGCCATCCGGCGCGAGAGTGTAGCCGCCGGCGGACTACGGCGGTTGCGTGAGCCAGCGGCGTTCGGCGTGCCAGCGTTGGAGGGTGCGGCGGCTGGGGGTGTGGGCGGTACAGGTCGTGCAGGTCGGGTCGCCGATGTGCTGGGGGTGGAGCGGCGGGGTGCCGGTGGCGTACCGCGCCTCGAGGCGGCGGCGAAGCTCGGGCCAGGCGTAGCTGCCCGGCCGCCGGCGCGCGGTCGTGCCGCGCAGGCTGGCCAGGTGCGCGTCGAGCGCCCGGTGCCGGGCGGCGGTCATGCAGCCGTTGGCCTGCCACACCCCCCAAAGCGTCCGCACGAAGTCTCTCCCGCCCCGCTTGGTCTGAAACGCCTGCGCCGCGTGCCCAGGGCACAGCCAGACGGTCACGCGGTACCCGAGCCGCACCTCCTCCGTCCGCCCGCGGGTACGGTCGACGCAGATGGCGCACACCGGCCGCTTCAGCGGCAGGTTCCGCGCCTTGTACAGAGTCGGCAGTGCGTTCATGGCTGCCAGCAAGTTTGACCAGGCACGCGTCGCATGTGGGTGTCGAGGTGTGGCGGAAGTGTCGAGGAACGGCGACTGACACATGTCGACAGCGCCAACTGTCCTTCACCCCGGGCTCGTTTCTTCCGAGGCCCGCCGGCGTACTGCCACGGCTCAGCCAGCTTCGAGAGGAGCGCTCCGCCGCGACGGAAGGGCTCAGGCGTACCCACCGCCGAGGTCGCGGCCGTGAGCGCAGTCCGAAACTGGCACATGCTGACGGCGCCGACCGGCATTCCCAACGAGGGAATGCCCCGGCTACGATCCCGGCGGCGTGCAGCACGTGAACTCCGACATCCTGGGCCCGGCAGGCGAGTTCGGCCACCGTGAACACATCCGCCTGGCCTGGCGCGAGCTGCGCGAGCACGACCGCGACGTGGCCGTGGGGCGGGTCGAGGACACGATCCGCCACGTCGCCGCCGCTCACGGTGCGCCCGACAAGTACCACCGCACGATCACCGAGGCGTGGGTGGCGCTCGTGCACCACCACCTCGAGGAGGCGCCGGCGCTCGGGTTCGACGAGTTCGTGGACCGCTTCCCGGGCCTGCTCGACAGCGGCCTCCTGAAGCACCACTACAGTCGTGAGCTGCTCGCGGCGCCCGCCGCCCGCGAGGGCTCGGTCGCGCCCGATTTGCGCCCGCTGCCGTCGCACTCCTAGACCGGCCGTCCAGGTAGACTCGCGCTCGCTCACCGCGGGAGGTCATCGCATGCATCGCCACTCACTGCACGAGGTCAGGCCGGACGCGTTCAACTACGTCTGGGACAACGCGATCGAGCCCGTGCTCGAGGTCGACTCGGGCGCCGAGGTCGAGTTCCACGTGCGCGACGCGGGCGACGAGCAGATCGGCAAGGACTCGACCGTCGACGCCGTCACGAACCTCGACTTCTCGCATGTGAACCCGGTCAGCGGCCCGATCGCGGTGAAGGGGGCCAAGCCGGGCGACGTGCTCGCGGTCGAGATCCTCGAGCTGCGCCCCGGCGACTGGGGCTGGACGGCCATCATCCCCGGGTTCGGCCTCTTGGCCGACGAGTACCCCGACCCGTGGCTGCGCATCTCGCAGGTCGACGCCGAGACGCACCGGGTGCGGTTCGCCGAGGCGATCACGCTCCCGTTCGAGCCGTTCCCGGGCACGATCGGAGTGGCGCTGCCGGAGCCGGGCGAGCACTCGATCGTGCCGCCGTCGGCCTGGGGCGGCAACCTCGACATCAAGCACCTGCGCGCCGGCACGACCCTGTACCTGCCGGTCGGCGTCGACGGCGCGCTCTTCTCGGTGGGTGACACGCACGCCGCGATGGGCGACGGCGAGGTGTGCGGCACCGCCGTCGAGGCGGCGATGGACATCGTCCTGCGACTGAGCGTGCGCCGCGACTTCTCGGTGCCGGCCCCGCAGTACTCCGTGCCGGCCGGGGAGCTCGCCCGCACCGAGGCGGACTCGTTCCACGTCACGACCGGCGTCGGGCCCGATCTGTTCGAGGCGACGCGCGCAGCCACCCGGGCGATGATCGGCCACCTCGGCCACCGCTACGGGCTCGACCGCGAGGAGGCCTACGCGCTCTGCTCCGTGGCCTGCGACCTGCGCGTGCACGAGGTGGTCGACCAGCCGAACTGGGTCGTCGGCATGTTCCTGCCCGAGGGGATCCTGGCTGCCCGCACCTAGTCGACGGCCTGGCGCAGGAACCCGCGGATCCCGATCGCGGAGAAGATCGCGAGCGAGAGCAGGAGCGCCCCCACGCAGATCGGCGGCCGGATGTGGGGTACGCCGGGCACGAGCGCGCCGCGCATGCCCTCGCTGACGTAGGTGAGCGGGTTGAACGCGGTCACGACCTGGAACCACGGCAACGTCGAGAGCGACGGCCACGGGTACTGGCTGCAGCCGGTGAAGAGGAGCGGCGTCAGGATGAGCGTGAACATGACCGTGATCCGGTTGGGCGGCACGAGCGTGCCCATCGTCAGGCCCATCGCCGCCCCGACGAGCGTGCCCAGAAGCAGGATGACGATGAAGAGGGGCGCGCCGGCGGCCCGCCACGGCACCGATCCCAGGATCAGGATGCCGATCGGAAACATGAACAGGGCTGCGACCAGCGCCCGCATGGACGCGAAGACCATCTTCTCGACCGCGACCAGCGCGACCGGGATCGGCGCGAGCAGGCGGTCCTCGATCTCCTTGGTGAAGGAGAACTCGATCACGAGCGGCAGGGCGGTCGACTGGAGCGCCGTCAGGAGCGCCGTCAGCGCGACGATGCCGGGGAACAGCAGGTGGGTGTAGCCGGGGCGGGTGTAGCCGAGGCTCGAGAGCACCTTGCCGAACACGAACAGCATGAAGAGCGGCTGCAGCACCACCTGGGCCAGGAACACCGGCAGCTCGCGGCCGGTCACGAAGAGGTCGCGCCAGAGCACGGCCAGGAACACCGCCGGCGCGGTCGTGCGCGAGGCCGGCGCCGCCGGGGCGCTCATCGCAGCGCCCTCCCGGTGAGGCCGATGAACACGTCCTCGAGGCTCGGCTCGCCGATCTTCACGTCGGAGAGCGTGATCCCGAAGGCCGCAAGCGCGGTCGCGACGGGGGCGACCATCAGCGGCGCGTCGCCCGCCACGTACAGACGCACATGGCCGTCGCTCGGCTCGAGCTGCTCGATCCGTTCGACCCCGTCGAGCCGCCCGAGCGCCTCCACCGCCTGGCCGAGGTTGCCGTCGGCGCCGGCCATCGCGATCTCGAGCGTCGTTCGGCCCGGCAGGCTGCGGGTCAGCACCTCGGGCCGGTCGAGCGCGAGCAGGCGGCCATGATCCATGATCCCGACCCGTTCGGCCAGGGTGGCGGCCTCGTCCATGTCGTGCGTGGTGATCACGATCGTCACGCCCTGGTCGCGCAGGTCGCGGATGCGATCCCACACGAACAGGCGCGCCGCCGGGTCGAGGCCGGTGCTCGGCTCGTCGAGGAAGAGCACCTGCGGCGTGTGCATCATCGCCCGGGCGATCATGATCCGCTGGGCCTGGCCGCCCGATACGAAGTCGACCTTGTCGTCGGCCCGGTCGGTGAGGCCGAAGAGCGCGAGCAGCTCGTCGGCGCGGCGGTTGCGCGCGGTCGCCGGGACGCGGTGATAGGCGGCGTGGAAGATCAGGTTCTGGCGGATCGAGAGCGACCGGTCGAGATTGTTGCGCTGCGGCACCACGGCCAGCATGCTGCGGGCGCGCACGGCGTCGGCGGTCACGTCGATGCCGACCACGCGGGCGACGCCCGCCGTCAGCCGCACGCGCGTGGTGAGGACGCCGATCGTCGTCGTCTTGCCGGCGCCGTTGGGCCCGAGCAGGCCGAACACCTCGCCCCGCTGCACCGTGAACGAGACGCCGTCGACGGCGTTTACGGGAGCCTTCGGGTAGCGCTTCTGCAGGCCCTCCACCTCGACCGCATAGTCGCTCGTGCCCGTCGCCGCCATCGCTCGTAAGGATAAGACGGCGCCGCGCGTAAGCGTTCCGTAAGCTCACCCATCCGTGGGTTGCACCCCGGCGCCCGGGCTTCCATCATGCGCGCATGAGGGGTCCTCTGTCCGTCCGTGTCGTCGCCGTGGCCGCGGCCGTCGCAGCCGCCGCGCTGGCCTTGGGGACGGTGCGCGCCGCCGCGATGCCGCTCCCGAGCGCTCCCAACTGCCCCATCTTCCCGGCGACGAACGTCTGGAACAAGCGCGTCGACAGCCTGCCCGTCGCGGCGAACTCGGCGACGATGCTGCACGCGATCGACTTCAGCGCGGGCCTTCACCCGGACTTCGGCTCCTTCGCGGGCTACGGCATCCCCGTGAACGTCGTCGGCAAGAGGCAGGCGACCCACCGCGTCCGCTTCCACTATGCGAGCGAGTCCGACAAGGGGCCCTACCCGATCCCCGCCAGGCCGCTGATCGAGCGCGGCTCCGACCGTCACCTCCTGATCGTCGACCGCGGCAACTGCAAGCTCTACGAGCTCTTCGCCGCCCGGCACACGGCCACCGGCTGGCACGCCGGGTCGGGCGCCATCTGGTCGCTCACCTCCAATCACCTGCGCCCGAACACGTGGACGAGCGCCGACGCCGCCGGCCTGCCGATCCTGCCAGGCCTCGTGCGCCACTCCGAGGTGAAGGCCGGCGTGATCGACCACGCCCTGCGCTTCACCGCGCAGGCCACCTGCAACGGCCACATCTATCCCGCCCGTCACGATGCCGGCTCGGGCAGCTGCGCGACCCTGCCGCCGATGGGCCTGCGCATCCGCCTCAAGTCATCGTTCAACGTGAACTCGCTTCCGCGCCCGGCGCGGGTGATCGCGATCGCCCTGCAGCGCTACGGGATGATCCTGGCCGACAACGGCTCCTCAGGCTACATCTCGGGCTTCTCGAACCCGCTCTTCAACGACTCGGCGTTGCATCTGCTCAACAAGATCAAGGGCCAGGATCTCGAGGTGGTCGACACCTCGACGCTGCGGAACGGATAGGCCGCCGTTGCCGCCGGGGTGCGGCGCAGGCACAATCCTCGCGGAATGGCGGATGTCGGCACACGGCTGCGCGACGAGCGCGAGCGGCGCGGGATCGGGATCGACGAGATCGAGGCCGAGACGCGCATCCGCGCGAAGTTCCTGCTCGCCATCGAGGAGGGGCGCTTCGACGTGCTGCCCGGCCCCGCGTACGTGCGGGCGTTCGTGCGCGGCTACGCCGAGCAGCTCGGGCTCGACCCGCAGGAGCTCGTGGCCGAGCTGAACACGCGCCCCGACATGGCCGCCGACGTCGCCGTGATGTCGCCGCGGCAGGTGGCGCGCGTGCCGCTGCTCGACCGCCGCGGCCGGATCGGGGCGTGGCTGATCGCCGCCGTGATCGTCGCCATCCTGGTCGCGGTCATCTTCGTCGGAATGCGCGCCGGCTGATCAGGGCGGCGCGGCCGGCGGCCCGCGCCGCGAGGTCGCGACGATCCGGCCCGAGACGGCCAGGATCGCGAGCGCGTTCAGGGCGTGCAGCCCGCCGAAGAGCGCGCCCGTGTCGGTGCCGAGGTGCGCGAGCACCGACTGGAGCAACGTGAGGATGAGCAGCCCGCCCGGCTCGCCCATCGCGCTGCCGCGTTTGCCGGCGACGAGGGCCACGAGCACGAGGATCAGCGCCAGCAGAATGATGATGTCCCCCAGGGCGCGGTGTGCGTCGAGGGTCGATACGTCGGGGAACTTGCCCGAAGTCGTGTCCGACGTGCGGCCCCCGAACACGCCGTAGCCGGCCAGGAAGAACTGCACGACGATCGCCGCCAGGATCAGCACCGCCAGCCACCGGTAGACCGCGTTTGCTCCCGCCCGCATCGGTTGTCACTCTACCCGCTGGGCCGATCTCGTAGTCTGCCCGCGTGCGACGCCCCGACCGGGCCGACGGCATGCTGGTGCTCGCCAACGTGCTGTGGAGCCTGAACTACGCCACCACGAAGTACGCGTTCGAGCGCTGGAACCCGCTGGCCTTCTCCGGCCTGCGCTTCACGGCCGCGGGGCTGGCGATGGCGGCAATCGTGCTGCGGCTCGAGGGCAGCCTCAGGGTGGCCCGCCGCGATGTGCCGCGGGTGGTGCTGGCCGGGGCGACCGGCATCTTCCTGAACCAGCTCACGTTCAACTACGCGCTCGACTACACGGCGGCGGCCAACGTCGCCCTGATCCTGGGGGCGGCGCCGGCGTTCACCGCGGCGTTCGCGGTCGCGCTCGGGCACGAGCGGGTGCGCCCCGTGCACTGGCTGGCCCTCGGCGTGTCGCTCGCGGGCGTCGCGCTCGTCGTCCAGGGCGGCTCCGGCCTCGAGGGCTTCAGCCTGAAGGGCGACCTGCTCGCGATCGGGGCGGCGCTCAGCTGGGCGGCCTACTCCGTGATGCTGCGGCCGCTCTTCGGTCGCTACAGCGCCATGCGGCTCTCGACGCTGATGATCCTGGTCGGAGCCGTCCTGATGGCGCCGTTCGCCGCGGTGCAGCTCGCGCACCAGAACTTCGCCGACATCGGGGCGCTGCGCTGGGCCGCGCTCGGATACTCGACGGTGTTCCCGCTGGTGGTCACCAACGTGCTCTACTTCGCCGCCCTGCGCCGGGTCGGCGCCTCCCGGGCGACGCTCTTCATGTACCTGCAGCCCTTCCTGGGCGCGCTCTTCGCGGCGCTGCTCCTGGGCGAGGCGATCGGCGGGATCCAGATCGTCGGCGGCGTGTTCATCGTCGGCGGCGTCGCGCTCGGGCGGATGTGGCAGGCGCGGCGGCACGATCCGGAGCTCGAGATCGAGGTCGAGATCCCCGCCGAGCCGTCCTAGACGCGGACGTCGCGACGGGTGACCCCGACGACGGCGACGCCCATGCCGATCCCAAGCGCCCAGCTACCCGCGTTCACGATCACAAACATGGCCCAGATGGCCGGCGTGTACCCGCCGTTGCCCTCCGGGCTCACCTGGTGGGGCAGCGTCGACTGGTAGAGCACGAGCCCCGTGAAGACGATGGTGCCCACGGCCAGGATCGGGGTGATCCGCCAGCTGCGGCACGCTGCGATCAGTCCGACCGCGAGGCCGATCAGGATGGCCGGATAGCCGTAGACCAGATCCACGCTCACATGGTACGCCGGACGGCGGGCGCTTCAAGCGGACGCCGGGCCGCGCCGATGAATGGTGCGTGCAGGCGGACACCCCCATGCTGCGCATCCTCGGGCGCGCGACGGCCGTCGTGGCCATCGCCGCCCTCATCTACGGCGTGCGGTTCGCCGCCGGGACGACGACGATCGGGCCGACCACGGTCACCGCGCACTTCGCGAGCGACGCGAAGACGCAGATCGCCCTCGTGGCTCTCGGGATCGCCGTCGCGAGCCAACTGGGGACACGGACGCGCAGCGCGCGCATGATCCTGATCGCCGCCGTGGCGGTCGCGGGCTTCGGCCTCGCCGCCCTGATCGAGGTGTGGCTCTGCGTCGGGCACTGGCACGCGCAGGCGACCCGGACGGCAATCGAGGCCGGGTACGGCTCCCCCGCCGTGCAGAACCGCTACGGCCACGGCGTCGAAATCGTCGTCGCGGGCGGCCTGCTCGCGATCGCGGCCGCGGTGGTCATCGCCGCCCGCGCCCGTACCCCGCCGCAGCCGCTCGGCCTCCAGGAGCAGTTCCCGACCTAGCTAGGCTTGTCCGCAGCGATGCGTGCGTCGATCCGAAAGACCTTCCGCTTCGAAGCGGCCCACTCGCTCCCCGACCACGCCGGCAAGTGCCGCGGCCTGCACGGCCACTCCTACCGCATCGAGCTCTGCTTCGAGGGCGAGGTCCAGCCGGCGCGGGGCGAGTCCGACGACGGCATGGTGCTCGACTTCCTGGCGGTGTCGGAGTGGTGGAGGCGCGAGGTCGAGCCGCTCGTCGACCACCGCTTCCTGAACGAGACGATGCCCGCGCGCTTCCTGCCGAGCACCGCCGAGCACATCGCCGCGTGGGTGCTCGACCTGCTCGTGGCCGCCGATCTGCCGGGCTGCGAGGTGACGGTGTGGGAGACCGACACCGCATCGGCGACCGTGCGCCGATGACCGCCGCACCGGTCGTTGAGGTGTTCGGGCCGACGATCCAGGGCGAGGGCGAGCTCGCCGGCGTGCCGACGGCCTTCGTCCGCTTCGGCGGCTGCGACTACCGCTGCACGTGGTGCGACTCGCTCTTCGCGGTGCTGCCCGAGGACGTGCGGACGGCGCCCAGGCTCGACACCGGCGCGATCATCGCGGCGCTCGGCGCCCTCCCCGGCGCGCCGGAGTGGGTGACGCTCTCGGGCGGGAATCCGGCCCTGCTCGAGCTCGGCGACCTCGTAACGCGTCTGCACGCATCCGGCCGGCGCGTCACCGTCGAGACGCAGGGCAGCGTGTGGCGCGACTGGCTCGCGGGCGTCGACCTTCTGACCGTGAGCCCGAAGCCGCCCTCGAGCGGCATGGCGACCCCCGAGCACGAGGCGGAGTCGCACCGGTTTTTGGAGCGCGCGGCGGAGGCCGGAGCGCACGTCGTCCTCAAGATCGTCGTCTTCGACGAGGCCGACTACGTGTGGGCGAGCGCCCTGCGCGAAGCACACCCGCGGCTACCCTTCCACCTGTCATGCGGCACCGACCCGCCTGCGGCGGGGACGTCGCACACCGAGGCGCTCGCCGGCGTCTCGCAGCGTTACCGATGGCTGTGTGAGCGCGCCGCCCGCGACCCGGCGATGGACGGCGCGCGCATCCTGCCCCAGCTGCACGTCCTCGCCTGGGGACACAAACGAGGCCACTGACCGCGAGGCGAAATGTGGAACTGACCAAGCTCGGAAACCCTGACGCCAAGTCCGACCGTACGATCGAGGCCTTCCCGATCGCCGACACGACCCAGGTGATCACGCTCGACTGCGCTGAGTTCACCTGCCGCTGCCCGATCACCGGCCAGCCCGACTGGGCGACGATCGCCATCGAGTACCGCCCCGGCAAGCTCGCGGTCGAGACCAAGAGCCTCAAGCTCTACCTCGAGACCTTCCGCGAGCAGGGCATCTTCCACGAGCACCTGGCCACGGTCATGCGCGACGACCTGGTGGCGGCGCTCGACCCGGTCGCGCTCACGGTCACGGTGCGCTTCAACTCGCGCGGCGGCATCGCGGTCACCGCCTCGAGCTCCTACCCGGCGTGAGCGCGGGCGCGGCCGTCGTCTGCCTCTCGGGCGGGCAGGACTCGACCACGTGCCTCTACGACGCGCTGCGCCGCTACGAGCGCGTCCACGCCGTCTCGTTCGACTACGGCCAGCGCCACCGGGTCGAGCTCGAGTGCGCCGCCGCGCTCGCGGCCGGCGCCGGCGTTCCGCAGGTCGTCCTGCCGGTCGAGGTGTTCTCTCAGCTCGGCGACGGCAGCCTCACGAACCCGGCCATCGCGAGCCGGCTCGACGCCACCGGCACGGGCAACGCCTATGCCGAGCTGCGCGGCCTGCCCTCGTCGTTCGTGCCGGGCCGGAACATCATCTTCCTCGGCCTCGCCGCCGCCTTCGGTGTGCCGCGCGGCTACGAGACGGTCGTCGCCGGCGTGTGCTCGACCGACGAGGCCGGCTACCCCGACTGCCGCGCCGACTTCGTCGACGCGCTCGTGCCGACCATCCGCATCGGCATGGACTGCCCGGACTTCGTGATCGACGCGCCGCTGCTTCACCGCACCAAGGCGCAGACATGGGCGCTGGCCGACGAGCTGGGCGTTCTCGAGCTCGTGCGGACGCAGACGCACAGCTGCTACGAGGGCGTGCGCGGCGAGCTGCACGAGTGGGGCCACGGCTGCGGCGCCTGCCCGGCCTGCGAGACGAGGGCGCGTGGGTGGGCCGAGTTCCGGGCGGCCGGCCGCAGTGCCTGACACCGTCCGCATCGCGGTCGCCTCGACGCCGCTCACCGCGACGCTCGCCGAGGCCGTGCCGGCGGCGATCGCCGCCGTGGAGGAAGCCGGCCGCCGGGGCGCGGCCATCGTGTGCCTGCCCGAGACGGGCCTGCCCGGGCACCGCGTCCAGGCGCGGGAGGTTGCGGACGTGAGCGCCGAGGCGATCGACGCGGCCGTGGCGGAGGTCGCTGCGGCGGCCCGCCGCGCCGGCGTCGTCACGATCGTCGGTGCCGAGCGGCCGACGCCGGCCGGCCGCGAGATCGTCGCGGTCGTCCTCGGCGCCGACGGGGCGCACCTCGGCGAGCAGGCAAAGACGCAGATCGACCCCAGCGAGGAGCCGCACTACGTGCCCGGCAGCGGCCGGCGCACGTTCACGGCGGCGGGGGCGACCTTCGGCATCGCCATCTGCCACGAGGGCTTCCGCTATCCCGAGATCGCCCGCGCGCTCGCCCTCGCCGGCGCACAGGTCGTCTTTGCGCCCCACTACGTGACCACCGACGACGGCTCGCTGCCGACGCGCTGGTGCGATGCGCCGAACCCGTACAACGAGAAGGCGCTCCTGTGCCGCGCGCTCGAAAACAGCGTCTACGTCGCCGCGGCCAACACCGCCGGTCCCGACCAGGGATCGGTCACCGGCATCATCTCGCCGGCCGGGGAGCTCGTCACGAACCTCCCGTACGGGGAGGTCGGGGTGGCCTGCGCCGACATCGACCTCAACCAGGCCGACGCTCTGCTGGCGCGGCGATGGGCGCCGAAGCGCAATATGCTCCGGGCGTGGCCGCTCCCGCCGTGAACACCGTGCCCGACCGGCGCGCGTTTGCCGTGGCCTACGCCGCCGAGGGCCAGCAGATGGACAACCTGTGCGGCTGCTTCTGGGCCAGCCTCGCGCTGCGCGCGGCCGGCATCGACGCCGACCAAGAGGCGGTCGCGCTCGAGGCGCGGTCGATCCTGCCCGGCGGCGATCCGCAGACCCACGTCGCCCCGGGGGCGACGCCGCGCTGCGACTACCGGGTCGAGCTGCCGCTGGCGGACGTCCCCGCGACGGCGGGCACCGCCGCGCCGCCGCTTCGCGCGGCCATCGAGCGGCTCTCGCGCGGCCGCCTCGCCGCGATCGAGGTCGCCGGCCCGTGGACGTCAGAGCAGGTCTGCACGCTGCTCGACACCGCCGCCGGTGCGCTCCTGATCGCGAACGTGCGCACCGGCCCGTTCTGGGGATCGCATCCCGACCCCGCCGTCGTCGTCGAGCATCTGGACGGCGGCAGCCCCGAGCCGCCGCCGTCCGACTGGGACGTCGGCCACTTCGTCGAGCTCGCGGCGCTCGTGCGCGGCCCGGGGGGCGCGTTCGTGATCGTGCGCGACACCTATCGCGAGCTGGGCCGAAACGGGCACCACCTGCAGCCGCCCGAGCGGGTCGCGGCGGCGCTTCGTCGCGACGACGGCGCCGAGGGCGGCGTGCTCGTCGTGTGCGCGGCCGCGGCCGCGGACGGGCTGCGCGAGACGCTGCGCGACCAGGGCTTCGACCTGCGCGGCTGGGACAACGGCACGCCCGTGCCCCCGACGGCGGGCTGAGGAAGCTTCGTGCGGGCGGTCGTGATCAGCGCAAACGGCGGCCCCGAGGTGCTCGAGGCGCGTGAGTGGCCCGAGCCCGAGCCCGGCGCCGGGCAGCTGCTCGTCGCGGTGGAGGCGGCCGGGGTGAACTTCCGCGACGTCTACGAGCGCCGCGGCGGCTACGGTACGCCGCCGCCGCTCGTCGGCGGGGCCGAGGGCGCCGGGACGGTGGTCGCCACCGGCGCGGGTGTGACCGAGTTCGGGCCCGGCGACCGCGTCGCCTGGACGAACGCGACCGGCAGCTACGCTGAGCGCGTGCTCGTCGCGGCCGAGCGCGCCGTCGAGGTGCCCGAGGCGGTCGGCCCGGAGCTCGCGGCCGCCGTGCTGCTGCAGGGCATGACGGCGCACTACCTGGCCACTTCGACGTACCCGATCCGCCAGCGCGACGACGTGCTCGTGCACGCCGCCGCCGGTGGCGTCGGGCTGCTGTTGACACAGATCGCGAAGCTGCGCGGCGCGCGCGTCATCGCCACGGCGTCGACCGCGGAAAAGCGCGCGCTCGCCCGCGAGCACGGCGCAGACGAGGTGATCGGCTACGAGGGCTTTGCCGACGCCGTGCGCGCGCTCACGGGCGGCGCCGGCGTTCACGTGGTGTACGACGGCATCGGCCGCGACACCTTCGCAGACGGCCTCACGATCCTGCGGCCGCGCGGCCTGATGGCGCTCTACGGCGCGTCGAGCGGCCAGCCGGAGCCACTCGCGGTCGAGCGGCTCGCTTCCGCGGGGTCGCTCTACGTCACCCGGCCCATCCTGCCCGACTACACCGCGACGCGCGACGACCTGCTCGCCCGCGCCGAGCAGGTGTTCGAGTGGGTGGCGACGGGCCGGCTGCGCGTCCTGATCGGCGGCCGCTATCCGCTCGCCGACGCCCGCCGCGCGCACGAGGACCTCGAGTCGCGTCGTACACAGGGAAAGCTGATCCTCACGCCGTAGCGGGAGGCCCTCAGGCGGCCGGGAGCGCGCGCATCACCCACACCGCCAGCACCCGCGCGCAGCGGGCGACATCCTCGAGCACGACGTGCTCGTCCACCGTGTGCGCCAGCTCGGGGTCGCCGGGGCCGTAGAGGACGGTCGGCGTCCCGCCGTGGTCGATCAGCAGGCGCGCGTCGGAGCCGTACGGGACGCCGACGAAGGGCGGCAGCCGCCCGTTCACGTCGCGGGCCGCCTCGCCGACGGCCCACGGCAGGGGGTGGTCCGACGGCACGGCCGCCGACGCGAACCGCCCGCCGGTCACCTGCACCTCGACCGGGTGCTCGCGCAGCCACTCGTCGCTCTCGCAGGCGGCGGCGACGACGGTGCGCAGCTCGGCCTCGGCCTCGGCCACCGTCTGGCCGACGCGCACGCCGAAGCGGCCCTCGGCCACCAGCCGTTCGGGCACGGTCGACGACCAGTCGCCCGCGTGGACGCGGCCGATGACGGTCGGGTAGGGCAGGCCCAGGTCGCGCATCGACTGCAGCTTCTCGGCGGCGTTCCGCTCCTGCTCATTGCGCGCGAGCGCGTCCATCACCGGCACGAGCTTCTCGACCGCCGACACGCCGCGGCGGCGGAAGGCGGCATGGGCGCTCTTCCCGGTCACGGTCAGCGTGAAGGTGATGGCCCCCGCCTGGGCGGTGACGAGCTCGAGCCGCGTCGGCTCGGTGATGACGGCCCAGTCGCCGGTGCAGCCGGCCCGGATCGCGGCGAGCATCCCGGCGCCGCCGTCCTCCTCTCCGGGCACCGTGACGAGCATGGCCTCGCCGCCAAGCTCCACGCCGGCCTCGGCGATCGCGCGCAGCGCACCCAGGCCGGCCACGACGCCGCCCTTCATGTCGCACGCGCCGCGGCCGTACAGCACGCCATCCTCGATACGGGCCCGAAACGGCGGCGACGTCCAGGCCAGCTCCTCGCCGCTGCCGACGACGTCGACGTGGCCGGCGATCAGCACCCTCCGCCCGGCCGCGTCGCCCGTCAGCCGGCCGGTCACGACCGGGTGGCTGTCACGCGCCACCTCGACGCCGGGGAAGTCGGGATCGGTCGAGAGATCGATCGCGGGCGTGTCGACCCGCTCGACGTCGAGCCCGGCCGTCGTCATCCGCAGTGCGACCTCGGTCTGCACCGCGTTCTCGTCGCCCGTCAGGCTGGGGATGTCGACCAGCGCCGCCAGGTCGTCGGCCAGGCGGTCGCGGTCGACGTTGGCGACGACGGCGAGCTCGGCCGGGGTCAGGTTCTTCATCCGCGCAGGAGCGGGCGGGTGATGCAGGTCGGGCCGCCGGAGCCGTTGATGCAGACCTCGGTCGCCGGGAAGGTGTGCACCTCGCAGCCGCGGTCCTGAAGCGCGCGCTGTGTGACCGGGTTGCCCTCGACCATCACGACCACGCCGGGCCGCACGGCCAGGATGTTGCAGCCCTGGGTCGCCATCTCCTCCTCCGGCACCGCGACGAGGTCGACCGCGTGTTCGCCGAGCAGCTCGTGCAGGCCGGCGGGGAGCTGGGGGAAGAAGACGACGGCCAGGTCATCGGCGATCGGCGAGATCACCGAGAGCAGGTGCAGGCACTCGGCCGGCCCGTTGGCGTAGGGCACGTCGAACACGTGCACGTCGCCGCCGACGAGCGCGGTCAGGCGGCGTCGCACCGGCTGCGTTCGTGCGCAGGGAGCGGCCGACGCAGAAGACGTCGGGCCGCAGCCAGAACGTGTCGCCGCCGTCGGCGGTCTCGGGCGCCTGCAGCCGGCCGAGCACCGGCAGGTCGTGCGCGGTCGCCCACGCCTCGACGGCCGCCGCCTCGCCCTGACGGCTCGGCTTGCCCGAGCGCAGCGCGATCACGCCGCGATCGGTGACGAGCGCCGGGTCGAAGGTGTAGACCAGGTCGGGGCTCGCCGTCTCGGCGTCGAGCTGGTGCACGGCCACGCCGAGGTCGGCGAGGATCGTGCAGAAGGCGTCGTGCTGTCGCTGCGCCGCGGCCAGGTCGACCGGGTGCAGGAACCCGTGCGCCGGGTCGTCGTACGCGCGCCCGAAGGCCTCGCCGGGGCGCTTGACGAGCACCTCGCGGAGGGGGGCGGTCATGCTCTGGGCGCCGAAGCGGCGCGTGGTGGGGGCTGCGGTGTGTGCCATGCCGCAAGATTAGATGTTCTGGGATGCAATCTCCGCGCCTTGCCGGACATGAGGAGGTGACGTCCCAGCCACGCCGGAGGATGACCCTGAGTTGCACCGAGACACGAGAGGCGCGCTTCACCCGCGTCTACGAGCAGCACCACGAGACGGTGCGCCGCTACGTCTGGCGGCGCGATCCCGACATCGTCGACGATGTGGTCGCCGAGACCTTCCTGGTCGCCTGGCGACGGCTCGACGAGATCCCCGCGCAGGCGGCGCCGTGGCTGATCGGGGTGGCGCGCAACGTGCGCCGAAACGAGCGCCGCGGCGCCCGCCGCCAGCAGGCCGTGAGCGTGCGCCTCGCCGATGCCGTGCCGCCGCTCGCGGGCGTCGACGCGCCTCGCGAGGCCGCGGCCGTCGAGGCCGCCCTGCGCACGCTCGCGCCCCGTGATCGCGAGGTGCTGCTGCTCGCCGTGTGGGATGGGCTCGACCGGGCCGCGATCGCGGCGGCGCTCGGCTGCTCGAAGGCCAACGCCAGCCTGCGCGTGCACCGCGCCCGCCGCCGCCTCGCCGCCGCCCTTCACGCCATCGACGCCGACTCCAACCGCGGCCTCGCATTCGCCGACTCCTGGAGGTCATGATGCCCAGTTCCGACACCCTCGACAGCCTGCGCCGGCTCGACCCGGCCCGGTCGATCGCCCCGGCGGACGCGCATGCCACGGAGGCGCTGCGGCGCCAGATCGTGGCCGAGCCCGTCCGCCCGTTGGCACGCCGCTCGCGCGGACGCCGCCCGGGGGTGCTGGTCGCGGTCGCGGCGATGCTGCTCGCCGTGGGCATCGGCGCCGTCTGGGCGGCGGGCGTGCTCGGGCCGGTGGCGCTCTTCCGGGCCAACTCGGCGTACAACGACGACCCCAGCGCCGGTCAGATCTGGCATCAGCACGTGATCCCGGCGTCGGTGTTCAAGGCCGCGACCATGCGCATCCCGCACGTCGGCCCGGTGCAGTTCTGGTTCGGGCGGACGCGCACGCACGGCTGGTGCGGCGCCCTGCGGCTGCCGGCGGGCGACTGGGTCGGCACCGGCCGCGATCCGCTCGACGCCGGCGGCACCGTCCCCGGCTGCATGCCCACCCGCACGCAGATCAATGGACAGGACCCGGTCTTCATCATCAACGGCCTCGACTACCAGGAGGGCAACGTCGACGCCACCGGCCGTGGCGGGTCGTTCTGGCGGATCGAGTACGGCCTGGTCACGATCCACGGCGCCGTCCGCGTGGCCGACCGGGTGTCGGGCCGAAGCGCGCCGATCGCGCGCGGCGGCGCCTTCGCCCTGGCGCTGCCCTTCCCGGACGGCAATGCCGCGCCGATGCACCTCGTGGCCTACGACGCCGAGGGCAAGGTTGCAGGACAAGCGTGAGCGGACGGATACACTCCCGGCCGTGTCGGAGGAACATGACTACCGGGCCGAGTACAACGAGGCCGTGCGCCGGGCGATCGCCGGCGAGGTGGGCTTCTACCGCGACTTCGACCGGCACCGCCAGGAGACGGTGTGGCGGCTGCTCTCGAGCGACCGCCAGGCGCTGCTGCGGTTCTGCCAGCGCCAGGGCATCTCGGTCGGCAGGATGGACACGATGCAGACCCTGAAGAGCCCCAAGCCGCTCCTGCAGCTGATCGCACACGGCCACGACGCCGACACTGTCGCTCGCTGGGCGCGGCGGGGTTAGTGGATCGCCGGTGACCTGGTTGATCGTCGTCGATTTCGACGGCACGATCACCGAGCGCGACACTCTCGACGATGTGCTCGAGCGCTACGCCCCCGGGGCCTACGAGGAGGCCGAGGCGGGGCTCGCCGCCGGCCGGCTGACCCTGCGCGAGTGCATGGAGCAGGAGTTCGCACCGGTCTGCGGCGACCCTGAGACGATCATCGCCGAGGCGGTCGACGCGGCCGTCGTCCGGCCGGGTTTCGCCGAGTTCGCGCGGGCTGCCGAGGCCGGTGGGCATCGGGTCGTGGTCGTCTCCGGCGGCTTCGAGTCGATCATCCGGCGGGTGCTCGACCGCGAGCGCGCGGGCCACCTGCCCGTGTTCGCACACGAGGCCCGGTTCACGCCGCAGGGTACGACCGTCGAGTTCCGCCACTGGGACGGCTGCGACGCGTGCGGTGAGGAGTGCAAGCGCTCGATCGTCGCCGGACTGCGGAACGGCGACGAGGTCGTCTACATCGGCGACGGCTACTCCGACCGCTGCGCCGCGCTCGTCGCCGACCGCCGGTTCGCGCGCCGGTTCCTGGCGGAGGACCTCGATCAGGCGGGCGTCGAGTACACCCCGTTCGACGACTTCCACACCGTGCGCGAGGCGCTGCTGGGGCCGGGCGCCGCCGTGGCGCCCGGCCCCAGCCAGAGCCGCTAGTCGCCCGAGGCCAGACCGGCCTCGATCTTCTCGAGCTCCTCCTCCGAGCCCATCCGCACCGGGCCCTTGAACCACTTCTTGGCCGACAGCACCCACCACCCGCCGAAGAGGATGAAGGCGCCCCCGACCGTCAGCGGGGCGTAGTTCACGTCCGCCCAGTTGACAACCACGAGGAAGTGGTTCGTCCCGACCACGGCCGAGTTGCCGGGAATGCCGTCGGGGAACAGGGGCAGCAGGAACAGGACGCAGATCACGACGATCCACAGGATCGCGAGCGGATCGATCCACTTGTAGTGCTTGCCGAGGTGCCACGCGCCGGTCTCGAACCTGTCCTTGGCGCGGAAGCGCAGGTAGATCGGAAGCACGAAGGCGATGTAGAGGCCGATCACCGCGATCGACGTCCCCACCGCATAGCCGATCACCGGGTTCTTCAGCGTGGGCAGCATCAGCGCCCAGGCCAGCACGCAGATCGCCCAGACCGAGTTCACCGGCACCCGCTCGCGGGGCGACACCTTGCGCCACAGCTGGTGTCCGGGGATGGCACGGTCACGGCTGAAGGCGAACATCATCCGTGACGCCGACGTCACCGACGCGAGGCCGCAGAAGAACTGGGCCACGCAGGCGATCACAAGCAGGAACTCGGCCCATTTGTTGCTCATCGCGTTCTGCCAGATGTACTGCACGGCGAACCCGTACTGGGCGGCGGTGTTGGCGACCGGGCCGGGAATCGCGAACGTGACGGCGACGAGCAGGATGAACCCGAAGATCACCGACACGACGACCGACATCACCATGCCGATCGCGGCCGATCGCGACGCGTTGCGCGTCTCTTCGCTCATGTGCGCCGAAGCGTCGTAGCCCGTGATCGTGTACTGGGACATGAGCAGCCCGATCCCGAACACGAACCAGAACACCGGATTGGCGAAGCTGTGGCCCTGGAACCCGGAGAAGTTCTCGGTGTCGGTGAACACGAAGCTGACCGACTTGTGGTGGTCGGGGATGAAGATCAGGACGAGCACGATCACGAGCACGCCGCCCATGTGCCACCACGCCGAGATGTTGTTGATCATCGCCAGCAGGCGCACCCCGAACGTGTTGATCAGACCGTGCAGGAGGATGATCACCGTGTAGACGAGGAACACGTGCGTTTTGGTGAGCGAGAAGCTGAACCACAGATTCAGGAGCGATGAGATGAACGTCGCCGCTCCGAAGTCGATGGCCGCCGTGACGGCGACCTGACCGAGGAAGTTGAACCAGCCGGTGAACCAGCCCCAGCCCGGGCCACCGAGCCGCGACGACCAGTAGTAGAGGCCGCCCGCGGTCGGGTATGTGGACGCGATCTCGCCCATCGCGAGCGCGACGAGGATGCAGAAACCGCCGACGAGCAGCCAGCCCCAGGTGACGGCCACCGGGCCGCCCCAGACGATGGCGATGTAGTACGACGTCAGGCAGCCGGCGAGGATCGAGATGATGGTGAACGAGATGGCGAAGTTCGAGAACCCGCCCCAGCCGCGCAGAAGCTCCTGTGCGTAGCCGAGCTTGTGCAGCATCTGCTCGTCTTCCGACAGCTGATGGACGTCGCTGGGAGGCTCCCCTCCGGCTCCCGGATCGGTGCTCATACGCCCTCCTTCGGGGTCGTTGTCGCGTCCGACACTAGCCCCTCGGCCGGTCGGAGTAAAGGCCCGCCGGGCCGCTGGTCTAGACCGGTCCCGCGGTGTCCCTCAGGCGGCGCTGCGGGCCCGGCGCGCGGCGAGCTCGGCGAACCGCTCGGCCATGCTGCGCCCGATCACCTCGTGCGCCTCGAGGTGGCTCTCGAGCTCGGTCAGGTACCGCTCGCTGGAATAGCCGGCCTTCTCGAGCTCCTCGCCGCCCCAGCGCAGCCACGCGAGCAGGATGTCGCGCGTGACCTCGATGTGGAACTGCGTTCCCCAGGCCCACTCGCCCAGCCGGAACGCCTGCAGGCACGTGTCGTTGCGGGCCAGCTCGACCGCGCCGGGGGGCAGGTCGCAGGCGTAGTGGTGCCACTGCATCGCCATGAACGACTCCGGCACGGCGCCGAGCACCGCATCGGTCGCGGCGGCGGGCACGGTCGAGACGCCCACCCAGCCGACCTCGGACGGGTCGCTGCGGTGGACCGTGCCGCCCGCGGCCCGCGTCAAGAGCTGCGCGCCCAGGCACAGGCCGATCACGGGCACGCCGTCTGCGAGCGCCTCGCCCAGGAGCGCGATCTCGTCGTCGATCCAGGGGTAGCGGTCGCTCTCGTGCGTGTTCGCAGTGCCGCCGCACGAGATCACCGCGTCGTAGCCGGCCAGGCTCTTCGGCAGCTCGTGCTGCGCGACGTCGACCGAGTCGATCACAAAGCCGTGCAGCCGCAGCGGCGCCAGGAACAGGCCGCCGGGACCGCTGGGCTCGTTGACGATGTGAAGCGCGCGCAGGCTCACGCGCCGCCCTCCACGATCTTCGCCGCCTCGCGGTAGGGCGCCTGCTCGCGCCGGATCAGGTCGGGGTTCGTGTCGCGCGCGTGCGCGAGCTCGAGCGTGAAGAGCTGCAGCGGCACGGCGGCGCCGAGCAGCGCCGCGGCCGCGGCGGGCAGGCCGTCGGCGGCCGGCACGGGCACGACCCCGGCCGGTGCGAGCTCGGTGAGGCCGGGGTCGGTGGTGATGGCGGCGCAGCGGATGCCGACCCGCGCACACGCCTGCAGGAGCACCCGTGCCCGCGCGGTCCGCCTGGCCGTGGCGCGGCGGTCGCAGAGGACGAGCACGACGCCGGTGTCGGGCCCGGTCGCGGGCAGGTGACCGTGGAGGAACGTCTCCAGGCTGCGCATCGCCGTCGGCAGGTGGCAGGCCTCCTCGATCTTGAGAGTCAGCTCGCGCGCGCTCGTGCGGTCGGCGCCGCTGCCGACGATCAGGAGCTGCGCGCACCCGTGCAGGCTCTTCGCGGCGCTCACCGCCGCGTCCCACGAGGCCAGCCCGGCGGCCACCGTGCGTCCGACCGCGGCCGCGTCGGCGGGCGCGCCCGAAGCGGCCCCTGCCAGCGCCAGGCCGGCGCAGAGCGGCGAGAGGTACCCCACCGTGTGGCACCACGAGCGATCCACCGCCGGCGTTGCGAGCACGGCGTCGGCATGGCGGGTCGACTCAGACTCCGGCCGGGCGGTGATCAGGCCTGTCGCCGAGCCGGCCGCCCGCGCGGCCTGCAGCGCCTGCACCGTCGCCCAGGTGCCGCCCTCGTGCGAGACGCCGATCACGGCGCCGCCGCGCTCGGGCTCGCAGTAGGCCTCGAACGCGTCGCGTGAGACCGCGTCGATGCCCGCCTCGGACAGCATCTCGGCGACGCCGAGCGAGCCGTGCTCGCTCGTGCCGCAGCCGACGACCGTGAGCGGGCCGTCGCCGCGGGCCAGCAGCGCGAGCGCGGCGGGGTCGGCGGCCGGGTCGGCGGCCGAGACGATCCGCTCGGCGAGCGCGGGCTCGGACTCGATCATGTCCTGCATCACCCACGGCCGCGCCTGGCGCAGCTCGGGGAAGTGCTCGGGGTCGTACCAGTCTTCGGTCACGTTGCGACCGTCCCTTCGTCGGCGTGATCCGACTCGAGCCGGCCGCCGAGATGCTCGGCCAGGAACGCCTCGGCGGCGGCGTGGAACGCCAGGTTGTTCTCGGGCTTGCGGAAGCCGTGCCCCTCGTCGGGGAACACCATGTAGCGGTGGGGGATCCCCCGCTCGGTCATGGCGGCGACGATCTGGTCGGACTCCTCCTGCTTCACCCGCGGGTCGTTCGCCCCCTGGGCGATCAGCATCGGGATCCGGATCGCGTCGACGCGCGAGAGCGGCGAGCGCGACCACAGGAAGTCAGCCTCGGTGTCGGGGTTGCCGACGCGCTTGTGGAACTGGGCGACGAGCGGCGCCCAGTACGGCGGGATGCTGCGGATAAGGGTGCGCAGGTCGGACGGGCCGACGACGTCGATCGCGCACGTGAAGGCGTCGGGCGAGAACGTCGCCCCGACGAGGGCGGCGTAGCCGCCGTAGGAGCCGCCGTAGATCGCCACCTTCCGGGGGTCGGCGTAGCCCTCCGCGACGACCCACGCGACCGCATCCAGCAGGTCGTCGTGCATGCGCGCGCCCCACTCGCGGTCACCGGCGTTCAGGAACCGCTTGCCGTACCCCGTCGAGCCGCGGTAGTTGACCTGGACGCACAGGTAGCCGCGGTTGGCGAGCCACTGCGGGTCGGGCGAGAAGCCCCACGTGTCGCGCGCCCACGGGCCGCCGTGGACGAAGAGCACGGTCGGCACGCCGCGGCGGTCGGAGCCGGGCGGGAACGTCAGGTAGCCGTGCACGTCGAGCCCATCCCGCGACGTGAACGCAAACGGCTCCATCGCCGCGAGCGTGTAGCCGGCCAGGTCGGGCTTGTGCGCGAAGAGGAACGTCGACTCCTTGGTGACGCGGTCGAACGCGTAGTAGGACACCGGCCCGTCGTCGGCGGTGAAGCCGAGCACCCAGGTGCGATCGGCGTGGTCGCGCCCGTGGAAGTGCAGGTCGCCCGGGTGCAGGGCGCGCATCGCGTCGACATCCGCCTCGAGGGCCGCGTCGAGCACGACGTGGTCGATGCGCTCGCGCATGAAGCTCACGACCTGCACCGCCTGCGTCGCAGGGTCGATCTCGACATCGTCGACGTCGTACACCTCGTCCTGCGCCAGCACCTCGCTCGCGCCGGTGGCGACGTCCATGCGCAGCAGGCGGGCGGCGTTCGCGTCCTTCGACGTGACCAGGTAGAGACCGGTGCCGTCGGCGGTGAACCCGGCGGCGTCGAGCACGAGCGCGTCCTCGGCGGCCACCTCGAGCAGGGTGCGGTACTCACCGGTCGCGGGGTCGCCGACGCGGATCTCGGCGCTGCCGTCGGCGTTGAAGACGATGCCGCCGCGCACGTGGAGCTCGGAGTCCACCAGCCAGCCGACGAAGCCCGGGTTCTTGGCGACGAGCTCGAGCGTGCCGTCGCGCACGTCGAGCAGATAGGCGTCGTGCAGCTCGGGGTTCTCGTGGTTCAGGCCGACCAGCAGGTGGTGCGGCCGGCGGCGGTCATGCCCGAGCACGCGCGCCTGCACCTCGGGGAACGGCGTCAGGTCGACGTCGCCGCCGTCCTCGAGGTCGACCGCGCGCAGGTGCCAGTTCTCGTCGCCGCCCGAGT
Organism: uncultured Actinomycetes bacterium; assembly: GCA_963825325.1. Taxonomy (GTDB): domain Bacteria; phylum Actinomycetota; class Thermoleophilia; order Gaiellales; family JAICJC01; genus JAICJC01. The sequence goes on from CAWGSU010000003.1 coordinate 398,844, forward strand.
CCTGCGGGTAGACGATGTGGCGGTTGTCCTCGCACCACAGGAAGCTGCGGACGCCGCGCTCGCGGTCGTTCGAGACCGGCCGGGCATCGTCGCCGCCGAGCGTCCCCACCCACACGTTCAGCACGCCGTCTACGGGGGCGATGTGCGCCAGCCTGCGGCCGTCGGGCGACACGGCGGGGGCGAGCCGCTCCGGGTTGCCGAACAGCACGTCGCGGGGGATGAGATCGACCATCGCGCGGCGATTGTATCCAGGCGCCGCCGTCGGCCGCCCCCCGTACACTCCCGCGCATGGACCCTCGGCCGATCGGCATGTTCGACTCCGGCGTCGGCGGGCTGACGGTGCTGCACGAGTGCCTGGTGAGCCTGCCGCACGAGGACTTCGTCTACTTCGGCGACTCCTCGCCCGACCGCTTCCCCTACGGCCCGAAGCCGGCGGCCACGATCCGCCGCTTCGCCCACGAGATCGCGACCTACCTGGCGGCCATCGACACCAAGCTCGTCGTCGTCGCGTGCAACGCCGCCACCTCGGCGGCGCTGCCGGAGCTCCAGCGTGAGTTCGCGGTGCCGCTGATCGGCGTGATCACGCCCGAGGCGCGCGCCGCCGTGCAGGTCACCCGCAATCGCCGCGTCGGCGTGATGGCGACGCAGGCCACGGTCGCGAGCGGCCGCTACCCGGCCGCGGTGCATCTGCTCGACGCCGGGATCGAGGTGACGCAGGTCGCCTGCCCCGACCTCGTGCCGCTGATCCAGAGCGGCGACACGCACGGCCACGCCCTGCACGAGGCGGCCAAGACCTACGCCGCGCCGCTCAAGCGCGCGAGCGCCGACACGGTCATCCTCGGCTGCACGCACTACCCGCTGATCCGGCAGATGCTGCAGCGCATCTACGGCCGCGACGTCACGCTGATCACCTCGGCCGAGGAGATCGCGCGCGAGGTGGCCGAGACGCTCGCCCGGCGCGGCGTCGGCAACGACCCCGATCGCGAGGGCGACTACCGCTTCGTCTGCACGGGCGATCCGGCCGCGTTCATGGATGTGGCCGGCCGCTTCCTGCAGCTGCCGCTGACCGAGGTCGAGCGGGTCGATCCGGCCAACCTGCGGGTCGCGGCATGAGCCGCGCCGACGGGCGCGGCCCGGAAGACCTGCGCCCGATCGAGATCGAGCCCGACTTCATCCCGTCGGCCTCGGGGTCGGCGCTGTTTCGGATCGGCCAGACACGGCTGATCTGCACCGCGATGGTCGAGGAGTCGGTGCCGCCGTGGATGCGCGGGCGCGGCACGGGCTGGGTGACGTCGGAGTACGGGATGCTGCCCGGGTCGACCTCGGAGCGGAAGTCGCGCGACGCAAGCCGCGGCCGGGTCGACGGTCGCACGGTCGAGATCCAGCGCCTCGTCGGGACGCTCGCTGCGCTCGGTGGTCGACTTCAAAGCGCTCGGCGAGCGCACCGTGTGGATCGACTGCGACGTGATCCAGGCCGACGGCGGCACCCGCTGCGCGGCCATCTGCGGCGGCTATGTCGCGCTGCACATGGCGCTGCAGCGCCTGGTCGCCCGCGGCGGCCTGCCGCGGGTGCCCCTGCGCGACTCGGTGGCGGCCGTCTCGGTCGGCATCGTCGACTCGGAGCCCCTGCTCGACCTGCCGTATGCCGAGGACAGCCGTGCCGAGGTGGACATGAACGTCGTCATGACCGGGAGCGGCGAGCTGATCGAGGTGCAGGCGACGGCCGAGCGCACGCCGTTTGGGCGCGCGTCGCTCGACCGCCTGCTCGAGCTCGCCGCGGGCGGCATCGAGACCATCGGCCGCGAGCAGGAACGGGTGCTCGCGCAGGCGTGAGCGCCCGGCGGATCGTGCTGGCGTCGGGGAATGCCCACAAGGCCGTGGAGCTCGGGCGCGTGCTGCCCGGGTGGGCGGTCGTGCCGTTCGCGGGCGAGCTGCCCGAGGAGACGGGCGACACCTTCGTCGCAAACGCGCTCATCAAGGCGCGGCACGTGTTCGCGGCCACGGGCGGCGGCGACTGGGTGCTCGCCGACGACTCCGGCATCGAGGCGGCCGTGCTCGGCGGTGCGCCCGGCGTGCGCTCGGCCCGCTATGCCGGCGAGGACGCGACCGACGCCGAGAACCTGGCCAAGCTGCTCGCCGCGCTGCGCGACGGCACCGATCGGCGCGTGCGCTACGTCGCCGAGCTGGTCGCGATCGCGCCCGGCGGACGCGAGCTGCACGGGCGCGGCGAGCTGCGCGGCACCCTCGCGCTCGAGCCGCGCGGCAGCGGCGGCTTCGGCTACGACCCGGCGTTCGTCCCCGACGGCGAGACGCGCACCGTCGCCGAGATGGCCCCGGAGGAGAAGGACGCGATGTCGCACCGCGCCCGCGCCGCCGCCGCGCTGCTCCCCCAGCTCCCCTCGTGAATAGAACGGGCCTGGCCCGTTCTATTCACATTGCGGTCACGGAGTTCCTGCGGCTATCGTGCGGGGGATGGCGCTCCACCTCACGGCGAAGGTGTGTGTCCCGGGCTACCGAACCGGGCCGGGGCGTCGCGCGCTGTAGATCGAGTCACTGCATCTGACCGCCGACCGCCCCGGGCCTTTCACCCGGGGCTTTTTGTTGGACCGAACCGACCATGCTGGCAATCGAGGCACACGAGCTGACAAAGGCGTTCACCGCCGGGCGCGGTCGTGCGCGCCGGACGGTCGAGGCCGTGCGCGACATCACCTTCCAGGTCGAACGCGGCGAGCGGCTGGCCTACATCGGGCCCAACGGGGCCGGCAAGTCGACCTCGATCAAGATGCTGACCGGGATCCTGCACCCGACGAGCGGGCGGGCCACCGTGCTCGGCCTCGTGCCGTGGACGCAGCGGCGCGACCTCGCCCGCCGCATCGGCACCTTGTTCGGCCAGCGCTCGCAGCTCTGGTTCGAGCTCACGACCCGGCAGACGCTGCACCTGCTCGCCCGCATCTACCGCCTCGACGAGGCCGACGCGCGCCGCCGCACCGGGGAGCTCGCCGAGCTGCTCGAGGCCACCGACCTGTTCGACCAGCCCGTGCGGTCGCTCTCACTCGGGCAGCGGATGCGCTGCGAGCTGGCCGCGACGGTGCTGCACGGCCCCGAGGTGCTCTTCCTCGACGAGCCGACGATCGGGCTCGACCTGCTGGCCAAGCAGCGCTTCCGCGAGATGGTCGTGCGGCTGAACGAGGAGCAGGGCACGACCGTGTTTCTGACCTCGCACGACGTGGCCGACATCGAGCACGTGGCCGACCGCGTCGTCGTGATCAACCACGGCACGATCATCTACGACGATCAGGTGCAGCGCATGCGCACGACGCTCCTGCAGACGAAGCTGCTCGAGGTGCGCTTCGAGGAGGCTCCGGGCGAGCTCGCGATGGACGGCGTCGAGGTGACACCGGAGTCGGACACGGTGTACGCGCTCGTCGTCGACACCCGCCGGCGGTCGGTGCGGACGGTGCTCGACAGCCTCCTGGACGGCTACGCGATCGCCGACATCTCGGTCGTCGACCCGCCCCTCGAGCAGGTCATCTCGGAGATCTACGGGGGCCGCACGTGAGCGCGGCACTCGCCCAGGCCCACCTGTCGGCCCGGCGCACCCTGCACCAGCCGGGCGAGCTGGCGGTGCGCGTCACCTTCTACGCGGCCATCCTGGTGGTGTTCGCGGCGCTGTGGTCGGCGGCCACACAGGCCAACGGCGGCTCGATCGCCGGCTACGACACCCGCGCGCTCTTGTGGTACGTGGCCGTCGCCGAGGGCTCGGTGATCGCGACCAAGCCGCGCATGATCGAGACCATCGGCTGGGACATCGCGTCGGGGGCGATCGTGATCGAGATGCTGCGGCCCGTGTCGGTGGTGGGGCTGCGCCTGGCGGCGGAGCTCGGCGAGGCGGTCGTGCGGCTCGCCTGCGCGTGGGTGGTCGGCGCCACGGTCGTGTGGCTCTACGTCGGGGCACCGCCGAGCGCCGCCGCGATCGCTCTGGCGGTGCCGGCATCGCTGCTCGCACTGTGCTGCAACCTGGCCGCCCAGCACGCCTTCGGCGGGGTCGCGTTCTGGCTGCGGGATGCCCGCTCGATGTGGTTCCTGTACCAGAAGCTCGTGTTCCTGGTGGGTGGGATGCTGCTGCCGCTCGAGTTCCTGCCGCGCGCGCTCGCCGACGTTGCCCGGGTGCTGCCGTTCGCGGCGATGGCCTACGCGCCGGCCCGCCTGGCCTCCGGGCACTTCGAGCCGTGGCTGCTCGCCGTGCAGGCGGGCTGGCTGGTCGTGCTGCTCGGTTGCGCGACGGCGGTGTTCACGGCCGGTGAGCGGCGGCTGGAGGTGGTGGGCGGATGACGGTCGCGCTCGCCACGATGCGCACCGCGTTTGCCGAGGCCTGGTCGAACCGGCGCGGGTTCTGGTTCCAGGTGGCGATCATGATGGCGAACGACGTCGCCTGGGTGATCTTCTGGGTGCTCTTCTTCCGCAAGGTCGGCACGCTGCGCGGCTGGGACACGAACCGGGTGCTGCTCCTGTTCGCGATCCTGACGACGGTCTCGGGCACGAGCCTCGGTCTGCTCGCGAACTCGCGCCGGCTGGGCGAGCTGGTCGCGGGCGGCGGCCTCGACGCCGCCCTCGCCCTGCCGACGAACCCGCTCACCTACCTGCTCACGCGCCGCGTCGACACGGCCCTCCTGGGCGACCTCGCGTTCGGCCCGGTGCTCTTCGTCGTCGCCGGCCACCCGACGCCCGAGCGGGCGGCGGTGTTCGTGTTCGGCGCGATCTGCGGGTCGGTCGTGCTGGTCGGCTTCCTGGTGGCGCTCGGGTCGGTGACGCTGTTTGCCGGCGGGAATGGCGAGCAGGCCGACCTCGGCTTCCAGGCGATCCTGATCTTCGCCTCATACCCGATCGACGTCTTCGGCGGCCTGACCAAGTTGTTCCTGTTCACCGCCGTCCCGGCCGCGTTCGTGAGCGGGCTGCCGACGAGCCTCGTCGCGAGCTTCAGCTGGCCGGTCGCCGCGGCCGCCGCCGGGGCGGCCGCCGTCTTCGCCGCGATCGCCGTCACGACGTTCAGCCTGGGTCTGCGCCGCTACAGCTCGGGCGCGCTGTGGACGCGGGCGTGAGTCTGTAGCCTCCGGGCAACCCGACGGCAGGAGGGCCTCATGGCCGAGACCGATTCCGCCCGCACCGACGAGCTCCCGGAGGGCCTCCCGCTCGGGGTCGTCCACGACGAGCTGATCCGCATCGAGGCGCACTGGACGGCGCAGGTGCAGAACCAGCAGACGCGGATCCTGGCGATCCTGACCGTCAACTCGTTCGCGCTCGCCTTCCTGACCGCTGCCGGATTCCGCTCGACCGGACACGGGACGGGCTTCGAGCTGTTCGGCGCGTCACTCATCGTCCTGACAGTGGCGCTGATCGTCGGCGTTGGAGGCCTCATCCCGAATATCGGACTCGAGAGGGACGACGTGAAAGTGGACGACCCACCACGGGGTCTCCCGGGCGAACCACTGTGGCTCGACTCCTACGCGGTGTGGAGCGCCCGAACGACGCCGGCGGCCGACCGGCATTCAGAGGCGCTCGGCAAGCTCTGCGAGTCGATCGCCAAGAACCAGAACTGGAACCGTAAGCACGGCGAGACGCTGTCCTTCCGCCGGCGCGTGATGAAGATTCAGCTCGGGCTCATCGTGGTTGGACTGCTCATCCTCGTCGCGGCCATCGGATACCGGATCTGACGATCGCGCCGGTCGCTCCTATGCCAGCCCCCCGAGCTCCGGCTCCGCCGGCTGGCGCCGCGACCAGTGCCACCAGTTGATCTCTGCCCCGAGGATGAGGATGTTCGTCATCAGGTAGAGCCACACGAGCAGCAGCACGAGGCCGCCGAACGCGCGCAGCGCGAGCAGCTGGTCGGAGAAGCGGAGGTAGAGCGACAGCGCCGAGAACAGCCCCTGGTACAGGATCGTGCCGACCAGCGCGCCCGGCCACACGTCGGCCATGTGCAGCTCGACGTTCGTGAGCACGCGGTAGACGGCGATCAGGAACAGGAAGATGCCGGCGCTCGTGGCCGCCAGGGTGGCGACGAACGGGATCAGCTTGAGGTCGATCAGATGGGGGACGTGGCGGTGGTACCAGCCGGTCGCGGCCGTCGTCACGATGAGCGACGTGAACAGCACGAGCAGCGACAGGCTCACGAGCACGAACGTGATCCACTTCTGGTGCAGGAACGTGCGGTTCTGGACGCCGAACACGATGTTCAGGGCCGACTCGAGCGACGAGTAGAAGCCGAGCGTGCCCCAGACGAGGCCGAGGAAGCCGAGCACCCCCAGCGTGCCGGCGTCGCGCTGGATCGCGTGCACGGTGTTCAGCAGGTCGCGCGCGGACTGGCCCGGCAGGATGTGGGCGAGCTCGCGGATCAGGTACGAGTTGGGCGACACGTGCCCGGCGAAGCCGAGCAGCGACGCTGTCAGGAACAGGAAGGGCACGAGCGAGAGCAGCGCGTAGTACGCCACCATCGCCGCCAGGTGCGGCCCGCGGTCGCGCAGGTACTTGGAGATCACGGGATGCCCGAACTCGGCCATCGTCCGCAGCGGGTGCAGGACGAGCCGGGGGGTGTTCGCTGCCATGGCGGGTGAGGATATCGGCATGTGCTAGGTTCAACGTGATGGATGCAGCCGCCGCGATCGACGAGCTGAAGGGCCTTTCCACCCAGATCGAGGTGATCCTGGTGGGCGGCCGCGACGGCGCCGTGGAGGCGGCCACGGTCGAGGGAGCGCAGGCCGACCGGCTCGGCGGCCTGGCGCGCGACCTGGTCGCGGGCGCCGACTCTGTGCGCGGCGATCTCGGCCGCGACGCGCTCTCCCAGCTCCAGGCGGCGACGCCCGACGGCAGCGTGTTCGTGGTGCTCGACGGCGGTCGGATGGCGGTCGCGACGACGGGGGCCGACCCGACGGTCGGGCTCGTCTTCTACGACCTGAAGACGCTGCTGCGCCAGCTCGCCGCGGGCGAGAGCGACGCAGGGGCGCCTCCCGCCGCGGCCGCACCCGCCGCCGACCCGGCGCCGGCCGAGGCTCCAGCGGAGGAGGGCGGCGATGCCTAAGCGCCGCATCTGGCTGGGAGCGCTGCTGGGCGCGGGCTCGTTCGCCGGCACGATCTTCTACCGCCGCCGCAGCGCGCGCAACCGCACGCGCGTCGATCTCTACTTCGACGACGGCTCGATGCTGTCGCTTGCGACGGGCTCGCCCGACGCCGATCGCCTGCTCCCGATCGCCCGCGACCTGCTCGCGGAGGCTGGGTGAGCGGCTCCGGCCCGGCCGAGCTCGGCCGCAGGCTGGTGGAGCGGGCGTACCTCGAGGGCGATTTCGTGCTGCGCTCGGGCAGGCGCAGCCGCTACTACCTCGACAAGTACCGCTTCGAGACCGATCCGGCCCTGCTCGCCGGCCTCGGACGCGAGCTGGCCGCGCTCGTGCGCGCGCATGCGCCGCAGGCCGAGCTCCTGGCGGGGCCCGAGCTGGGCGCCGTCCCGCTCGCGGCGGTGACGTCGATCGAGACCGGCCTGCCCTACGTGATCGTGCGCAAGGAGGCCAAGGAGTACGGCACGAGCAACCGCCTGGAGGGCGTGCACGCGCCCGGCGCGCGCGTCTGCGTGGTCGAGGATGTGGTCACTTCGGGCGGTGCGCTGATCGCTGCGATCGAGGCGCTGCGAGCCGCGGAGCTGGACGTTTGTGCTGCAATTTCGGTGGTCGACCGCCAGGAGGGGGGCGCCGCGGCGATCGCCCAGACGGGAGTGGCCTATACCGCCCTCTTCACCGTGGAGTCGCTCGGTCTGCGGCCCTCGCCGCAAACGGCCTGAATCCGGCTCGGGAAGGGCGATTGTCGCTGTCCGACGGCGGTGATAGGGTGGTGCCGCTTCACAGGTTCCCGGACAACGACCCAGGAGGACACGTGACCAAGAGCGATTTCATCGACGCCGTAGCGACCAGGTCCGGCCTGTCCAAGAAGGACGCCGGCGCGGCCCTCGACGCGGTGCTCGACTCCGTGAAGGACGCCCTCAAGAAGGGCGACGAGGTCACCTTCACGGGTTTTGGCAAGTTCAGCGTGCAGGCGCGCAAGGCGCGCATGGGTGTGAACCCGCGCAACCCGGGCCAGAAAGTCACCATCCCGGCGAGCAAGGTGCCGAAGTTCTCCGCAGGTAGCCAGCTGAAGGCAGCCGTCAAGCAGTAGGAACCTGCCGACGGACGCCCGCTGCGGCCGCCGCTGCGGCGGGCGTCCGTCCTGGTAGAGACGCGGCGCAGGCGGCGCCGTCCGTCCGTTGTGCGAACATGTGTTCGGCATGGCCGCGTCGGGCGCACAGCTCACCCTCGACGGCGGCGACCGTCTCTACGCCCGCCTGGTCGAGGCCGGGCGGCCGCTGACCGTCGCCGACGCCGGCATCTGCCTGTTTGCGCTCCGCAGCGCCCCCGCGGCGCTGGTGCGCCAGCTCGTCGACGAGGTCGTACGCAGCGACGCCCGCTTCGCGTGGCGGTCGGGCACCGAGATCGCCCTGGCCGAGTGGGAGGACGCGGGGTCGCTGCTCGACGCGCCGCTCGAGCGGGCCGACTACGTGGTGTTCGACCTCGAGACGACGGGCACCAGCCCCGGGACATCGCGCATCGTCGAGGTGGGAGCGGTGCGCGTGTCGGCGCTCGCGCCGGTGGCGCGGTTCGAGCGGCTGGTCGACCCCCGCGTCCCCATCCCGCCCGTGATCACCGCCATCACCGGCATCTCGTCGCTGCACGTACGGGGGCGACCGCGCATCGACCGCGTGCTCGAGGAGTTTCTGCGCTTCTGCGCGGGCGCCGTCCTCGTCGCCCACAACGCCCGTTTCGACGTCGGGTTCGTCGACGCCGAGCTGCGCCGGCTGCGCGGCGGGCGGCTGGCCGCGCCGGTGATCGACACCGTGCTGCTCGGCCGTCGCCTGCTGGGCGACCGCCTGCGCAGCATGAGCCTTCAGGCGCTGGCCGAGCGCTTCGACACCGACGTGCGCCCGTGCCATCGCGCGCTGCCCGACGCCGAGGCGACGGCCGAGGTGCTCGTGCGGCTGCTGGGGATGGCGCAGGAGCGGGGGGCGGCGACGGTCGGCGAGGTGATCGGCCTGTGCGCCCCGGCCAAGCGGCGGGCGGCGGGACGCCGCGGCCTTGCCGCCTCTGTCCCGACGGGGCCGGGCGTCTACCTCTTCCGCGACGCGTCCGAGCGGGTGCTCTACGTCGGCAAGGCGACCGACCTGCGCGCCCGCGTGCGCTCGTACTTTTCCGGCCGGGCCCTGCGCGCTCAGGTCGAGCGCGCGGTCGAGGCGGCGGCCCGGGTCGAGACGCGGCAGCTCGGGTCGGAGTTCGAGGCGGCGCTGCTCGAGCTCGAGCTGATCGAGCGGCTGCGGCCGCCGGCGAACACCCGCGGCGCGAACCCCGACGGCGCCTGCTACCTCGTCCTCACGCTCGACGAGGAGGTGCCGCGCCTGCGCGTCGCCGCCCGCCCGGCCGACCCGCCGGCGGTGACCGCCGGGCCGCTGCGCTCGCGCCGCCAGGCCGATGCGATCGCGGCGGCCGTGCGCGACACCTTCGGCCTGCGGGTGTGCCGGCCGCGGCTGCCGGTCGACGACGGTTCGTGCCTGGCCGGCGTGATCGGCACCTGCTGCGCGCCCTGCCGTGGCGGCGACCGCGCCGAGATGCACACGGCGGCGGTGCAGTCGGCCCGCGCCTGGCTCGAAGGCGGCGTCGGGCCGGACGCGCCCCACGAGCGCCTGCGCGCGCGGATGGATCGTCTGAGCGGCGAGCGCCGCTACGAGCAGGCCGCGGCTGCACGCGACCAGCTCGGCGCGCTCGATCGCGGCGGGCGCACGCTCGCGCGGCTGCGCCGCGCGGCCGGGCGCAGCGGTGTCGTGCTCGCCCCCGACCTCGACGAGCGCTTCGTGCAGGCGTTCGCCTGCGCCGGCGGCCGCGTCGTCGCCCGCCGGCGCCTTCCGCGTGCGGGCGACGGCCGCCTCGAGGCCGACCAGCTCGTGGCGGCGCTCGCGCACGGCCTGCGCCGCCCACCGCAGCCGTTCTCGCCTGCGCAGGCCGACCAGGCCCGCATCGTCGCGGCGGTGCTCGCCCGGCCGTCGGCGGCCGTGCGCGCGCTGGCGGTCGACGCGGGGACGATCGGCGAGGCGACGCCGCGGCTCGTCCGGCTGCGGCGGACGGTACCCTTGCGGGGATGAATTTCGGAGATCGCGTCGCCGAGGCGGTGGAGCGCAAGCGCAGCTGTCTCTGCGTCGGCCTCGACCCGCGCATCGACCTGCTCCCGCCCGAGGTGATCACGGGCCTGCATCCCGGCGCCTCGGGACGGGCGCGTGCGTACGAGCGCTTCTGCGCCGGGGTGATCGACGCGGTCGCCGAGGACGCGGTCGCGGTCAAGCCGCAGGTGGCCTTCTTCGAGGCGCTCGGCGGGGTCGGCATCTCGGCGCTCGAGCGCGTCTGTGCGCATGCGCGCGACGCCGGCCTGATCGTCGTCGTCGACGGCAAGCGCGGCGACATCGCCTCGACGGCCGAGGCGTACGCCGAGGCCTGGCTGCACCGCCGCGACGGCGCTGCCGCGGCGGGCGACGCCCTCACCGTCAACCCCTACTTGGGCGAGGACTCGCTGCGGCCGTTTCTGACCGCGTGCGGCGACGGGTCGGGCATCTTCGTGCTCACGCGCACCTCGAACCCGGGCGGGGCCGACGTGCAGGAGGCCGAGCTCGCGGGCGGCGAGCCCGTGTGGGAGCGGGTCGCGACGCTGGTTGCGGGCTGGGGCGAGGGGCTCGTCGGCGAGAGCGGCCTGTCCGCGGTGGGCGCCGTCGTCGGCGCGACCCAGCCCGAGGCGGTCGTGCGCGCCCGCGAGCTCATGCCGCACGCGATCCTGCTGCTGCCCGGCGTCGGCGCGCAGGGCGGCAAGGCCGATGTGCTGCACGCGGCGACGGCGGCCCATCCCGCAGGTGGGCTGATCGCGCCGTCGCGCTCGGTGATATACGCGTGGCGCGACCGCGGCGGCGACTGGCGCCAGGGCGTGCGCGCCGCCGCATCGGAGCTGCGCCGATCCGTGCTGCCGGTGTGACCGGGTTCGCGGCCGACCTGGAGCTCGCCCGCGAGCTCGCGCTCCTGGGCGGCGGCATCGCCATCGACGGCTATCGCAACCACCCGCCGGCGACCCGCAAGGGCGACGGCTCGTGGGTGACCGCGGCCGACCTCGCCGCCGAGGAGGCGATCCGCGCGCGCCTGGCGGCGGCCAGGCCCGACCACAACGTGCTCGGTGAGGAGGACGGCCTGCGGGCCGCCGCCGGCGGCGAGGCGGTGCCCGGGCGGCCGACGTGGGTCGTCGACCCGATCGACGGCACCCACAGCTACATGATCGGGATCCCGCTCTGGGCGACCCTGGTCGGGCTCGTGGTCGACGGCGAGGTGGTCGTCGGCGTCTGCCACGCCCCCGGCCTCGGCGAGACCTACGAGGCGTCGGCCGGCGGCGGCGCGCGCATGAACGGCGAGCCGATCGCGGTGCGCGAGACGCCCCTGGCCGAGGCGATGGTCGTCTCGGCCGGCCTGGGCGCGATGCAGGAGCACGGACTCGAGCAGTTCTACCGCGATCTGTCGGCGGCCGCGTGGCGGGTGCGCGGCCTCGGCGACTTCTGGGGCCACATGCTGGTCGCGCGCGGTGCGGCGCAGGTGATGATCGACCCCACCATGCGGACGTGGGACTACGCGGCGGTCGACGTGATCGTGCGCGAGGCCGGCGGATCGATCTCGCAGCTCGACGGCTCGCCGATCGCCGACGACGGCTCGTGCGTCACGACGTGCGGGCCGGCGCTGCACGCCGAGGTGCTGGCGATGGCGGCCCGCAGCCGAGCCGCCTAGATCTCGAGCGCCGCGACGTAGGTCTCGACCTCGTCGGGCGAGAGGCCGCCGTGGCCCCCACGCCACCCGACCTCGAACCTGGGGTCGTCCCACCACGTCGTCTCGCCCGCGTACGGGAGCACGACGACGTTCCCGACCCGCTCGAGCAGGCGCGGGCCCGCCTCGCCGAACAGGCCGGCGGCGACGAGATCGGCGGTGGGGTGGGCCTCGGCCCGGCCGTCGAGCACCCGTCCGAGGTGGTCGCACACCGTCTCGACCGAGCCGTCGCGGACGTGCAGGAACAGGTCGCGCGTCGATCCGGCGGGTGCGAGCGGCCGCCCATCGCGGCCTGCCCGCAGGTGCCGGCCGATGCCTGGCCATGCGCGATTCACCCGGATCGTCGCCGCCGGGTCGATGTCGACCTGGCCGTGGTCGGCCGTGAGCAGGAGCAGGGTCGATCCGTCCAGACGCGCCAGGTCCGGCACGAGCCGCTCGTCGATCGCCGAGAGCACGGCCTGTATGCGTCCGTCGAACTGCGCCGACGAAGGCCCGTGGATGTGCCCGGCCATGTCGACCGAGCCGTCGTAGACGAGGCCGTAGCTCGGAGTGCCTGCGCCGACCGCGGCCGCCACGCCGGCCAGCATCGCGTCGAGTGAGCGCTCGCCGCGCACGGTCGCTCCCCGGAACATCGCCGCCGAGTAGGGGGAGGGCGTGAAGGCCGCATCCTGGAACACGAAGCTGGCCACGCCCGCGGCTGCCAGCCGCTCCGCAACGGTCTCGAAGGGGAAGAGCGCGTCCGGCGAGACGCCGTCTGCGAGCAGCGTCTCGCGCGTCCCGTCGCCGGCGTAGGAGAAGAGGAGCGGCGCGATGATCCGGTCGAGGCCGGGCTCGTACATGAACCACTCGTAGATCCCCGTCACCCCCACCGGCGCGCCGGTGTAGAGCGTCGTCAGGTGCGCGGCGGTCGTCGAGGGGAACTGCGACGAGAGCCGCACCACCACGCCGTCATCCGCGAACCGGCGCAGCAGCGGATGGGCCGCGTGCCGCTCGAAGAACCGCCACCCAAGCGCGTCGACCAGCACGAGGACGACCCGGTCGTACCGCCCGGCGAGGGCCGGGATCGGCCGGCCTGCGCCGGTCAGCGTGTGCTCGACCGTGCCGGGCAGAGCGGCGAACGACGCATTCCCCCTTGCGGGGCGGACGAATCGCTCGCCGAGCGGCACGCCCCCGATTCTACGGCCGAGCTATTCGTCGCGCAGGTGGACGAGCGCGGACGGCCGCGGGCGCCCGGCGGCGCGGCCGTCGCGGATCAGCCAGGCGGCGCAGGCCGCTGCGGTGAGCGCGGTCAACGTGATGGGCGCGCCGACCGCGAGCATGACGGCGAGCGCGAGCGCCACCTCGAGCCCGGCGATGTCGGCGATCACGCCGCGGCGGGCGATGCCCCAGACCGTGTCTGCGACGGTCACGACGGCCACCATCACCAGCAGTCCGAGCCATCCCGCACCGAGCGCCCAGCCGGCGATCCCGCCCTCGAGGACGACCGCGATGGTGACGATCGAGCGCCTGCGGGATGCAAACATGCCTCCACTTTACCGTTTCTTGCGCTTCGGCGTGTATAGAATCCTCCCGCCGATGGGGGTGGCACGCAGATGATCCTCACTGTGACCGCCAATGCTGCGGTCGACAAGACCCTCACCGTTCCCAACCTCCAGCTCGGTCACCGGCACCGCGCGCAGCAGGGCATCGTGATTCCCGGGGGGAAGGGGGTGAACGTCGCCCGTGCGCTCAAACGGCTGGGCGAGCCCGTGATCGCGACCGGTCTCGCCGGCGGCCGCACCGGCAGCCACATCCTCGACGGGATGACCGAGGAGGGGATCCTGAACGACTTCGTCCGCATCCGCGGCGAGTCGCGCACATCGACCGTCGTCGTCGATCCCACGAGCGGCGTCCAGACCGAGATCTACGAGTACGGGCCCGAGGTGGGCGACGACGAGCTTCAGATGCTGCGCGAGAAGCTGCGTTACCTGTCGGGCGCGGTGTCCACCGTCGTGCTCGCGGGCAGCCTCCCGCGCAAGGTGCCGACCGAGCTCTACGCGGGCATGATCTCCGACATGACCAAGCGCAAGGTGCGCACGGTGATCGACTGCGACGGCGAGCCGCTGCGAAAGGCGCTCACCGCCCAGCCCGGCCTCGTCTCGGCGGAGCAGCGCGAGGCCGAGGCGCTCGTCGGGCACGAGTTCCAGACCGACGAGGACTTCCAGGACGCGCTCACCGAGATCGCGTCGATGGGCGCCGCCGGCGTGCTGATCACGCTGCGCACCGGCTGCTACGCGCTGCTGCGCTCGGGGCGGGGCCGGGCGCACATGTACCGGGCGTGGATCCCGCAGGTCGAGGCGGTCTCGTCGGTCGGCTCGGGTGAGTCGCTGCTCGCCGGGTTCGTGGCCGCCCACGCCGCAGAGGCACCCAACGAGGAGTGCCTGCGCCGGGCGCTCGCCTGCGGCGCCGCGAACTCGCAGACGGTCGGCGCCGGGGTGTTCGACCCGCGCGACGTGCCCCGGTTCGCGGCGATGGTCGAGGTGCAGGAGATCCTGCCGGCGGGTACCCGGGCGGCGTCCTGACCCGCTGGTAGACTGCCCTCAACTTTGAAAGCTCGTTGCGGCGCTCAGCGATCCTCCTCACGACCCGGGCCGGCACTCCGCCGCCTGGGTCGTCTGCGTTCGGGGCGATGCGGCATCACCGGAGAGGCGGTTGACCGTGGAGATTGAGATCGGACGCGGGAAGAAGGCGCGCCGTGCGTACGGGTTCGACGACATCGCGATCGTGCCCAGCCGGCGTACGCGCGATGCCGAGGACGTCGACATCGCCTGGCGGCTCGGCCCGCACATGCTGGAGCTGCCGCTCCTGGCCTCGGCCATGGACGGCGTCGTCTCGCCCGAGACGGCCGTCATCCTCGGCCGCCTGGGCGGCCTTGGTGTGCTGAACCTCGAGGGCATCTGGACGCGCTACGAGGATGCCGACGAGCAGCTCGAGCGGATCGCGACCTTCGAGAAGGCCGAGGCGACGCACGAGATGCAGAAGATCTACTCCGAGCCGGTCAAGCCGGATCTGATCGCCCGCCGCATCGCCGAGATCAAGGCCGAGGGTGTGCTCGCAGCCGCATCGCTCACGCCTCAGCGCGTGCGTGAGCACTGGCAGATCGCGCTCGACGCCGGCCTCGACGTGCTCGTCATCCAGGGCACCGTTGTCTCGGCCGAGCACGTCTCGACCGTGGTCGAGCCCCTGAACCTGAAGCAGTTCATCGCCGAGCTGCCCGTGCCGGTGATCGTCGGCGGCTGCGCCTCCTACCAGGCGGCGCTGCACCTGATGCGCACCGGCGCGGCGGGCGTGCTCGTCGGCGTCGGCCCCGGGGCGGCCTGCACCACGCGCGGCGTGCTCGGGGTGGGCGTGCCGCAGGCGACCGCGATCGCCGACGCCTCGGCCGCGCGCACCCAGCACCTGCTCGAGACCGGCCAGTACGTGAACGTGATCGCCGACGGCGGCATGCGCACCGGCGGCGACATCTCCAAGGCGATCGCCTGCGGCGCCGACGCCGTGATGGTCGGCTCGCCGCTCGCACGGGCCTACGAGGCGCCGGGCCACGGCTACCACTGGGGCATGGCGACGTTCCACGCCAGCCTGCCCCGCGGCGCCCGGGTGCAGACGCAGCAGGTCGCCTCGCTCGAGGCCGATCGTGGCCGGCCCGGCGACCGAGAACGACGGCACGCTCAATCTGATGGGCGCGCTGCGGACGTCGATGGCGACCACCGGCTACGACTCGATCCAGGCCTTCCAGAAGGCCGAGATCATGTTCGCGCCGGCGCTGCAGACCGAGGGCAAGAAGCTCCAGCGGGAGCAGGCGATCGGGATGAGCCGTTGAGCGAGGCGCCGCGGGCGCACGCCGGGGCCGCGGCCGTCCACGAGACTGCCGTCGAGCACCGCCCGGTGCTCGTGGTCGACTTCGGCGCCCAGTACGCGCAGCTGATCGCGCGCCGGGTGCGCGAGTGCCGGGTCTATTCCGAGATCGTGCCGCACGACATGCCTGCGGCCGAGGTGGCGGCCCGCCACCCGGTGGGGATCATCCTCTCGGGCGGGCCGGCGTCGATCTACGCGCCCGACGCGCCGGCGTTCGATCCGGGGCTGTTCGACCTCGGCGTCCCGGTGCTCGGCATCTGCTACGGCATGCAGGCGATGGCGGCCGCGCTCGGCGGCGATGTCGCCAACACCGGCATCGGCGAGTTCGGCAAGACGCCCGTGCGCCTCGGCGGAGAGAGCCTGCTCTTCGCCGACCTGCCGGCCGACCAGACCGCCTGGATGAGCCACCGCGACAGCGTGGTGCGCCCACCCGAGGGCTTCATCGGCACGGCCACGACCGACACGACGCCGGTCGCGGCGATGGAGGACCGCGAGCGCGGCTTCTATGCCGTGCAGTTCCACCCCGAGGTCGCACACACGCCGCGCGGCACCGACATCCTGCGCCACTTCGTGCTCGACGCCTGCCAGGCGCCGCCGACATGGACGGCGCTCCAGTTCATCGAGGAGCAGGTCGACCTGATCCGCGAGCAGGTGGGTGACGACCAGGTGATCTGCGCCCTGTCGGGCGGCGTCGACTCGGCTGTGGCCGCGCTGCTCGTTCACCGCGCGGTCGGCGACCAGCTCACCTGCGTGTTCGTCGACCACGGCCTGCTGCGTAAGGACGAGGCGGCCCAGGTGGTCGAGGCGTTCGACGACCACTTCCGCGTACCGCTGCGCCATGTCGATGCCGCCGACCGCTTCCTCGACGCGCTTGCGGGCGTGACCGAGCCCGAGCAGAAGCGTCGCATCATCGGCGAGCAGTTCATCCGCCTCTTCGAGGACGAGGCGCGCGGCCTCGGCGACGTCCGCTTCCTCGTGCAGGGCACCCTCTATTCCGACGTGATCGAGTCGGGCAGCCGCACGGCGGCCAAGATCAAGAGCCACCACAACGTCGGCGGCCTGCCCGAGGACATGGACTTCGAGCTCGTCGAGCCGCTGCGGATGATCTTCAAGGACGAGGTGCGCCGCGTCGGCACCGAGCTCGGCCTGCCCGAGCGGATGGTGTGGCGCCAGCCGTTCCCGGGGCCTGGCCTGGCGATCCGCATCATCGGCGAGGTGACGCGCGAGCGGCTCGACATCCTGCGCGATGCCGACGCGGTGCTGCTCGAGGAGATCCGCCGCGCCGGCCTCTACGACAGGCTGTGGCAGAGCTTCGCGATCCTGCCCGCGATCCGCTCGGTCGGCGTGCAGGGCGACTCCCGCACCTACGCCTATCCGATCGTGCTGCGGGCGGTCACGTCGGAGGACGCGATGACGGCCGACTGGGCGCGCATCCCCTACGACGTGCTCGAGCGCATCTCGAGCCGGATCATCAACGAGATCCCCGGTGTGAATCGGGTCGCGCTCGACATCTCCTCGAAGCCCCCCGCCACCATCGAGTGGGAGTGAATACACGGGGTCAGACCCCGTTTATTCACCCAGCCGCTTCGACATGAGCACCCTGTCGCCGCCGCGGCCGTCGTAGTTTCGGGCCACCTCGGCGACGTCGAAGCCCATGGCGCGGTGGAACGCGATCGAGCGCTCGTTGACCGGTGAGGTGACGCAGCGCACGACGGTGCGCGAGCGCTCGCGGGCGACGGCGAAGAAGCGCTCGTAGAGCAGGCGGCCGACGCCCCGGCCGCGGTGATCGGGCGAGACGCCGGCGAAGTGGATGTAGGCCTCGTCGAGCCGCGTCTGGGACAGGAACCCGGCCAGGAACCCCGCGATCTCGCCGCCGTCCTCGGCGACGAACGCCGTGTCACCGAAGTGCACGAAGAAGAGCCGCGGCAGCATGTCGATCATCTCCCGGCCGCCCCACCACTCGTCGACGACTGGGGCGATACGGTCGTAGTCGGACGCCTCGGCGCGGCGCACCGCGATCGCGCCGGCCATCTAGGAGGCCGCGACCGTGCGCGTGCGCGACTGCGCGGGCAGCCAGCGCCGGAACGAGCCGCCGAGGTAGGCCCAGCGCAGCGTCATCGTCCGGCCGCGGGCGAGCGTCAGCCCGGTCGCCTCGTAGCGGCCGCCGGCCACGGTCGTGACGGCCACGGTCGCCCACGGCCCGCTGCCCCGGCGAGCCTCGAGCACGACCGCCGCGCCGGGCATCACGGGCCGCGAGCCGCCGACCACGGTGAACGCCCGCCCGGGCGTCGCCACGTAGCGGCCGCCCCGAAACGGCAGCCGCACCGTCAGGCCCAGATGCGGCGCCACCTCGAGCGAGCGCGTCGGCGACGAGGCGGGAGCCTCGGTGTCCGAGCCCAGGTAGACGGCGTGCCAGCTCATGTTGCGCAGGATCGCGCGCGAGCGCGTGAGCTGCCAGCGGCCGGCGGCGCTCGTGCGTACGCGGAAGGTGTCGAGGTTCGTGATCACGAGCACCGCGGCGTTTGCAATCGGCTGCGAGGTGCTGGTGTCGGTGAGCGTCCCCCGGAACGTCACCCTGCGCCCGTAGGCGATGCGGCGGCCGTCGGCCGGGCCGGCGACGTGCAGGGTGGTCGAGTCGACCGACACCGCGCCGGGCGCATACGCCGCGAGCGCCGTCGCGAACGGCCCGGCCCGGACCGACCCGAGTCCGGTGGCGAGGTCGTAGCCCGCATGCGCGGTGTAGCTCGGGCCGCCGAAGAGGCTGTTCGTGCCCACGGTGATGTCGCGGAACACGCTCGTGCCGGCCTGGGCGTACAGGAAGGGGTTTGCGAAGCCGAGCTGCTTGCCCGCCGACTCGTCGGCGTCGGCGGTGAGCGCCGCCATCAGCGGCGCCGCGGCGCTCGTGCCCCCGATCGGCGCCCACGACATGCCGGCCCCGGCGCCGCAGCGCTTGCAGTAGATGATGTAGCCGCTGCGCTTGGGGCGCGCGTCGAGCGAGATGTCGGGGGTCTCGCGGCACTGGGCGGCGCCGCTCTTGCACTTGCGGCCGAGCACGTTCACCGTCTTGCCGCGCTGGTAGGACGGCTTGGCCCAGTGCATCGAGATGCCGCCGCCCGATCCGCGCCACGCCCGCTCGCGCCGGCCTCCGTACACCGGCGGCACCTCGAGCGCGGTGCCGCCGACGGCGGTCGCAAACGGCTGCGACGATGGGTCGTCGACGAGCAGGTTGGTCGATCCCGTGAAGGGGAAGCAGTCGGTCGACCCGAAGTCGCCAGTCGCGACGTACGTCGAGATGCCGGCCACGGCGGCGAGCTCGAGCGCCGTGTTCTCGGCCGTCAGCAGCCGCGGCGTGATCAGCGGCTCGCACGCGCCCCAGCTGTCGCTGATGATGTCCACGCCGTCCTGGCGCATCTGGTCGAACACGGCCGGGGCGAAGCTGGGGTCGTTGGGGGCGACGTAGGCGCGCACCTCGGCGTCGGGCGCGGCCGCCATCGCCACCTCGAGGTCGAGGGCGACCTCGCCCTTGCCGCTCATGTCCGGGTTGGCGTGGCCGACCGTCGCGTCGGCCGGGTAGGTGCCGGTGATGCCGGGGAAGCAGCTGCGGAAGTGGTTGACGTCGCTGCGCGCGTAGCCGGAGAACTCGACCATGCCGATCTCCTCGCCGCTTCCGTCTGCGCCCGCGCCGATCAGGCTGTCCTGGCCGTACGCCCGGCTCTGGCCGAGGTCGGCGGGCAGGTAGCCGCCGAACGCCTGCTGGGCGCTCGTCGCGCCGGTGCACGTCGGGGTGATCGAGACCCGCGGCGAGTGCACCCTGGGACGGCCGGACGCGGGCCGCAGGCGCACCGACGTGTCCAGGCCGCCAACGGTCTGCACGTCGCCCGCGATCGCCGCAGGCAGCCGGATCGCGCCCGCGGGCGCGTCGAACGTCCGCCCGGCGGCGGTGCGGTAGACGCGCATTCCGACCCCGAACGCGTGCTCGGCCGAGGCGGCGGGGCCGGACACGGTGAGGGTCATGTCGGTGTGGCCCGTGACCGCGAGCCCCTGGCCGGCCAGGTACGCGCGTACGCGGCGCACGCGAGCCGGGTCAGGTGCAAACAGGTTGCGGATCTGGGCCTCGGAGAGCCCGGGCCGGCCGCTTGCGTTGAGCGCCAGCCGTCGCAGCAGGAAGCCGTTTCGGGGCTTGAACGTGACGACCGCCCGCACGGGGCTCGCCGACGCGAGCGCGCCGACCAGGGCGCTTCGGCTCGTCGTGGACACCGCAGAGCCGGCCAGGGGAACGAGGCCGGGCGCTCGCGCCGGGGCCGACGCGGACGCCGGCACGGCGGCGACCCCGGAGACGGCACAACAGGCCGCGAACGCCGCAACGCGGATGCAGGAACGGCCCGTCAACTCGACCGTCACTGTACCGCACCGGCTGGAAGTCGTTGGTTGGCTCGCGCTGCACGGTCAGCCGAGCGCGCCGGGGCTCACGCGGAAGCTGTAACGGGCCGCGTGCGCCGCGATGTTCCCGCCCGAGTCGACGGCCTTGCCGTAGACCGTGTGCACGCTGCCCTGGGCGAGGTGGTAGAGCACGAACGAGTTGCCGACCGCCCAATGCCAGCTGCCGTGGTCGACCTTGTAGCGGAAGCGCAGGTCGCGGAACCCGTCGGGATCGGCGTCCTTCGCGGCCAGGTCGAACACGACCGTCGCCCGGTCGGAGGGGTTGGCGGGCCGCAGGGTGAAGTGGGTGTCGGTCGGCGGGATGCGGTTGGTCGCCCACCACAGCGACCGGGCCGTGAGCGCGCCGCCCGGGCTCCGGGCCGGGTCGAAGCCGCCGTTCGCCACCGCAGACGACCACGGGCGGAAGCCGAGGTCGACGACACGGCCGGCACCGATCTGGCGCGCGGCCAGGAACACCTGCGGGAACGTATGGAACCGGCTGGTCGGCGACGCCTCGTGCTGCAGGGTCGCGAGCATCACGCCGGACGAGTAGTCCTGGATGATCGGCTCGCCCGAGCTCGGGCCGATGACGGTGAAGCGCGTCAGGCCGCGGGTGAGGAAGTGCGGCTTGACCGAGGCGGGCGCCATCTGGTGGCTCCCGCGCGAGACCTGATCGGAGAAGACGTCGTCGTAGGTGTACATCGACCATTTGGCCGCGAACCGCGTTGTCTGACCTCCGACCGCGCTCTTCGCGTTCCAGCCCTCGCGTCCGGTCAGCCAGTGCGTCTGACCGCCGAGGACGACGCCGTGGCCCTTGGTGCAGTACTGCGCAAGGGCGGTGTCGAGGCCGAGCGTGCTGCCGTGCGTGTTCTCGTCGGTCACGACCAGCGCCGACTGGTGACCGCGCAGGGCGGCCGTGTACGCCTTCGCCGTCAGTGTCACGGCGGCGGCGTCGATGAAGTCCGACGCGCGCGGCACCGCGAACAGGTTCGCGGCGTCCATGCGGTGGGCGATGTCGAGCACGGCGGCCGCCGGGATGGCGGTGATGTACTTGACGTGCAAGGCCGGGTGCGCGGGCGGCGGCAGCGTCTTCCACGACGTCTTCAGGGTCGCCGGGCCGGTGCCGTCGTCGTAGGTGAGCGTCACCGAGTAGGCGGCGCCCGAGGCCAGGTCGCCGTGCAGCTGCAGGCCGAGCGTCTGTCCGGAGACGCCGGTGAGCGGGTCGGCGCCGGCGACGCCGTGGGTCGCCGTGCGCGTCACGACCGCGGTCGCGCTCGTGATCGGGACGGCACACGTCCACGTGATCGCCGGCCGGTAGCGCAGGCGGGTCACGTGCGCCGTGCAGCCGGCCGCCGCGCCCGCGGGCTGAGGCGTGCCCGTAGCGAGCAGCGCAATGAGCATGGTGAGAGGAATGAGCCGCCTCATCTGCAGTGAGTTATCGGCAGCTCCGTGCGCCGGCCACAGCCCCCGTTGGTGCGCGTCGGCGCGGCCAGGCGCCGGTACGGTTCGCGCGTGCCGGACCAGCGTTTCGCTTCACTCGGTCGCTGGGTCTACCGGCGCCGCCGGCTCGTCGTCGCGCTGTGGCTCGTGGCCATGGCCGTGCTCGCGCCGCTCGCGCCGCAGCTGCAGGGCGCGCTCGCCTCGGGCGGGTTCGTCGCCCAGGACTCCGAGGCCGTCCGGGCGGGGAACATGCTCAACCGCTGGCTGCCCCACCGGCCGCAGTCCGAGCTGCTCGTGGTCGCGCCGCACGGCGACGTCGCCGACCTGCGTCGCGCGATCGCGCCGCTGCGCGGCTTCCCGCACCTGGCGGTTCCGCCGTCGGGTCCCGTGATCGTGCGTTCGCGCACCGGCCCCGCCGCCTACGCCGTCTTCCCGCTGCACGTCGACCCGGACACCGCCCGCCTCTACGTCGAGCGGTTCCGGGCGGCGCTGCGCCCGCCGCCGGGCTTCGTCGTCGACGTCACCGGCCCCCCGGCGGTGTTCGAGGACATCCAGCTGGCCACGTCGGCCGACCTGCGCCGGGCCGAGTCGATCGGCATCCCGGCCGCGCTGCTCGTGCTGGCGTTCGCGTTCGGGACGGCGGTCGCCGCGGGGATCCCGCTCGCCGTCGGCGGCGTCGCCGTGCTCGCGACGCTCGGCCTGCTGTGGATGCTGGCGCAGGCGGTGCCGCTCTCGATCTTCGTGCTCAACATCGCCACGATGCTCGGCCTCGGCGTGGGCGTCGACTATGCGCTGCTCGCCGTCTCGCGCTTCCGCGAGGAGCTGCGGGCCGGGTACGACGTCGAGGAGGCGGTTGTGCGGACCGTCGCGACGGCCGGCCGCGCGATCGCCTTCTCCGGCCTTGCGGTGCTGATCGGCCTGTCCGGCATGTGGGTCTTCGGGCTGCGGGTGCTGTCGTCGATCGCGGCCGGCGGTTCGCTCGTCGTGGCCGTGTCGGCGTTCGCCGCCGTGACGCTGCTTCCGGCCCTCCTCGGCCTGCTCGGTCCGCGCGTCGAGCGCGCTCCGCTCCTCCCCCGCCGCCTGAATAAATCGGGCCAGGCCCGTTCTATTTACGGTTGGGAGCGGCTGGCGCGGGCCGTGATGGCGCGGCCGTGGGCGTTCATCGTCGCGACGCTGGTGGTGATCGGCATCCTGGCTGCCCCGGTCGCCTCGGCGCGCCTGAACGTCGCCCGCGCCGACGTCCTCCCTGGGCACTTCGCGTCGCGCCGCGGCGAGCACGTGCTCGATACTCAGTTCTCGCAGGCCGCCCTGAACCCGATCGTCGTCGCCGTCCCGCGCGGGGTGGTGCTGCCCCCGCTGCTCCATAGCCTCGCGAGGGTGCCCGGCGTCGCCCGCATCGCCCAGGTCGAGCGCGGCCCGGGCGGGACGGCGATCGACCTCATGCCGGCCGTCAGCCCGTTCACCGACGCGGGCCGGGCGGTCGTCACGCGCATCCGCCGCCTGCCCGGCCACGGCCCGCGCTTCCTGGTCACCGGCGAGACCGCCGGCGAGCTCGATTTCCTCGCCCAGATCGAGGACCGGGCCCCCGTCGCGGTGGCGTTCGTCTTCCTCGCCACGTATCTGGTGCTCGCCCTCGCCTTCCGCTCGGTGCTTCTGCCGCTGAAGGCGATCGTGATGAACACCCTCTCGATCGCGGGCGCGTTCGGGGTGCTCGTGTGGGTGTTCCAGGACGGGCACCTGAACGGCTTCGCGGGGCTGACGAAGCTCGGCTACATCGAGTCGACCATGCCGGTGGTGATCGCGTGCACGCTGTTTGGGGTGTCGATGGACTACGAGGTGTTCATGCTCTCGCGCATCCGCGAGGCCTACCTGGCGGGCGCGAGCAATCGCGACGCCGTCGCCGCCGGCCTCGTCGCGACGGGCCGCATCATCACGTCGGCGGCGGCGATCCTGGTCGTCGTCGGCCTTTCGTTCACCACCGCCGACGTGGTGATCGTGAAGGAGCTCGGCCTCGGGCTCGCGATCGCGATCGGGCTCGACGCGACGCTGATCAGATCGCTGCTCGTGCCGGCCACCATGCGTGTGCTCGGCGACTGGAACTGGTGGCCCTCGGGCCGCCGCGGCGGCTAGCCGCGCTCAAGCGGGCCGGGCCTGTGGTCGATCCAGACGAGACAGTCCGTCTCGACGATCGCGAGGAACCGCATGCCCGAGTCCGAGCCGCTCACGCTGGAGCCCACCGAGGCGACCCCGTTCGCCGGCGTCGCACGCGAGGATGACCGGCCGCCCGTCGGTCGCGCGCTTCTCGCCGCTGCGCTTGCCGCTGCGCTGGGCGCCGCCGCATGGGCGCTGATGGTGATCGTGACCAACCATTCGTTCGGTCTCGCCGCCGCCGGCCTCGGCATCCTCGCGGGCAACCTGATCCACCGGATGACGGGCGGGCGCCGGGGCGTGTTCTCGGTCGCGGTCGCTGCGGTCTCGATCGTCGTCGCGCTCGTCGTCGGCAAGTACGCGGCCTTCGCGTACGTCATCCACCGCGACGCCCAGCAGCGCTTCGGGGCGGTTGGCGGCCGCTACTACGGCTACTTGAGCGGCCACACGTGGGGCGCCTTCCACTCGAGCCTCGGCACCGAGTTCAGCCCGTTCTACCTGCTCTGGGTCGGCTTCGGCGTGTACGCGGCGTGGCGCATCGTCGGCCCTGCCCGCACCGCCCGCACCGCCTGAGCTCAGCTCGCGACGGACTCCGGATGGATCCGGCCGCTCTTCCGCGACAGCGCCCCGCCGTCGCGGTCGGCCCGCACTGCGAGCACCTCAGCCAGGATTGACACGGCGGTCTCGGCCGGGGTGACGGCGCCGATGTCGAGGCCGAGCGGGCCGCGGATGCGGCCGATCTCGTCCTCGGTGTAGCCCGCATTCAGGAGCCGGCGACGGCGTGCGTCCTGCGCACGGCGGCTGCCGAGCGCGCCGATGTAGGGCACGGCCGAGCGCAGGGCGGGGCCGAGGGCGGGCTCGTCGAAGCGGGCGTCATGGGTGAGGACGACGACGTAGGTGGCCTCGTCGGGCCCGTGCAGGTCGTAGGCCATCGCCGGCCAGCCGACCACGATCTCACCCGCGTCCGGCAGGCGCTCGCGCGTCGCGAACTTGCCCCGCGCGTCGGAGACGATCGTGTGGAAGCCGACCTGCCTGGCCATGCGGCACAGCGCCTGGGCGGTGTCGACGGCGCCGAAGATCATCATCACGGGCGCCGGTGCGTAGTGCTCGACGAACGTGCTCTCGTCGGTGCGCACGGCGGCCGAGTGCGCGTCGCCCGTCCCGTACAGCTTGTGACCGGCGCTCTCGCCCGCGAGCGTCGTCGTCACGGACAGGCGCTCGCCCGAGCCCAGCGCCGCCTCGACCCGGTCAAGCTCCTCGGTGTCGACCGGCTGCACGAACACCTCGATCTCGCCGCCGCAGGGCAGGCCCACGTCGAAGGCGTCGTCGTCCGAGATGCCGTAGCGCAGCAGGAGCGGCGGCCCACCGGCCAGCACCTCCTCGGCGCGCAGGGCGACGTCCGACTCGACGCAGCCGCCCGAGACCGAACCGACCATCTCTCCACTCGAGCTCAGGGCGAGCCGTGAGCCGAGCGGGCGGGGGGCCGAGCGGCGGGTGTCGACGACGGTGGCGACGGCGACCTTGTCGCCCGAATTGAGCATCCGCCGCACGTCGTCGAGGACCTCGCGCATATGCAGAAAGGTAGCATGTCGCTTGCGCGCGCAATCAGGCGATGTGGCCCTGCGCATGCGCATTCGACTACAGTTCCACGTCGCATGAAGACCTACTCCGCCAAACCGGGTGAGATCGAGCACCACTGGTACGTGGTCGACGCCGACGCAAAGACGCTCGGCCGGCTCGCGACGCAGATCGCAGACGTGCTGCGCGGCAAGGGCAAGGCGGCCTACACGCCGCACATCGACTCGGGCGATTTCGTCATCGTCGTGAACGCCGAGAAGATCCACGTCACAGGGCAGAAGCTCGACCAGAAGATGTACTACCACCACAGCGGCTATCCGGGCGGACTGCGCACGCGCACCTTGCGCGAGCAGCTCGACCGGCGCCCCGAAGAGGTGCTCCGCAAGGCCGTGAAGGGCATGCTGCCGAAGAACCGGCTCGCCTCCGCCCAGCTGCGCAAGCTGAAGATCTACGCCGGCCCGGAGCATCCGCACGCCGCCCAGAACCCCGAACCCTTTCAGGAGAAGTCCTAGTGGCAGAAACCGCCGTCTCGTACCGCGGCACCGGCAAGCGCAAGACGTCGGTCGCGCGCGTCGTGCTCGTGCCCGGAGCGGGCGCGATCACCGTCAACGGCAAGACGATCGAGGAGTACTTCCCTCGCCAGACGCTGCGGTCGATCGCAACGGCGCCGCTCGCGCTGACCGGCACCGACGCGGCCTACGACGTGCGTGCGCGCATCGACGGCGGCGGCATCTCGGGGCAGGCCGGCGCGCTTCGCCACGGCATCTCGCGCGCGCTGATCGGCGTCGACGAGAACCTGCGCACCGAGCTCAAGAAGCAGGGCTTCCTGACCCGCGACGACCGCCAGGTGGAGCGCAAGAAGGCGGGCCTCAAGAAGGCTCGCAAGCGGCCGCAGTTCTCGAAGCGCTAGCACCACGTCTACCGGCGTGCGCAAGCTGTTCGGCACCGACGGGGTGCGCGGAGTCGCCGGCGTCGATCTGACCGACGACCTCGCCCGCGACCTCGGCGCCGCCGCGGCTGCCTGGGCGGGGCCGGGCGCGTCCATCCTGATCGGCCGCGACACGCGCGAGTCGGGGGCGGGGCTCGAGGACGCGCTGGTCGCGGGCATCGTGTCTGCGGGCGGACTGGCCGTGCGGGCGGGCGTGATCCCGACCCCGGGGGTCGCCGTCCTCACGCGCAGCGGCGAGGCGCGGCTCGGCTGCGTCATCTCGGCGTCGCACAACCCCTACCAGGACAACGGGATCAAGTTCATCGGCGGCGACGGGCGCAAGCTCGCCGACGACGCCGAGGCGGCCGTGGAGAAGCTCGTGGGATCGGCCCCGGCGGTGCCGGGAGGCGCCGAGACGACGGTGCCCGACGCCGTCGCCGACTACGTGTCCTTCCTCGCCGACACCTACGGCGGCGGCCTGACCGCGCCGGGCGGCCTCGTGGTCGACTGTGCCAACGGCGCCGCGTATGCGGCCGCGCCGCTCCTCTTCACGCGGCTCGGCATCTCGGCCCGCTACCTGGGTGTGGCGCCGGACGGCCGCAACATCAATGCGGGCGTGGGCTCGACCCACCTCGACGCCGTCGCCGGCGCGGTGCGCCAGGCGGGGGCGGCGTCCGGTCTTGCGTTCGACGGCGATGCCGACCGCTGCCTCGCCGTCGACGCGGGCGGCCGGCCGGTCAACGGCGACGCGATCATCGCCGCGATCGCCCTCGCCCGCGGCGTCGAGCGCGTGGTCGTCACCTCGATGACGAACCTGGGCTTCCACCGGGTGATGGCGCGCAACGGCATCGCGGTCGAGGTGACGGAGGTCGGCGACCGCTACGTGCTGGCCGGCATGCTCACGTCCGGGGCGACGCTCGGCGGCGAGCAGTCCGGGCATGTGGTCGACCTGGCCCATCACACGACCGGCGACGGCCTCGCGACGGCGCTCATGCTGCTCGCCGCGCTCGAGCGCCTGGGGATGTCGATGACGGAGCTCGCCGACCTCGTCGTGTCCTTCCCGCAGCGCCTGGTCGCCGTGCCCGCCGACCGCAAGGCGCTCGCCGGTTCGCGGCGGATCTGGCAGGAGGTCGCCGCCGCCGAGGCGAAGCTCGGGAAGGACGGTCGCGTCGTGCTGCGCGCGTCGGGCACCGAGCCGGTCGTCCGGGTGATGGTGGAGGCCGAGGATGCCGCGTTGTGCGACGACCTGTGCAACCATCTGGTGGAGATCGTCGAGGCCGAGATCGGAGCGACCTGATATGTGTGGAATCGTCGGATATGTCGGTGGCCGGCCGTGCAAGGAGCTCCTCCTCACCGGGCTCGAGCGGCTGGAGTACCGCGGCTACGACTCGGCGGGCATCTGCCTGATCAACGGCCGCGCGGACATCACCCGCAGGGTGGGGAAGGTCGCCGTGCTGCGCGACGCGGTCGGCGCCGAGGCGCACCCCGCAACGACCGGCCTCGCCCATACCCGCTGGGCCACCCACGGCGGCGTGATCGAGGCCAACGCCCACCCGATCGAGGCCTGCGAGGGCTCGGGCGTGACGGTCGTGCACAACGGCATCATCGAGAACTACGCGGCGCTGCGGCGCGAGCTCTCCGCCGCCGGCCACACCTACCACTCCGACACAGACACCGAGGCGATCGCCCACCTGGTCGAGGAGTGCTACTCGGGTGATCTGGTCGAGGCCGTGCACAAGGCCTACCAGCGCCTCGACGGCCACTTCGCCTTCGCGGTCGCTCATCGCGACAGCCCCGGCGTGCTGGTCGCCGCGCGGCGCGGCTGTCCGCTCGTGGTCGGCGTGGGGGACGGCGAGATGTTCATGGCCTCCGCCATCCCCGCGTTCCTGGCCGAGACGCGCCGGGTGCAGCACGTGTTCGACGACGAGATCGTGGTCGCCCGCACCGACGGCGCCACGTTCCTGTCCGGCGACGGCACGCCGATCGCGCGCGAGGTGCAGGAGGTCGAGTGGGACGAGGACGCCGCCGAGAAGCAGGGCTACGAGACGTTCATGCTCAAGGAGATCTGGGAGCAGCCCGACTCGATCGCCGAGACGATCGGTGAGCGGCTCTACCACGGCAACCTGCAGCTCGACGGCCTGAACCTGAGCGAGGAGCAGATCCGCGGCCTGCAGCGGGTGGTGTTCCTCGCGTGCGGCACGTCGTACCACGCCGGCCTCGTCGGCCGCTACCTGCTCGAGGAGTGGGCGCGGATCCCGTCGGAGTCCGACATCGCGAGCGAGTGGCGCTACCGCCACGCCGTCATCGACTCCAACACGCTCGTGATCGCGATCGCCCAGTCGGGCGAGACGATCGACACCCTGGCGGCGATGAAGGAGGCGCGCGCCCGCGGTGCGCACGTGCTCGCGGTCACCAACGTGATGGGCAGCCAGATGACGCGCGAGTGCGACTCGGTGCTCTACACCCGCGCCGGGCTCGAGATCGGCGTCGCCGCCTCGAAGACGTTCACCGCCCAGCTGACGCTGCTCTACCTGCTGGCGCTGCGGCTCGGGATCATCCGCGGCACGGTCGCGCCGGAGCGGGCCGAGACGCTGCTCGCGCAGGTGCGCGCCCTGCCCGACCTCGTCCGGGCGACGCTCGAGCGCGGCGCGCTGGTTGAGCCGATCGCCGACCGGTTCGCCGCCAACGAGTTCTTCCTCTACCTCGGCCGCAACATCGGCCTGCCGATCGCGCTCGAGGGCGCGCTCAAGCTGAAGGAGATCTCCTACATCTCGACCGACGCCTACGCCGCCGGTGAGATGAAGCACGGCCCGATCGCGCTGCTCGACGACTCGACCCCCGTGGTCGTGATCGCGACCGACGGGCATGTGTACGAGAAGGTCGTCTCGAACATCGAGGAGGTGCGCGCCCGCGGCGCCCATGTGATCGCGATCGCGACCGAGGGCAACGAGCACATCGCCGAGGTGGCCGAGCATGTCCTCTACATCCCTCGCACCGAGCCCGAGCTGCAGGCGGTGCTGGCCGTGCTGCCGCTGCAGCAGCTCGCCTACGCGATCGCCACCCGCCGTGGCCTCGACGTCGACAAGCCGCGCAACCTGGCGAAGACCGTCACCGTCGAGTAGCTGCGCGTCGCAGCGCCGTCTCGGAAGAGCCAAACACGTACTCGTCGGCGAACCGTCAGCTCACGGTGTTGACGTTGACCGTCACCTGTCCGAACTCTTGCAATACCGCCAGACAACCCGGCGCCCCTTTCTCCGAGTTCCCCCCCGAGAAACCCGGCCAGATGCCACTGAGGGACGTAGATTCACCCGGCTGCGCGCGTATAAGTTCGTCCGCTCGAGGCCCGCGGGCCACCCATCGACAACGCCCGAACGGCACCGGTGGGCGTATCGCGGACGGCGATGGCCGGCCGGCATCACCGTGAAGTTCTGCCTTGGGCGTGGGCCGATTGAGCGGGAAGCGTGCTGCGGCGTAAGGGGTGCAAGGTTTATCGGGATGCGATATAGTCGGTAGTGGCGCGCCGGGAAGTCTGGTCGGCACTGACACCTCCGAAAGGTGCTTGGGTGTTGTCGTCGGATCCGACCAGTTGTCTCGCACAGGCGCTCGTCAGGCGGCGTGTGATTCTGCGTCAGTGCGTCGCCTTGGCTGGGGTGCTGGCGGGTTGTGCAGCGTGGCGGCTCTCCCCGTTGGGTGAGCCAGAGCCCTACACGGGGCTCGTGCTTCTGATCGGGAGCGCCGTGTTGATCGTGGATCTCGCGATGAGCCGGGTCGAGCGCGCCCGCACGACGACGTACGCCGACGAACTGATCCTGTCGGGGTTCACGTATCGGTCGGCGCGCACGCCGGTCGAGCGGGCGGTGTCTCACCGGTTGGTTTGGGTGGCGAAGCCGCGAGCGCGGCATCGCCTCGCGCGCAACCTTCGGTGGCGGCTGCGGTTCGTGGATGGGTCGCTGGCCCCCTCACCCGGGTATCTGCGGGCCAGCGTGCTGCCGCCGCTGGTGGCGTATGAGCGCCAGGCGCTGATGGCTGAGTACGGGCGCGTACGGGCTATGGCCGATCGTATCGACCGGGCTCCCGTCGATCCACGTGCGTTGGTGCTGTTGTGGAGCGTTGTTTCGGCGCCGCCGTCGCTGGATCAGTCGGTAGGTCGTGAGGCCGGGGAGGAGCTTCGGCGACGGCTTCGTGCGGCGGCGGCAATCCTCGATCTTGATGACGGCGATCAGGCTTCGCGTCCGGCGACGAAGCTCGCCTCATGATGGGCGGCCGCGGATTTGTGTCCAGTTTCGGGCCGACCAGCCAACTCGCCCACACTCTCGCCGTTCAGCGCGCGATCCGCCGGCAGCTCATCGCGGTCGTTGCGCTGCTCTTTGTGGCCGGAGCGTGGCGGCTCTCCCCGCTGCACGAACCTGAGCCATTCACGCTTGTGGCGATGGAAATCGGCGCTGGGATCCTGGCAGTCGAACTTGCCCTCGCCTGGTCGGAACGCGAAGAAACCAATCACTATGCCGACGAGCTGATTCTGGCCGGGTTTGCGGACACAACTGTGTGTACACCGATTGGCCGGGCGGTCGCGAGAAGGATGGCAAGACTCCAGTCGCCGCGCTCGCGGCGCAGGCTGGCCGAGGCGCTCCGTTGGCGCGTGCGACTCGCGGAAGGGTGGACGCGTCCGTCTCGGGGCTACGTTCGGGCCTCCGCGTGTCCGCCCCTCACCGCCGTGCAGCGCAACGTGTTTCGGGAAGATCGCGACGTCGTTCTCGCCATCGCCGCCCGGATCGAATGCGCCCCCGCCGATCCCCGCGCGCTGATCACTGTTGAGCGCTTGATCACGCTTCCGCCGGAATGTGATCCGCGTGTTCGCATCCCGGTCGATGTCGACGGGGTGCGCGACCAGCTCCGCACGGTCCGCGATCTGATCGACGCACGCTACTAGGCGTTCGTAGATCCGGCCTAGGGGCGGTGGGCACCCGGTGTGGGCGCGAACGGAGACTCCGGCAGCGACGTGGGGAGACCGGCGGCTAGCTTGCGCCGGCACGCGCGCGCGGCCGAAGCAAGGCGGGGCGGTTTGCGCTGCCGTTGTGCCTCGGCGGGTGCTCCGCTTCGTGTAGACGCTGATAGGCGGAGAGCACGTCTCGGTGTGAGACCCACCCAGTGATGTGGCCGTCGATTGAGCTCACGGGGAGGCCGTCGGCGTCAGAGCGCAACAGGCGTTCGAGCGCGGTATCGAGGCTCTGGCCTGGCTCTACGGTGGGGAGGGATACGGCGAGGTCTCCCGCGGTGGCGTCTGGCTGGTCGGCGGCCGCGTCGAGCGCTCGCAGCGTGATGATCCCCGCGTACGCTCCGTCGTCGGCGACGACTGGCAGCGCTTGATCGCGGCCGCTCGCGAACCGGTCGAGCAGCGCCGAGACCGGTGCGCTGGCGGCTATGGGAGTGGGGGTCTGACGCATGGCGTCGGCGACCGTGAGCCGCTGCATGAGGGGCGTGTTCTGGTGGCGCAGCTCGATGCCGCGCCGGCGCAGTTTTAGGGTGTAGATCGAGTCGTGCCCAAGCAGCGATGCGACTGCGGTGGAGATGACGATCGCGACCATCAGGGGCAGGATGATGCGGTAGTCGCCGGTGAGCTCGAAGATGATCAGGAGCGATGTGATCGGCGCCCGGCCGGCGCCGGCGAAGACGGCGCCCATGCCGACGAGCCCATAGGCGCCGGGCTCGCCGACCAGGTGTGGCCCCAGCAGTCCGGCGACGTTGCCGTAGGCGGCGCCGAGCATCGCGCCTATGAACAGGGACGGTGCGAAGACCCCGCCCGAGCCGCCGATGGAGATCGTCAGGCTCGTCGCGAGCAGCTTCCCGACGAGTAGCAGGATCAGGAAGCGAGTGGTGTAGCCGCCTCCGATCGCGTGCTCCAGCACCGGGTAGCCGACGCCGTACAGCTGTGGCAGTACGAGTAGCAGCAGACCGAGGAGGGCGCCCCCGACGGCGGGCCGAAGCCACGGCGGCCCGTGCCAGATGCGGTCGGCGACATCCTCCATGCCGTAGAGCACGCGCACGAATGCGGTGCCGACCAGGGCGGCGGTGAGGCCGAGTCCGGCGTAGAGGGCGTACTCCCAGAGCGACTGCAGGTGGAAGCCGGGGAGTGTCAGGAAGGGTTGGGATCCGAACGCTGCCCGGCCGATCACGTCAGCCATCACGGAGGATAAGACGACGACGCCGAACGACTCGGCTTCGAAGTCGCGCAGGATGAGTTCGAGGGCGAAGAAGACGCCGGCGATGGGCGCGTTGAAGGTTGCGGAGATTCCGCCTGCGGCGCCGCAGGCGACCAGCAGCCGCAGCCGCGGCGCAGGCATCCGCAGCAGCTGACCGAGACCTGACCCGAGCGCCGATCCGATCTGGACGATCGGGCCTTCCCGGCCGACCGAGCCACCCGAGCCGATGCAGACGGCGGAGGCGAGCGCCTTGACGGCGGCCACGCGCGGGCGGATGCGGCCGCCCTGTTGGGAGACGGCCAGCATCACCTCGGGGACGCCATGCCCCTTTGCCTCGGTGGCGAACCGTGCGATCAGCGGCCCGTAGATCAGACCGCCGATCACCGGAGCGGCGACGACGAACCAGATTCCGAGCGAGGGCAGGTTCGGGTTCGCCACGTGCCCGGCGGCGCTGTAGTCGGACTGTCCCGTGAACAGTCTTGTCGCCGCCAGTATGAGCTCGCGGAATGCGACCGCGCCGAGGCCGGCGCCGAGGCCGACGACCACGCCCAACGCCATCAGACCGGGCGCCGAACCGTGCAGCCAGAGCAGCGTCCTGCGGCGGGTGTCGCCGGGAACCGCGATCGTCGCAGTGCGACCCCCACGGCGGCTGGCGGTCATGCCGAGGGTGAGCGGTCGATGCCTGCGATCAACGCATCAAGCACCGCGCGGATGTTCGACCAGCGAAATCCTTGCGGGTCGAGCGCTCGGTGCAGCATCAGACCATCCGCCATCGCGATCAGGATCGACGCGAGCGCATTCGCGCGGCGGGGCTCGATGCCGAGGTCGCCGGCATCGATACTCTTGGCGATCCACTCGCGCAGCACCGTTCTTCGCCGTCCGACCGTCTCGGCGAACGCGGCGCGCACGACCGGATCACCCGCGAGCTCCGCCCACAGGTCGGCGCGCAGCTGCACGCGACCGGGGTTGTCGCCGACCTCCAACATGGCCTGTACGAAGCGGCGAACCCGCTCGGCTCCCGGCAGCTCCTGTTGGGCGAGCTCCGTGGCGACGCTGTTGAGCGCCTCGGTCTCCTCCTCAAGCAGGGCGAGGAAGAGCGCCTGCTTGGTGTCGAAGTAGCCGTAGAATGCGCCCTTGCTGACCCCCGCCTCATCGCAGACGTCATCGATCGTCGTCTCGTGGTAGCCGTTCGTGGCGAGTCGTCTCCAGGCGGCGTCGAGGATACGCTGGCGGCGGACGGCTCGGTCTTGTTGGCTGATACGCGGCATAGCCTCAATATAACCCGACCAGTCGGTTTTTACACACGATTGGTCTCAGAGACTGTTTGACGGGCTGGCGTCGCCTCATCCGCGCGGGCGACGGCGGGACGTGGTCGCGAGCTCAGATGGAGCACGAGAGCAAAGGTGCCGAGCGACAGTGCCTGCTCGGTCATCATCACGAACCCGGCCAGGCGCTGGTCGAGCAGTGGCGAGATGCCCATCACCCGGAGGGGCTGGTTGGCGTAGTGCGGATACAGAGGCGTGAGGGTGAGCAGCAGCACGTCAGCGAGCACCTGGCCGAACACGAACAGGGCCAGGGCGAAGAGAAGCCGTTGGGGTACGCGCAGCCGGCCGTGGCGGGCCGGGTCGACCAGCTGGATCCACACCAGCACGCCGACGACGGCGAATGAGAAGTGCTCAAGGTCGTGCACCGTCTGGTGTGCGACGGCATAGTCGTACACCCAGGGCACGTGCCAGGCGGCCAGCACCACCACCCATGCGGCGAGGCTGACCCGTGGCCGGGTGAGATACCCGAGCCCGCCGCGGATCCTTGCCGAGCGCGCGAGCGGACGAAGCACGAGGCCGGGCAGCATAAACACGAGCAACGGCCCCCTTACTGCGCAAACCATGAGCGCCGGGCCGGCATCCCCGAGCGCGACGTGCTCGAACATGTGCACGGACAGCAGGTAGTCGTCGCTCAAGGGATCGATCGGCGACACCAGCGGAACGACCGAGACGGCGACGCCGAGGCCGAACAGGAGCGCGCGGTCCCACCCGGCGTGGTCTCGCCGCCCACGCCTGCGAAGCCGGATGAACCCATGGGTAAAGAGTGCGAGGGCGATCGTCGCCGCTATCAGCGGGCCGGGATCGGCCGACCATTGCGACGCGAACGATGAGATCGCGACCGAGCGGGTGTGCACCTACACCGGGCCTGCCGGGCGCGTGTTGCTCACGCTCCGCCTCCCTGCGCGGCTGGTTCACCGCCGCAGCGGCGGATCGGTGATCAGGTGCAGCCGCTCCAGCGTGTCCTGCGAGACGGCTTCGATCACGTCGGGCTGGTCGAGGAGACGCCGCCGCGTGTCAGCGCCGCAGCGCTCGACCACCGCTCGGTCGGTGAGGATCTCGCGCAGGGGACGGCCACGGTGGGACTGGATCACGGCGTAGCGGCACAGCCAATCAAGATCGCTGTCGTGGAAGAACTCGAACGCCCAGCGCCTCTGCGACTCGTCGCCGTGTGTGTTCATCGGTGCTCCTAAAGGACGTGCTCGTACCGGCGAAACTCGGGGCTTGCATGTCGGCTTGGAGCAATGCTAGCATCAAAACCGACTGGTCGGTATCCTCGGTTGAGGAACTCCAACCAACAGACCCAAGACGATCCGATGCCAACGCCCCCGCCACAGTCGCCGCCCGAGCGAGGACAGGTTGATCCAAGCGCGGAGTGCCTGAGCGCCACCCCGGCGCTGACGGCCCGCGGGATTCGGAAGGCGTACGGCAAGCACGAGGTTCTCCGTGGTGTGGATCTGGACGTCGACGCGGGATCGCTTGTCGCCGTCGTCGGTGAGAACGGATCGGGGAAGTCGACGTTGCTGCAGATCCTCGCTGGGACGCTCGCACCGGACGCGGGCACAGTCTCCCTGCGAGGCAGCATCGGCTACTGCCCCCAGGAGCCGGTGCTGAACGGCGCCCTGACCGTCGCCCAGCACCTCAGGTACTTCGCCGCTGCGCACGCACTGACCAGCTTCGGCAGGGCCGAGGAACTGCTCCAGTCCTTGGCGTTCGCCGCCTATCGCGACACCGCCGTCGACGAGCTCTCCGGCGGCACGCGCCAGAAGCTCAACCTGACGCTGGCACTGATGCACGACCCCGACGTGCTGCTGCTGGATGAGCCCTACCAGGGCTTTGACTGGGAGACGTACCAACGCTTCTGGGGACTCGTCGACGACCTGCGCGATGCGCGCAAGGCGGTGGTGGTCATCACCCACCTCGTCTTCGAGGAGGAACGCTTCGATCTGCTGATCGAGCTCCACGACGGCCGTTCCGCCCGGCGCTCCCGCGTCGGCGACCAAGAGGAAGCCCGATGACGACGACCGCGCGAAGGCCGCTCGCCCGTCAGTTCCCGACGGCGCTCGGGTTCGAGCTCCGTAACCAGGCCCGAAACCACCTCGCCTGGACGCTGCTCGGCCTGTTCATCCCGGCCTGGTATCTGTTCATGGCGCTGATCGTCAGCCACAAACCGCTGCATTTCAAGCTCTTCTCAAGTGGCATCATCCTGCGCGCGGACGGTCGCGAGCTCTCTCTGATCACCGCCGGGATGAACTCGCTGACCCTGATCGTCGGCTTCGCCGTCTTCGTCGCGGTGCGCCGTGCGCTCCCGCTCGACCGCCGACTCGTCTTCGCCGGCTACCGCCAGACGATCCTGGTGGCCGCGAAAGCCGCTGGGATGGCCGTGGTCGCCGCGGGCGTGGCGTTGTACGCAGCGCTCGTCCTGCTGGCCTACTGGCGCCCAACACCCGCCGGCTGGCTCGCCGTGCTGGCGAGCTTCGCCGTCATGGCCGCCGAGTACGGCGCGCTGGGCATGCTGCTCGGCGTCCTCGTGAAGGGGGATCTGGAGGGGTTCTTCCTAATCATCATGGGCGGGCTGATCGACACGTTCCTGCAGAACCCCGTCGGAAACCCCGTCGCGAACAGGCCGGTGCTCGAATACTTCCCCTCCTTCGGCCCGACCCAGTTCGCATCCAGTGTCGCCTTCGGCGGCGGCACACAGTGGCGGGAACTGGGGCTGGGGATCGTGTGGGCGGCCGTGTTTCTCGGAGTGGCGTTGATGGTCTTCCAGCGACGCACGCACATCCGCACCCACCGGCGCGCAGCGGCGACAGCCGCTGCCAGCAGCTAGCCGTCGGATACGGGCCCTGCTACCTGACTCCCAGACGGGTGGCGGCCCAGGGCAGTGAGCCTCCTTGGATCAGGACGGACGCGGCAACGACGATGAACACGAGCCCGTAGACGCGGTTGGCGTCGGCGATGCCGGCGGTGAGCGCCAGTGAGGCGAGCAGAATCGGAACGGCGCCGCGCATCCCCGCCCAGGCGACAAAGGCGCTCTCGCTGGCCGGCAGCCGGAACGCTTTCAAGAGTGCGATAACGGCCGGGGGGCGAGCGATGGTGAGTAGAACGACGGTCAGCACGAGCCCGTCGATGACCGTACGAACGCCGAGGCCGGCCAAGTGTACGGTGAGCCCGAGCGCGACGAACACGACCACCTCGGCGAGCCCCGCCAGCTCGGAGTGAAACGCCCGGACGTCCTCGCCGATCGGCGCATCCGCGTCGCCGAGGAGCAGCCCGGCGACGAACACCGCCAGGAAGCCGGACCCGTGAGCGGCCGCGGCCACGCCGAAGATCAGCCCGGCGGCGGCAAGCGCGACAATCGGCTGCAACGTCTCGCGTGGCTCCGTCAGATGCCGCAGCGGCGAGCGCGTGAGCCACGCCCCGACCACGCCGACAGCCAGGCCGATCGCCAGCTGCCGCACGAGCGTCTCGCCGACCGTCGGAAGCCAGCCTCCGCTGCCGGTGCCAACGGCGATCACACCGACCATCAAGGCGATCGCGATCGGATCGTTGGCGCCCGACTCAGCCTCCAGGATCGTCTTCGGCCGGTCGGCCACGGCTCCTTCCCCAACCACCGAGAACACGACCGCAGGGTCGGTGGGCGCAAGCGCGACACCCAACACCGCGGACGCCGTCCAACTCAGGCCGACAGCCCAGTGAGCCGCAAGCACCATCACCGCGGCCGCCACTCCGGTCGCACAAACTCCCAGCGTCGCGACGACGCCCAGAACCGGGCGGACGCGATGCCAACCCAGCGACACGCCGCCGTCGAACAGGATCACGAGCAGCGCCGCCGAACCGATCCAACCCACCTCCCGCGGCGACAGCGCCGACCGCAGCGGGTCGATCAGGTCGGACGCCACTGCCGCCACGACGAGGAACACCACCGGCGACGGCACCCGCACACGCTCGGCGGCGCGCCGGAACGCCAGCGCGCAGAGCACCCCGCCTCCCACGACCGCAACCACGATCCCGAACGCCTGCATCACGCCTTCCCGCGCACGGCCACCATGAACGGCGGCTGAAGCCGTGGACACTACCCAACCGCCCATCGGCCACCGTCGCAGAGCGGGCCAGCTGACCGACCGCCGGAACCGCGTTAGGACAGTCAATGATCCGACGCGAGAGAGGGTCGTGGGACGGGGGGTTCGCTCGATGGCGGTGTCGCCTGAGTGAGGATGGAGAGGTTCGGTCCGCCCATGCCAGAACCCAAAAGTCCGATATGTCACCGCGCTTGAAGGACTATCTGGTTCTTCCGATCAAAAGACGTGCCGCTGCGCACCCGCAACAAACCGCTCAGCGGTGGCGCCGACTGTGGCTCCCAAAGCGGCCACGTAGGGTGATTAAAACGCGCCCGCGCGGGCGCGTTTGAACCCGCCAGCCGGTGGCGCGGGCCACGGCTCACGTCGCCTGAGTAAACCTCTAAGATCATCGTTTATCGTGTGGACGCTGGTTGCGCACGCCGATCGAAGGAGATTCCCGTGGCCGTTCCCGACCCGAGCGTCGTCGCTCGATTCCACTTCTCCCGCGAGATGCTCGCCGGGCCGATCTATCGCAAGTACGAGAAGGCGATGCGCAAGATCTGGACGGTCGCAGAGATCGACTTCAGCCAGGACGCGCTCGACTGGGAGCGGATCACACCCCAGCAGCGAGCCGGCCTTCTGGGCGTCACCGTGCGGTTCCTGGCCGGCGAGCAGGCGGTGACCGACGAGCTCGTGCCGATGCTCGCCGCGGCCCACCGGCTGCGCCGGTTCGACTGGACGATGTTTCTGTCGACGTTCCTGATGGAGGAGGCCAAGCACGCGGAGTTCTTCATGCGCTGGCACGAGCACGTGGTCGGTGTGCTCGACCCCGAGGAGGTCGCGCAGCACTTCCTCGTCCGTGGCGAGACCGTCGATCCGACCGGCCGCTTCACGGTTCGCGACGTGATGTACGAGGCGCTCCCCGACTACGGCGGCCGGCTGATGGAGGCGGTTCACTCCGGCTCCGACGCCGACGTCGAGCGGGCGTTCGTGCAGTTCTCGGCCGCGTACAACGGGTTCGTCGAGGGGGTGCTGACGATGCCCTCGTACGAGATCGTGATCGACACCACCGAGCGGTGGGATGCGTTCCCCGCGCTCAACCGCGGCTTTCGCCTGATCCTCTCCGACGAGGGTCGCCACATCACGTTCGGCACGCTGGCCTGCAGGATCCTGATCGAGAAGGACCCGGCCTACGAGGAGGTGGTGCACGAGGTGTTCGATGCCTATCGCGGGAACATCGTCGGTCTCGTCGAGTACCAGAAGGCGGTGCCGGGGCTCGACCTGGACAAGTACCAGACCATGAAGGTGCGCCACTACCGCAATCGCTGCCGCGAGATGGGTGTGACGCCCGACGAGACGTTGATCGAGCAGATCCTCGACCCGTCGATCGACTTCGTCGTCGGCGTCGAGGCGGGGTGATCGCGGTGGCCAAACGCTGGTCGTGCGTCGAGCCCGCCTGCGACTGGTCGGTCGTCGTCGCCGGCGTGGACGAGGCGGTGCATGCCGCCCAGGAACACATCCAGACCGTCCACGGCAGCTTCGAGCTGGAGGAGATGATCGAGGATGTCCTCGAAGACGTCCCCGACGGCGACTGACGCCGGTGCCGCTCTCCGCCGCGTGGTCGAGCAGACGGTCTTTGTGCCCGTCCGCGGCGGGGACGTCACCGCCCAGGCGGTTGCGCGGCTCGGCCAGGCGATCGGGATGGGGCTGCTGCGGCCCGGTGACCGGCTACCTCCCGAGACCCAACTCGCCCGCGACCTCGGCATCTCGCCGGTCTCGCTGCGCGGCGCCCTGACCATCCTGCGAAACGCGGGACTCCTCGAAACGCGTCGTGGGCGGGGTGGCGGCACCGTCGTGACCGAGCCGGACCGGCCGCCGGAGTTCGGCGGGGAGCTGCCCGAGGAGGCCGAGCTCGCAGATCTCGCCGACTACCGCTGCATCGTCGAGGGCGGTGCCGCGGCGCTCGCCGCCCGCCGCGCCAACCCCGGCCAGGTCGAGCATCTCTCGGCCCTGTCGTCGCAGATGACACACACGAACAGCTTCCGCGAGTGGAGCGAGCAGGACACGCTGCTGCACCTGCTGATCGCCGACATCACCGGCTCGACCCGGCTGATGGTCGAGGTCGGGCGGCTGCGTGCCGAGGTGTTTCGGATCTCTCAGCTCGTGCCGGTCACGACCGAGGTCGTCGCGCTCGCAGACCGCGAGCACACCCAGGTGATCGCGGCGATCGCCGCCCACGACGAGGAAGCGGCCAGGGCCGCGATGGCCGCTCAGGTCGAATCCACGCAGTCGCTCTGGCTGGGACTGGGACGGGTGGTACCGGGATCTCACCGGTGAGAGAGCGCCCTCGGCTCAGCCCATCAGCTCCCTGAACCTCGGGTCGTCGCGGATCGGGTCGAGATCGGAGTCCCCCGCCGCGAACATGCGCATGCGGTCAGACGCGGCGGCAGCGCGCAGATGTTCGAGCGCATCCTCCCTGCGTCCGGCCAGGCTCTCGCAGCAGGCGAGGTTGTAGGCCAGCATCGGATACTGCGGGTTCTCGGCCACGATCTCGCGGGCTCGGTCGGCGGCCTCGGCGTACTTGCCGTCCCGGTAGAGCGGTGCCACCGGCGCCCACAGCTCCCAGCCGTCGGGCTCGTAGGCCTTCCCGGGAGTGCCGCCCAGCGCCAGGATGATCGTGCCGGGCTCCTCGGCGAACGCCGTGCGCTTCACGCCCGGCTGGGCCAAGACGACCGTGCCCGCCGGCGCGTCGACGCGCTCGCCGTCCAGCTCGAACGTGGCCCGCCCGAGATGCACGAGGTAGAGCTCCTCCGCGTCGCCCTCCTCGTCGTGCTCGTTGATGATGCGGTCGCCCGCCGCGTGGCCCGTCCAGGCGTTCACGCCGAACGAGGTGATGCCGAAGTGGTGTCGCACCGGACGCCACGGCTCGCGGCCGTCGGTGATCTCGTCGATGTCGTCCAGCCGCGCGACGGAGTAGGCGGTCATGCGGTCTCCTCTCGGAAGCGGTCCCGCGTGGCAGGCTACCCATAAGCGGCGTTGAGCCGCGATGAGATCCGGGCGAACCGCGAGTCTCACCACGTGATCCCACGAGAGGAGAGATGACGATGTCCGAGCACAGGACCGGCACCCGCGAGGAGTGGCAGTCGGCACGCGATGAGCTCAGAAAGGTCGAATCAGAGCAGGCGCAGCGAGGAGTCGAGATCACGCGCATGCGGCGCGAGCTCCCGTGGGTGCGCGTTGAGAAGGACTACGAGTTCGACACCGAGGAGGGCAGAAAGACGCTGGCCGAGCTCTTCGACGGCCGGTCGCAGCTGCTCGCCTACAACATCATGTTCGGGCCCGACTACAAGGCCGGCGCCTGCCCGGGCTGCACCTGTCTTGCGGACGACTTCGACGGGCCGCTGGTGCATCTGAACCACCGCGACGTGACCTTCATCTGCTTCTCGCGCGCCCCGATCGATCGGCTCGCCGCCTACCGGCAGAGGATGGGGTGGCGGTTTCCGTGGGTCTCGACCTACGGGAGCGACTTCGCGTTTGACTTCGGCCTGGCGCTGACCGAGGACGAGGCCGCCGCCAGGCCCGAGGTCAAGGGGATGATCGACGATCCGCCCGACTGGCTGCGGTTCTGGTCGAAGCAGGTGGACGCCGAGCTCAAGGACGGGCTGCGCGAGAACCCGAGCTACATCGCGTTCGCGCGCGAGAACGACACCGTGTACCACACCTACACGGTGTCCGCCCCCGACCCGTTCGTCGCACCCTTCTCGAGCTTCCTGCTCGACCGGACGCCCAAGGAAGACACGAACGGGTTCACCGTGTACCGCAAGGACGAGTACCCCGACTGAGCCCCGACCGGCGCTAGTACGGAAGCCTGTTCGTCGGGTTCGGCACGATGACGGTGCTTCGGTTGACCGCCTCGAGGTCGCGCGCGCCGGCGGCGTCACCCTGAAGCTCCTCGGGCGAGTTCAGGCGGTCCCCGTGCAGCAGCGCGGCCGCGAGCACGAGGCCGACGCCGCCGATCTTGAGCGCGAACTTCAGGTAGTCGATGGTGCCCGTCGGCTGGTCGGCGACCCGGGTGCCGTGCTTGAAGTACACGTAGTGCATGGGCGTGCCGTGGATCGCGAAGCCGGCCACCTCGGCGACAACCGCCAGCGCGAGCAGGGCGATGACGAACATGGTGGGGCGGGTGCGGAAGAAGCGCCGGCGCGAGCTCATGTACTCAATTTAGTGCCGGTCGTAACAAGGGGCAAGAGGCGGGCACGGCTACCCGCCGACGTCGACGACGGCGCCGCACCGCCGGCAGTAGAGCCGCACGGGCTCGCCGGGGAGCGGGTCGTAGCGGTGGCCGTCCCTGCAGGAGTGCTCGGCCAGCAGGCGCATCACCTTCTCGATCACGGCGCGGCCGACGGCCTCCTCGTCGTAGGTCGCGTGCGAGGTGAGCGCCGTGACCTCGTTGCACACGTGGATCGCCGTGAGCGAGCTGATGTCGTATGGGCCGTCGCGGTGCTCCATCGCCTTCCCTCGTGCGCGTTCGCGCGAGCCTACGGGTTGGGGGGCTCGCGCGGAGCCCGTTCACCGCTTGTGATCCGCGCGACTGCGTAGTTGTCCGTACAACCATCGCGTGAGATTCCGCGAACCGATTCCGCGGAACCGCCGATGTGGCCCGATCGGCGCCCTCCTAGTTTGTGCGTCAAGCAGGTGACGATCGACGGAAACGGATGGATCTCGTGAATACATCGCTCAGGTCATGGACTCGGCTCGTGGAGTTTCTCGCACTGGTGACGGCTCCGTTCGTGCTGCTCGTGGGGCTCGTGCTCTACGTGGACTACGGCACGGCAAGCTCCTCGGCGGCCACGACTCCGCGGCACGCCGCGCCCGCGTCGAAGGTGATCCCCACCGTCCCGATCACGGTCGTGACGGATGCGCAGACGGGCAAGCCCGAGGACCTGGCGTTCGTCCCCTCAGACATCACTCTGCCGGCGCACTCCACCGTGCGCATCAGCATCACGAACTTCGACGGCGCCACCGCCCAGAAGCCGGCGAAGTATGCCCGCGTATGGGGCACGGTCGGCGGCACGATCCAGGTGCGCAAGATGATGGCGTCGATGCCGAATATGCCCGAGCACGTGAGCACGGTGCGGGCGCTCAACGCCAACACCCAGGTCAGCCACACCTTCACGGTGCCGGGGATGCATCTGAACGTCCCGGTTCTGGCCTCCGGTGTCACGACGTTCGTCATCCACACCGGCAAGGCCGGGCACTACACCTGGCAGTGCTACAACCCCTGCGGCACCGGCAAGTCCGGCTGGGGCGGCGCGATGAGCCAGAAGGGCTTCATGTCGGGCACGATCACGGTCGGCTGACCGATCGATCCCGATTCATGGTTGACGGCCGGCGGCCCTCCCGCCGGCCGTCGTGGTTTTTGCGAACCCATCCCGACCGTCCTGCGTACTTGAGGGCGATGGTCCCCACCGACGAGGAGATCCTGGGGGCGCTGCGGGCCGGTGAGCCCGACGAGTCGATGCGCACGCTCGCCCGCGCCTACGGCGGCGGGCTGTACGGCTTCGCACTCAAGCGCCTCGGCGACCCGCAGCTTGCGGAGGAGGTCGTGCAGGAGGTGCTGGTGCGGGTATGGCGCAACGCCGGCCGGTTCAACCCGCGCCGCGGCTCGCTCAAGGCATGGGTCTACGAGATGGCCGGGAACCTCGTGATCGACGCGCACCGCCGCCGGGCGGTGCGGCCCGGGGTGGCCCAGCTCGATGCCGCCGACCAGGCCGATCGCGCCGAGACCGACGACCCGCTCGAGCGAGAGATCCTGCGCTGGCAGGTGCAGGCGCTCGTCTCGCAGCTGCGGCCCGAGCACCGCGATGTCATCAGCCTGGTGCATTTCGAGGACATGTCCGTGCGGGCGACGGCCGAGCGCCTGCGCATCCCCGAGGGCACGGTCAAGAGCCGCTGCTACTACGCTCTCGAGAGCCTGCGCGTTGCGCTCGAGGAACAGGGACTGCCGTGATCGATTGCACCGAAGCCCGGGGACTGATCGGCGCTGACCTGCTCGGCCGGCTCGAGCCCGGTGAACGCGGCAGGCTCGCCGAGCACCTGCACGCCTGTCCGGCCTGCGCCGAGCGCAGGGCGCAGCTCGAGCGGGTCGTCGCGATGGTCGACCTCGCCGGGCCGCCCGAGGCGGCCGGCCCCCCCGAGGGTTTCGAGGAGCGCCTGGTCGCCCGCGGCGTGGCCGAGCTCGCACCGCCGCCCCGGCGGCGCATCCGGCGGTCGCCCGGCCGCTCGGTGTGGATCGCGGTCGCCGGCGCCGCCGCGGGGGCGGCCGCGGCGCTCGCGCTTGCGGCCGCCTCCGGCAGCTTCGGCGGGTCGCCCGTTGCGGCCCCGTCGGGGTCGTGGGAGGTGCGCCTCGTGGCGACCTCGCGCGCCCCGACCGCCAAGGCGGTGGCATACCTCATCAACCGTCCCGGCGGGGCCACGATCGCCCTGCAGGCGCAGGGGCTGCCGGTGCTCAGGCGCGGCGACCGTTGCGTCGTCTGGATCGCCGGCCGCAGCGCGTCCTACAGCGCCGGCACGATCCAGATCAGCCGTGGCTGGGCGACCGCGATCCTGCGCGCGCCGCACCGGGCGGTGCACGG
Source organism: uncultured Actinomycetes bacterium (assembly GCA_963825325.1). Classification (GTDB taxonomy): domain Bacteria; phylum Actinomycetota; class Thermoleophilia; order Gaiellales; family JAICJC01; genus JAICJC01. Next base: position 443,381 of record CAWGSU010000003.1, read on the forward strand.
CTCGATGATGGTGATCCTGATCGTCCCCGCCCACGGCGGCACCCCCGAGGCGCTGCTTCGGGGCAGGGTGTGACGGCCGACACGCGCGCCTGAACCTTTCCCCGGAGACTCCCGTATCGGGGCGCATTCAGCACTCCGAGGGAGGTCCGGATGAGACAGGCGAAGGTTCTCGCGATCTGCGCGGCGGCGATGCTCGCCGTGGCGGCGTCGGCGTGCGGATCGAGCAGCTCGCCTGCGAGCTCCGCAGCCGCGAGCACGCCGGCCGCCAAGGGGCCGGCCGTGATGAAGGTCGCGACGGACTCCGGCGGCCAGCAGGTGCTCGTCGGCGCAACCGGCCGCACGCTCTACAGCTTCGACCCCGACACGAAGGGCGGCAAGAGCGTCTGCTACGGCCCATGCGCCCAGGCGTGGCCGCCGCTCACCGCGACGGGCAAGCCGCTCGCCGGCGCCGGTCTCGACCAGTCGCTCGTCGGCACCGTCACGCGCACCGACGGCACCAAGCAGGTGACCTACGCCGGGTGGCCGCTGTACGAGTTCGCATTCGACAAGAAGGCCGGCGACACCAACGGCCAGGGCTCAGAGCAGGTGTGGTGGCTGATGACCCCCGGCGGCAGCCAGATCCGGCTGCCCGCGACCATCCAGGCGGCGGCGGGCAAGAAGAACGTCTCCGACAACCACGGGTTCACGCTCTACCTGTACACGCCCGACAATGGCGGCGGCAAGTCGACCTGCACGGCCGGCAAGTGCGCGCAGCAGTGGCCTGCCGTCACGACGACGGGCGCGCCGGTGGCCGGCCCGGGCCTGACCGGGAAGCTCGGCACGACCAGGCTGCCCGACGGCCGCGTGCAGGTCACCCTGAACGGCTGGCCGCTGTACTACTTCTCCGGCGACTCCGGCCCCGGCGAGCACAACGGCCAGGGCAAGTTCGGCGTGTGGTGGGAGGTCACGCCCGCGGGCACCGCGTTCAAGACCTGAGAGCCCGCAGTCGTCGCGGGCGGAGGGCCGGCCCCCTGGCTCGTCCGCCCGCGACGGCGCGGTGGGCGCTCAGTGCTTGCGCCGCTGCTGCGACGCGCGCCGCGCGGCGATGGCCGCCTCGGGGCGCGTCGTCGGCACGTGCGACGGCTCGGGATGCGCCGAGGCGAGGGCGGGCTCCGGCTCGGGACCGCGGCGCCGGAACGCGATCACGAACCAGACAACGCCGATGATGAGCCCGATGCCGGCGACCCACACGTTCAGGCGCTGGCCGAAGATGTGGTCGGCGGGGTCGACCTTCATCGTCTCGAGCGGCAGCCGCAGGAGGCAGTAGAGGGTGACATAGAGCGCGAAGATCGTGCTCGTCGGCACGCGTCGCCAGTAGCGGCGCGTGAACCACAGGAGCACCAGGCAGCTGGCGGCGTCCCACAGCGATTCGTACAGGAACATCGGCTGGAAGGTGGCATCGGCCTGATACGGGGAGTAGCGATGCGCCGGGTCGATCTTGACCGCCCACGGCAGGCTCGACGGGTGCCCGTAGAGCTCCTGGTTGGCGTAGTTGCCCCACCGGCCGAGCGCCTGGGCGAGCACGAGCCCCGGGGCGATGCAGTCGGCCACCCTCCAGAACGGCAGCTTCACCCGCCGGCAGCCGATCCAGGTGCCGAGCATCCCGCCCAGCACCGCTCCCCAGATGCCGAGGCCGCCCTGCCAGATCTTCGGCGTGTCCGCCAGGTGGTGCGGCCAGAAGGCGCCCCAGTCCGTGAATACGTGGTACAGGCGCGCGCCGACGAGGCCGAACGGCACCGTCCACACCGCGATCGAGTACACCAGATCGGGGTCGTCGCCGCGGCGGCGGAACTCGCGCCGGGTCATCCACCCGGCGAGCAGCACCCCGCATGCGAGCAGCAGCCCGTACCAGCGTGGCTGCAGCGCGCCGATCCGGAAGATGTACGGGCTGGACGGGCTGGGGATGGCGAGTGGGATCACGGTGGCCGCTTCGGAGTAGGTAAAACGCCAGCGGATGGTAGTCCGGCGGCCCGGGGCGGCGGGTGGGGAGCCGCACTGCGCAGATCGGGGAGGCCGTCTGCACCGAACGGTGGATGTCCGGTCACGCCGTTTCGGTGGGGGGCAGCGCGGCGGAGGGCGCCGACGAATGGGGCATGAACACTCAACTGCGTGGAATCGTTGTGGGGCTGGTGGTTGTGATGAGCGTGGGCACGCTCGGAGTTGCGTCCTCGTCGGCGGCGACCTTGAAGCCGCGGACGGTGATGCTCGAGAAGCTGAACGCGGTGCGCGCGCAGCACGGCCTCGGGGCCGTGCGCCCGTCGCTGCTCCTGCGCCTCGCCGCGCAGCGGCACGCGGATGACATGGTCATCCGCGACTACTTCGCCCATACGAGCCCCGGCGGCGGCACGCTGTACGACCGCCTCACGAAGAGCGGGTTCGTGGCCGGCTACTCCTGGGAGGGCGGCGAGACGCTCGCCTGGGGCACCGGCGTGCTGGCCAAGCCGGGCTACACGGTCAAAGCGTGGCTGGCGAGCCCGGAGCACCGCGCGATCCTGCTCTCGTCCACCTGGACGCGGATCGGGATCAGCCGGGCCTGCGGCACGTTCCTCGGCCACCGGGGCGCGTGTGTGTGGACGGCCGACTGGGTCAGGCGCTGGTAGCTGTCTCGTCGCCGAGCGCCGGCCCCGCGGCCGGCGCCGGCGGACGCGCCGCCGCGATCCAGGGGGCGGCCACGAGGCACAGCACGGCGACCACGCCGTAGGCGGCGCGGTCGCCGGCCGTCTGGGCGAGCGCCCCGGCGACGATCGGCGCCACCAGCATCGAGAGCGCCCAGACGATGTTCAGGAGCGCCGCCATGGTGGCGACCCCGACGCCGGCCTCGCGCCCGCCGCGCACGCCCAGCGGGAACGTGACCGTGTAGACCACGGCGGCGATCGGGCCGCGCAGGATCAGGAACGTGACGACGGCCACGGTCTGCGTGGTCACGAGCACGATCGCGAGGATCGCCCCGGCGGCGGCGATCGCGCCGGCCCCGACGGCCGCGCTCACGACCCGGTCGCCCAGGTGCGCGACGAACCCGCTCGTGCCGATGAAGAGGATCGCCGAGACGGCGAACACGGCTCCGATCGAGGCGGTCGCAACGCCGTTGCGATGGAGCTCGAGCGGAACGAGCAGGTTGACCGCGCCGCCGAGCAGGCCGCCGAGGCCCATCAGCGCCAGGCTCGCGCCGATCCGGCGCTCGCGGAAGGCGCCCGCGATGGCCCTTACGCTCGCCTGCTCCGGGTGGGCCGACCGGGCCGCCGGGGACGGCACGAGCGCGAGCCACCCCGCCAGGAGCAGCGTGACGAAGGCGGCGACGGTGAACGGGGCGGCCAGGCCGAACCGCTGCACCAACAGGCCGGCGAACGCCGGCCCGGCGGCGTTGCCGAGGCCGGCCGTGGTGACGGTCAGCGACAGCGCCCGCGCCTGGTGTGCACCGGTCTCCTCGCTGAGCCACGCGAGGCCGGTCGTCCAGAGCGCACCGAAGCCGACGCCGAACAGGGCGCGCGCCGCCAGGAGCTCCCAGTACGTCCCGGCCAGGCCCTGCCCGGCGTCCGCGACCGCCAGCACGGCCATCGCGGCGAGGGTGACCCGGCGCGCGCCCAGGCGCTCGCCGAGCATGCCGGCAGGGATCGAGACGATCAGGATCGCGACGCTCGCGCTCGCAAGCAGCACGCCCGACTGGAGCGGCGAGAGCGCGAACCGGTGGGCGAACGCGGGCACGAGCGGCACGATCGCGCTCCACATCGCCTCCCCCACGAACACCGCGCAGTAGAGCAGGAGAACGACCGGGCGCCGCACCCGGGCAGCATGCCAGAGCCGCCCGGGTACGGCGCCGCGTGCCTAGCGGTGCATCAGCGGATCGAGGTAGACGTCGTCGATGCGCCAGCCGCCGCCGCTTGCAAGCGGAGTGAACCGGAACTGGACGCTCGGCGTGAAGAGCGGCAGCGCACCGCCGAGCATCGTCACCGGCTCGGACATCGGCGCCCAGGCCGCGCCGGACGAGAACGTGCCCTCGTCGGAGATGCCGAGGCCGGCGCCGAGTCCGCCGACGAGCGCGCCGGCGCCGCCGTTGTAGATGACCTGCACGTGCAGCCTGGACGCCGCCGAACCGGCGTTCGAGACGAAGGCGCGCATCGACGTCGAGATCGAGGCCGATGCACATCGGCGGCGACGTGGCGGTGCTGCCGGGGGGCAGCGACAGCGAGTGGCTGCCGGGGCCGCTGACGGCGAATGGCTCGCTACCGGCGACGATCTTGGCGCCGCCGGTGAGCGTCCAGCCGGGCGCACCGGCCTCGAAGCCGCCATCGGGAGCGAGGGCATAGGACGCGAAGTCGCCCTCGGCCTTGAAGGGCGTCGAGGTGGGATTGGGGCACACGACGGCGGCGCTCGCGGCGCCGGTCGTCGCGGCCATCGCCGCGACGGTCGCGGCGAGGGTGCTCATGCCGAGCACGAGCGCGCGCAGACCGGGGGGTCGTCGAACCACAGTGGGCTCCTTCTGATGCGGGGCGGAGGCGGGCGGCGAGATGGGGGTGACCGCCGCACCACACAGAGTGGGGAGGGATCGCGCCGGTCGCGTCCCCTCTATTGGTGATCGTGCAATAGTCAAATTCGTCATTGCATCTGCCGATAGAGGGACAGATGGCCAAGCCCATGGATGACGACGCGCTCGTCGAGCGTGCTCGCGCGACCACGCGCGTGGCGCCCGAGCGGCGGGAGGCGCGCGGCACGCTCGCGGTGGCGGTGGCGTTCGCGCTTGCGGTGGCCGTTGTCGCCCACCGCGCGCCGCAGATGGGCGGCCACAGCGCCGTCACGGCGGCGGTGCTGGTCGCCTGCTACGCCCTCGCCGCCCGGGTGCGGTTCGAGGTGGGCTCGGGCCTCGCCGTCCCGACGCAACTCGTCTTCGTGCCGATGCTGCTCCTGGCGGCGCCGGCCGCCGTGCCGCTCCTGGTTGTCCTCGGGTTCGCCCTCAGCACGCTGCCCGAGCACCTGCACGGCGACCGCCACCCGCGCCGGCTGGGCACGCACGTCGTGAGCGCGGCCTACGCCGTCGGCCCCGTGCTCGTGCTGTGGATCGCGGGTCGCCCCGAGATCGCGCTCGTCCCACGCACCTTCGCGATCCTGGCCGCAGCTCTCGTCGCCCAGTTCGCGTTCGACGTCGCCGGATGGATCGCCCTCGGGCACTCGCCCCGCGGCCAGGCGCGCGCGCTCATGGTCGCATGGCGAGGTCGACGCCGCCCTCACGCCCCTCGGCCTGGCGATCGCGGTGGCCGGGCACGGCCGCACGTTCGCCGTCGCGCTGGGCCTCCCGCTCGTGTGGCTCCTGGCCGAGTTCGCCCGCCAGCGCAGCCAGCAGCGTCGACCAGGCGCGCGAACTGTCCGAGGCTTACCGCGGCACCGCCCGGCTGCTCGGCGACGTGGTCGCGGCCGACGACGTCTACACCGGCCTGCACAGCCAGGACGTCGTCTCGGTCGTGCTGGCGGTCTGCGACGAGCTCGGCGTCGACGGGGACGCCCGCCACAAGGCCGAGCTGACGGCGCTCCTGCACGACGTCGGCAAGGTCGAGATCCCGAAGGAGATCATCCGCAAGCCCGGCCCGCTCGACCCCGACGAGCGGGTGCTGATCGAGACGCACACCGAGATCGGTCAGCGCATGCTGAGCCAGGTCGGCGGCCTCCTGGCGGACGTCGGCGAGCTCGTCCGCTCCTGTCACGAGCACTGGGACGGCCGCGGCTATCCCGACAGGCTCGGGGGCGAGGGCATCCCGCTCGTCGCCCGCATCGTCTGCGCCTGCGACGCGTGGAGCGCGATGACGACCGACCGCTGCTACCGCGCGGCGCTGCCACATGCCGCGGCGGTCGCCGAGCTGCGCCGCTGTGCCGGCACGCAGTTCGATCCCGCGGTCGTCGCTGCGCTGATCGCCGTGGTCGGCACGCACGGCGCCGCGGCGCTCGACCTCGCGGCCTGACCTCCGCCTTCCGCCGCGATGCCGAGGTACCATCGCCGCGCCTGCGGTGTGCGGTGAGGCGGCCCGCAGGACTGGGGTCGTCGCCTCAGGGGTTGGGGGTGGTCGTGTGGGTGCACGGAGAGTGGTGCGCGGGGCCGTGGCCTCGTGCGGCGTCGCCGCGGTCTTTGCGGCGGCGGGAGTCGTTGGGAGCGCGAGCGCGAGTGCCGGTACGGGCTCGGTCGCGCTGAAGGGGAGCGCCCCGCAGTGGGCCGGCCGCACAGCGGTGCGGCCGGCGAAGTCGTGGGGCCGTGTGAGCGTGCGCGTCTACCTCGCGCCGCGCGGCGGAACGGCCGCGCTCGAGGCGGCGCTTACCGCCGTCTCGACGCCGGGGAGCGCGTCGTACCGGCACTTCCTGACACCGGCGCAGTACCGCGCCCGGTTCGAGCCCACCGCGGCGGCCGTCGCCTCGGTGAGCGCGTGGCTGCGATCGGCCGGCCTGCGGGTCACGGCCGTCGAGGGCTCGCACCGCTACGTGAGCGCGAGCGGCAGCGTGGCAGCCGCGCAGCGTGCGTTCGGGGCGAAGCTCCGCGTCTACCGGCGCGGCGGCAAGCTCGTCCGGGCGAACGCGGCGAACGCCCGCGTCCCGGCCGGCCTGGCCGGCTCGGTCCTCGGCGTGACCGGCCTGAGCACGGCGCCGGAGTTCTCGCGGCCGCAGCTCGGCCCGCCGCCGGCGGGGTTCCGAAACGCCCGGCCGTGCTCGCAGACCTACGGCACGATTCCGGCAACGGTCCAGGCCGACGGCAAGACGCCGCTGCCCAAGTTCCAGGGCAAGGTGCGTGACTATGCCGTCTGCGGGTACACGCCGAAGCAGTTCCGCGGCGCCTACGGCGTCACCGCCTCGGGCCTGAGCGGCAAGGGCCAGACCATCGGCATCGTCGACGCCTTCGCGGCCGGCACGATCCTGAAGGACGCGAACACCTATGCCACGCGTCACGGTGACAAGGCGTTCGCGAAGGGCCAGTTCACCCAGAACATGCCGGTGAAGTTCCACCTGCATCCGACGCAGTGCCAGACGCCGGCCAGCTGGGCGGGCGAGGAGACGCTCGACGTCGAGGCGGCGCACGGCCTGGCCCCCAAGGCGAACGTCGTCTACTACGGCGCGCAGAGCTGCCTGAACCAGGACCTGCAGTTCGCCCTCGGCCGGGTCGTCGACCAGGACAAGGTGACCGTCGTCTCCAACTCGTACGGCGGCCCGACCGTCGGCGAGACGGCCGGCGACATCGCCGCGTGGGAGCAGGTCGTCCTGCAGGGCGAGATGGAGGGCATCACGTTCCTGTTCTCGTCGGGCGACAACGGCGACTGGCAGGCCCTGCTCGGGTTCAAGGACACCGACTACCCGGCGTCCGACCCGTTCGTGACCGCCGTCGGCGGAACCAGCACGGCGATCGGCCCGAATGACCACCTGCTGTGGCAGACGGGCTGGGGCACCGACAAGTACACCCTCTCGACCAACGGCAACGGATGGGTGCCGAGCGCGGCCAACCCGTTCCTGTACGGGGCGGGCGGGGGCTTCTCGTCGGTGTTCGCACGGCCGAGCTACCAGAACGGCGTCGTCCACGGCGGTTCGGGGCGCGCGTTCCCCGACGTCGCGCTGGACGCCGACCCGACGACCGGCATGCTGGTCGGGGAGACACAGATCTTCCCGAAGGGGGTGAAGTACGACGAGTACCGCATCGGCGGCACGAGCCTGGCTTCACCGCTCATGGCCGGCATGGTCGCCGACGCAGCCCAGCACGCCGACAGCCGGCTGGGCTTCCTGAACATCGCCATCTACAAGCTGGCGGCGGCGCACATCGGTGCCTTCACCGACGTCACCCCGATCGCCGGTGCGAACGTCCGCCCGGACTTCGCAAACGGCGTGGACAAGTTCAACGGCTACCTCTACAGCGTCCGCACGTTCGACCAGGACTCGAGCCTCACCACGGCTCCCGGCTGGGACGACGTGACGGGCGTCGGCCAGCCGAACTCGGTCTTCCTGACCGCGTTCGGCAACGGCGGCGCGTGATCTGACGCGCGCGGGGGCGCCCCGGCACCGGCCGGGGCGCCCTCAGCGCGTGAGCCGCGGCAGGAGCCCCGAGGCGACCGTGATGCCGATCCCGGCAGCGACCGCGAGCACGGCCAGGTCGGTGCCGATTGCGGCCGGCCGGTCGAGCAGGAGCCCGCGCAGGGCGTCGACCTCGTAGCTCAGCGGGTTCACCCGGCTGATCGCCTGCACCCACGCGGGCATAAGCGCCACGGGGTAGAGGGCGTTGGACGCGAAGAAGAGGGGCATCGTGATCGCTTGGCCGATGCCCATGAGCCGCTCGCGTGAGAGCACGATCCCGGCCAGGACGATCGAGAGGGTCGCGAAGAACGCGGCCGAGAGCACGACCACGACGGCGACGCCGGCCAGGCGGGCCGGGTTCGCCGTCAGGGCGACACCGAGCACGGCCGCGAGCACGAGCACGACGACGCCCTGCACGAGCGCGCGCACGCCGGCGGCGAATGCCTTGCCGGTGACGAGGGCGAAGCGCGGGGTGGGCGTCGCCATGAGCTTGGCGAGCACGCCGGCGTCGCGCTCCCAGATGATCTGGATGCCGTAGAAGATCGAGATGAAGAGCACCGACTGGGCGAGGATGCCGGGCGCGAGGTAGTCCAGGTAGGGCTCCGAGGTCGGGATCGCGTGCAGGCGCGAGAACGTCTCGCCGAAGATCAGCAGCCAGAGCGCCGGCTGGATCGCGCGCGTGTAGAGCTCCTTGCGATCGTGGCGCAGCTTCTGCAGCTCGACGAGGCACAGGGCGGCGACGCGGCTGCCGGACTGCCGCCACGCGCTTGCAAGCGGCTGCCGCAGCGTCTGCGTGGCGCTAGCCAAGCCTGCTCGCGGTGCGCCGCGTCTGGCGGATGTGCCGCATGTCACCTCCGGCCTCGAGCGTATCGCCGGTGTGGTGGCGGAACACGTCCTCGAGCGACGCATCGGGGCCGAGCTCGGCCTTGAGGCCCTCGGGCGTGCCGAGCGCGCGCAGGCGGGCGCGGTGCATCAGTCCGACACGGTCGCACAGGGCGTCGGCCTCGTCCATGTAGTGCGTCGTCAGAAGGACGGTCATCCCGGTCTCGCGGCGCAGGCTCTCGATCCGCTCCCACACGCTCGACCGCGCGATCGGGTCGAGGCCGATGGTGGGCTCGTCGAGGACGAGCAGCCGCGGCCGGTTGACGAGCGCCTGGGCGAGCTCGAGGCGGCGGATCATGCCGCCGGAGTAGGTGGCGACGAGCCGGTCGGCGGCCTCGTCGAGGCCCATCGTCGCGAGCATCTCAGTCACGACCCCGGCACGGGCGCGGCGGGGGACGTCGAAGAGCCGGGCGAAGAGGGCCACGTTCTCGCGGCCGCTCAGGGCCGCGTCGGCGGAGAGCTGCTGTGGCACGAACCCGAGCAGCCGGCGGACGTCCATCGGGTGGCGGGCGACGTCGACGCCGAACACGTGCGCTGTCCCCGCCGTCGCGGGCAGGAGCGTCGTCAGCACGCGGATGGTCGTCGTCTTGCCCGCGCCGTTGGGCCCGAGCAGCCCGAACACCTCGCCGTCGCCCACCTCGAGGTCGATGCCGTCGACCGCGGCGGTCTCGCCGAAGCGCACGTGCAGGTCGCGGATCGAGACCGCCGGCGTCATGCGAGGCTCTCGAGCAGCCGCTGGAGCGGTCCGACGGCCGCCGCGACGGCGGCGCGCTCGGTCGGGGCGAGGCGGGTGAGGGCCGCGTCGAGGACCTGCTGGCGGCGGTCGTGCCATGCGGCCACCCGCCGCTCGGCGGCCGGAGTGAGCACGAGCCGGACGGTACGGCGGTCGTGCGGGTCGGGCTCACGGCGCACGAGCCCGGCGGCGACGAGCTGGTTCGCGAGCGTGCTCGCGGTGTTCGGGGCGACGCGGAGCTCGGCGGCGGCCTCGCCAACGCTGATCCCGCTGCGCCGGCGCACTGTCCGCAGCAGGTCGACCTGGGCGGTCGCGAGCGGCTCGAGCGGCCAGTCCTCGCGTGCGCGCTTGCGCAGAGTCCGCTGCAGGGGGCCGAGCACGCCGATCAGCTCTGCAGCGGTGTCGTCTACGGTCGTCTGGGGCATGGTGATAAACATATCAAAGACAGATATATGTTGACCGAACGGGGACGGGCCCTGCTTGTCGGCGACCTACGGCCGCACAGCGATCGTGCGCCACACGCTGAACCGGCGGCCGGCCGCGTACTGCACCGAGACGCGGATGAAGATCGTGCCCGGTCGCACCTGCCCGCCCCTGCCGTCGCCGCCGCGCCAGCGACGGCAGCCCTGGCGCCCGGCGGCAAGCGCGCCGGCACCGATGTGGCGGATGAGCCGGCCGCCGCCACGGCGCATCGAGATGACCGTGCGCCGCGAGGTCGCCGCGGGCCGGTAGCAGAGCCAGATCGGGTGGGCATCGGCGCGGGCGAGCGAGAGCCGCGGCCGCGAGACGCCGAACCACGGCAGGTGTGGCCCGGGCGGCGGCGGTGGCGGCGACTCGGTTGCGAGCGCCCGCTGCAGCTGCAGGAAGGCCGCGGTCGGCTGCGACGCCGCGGTCAGGATGCCGAAGATGTCGTGGGCCGACATCGCCCACCGCGCCCACGACAGGCCGTAGCGGCGGAAGATCGCGAGCATCTGCGCCTGGTAGGCGGCACCGTTCGTCGTCCCGCGCAGGTCGCCCCATTCGCCGACGATCAGCGGGATGCGCAGGTCGTTCGCCTTGAGGATCGGCGTCGAGAGCACGGCCTGCTGGAGCGCCTCGCTGCCGCGGTAGCGGTGGGTCACCTGCATGTGCGTCGCGTTCCACGATGGCGTCCACGCCTCGCCGTCGAAGTTCATGCCGGTGCCGCGCCGGCCCGAGAAGTAGGCGTGGTAGTCCAGGGCGACGTGCCGCATGCTTCCGAACGCGGCGAAGGTCGCGTCGAGGAGGCCGAGGTCGGCGCCGGTGCGCGCCATCACGAACACCGTGCGCAGCGGGTCGGCGACGGCGAACGCCCGCCGGATGCGGGCCTCGAAGCGGATCACCGCTGCCACCCCGGCCTGGGTGCCGCGCGCCGGCGGCTCGTTCAGGACCTCGTAGCCCACGACGTTCGCGTCGGTGCCGAAGCTCGCGGCCACCTTCTGCGCGAGCGCCCCGTAGAGCCGTGTCGCCGCCGGGTCGGAGTAGAAGTCCTCGATCGCGCGGATCTCGCCGGGCCGCGTGGGCGGGTACTCACCCGGGTGGATCCGGGTGTAAAACCAGCGCGGGACGCCGCTGCCGCGGCGGCTGAAGTAGCTCGACCAGTCGAACTGGTGCAGGTCGATCAGCACGTCGATCGCATGTGCGCGGTACCACGCGACCTGCTGTTGCATCGACGCGATCAGGCCGGTGTTCCAGCCGGGATCGCCGGCGGCCGGCGCGGTCGGCTGCAGGTCGGCCCAGGCGACATGGATGCGCACCAGGTTCGCGCCCAGCTCGGCGACGCGGCTCTGCAGCGCCAGGTTCGAGCCGGCGGAGACGTTGACGCCGCGCAGGACGACCGTCGCCCCGGTGTCGGTGCGGACGAACCGGTTCCCGCGGGTCGTCACCCATGGGGCGGTGGCGCCCAGGGCCGGCGCGGCGACGCCGAACGTCACCGCGGCGGCGAACGTGATCACGACCAGGTGTCGGCGCAGACCGCCCATGGCCCAGGCGGCCATGCTAGCGCTAGGTTTGGCGGATGGCGGCTCCCCGGACGCTCACGACGGACAGCCTCGAGGCCGGCGGCGGGCTCGAGGTCGTGCTGCTCGCAGGCGCCGGCTTCACGTCGCAGCGTCCGCGCGCGCCGCACCGGCATGACTACCACGAGCTGGTGTGGGTGCGCACGGGCGAGGGCGAGCACCTTATCGACGGTCGCACCGTGCCTGTGCGACCGGGCACCGTCACCGTCATCGGCCGCGGCCAGGTGCACGTGTTCCAGCGCGCCCAGTCGATCAGCGGGGCGGTCGTCCGGTTCGGCGACGAGGTGCTGCGAAGCGGCGAGAGCGGCCGCATCGGGCCGGAGTGGCTGCTCGCGGGCCGCGGCGGCCGCTCCGTCGCCGTCGCGGCGCCCGACCGCGATCGCCTGGACGGCCTGATCGCCGCGCTCGCGCGCGAGGTCGAGCGCCCGCCCGACCGGCTCACGGACGAGCTCGAGCGGCACCTGCTGGCCGTCCTGCTGCTGTGGCTCGAGCGCTGGTACGACGCGTCGCGGACGGAGCGGCGCGAGGCTGACGACGCCGAGGTCGAGCTCCACCGGCGCTTCTCGGCGCTGCTCGAGACGCAGTTTCCGGCCCACCACGGCGCCCGCCACTACGCCGACGCGCTCGGGCTGCCGCAGGCGGCGCTCGCGCAGGCGCTCACGCGGGTGACCGGACGCGGGACGAAGGAGCTCGTCACCGACCGGGTCATGGTCGAAGCGCGGCGGCTGCTGCGCTTCACCGACCTGTCGGTGGGCCAGATCGCCCACCGGGTCGGGTTCCGCGACCAGCTCTACTTCTCACGCGCGTTCAAGCGGGCCGCCGGCGAGGCGCCGGTGGCCTACCGCGAGCGGTTCCGCGGCGCCTGAGCCGCACCCGGTCGCAGAAGTCCATGCATCGGGGCGGTCCTGCCATACCGCGAACTGCTTGCGCGCGCAAGAATACGACTCATGGACACCACGCAGACCACCCTCACGCTCGGCCCCGCCCATCTGACCGTCACCGACCTCGATCGCTCGATCGGGTTCTACGAGCGCTCGATCGGCCTGCGCCTGCACGATCGCGACGGCGACACCGCCACGCTCTGGGCCGGCGGCGGCGACGACCTGCTCGTCCTCGTCGGCGAGCCGGGCGCGCGCGCGGCGGGCCGCCACGCCGGCCTCTACCACGTCGCGCTGCTGCACCCGTCGCGGCTCGAGCTGGCCCGCGCCGCCGCCCGTCTGGCCGAGACGCGCACGCCGATCATCGGCGCGTCGGATCACGGCATCTCCGAAGCGATCTACCTGCCCGACCCCGACGGCAACGAGATCGAGCTCGCCGCCGATCGCCCGCGCGACGTGTGGCCCGACCTCGCCAACCCCGGCTGGGACGGCGGCCCCAAGCCGCTCGACCTGAACGGGCTGCTCGACACGGTCGCGGGCGAGCCGCTGCAGGCCGCCGCCGATCCGGGCGTCACGGTCGGCCATCTGCACCTGCACGTCGGCGACGTCGACCAGGCGATCGCGTTCTACCGCGACGTGCTCGGGTTCGACGTCATGACGCGGATGCCGACCGCGGCCTTCATGGCCGCCGACGGCTACCACCATCACGTCGCGGTGAACGTCTGGCGCGGCGTGGGCGTGCCGCCGGCGCCGCCGGCAACCGTCGGCGTGCGTCACTGGACGGTCGTGTTCGAGACGGCCGAGGCGCTCGCCGACGTGCTCGCGCGCGTCGATGCCGCCGGAATCGCGACGGAGCCGTACGCCGGAGGCGTGCTCGTGCACGACCCCTGGGACATCGCGGTGCTGCTCACCGCGCGCACTTCGAGCTGACCAACCCACCACCGAAGGAGCACCAGCATGGACATCACCATCATCGGCACCGGCAACATGGCCCGCGGCATCGCATCGCGCGCGCTCGCCGGCGGAAACAGCATCACCCTGCTCGGCCACCACGGCGCGGCCGAGGCCGAGACTCTGGCCGGCGACCTGCGCTCCGATGCGAGCGCGGCGGTCACGACCGGCGGCGTCGGCGACCCGATCGCCACCGAGACGGTCGTCCTGGCCGTCCCGTACGCAGCCGCCGGCGATGTGGTCTCGCAGTACGGCGATCAGCTCTCCGGCAAGATCGTCGTCGACATCACGAACCCGCTGAACGCGACCTACGACGGGCTGGTCTCCACCCCCGCCGGATCGGCCGCGCAGGAGATCGCCGCGGCGGCGCCCGGGGCGCGTGTCGTCAAGGCATTCAACACCACCTTCGCAGGGCCGCTCGTCTCCGGTGAGGTCGCGGGCCAGCCGCTCGACGTCCTCATCGCCGGCGACGACGGCGCGGCGAAGGAGACCGTGCAGGAGCTCGCCCGCGGAGGCGGCCTGCGGCCGATCGACGCCGGGCCGCTCGCCCGCTCGCGCGAGCTCGAGGCGATCGGATTCGAGCACATCAGCCTGCAGGGCTCCCTCGGCACCGGCTTCGCCAGCTCGATCAAGATCCTGGCGTAGCATCCCCGTATGACCAAACCGCCTGATGCATCAGGTGGCCCGCAGGGAACGATCGTGGCGGCGGCGCGCAGCAGCCGCCCGATCGATCCCGGGGTCACGATCGGCCACGTCCACCTGCGCACCTCGGACATCGACCGGGTGCGCGCCTTCTACGTCGACGTGCTCGGCTGGGACGTCGTCATGGAGGCACGCGGCGTTCCCGGCTGGGGGACGACCGGCGACATGCTGTTCGTGTCGGCCGGCGGCTATCACCACCACCTCGGCTTCAACACCTGGAAGTCCGCCGGCGGCGGGCCGCAGCCCGACGGCGTCGCCGGTCTGCACCACGTCGCGATCCGCTACCCGACCCGCGCCGGCCTGGCCGACGCGCTGCGGCGCCTGCGCGACGTCGGCTGGCCGATCCGGCAGGCGACCGATCACGGCACCCACGAGGCCATCTACCTGAGCGACCCCGACGGCAACGACCTCGAGCTGATGTGGGACCGGCCGCCCGACCGGTGGCCGCGCGACCCCGCGGGCCACATCGGGTTCGTCGGAGACGACCTCGACCTCGACCAGCTTCTGACCGAGGCCCCCGCCTAGATCTCGTCGTCCGCGCTGCGCACGGGGACGGGCAGGGGCTCGTCGTCGCGGCGGTGGAACCCGACCCGCCAGCTGTAGGTGTCGCGCCGAGACGGGAAGAAATCAGGCCAGTCCTTGGCCATCATCCACACCGCGACGACGCACACGGCGGCGTCGAGCGGATGCGGGCCGGTGTGGTCGGCGACCCCGCCCAGGGCGATCAGGATCACGGCGACGAGGCCGGCCCAGCACTCGTGGACGCGAAACCCGGCGATGTAGACGCGCGGGCCGAGCGGGTGGCGGCGGACGTGCAGGATGGTGCGGAGGGCGCGGACCATGCTCTCGTTATCGGCAGTTCGAGGGCCGAGTCAACCTGGCGCCGCAACCGCGCCCGCCGCGGCGCATGCGCGGGCGACGTTGGCGGCGTGCACGGCCAGGTCGGCTGCGCCGGCCGCCCTGGCGGGCACGGCGATCTGCTCGGCCCGGTCGGGCGGACAGCCCGCGTCGGCGAAGGCGAGCACGGCCTCGATGTAGTCGAGGTCGGCGTCGGCGATCCGCATCGCCTCCTCGCTCGTGTGCGGCTTGCCATGGCCGACGACCACGTAGAGCGGACGCTCGCGCTCGATCACGCTGACCAGCATCTGCAGCGTCGTGCGGTAGTCGTGCACCGACGCGTGCGCCGCCGGGATCTCGAGCGAGGAGAGGTAGTCGCCGGCGACGAGCAGGTGCTCGTCGGGCAGCGAGACGACCATGCCGTCGGCCGTGTGCCCGGGGCCCGGCCGGCACACCCCGAGCCACGGGCCGAGGCGGACGTCCGCCGGCGGCTCGACCACCTGCTCGACGTGCAGCCTGTCGATCGCGCGGTGGGCGAGCAGCACCTGGGCCCCCTCCGCCTCGATCTCGGCCCGGGCGGCGCCGGAGCGGATGCGCTCGGTCGCGCCCGTGCTGGCCGTGACCTGCACGTCGGCGAGCATTCCCAGGGCCATCACGTGATCCCAGTCGGCGTGGGTCACGAGCACCTGTGTCACGGGCATCGCCGACGCCGCGAGCACCTCCTCGACCTCCCACGGCGAGACACCCGGGTCGATCAGCAGCCGCTCGCCGGCCCGGCGCAGCTCGAGCGTCGTCGTCTGGTAAAGCGTGCTGGGCCACCACGTCGCCGTGCCCGTCAGCGGGAGCGCCCTTGGCATCGCCCTAGCATAGTATGGCCCGATGCGGGTTGGGATCGACCTGATCGAGATCGACCGCGTGGCCCGTGCGCTCGAGCGCCACCCGCGCTTCGTCGAGCGCGTCTTCACGGCCACCGAGCGCGAGTACTGCCTGTCGCGGGCGAACCCGGCGCAGCATTTCGCGGCGCGTTTCGCCGGCAAGGAGGCGGTCGGCAAGGCGCTCGGCTTCGGCGTCCCGTTCACCTGGCGTGAGATCGAGATCGCCGGCCGTCCCAAGCCGGGCGTGAGCCTCACCGGCCGCACCGCGGCATGGGCGGCGCGCGTCCGCGCCGGGGCGATCGACCTCAGCATGACCCACTCGAAGGGGATGGCGGCCGCGGTGGCCGTCGTCGACGACGCATGATCACGACCCGCCCGCTCTACGATGCCGGCGAGATGCGCGCCGCCGACGCGGGCGCGATCACGACGCTCGGCATCCCCGGCGCGGTGCTGATGGAGCGGGCCGGCGTCGCCGCCGCCCAGGAGATCCTGCGGTCATACGCCCCCGGGACGGCCGCGGTCGTCTGCGGCGGGGGCAACAACGGCGGCGACGGGTTCGTCGTCGCCCGCCATCTGCACTCGGCCGGGTGGGAGGTCGAGTGCCTGCTCGCGGCCGACCCGGCGGACCTGCCGGCGGACGCGCGCGTGAACCACGAGGTGGCGGTGCGCCTCGGCGTGCCGATGCGCGACGGGGTGCGCCGCGCCCGCCTGCAGCGCGCCGACGTCATCGTGGACGCGCTGCTCGGCACCGGGTTTCGCGGCGCGCCGCGGCCCGATGCCGCGAGGGTGATCGCCGCGATGCGCGACCTGCCCGGCATCGTCGCCCTCGACGTGCCCTCGGGCGTCGACGCTTCGACGGGCGTCGTGGCCGGCGACGCTGTCACGGCGCAGATCACGGTCTGCTTCCACGGCCGCAAGCTCGGCACCGCGATCGAGCCGGGCCGCGGCCACTCGGGGCGCGTCGTCGTTGCCGACATCGGCATCCCGCCCCAGGCCGACGTGGCGACCGCCGCCGTGCTCGCCGACGGCCTGACCGTCCCCGTCAAGCGGCCGGCGGACACGAAGTACAGCGCCGGTGCGGTGCTCGTGATCGGCGGCGCGCGCGGGTTCACCGGCGCGCCGCTCATGGCGGCGCTCGCCGCCCTGCGCACGTCGGCCGGGATCGTGTGGGTGGCGACCCAGCCCGAGGCCGCGCGCATCCTCGAGGCGCGCGTGCCCGAGGTGATGGTGCGGCCGCTCCCGAACGCGCTCGAGCTTTTGGGCCGGGCCGATGCCGTCGCCCTCGGGCCGGGGCTCGGCCGCACGCAGGAGGCGATCGCGGTCGCCCGCGAGGTGGGCATGGGCCACGCCGGGCCGACCGTGATCGACGCCGACGGGCTCTTCGCGTTCAACGGCGACTTGAAGGCGCTGCGCAAGCGGCCTGGGCCGGCCGTGCTGACGCCGCACGAGGGCGAGATGGGGCGCCTGCTGGGGAAGGGGTCGGACTGGGTGCGCGCGAACCGGCTCGAGGCGGTGCGCCGGGCGGCGAAGCAGAGCGGCTGCGTCGTGCTGCTGAAGGGGCCGGACACGCTGATCGCCGATCCCGGCGGCCGCCTGTGCATCTCCCACGCCGGCGTGAGCGGCCTTGCGACCGCCGGGTCGGGCGACGTTCTCACGGGCGTCGTCGCGGCGATGCTGGCACGCGGCCAGGACGCCTGGACGGCGGCAGCCGCCGCGGCGGAGGCGCACGGGCGCGCCGGCCGGCTCGCGTCCGAGCGGCTGGGCCCGTCCGGCATCATCGCCACCGACGTGATCGCCGCCCTGCCCGAGGTGCTGCGGTGATCGGCACCCAGCGCGCGCGGGCGACCGTGACGGTCGACCTGGCGGCGGTCGAGGAGAACATCGGCCGGCTGCGCAACGCGGCCCGCCCGGCCGAGGTGTGGGCGGTCGTGAAGGCCGACGGCTACGGCCACGGCGCGACGGCCGTCGGCCGGGCGGCCCTGCGCGCCGGGGCGCGGCGGCTGTGCGTGGCCACCTGGGAGGAGGCGCGCGCGCTGCGCGAGGACCTGGGCGACGTGCCTGTGCTGGTGATGGGGCCGCTCGCTCCGGGCGAGGAGGCGCACGTGGCCGGGGTCGACGTCACCGTCACGTCGGTCGAGGGGTTCGCCCGGCTGCACGCCGCCGCGCGTGTTCCGCTCGGCGTGCACGTGAAGGTCGACACCGGCATGGGCCGGTGGGGGATGGCGCCGGCCGACGCGCTGCGGATCGCCGGGCAGCTCGAGCCCGACGGCGTGCTCCAACTCGCGGGGCTCATGAGCCACCTCGCGGTCGCCGACACCGACGAGCGCTTCACGCACCTCCAGATCGAGCGTTTCGCCGCGCTCGCCGACCGCTTTCCGCCCTGCCCGCGCCACCTGGCAAACAGCGCCGGGGCGCTGCACTTCCCCGGCGCCCGGTTCGACGCGGTGCGCTGCGGCATCGCCGTCTACGGCCTCTCGCCGTTCGGCGTCGACCCGGCCGCCGACGGCATCACACCGGCGTTGCGGCTCGAGAGCCACGTGGCCGACGTCAAGCTGCTGCAGGCCGGCGAGGGCTCGGGCTACGGCCGCCGCTTCGTGGCGAGCGAGCCGACGTGGATCGGCCTCGTCCCCACCGGGTACGCCGACGGCGTCCCGCGCATCCTCTCGGGCCGGGCCGAGGTGCTCGCCGGCGGCCGCCGCCGCCGGGTCGCCGCCACCGTCAGCATGGATCAGCTGACGTTCGTGATCGGGCGCGAGCGCGACGTCGAGCCGGGCGACACGGTGACGCTGATCGGGGCCGACGGGGACGAGCGCATCCTGGTCGAGGAGTGGGCGCGCCTGGCCGGCACGATCAGCTACGAGATCGTCACGTCGCTGGCGCCGCGGCCGCGCCGGGTGGAGCATGTCGTTGCCGGGCCTTGACGCCGTCCGCGCGCTGGCGCCGGTGCCGCATGCCTGGCTCGTCGGCGGCAGCGTACGCGACCTTCTGCTCGGCCGGCGGGTGGTCGACGTCGACCTGGTCGTCGAGCGCGACCCGGCCACCGCCGCCCGCTCGCTCGCGCGCAGTCACGGCGGCGCCCCCTTCCCACTGTCGGAGCGGCACGGAGCGTGGCGCGTCGTGCGCGACGGGTACACCGTCGACATCACGGCGAGCCGCGGGGCGGTGGCCGACGACCTCGGCCGGCGCGACTTCACCATCAACGCGATGGCGGTGCCGCTTGCGGGCGGCGATCTGCTCGATCCCTACGGCGGCCGCGCCGACCTCGAGGCCGGCCGTGTGCGGGCGGTGTCCGAGCAAGTCTTCAGCGACGATCCGCTGCGCCTGCTGCGCCTCGTGCGGCTCGCGCACGAGCTCGGCTTCGCGGTCGATCCCGACTCGGAGCGGCTCGCGCGCCGCGACGCTCACCTGGCCGACCGGCCCAGTGGCGAGCGCGTCCTCACCGAGATCCGGCGGCTGCTCGAGCCCGACCACCCAGACACGGGCATCCGCCTGCTCGACCGCATCGGCGTCCTGGACGTCGTCCTGCCCGAGGCCGCCGCCATGCGCGGCGTCGAGCAGAGCCCGTTCCACCACCTCGACGTGTTCGAGCACACGCTGCAGGTGCTCGACGCTGCCGCCGACATCGGCGCGCACCCGCAGCACTACCTGCGCGAGGCGGCGGCGCCGGTGGCGGCGGCGCTCGACGCCGACGTCGGGAACGGGTTCACCGCGCGCATCGGCCTGCGCCTGGCGGTGCTCTTCCACGACATCGAGAAGCCGGCGACACGGGTGGCGGGCGCCGACGGGCGCGTGAGCTTCATGGGCCACGACCGCCGCGGCGCCGATACGGCCGAGGCGGTGCTCATCCGCTGGAAGGCCTCCCACACCCTGATCCGCTTCTGCCGCGTGCTCGTCGCCGAGCATCTGCGCCTGGGGTTCCTCGTGCGCGAGCGGCCGTTCGACCGCCGCACCGCCTACCGTTACGCCCAGGCGACGGCGCCGTACGCGCTCGAGAGCGTCGTCCTGTCGCTGGCCGACCGCCTGGCGACACGCGGCATCCGCGCCCGCCAGGAGTACCTGCGCGCGCACGCCGAGGCGGCGGTCGAGCTGATCGGCCTCGTGACGGCGCTCGCGGCCGAGCCGCGCGAGCCGCTGCTGCGCGGCGACGAGATCGCGGCGCTCACCGGGGCAACGGGACCGCGCATCGGCGAGCTCGTCGCGATGCTGGCCGAGGAGCAGGCTGCGGGCGCGGTCACCACCCGGGCGGAGGCCGAGGCGCGTGTCCGGGGGTAGCCGCTTCGACCGCACCGCCGGCCGCTACGCCGCCCATGCCGCCGAGCGCGACTGGAGCGGGTTCGTGGCGTGGTGCGAGTGCCGGCCCGACGATCGCGTGCTCGACGTCGCCGGCGGCCCCGGCATGCTGGCGGCGGCGCTACACGACGCGGTCGCCGCGGTGACCGTGCTCGATTCGGCGCCCGCTCTGCTCGAGTACGTCCCCGACGGGATCGGGCGGGTCGAGGGCCGCGCCGAGCAGCTGCCGTTCGCCGCCGGCGATTTCGACCTCGTCACCTGCGCCAATTCGCTGCACCACATCGCCCGCCCGGCGCGGGCGCTCGACGAGATGGCGCGGGTGCTCGCCCCCGGCGGGCGGATCGTGCTCGAGGACTTCGCGCCCGACCCCGACGGCCGCCGGGCGCGCTGGTGGGAGGAGATCGAGCGCCTGCGCGACCCCGAGCACGGCCGCCTGCTCGCACAGGGCGAGGTGCGCGCACCGCTGCAGGCGGCCGGCCTGCACCTGGACGCCGAGGAGACCTGGCTGCGCTCGTCGGCCGTCGAGCCATGGCTGGGCCTGGCAGGCTGCAGCGGCACTGCGGCCGCGCGGGTGCGGGAGATGATCGGCGCGGCCGAGTTCGAGGTGCGGGTATGGCGAGCCCGCTACCGCCGCCGGGGCGACTGACCGCCCCCCAGCGGGAACGTCGCGAGCACCGTGTGGCGCGGGCCGCCCGGGCCGAGCTCCGAGCGGACGAGGGCACACGCACCGACCGTGAGCGTCGCGTCGGCGAGCGCGGCCGGTGCGGTGAAGCGGACGCCCTCTCCGCGTCCCCGGGCGCGGGCGAGCGTGACGTGCGGCGAGGCGGTGCGCGGCGGGGCGGCGGCCGGGGCCGCATCGGCCGCCGCGGCGGCGACGGCCCTGACGAGCGCCGCGTAGGCCGGCGGGGACTGGGCCCGCGCCCACAGCATGCGCGGCCGGCGGGGCGGCGCCGGTGCCACGGCATCGAACTCGAGCGAGAACGGCTCGGCCTCCGCGGATGCGCGGGCGAGGGCCGCGGTCAGCGCCGACACATGCGCTGGGTCGACCTGGCCGAGGAAGTGGAGGGTGACGTGCAGCTGCTCCCGGGCGGTCGTCCGCAGCCCGGCGACGGCGAGCGCGGCCACGGCCGCCTCGAGCCGCGCGGCCAGCGGCTCCGGCAGCGGGACGGCGACGAACAGGCGCACCGAGGGACCGTAGCCTCCTCCGAGGGCCGAGTCCTAGGTGACCGGTAGGCCGTAGCTTCGGAACGCGGCCCGAAGGCCGGTCACGCCCTCGCCGCGATCGACGCTGATCCGGCGCAGGATGTAGGGGTTCTGCGTGCTCGACGCAACGCCCGGATCGACGCTGAGGGCGCCCAGGTATCCCGCCCCTTTCACGGCGGCGAGCACCGGCCCGGAGTAGTCGCCGTACGGGTAGCAGAAGAAGTTGACCGGCACCCCGAACTGCGCGCGCAGGGCGCTGCGGCTGTCGTACACCTCGGCATGCAGCTGCGCCGGCGGGACGGTCGAGAGCATCGGGTGGGTGAGCGAGTGCGAGTCGAGCTCCCATCCGGCGGCCACCATCTCGCGCACCATGTACGGCTGGATCTTCCACGCGTACGGCGAGAGCCCGCCCGCCGGGGCTGCCTGCAGGCGGCCGAGGTGGGACAGGGCGAGCTGCATCGATCCGACCCAGCCTGCCGATTCCAGGATCGGGAACGCGCTCGTGTACCAGCCGCGGAAGCCGTCGTCGAACGAGATGACGACCGGGCGGGCGGGCAGCGCCGGGCCGCCGTGCCACGCGTCCCACCACTGCTGCACGGTGACCGCGTGGTAGCCGCGACCGGCGAGCCACGTCACCTCGGCCTGGAACTCGGTCGGGTCGACCCACAGGCTCTGGTTCGGTGTCGCCGGCTGCGGGACGCCGATCACGTGGTACATCAGGATCGCGACCTTGACCGCCGCGGGCGGACGCGGCCCGGTGCTCGCCGGCGGGACGGCCGGCCGCGCCTGCGCGACGGGAGCCGTTGCGGCGACGGCGAGGAATGTGGCCACGAGTGCGGGCGCGCGGAGACGCATACACACCTGTTATCGGCATGCCGGACAGCCGCACGATCCCACGGACGGCGTACGCGGGGTCGCCGCCGCCGGCGTCGTCCCGGGCCGGGGTCTCGGCTACGCCGCGCGGATGACCGGGCGGCGTGCGTCGAGCTCGCGCAGCAGCTCCGCCAGCTTGCACTCCAGGTCGTTCGGAGTGCGCACCGGATAGCCGGACTGCCACTGCCCGCTGGTCTCGGCCACACGCACGCAGTACATGAGGTTCTGGATGTCGCGCTTGTCGAGCATCGTGGTTCGGAGTCGGCGTTCGACGCCGGTACGGGTATCCCCTTCCTGCGGTATATGGCCGGGGGAGAGGGTATAGTCCCCGCGCCATGATCAAGGTCCTCGTCGCAGCTCTTCTTGGCACCGTGGTCGGCATTGTCGTGATGGTCGTCGTGATCGTTGCCGCGGGTGACACGAAGAACACGAGCAGCATCGGCCTGAACCTCTCGCTCTCCACGGCAACACCCACGACCGCAGCCAGCTCGACGCCCCCGACGAGCGGCGGTGGCTCCACCGGTGGCTCCCCGGGTAGCGGCAACGCGGCGGCCGGGAAGGCCGTGTTCGCCTCCAACGGCTGTGGCAGCTGCCACACGCTCGCGGCCGCCGGCGCGACCGGCACGATCGGCCCCGACCTGGGCAAGATCGCCGCCGATGCGACCAAGGCCGGCATGCCGCTCGCCGCCTTCATCCAGCAGTCGATCACCGACCCGGCGGCGTTCACGGCTTCCGGCGGCCCGTGGGCGACCGCGATGCCGACGACGTTCGGCTCGTCGCTCAGCGCGTCGCAGATCGCCGACCTGGTCGCGCTGGTCTCCTCCGGCCAGCAGTAGCGCCGCGAACGCGATGACGCTCGCCCCGGACACCGGCGTGCGCACCGGCGCCGCCGCGCTCGTGGCCGCGCTCGAAGCACACGCCGTCGAGGTGCTGTTCGGCCTGCCCGGGATCCACGCCCTGCCCGTGTGGGACGCCCTGATCGCCTCGCCTATCCGCCGGATCGTCGTCCGCCACGAGCAGGCGGCCGGGTTCGGCGCCGTGGGCTATGCGCGGACGAGCAGCCGGCCCGGGGTGTACCTGACGAGCACCGGCCCGGGCGCGTTCAACTCGCTCGCCGCCCTGTCGGAGGCGGACGCGTCGAGCACACCCGTCCTGCACCTGACCTCGCAGATCCCGACGCCCCTGGTCGGGGCCGGCCGCGGCTACCTGCACGAGAGCCGCGGCCAGTCGCAGGCGTTCGCGGCCGTGTCACGTTTCCACGCCCGGCCGACCACCGCCGAGGCGCTCGTCGCCGCGGTCGACGCCGCCTTCCGGCACATGGCGCTCGATCCCGGCCCGGCCACGATCGAGGTCGCCACCGACGTCATGGCCGCCGCGACCGACGCTGTCCCGAGCGTCACGCATGTGGCCGCTCCCGCGCCCGACCCGGCCGCGGTCGCGCGGGTACACGCGCTGCTCGACGCCGCGGCGGCCCCGCTGATCTGGGCCGGCGGCGGCGCCCGCCGCGCCGCCGATCAGGTGCGGGCGCTCGCCGAGGCGCTCGACGCGCCGGTGATCACGACCTACAACGGCAAGGGCGTCCTTCAGAGCGGCCATCCGCTGCACGCGGGCTCGTCGGTCGAGGAGGGGGCGATGCGCGCTCTGGTCGAGCGCTCCGACCTCGTGCTGGCGCTCGGCACCCGCTTCTCGCAGGAGGCGACCGCCGACTGGGGCGTGCCGATGCCCGCGACGGTGGTGCACGTTGACCTCGACGCCGGCCGGTTCGGCCGCACGTTCCCGGTGACCGAGGGCATCGTGGCCGACGCGGGCCTGTTCTGCCGCGCGCTCCTGGCCGACCCACCCGACCCGGGCGATCGCGACGGCGAGGCGGCGGTGCGGGCGGCGCTGCAGGGGCGCTCGGCCGAGGTCGGCGCGCAGGGCGCCCACGCGGAGGTGCAGCTCATGCGCGTCCTCTCCGACGCCCTGCCCGACGAGGCCATCGTCGTCGCCGACATGACCGTCGCCGCCTACTGGGCGGCGCTCTACCTCGACGCCGGGCGGCCGGGGGGGTTCGTGTACCCGTCGTCGGGGGCGCTCGGGTGCGGCATCCCGCTGGCGCTCGGGACGGCGGCCGCGCACCCCAACCGGCCGACGGTCGTGGTCTGCGGCGACGGCGGCTTCCTGATGGCCGGGCACGAGCTCCTGACGGCCCGGGCCGAGGGGCTCGCGTTCGTCACCCTGGTCGTGAACGACTCGGCCTACGGGATCCTGCGCAACTATCAGGAGACGCTCTTCGGGCGCACCGTCGCGGTCGAGCTGAACGCGCCCGACTTCGAGCAGCTGGCCGCGGCCTGCGGCGTGCGCTACCTGCGCGCGGCGGGAATCGCCGACCTGGCCGGTGTGCTGCAGACGGCGATCGCCGACCGCTCCGGGCCTGTGCTGGTGGAGCTGCAGGCGGCGCTGCGAGCGCCCGGCCAGTCGGTCTAGCCCAGGTAGAGTGCTGCCCGGGATGAGCGCCCCAGTCCGCACCGATTACTCGATGACCGCGAGCCCCGGCCGGCGGCTGCCGGTGGCCGTGCGTGCGAGCGGGTGCGTGATCTCCGACGCCGACGGCAACCGCTACCTGGACGCCTGCGGCGGCGCGATGGTGATGCTGCTCGGGCATGGGCATCCGCGCATCGTCGAGGCGCTGCGCCACCAGGCCTCCGAAATCGCCTTCACCTACCGCTTCTCGTTCCGCAACGAGCCGATGCTCGACCTGGCAGAGCGCATCGCCGGGATCGCGCCCGGCGACCTCGAGTGGTGCTTCTTCAACTCGTCCGGGTCGGAGGCCAACGAGTCGGCCCTGCACTTGGCGGTGCTCTACTGGGAGCTGCTCGGCAAGTCGGGCAAGGTCGAATTCCTGAGCCGCGTGACGTCCTACCACGGCTCAACGATGGGCGCGCTCTCACTCTCGGGTTCGCGCTGGCGGGCGCCGTTCGAGCTGCTCCTCCGCAAGTACGCCGTGGTGCCGAACTCGGCCACGGCGGAGGAGGGCGCGGCCGAGCTCGAGGCGGCCATCCAGTCGCGCGGGGCGGAGCACGTCGCCGCCTTCGTCCTCGAGCCGGTCACCGGCTCCTCGGGCGCCGCGGTGCCGCTGCCCGACGGCTACCTGGCGGCGGTGCGCGAGGTGTGCGACCGCCACGAGGTGCTGCTCGTCGCCGACGAGGTGATCACCGGGTTCGGCCGCACCGGCCGCTGGTTCGGCGTCGAGCACTTCGGCGCCGTGCCCGATGTGATCACGTTCGGCAAGGGCATCGGCGGCGGCGTCATCCCGCTCTCGGGCATGGTCGCGTCGCGGCGGGTGCGCGAGGTGGTCGAGACGGCGCCGAGCGGCTTCTCGTACGGGCACACGTTCTCGGGCAACCCGCTCGGGTGCGCCGTCGGCTGCGAGGTGATCGACGTGATCGAGCAGGAGGGGCTGCTCGATGCGGCCGTCGCCCGCGGCGAGCAGCTGCGCGCGCGGCTCGAGGAGGTCGGCCGCCGGCATCCGGTGGTGCACGATGTGCGCGGCCTCGGGCTCCTGCGCGGCATCGAGCTGCGCCACACCGACGGGAGCCGCTTCCCGGCCGCCGCGGGCGTGTCGGGGCTCGTATCGGCCGAGGCCAAGCGGCGCGGGCTGATGATCTACTCCTGCCCGACCCCGGTTGGCAACGAGCACATGGACGCGCTCCTGCTCGCGCCGCCGCTCATCATCTCCGAGCAGGAGATCGACGACGTCGCCGAGCTCCTCGACGGCACCCTCACCGCCGTGGAGTCGGCGCTCTGAGCGCCGGCCCGGCCAGCGCCCCCACGACCGACGAGCTGCGCGCCGCGCTCGAACAGGCTGCCGAGTGGATCGCGCGCTACCTCGACGAGGTCGACGGCATGCCCGTGCTGGCGCAGGTCAAGCCGGGCGAGGTCGCCGCGGCGCTCCCGGCCCACCCGCCCGAGCAGGGCGAGCCGCTCGCGGCGATCCTGGCCGACGTCGACCGGGTGATCGTGCCGGGCCTCACGCACTGGAACCATCCCGGATTCATGGCCTACTTCGGGATCACCGGGTCGCCCCCGGGGATCCTGGGCGAGACCATCGCCGCCGCCCTGAACGTGAACGCGATGCTCTGGCGCACCTCGCCCGCGGCCACCGAGCTCGAGCAGGTGACGCTGCGCTGGACGGCCGAGCTGCTCGGGCTGCCGGTGGGCTGGTTTGGCCAGATCACCGACACGGCGTCGTCGTCGACGCTGTGGGCGCTCGCAGCGGCGCGCGAGGCGGCCGGGCTCGACGTGCGCACGCGGGGGATGGCCGGCCGCGCCGACCTGCCACAGCTGCGTGTGTACACGTCGGAGGAGGCGCACTCGTCGGTGGAGAAGGCCTGCATCGTGCTCGGCATCGGCCAGGACGGCCTCGTGAAGATCCCATCCGACGCCGCCTTCCGGATGCGCACCGACGTGCTGCGCGACGCGGTCGCGGCCGACGTCCGCGCGGGGCGCAGGCCGATCGCCGCCGTGGCCACGGTGGGGACGACATCGTCGACGAGCATCGACCCCGTCGCCGAAGTGGCCGACGTCTGCGCCGAGCACGGCATGTGGCTGCACGTCGACGCCGCCTACGGCGGCGCCGCCGCGGTCGTCCCCGCGCTGCGCCATGTGGTCGACGGCTGCGAGCGGGCCGACTCGCTGGTCGTGAACCCGCACAAGTGGCTGCTCACGCCGATCGACTGCAGCCTGCTCTACACGGCCCGGCCCGACGACCTGCGGGCGGCGTTCTCGGTCGTGCCCGAGTACCTGCGCTCCAGCGAGGACGACGTCGTCAACCTGATGGACTACGGCGTCGCGCTCGGGCGCCGGTTCCGGTCGCTGAAGCTCTGGATGGTGCTGCGCGCCTACGGCGGCGAGGGGCTGCGCGCGATCGTGGGCGGCCACGTCGAGCTCGCCCGCCGGCTCGAGGCCGCGATCGCGGCCGAGCCGGAGTGGGAGCTGCTTGCGCCGGTGCCGCTCTCGACGGTCTGCTTCCGCCGCCACCCCGACGGCATCGACGACGAGGCCGAGCTGCGGCGCCTGAACGAGGCGATCCTCGAGCGGGTGAACGCGACCGGCCGCGTCTTCATCTCGCACACCCAGCTGCACGGCCGCTACGCGCTGCGCGCGGCGATTGGAAACGCCGCCACGACCACCGAGCACGTCGACCGCGCCTGGGACCTGCTGCGGGGGTCAGTCTGACGGTGTGATGGGGAGTGTCCCGTCGGGGACGGTCGCCTGGCCGCTGCCAAGTTGACCGGTCGTGAGCTCGCGCACGAGCAGCTGCAGCGATCCCGCCACCGGGATCGCGATCAGCGCGCCGAGGACGCCGAGGAGCTCGCCGCCGATCAGCACCGCGACGAGGATGAGGAAGGCCGAGAGCTCGACGGTGCGGCGGTACACGATCGGCTGCAGCACGTGGTTTTCGATCTGCTGGTAGACGACGTTCACGACGATCATGATGATCCCGGCCGTCACGCCCTGGGTGGCGAAGGCGACGCCGATCGCGGCCAGCGCGCCGACGGTGGCCCCGACGAGCGGCACGAGGTCGAACACCCCCATGAGCACGGCGAGCGCGAGCGCGTACGGCACGCCCAGCGCCCACAGCGAGAGCCCGATCACGATGCCCGCGATCACCGAGATGATCAGATTGCCGAGCACATAGCCGGCGACGCTGCGGTTGATGTCGCCGCCCACCCGGCGGATCTGCTCGGCCCGCTCGGGCGGAGCGAAGCGCAGCATCGACTCGACGAGAGTCGGCAGCTCGAGCAGCAGGAACAGGGTCATGAAGAGCACGGTGATCGTCGCCACGACCCCGCTGACGAGCTTGCCGAGCGCGCCGAAGGCCTTGGTCGGGTAGGCCTTGGCCGCCTCCTCGGCCTTCGCCACCAGGTGGTAGTGGTCGTTGAGCTCGTTGATCGTGCGGTTGTGCCGCAGCTCGTTCAGATACGCAGGCGCGGCGGTGCGGAAGTGGTCGACCTGGCTCGCGATCGGGATGATGAGCAGCGCGAGGAAGGCCACCACGATCACTACGAGGCCGGCGAACACCGCGAACACGGCCAGTGTGTGCGAGAGCCGCCGCTCCGCCAGCCGCACGGCCGGCTGCAGCGCCACGGCGAGGAAGACGGCGGTCGCGAGCCAGATCAGGATGCGGCTCACAGCGGTCAGCAGTTCGACGGCCGCGACGGCGACCAGCACCAGCACGATCACGCGCAGGATCGTGCGGACGGGGAGGTCGATCGAGACCCGGGACGGGGCCGGCTGCATGCGGCCGGGTTCGACGCCGACGGGCGGACTCCGCTTCCCTGCTAGCCTCCCCGATCCGTGAGCGCACCCCGTCCGGAGCCGCGATCAGGCGCCGCCGGGGCACTGCCGCTCCGGCGCAACCGTGACTTCGTGCTTTTGCAGGCGGGGCAGCTGCTGTCGGCGGCGGGCACGCAGTCGACGACGATCGCCTACCCGCTGCTCGTGCTGGCGCTGACGGGCTCGCCGGCGCAGGCGGGCATCGTCACGTTCGCCCGCATCGTCCCGACGACCATCTTCGCGCTGCCCGCCGGCGTGGCGGCCGACCGCCTCGACCGCCGCCGGATGATGATCGCCGCCGATGCCGTCCGCGCCGTCGCGATCGCCTCGCTCGTCGCCGCGATCGCCGCCTCCGCCCTGACCTACTGGCAGATCCCCGTCGTCGCGTTCATCGAGGGCACAGGCGCGACCGTCTTCTACGCGGCGGCGGCCGGCGCGCTGCGCGCCGTCGTCCCCACCACCCAGCTGCCTGCGGCCGTCGGCGCGCAGGAGGCCCGCGACTCAACGGTCAGGCTGGCCGGGCCGCCGGTCGGCGGCCTGCTCTACAGCCTCGGCCGCGCGGTGCCGTTCCTCTTCGACGCCGTCTCCTACGTGGCCTCGATGGCATCGCTGCTCGCGATGCGCGCGCCGTTCCAGGCCCCGCGCGAGCGCGACACGGCGAGCCTTCGGGCCCAGATCGGCGAGGGCTTCCGGTTCCTGTGGGAGCGGCCGTTCCTGCGCGCGTGCGCGTTCGTGTTCGCGCTCGGCAACTTCACCCTCCCGGGCGTGTTCCTCGTGATCGTCGTGGTCGGCGAGGCCCAGGGCCTCGGCGGCGGCGGGATCGGGCTGCTCTTCGCGGCGTTCGGCGCCGCGACTCTCGTCGGCTCACTCGCCTCGCCGCTCATGCGCCGCCGGTGCTCGATGCGGGCGATCATCTGGATCGAGCTCTGGGTCTCGCTCACGATCGCGGCGTTCCTGGTCTGGCCGAGCGTCTACGTGCTCGCTGCCGCGACGCTCCCGCAGGCCTTCGCGATCCCGGTCACGAACTCGGTGGTGGTCGGCTACCGCGTCGCGGTCACGCCGGACCGGCTGCTGGGCCGCGTCGAGAGCGCCCGCAGCGCCGTCTCGCTCCTGATCGCGCCGCTCGGCCCGCTCGCCGCCGGCCTGCTCTTGAGCGCGTCATCGCCGCGTGCGACCGTCGCCTGCTTCCTCGCCTTCTGCGTCGCGCTCCTGCTCTACGGGATGCTCAGCCCGGCGATCCGGCACGCCCCGAGCCTGGACGAGCTCGGCGGCTAGGCCTGGCCCGCGCCGTTGGGCAGCAGGTTGGGGCCGAGCACGATCGCGACGCTGTCGGTCTGCGTCGAGACAACCCCCGGGGCCGTTGCGATCGCGACCGGCGTCCCCAGGCCCAGACGCTTGGCGACGATCTTCGCCCATGCGAGCTTGCCGGGCGCGTACACGACGATCGTCGAGTGGGTGTCGGGCGAGGCGTCGGCGACGCCGACGACGTGCCAGCCGACCTTGACGAGCTGGGTCTTGGCCGCTCCGGCCGCGCTCTGAGCGGGATCGAAGCCGTTCAGAACGGTGATCGGGATCTTCTTCCACTCGGGCTTCGTGGCCTTCGTGCTGCCGGTCTGCGTGCTGCCCCCGCCGGTGTTCGCCGGCGGCGTCTGGGTCTTCAGGATCGTGGTGGCCGCCGTGGTCTTGCTCGACGCGCCCGCAAGCACCCAGCCCAGCGCGGCGAGCGCGCCGACGAGCGCCACGACCGCGAGGATGCGCGCAATTGGGGGCCGCATCCGCCGTGCTTTGATGCCCTGCGCCTCGAGGCGGCGGGCAAACCAGTCGTCGAGGCCCTCGTCTCCGCGCGGCGGGTCGAACGGGGGCTCGCCTCCTGTGCGCCCGCCCGGTGTCCTCAACTCGGCCATCGTGCCTCCCAACTCTACACGGGCATACGATCCCGCAGTGGCGTGCGAGATGATAGAGACCTGGGTGGACGCGGGGGACGTTACGGCGGCCGCGGCGGCCGTCGTCGGCCCTGATGGCATCCGTGAGGCGCACACGGCCGGCGCAGCGGGCCCCGATTCGCTCTTCGCCCTGGCCTCGCTCACGAAGCCGATCGTCGCTCTGGCGGTGATGGTGGCGGCCGAGGAGGGCTCGATCGACCTGGACGCGCCGGTCGCGGCGCACCTGCCCGCATACGCCGCCGACACTGAAGCGGGCGATCACGCCCCGGCACCTGCTGGCGCACGCGTCGGGGCTGCCGGAGGTCGGCCCCAGGGGGGTGGCGGCGCTGGACGTGGAGCCCGTCTGCCCACCGAGCACCAGGCGCATCTACTCGAACGAGGGCTATGCCGTCCTCGGTGCGCTGCTCGCCCAGACGACCGGGATGGGCCACGCCGAGTACGTGCAGCGGGCCGTGTTCGAGCCGCTCCGGATCGACGCGTTCCTGGGGCTGCCCGAGCCGGAGTTCGCGCGGGCGCTCGACGTGCGCGAGCCGGGCCTGTGGCGACCGGGGACGCCGCTCTTCAACTCCCGCGCGTGGCGGGAGCGCGCCACGGCCGCGGGCGGTGCGTTCGCCACCTGTGCCGCGTATGCCGCGATCGTGCAGCTCCTGCTGCGGCAGGGCGCGCCGCTGATCGCCGCCGAGACGTTCACCGAGTTCGCCCAGGTGCAGTTCCCCGGGCTCGCCGGCGGTATCGAGTCGTTCGCCACCTGGGAGCGGGCCGACTGGGGTCTCGGCTGCGACATCCGTGACGCCAAGGAGCCGCACTGGACGGGAACGCGGGCATCCGCCGCGACGCTCTCGCACTTCGGCGCCTCGGGCACGGTGGCGTGGGCCGACCCGCGGGCCGGCGTCGGCCTCGTGTGCCTGGCCAACCGTGGCACCTACTCCGGGTGGATGCTGCGCACCGGTGGCTGGAACGACCTGGCCGACCGTGTGCTCGCGGAGACGGCGTGAAGGACTGGGCGCACTGTCCCCGCTGCGGCGCCGGCCTCGAGCGCGCCGTCCCCGCCGGCGACGACGAGGAGCGGCTTCTGTGCCCGGCCTGCGGCCTCGTGCTGTACGACAACCCCGCCCCGACGGCGAGCGCCGTCGTCGTCGATGCGCGCGGCCGGGTGATGCTCACCCGGCGCGGCATCGAGCCGTTCCTGGGCATGTGGGACCTGCCCGGCGGGTTCGTCCGGCCTGGCGAGACCGGGGCGGAGGCGGTCCGGCGCGAGCTGCGCGAGGAGACCGGGCTCGAGATCGGCCTCGGGCCCGTGCTCGCGATCCTGCCCGACACCTACGGCGCCGACGGCGAGACCACGCTGAACGTCTTCTACCTCGCTCGCCTCGCCTCGGGCGTGCCGGCGCCGGCGTCGGACGTGGCCGAGATCGACTGGTTCGCCCCGGAGGAGCTTCCGCCCCCCGGCGACCTCGCGTTCGCGTGCGTGGCAGGGGCGCTCGCCGCCTGGCGCGACCGGGAAATTGTCAATGAACCGTAAAGCCAGCCGCACCCGGGTCGATTACGGGACCGTCAGCGCCCGGTCGCAAAGGAGTTCGGCAGCCGAGGCGGAAAACGCGTCAGCCGGGCCGGATGCCTGGAGGAAGCGATCATGGACGAGCTGTACGACAAGCATGTGGAGATCGACGAGCGGTGGCTCACCGAGTGGTTCGAGTTCGGCTTTGCCGAGCTCAGCAGCTACCTGGCCAAGCACGCTGCATTCGACGATTTCTGCGACAAGCATGAGCTTGGCTGAGTTGACGCACGCGCTCGCCCGCCACCGGACGCCGCGGAGGTGCTCCGCGCGCTGACGGACGACGGCGGGTGGCCGGCACCGGCGGAATAGACTCCCCGGATGCCGCCCTTCGAGCCCGTCGCCAAGCAGCCGGACCACATCGCCCTCGAGCACCGCGTGCTCGAGCGATGGGAGCGCGAGCGCACGTTCGAGACGCTGCGCGACCGCAACCGCGGCGGCCCCCCCTTCAGCTTCATCGACGGGCCGATCACGGCGAACAACCCGATGGGCGTCCACCACGGGTGGGGACGCACGCTGAAGGACGTCTGGCAGCGCTACTACGCCATGCAGGGCCGCGACCTGCTGTACCAGAACGGGTTCGACTGCCAGGGCCTGTGGGTCGAGGTCGGGGTCGAGAAGGAGCTCGGGCTGAACTCCAAGCGCGAGATCGAGGCCTACGGGCTCGACCGCTTCGCCCGCGCCTGCCGCGATCGGGTCGCGCTCTACGCCGGACAGCTCACCGAGCACTCCAAGCGGCTCGGCCAGTGGATGGACTGGGAGCGGTCGTACTACACGATGACCGACCCCAACATCAGCTACATCTGGGGCTTCCTGAAGGAGTGCAACGAGCGCGAGTGGCTCTACCGCGGCCACCGCTCGATGCCGTGGTGCCCGCGCTGCGGCACGTCGCTCTCCCAGCACGAGCTGATCGACTCCTACAAGGAGATCACCCACCCGTCGCTGCACGTGCGCCTGCCGCTGCGCGAGCGCGACCGCGAGTACCTGGTGGTGTGGACGACCACGCCGTGGACGCTGCCCGCCAACGTGGCCGCGGCCGTGCGCCCCGACGCCGACTACGTGCGCGTCTCCACGCCGGCCGGCATCGCCTACGTCGCGGCCGCCCGGCTCGAGCAGAGCCCCGTGTCGGGGACCGTGCTCGGCACCGTCCGCGGCGCCGACCTGGTCGGGCTCACCTACACCGCGCCGTTCGAGGACCTGCCCGCCCAGACCGGCTTCCAGAACCGCGTGGTCGCCTGGGAGGACGTGTCGATGGACGAGGGCACCGGCATCGTCCACATCGCCCCGGGCTGCGGCGAGGAGGACTTCGAGCTCGGCCGCCGCGAGGGCCTCGAGACGCTGATCCCCGTCGACGAGGCCGGCGCGTTCACGAGCGAGTACGGCTGGCTGCACGGCCACGTCACCGCCGAGGCGGCGCAGATGATCGTCGACGACCTCGGTCAGCGCGCCCGCCTGGTCGCCGCGGGCGAGATCCAGCACCGCTACCCCGTCTGCTGGCGCTGCGGCACCGAGCTGATCTATCGGCTGGTCGATGAGTGGTTCATCCGCTGCGAGGAGATCCGCCAGCCGATGATCGACGCCGCCCGCGGGGTCGAGTGGACGCCGCGCCAGTACGGCAAGCGCATGGAGGACTGGCTGGTCAACATGGGCGACTGGTGCATCAGCCGCAAGCGCTACTGGGGCCTGCCGCTGCCGTTCTACTTCTGCGAGGACGGCCACATGACCGTGATCGGGTCGCAGGCCGAGCTGCTCGAGCGGGCCGTGCGCGGCACCGAGGGGCTCGAGGAGCTGCACCGCCCGTGGATCGACGACGTCGTCATCCGCTGCGGCGAGTGCGGCGGCGAGGCTCACCGCCTGCCCGAGGTGGGGGACTGCTGGCTCGACGCCGGCGTCGTCCCGTTCTCGACGCTCGGCTGGCACAACGACACGTTCGTCGAAGCCGGCTACGCCGCCGGCGCGGGCGTCGGCGTGACGATCGCCGACCTGCCCGACCACGCCAACTGGGAGCGCTGGTATCCGGCCGACTGGGTGTCGGAGATGCGCGAGCAGATTCGCCTCTGGTTCTACTCGATGCTCTTCATGGGCGTCGTCCTCGACGGCCGGGCGCCGTACAGGCGCGTGCTCACGTACGAGAAGGTGAACGACGAGACCGGCCGGCCCATGCACAAGTCGTGGGGCAACGCGATCTGGTTCGAGGACGCCATCGAGGACATGGGCGCCGACGTCATGCGCTGGATGTACGCCGGCCAGCCGCCGGCCCAGAACCTGAACTTTGGCTACGGCCCCGCCGGCGAGGTGAAGCAGAGGCTCCTGCGGCTCTGGAACACGTACTCGTTCTTCGTCATGTACGCAAACATCGAGGGCTTCACGCCCGGCTACGGGCTGCTCGAGACCGGGCCCGACCCGGCGGCGGCGCGGCCGCTCGACCGCTGGCTGGCCGCCCGCACCCAGTGGCTCGTCGGCGAGTGCCGCGAGGCGCTCGACACGTGGGAGTCGCCGCGCGTCGTGCGCGCGTTCGAGACGTTCATGGACGATCTGAGCAACTGGTACGTGCGCCGGTCGCGGACGCGCTTCTGGCGCTCCGACGACCCCGCCGACACGCGCGCCGCCTTCGAGGCGCTCTGGTACGCGCTCGTGCAGGCCCTGCGATGCGTCTCGCCGGTGATGCCGTTTCTGACCGACGAGATGTGGCAGAACCTCGTCCGCGGCGTCTGCCCGGACGCGCCGGACGGCATCCACCTCGGCGGCTATCCGGAGGTGCGCGAGGAGCTGCGCGATCCCGAGCTCGTCGCGGCGATGGAGAGCGTGCGCGCGGTGGTCGAGCTCGGCCGGCGCAGCCGCGACGACGCGGGCATCAAGCTGCGCCAGCCGCTGCGCGAGGTGATCGTCGCGACCGACGACCCCCGCCGCCGGGCCGACATCGCCGAGCACGTCGAGCTGATCGCGGCCGAGCTTGGGGTCAAGCAGGTGCGCCTGACGACGTCGGCCGAGGAGTTCGCCCAGGTCGAGGTGATGCCGCTGCTCAAGGTGCTCGGCCCGAAGTACGGCCGCGACCTCGCGGTGATCCGAAGCCTCCTGCGCGAGGGCGAGTTCGAGCTGCGCGACGGCCGCGTGCACGTGGGCGACTGGGTGCTCGAGCCGGGCGAGTTCGAGCCCCGGGCACGGGCCCGCGAGGGCTTTGCGGTCGCAGACAGCGACGGCTTCGCGGTCGCCCTGGACACCGAGATCACCCCGGAGCTGCAGCTCGAGGGCGTCGTCCGCGACGTGATCCGCACGGTCCAGAAGATGCGCCAGGACGCGGGCCTGCAGGTCACCGACCGCATCCACATCACGTACCCCGAGAGCGACGGCGATGTGAGCCGCGCCTTCGTGGAGCACGGCGACTGGATCGCGGCCGAGACGCTCGCGGTCGGGGTTGCAGCGGGCGCCGCGCTAGCCGTGCAGCGCGCGTAGTCACGCTGACGGTGCAAACCCGGTGCCAGGCACCTCGTATGCACCCGAGCGGCTAGGAGCCGACGGCGCGGCGCAGCTCGACCGGCAGCGAGAAGTGCACGTCCTCGGGCTCGGCGTCCTGCGACTCGACCTCGGCGACGCCCATCGCGCGGAAGTGCGCGATCACGCGGTCGACCAGCGTCTCCGGCGCCGATGCGCCCGACGTGATCCCGACCGTGGCGATGCCGTCCAGCCAGGCGGGGTCGATGTCGCGCTCGTCGTCGATCAGGTGCGCGGGAACACCCATCTCGCGGGTCACCTCGACCAGGCGGTTGGAGTTGGACGAGTTCCGCGACCCGATCACGAGCACCAGATCGACCTCGGCGGCGAGCCGCTTGACGGCGTTCTGACGGTTCTGGGTGGCGTAGCAGATGTCGTCGCGCTTCGGCCCGACCGCGGCCGGGTAGCGGCGCCGCAGCGCAGCGATGATCTCGACCGTCTCGTCGACCGAGAGCGTCGTCTGGGTGATGTAGGCGACCCGCATCGGGTCGGGGACGTCGAGCGTCTCGACGTCGGCGATCGACTCGACCAGCCGGATCGCGTCCGGGGCTTCGCCCATCGTGCCCACGACCTCCTCGTGCCCGGCGTGGCCGACGAGGACGATCGTGTAGCCGCGGTCGGCGAACCGGCGCGCCTCGGCGTGCACCTTGGTGACGAGCGGGCACGTCGCGTCGAGCACCTTCAGCTCGCGCGCAGCGCTGCGCGTGTGCACGTCGGGTGCCACGCCGTGCGCCGAGAGCACGAGCACGGCTCCCGCCGGGACGTCCTCCTCGGACTCCACGAACACGGCTCCGCGGCCTGTGAGCTCGGCGACCACATGGCGGTTGTGGACGATCTCGCGGCGCACGTACACGGGCGGCCCGAAGTGATCGAGCGCGCGCTCGACGGTGTCGACCGCTCGGTCGACCCCTGCGCAGTAGCCCCGTGGAGACGCGAGCACAACTTTGGACGGCGCCATGCCGCCCATCGTATCGGCTAGCGGTGGCCCCAGTCGGCGGTCCAGACCTCGGCGCCCGCGTGACCCAGGAACCTGCCCTGGGCGCGGCCGATGCCGACGAACCGGAAAAGCGGTGAGAGCACGATCGCGCGGTGCTCGGGGCTGTGCATCCACGCGGTCACGACCGCCGCCGGCGTGCCCAGCGTGCCCGTGCCCCAGGCCAGCGTCTCGCCCGCCTGCCAGTAGCCGAAGGTGCGGAAGCCGGAGCTCATGATGCGGTCATACAGCGTCGAGCCG
Source organism: uncultured Actinomycetes bacterium (assembly GCA_963825325.1). GTDB lineage: Bacteria > Actinomycetota > Thermoleophilia > Gaiellales > JAICJC01 > JAICJC01. The sequence continues at coordinate 480,253 of CAWGSU010000003.1, forward strand.
GTCGGGCTCGTGTGGCCGAAGTAGTCGCGGGTGAGCATGTCGCTCGAGTGGTGCCGCGCGGCCCAATGCAGGCTCGGCGACGGCGCGACGGGGCGCAGCCCGTGGTTGCGCCGCACCTTGTTGATCGCCTGGAAGAGCGGATACCAGTGCCCGGTGGCGGCCCGCGCCGAGGCGCTGCCGAGGCACGTGGCGAGCAGGGCGCTGAGGACGAGGACGATCAGCCGGCGGCTCATACGGTGGGTGATCGGCTTCCGGCGCCGCCGGATTAGAAAACAAACTGTAAATCTATGGGGTGCGCCAGCCGCCCGTGGTGCGCGCCAGGCGCAGCGGGGCGCCCGCGACCACGTCGGCTTCGAGGTCGCCGACCCGCACCGCGACCGTGGCCGTACGGGCCTCGATGACGATCTCGTCGGGCGTCAGGCTGAGGATCAGCGGCGTGCCGTGGTAGGAGATCCGCAGCGAGAGCCTCCGCCAGCCGGGTGGCAGCTTGGGATCGAGCTCGAGCGCGTCGGCGCCCGCGCGCACCCCGGCACAGCCGAGCGCGAGCGCCTGCCAGATGCCGCCCTGGGTCGCCATGTGCAATCCCTCGGCGCGGTTGCCGCGCGAGTCGTCGAGGTCGATCTCGAGCGCGCGCTGCAGGTAGCGATCGGCCTCTCGGTGCAGGCCGAGCTTGCGGGCGACCATCGAGTGCACTGCGTCGGAGAGCGACGAGAGGTGCCGGGTGAGCGGCTCGTACAGGCGGTAGTTGCCCAGCCGCTGCTCGGGCGTGAACTGGGTCTCGAGCAGCGCCATCAGCATGACGACGTCGGCCTGCTTCACGTCGCGCCACTCCTGCCGGTCGCGCTGCCACGCGAGTTCGTCGCGCCCGGCCCGCTCTTCGGGCGGAAGTGGGAGCGACAGGAATCCCTCGTGCTGCTCCAGCAGCCCGTCGGGGGTGTGCAGCACCACCAGCCGGTCGGCGACGTCGCGCCAGCGCGCCGGCTCGCCGAGCTTGGACTTCGCCCGCCTCGCGTCGGCGAGCTGGGCCGCGTGGCGCAGCGTCCATGCGGCCATGGTGTTCGTGAACGCGCTGTTCGAGACGTCCTCGTGCAGCTCGTCGGGGCCGATGACGTGCCGGATCTCGAACCCGCGCGGAGTCTCCTCGGCGCGCGTCGCGAAGAACCTGGCGGCCTGGAGCACGAGCTCGGCCCCGCCCTCGTCGAGGAAGCGGTCATCGCCGCTCCAGCGCACGTAGGTGTCCACCGACCAGGCGATGTCGGCGACGACGTGGATCTCCCGCTTGCCGGTGAGGACCTCCAGCCGGCGGCCGCCCGGCCCGGTGACGAACGAGGGTGTGACGTCCTCGCCCGACGCCGCCGACTCCCACGCGAACCACGCGCCGTGCAGGCCGGCGTCCTCGGCGTGGCGCAGCGCGGCGGGCAGGGTGTGCAGCCGGTATTCGAGCAGCCGCCGCGCGACCTCGGGCAGGGCGGCGGCGTAGAACGGCATCAGGAAGACGTCCGTGTCCCAGAACACGTGCCCCTTGTAGCCGGCGCCCGTGAGCCCTTTCGCGGCGATCGAGCAGCGTCCGTCGGCCGGCGGGGCGACGGCGATCAGCTGTGCGATCGCAAACCGGATCCCCACCTGGAGGCCTGTCGCCGCGCCCTCCACCTCGACGTCGGAGCGGTCCCACGCCACCCGCCAGGCGTCGCCGTGCTCGGCCAGCACCGCGTCCCACCCGAGCGCAGCCGCCTCGCGGGCCTCGCGCTCGGCCTCGACGGCCGGCAGCGGCCGTTCCCGCTCGGTGTAGACCGCGACGAAGCGGTCGATCTCGAGCTCGTCTCCCGGCTCGAGCTCCGACTCGGCCCACCGGCCGCAGCCGTCCTCCTCGACCGAGTGCTCCGTCGCGAGGTCCGCCCCGCCGAGGCGCGCCGCGACGGCGAGCCCGACGTCGACGGCCACCCGCCCGCCCGGGGTGCGGGTGTGCAGCAGATCGACGCCGTCGGCGCGGCCTGCGGCCACGACCTGGACGTGGGGCAGCGGCCGCTGCTGCTCGTCGGTGTGCACGCCGGCGTAGGCGCGCACGCGCGCCGCGGGCCCGTCCTCGAGCACAAGGCGCATCCGGATCGCGCCGAGGTGGCGGCGCGCGAGGCTCACGAGCCGCCACGACTCGATCCGCAGCCGCCGCCCGTCGGGGTCGACACAGCGCAGGGTGCGCTCGAGCACCATCGTGTGCAGGTCGAGCCGCCGCCGGTGCGTGACCTCGGACCACTCCCAGGGGCGGAACGAGCGGCCCTCGATCTCGATCTGCGTGTGCGTCCAGTCGGCGATCACGGCCAGGTCCTCGACGCCCGCATCGGGCCCGTCGAAGAGGCCGGCCACGTACGCCGCGCGGGACGAGCCCGGGTTCGCCTCGTCGGTCGCGCCGCGCACGCCCATGTAGCCGTTGCTCAGCGCGAAGAGGCTCTCGACCGAGGCGGCGTCGACGATGTCGTAGCCGTTGCGCTCGACGGCCCAGCCGTCGGCCGCGCGCTCGATCGGCGGGTGCAGAGGGGGGACGTGGTGGGGGCCGGCCTCGGGGGGAGACGTCAGGGGCATCTGCCCGCGCAGCACCCGTAGGAACTCGGCCGGGCCGCCGCCGAGGCGGAGCACGCCGGGGGGCACGCCGTTGGGCTCGCGGCCGACCGAGAGCATCGTCGCGCCCGCCGCGAGGCGGGTGACCATGCGGTAGTCGCTGCCCTCGAACCCCGCGATCGGGCCGAACTCGTCGCCCGCGATCAGGATCTCCTCGGGGAGGATCGCCCGGACGGGCGCCAGCCGCCGCACGAGGTAGGCGATCGAGTCGGACTTGTCGGTGAGCCCGACCTCGATGTGCTTCACGTCGGTCGTGATGCGCGCGTCGGGCAGGCCCTCCTTCGCCGAGAGCTGCCGCGTCAGCTCGATCACGGCGCCGAGGCCGCCGGGGACGGCGGCCAGGCGCTCGGTCACGGCGTCGAGCAGCTCGCCGATGCGATCCTTGGGCGGGTCGGCCCACTCGGCGGTCGGGATCAGATCGATCTTGCGCCGGTTCAGGCGGTCGCGGATGATCCCGACCTCGAGCCCGTTCTCGGCGGCAAGGTGGTCGCGGACGCCGTTTGCGGCGCGGTCGAGGGCGGCCTCCTCGGCGGCCGTCGCCGTGCGCAGCCACAGCCGTTCGAGCTCGCCCGCCGTGTCGTAGGCGTACACCTCGGAGCCGCGATTCACCATCAGGAAGAGCCGCTGGCGGGCCGCGACCGAGAGCAGCGGCGCGACCTGGCCGCTGACGTTCTTGGCGTTCGTGCCGGTGATGACGACGAGGGTGACGCCGGCGGAGAGCAGGTCCTCCATGACCGCAGCGAGCGCATCCGGCCGCTCGGCACGCGACGTCACCGCGGTGCCGTCCCAATCGAACGCGATCAGGCGGTAGCGATGGTCGCCGAGCGGCCCTGACCTTGCGGAGGACGTCGATCGGCCGTTCGTCGCAGTCGGGTCACCCACCGCGCCGGGAGACTACCGGATGGTGACGCGGGTGCCGAGCGTCGCAAACGCCCACACCACCTGCGCGTCGCCGTCCGAGATCCGGATGCAGCCGTGTGAGGCCGGGACTCCGGGGACGTCCGGGTACTCGTGGAAGGCGAAGCCGCCCGTGAAGTAGTCGGCGAACGGGAGCCACACGTTGAACAGCGTCGACCACGACATGATCTCTTTGCGGTAGATGTGGAAGATGCCGACCGGCGTGAAGTGGCCGGGACCGGCCGTGGAAACGTGGATCGCCCGCTTGACCCGGCCGAGCTTGCCGATCAGGAGCAGCACCTGCTGCGCCTTGTGCACCTCCATGTGCTTGCGGTTGTGGCCCCAGGACACCGGCGTCTTCGCGTGGGCGAGCGCCCGGTAGGAGGACGAGTCCATGATCCCCGTGCGGGGCAGGCCGACCCATCCCTGGAATGCCATGACCGCCTGCAGCGTGCGGTTGCCGTAGTTGCCGGTCGCGAGGCCCGGCGCCAGGTACTTGAGCCGGATCAGCTTGTCCTGGAGGGCCTTCACGATGTTGGTGGACGACGCCGGGGTGACGGCGGTCGTCGAGGTCGCGGCGGCCGGCGACGCGGTGGCAAGCACCGCGGCGGCCGCGAGGAGGATGACGATCAGCGAGCGCTTCATGCGGCCCATGATACGGCAGGTCCGTGACTCCGCAACGGCCGAGGTGTCACGATTGGGTATCACGGCTGCGGGCCGGCGTTGAAGGCCACGAGCCGCGGCCGGTCGTCGAACTCGACCACCACCCAGTGGCCGTTGCCGAGCCACATCCGCCGGTGTGCGGCTGGGTCGGCCGCGAGCACGACGCTGGCCACGAGCACCCGCGTCAGCGAGCCGTGCGTGGCCGCGAGCGTCGTCCCCGGAAGCGCGCTGACGTCGGCCAGGAAGGCCGCCGCGCGGTCGCGCGCGGCCTCGAGCGGCTCGGCGCCTGGCGGCGTGACGACGCCGGCGTCGGCACGCCACATGGCATGCGCCTCGCGCAGCGGTCCGGCGTCGATCTCGGCTGGGGTGAGGCCCTCGAACGGCCCGGCGTCGATCTCGGTCAGGCGCTCGTCGACGACCATCTCGGGGCGCCCGTGGAGCTGCGCCTCGACGACGATCCGCCCCGTCTCGCGGGCGCGGGCGAGCGGCGAGCAGAACGCCCGGTCGATGCCCTGGCCGGCGAGCGCCGCCGCCGTCGCCCGGGCCTGCTCGATCCCGGCAGGGCTGAGGGGGATGTCGCTGCGCGTCGTGTAGCGGCCCTCGGCGTTCCAGGCGGTCGCGCCGTGCCGCACCAGGATCAGGCGGCGCTCAGGTCGGCTGCCAGAGGCCTGCGTCATCGCCGATCGGTGTCCGCCGCGCGCGCCCGTCACGGACGAGGTCTGCCAGCGCCTCCGCGGCGGCGTCCGGGTCGCAGTCGTCGTTACGCTCCCGGCACACCTCGGCGACCTCGACCGCCGTCAGGCCGTCCGGGAACGCGAGCAGGAGGTCGGCCGGGTCGGGCGCCGGCCGCCGGGGCAGGTCGGGGGCGAGGTTTGCCACGCACAGGTCGTAGGCGCCGAACAGCTGCCAGCCACCTGCGACCAGGCGGCCGGATCCGCGGCTGAAGACGAGGCTCGGGGCGGTGAACCTGGCGCCGTCGTTCGAGACCGCCGCGCGCTCCTGGGCCACCGCGGGCGCGCCCGTCTGCGCCGCGCTGCGGGCCTCGGCCCGGTCGCGCTGATACGCCGCCTCGACCGCCGGGTCGGCGATACCCGCGACGACCGCGGCGCCGTCGAGGCCGATGCCGTCCGCGACCGCGGCGATGTCCTCGTCCGCGTCGAGCAGGAGCGTGGTCGTGAACCAGGCCATCCGCAGCGCTCGCAGCATCCGCGCAGGTGCCGCGTCGCCCTGCGCCGCGGCCGCCTTGACGGCGCGGCAGGCGCGGCCCGAGGCGATCAGCCGGCTGCGCGGCGTGCTCAGCACGGGCATGCCGTAGCGGGCCTCGTACTCCTTCCACCCGCGCACGCGCCGCTCCGGCGTCACGCCCGCGCGCTCGCGCGAGCGCGTGTCCTCGGACAGGCCGATCACGACGATGCGCCAGTCGAGGCCGCCGCCGTAGCGCCACTCGAGCCCGCGCAGGAACGGCTCGGCCGAGTATGCCCACGGGCAGCTCGGATCGGTGTAAAGGGTGACGCTGACCGGTTCGGGCGCCATCGCGGCAGCCTATCCGCCGCCGGGGGTAGACTGGCCCGCCCCGTCCACGGGGACGCGATGACAGAACCGAACAGCACAGGCGGGCGGGGACCGAGGCGGTCGTTGCGCGCACCGGTGGTCGCCGTGGCAACGGTCGCCGCCCTCGCAGCGTTCGCGGGCGGCTACTTCGTCGGCCACCACGGCAGCGTCTCGATCGCGGGGGTCAACGGGCACGGCTCGACGGCGACCACGACCATCGTCCGCGGCGGCTCGACCAGCCTGTCGATCGGGGGCGGGACGACGACGCCGCCGCCGAAGGGCGCCGGCACCGCGGTCGTCGCGACGACGAAGCGGCCGAGCATCGTCGTGATCCTGACCGACGACCAGCGTTTCGACACGCTCTGGGCGATGCCGCAGGTGCAGTCCCTGCTCGTCGACCACGGGATCACGTTCAAGAACTCCTTCGTCACCAACTCGTTCTGCTGCCCGTCGCGCGCCACGATCCTGACCGGGAACTTCTCCCACACGACCGGCATCTACGGCAACGTGCCCCCGCACGGCGGCGCCCCCGACTTCCATGCCTACGGCGACGACAAGTCGACGATCGCCACCTGGCTGCAGGGGGCCGGGTACGACACCGGCCTCTTCGGGAAGTACCTGAACGACTACCACGGCCCGTTCATGCCGCCGGGCTGGTCGCGCTGGGATGCGTTCAACTACGGCTTCCGCTACTACGGCTTCCAGGCGTTCACGAATACGCCCGCGCAGTGCGGTGGCCAGGCCGGCTGCGTTGTGAACTACGGCAAGGATCAGTACTCGACGACGGTCTTCGGCGAGGCGGCGGCACGGTTCATCCGCGACGCGCCGGCCACGAAGCCGCTCTTCGTCTACTACGCGCCGTATGCGCCGCACGAGCCCGACGTGCCCGCGACGCAGTACGCCGACCGCTTCCAGAACCTGCCGCCGTGGCGGCCGCCGAACTTCGACACGGTGAACGCGAGCGCGCCCGCCTACCTGCGCGCGCGAAAGCCGCTCAGCAACCGCCAGATCAAGCTGCTCGCGCAGTTCCGCCGTCGCCAGTACGCGACGCTGCTGTCCGTCGACGACGAGGTCGGGTCGATCGTCGACGCGCTGCGGGCCACCGGCCGGCTCTCCAACACGATGATCGTGTTCGCCTCCGACAACGGTCTTGCCTGGGGCGCCCACCGGCTGCCCGCGGCCGAGAAGCGGATCCCCTACGACGAGGCCACCCGGGTGCCGTTCGTCGTGCGCTACGACCCGATGACGAAGACGCCGCGCACCGACACGCACATGATCGTGAACACCGACTGGGCGCCGACGTTCGCCGCCCTCGCGGGCGTGCAGCATCCCAAGGTCGAGGGCCGCAGCTTCCTGCCGATCGTGCAGGGTGCGCCGCTCACGCCGCCGTGGCGCACGTCGTTCCTGCTCGAGAACTGGGACGGGAGCCCAAAGACGCTCGCGCCGACCTACTGCGGCATCCGCAGCACCCGCTACCTGTACGTCCGCTACGGGACGGGCGAGCAGGAGCTCTACGACCAGCTGCACGACCCGTTCGACCTGCACAACGTCGCGAGCTCGCCGGCGTACGCGAGCGTGCTTGCGGCCCAGCGCGCCGAGATGCTGCGCGAGTGCCACCCGCCGCCCCCCGGCTACAAGCTGCCGTGACGGGAGTGGAAGCGGTGCGCCGCAGGCGGCTGGCGGCGCAGCTGCTTGCCGGCCGTCCCGAGCGTTCGGCGGCTGCGGCCGCGCGCAGGCTGCTCGCGATCCAGGCACAGAACCTGCGCGCCGGGCGGCTCGCTGTGCGAGCGCGGACGGTGGGGCTGACGGCCACAGGCGTGAACGCCGAGCTCGAGCGGCCCGACGTCGTGATCACGTGGCTCTGCCGCGGGACACTGCACCTGGTGTGCCGGGAGGACTACCCGTGGCTGCTCGGGCTCGCGGCGCCGACGCTTCGCACCAGCAACCTGCGCCGGCTGGAGCAGTGCGGATTCGCCCCCGACCGGGCCCGCCGGGCCGCCGGCCTGATCGTGCGTATGCTGGCCGAAGACGGCCCGCTGAGACGAGCCGAGATCGGCCGTCGCCTGGAGTCGCACGGCTATGTGCTGGCCGACCAGGCGCTCGTGCACCTGCTGTTCCTGCCCTCGCTCGACGGGCGCATCATCCGCGGCCCGTTCTGCGGTGCCGAGCAGGCGTTCGCGCTCACGCGCGACTGGCTCGGCGAGCAGCCCGTGCCACTCGCGGCGGACGACCGCCCGCGTGCGCTGGCAGAGCTCGCGCGCCGCTTCCTGGCCGGGCACGGCCCGGCCGCGGCGGCCGACCTGGCGCTCTGGGCCGGCCTGCCGCTGCGGGATGCCGCGGCCGGCCTCGCGGCCGCATCGGCGCAGCTGGTCGAGGTGGCGGGCGGCCTGGTCGATCTGAAGCCGCCGCGGCCGGCGCCGCGGACGCTGCCGCCGCGGCTCCTGCCGGCCTTCGACGCCTACCTGCTCGGCTGGAAGGACCGCACGTACCAGGTGCCGCCCGAGCGCGCCGCCGAGATCCGCGCGGGCGGGATGATCCACCCGGTGGCGCTGGTGGACGGCGTCGCCGCCGGGAGGTGGACGGCGCGGCGCAGCGGCCGTGGTGTCGCCGTCGACATCGACGAGTGGGCCGACGTGGGCGAGGCGGCGCGAGCGGCGCTCGCGGCGGAGGCGGCCGATGTCGTGCGGTTCGAGGGTGGCGACGTCCGCCAGTTGGCCGTCACGTGGCGGCCACTTGACCGCTAGATCCAGCGGCGAACGCGGCGCCGGTACTCCTCGTACTCCTCGCCGAACCGAGCGGACAGGTAGGCCTCCTCGCGCCGGATCACGCCGCGGTCGACTGCGGCGATGACGCCCGGCAGGAACACGAGTGGCCAGCGCCGGTTGCCCGCGAGCGAGACTCCCGCATAGATCAGGGCAAACCCGGTGTAGCCGGGGTTGCGGCTGCGGCCGTACGGCCCGTCGGTGACGATGGTGGTCGGCGCCCGGCGGGGGTCGACGGGCGTCTTCGCCGCGCGCAGGGTGCGGACGAACGAGGTGCACAGCGCCACGCCCGCCGCGGCGAGCGGAAGCCCCAGCCGGCGCGCTGCCTGGGGCAGACCGGGCAGCGGGACGACGCGGTCGGCGGCGATGCCGCACAGGAGCGGAACGAGGTAGAGCAGGGGCGGCGGGGCGATGACGTCGGGGCCGTGCTCTGCGTGCTCGGTCACACGGGATTCATAGCCGCCAGGAGGCGGCCTACGACGTCGTCACCGAGCGCGACGCGATCGCGATCAGGTCGGCGACGACTTCGTCGAGCGATCGGCCGGCATCCAGCTCATGCGTGCAGCCCGCTCTGAGCAGTGGCTCGACCGTGGCGAGGTCATCCAGGATCATCGCGCGTTCCACGGGAGCCTTCCCATAGTTGTTCGTCGTCCTGCGCGCGATCCGGTCAAGGATCACGTGAGCGGGGGCGCTGAGCAGGACGACCGCGTCGAACCGGTCGTAGAACTTGGACTGGTTCCTCACGGTCCCCTGAACGACGAGCGAGCGGGCGTCGTCAGAGTCCAGCAGCCCGGTGATCCGCTCCTCGACCCAGAGCCACTCCCCGCGGCGCCGCTCGCCGGAGGACTCGACATCCTCGCGATACTCGCGCCAGCCCGGATCATCGGTGTCGACCACGCGATAGCCGCGTCGGCCGAGCTCGGCGAGCGCCGAGGACTTGCCCGTTCCCGACATGCCGGTCACCAGGATCCTCGCCATCGGGCCAACGCTAGCGCGTGTCACGCGACGGCGAGCCGCGGCGCCTACGCCGCCAGGTCGGCGTCCTCGCCGCGCACGCCGCGCAAGAGCGTCGCACTTGCGAGCGCGCTCGTCGCCTGGTTTGCGAACAGGCGCAGCGCCTGCAGGCGGCGCGGCTGGGGCAGCATCCGGTCGGTCGGGTCGTCGACCCAGATCACGCCGATGATCGACTCGTCGCGCGCCCGCAGCGGCACGAGCAGCCAGTGGTGGTCCCAGCCGTTCGGGCCGGCGCCGTTCAGCTGCGACTGGTAGCCGATCGAGGCCTGCGAGCAGCGCTTCGCACCCTCGTCGAAGGGCAGCAGGTAGCAGCCGTTGATCTCGAACTCGGGGTCGAGCAGGCGGGCGAGGTCGGAGTCGGTCGTCGCCGTGGTCAGCGCGCGGTCGCCGTCGGCGAAGCCGACCGACGCGCAGCAGACGTGGCCGCCGGCAGACGGGTTTCGCAGCTGCACCATCACCTTGTCGAACGAGAGCGCCGAGCTGATGCCTGTGCACACGAGCCGCAGCACCTCGGAGGTCGAGTCGGACTCGAGCAGCCGCGAGGAGACGGTCAGGAACTCGGTCAGGGTCGCCTGCGAGCGCTCCCAGCTCGCGGTCGCCTCGGCCGCCTCGACGAGCACCGCGGCCTGCGAGGCGGCGGCGACGAGGACGTCGAGCTCCTCGTCGGACAGGCGCAGGCCTGACGCAGGCTCGCCGACCGAGAAGACGCCGAGGATGTGGCCGTCGGAGTGGCGGAACGGGACGAACAGCTCGTCATGCGGCTGCCACGCGTTCGGGATCTCGCTCGGCGGGTCGGCGGGGACGTAGCGGTCGCCGAGGTGCGACGCCCAGTCGAACGTCCCCTGCTCGATCACGTACGCGCCCCGGCGGTGGTACTCGGGCGCCAGGATCGGGTCGAACCACGTGCGGGCGTAGGTGGAGCCGAGCAGCGTCTGCCGCGCCTCCTCGTTGCCGTGCACGCTCGAGACGATGAAGTCGTTCCACTCCGGGCGGTACATGTTGATCACGACCGTCCCCAGGCCGAGCGCGCGGCCGACGGTGACGGCGATCTCGTCGAGCAGCCGCTCGGGGTCGCCCTTCATGCGCACGAGCCGGATCACGTCCACCAGACCCTGGATGCGCGCCACCGGCGAGAGGTCGGGCGTGCGGGGTGTGCGCGGGCGCTCGCTCACCTTCCGGAGGGCCGCCGGGCGCTCGAGCACCGTGCGCGCCGCGGCGACCACGATCGGGTCGAACTGCGTGCCGGACGACTCCTCGAGCCGCTGGATCGCCTCGGCCCGCGTCATCGCCTCGCGGTAGGAGCGGTCGCTCGTCATCGCGTCGTAGGCGTCGCACACGGCGATGATGCGCGCGCCGAGCGGGATGTCGGGCCCGGAGAGGCGATCGGGATAGCCGTCGCCGTCGACGCGCTCGTGCGTCGAGCGCACGATCGCCGCGGCGCCGTGGAGCACGGGCGCCGCGCGGAGGATCGCCTCGCCCGTCAGCGTGTGCCGGCGCACGACGTCCCACTCGGACTTGTCCAGCGGCCCCGGCTTGTGCAGGATCGAGCGCGGGATCACCACCTTGCCGATGTCGTGCAGGTCGGCCGCGAGCGCGATGTCGTCGATCGCCTCGGGCGCGACCGCGAGCTCGGCGGCGACCGAGCGCGCGAGCTCGGCCACCCAGTCGCAGTGCGGACGCAGGTCGGGGGCGTGCTGGTCGACGACCGCGAGCAGGAGGTCGCGCGCCTGGCGCTTGGTCGAGACGCGGTGGTCGTCCTTCTGCGCGTACATGCGCTGGTCGACGATCCGCAGGGCCGACGACGCGTCGCGGGCTTCGCGCGGCAGCAGGGCAAACCCGCACGATGACCGGATCGCGTCGTGCTGCTCGGTGAGCGCCTCGAGCGCCTGCCCGATCGCCTCCTCCAGCTCTGCCGGCGAGCCGTGCAGCAGCACACAGAACTCGTCGCCGCCGAGCCGGTACGCCGATCCCGACCCGGCGAACGTCGTGGCCAGGCGCGTGCCCAGGCGTGCGAGCAGCGCGTCGCCGGCCGGGTGGCCGTGTGTGTCGTTGTAGGCCTTGAAGCCGTCGAGGTCGAACATCGCGAGCACCGCCGGCGAGTGGTCGGTGCCGCCTGCGATCGCTCGCTCCAGGTCGATCAGGAGGCGGCGCCGGTTCCCGAGGCCTGTGAGGTCGTCCGTCAGGGCCTGGCGCCGCGACTCGTCGATGCCCGACCGCACGCGCCGCGCCCACAGCCCGAGCACGACCGCCGCGACTGCGACGAGCACGCCGCTCACGATGGGGAGGACGACGCCCCCGATTTGAGGTACAAACGGCATACGCCAAGTTATCGGCAGCAAATGTAATATTTCGCTGCGATTACTTGAGAATGTTCACGGCCCGCGCGGCGACCAGCAGCACGGTGATCGCAGACGCCGCCGACTCGACCAGCATCAGCGACTTCGCCCAGCGTGTGAGCGGCATCGAGTCCGTCGGGCTGAAGGCGACCGCGTTCGTGAACGAGACGTACATGTAGTCGAACAGGCGCGGGTGCCAGCCGGGCTGCGCGAGCTGGGGGTTCTCCATCTGCGGGAACTGGAAGTCGGGTGGCGGCGGGTCGGGCTCACGCCGGCGGATCGGGCCGCCGCGGTCGAGTCCCCAGTACCACAGGCCGAAGGCGATCACGTTCGTCGACCACACGGTCACGCCCTTGAAGAGCAACTCGGTGCCGTCCTTCTCGTGCCCCGTCATCACCGAGACCATCAGCGCCAAGAGCGCCACGGCGTTCGCGCCGCTGACGACCGCCAGGAGCATGAGCGCAGCCGTGCGGCGGTGCCCGAGCTGCTCGAGCCGGTGGCGCGGCCGCGACCATGCGAGCGCGATCAGGAGCATGAGCTCCGGCACGGCCGGGACCAGCCACGCCCACCACGGCAGCACCCACAGCGTCCAGCCTTGATCCTGGCTGATGAGCGCGAGCGTGACCTGCAGAAGCACGACGAGCGCGACCGCCGGCCCCGCCTCCCAGCGCGATTCGACCTCCGCCTCGTGCACCTGCGGGTCTTCCATCGGCGCAGCATCGCACTCGCCGGGCAGGGTAGGATTGGCAACACGCGATGAGGCTCGCGTCGAACCGCCCTCACGGGCTGATGGCCTCTACCACCCGGTAGACCCATGGCCTGAAGGAGGAGCGGTGAGCGAACTAGCCCTGGCAGCGGTGCTCGCTGTCACGATATTGATCGCCAGCACGGTCTCGGTTGAGATCGGGCTTTCGGTCGCCCTGATCGAGCTGGCGGCGGGCGTCGTCGTCGGCAACATCTTCACCGTCACGGTGCCCGACTGGCTCGCGTTCGTCGGCTCGTTCGCGGGCGTCGTCCTGACGTTCCTGGCGGGGGCGGAGGTCGACGTGCCCCAGTTCCGGCGCGAGTGGCGGGCGAGCATCGGGATCGGCGCCGTGTCGTTCCTGGCTCCGTTCGCAGTGGCCATGGCGATGGCGTACTGGGCGCTCGGCTGGACCCGCGACCAGGCCGAGATCGGCGGCCTCGCCCTGTCCACCACGAGCCTCGCGGTCGTGTACGCCGTGCTCGTCGAAACCGGCCTCAACCGCTCGGTGATCGGCAAGCGGATCATGAGCGCCACGTTCGTCACCGACATCCTGACCGTGATCGGGCTCTCGATCCTGTTCATCACTCCGAACCTCTGGATCATCCCGTTCGTCGGCATCTCGGTGCTCCTGATCTGGGGCCTGCCGAGGATGGCGCCGTGGTTCTTCGGTCGCTATGGCGACCGCGTGATCGAGCCCGAGATCAAGCTGGTCTTCGCCGCGCTCTTCGGGCTGATGTACCTGGGCGACAAGGCGGCGAGCCAGGCGGTGCTGCCGGCCTTCATCCTCGGCCTCGCGATGAGCAGCCACTACGCGGAGCACCGCTTGGAGCAGGAGCGGCTGCGCGTGGTCGCGTTCGCGTTCCTGACGCCGTTCTTCTTCCTCAAGGGCGGCCTGAACGTCTCGCTCTCGGCGGTGTGGGCGAACCTGGGCGTCCTCGGCCTGCTCGTGGCCGCGAAGATGCTGCCGAAGGCCGCCGGCGTCTACCCGCTCGCGCGCCGCTACTGCGCCCCGCACGCCGCGTTCACGACGCTGCTCATGTCGACCGGCCTCACCTTCGGCACCATCACGTCGCTGTACGGCCTGCAGGCGGGGATCATCGACCAGACCCAGTTCTCGCTCCTGCTCACGGTGGTCGTGCTGTCGGCGATCGTGCCGACGGCGATCGCGCAGCGGTTCTTCCAGCCGCACCCCGACGGCGAGGGGGCGCGTCGCGGGCCGGAGCTCGCCGACCGCCCGCCGCACTCAGGCGCAGCGGCAGGCCGTCAACTGGAAGGAGAGATCTAGGTGCCATTCGACCGTATCCTGGTGGCGATCGACGGCTCGGATGGCGCGCAGCGCGCCCTCACGAAGGCGCTCGAGCTCGCCCACCTCACCGGGGCGAGCCTCACGGGGCTCGCCGTCGAGGGCCCCCTGCCCGCGTATGCCTCGACGATCGGTGAGGTGGACCCGGTCAAACAGCAGAAGGACAGCTTCTTCGCCCGGGTGGCGGACGACGCGCGGCAGCAGGCCGACGCGATGGGGGTCGCGATCGACGTCGACCTGCGGCCGGGCCACGCCGCCGAGCTGATCACGACCTACGCCCGCGAGCACGGCGCAGACCTCATCGTCGTCGGCCACAAGGGCCACTTCCTCGGGGATTACCTACTCGGTTCGACCGCCGACCGCGTGGCGCACCGTGCCCACTGCCCGGTCATGATCGTCAAGTGAGCGGCGGGCCGCTCACAACCCATCTTCCCCGGCGCGGACGTCGAGCACGACACGAGGCGACAGGCGGTAGGCGCCCCGTCGCGGGTCGTGCTCGACCAGGCCCTCCGAGACCAGCGTCTGCAGCAGGCCGTACGCAGTGCTCTTGGCCAGGCCGGCGCCACTCGCGAGGTCGCCCAGCTGGACGTAGTCGCAGCGACCGGAGAGCAGCCGTAGGAGCGTCGATGCCCGTGCGACCGATTGGACGAGGGTGGCACCGCGTGAATCGCGCATTGACGTCTCCTGGGGTGGGCGCTACCGATGAGGTAGGAGCCATCAGCCCAGGGTGGGCGATTAGAGCGGGGAGCTCCATCCCGCTATTGCGCAGACCCTACCACGCTGTCGCACCGGTCAGGCGGCCGTGACCTTCGAGAGCATCCTGTTCGCATCGCCGGGCGACCGCGCCGGCCTGGACACGGCCGCGGAGCCGGCGTTCTTCGCCGACCTCCGCCTCGATCAGGTGGTGGCGGCGATCGTCGCAGGACGCGAGGAGTACGACCTCGCCCGGTTCTTCTGGCTGCCGCTTCGCAGGGCCGATGCGGTGCGGTACCGGCACGAGGTGCTACGCGACCTCGCGCGGGATCCGATACGTGCGGCGGTCGTGGCGTTCGAGACCGGGATGCGCGCGATGCGCTCGCACCTTGGACAGTCTCGGAAGCTGCCCTATCGCCACCAGGACGAGATCTGGTTCCTCGACGCGGTGGCGATCTACTGCGATTCGGTCGCCGCGCTCGCGCGCGATCTCGCCGAGGCGGGACCCGAGTCGCGCGGCCTCGGCGGCCTGGCCGGGTACCTCGCCGACTACGTCGGCTCCGACGGGTTCGCGGCCTTCGCAGGCGAGACACGGGCGCTCGTGGCCGAGCTCGCCGGCGTGACCTACAGCGTTCACATCCGCGGCGGGCGTGTTCGGGTGCTCCCGTTTGCGGGTGAGGCCGACTACAGCGCCGAGGTGCAGGCGACGTTTGCCCGATTCGAGCGCGAGACGGCCCGCGAGCCCACGATCAGGCCTGCCTCGACGGGCGACATGGACCACGTCGAGGCCCGGGTCCTCGAGGGTGTGGCGCGGTTGCACCCGGTGCTCTTCCGCCGGCTCGGGGAGCATGCGGTCCGGCACGCGCGCTATCTGGACGACACGATCGCGATGTTCGACCGCGAGGTGCAGTTGCTGCTCGCTGTCCTCGAGCACCTCGCGCGGTTCGAGGCGGCCGGACTCGCGGTCTGCCTGCCCGACATCGTGGATGGGCCGCAGGAGTTGTGCGCTTCGAGCGCCTTCGACCTCGCGCTTGCCGACCGGCTCGTCCCGCACTCGGCCGTCGTCTGCAACGACTACCACCTGAGCGGCCCGGAGCGGATCCTTGTCGTCACCGGCCCGAATCAGGGCGGCAAGACCACGTTCGCCCGCGCCGTCGGCCAGCTCCACCACCTCGCGCGCATCGGGTGCCCGGTCCCCGCCCGTGAGGCGCACATCTCCCTGCCCGATGCCATCCTCACCCACTTCGAGCGCACCGAAGACGTGGCGTCCCTGCGCGGCAAGCTCGAGGACGAGCTCGTCCGTATCCATGCCATCCTCGAGCAGGCGACGGCCGCGAGCCTCGTCATCCTGAACGAGAGCTTCACCTCGACGACGCTCGCAGACTCGCTGCTCCTCGGCAGCGAGGTGATCCGCCAGCTCGCCGAGCAGGGCCCGCTGGTCGTCTGCGTCACGTTCGTGGACGAGCTCGCGGCTCTCGGTCCAGCGACCGTCAGCATGGTCGCCACGGTCTCGCCGGACGATCCCGCCGTGCGCACGTTCAGGATCGCGCGCCGGCCGGCCGACGGCCTCGCCCATGCCGCGGCCATCGCTGCGAAGCACGGGCTCACCTACGAGCGCATGCGGGCGCGGCTCGACCGGTGAAGGCGCTCCTCATGCACCGCGACCGCGACTTCAACCCGCAGCTGCCCCTGGCCGCGGGTGCAGCGGACCTCACCCGGGACCTCGAGCTGGGCGTCATCGTCGCCGCGATGGCCGACGGCGACCAGTTCCTGCAAGGCATTGCCCACACGGCGCTTCTCGCCAGCCTGCCTGATCCCGCCGACATCGCCTACAGACAGGACGTCCTCGCCGACTGCCTGGCGCATCCGGACGCCGTCCGGCAGATGTACGGAGTCGCTGTCGCAGGAGTCGCGGCCGAGAAGCACGTCCGGCTGGGTTGGGTTCGCGACACACCGGACTCTCTGCTGAATGGATCGGTGCAGGTGCTCGGGATCCTGGTCGACATCCTGCGGCGGTTGCGTCAGATCGCCTGCCGGCACGCGGACGGATTCCGCTCCGAGGGGCTGCGGCGCCTCGGCGCGGCGCTCGCGGCTGAGGTGGACGACGCCTACCTCGATTCTGTGGAGGGGCATCTGCGCACACTCCGGTTCCGGGGCGGTGTCCTGATCGGCGCGACGCTCGGGAGGGGCGGGAAGGGCGCCGGGCATGCCGTGCGGACGCCGCGGGAGCGGGGGATGGTGGAGCGCATGTCGCCGGGTGGAGGCCCCGCCTACACGTTCCGGATCCCGGACCGCGACGAGAATGGGCACCGGGCGCTCGCCGTGCTGCGAGGGCGCGGCATCCGCTCAGTCGCGCTCGCGCTCGCACGCTCGACCGACCACATCCTCGGGTTCATCGCCGCTCTCCGGGCGGAGCTCGCGTTCTACGTCGCCTGCCTCAACCTGCATGACGAGCTCCTCCGGAGAGGCGGCGTGGTGTGCTTCCCCGGCGTCGCACCGGCGGGCGCGTGCGAGCTTGCGGCACGCGATCTCTACGACGTTCCTCTGAGCCTGCATCTCGACGGCCGCGCGGTGGGGAACGACATCGATGCCGGCGGACGGCCGCTCGTGGTGGTGACCGGCGCAAACCAGGGTGGGAAGTCGACGTTCCTGCGCAGTCTCGGGTTGGCGCAGCTGATGATGCAGTGCGGGATGTTCGTCGCCGCCGAGTCGTTTCGGATGAGCGTCGCACCGGGCGTCTTCACGCACTACCGACGCGAGGAGGATGCGGGCATGAGGCAAGGCAAACTCGACGAGGAGCTGGCCCGCATGAGCGCCATTGTCGATGCGATCACCCCAGGCTCCGTCCTGCTCTGCAACGAGTCGTTTGCGTCGACCAACGAGCGCGAGGGCGCCGAGATCGCGCGCCAGGTCGTGCGCGCGCTCGTGGAGTCTGGCGTGCGGGTCGTCTTCGTCACACACCTGTACGACCTCGCGCACGGATTCATGCTCTCGCCGCCGGGGCCGACTCGATTCCTGCGGGCGGAACGGGTGACCGGCGCGGGTACGCGTTACCGGCTCATCGAGGGCGAGCCGCTCCCCACGAGCTTCGGCGAGGACTCATATCGCAGGGTCTTCGGCCGCCCGCCACGCGGATAAGCGCGATTCGGTTGCTGACGCTAGCTGCGCGGCCGCAGCGTTGCCCCGCAGCCGGCGCAGACGACGCCGCCGCGATCGTGGGTGACCACTCGGTGCGGGCACACGAGCCGGGCGAGCCAGGTCATGCGGCCACCGCCGCGAACGCGGCCGCATCGCCGTCGAGCAGCCTGTGCGCCGCCGCGTGCGGGAACGGGTGGTGGAACACATGCATCGCACGGCTCGGCTCGACGGGGATGTGGAGCGTATGGCCGCGCTTCTTGTCGAGCACGGCGACCTGGAGCCGCTCGCTGCCGGGGATCCACACGAGCGTGACCTCGATGCCGTGGCCGATGCGGTGGCACAGCTCGCGGGCGGGGGAGGTGGGGGTGATCGGGGGCGTCGTCATGGAGGGGGATGTTTGCGGCGGGCTCGCCCGGGCGCATCGGGGACGGCTACGGGATCGGCGTCGGGGGGTGCACGCATCGCATCTGCGGAAAGTCCGCGCCGACGCATCTAGACTGCCCCCGTGACCGAGGATCCTCTGCCGGAAGTCGATGCGTGGGCCCGCGCCCACGGCCTCATGCCGTTCGCGGACCAGATCGGTGACCCGACCCCGCTCCTGCGCCTCGGCGAGTTCGGTACGACCGACGACGCCTACCGGGGCGAGATCGCCGGGCACGACGCCATCCTGGCCGAGTATTCGATCGGCTCGCCGAACCTGACCGCCGAGTTCGGCGGCGACGGCATGAGCACCCAGGGCTTCACGCTCTTCTTGGTAACGCTCGATGCGTCGGCCTGGCCCCGGCTCACCGTGCGCCCGAGCAGCTATCC
Source organism: uncultured Actinomycetes bacterium (assembly GCA_963825325.1). GTDB lineage: Bacteria > Actinomycetota > Thermoleophilia > Gaiellales > JAICJC01 > JAICJC01. Next base: position 498,778 of record CAWGSU010000003.1, read on the forward strand.
CGACCACAATTTCCTCAAACGCGTCCTGCACAGGGACCACCGCGTCCACACCGTCTCGCCCGACATGGACGAGCGCTACCGCGTGATGGCCGCCACCGACATCCCCGACGCGCAGCTGGCCGCGCTCTTCACGCCGGAGCTCGTGGAGTGGTGGGCCGCGCAGAGCCCCGAGATCAGCGTCGACATCGAGGATCACGGTGAGCATGGCGGGTACATGAGCGTCGCCCACGCCGGGTTCGGGATCGGCGACGCGGCCCTCGACCAGCTGCTCGCGCAGACGACGCGTCTGGTCGCCGCCTTCACCGCCGCGTAGCGGACTCAGGCATGCGTGTGCGGTGCGCGGCGGCGGATGACCGCACCCGCGACCATCAGCACGAGCCCGGCTCCGGCCACGCCGCCGAGGTCGAGACCGGTGAACGGCAGGGTCGCCGATCCGCCGGTGCCCGTCCCGCCGTGCGCGGTCTGGCCCAGGTTCCCGCTGTACTGCGAGTCGGCCGACGTCTGGCCCGCGGCAGCGGTGATCGGGCCGAGCAGCGCGACGGCGAGGACGATGAGTACGGCCACCAGGGCGATGGGGGTGAAGCGTCGAGTCACGATTGCCTCCTTTGTCCCGAACCAAGGCAGGTTCGGCGAGCTATGGCACGCCGGCCGCTGCGCGCTCCCACTCGTACGTGCGGGCGAGGATGCGTGGCGCGGAGACGAGTTCGGCCATGCCGAGGATGTGGGCGTGCAGCGACCGCGAGGCCGCCATCCGCTGGAGCTGGGACATCGCGCCCGGCCCCGTGAAGACGAAGAGCACGTCGCGGTCGCCGAGGAACACCTCGTGGCGCTCGAAGCCCTCGTCCGCCAGGTCGAACGGCGGCCCCTGCGCGAGCACGCGCTCCAGCTCGGCCCGCTTGCCGGGCCGGATCTCGGCGACGACGGAGATCTGATCGGTCATCGTGGCACCTCCCGTGCCCACCTGGTCATTCGCGCCGGGCCGTGCCCCCCGGCGTGCAGGAACTGATGCACTCTGCGGGCCACCTCCGAGCGGGTCCCGCGCCTCCGCTCCGGCACGGTGCGGACGATCACCCGCCGGCGGTTCACATCGACGCTCGCGACGTCCCTGAACGGGACGGTCACGGCGGTCACGATGAAGAATCCCGACGCGATCTCGACGCGGTCGGCCGGCAGGTCGTCGTACTCGGGCAGCACCGCCGTCAGCACGCCCACCCTTCCCTCCGGGCAATCGACCCGGAACCCGATCGACGTCCGCAGCATCCCCTCCAGGCGCTGCCGGTGCTCGCGGACCGACACCACCTCGGGGCCCGCTGCCGGCGCTCGTTTGCCGGCCACCGGCCGGCCGCTCCCAGATCTCGTGCCCGCGGTCATCCTGGCACCTCGCTTCCGCTCGACGATCTGGAACACAATGCTCCTCCGGCGAGCATAGGCATCGCGCCTGCGCCTGGCATCGGGGGAGGCACTGATACGCGAGTGCGGGTTTGCCGCCCGGAGAAGATCCGGAGAACCGCACTCGACACCGGCTCATCTCGGTGGCAGCATGGAGCGTGGCAATCCGCACGACGAACGGAGGCACCATGGAATCCGAGACGATCATCCGGCGCGCGCTGCGCGGCAAGGGCCCGATCCTGCTCACGGCGATTGCGGCCGTCGTCGTCTTCGCCGTGCCCGCGGCTGCGCAGACGGCGCCGCCCACGGCCGACATGGCGGTCGTCTCGATCGCCGCATCCCGGCACACCGCTGCGCACGGCACCCAGGTCACCTTCACCGAGGTGATCCGCAACAACGGGCCCGAGGCGATCGAGATGGATACGCTGCCGCAGATCACCGGCGGCACGCTGGCCGCCGAGGTGTGCGATCTCGGCATCTCGCCCGACACGCCCGACTGCGAGTACGGCGTGGTGTCGCCCGGGACGAGCTTGACGACGAAGTTCGTCGTCAAGGTCACGGCCACCCACGGCAAGCTCACCGTCAAGGGCGGCGTGGTGTCCGAGAGCGCCTACCAGGACGACAACCCGTTCAACCAGTACCGCTCCGCGTCGGTCACGATCGGATAGACATCCGGGCGATGAGTTCCCGGGCCGGCGCCGGTCAGAGCGGGAAACCGCACGAGAAGGAGTGGTGAGATGACGAAGACGCAAACGCACATCGGCGCGATCACCCTGGTGATCATCCCCTCGGCCGACCAGGACCGGTCGATCGACTTCTATGTCGACTCGCTCGGATTCGAGAAGCGCACGGACGTCCCGTTCGGTGGTGACTACCGCTGGGTCGAGGTGTACCCGCCGGAGGGCACCACCGGCATCGCGCTCGCGCCGCCGCGCCCGGGTGACCCGACCGCCGTGCAGACCGGCATCACGCTCGGCACCGACGACATCGACGCATCGCACGCCGAGCTGCGCTCGCGCGGCGTCGATGTCGACGCCGAGGTCTCGCGCATGGGCGATCCGGTCCCGCCGATGTTCTGGTTCCGCGATCCCGACGGGAACACCCTGCTGATCGTGGAGTCTGCCCCGGGGAGCTGATCAGGACGCGGCGATGACCGTTGTGCCGACCAGGGTGAGGGCGATGCCCACGACCTGGATCGGCGCCGGCCGGTCGCGCAAGAGGACGATCGCGAACACGACGCTGATCGTCGAGAACTGCGCGGCGCACACCGACGCAACGCTCACCGGCCCGATCGCCGCCGCGGCGGTGAACGCGCCGAAGGCGAACGCGTCGACGACCCCCGAGAGCGCGATCGAGCCGATCACCCGGCGCTCGGTGTGCGGGCGGCGGTGCGCCAGGAGCACCGGCACGAGCACGATCAGGCCGGCCGCCCGGGCCACGCTCACGGCCGTGAACGACCCGATCGCGCTCGTCGCCCCGAAGAGCGTCAGCATCACGCCGAACTGCAGGCCGGCCAGGATCGCCCACCCGGCTCCCGCGGCCGTGCGCTCACCAGGCGACGCGCAGGCAAGCGCTGTGCCGACGACGGCCACCGTGATCGCGGCGGCGAGCGTCACGCTGACGGGTTCGCCGCCGATCACGGCGATCACCGCGGCGACGCCGCCCTCGAGCCCGATCAGCGGCGCGACGACCGCCATCGAGCCGCGCTGCACTGCCTTCAGGTAGCAGACGAATCCGCTGATCTCGAGCAGGCCGGCGAGCGCGGCGGCGGCGACCGCGCGCCCGTGCAGCGCCGACGGCACGCCGTCCACCGCAAGCGCCAGCGGCACCGTCACGAGGATGCTCGCCGAAAGCATCACGAACATCGCCACGATCGGGTCGAGCCCGCGGCTGACCGCAGCGACGCGAAGGTTGACGAACGCCCACAGCACCGCCGCCGTGAGCCCGAGCGCGACCGTCATGGGGCCTACGCCACCTCGGCAGACGAGGTTTCGGGGATCGCACCTCGTAGCCGCCGGGAGCCCACAGTGGCGGGGATTCTAGGATAGGACCATGCCGCCGGCGATCCCCACCGACCTGGCCGAGATCGCCGGCATGGGCGACGCGGTCATCCGCAACCTGCTGATCACGCAGCGCTATCACGATCTGTCGCGCTGCCTGCAAGAGGCGATCGGGGGGGACGACGCGAACTGGCCGACGTTTGCGACCTGGGCCTCGAAGACCGCCGGCGAGAGTATCCGCGGCGACGAGGCGCCCGAGTTCGTCCGCGACCTGGTCGAACGGGGCACGCGCCACGAGCAGCACGACCTGCTGGCCGCGGCGGTGCGCCGCCTCGTGCCCGGGTTCGTGATCGAGCACTCGGCGATCGGCGCCGCGGCGCGCACCGCCCTGGCGGACGTGAGCACGCAGATCGCCGCGGGCAATCGCGAGGTCTTCGCCGAGCTCGCACCGCTGTTTGCCGAGTTCTGCCTTCTGGTGGCCATGGACGGAGGTAGCGACGGCCCGTTCGAGCGGTTCCTGGCCGGGCTGCGGCCGGGGCCGGTGCAGCGAGCGGGGCAGGACGAGCTGCGGCGGGCACTTCTGGCCTACCGCGCGGCCGTGCGCACCGGCGACCCCGCCCTGCGAGCGCGGCTGATGCTGCTCGGAAACGCCCTGATCGGGTTCCACGAGCAGGCCAGGCTGCAGCCGTGGATCCAGCGCGCGATGCAGGCGCCGGTCGCCGACACGGTCGTCGCCGGCCTGCGCGACACTGTCCGCGACGTGCTCCCCCGAGGGCTCGAGGGCTTCGCACTGCGCGAGCTCGACGGGGCGATCGAGACGTTCGGCGCCGTCCTGGAGCAGGAGTGGAACGAGATCGCCGGCCGCTACTTCATGTCGCTTGCGCTCCCGGGCGGCAGACGCCTGGAGCTGGGTGCGAACATCCCGCCGCTGCCCGACGGTGCGATGTTCCCGGCGCTGCTTTTGACGATCGCCGGTCCGGAAGAGCTGGTCGCGCTGATCGGCCGGTTCGACCGCTCCAACGATCACGGCGCCGGCACCGCCAGCCACGACTGGGCCGCCCTGGCCGATCGGATGAACTTCATCCTCAACCTCTTCCGGTCGCGCCAGTGCGAGGCCGACCTGTTCGACCAGCCGTTTAGCGAGGATCAGCGAGCGGCGATCGAGGCGCATCGCGTGCCCGGCCCGAAGATGGGCCCGCTATGACGTGACGGCCGAGCGGTGCGTGCCGATCATGCGGTCGGACGTGGGCTAGGGGTTTCGGAGCGCGGCCGCCGTCGCCGTCTCGACCAGGCCGGAGACGGCTCGCGCCAGATCTCGATCCGATGTGACGAAGACATCCGCCTGGAGCTGGGTCAGCGCCACGAACTCGGCGTCGTACGTCGTCTCCCAGCCGAGCTGGTCGGCAACCCGCCAGGCCGTCTGCTGGAGCACCTTGTCGCCGAGGAACCGCACCTTCAGCGAGTTGATTCGCCTGATCCGCTCGATCCCCACGGCGGTCGAGATCTCGCCTCGACGGGCTGCCTGGTAGAGCGCCGACAGCGCTTGCGAGCGGACCAGCGTCGGCGCCACGAGTTGGTGGCCGGGAGCGACCTCGATGTCGCCGGCCGCGATCTCAAGCAGCGTCGGGCAATCGACGACGAACCGTGTCACGCCGGGGACGCTAGCAGCGAGGCCTGGGAGTGGTGCAGAGTTGGAGAGCGGGCGAAGGGAATCGAACCCTCGTCTGGAGCTTGGAAGGCTCTTGCTCTGCCATTGAGCTACGCCCGCGGGTGGGTCACATCGTATCGCCGGGCGCTGCCGCGGCCTTGGGCCGCGGGGTGCGCTTGCGGCGCGGCCGCGGGGCGGCCACCACGTCTGCGAACCGAACCCGGTCGGACTCGTAGACCTCGGCCGAGCCCGACAGCGTCTCACGCAGGAGCCCGCTCGCCTGCAGGGCGTCGCGGTTGCGCGGGTCCTCGTTCGCCTGCCGGCGGTGCTCCTCGGAGTCCCACACCTGCATCAGCACGATGCCCTCGTCGGTCGGCGCGGTCACCTGCGCGCTGAGCCCGGCGGGCATCCCGAACGTCTCGGCGAGCCGGTCGGAGGCCGCGAGCAACTTGTCGGTGTTCCCCCGCATATGCACGAGGACGAGCACGCTCATCGCGCCGCGCCTACGTCGTGGTCGACGTCGAGTTGGTGTCGGTCGTCGTGACCGTCAGCGTCGTCGTCTCGGTCGAGGTGACGGTCGTGCCCGGCAAGAGGACCGTCGTCGGGATCGCGATGGTCGTCGTCGTCGTGCGGGTCTGCCCGGGGAGTCTCATCACGGTCGTGCGCGTCGTGTGGACCGTGTTCGTGACGATCTGCGACGGCAGGTGCACGGTCGTCGCCTTCACCGTAACGAGCGTCCCCTTGATCCGCACCTTCTGGGCGGGCACGCGCACCTCGGTCGTGTGGTTCACCGTGATCACGCTGCCGGTCACGCGGACTGTGCGCGTCGCGGCAGCCGCGCTGCCCGACCCGCCGACGACGCTGCCGAGCCAGACGCCGCCTGCGAACAGCGCCAGGATCACCGGCAGGCCGATCAGGAGCCTGTGCGGGTACGCGCGCGCCCTGCGGCCGATCGGCACGAACGCCGGGGGGCCGCCTCCGGGTGACGGTGCTGGGGGCGGAGCCGGGGGAGTCGCCGCGCCGGCGGTGACCGGTGCGATCTCCGCGGCTGCCACGGCGGCGCCCGCACCGGCCGCGAACACGGGCCTCGCGGCCGCGGCGTCCTCGTCCTCGGCGCTCCGGCCGGGGAAGGCCAGCCAGAGCAGGAACCGCAGGATCACGAAGAGCAGCACACCGTTCGCCACCAGGATGGCGATGGCCAGCATGACCTTTGCGAACACTCCCACAGAGACCTACCCCGACTCGTGTGCACGGAACGGTACTCGATAATCCCGTCGGCGGGAACCCCTCGTCACGTCCGTGCCAAGCGATCAGCCGCCTCCTCATGCGCTCCAGCCGCTGAAACGGCGGGGCTCGACGGCCAGAACTGGGCCCCTGGGCGGGCTCGCGGCGTACTGCGGGTACGCGGCGCCGAGCGCCGCGAGCGCCCGCTCGCGCTCGGCCGCATCGGTCACGACGCGGGCGTCGCCGTCGACGCGCACCCACCACAGCCGCGTCCAGTCGTCCGCGTAGCGGTCGGCGAGCAGCGCCACCCGCGGCTCGGCGGCGATGTTGGCGAGGCGTGCGAGGTCGGGCGTGCGCTTCGGCTTGCCGTCCACCGCCGAGTAGATCGTGCCCGCCGCGACCGCGAAGCACACGGGCACGATGTGCGGCGCACCGTCGGGGCGCACGGTCGCAAGCCGCGCCACCGCGGCCGTGACGAAGCGCGCGCGGGCCTGGTCGGGGTCGAGCCGCACCGGCCGCTCACGACCAGGGACGCAGATCCGTCGGCACGACCACCGCGATCGTCGCCCGCTTGGCGTCGGTCGAGGAGCCGGTGCGCGAGGCCCAGTTCTCGAGCGAGCGCATCCACGCCGGCAGCCCGGCGGGCATGTCGCCGGCAGGGATCTCGACGTCGTCAGACGCGCGCAGCACGCCGCTCGAGGAGTAGAGCGACGCCCGCGTGCCGTCGGGCGTCACCACCGGGCGCAGCGCACGCAGCGCCGTGTTCCAGCCGGACAGCATGACCTTCGTCAGCTCCGCGAGCTTGACCGGGTCGCCGCCCGAGCCGCTGATCGGGGCGGTCGGGTGCATCACGTGCTGGTACGCGAGCGCCGCAGCGGCCGTTGGCTGCGTGGCCGCCCACGTGTGGTAGGCGGTGTCTGCGAGCGTGCCGAAGGCGACCACCGCCTGCACGCCGCGCCCGAGCACGAGCGCGTCCAGCCAGTTGTTGCGGTAGGCGGCGATGGCCGGGTCGGTGGCATGGGCGTTGCCGGCCGTCTGCCCGTAGACGCTGTACAGGTAGGTGTTCACCATGACGTAGCTCGTCTCGAGGCCGAGCTTGGCGAGAAACCCCTGCACGCGCTGCCCGGCCTCGCCGATCAGGATCCGGCGCGCGATCGCCTCGTGCTCGGCCGGGTCCTGGCCGATGACGAGCAGCCGCGCGCTGCCGTCGAGCCGCCCACGATGGAAGATCGGCCCCCACTCGGTACGGAAGTCGGCCACCGGGTAGACGTCGGTGCCCGGAGCGGCCGCGACCAGGCTGCGCCAGGGGTCGTCGCCGTAGCCGGGGTCGAACGCCTGGGGTGGGGTGGTCGTCACGCCGGTGCTCTCGCGTAGGCGGCCGCGAGCGCGGGCGCGAGATAGGCGGGCAGGTTCTGCTCGGCCTGCAGCGTCGCCATGAATGCGGGGTCGTCGGCGACCGTGAGCCCGTCCAGGGTGAGCGGGCCGAGCACCGTCGAGAGCGGCGGCTGGGCGGCGAGCATGCCTGCCGTCGGCAGCACCGCGACGCCGTCGGGCACGTCGTTTCGCATGGTCATGTCGGTGTGCTCGATCTCGTCCAGCGCGAGCCGCGGGCCGGGTCGGCGCGGCTCGGGCCGAACCACGCCCGGCACCGCGCCGACGACCTGGGGCTCGAGCGCGCGGGCGAGCGAGACGAGGTTTGCCAGCGCGTCCTGGAGTGTCGAGCGCGCCTGCGCCAGGCTGATGAGCTCGACGTCGGGGTCGGCGCCGGCCAGGGCGAAGTTCAGCAGGCGCGAGCGGCCGCCGATCGTCACCTTCTCGCCGTTCGCGGTGAACGGCTCGATCAGGTGCGGCTGGCCGGCGCAGCCGGTGCCGCCGATCATGACGAGCACCAGGTCACGCTCGGTGGCGTCCACGAGTCCGGAGTACGGGTCGGCACTGATGCCGCCGACGGCGATCAGGTCGGCGCGCTTCCCGGCCTCGAGCGAGCCGATGGCGGCGTCCCAGCCGAGCATGCGCGCGGCCGTCGTCGTGACCATCGCGACCAGCTCCTGGTCGGAGAAGATCGGGCCCTGCGGGGCGTTCGCGCTCACCAGGCGCGCCACCTTCAGCTCGCCGAGCAGGTTCTTGCTCCCCGACGGCGACCAGTCGGATCCCAGGCCGATCGGGACGTTGTTCGCGCGCATGACGTCGACGTGGGCGGTGGCGCCGTAGAGCAGCAGGTTGGAGAGCGGCGACCACACCATCGACCCGCCGTGCTGGGCGAAGATCGGGATGTCCTCGGGCTGCAGGCCGACGCTGTGGATCCCGATCAGGTGATCCGAGATCGCCCAGCTCTTGTCCGGCAGCTGGAGCGCCTGGAAGTGGCGCCGCGCCGAGTCGTCGGTGCCCTCGGCCAGGTGCAGCAGCAGGCGGTTGTCGCGTGCGAGCTCGGCCGCAAACGCGGTCACGTCGCCGGCCAGGACGTCGGGGATGCGGCTCGCCGCCGCCGGCAGGGCGGTGTCGTCGGGCGACTCGACGTTGCGCACGACGCCGCGGTAGAAGCGGCGGATGCCGGCGTCGCTGTAGAGGGCGATGCCCTGGCTCGTGGTCACGCCGGCGACGAGGCACTTGGCCTCGACGTAGCGCACGAGCGCGGGGACGAGCGCGGGCGTCTCTCCGATCACCTGCATCGGCCCGCTGATCAGCCGCCGGTAGTCGGGGCCGACCGACCACTGGCCGCGGTTTCCGAACGGGCGCGGCACCTGCCAGAGCTGCAGGCAGTTGTAGCTCAGGTGGTTGTGGAGCTCGATCAGGCCCGGATAGACGGTGCCGGCGGTGCGCAGCGGGCGCACGCCCTCGAACCCGGCCGGCGCGGCCTGGGCCGCGGGCAGCACGGCCGCGATGGTCGTGCCGGCGATGTAGACGACGCCGTCGGGGATGACCGTGGCCGCGCCGTCCATCGTCACGATCCGACCGCGGATCGCGCTCTTGCCGACCGCCGGAGTGCTCACCGCAAGAGCGCGGGTGGGCGCGGATCAAGGCTCGTCGCAACCATGCGAAACCTCCTCGAGTGCGGCTTCGCCGTCGCCGGGCCGCGGCGGCGTGCACAACTCTACGCAACGCCGCGGACGGCGGTCAAACGCGCCGGGCGAGGGCGCGCTGCGGGCCCGGGTCACGTCCGCGCCGCCGCTGCCAGCGCCAGCCGCGCGGCGGGCCGCCGCCGGAGCCGCCGGGCGGCTCGGGGCTGTCGGGCGGGTCGCACCGGCCCAGGTCGCGCAGGAGCAGCGCGAGCAGCGCGATGCCGGGCACGTGCAGCGCGGCCACCGCGGCGTAGATCCAGATCCCGCTCACCCGCCGCCCCCGCCCTGGCCGGGGCCGTCGCCTCCGCCCTGGCCGTTCCCGGGCCCGTTCCCGTGGTAGTGGTTGTGAGCGGGCCGCGGCTTCGGTTTTGGGGGCGCCTTCGCGGCCGGAGCGGCGGCCGTCACGGTCACCGTGACCGGCACCTTGACTCTGACCTCGACTCTGCGCACGACCGTCGTCGTCACGGTGCGCGCCGCAGCCTGCAGCGGCCGCCCCTGGCCGTTCGTCGTCACCGTCTCGACCTGGAGCACGTGCGACGACTGGCCGCCGCCCGCGCTCACTCCCGCGAGCACGCCGAGCATGAGACACGCGAGCAGCGCGGAGGTCATGACCGCAAACCGGGTTGGGCTCGTGCCCTTCACAAGCAACCCCCCTTCTCGCCCCTGTCCCGCTACCATGACGCGGCAACCCGCGCCGGGACGGTGACAGGGTACTCCACCCCGGGTCGGTCGCCAAGGGCTGGGGCCGGGTTGACCGGATTCGCGGGCGCGTGTCCAATGGACGAGCAACCTCGGAGCCCTAATGTCGGCGCGTTCCGAGGTCGATGACGGCGAGATGAAGGGCGTACTGGGCGCATGAGATCACCGATTCTGCTCACGGGCATGCACCGCTCTGGAGGCAGCTGGGTCGCCAAGATGATCGAGGGCGGTGGTGGCGTCGTGCACGTGAACGAGCCGTTCAACCGCCGCCATCCTCCCGGGCTCACCCCGGGCATCCTGCGCGTGCCCCCGCCGCTCGCCTACCAGCACGTCGGCCCGCACAACGAGGCCGACCACCTGCCCGGATTCCGCGACATGCTCCAGCTGCGGTACGACCTGGCCGCCGAGCTGCGCACGAACCACGGCGTCTACGACCTGGCCAAGGCGGCCAAGTACCTGGCGGCGTTCACCTACGGCCGCGCCCGCGGACTGCGCCCGCTGATCGACGACCCGTACATGGTCTTCACGGCGGAGTGGCTCGCCGAGCGGCTCGACTGCCGCGTCGTCATGCTCGTGCGCCACCCCGCCGGGATCGTGTCGAGCCTGAAGCGGATCGGCTCCGGCTGGAGCGACAACCTGCCCGACATCGCGTCCCAGCCCGAGCTCGTGCACCGCTACCTGAGCCTGCACGCGGACGAGCTCGAGCAGGCCGCCGGCCAGCCGCTCGACCCGATCGCACACGGCGCGCTCCTGTGGCTTTTGATCCACACCTCGATCGCCCAGCAGCTCGACCGCCACCCGGAATTCATCATGGTGCGCTACGAGGATCTCGCCACGAATCCGGTCGCCGGCTTCCGCGACCTCTACGAGCGCCTCGACCTGCCGTTCAACGAGCGCGCCCGCAAGGCCGTGGAGACCGGCAGCATGGCCGGCCCCGGCGCCCGCCGCAACCCGTGGGGGCGGGTCGGGATGGCCAAGACCGCGTACCAGCCGATGGAGAGCTCGGCGAACGCATGGGCCTGGCGCGATCGCCTGTCCCCCGCCGAGGCGGCCGCCGTGATCCGCACCACCCGCCCGGTCGCCGAGCGCTTCTACGGCCCGGACGAGCTCGCGCTCGACCGCGAGCACGCCGCCTAGCGGCCACGCCGGAGCTCCGGGGTAGTCTGCGCTCGATGGGCGCAGCGGGATACGACGACGCGGTCGCCATCCGGGCGTCGGGGTTGGCGAAGCGTTACGGCGCCACCGTCGCGCTCGATGGCCTCGATCTCGGCATCCCGGCCGGCGAGGTGTACGGCTACCTCGGCCCGAACGGCGCGGGCAAGACCACGACGATCCGGCTGGTGCTCGGCCTGCAGCGGCCGAGCGCGGGCAGCGTCGCCGTGTTCGGGGTCGACGCGTGGCGCGACCCGGTGCGCGCGCACCGCCGGGTGGCGTTCGTCGCCGGCGAGCCGATGTTGTGGCCGGCGCTCACGGGCCTGGAGTGCCTCGAGTTCCTGGCCCGCGTGCGCGGCGGCAGCGACGCCGCCTACCGGCGGGTGCTGATCGAGCGCTTCGCCTTCGATCCGGGCAAGCGGGTGCGCGACTACTCCAAGGGCAACCGGCAGAAGATCCAGCTGATCGCCGCGTTCTCGGCCCGGCCCGACCTGCTCGTGCTGGATGAGCCCACGAGCGGACTCGACCCGTTGATGGAGGCGGCGTTCCGCGACACGGTCGCCGAGGCCCGCACAGCCGGCCAGACGGTGTTCCTCTCTTCGCACATTCTGAGCGAGGTGGAGGCGCTCTGCGACCGGGTCGGGATCCTGCGCGAGGGCCGGCTGGTCGAGGAGGGCACGCTCGCCGAGCTGCGCCACCTGTCCGCACGGGTTGTCGAAGCCACGTACGACGGGCCGCCGCCAAGCCTCGCGCTTCCCGAGGGCGTCACGGCCACCGCTGTCGGCGCAAACGCGCTCCGCTTCGACGTGCACGGCCCGGTCGGGCCGCTGATCGACCGCCTGGCCGGGACGGGCGTCGTCGCGCTCGTCAGCCGCGAGCCGACGCTCGAGGAGCTGTTCCTGGCCCACTACGACCGCCGTGCCGAAGGTGTCTCCGTCCCCGGCTAGGGCCCTGGTCCTGCATGCCCTGCGCGGCGAGCGCGTGCGCTTCGCGGTGTTCGCGCTGATCGCGGTGCTGTACGCGCTCGCAAACGTGATCGGCTATCGGCAGACCTACCCGACGGCCGCCTCCCGGGAGGAGTTCGCACGGGCGTTCTCGGACAGCATCGCGCTGCGCCTCTTCTACGGCATCCCACACGACCTGGCGAGCGTCGGCGGCTACATCGAGTTCCGCGCGACGGGGATGCTCGCGATCCTGACCTCGGCCTGGGCGCTCTTTGCCGCCGTGCGCGGGCTGCGCGGCGAGGAGGACGACGGCCGCTACGAGCTGATCCTCGCCGGCGCGGTCGGGCGCGGCGGCGCCCTCGCGGCGGTGCTGTGCGCGCTCGCGCTCGAGTGCGCGGCCATGTGGGTTGCGATCGTGGTCGCGCTCGTGCTGTCGGCGACGCTCTCCGGCGACATGACGACGGGGCAGGCGGCTCTCGTCGCGGCGGGGATCATGGCGCCCGCCGCGCTGTTCGCAGCGCTCGGCGCGCTGGCGTCCCAGATTGCGCCGACCCGCCGCTCGGCGCAGGCGCTCGCGGGCGGCGTCCTGGCCGTGGCGGTGTTTCTGCGCATCGCCGCCGACATCGGCCACGGGATCGGGTGGCTGCGCTGGGCGACGCCGATCGGCTGGGTCGAGCAGCTGCGGCCGGTGACGGGCGCACGCCCGGCCGTGCTCGGCCTGTTCGCCGTCGCGACGGCGGCGGTGGTCGTCGTCACCGCCGTCATCGCCCGCTGCCGCGACGTCGGCTCGAGCCTGCTGCGGCCGCGTGCCGTTGTGCGGTCGCGGACGACGCTGCTCGGCTCGCCCACCGAGGCCGCGCTGCGCTCGGAGCTGCCGTCACTCCTGGCGTGGCTCGTCGGGGCGGGTCTGCTCGCCTTTGCGCTCGGCGCCTTCGCGCACAGCGTCACCACCGAGATCCGGAAGGTGTCGATCCACACCTACGGCCTGCACATCACCACCGCCGCCGGCTATCTGGCGACGGTGTTCGCGCTCTTCGCGCTGATCGTCGCCCTCTTCGCCGCGAGCCACATCGGCGGCCTGCGCGACGAGGAGTCGACGGGGCGGCTCGAGACCCTCCTCGCGCTGCCGGTGGCGCGGCGGTCGTGGATCGGCGGGCGGCTTGCCGTCGCCGGGGCGGCGACGGTGCTCCTTGCGCTGGGCCTGGGCGCGCTCGCCTGGGCCGGGGCGGCCGTCACGGGTGGCGGCGTCGGCTTCGCCGAGATGATCGCCGCCGGCGCCAACTGCATCGCCGTCTCGCTGCTCTTCCTCGGCCTGGGCGTGCTCCTCTTCGCCTGGCTGCCGCGGCCCAGCCCGGGCGCGGCGTTCGGGCTGATCGGGGTCGCGTTCCTATGGGAGCTCGTGGGCGCGCTCGTGAGTGCCCCGTGGTGGCTGCTCACGATCTCGCCGTTTCACCACGTCACCCAGGTGCCGCTCGTCGCGGCCGACCGCCGCGGCACTGCCGTCATGCTTGCCGCTGCCGCCCTGGCCGCGCAGGCCGGCGTGGAGCGCTTCGCCCGCCGCGACCTGCAGACGGGCTAGGCCCGCGGGGCGCTGCGCAACCCCAAGAATCCGCTGGGGAGAAGCCCACTCCTCCCCCGTTGCTAGCCTCGCCGGCACCCCTCCAGCCGGCGGCCGGCGAGCGCTGCCACGGCGGCCAGCGCCAGGATCTGGGTGGCCCGCAGGCCGAGGGCGCGGGTGTGCGCGTCGCGCGAGCCCTGCACGGCGTCGTACGACCGGTCCGAGAGCAGCGACCAGCGCGAGCGGGCCGAGAGCGCCGAGCCGATCGAGGCGAACGACCCCACCGACCACAGCGAGCACGCGCTGCCGATCGAGCCGACCGAGCACACCGACCCCACCGAGCCGATCGAGAGCACCGATCCCGTCGACGCGATGCAGAGCAGCGAGCGCTCGGAGCGGATCGACCAGCGCGACGTTGGGTCCGGCGTCACGCCGGAGGCATAGCCGATGCGCCCGCCGCTCGCCACGCAACGCGCGCCTCGGGGGCCGCCGGGCGGCGCAGGGTGAGCCCGACCGAGACGATGGCGGCCGCCGCTCCGAGCGATGCGACGAGCGACTGGTCGATCATGGCGTGAGGCGACGTGGTCAGGTACGGCACCGGGGTGAGGGTGGCCACGAGCAGGAGCCCGGCCGCGCCCGCGCCGATGCGCGCCCGCAGGTCCACCGGCGCCGTCGCGAGCCCGAGCAGCCCGAAGCCGACCATGGTGTAGCCGAGGCCGACGAGCGGGACGAGCGTCGCGCTGCCGACGAGGATGCCGATGCGCGCCGAGATCACGAGCACGCAGCCGGCGGCGCCGGCCACGCAGCCCGCCGCGGGCGCGCCCCAGGCGCCCCGGGCGCTCAGGAGCAGCCATGCGAGCGGCGGCAGCGAGAGCGCGACGATCACGAGCCGGCCCGACGTGAGGATCGCGCCTCCGCCCAGGCCGAGCTCGAGCGCGGCCGCCTCGAGCACGAGGCCCGCCGAGAGCGCGGCGCCCGCGCCGATCCAGATCGAGGGTCGCAGCCGTGTTCCGGCCATCCGGCCGGCCAGCGCCTCTGCGGCCCGCCCTGCCCGCTGGAGCGCTCGCGAGACGGCCCGGGCTGTCGCGTCCGGCGCTCCCTCGCGCGACGCGGCCAGGCTGACGACGATCGCGAAGACGGCCGGCAGGACCAGCAGGCCGGCGCCGCTTGCGAGCGACGCGACCGTGTTCTGGAACGCGTGCAGGGCGATGCCGGTGCGGATCGAGCCCGTGCGCCGGCGAATCCAGCACAGGACGATGCCCTCGACGGTGAACGGCACGAGCACCCCGGATACGCCGTGCAGGCCGGCCCAGACGAGCGACGAGGCGACGGCGGCCGGCCAGAACCCGAACCGCGCCCACAGGCCCGAGAGCAGGAAGCCGCGCATCGACACCTCCTCCATCCACGGCGCGATCACGACGGCGATCCACGTCAGCAGGAGCACGACGGCGGCCGAGCGGTGATGCAGGGCGATGTTCGTGGTGCCGCGGAAGCCGACCGAGTTCCCGAGCACCGTCAAGAGCGGCGCGATCAGCACCAGGAACGCGATCTGGGCGGTGACCGCCGACCCGACCCGGTGCGAGCGGGCGCGGCCGATGATCGCGCCGGGGATGCCGCCGTGCGGATAGGCGAGCAGGGAGGAGAGCCGCACGTTGACCAGCGAGAGCGCGGCGATCGCGGCCATCCCGGCGACGGCGCCGATCAGCGTGCGCCCGCCGAGCTCGGACAGCAGGTAAGCCGACACGGTCGAGCCGAGGTAGAGCGTCGTGCACGCGGCCGCGGCGACGAGCAGCAGCCACCAGCGCTCCGTCACGGGCGCGGCCGAGCCATCCGCTGCAGGCGTCGGGTCCATGACTTCACCATACGCGGCAGGTGTCCGCCGCGCGACCACCGGTGGGGCTATGCCGAGAGGAACTCCTCGACGAGCGCCGCGTATGCCTCGCCCTCCTCGAGGTGCGCGATGTGCGCGCTTTGCTCGAACACGTGCATGCGCGCATCCGGGAGGCCGCGGGTGATCGTCTCGGAACACGCCGGGGTGATCTCGTCGTAGCGGCCGCACGTGACGAGCGTCGGCACGGTGATTCCGGGCAGGTCGGCCGTGCGGTCCCACTCGCGGAGAAGGCCGATGACGTCGAACTCGGTCGGCCCGTTCATCGTCAGGTAGACCTGGTTTCCGTCCATCTGCTCGGACGAGCGCACGAGCGCCTCGGGCCACGGGTCGCTGCGGCACAGGTGGCGGCGGTAGAACTCCTCGACCGCCGCCTGGTAGTCGGGGTGGTCGTAGTCGCCCTTCGCCCCGAGCTCGATCAGGACCGAGCGGTGCGGCTCGGGCAGCGCCTCGATCAGCTTGCGCGCCTCGGCCATGAACTGGGGGATGCTCGCCGATGTGCTCGCGAGCACGAGCTTCTCGATCCCGGACGGCCGCCGGGCCATGTACTCGATCGCGAGCCAGCCGCCCCACGACTGGCCGAGCAGGTGGCAGCGATCCAGGCCGAGCGCCGAGCGCACCTGGTCGAGTTCCTCGACCGCGCGGTCGACCGTCCACAGGGACGTGTCGTCCGGGTGCTCGGAGCGGCCGCACCCGAGCTGGTCATAGACGATCGCCGGGCGGTGCTCGGACAGCCGTTCGGCCAGCGGGATCATGTAGTCCGACGCCGCCCCGGGCCCACCGTGCAGAAGCAGCACCGGCATGCCGTCGCCGGCGCCGAGCCGGGCCGACCACACCCGGCCGCCGGTGACCTCGATCGTCTGCACCCTGGCGTCGGCGATCCTCATCGCGGGCGACATTACCAGCGTCGCGTGTCCGGCGGCGACGAGCCCCGGCCGGCGCCGCACGGGCACCGGCCGGGGCGATCGGTCAGGCTAGGTGCACGGGTTCGCGATCACCCTGCTCGCGAAGTTGTCCGTCTTGATGGGCGGGAAGCCGAAGTTCGTGAACAGCAGCGGCCCCCAGGCGTTGTGCATGCCTCCGAAGTTGCTGATCTGGTTCGGCAGATCGTTCGAGAGCGCCCATGCGCAGGCGCGGCCGTTCTTGGCCGTGTGGAACCACGGATAGAACCGCGCCTTGAGCGGCGGCACGGTGCAGTTCGTGCCGGTCAGCCGGTCGCACGCCGGCACCGCGTCGGCCTCGACACGGGGGAGGTTCGTCTCGAAGTTGGTCAACGGAAGCGGGTGGCCGTCGCTGGTCGGGCTGCTCGTGAAGAACGGCGTCGGGTGGCGCGCCGATCCGTCGGGCCACACCGGGTGGTAGCTGTAGCCGTCGAAGTCGAGGTCGCCGTTGGGCGACGCAATGCAGCCGGGGATGACCGGGCCGGCGAAGCACGGGGCCGCGTCCGGGTCGGTGGCCGGGTTCGCGGACTCGAAATGGCCGATCTCGCCGGTGAACGACACGTTGTTCGTGTGTGCGCTCCAGATCGCCCACGCCCGCGGCTCGCCGCTGGGGGTCGGCGGAGCGGCGGTCGAGTACATCGGGTGGAACGCGTAGGGCGCGCCGTTGCAGGTGGCGCCGGTGGGGTCGTACACGATCTGGCGGAAGCCGTTCGTGACGCTCGCCGTCATCGAGCCGGTCTGGCCCGTGGAGAGGTCGTGCACGGTCGTGACGAAACCGGGTCCGCTGTCGTGCATCGACACCCGCAGGCGGTCGCCCGGATGCATGAAGAGCGTGTCGCTCGTCGGCGTGAACGTTGCCGCCGTCTGCTGATCCGGCCCAGGAGGGCCTCCGGGATGGCCGCTGTGCGTGAGGAACGCAAAGTTGACCGGCTCGGGGCAGTTCGGGTTCAGGTTCGCCAGTCCGAACTGTGCCTGCAGGCTGTCGATCGTGAGCGCCGCGCACCAGCGGTTGTCGCCCTGGCGGCACGAGATGCTCGTGTTCCAGCCGGGTGGGTAGAACTGCAGCTCCATGAAGGCTGCGCCCGCGTGCGTCGCTTTCGGCGGCACCTGGATGTTCGAGTTCGAGTCGCGCCTGCACACATGTGTGCCCTCGGGATAGCTCTGCGTGTCGCACAGCGTCATCCCGAACCAGAACGTCGGGGCGAGCTGGAAGTCCCACACCGGCCCGCCGAACGTGCCACTCGGAGGCTGGGCCGGCTCGTTCGGCAGCTTCACCGTGTACGTGACGCGGTTCCCCGATCCGTGCCGGTTCGAGTAGAAGTCGACGGCCGGCTCGTCATGCCCGACGTAGTGGCCGTTGTCGAGGAACCCCTCCGCGTCGTTGCCGGTCACCTCGGCGCACTGCACCAGCCGCCCTTTCGTGCCGTGCTGGAGCGGGCTCCAGCCGTTGCAGTCAAGCCCCATCGCCGTGTGGCTCGCACCGCTGCCCGCAGCGCTCGTCGCCGCGGGTGTCACCCCGGCGGCAGCGCTGGTCGCGAGCAGGGCGATGACCATTGCCAAAGGCCGTCCCCTCACACCTCTCGCCTCCCTCGTGTGGCCGATCGAAGGCCCATCGCCCACGGGGCCACGTTGCCGTGGACGCCGCCGATCACCCTAGACCCGGCAGACGAGGCGTGCAAGGAGCCCGGCCACCCGGCTCCGGATCCGCCGGAGCCGGGTGGACACGGTCATGCGCTCAGGTGCAGATCCAGCTCGGGCTGGACGTCGCGCAGCTGTTGCCGGTGAACACGTTCCCCGTGCCGGTGCCGTCCCAGATGATGTCGTCGGGCTGGTTGCCGGACAGGTGGTTCCCGCTGATCGTATTGAACGCGGGGTTGTGCCCGCCGCCGAACGGCACGGCCGAGAGCAGCAGCAAGCCGCCCGAGAAGGGCGAGGGCCCCGAGGCGACGTTGTTCCGGATCACGTTCGCGTGCGCGACCGAGTGCTGGGCGCCCAGGAAGAGGACGCCGATGCCCGAGACGGCGGGGCCGTCGTCGCTGGCCGCGCAGGCCTTGTCGTTCGCCCACGACTTGTTGTGGGTGAGGACGAGGTTGTGCTCGCCGCCGGGCTGGCCGTCGTCGAGGAAGAACACGCCGATGCAGTTGCCCCACACGGCGTTCTGGCGCACGACGCCGTGCGCGGAGTGGCGCACGAAGATCCCGAACTCATTGTTGAACGAGATGTTGTGCGCGATCACGTAGTTCGCGTGCGGCGAGTCGCCCAGGTAGAAGCCCGGAGCGGCGTTGTCGTGCGAGACGTTCCACAGATAGCGGCCGCCGTGCTGCACGAAGCCGACGATCCCGTAGTCGCCGTTCCAGGCGGCGACGTCGTGAGTGATGCGCGTTCCGGCGACGTTGAAGAGGAAGATCCCCTCGCCGCTGAAGTGCTCGACCCGGAACCCGGAGATGCGGTTCCCGCGCGCCGGCGCGGACGTGTCCGGGTTGCCCTGCGCGTCGAACCTGCCGAACACGCAGATGCCGCTCACGGTCGGCGCGCTCACCTGCGCGCACAGGCCGGTCGGGTGGGCCGGCGGCAGCAGCGTCACCCGGCGGCCGACCAGATTGATGCCGTTCTTCGTGATCGCCACCGTCTGGTGATACGTGCCGTGGTGGACGAGGACGGTGTCGCCCGGCTTGGCGTGGTTCACCGCCCGCTGGATCGAGTGGCCCGGCCAGACGTTGTGCGTCTTTGCCAAGGCCGGCGCCGCCATGAGTGCCATCGCGGCCGCGGCCAGGACCAGCGTGAGTCCTGTTCGCCTCATCTGCCTACCTCCTGCTCGTCGGGATACCGTGCGCGAGTCTACCGCGATACGGCCCGTCGCAGGTGGAAGATTTTCACAGCAGATAGCGCCCGCTGTACGGCACCTCGGCGGCCGGCGCGCAGGTGAGCGGCTCGCCGTCGAGGCTCACGCTGCAGGCCCCGGCGTCGACCGTGATCGTGCCCGTGCGGCCGTTGCGCACCATGTCTCGAGCGGTGAGGTCGCGGCAGCCGGCCACGCGTGCCCGCTCGCGCGTGGTGGGAATGTCGGCGTCCATCGCCGCGCCGGCGAGAAAGGCGAGCGAGACGCGCGCGGGCGCGGCGCCCGTGGCCGCGATCTGAGGCCCGACGTGCACGGGCTCGACCATCATCGTCGACGCGCCGCCTGACCCGGACGCTCCCCAGGCCGGCATGCCGGCCTTGAGCACGAGCTCGGGGCGGACGGGGAAGAGCTGCGGCCGCCAGAGCACGAGGTCGGCCAGCCGGCCGGGCCGCAGCGACCCGACGTCGGCCGCGAGGCCGTGTGTCACCGCCGGGTTGATCGTCACCTTCGCCAGGTAACGCAGGACGCGCTCATTGTCGGCCGGGCCGGCGTCCGTGCCGCGCTGCGCCTTCATCACCGCCGCGCATTGGAAGGCGCGCCGCACCGTCTCGCCGACACGGCCCATGCCCTGCGAGTCCGACGACAGCATCGCGATCACGCCGAGGTCGTGCAGGACGCTCTCTGCGGCCATCGTCCACGGCCGCACCCGCAGCCGCAGGATGGCTGCGTCGCCCGGTCGCGTCTGCGGCTCGAGCACGTGGACGGCGGCGACCATCGCCAGGTGCTCGGCCTCGGCGCCGACCCCGAACGGCACGGTCGGGTTCGTCGACGACGTGAGCATCCGCTCGCGCCCGGCGAGCGCGAGCAGGTCGGGCGCGTGGCCGCCGCCGACGCCTTCGATGTGGTACAGGTGCACGGTCCGCCCGGCGAGCACGGCGGCGGTATCCGCCGCGCGCAGCGCCTCGTTCAGACCGTCGGTGTGGATGGCCAGCTGGACGTCGTGGCGGTCGGCGACGTCGAGGGCGCAGCGCAGCTGCTCGGGGCCGGCGGCGACGTCCTCGTGGATCTTGAGTCCGGCACCGCCCGCCCGCAGCGACTCCTCGACCCCCTCGGGCCGCGACGAGGACGCGCGCACGAGGAAGGCGACGTTCAGCGCAACGCCCTCGAGCGCGGCCCAGGCCGTTGCCAGGCACGCGGCCGGGTTCGCCCCCAGATTCCAGACCGGTCCGAAGTCCTGGGCGACGAAGGTCGTCACGCCTCCGGCGAGCGCGGTGCCGGCGAGCTGCGGCGAGAGCCAGTGCATGTGCGAGTCGACGGCGCCGGGTGTGACGATGGTGCCGCGCGCGTCCACGAGCGCCGTCTGGGCGTCGAGGACGACGTCGATGCCGTCCATCGTGTCCGGGTTCCCGGCCCGGCCGACCGCGCACACCCGGCCGGCGCGGATGCCGATCGACGTGCGCCGCACGCCGAGGAGCGGGTCGAGCACGAGGCCGCCCACCACGGCGATGTCCACTCCGCCGCGCTCGGAGCGGACGCCGAGGCCGTCACGATGGGTGCCGCCCCAGCCCGGCACGATCTCGTCGGGGCCGGAGGCGTCGTCGCGCTCGGGCGTCACCCACAGGTCGCCGTCGCCGAGCCGCACGAGGTCAGTCACCGGCATCGGCGTACCCCCGCTCGCGGGCGAGCGCGAGCGCCGCCGCGAGCGCCCCCGGGGCGTCCAGCGGCCCATCGACGAGCCCGCCGTGCCCCCGGATCACGCGGGCCCCGGCGAACGGCACGAGGCGCACGTCGCGCGCTTCGCCCGGCGGGAACACGACCTTGACGCCGGGCATGACGGCCAGGCGCATGCCCCAGGCCGCGCGGCGGTCGAACCGCAGCGCCCGGTTGGTCTCGAAGAAGTGGAAGTGCGAGGTGACCGCGATCGCCACCTCGGCCAGGTTCTCGACCCGCAGGGCCGCCGCGGACGGCAGCCACTCGAGCTCCGGCGCATCGGCCGGGTCGGGCGGGCCCGTGCGTGTGATGGGCTCGATCAACACGATCAGACGCGGCCCGTCGGCGAAGAGGGGCTCGAGCTCGACCCGGTCGACCAGCTCGGCCACGCCGTCCTGCACGTCGCCGGGGCCGAGCAGTCCGTAGGCGCGCCGCTCGACGTCGGCGTAGGCGAGGCCGTCGCGGGCGAGCTCCATCGTCTCGTCGGCGATCAGCGCGACGGCCTCCGCCTGGCTCAGCCGCAGCCCGCGGGCGCGGCGGCGGCGAGCCAGCTCGCCGGCCAGGAAGAGGGCGAGGCGATCGGTCTCGGAGGGCAGCAGCCGCACGGCTCAGTTGACCGCATCCGGCGGTCGTCCGTCAAGGGCCGCCCGCGCCCGGGTAAGGTGACCGGCATGGCGATCGTCCTGCGTGCAGGCGCGGTGCCGCGGGTCAGCCCGACGGCACACCTGTTCGAGGGCGCGGAGCACGGCGTGGCCGTGTCGGCGTTCGTCGTCGACTCGACGCCCGGCCTCGGCCCCTCGCTGCACACCCATCCGTATGCCGAGGTGTTCATCGTCCACGAGGGCGAGGCGACCTTCGCGGTCGACGGCGCCGGAGGTGGTCGCGGCGTCCGGCGACATCGTCGTCGCCCCCGCCGGCCGGCCGCACCGCTTCACGAACACGGGCACCGGGCGGCTGCTCATGACGAGCATCAGCCCCGCGGGGCGCACCGAGACCACGTGGCTCGACGGCGGCGGCGAAGCGGTGATCAGGCGAGGTCGTTCAGCGCCTGGAGAGTGATCAGCGCGCCGTAGCCGACGCACATGGCGGTCAGGATCGCGCCGCTGTGCATCGCGAGCCACTCCTTCCAACGGGCCAGCCGCACGGCCGTCGCGACGGGCGCGCGCGCATAGAGCACGGCCGGCGTGATCATCGACGAGAGCGACGTAACGATCAGGAGCAGCAGCCAAAAGGCCTCGGCGCCCGGGCTGACGTTGGCCTTGAGGATGTCGAGCGCGCCCGCGGCGGCGAAGATCGGGTTGGGCATGAGGAGGCCGACCAGGAACGATGTGATGACCGTGAGGCGATCGATCATCCCGAGCCAGCGAGGGCTGCTCGAGGCCTTCGCCGGGCGGCGCCACCTCCAGATCCCGAACGCGAGCAGCGCGAGGCCCGATACGAGCTTGACCCAGCCCACGTTGGAGGATGCCGACTCCGGCGCTGCCAGCGAGATGCGCCCGATGGCGGCGGCGCACACGCCGTAGATGACCACCATCGTCGTCGCGGCTCCGAGCAGGAACGCCGAGGCCCGCAGGAGCGGCTTCGGTCCGCTGAGGATCAGGATCACGCCGATGATGCACCATGGCGCCGCGGCGATGCCGATGCCGTTGGCGAGAATCTCGGGCAGGAGACCGTGCACGCTGCCAACTCTCTCAGGGCGCGGCCCTCACGCGCATCCTCCTGATGGGATCACGCGCTCTCGGGTGTCGGTCGCAGAACAGATACGGTGATTTCGGTCATGATTGTTGAGATTGCGTTGTCGTTGGCGGATCGAGCATCGAAACATCCTGGTAACTGCCGATGTTCATATCAGAACGTCTCGCCCACACCCACGAACCCACCGGGAATCATGCTCACCAGCCTCACGAACCAGCTCGCCATGATCGCCGCCGTCTACGGCGTGGTCTCGTCCCTCTCACCCTCGCTCCAGATTGTCCGCATGCGCCGCGCCGGGTCGTCGGCGAGCCTGTCGCGCAGCTACGTCATGATCGGCGCGGGCGGCTACATGATCTGGTTCACGTACGGCCTCTCGCTCGGCAACATGCCGCTGATCGTGGCCGACGCGATCGGCGCCGTGATGCAGCTGACGGTGCTCTGGTGGGCGTATCGGCTCGACACCGAGCGGGGCGCCTCGACCGCCTGAGCATGCCGGCGCGGCTTGTGCGATTGCTTGCTATCGTCTGCTCCGGGAGACGGGCGAGATGCGCTTTCGACGAGCACCGGTGTGGGTCGCAGCCCTCGTCGCCGCAGCGATGGTGGCGGCGCCGGCGGGCGCGGCGTCGGCTGCGCACACCGTCCGCGTCGACGTCTCGACGGGCGGCGCGGTGGGCAACCGCGACGCTGAC
The DNA here is from genome assembly GCA_963825325.1 of uncultured Actinomycetes bacterium. GTDB lineage: Bacteria > Actinomycetota > Thermoleophilia > Gaiellales > JAICJC01 > JAICJC01. The sequence continues at coordinate 522,213 of CAWGSU010000003.1, forward strand.
GGAGCCGGCATCGCGATGTCGGCCAACGGCCGCCTGATCGCGTTCGCATCCTCGGCGACCAACCTGGTCGCGGGCGACACGAACGGCATGCGCGACGTGTTCGTCCGCAACCTCGCCACCGGCACGACGACGCGGGTCGACGTCGGGCCGGGGAACGCCCAGGCAAACGGCGACAGCTTTGGCCCCCTGGCGATGTCCGGCGACGGCCGCTTCGTCGCCTTCGAGTCCGATTCGTCGAACCTCGTCGCCGGCAGCGGCTGTGTGCCCGGCCAGGCGCCCGACTGCCTCTTCATCCGCGATCGTGCGAGCGGCACGACGCGGGTCGTCAAGCGCGTGCCGAACCCGGAGGTCGTGGCGCTCTCCGAGCACGGCCGTTACCTGGTGACGGCGGCGCTCGCCGGGCCGCTCGTGCGGATCGACCTGCACACCGGCCACCTGGTGCGCGTGAGCTGCTGCGGCCTCGGCACCGACCTCAAGAACCTGTCGTTTGGTGGCATGTCGGCGAACGCGAACCTGATCACGTTCGGCCTGGACGCGGGCCCATCCGCGGGCGTGGGCGACACGTTCCAGGTCTACGTCCGCAACATCAGCCGCGCAGCGACGACGCTGATCAGCCGGTCACCGGGCGGCCTGCCGGGCAATAACACGAGCCTCGCCGGCGGGATCTCGCCGGGTGGGCGCTACGTCATCTTCGCGTCGCGGGCGACGAACCTGGGTCCGGGCAACACGAAGGGGCACTTCGGAGTGTTCGTGCGCGATCGCCGACGAGGCAGCATCAGTCGCGTCGACCTCGGGCCGCGTGGTGAGGCGAACGGCGACGGCCAAGCGTTTGCGATCTCATCGGGCGGCCGCTATCGCGTGTTCGCGTCGACGGCGTCGAACCTCGTCAGGAGCGACACGAACCACGCGGCCGACATCTTCATCCACGACCGCCGCACCGGGCGGACGTACCGCGTCGATCTCACCGCGGCGCACACCCAGGCAAACCACGGCGTCGGCAGGTTCCAGGAACAGGGGTTTGCGATGACGCCCGGCGCACGGTTCATGGCGTTCGTCTCGGCGTCGACGAACCTGGTGCTGCCGGCCGTGAACGCGTTCGCGCACGTCTACCTGCGCGGGCCGCTCTTCTAGGCGGAGTCTGCCCGGCGACCCCACGCGAGGACCGCCGGCCGGTGGTCGTCGAGCGCGCGTTCAATGCGGCTCCAATCTGCGCGGTGACGGTGGGGCAAGTCCGCCTGCGGCCGGTCGATTACGTGAGTGGGCAGGCACGAAACAAACGCAGGAGCACGGCATGACGAACCCGATCAGCGGCGCGGCCGCACAGTCTTTGCACATCCACCCGGCTGTGGCGCAGCCCGCGCGGCCGAAGGACTCCGATCACGACGGCGACGTCGACGGTGCCCACGGCGACACGGACAAGGCGCGCGATCCGCTCAGCACGAGCGTCCGCATCGACACGCGGGCGTAGAGGATCTCGGCTCGCCGCTCCGGCTGTCCCAGAGCAGGAGCGGCGAGATCCGGGGCACGTGGTCCTTGTCAACCGGCCCGGTTCTGCCGATGCAGGTCGGGAGCATGACGACACCCAAGCCCTCCCCCAGCAAGTCCGCCGACCGGCGCGAGTGGGCGGCGCTCGAGGCGCGCGTGCTCGAGTACTGCGACGGCGAGCTACGCCGGCAGGGCGTGAACTTCAGCCGCCTGCACGTCGTGCACTCGAGCCGGCCCGCCTACGACGCGCTCGTCGAAGTGTGGCAGGACCGGAGCGCCTACACGGTGGGCGTCCGCCTGCCGGCGCAGACGTCCGCAGCGGCCTGACTCCTCACCCTGAGCCGCGCGCGAGACCGCCCTCATGCGCCGTGGCAGCGCTTGAACTTCTTGCCTGAGCCGCACGGGCAGGGGTCGTTGCGCCCGGTCTTGCCGCCGCCGAGCACGTTCGAGAGCTCCGGCAGGCCGGCCGGGGACGCGCCGATCGGGCCGACATCGCGGGCCGAGCGGATGCGCTCGAGGTCGAGCACGTCGTCGTGGTCGAGGGTGAGCACGAGCTCGACCGCCTCCGGCTCGGCGTCGAGCAGACCGAGGTCGTCGAGCACGCGATAGGCGTCCTGCTCGCCGAGCCCGTCCTGTTCGGGCAGATCGATCCGCGACGGGCACACGAGCGCGAAGCGCTGCCAGCGCTCGCGGTCGGCGTCGCTCGGCCCGCGCTCGAGCCGCTGACGCAACGCGCGCCGCTCGGCCGACCGGCCGTTGCGCGCGTCAAGCGCCTCCACGAGCTCGAACGGCAGCCACGCCGCCCAGCCCGAGTCGATCAGGTTGGCCATCCTGGCGGGATTATGCCCGGCGGCCCGGGAGGCGTATCCTCCTACCGCTGCGGACGGGTACCAACACGAGTTCGGGCGGCTACGGATGACAGACGGCCGCGAATCATGGATGATCGACGCGTGGGGATGTACATGGGGGAGGGCAAATGCTGACGCTCGTCGTCGTCACGGTCGTGACGGCGCTCGTGTTCGACTACACCAACGGGTTTCACGACACGGCGAACGCGATGGCGACCACCATCGCGACCCGGGCGCTGCGACCGCGGGTGGCCGTCGGCATGGCGTCGATCCTGAACTTCGTCGGCGCGTTCCTCTCGGTCACCGTCGCCGCGACGATCGCGAGCGGCATCGTCGACCAGACGACGATCACCGTGCCGGTCGTGTTTGCGGGCCTCATCGGCGCGATCGTCTGGAACGTGATCACGTGGTACGGCGGGATCCCGTCGTCGTCGTCGCACGCGCTCGTCGGCGGCGTCGTCGGGGCGGTGCTCGCCTCCGAAGGCACGGCTGGAGTCGTCTGGAGCGGCATCGCCGCCAAGGTGCTGATCCCGGCGCTGCTCGCACCATTCGTGTGCGGCCTCGCCGCCCTGGTCGCCACGCGCCTGGCGTATCGGCTCACGCGCTCGGTGGACGACGAGAGCGCGGGCAACGGATTCCGCCGCAGCCAGATCCTCTCGAGCGGGCTCGTCGCGCTCGCGCATGGCACGAACGACGCGCAGAAGACGATGGGCGTGATCGTGCTCACCCTTGTGGCCGGCGGGCAGCTGGCGGCCGGCTCCGGGGTGCCGTTCTGGGTGAAGGCGACGTGCGCGGCCGCGGTGGCACTCGGCACCTTCTCGGGTGGCTGGCGCGTCATCCGCACTCTCGGCACCAAGGTCACCCACGTCGAGGCCGGGCAGGGCTTCTCGGCCGAGACGTCGAGCGCGACCACGATCCTGTCGTCGGCCTACTTCGGGTTCTCGCTCTCGACCACCCAGGTGGTCTCGGGCGGCGTCGTCGGTGCCGGACTCGGCCGCGCCGGCGGGGTGGTGCAGTGGGCGGTCGTGCGGCGGATGGTGCTCACCTGGGTCGTGACGCTCCCGGCAGCCGGCCTGATGGGCGCCGCCGCCGAGGGCACGATCAGCGCGGCTCCGAGCGACACCGTCGGGGTGGCGCTCGTCGGGGCGCTCGCTCTGGCAGTCGTCACCTTCCTGGCGCTGCGGGCGCGCCGCAGCAGCGTGAACGCCGGCAACGTGATCGACGCGATCCCGCCCGACGACGACCCGATCTTCCCTGACAAGTCCGTCGTTCCTGCCGTGGCGGCTGCATCATGACGCTGCTCTCGCTCAGCGAATACCTGCCGCTGTCCGATCTGGTGAAGATCGTCGCGGTCACCCTCGCGATTGCAGTCGTTGCGCCGTCGGCGGCGTCGCTTGCGATCGTCGGGCTCGATCGCCGCAGCGCGGGTGCCGTCGTGCGCGGCAACGTACTCGTCGGCGTCGGATCCTGCGTGCTCGTGCTGCTCGTCGCAGCCGGTCTCTACGCGCTCATCAACCGCTGACGTCCGCTCAGCGCAGCATGCCGAGCGCGGTGACGGCCGCGAGCACGACGACCGTCAGCATCGTGACCCGGCCGAGCACGCGCCGGGTGTGATAGCCGGCGACCAGCCGTGCCACGCGCACGACATCGCGGCCGCACAGCAAAAGCGCAATCGGCGCCCGCGGGGCGTCGGCGATCGCGCGCGCCTGCCAGTACCGGATCATGCGCTCCGTCTCGCGGCGGGCTGCGCGGCGGTGGAACGGCAGCTGTGTGCGCCGACGCAGCCAGTATCCGAGCGCCTCGAGCGCCTCCTCCAGGTCGGGTGCGAGCATCTCGCGGAGGATGCGATCGTCTTCGCTTCGCGCCATCGTCGGGATGGTATCTCCGGCCGCGAGCGGGCGCGGTCCGTGCGGGGCGCTACCGTGGCGGTATGAGCGGGCACGACCAGCCGGGCGCGGCGCCGACCGAGACCGAGCTGCGCTTCGTGTCCGAGACGCTGCCGCCGGACGATGCGCTCGTCACGCTCAACCTGGCCGGGATGGGCCTCGCCGAGCGCGGCTCGAAGCGGTTGCACAGCGACGTCTACTTCGACACCGACCGGCTCGCGCTGCGGGCCCACGGCGCGAACCTGCGCATCCGCACCGGCGCGCTCGGCGAGCGCTGGGTGACGCTGAAGGTGAAGACGCCGGGCGGGCATCAGGGCGCGCTCTTCGTGCGCGAGGAGTGGGAGGTGCGCCTCGAGCCGGGTGAGCAGGCCGAGGACTCCCAGCCGTGGCACCGGGCGGCCGGGTTCGTGCGTGGGGCCATCCGCCCGGTGCTGCAGATCACGACGCTGCGATCCGAGCACATCCTGCGCGACGGCCACGGCAACGAGATCGTGCTGGCCGAGGACACGGTCACCTATCCCGACGGCTCGGTCGAGCGCCGGCTCGAGGTCGAGATGCGCTCGGGTACACCGCAGCTCCTGCGGCTCGTCGAGAAGGACCTGCGCCGCCAGGTCAAGGGCCTGCGCGCCGCCCGCCGCGGCAAGCGCAGCCAGGCGATCCGGCGCCTGCCACAGCTCTTCGGCCGCTAGATCTGTTATGGTTTGACCATAAATGGCCGACTCGCCGTTCGAGCAGCTGCACCACATCTGCATCGCCGTCCCGGACATCGATCGCGCGGTCGCGTTCTACGAGTCCGTCGGCATCGGCCCGTGGCATGACTACCCGCCGCTCGAGGAGTTCACCGACCTGCAGGTGCGCAGCGCCGAGGGCTTTCACGAGCTCGTCTACCGCTGGGCGATGATCGGCGACGTCCAGCTCCAGCTCGTCCAGCCCGGGCCGGCCGACACGCCACAGCGGGAGTTCCTCGACGCACACGGCCCCGGCGTCTACCACCTCGGCTTCGTCGTCGCCGACGCCGACCGCGCCGAGGGCGACGCGTCCGCGCTCGGGCTCGCCGTGACGGCCCGCGGGCGCCGTCCCGACGGGAGCGGTTTCACCTACTTCGATACCCGCGACGGCGCAGGCGTCACGCTCGAGATCCGGCAGAGCGCCGTGCCGGGGACGTGACGGTCCCGCCCGAGCCGGTCCCGGATGCCGGCCCGTTCGCGCCCGCCCGGCGCGTGCGGTCGCTCGACGACGTCTATCTGCAGATCCGAAACGCGATCCTGTCCGGCCAGATCGCCGAGGGCGAGCGCCTGCCGAGCGAGCGCGCTCTGTGCGAGCAGCTCCAGGTCGGCCGGCCGACGCTGCGCGAGGCGCTGCGGTCGCTCGAGGCGCTTGGGATCCTCGAGATCCGGCCCGGCAAGGGCGGCGGCGCCTACGCCGTGCGACCGTCCGAGGCGACGCTCGGCGCGGCGCTCTCGACGCTCGTCAGCATGCGCGGCGCGAGCGCGCGGGAGCTGGCCGAGTTCCGGCTCTCGTTCGAGGAGGAGAACGCCTGGTGGGCGGCGCGGCGGGCCGACGAAACCGACATCGCGACGCTGGAGGCGCTCGTCGCCGAGACGCGCCGGGCGCTGCGGACGGCCGACGGCGACTGGAGCGCGCTCGTCGAGGCCGACGCCCGCTGGCACGAGGCGATCGCGCGGGCGACGCACAACCGCCTGCGAATCGGCATCTCGATCGGCCTGCACGAGCCGGTGCTGCGCCAGCAGCCCGCGCTCAGCGCGGGTGTCGACCGCTACTCACGCTCGATCCCGCGGGCGCTCGCGAAGATCACAAAGGCGGTCGCCGCGCACGACGGCGACGCCGCCCGCGCGGCGATGCGCGCTCACATCGAGCAGTGGAACCGGCTGAACCGCGACGTCTCCGCCGAGCCGGCCGCGTCCTCGCCGACGCGGATGCCCGGGGTCAACCGGAGGTGAGGTCGCGCTGATACCAGGTGCCCGGCTTCCCGCCGAGGTGGGCCGGGTCGGCCGGGCCGGCCGGGACGAACCCGGCCCGGGTCAGCACCTTCTGCGACGCGGCGTTCGTGTGGGTCGTGGCCGCCCTGATCGTGTGCAGCCCGTACCGCGCCGCCGCCAGCCGGCACAGCTCGCGGACGGCCGCGGTCGCCACGCCGCGGCCGGCGACGTGCTGCGCGACCCGGTAGCCGAGCTCGGCGGTGCCGTCCCCGGCGAGAAGCAGGTTGAATCGGCCCACGACCGAGCCATCGTCGGCGACGAGCACGTGGAAGGCGCCGCCGCCGGCCTCCTGCTCCGCCAGCAACTCGGTGTAGAGCTCGGTGAACCGGTCGAAGAACGCATCCCCCCGGTCGGAGATCGAGCTGGCGAAGTAGGCCCGGTTCTCAACCTCGAAGGCGAGCACCGCCGCGGCGTGGTCGGCGCGCAGGCGCTGCAGCTCGGGCATCGCCCGACTCTAACCGGCAGCGCCGGCAGCCTCGTCGAAGCGCGCGCGCACCACCGGCGGGTCGACGAACGGAGAGGGGCCCGGCGCCGTGCGCTCGTCGTAGCGCACCTCGAGCAGCCCGGGCCTGGGCAGCCGGGCGATCTCGGCGCCGATCGCGGCGGTGTCCAAGGCGATGGCCGCGGCCAGGCCGAGGACGCGTGCGACGTCTGCGAACGCGGTCGGCGTGCCCAGCGGCTGGCCGCCCGTGATCGTGTAGTGGCCGTCGCAGAGGACGACGGCGAGCAGGTTCTGGGGCCGGATCCCGGCGAGCGACCACAGCGACCCCGCGCCCATCAGCGTCTCGCCGTCGCCGAGGATTGCGACGACGTCGCGGCCGGGGCGCTTCTCGGCCACGCCGATCGCCGCGCAAAGCGCGGTCCCCATCGCGCCCCCCATGTACAGGTGCGGGCCATCGCCGCTTGCCGCCCGCAGCGCCGACGTGGCCGTCCCGAGCGAGGCCACGTGCAGCGCGTCGGGCGCCGCGGCGAGCACTGCCCGGACGGCCTCGAGCGGGTTCACGTCAGTCCTCGAGCCCGGGCTCGAGGATGATCGCGGCGACCTGGCGCGCGTCGTATGCCAGCCGGGCCGCACCGGCGACGACGGCCGCGACGTCCGCGATCGCGCGCACCGGGAAGCTCTGGATGCCGAGCAGCGCCAGCATGTCGATGCTGCTGCGGCCGAGCGGCACCTGGGCGGGGTTGCTCTCGCCCAGCGTGCCGCGCATCGACAGGATCAGCGGGAACCCGTAGCCGTACGGGACTGCGAGCGAGCCGATCGCGTTCATCGCGTTGCCGAGCCCTGAGCACTGGAAGAGCACGAGCGGCCGCCCGCCGGCTGCGCGGAAGCCGGCGGCATAGCCGATGCACTCGTCCTCACGTGTGAGCGTTCGCAGCGGCACGTCGCCGGCCTGGAGCGCCGTTGCGATCGGTGCAAGCCGCTTGTCCGGCACCCACGCCGCCACCTCGACGCCCTCGGCCCGGAGCGCCTCGCCGAAGCTCGCCGCGGCGGTGGCTATCGCCTGTCTCCCGGGGCGGTGTTGGACGGGTAGGGCCAGTCACGCGGCGGCAGGAACGTCTCCTTCGTCGTGCGCATCGTCACCCAGCGGCTGAGGTTCCAGATCGACGTGCCCTTGTCGTTCGTGCCCGATGCGCGCGAGCCGCCGAACGGCTGCGCGCCGACCACCGAGCCGGTCGGCTTGTCGTTGATGTAGACGTTGCCGGCGGCGTGGCGCAGGGCGGCGTGGGCGTCGGCGACGGCGTAGCGGTCGTCGGCGAAGACGGCGCCGGTGAGGCCGTACGGGCTCTGGCGGTCGACCTGCTCGAGCATCTGCGTCCAGCCCGAGTCCGGATAGACGAAGGTCGTCACGACCGGGCCGAAGAGCTCGTCGCGCAGCAGCCGCGAGCGAGGGTCGCGCGTCTCGACGACCGTGGGGTGCACGAACCAGCCCGTCGCGTCGTCGACCTGCCCGCCGACGACGACCTCGCTGTCCGTGCCTGACCGCGCCTCGGCGATCGCGGCCCGCTGCCGCTCCAGGGCGGCGTCGTCGATCACGGCGCCGACGAAGACGCGCGGATCGGCCGGGTCGCCGACCACGAGCTGCGGCACCTCGGCCTCGAGCCGGCCGCGCAGCGCCGGCCACAGGCTCTCGGGCACGTACGTCCGCGACGCGGCCGAGCACTTCTGGCCCTGGTTCTCGAACGCGCCGCGCACGATCGCGGTCGCCAGGGCGTCGAGGTCGGCGCTCGCGTGGGCGACGATGAAGTCCTTGCCGCCGGTCTCGCCGACGAGGCGGGGGTAGCTGCGGTAGCGGGCGATGTTCGCGCCGACGGTGCGCCAGATGTCCTGGAACGCCTCGCCCGAGCCGGTGAAGTTGACGCCGGCGAGGTCGGGGTCGGTGAGAGCCACCCGGCCGATCTCGGGCCCGTCGCCGAACACGAGGTTGATCACGCCGGGCGGAAGCCCCGCCGCCTCGAGCAGCTTGTGCGCGTACCAGGCCGAGAGCTCGGCCTGCTCGGCGGGCTTCCACAGGACGACGTTGCCCATGATCGCCGGCGCGTAGGCGAGCGTCGCCAGGCACAGGAAGTTGAACGGCGAGATCGCCATCACGAACCCCTCGAGCGGCCGGTACTCGACCCGGTTCCACACGCCGGGAAGCAGCGAGTCGGGCTGCATCTCGTACATCTCCCGCATGTAGCGGGCGTGGAACGCCAGGTAGTCGGCCGTCTCGCAGGCCGCGTCGATGTCGGCCTCGTGCACGGTCTTGCTGAGGTCGAGCATCGCGGCGGCGTTCAGCGTCGCCCGCCACGGGCCGCGGGCGAGCTCGGCGGCGCGCAGGAAGATGGCGGCGCGGTCCTCCCAGGCCAGGCGCGACCAGTCGTGCCAGGCCTCGCCGGCGGCGGCGATGGCGCGGCGCACCTCGTCGGGCCCCGCCCAGTGCGCGTGCGCCAGGACGTGCCCGAACCGGTGCGGCACGACCACCGGATGCCGGCGATCGGTGAACACATCCTCGCCGCCGATCCGCAGCGGCAGCTCCGGCGACTCCGACGCGATCCGTACGAGCTCGGCGTCGACCGCGGCGCGTTCGGGCGAGCCGGGGGCGTAGTCGAGCGGCAGCGTGTTGCGCGTCGGCGGCAGCGTATAAACGGCGGCGGCGGGATACTGGCCGGTCACGGGAGTCCTTCCGGGAGGGCATCCATCTTTACGGTAATACCATATACCATGGCCCCATGATCCTGGTCACCGCAGCGACGGGACAGGTGGGGCGGCAGGCTGCGCGGGAGCTCGTCGGGGCGGGCGCGCAGGTGCGGGCACTCGTGCGCGACCCGGCGCGCGCGGTGGGCCTGGGCGGCGCCGAGGCCGTGACGGGCTGCTTCGACGACGACGCCTCGCTCGAGCGCGCCCTGCGCGGCGTCGACGCGCTGCTGCTCGCGGGCCGGGACGGCCCGGAGTCGGTCGCCCAGCACGAGCGCGTGCTCGCTCACGCCGAGCAGGCGGGCGTGGCGCACATCGTCAGGCTCTCGGCCATCGGCGCCAGGGCCGGATCGCCGATCGCGCTCATGCGCGAGCACGAGCAGGTCGACGCCCGCGTCCGCGCCGGATCGGCCGGGTGGACGCTGCTGCGGCCGCACCTGTACATGCAGAACCTGCTGCGGGCGACCGCCGCGGTGCGGGCGGCCGGCACGCTCACGGCGGCGCTCGGCGGCATCCTTGTCCCGCTCGTGGACACGCGCGACGTCGGCGCCGCCGCGGCCGCGGTGCTGCTGGCGCCCGCGGCGCACTCGGGGCGCACGTACGCGCTGACCGGCCCGGAGGCGGTCGGCTACGCCGAGGTGGCCGCGGCGATCGGGCGTGTGGCGGGCCGCCCGGTGCGCTACGTGGCCGCCGCGCCGGACGACCTCGAAGCCGACCTGCGCGCCGCCGGCGTCCCGGGCTGGCGGGCGTTCGACCTGGCCCACATCGCCGCGGCATACGCGCCCGGCGAGCTCACGGTCGGATCCGACCTGCCGCGGCTGCTCGGGCGGCCGCCACGCTCGCTCGCGGCGTTCCTGGCCGACCATCGCCACGACTTCGGCGGGAGCGGCGCGGATGCCTAGCGACGAGCGCGCCGATCTCGTCATCGTCGGCGGCGGCGCGGTCGGGGCGAGCACCGCCTACCACCTCACCGAGCTCGGCATCCGCGACGTCGTCGTGATCGAGCGCGACCAGCTCGGCTCGGGCTCGACGGGCAAGGCGGTCGGGGGCGTCCGGCTGCAGTTCGGCGACGAGGTCAACATCCGCACGTGCCGGCGGGCGATCGCCGAGCTCGAGCAGTTCCCCGAGATGATGGCGGCGTGCGGCGTCGACGTCGACATCGAGCTGCGCCGCCACGGCTATCTGATCCTGCTCGACGCGCTCGACGACGTCGCTCACTTCCGGGCCGCGCTCGCCGTCCAGCATGCGCTCGGCGTCCCCTCGCGGGAGCTCACGCCGGCCGAAGCGGGGGCAATGGTGCCGCAGCTCGACCTCGACGGCCTGATCGCCGCCACCTACTGCCCGGCCGACGGCCGGCTCGTGCCCGAGGCGCTCGTGCGCGGCTACGCGGGCGCCGCCGCCGCCCGCGGGGTGCGCGTACGCCAGGGCTGCGCGGTGACGGGTATCCGCACGACAGGCGGGGCGATCACGGCGGTCGAGACAACGGCAGGCACGATCGCGACCGACACCGTCGTCTGCGCCGCCGGTGCCTGGTCGAACGAGGTCAGCGCCCACGTCGGGCTCGAGCTGCCGGTGCGCGGCGAGGTGCACTGGGTGTGCTTCTGCGACGACGACGGCGGCCTGGCCGACACGCTGCCGCTCGTGTCGGACTTCGGCTCCGGGTTCTATGTCACCCGCGAGGAGCATGGCCTGCTCTTCGGCGGCCGGTCGGGGTCGATCGAGGACCTCGCCGAGCCCGCGATCCGGCGCCTGCCGCTGATGGCCGAGCTGGCCGTGCGGTCGTCGTGGTGGGGCTACTACGACATGAGCCCCGACCACAACGCGATCGTCGGTGCGGCGCCCGCGGCGCCGCGGTTCTTCTTTGCGACCGGCTTCTCCGGCCACGGGGTGATGCAGAGCCCGGCGATCGGCGAGCACCTGGCCGAGCTCGTCGCCGGCCGCGCTCCGACGCTCGACCTGCAGGGCTTCGCGCTCGACCGCTTCGCCGGCGGTGTCCCCACGGCGGAGCGGTTCGTGCTCTAGGGGATCAGAACGGGACGGGTGTGGCGCTCTTGGCCTCGCCCAGGAGCGGGAGCCCGAACGCGTTCTCGACGCCTGCGAGCGCGCTCATGTGATCCATCAGCGCCCCGTTCGTTGCCGGTGCGATGCCCTTGCCGACGAGCACGGCGTACACGTGCCCGCCGCCATGGGTCGTGTCGGGGTCGCCCGTGTCGTAGGTGATGAACACCTCCGCCCCCTGTGCGAGCCAGGCGGGCACGTGCGCGGCCAGCCACGCGTCACCGCTCGCTGGTGGGCAGTCGTGGTCGTCGTTGCACATGTTGGGCGTCACCCACAGGAACTGCGGGAGTGTGCTCGGCTCGGTCGATGACACGCGGTCGCAGAGCGCGGTCTGACCGACGTCGGCAAAGAGCAGCGGCGCGACGTGGCGCATGGCGTAGTTCGACGCCGTCGGCTGCAGGTAGCAGTGGCCGGGGCCGCCGGGGTAGTTCTCGGCCCACGCCTTCCAGTCGACGGACGCGGCCGACATCTGGCCGAACAGGCTCGGGGCGGTGATCAGCGGCAACGGGTCGTCGCTGCCCGCCTGGCCGAACGTGCTCCCACCGCCGAACGCCAGGTAGTTCGGCTTCGACGGGTAGGCGACGCCGTAGAAGTTCGTGAACTGGATGCCCTGGTGGGCGAGCTTCGTCTCGTACGGGCAGCACGACTGGCCGGCGATCTCGGAGGAGTTGTGGTTCTCGAGGTACACCACGACGATCTTCTTGCCGGTCGCGGCGCCGGTGGTGGTGGTGGTCGTCGCCGGCGGCGGGGCGGCCGGTGCGCTCGAGGCGGGCGCCGGTGAGGTGGGCGGTGCCGACGACGAGGCGCCGCCACTGCCGCACGCGGTCGTGCCCACCACGAGTGCCGCGAGGATGCCCACCAGAACCGATCGCATGGATGCAGGATTGCAGGACGCGATTGGCGCGGCCTTCAGGCTAGGAGGCCTGGCGACGCGCCCGCCTGAGCCATCCATCGACGATCACACCCCTGCCGTAGCGCAGCCGGATCGCCCAGACGGTCGACCGGTCCGCCACGGGGACTAGCACCCATGCCGTGCCCTCGCACGGGCCGAACGCGATCAGCCGCATGCCGGGGGCGTCGTCGTGGGCGATCCGGCGCACGAGCGCCTCGCCGCGCGGGCGTGGCGCGGCCCGGCAGGCGTCCGGCGCTTGAGGCGGCGCCTGTCCCATGGTCGTCGCCGCCACCCGGCGCACGACGAGCGCGTGTCCGTCCCACCGGCCGGTGAGGCGCAGCACGGGTGTCTGCCACCCCATCCCGGCGTACCGGACGACGCCGGGGATGTGGGCAAAGCCGTAGCCGCGTACAGGGACGCCCGAGCATCCCGCCGGCGGATACGACGTCAGGATCGCGTCACAGGCCGTCCGCGTGCCGTGCACCTCGAGCACCGGGGCGGACACCACGTAGGTGGCCCGGACCGGGCCGGCGCGGTCGGGCAGTTGCGTCGTCGCGGGATGGCTCGCGGCGCCGCACCCGGCCAGCACGACGATCACGGGCATGCTCCACAGGCGTCGCATGCATCTCGGACGCCCGCGGCCGGCCCGTGGTTCCCGGCGCTGCTACCCCGTGGTCAGCTCGGCCAGCGTGCGCGTCACCGGGCCGGAGCCGGGCGCCGTGGGGAAGGAGTCGCCTACGGCCCAGACGGCGCCGGGCGCGGCCGCGACCCCCTGCAGGTTGCTCGCATCACCGGGTTGCACCGGCGTGACCGCCTGCCAGGCCGACCCCGTCCACCGCTCGGCGATGCCGACATTGGTGGTCGCGGTGACGGCCGATCCGACCGCCCACAGCGTCGCCGTCCCGGGGACGCGCACGACGCTCTGGAGCCAGTCGTTGGTGGACGGGTCGGGCGTCGGCACGACCGACCACTTCGAGCCGTTCCAGCGCTCGGCGAGCGCGCTCCTCGCACCGTCGGCGGCCATCACCGAGCCGACCGCCCACACCTCGGTGGGCGACACGGGGGTCACCGACTGCAGCGAGCTGCCGGCCGGGGCGCCCGCCGCCACGATCGACCAGCGCGCGCCGGATGACCGCTCGATGAGCGCCTGGTCGGAGGTGCCGTCGGCACCGGTGCAGTAGCCGACCGCGAACCGCACGGGCGATCCGGGCACCGCCGCGATGGACGTGAACGCGCCCTGGCAGGTCGATGGGGTAGGCGCGGCGGTCGCGGTCCATGTCTGCCCATTCCAGTGCTCGATCAGCGGGCCGCCCGTCGTCGTGGGCGAGAACCAGGTTCCGACCGCGGTGACATCGGTGGCCGAGAAGGCGCGCACGCTGGCGAGCGTCCCGCCGTTTGCGCCGGGCGGGAGCGGGACGGTGGTGCGCCCCCAGGCCGTGCCGTTCCACACGAAGACCAGGGGCAGCGTGGCGTTGACGAAGCTCCCGCCGACCGCCCAGGCGTGCGCGGGCGACGCCGCGGCGACGCCGCTCAGCTGCTCGAACCGCCCCATCCGCGGGATGGGTGACACGGTGAACGCGCCGCCGCTCGAGTGCTCGATCAGGCTGTGCTCGGGACCGACCTGGTCGAGCGTGTATCCCGCGGCCCAGAACTGGCCGGTGCCGGGGACGCGCGTGACCGCGGCCAGGAAGTTCTTGTACGCGTTCGGGCTCGCGCTCGACTCGACCTGCCACCCCGCCGCGTCAGCGGTCGCCGCGAACACGACCACCCACACAAATGATGCCGCCACCACACCGAGCATTCGACGAGACATCTCGTCACCCCCCCAATCGCCCCCGATTCCCATGCCAGTCTGGCATGGATCGGGGCAATGCGCCACCCCTGGCGGTGCGTTTGCCTACGCTGCGCGGCGCAGCTGGGCGGAGTAGAGGGCCTCCACCTCGCGGGCGGGCACGGCGGGGCTGAAGAGGAAGCCCTGTCCCAGCCGGCAGCCCTGGCTGAGGACGAACGCGCGCTGCGCCTCGGTCTCGATGCCCTCGGCGAGCGGCTGCAGGCCGAGATTCAGGGCCAGCTGGATGATCGCGCTCACGAGCACGGCCGTCCCCGGGTCGGTGGTCAGGTCGCGGACGAAGCTGCGGTCGATCTTCAGGGTCGTGACGCGCATCTGCGCCAGCCGCGACAGCGACGAGTGCCCGGTGCCGAAGTCGTCGATCGCCAGCCGCAGGCCGCGGCGGTGCAGCGCCGCCATCGCCGGCTCGATGTGCCCGCGATCCGCCATCGCGGCCGATTCCGTCAGCTCGAGCATGAGCCGGTTGGGGTGCAGGCCGTAGGCCTGGAGCAGGTCGAGCAGGCGGTCGGTCGCGGCCGGGCGCCACATCGCGGGCGGCATGTTCACCGACACGTACAGGTCAAGGCCGCGCTCGGCCCAGCTGCGCGCCTGGCGGCAGGCCTCCTCGACGACCCAGTCGCAGATCGAGGGCATCAGGCCGACGCGCTCGGCCAGCGGTAGGAAGGTGCCCGGCGGCACGAGGCCGCCGGCCCCGTCCCGCCAGCGGATCAGCGCCTCGACGCCCACGAGCGCGCCGCTCTTGAGCTCGACGAGCGGCTGGTAGTGCAGCACCATCTGGTCGCGATCGAGCGCCTTGCGCAGGCGGGCGGCGGTAGAGATGAGGGCTGCCCGCTCGCCGTCGTCGGCGCGGCGGTACGGCTCCGAGCCGGCCCGAGCCGCCTCCTTGGTCTGATACATGGCGATGTCGGCGCAGCGGAGCATCCCCTCGGCGTCGGTGGCGTCGATCGGGAAGATGCTGATCCCGATGCTCGCCGCGGCGTACACCTCGGTGCTCGCGCCGGGCTGGCCGATCAGAAACGGCGTGTCCAGAGCCAGCCGGATCTTTTCGCCGACGAGGAGCGCAGCCCGTTCGATGTCCTCAGGTGCTGCGTCGGTGTCGGCCACGAGGATCAGGAACTCGTCGCCGCCGAGCCGGCTCACCACGTCGGACGCGCGCACGGCGCCGCGCAGGCGGTCGGCCACCTCGCACAGCACCTGGTCGCCGACCGAGTGGCCGAAGCCGTCGTTCACGAGCTTGAAGTCGTCGAGGTCGACGAAGAGCACCGCCACCCCGCGGCCGTTGCGCTCGGCCTGCCGCAGCGCGGTGCCGAGGTGCTCGTGGAAGAGCAGGCGGTTGGGCAGGCCCGTCAGCGCGTCGTGGTAGGCGAGGTGGGCGAGCTTCGCCTGGGCCTCGGCCAGCGCCTCGGCCGCCTCACGCCGCTCGGTGATGTCGGCGACGACCCCGTCGACGTAGACGGCGCCGTCCTGGACGCGCGGCCGGCCGCGCTCCCACACCCAGCGGGTGACGCCGTCGTAGCCGACCAGCCGGAACTCGACCTCGGCCGGCTCGCCGCGCTGGCACGAGCGCGAGAACTCGTCGTACAGCAGCCGGTCGTCGGGGTGCACCGCGCGCTCCCACGCGTCCTCCTCGTCCACGTCCGGCGGGATGGGCCCGAGCAGGCTCTCGAGCCCTGCCCCCACGAAGGCGGTGCATGCGTAGGAGCCGTCGGGGTCGTAGCGCAGCTCGTAGATGTGGATGGCGGTCGTGCCCGCGACGCGGCGAAGCACGTCGCTCGTGGCGAGTGCCTGTCCGAGCGCCCCCTCGTCGGGGCTGGGAGTGTCCGCGCTCACTCCCTACAAGATCGGCGCTCGGCGCCGGTTCCATGAGTGGCCCGGCGACGGCGGTTCACCCTGTTGGTGTGATGTGGCCGCCCTGTGCAGGGCGGATCTTCGGAGAACGAAAGGCGGCGGGACGGCGGAAGGAGTGAGATGCATGTGGATCGAGGGGAGCTCGAGGCAAGCGTCAAGGTGCTACGGGCTCCCCGTGCGGCGGGTGTGGCCGGGATCGCCTTCTCGCTTCTGCTGGCGGTGGCGATCGTCCTGTTACGGATCTCGACCCCGTCGAATGAGACCCAAGCGGGCGTGTGGCTGACCGATTCGGGTCGTCGGCAGACGCTGGTCGTTGGGCTCAGCCTGATCCCGTTCGCCGGGATCGCGTTCCTGTGGTTCATGGGTGTCGTGCGCGACCGCCTCGGCGAGCGGGAGGACCGGTTCATCGCGACGGTGTTTCTGGGCAGCGGTCTGCTCTTCGTCGCGATGCTGTTCGCGGGTGCGGCCGTGGCCGGTGCCGTTGCGGCGACGGCTGGTGCAGCCGCCGGGGGACCTCTGCGGGCCGATCTCCTCGAGACCGAACGGAGGATCAGCCAGCAGCTGCTCGAGGTGTATGCGCTACGCATGGCGGGGGTGTTCGTCATCTCAACGACGACGATCGCCTTCCGGACCGGGATCCTCCCCCGCTGGCTCGGGATCTTCGGCTACGCCTCGGCGCTGGTCCTTCTGGTGAACTCCGGGCGCCTGCACTGGGTCAACCTCGTGTTCCCGCTCTGGGCCCTGGTTCTGAGCATCCACATCCTCAGCGTCGCGCCTCGGAGCCCTGGTGAGCAGGCGTGAGCGACGGCGCGGGATTACTGGGGCGCGACGCACCGTTGCGGAGCCATCGTTCCGAGTCGGGACGGTCATATTCGAACTGACGACCCCCTGCTCCCAAAGGACATTCGGGGTCGCAGGAGGTCATGCGAGAACGGGCAAGAACAAGCTGATTCCCGGACGGTGCTCTCGGGTCTGACAGGGGCCTGGGAAAGTGGAACCGTGTGACGAGGTGCTCGCCTGCTCCACCCCGTAGACGCGCCCGAGAGCCGTGGCAGTTGTCGGAGTAGTCTGCTTCTTTGTGCAGGCCGTCACTCCGTATCTGCTTTATGAGGACGCGGCGGCCGCGCTTGAGTTCCTTTCGCAGGCGTTCGGCTTCGAAGAAACGAGGCGCATGACGTCGCCGGGTGGCCGCGTTGACCACGCCGAGATGCGACTCGGCGACGGCGAGGTTCATCTCGGTCAGCCACAGGAGCCGATCAGCCCGAAACGGCTTGGCGGCACGGCGGTGCAGTTGTACGTCTACGTGGAGGACGTCGATGCCCATTGCCATCGAGCGCGCACGGCCGGAGCGGAGATCGTGGATGAGCCGACCGACCAGGAGTACGGCGATCGGCGCTACCACACTCGCGATCCAGAGGGGCACTCGTGGTACTTCGCGCAGCGGCTTGACGGCTGATTCGTCAGGCTCGACCTGGCCGCCAAGCGGTGAGGTGCCTCACTCTGCCGGTATAACGACGGGGGTTCGGCCTCCTGCCGGTCGGGCGGCTACTCCTGCCGGCCGCGTTCGCCCTCCCAGTAGCTCACGCCGCTGGTTCGTTTCACGATGAGGTCGTCGGTGTCGTTGCCTGTCCAGATGGCGATCTTCTCGCTGTCGGGATAGACAGTTGCGGCGACGGTGCTCCTGTCGGAGAACATCAGCACGCGTGTGGTCGAGTCCGTGTCGTTTCGCACGGCATGTGCGCCGGCGGGCCCCGACGGGAAGAAGACGACGTCCCACGGTTGCAGCTCATCCTCGCCCGCGGGGTGGCGCAGTGTCGGTCGCCCGTCCAGCACGAGGAGCCACTCTTCTTCAGGGTTCTCGTAGTGGTAGGGGCAGATGGCCTGTCCGGGCTGTAGCTCGTAGACGCTCATCCCGGTGTTGGCTGCACCGACAAGTGGGCCGATCCGCGCGCTGCGGGGCCGGAAGCCATCCGGGTTGTCGGGAGAGGTCTTGAACGCTGGCGTTGCGATGTTGACTCGCCGAGGGGTTCCGGCACTCATCAAGCTCCCTTCTCTGGTCTCTCGGAGACTAGTTCAGAGGCCAAGGTGCCTGAATCTGGCGGTATCACAACGCGGCCCGCGCCACCGGTTGAGCTGGCGTTCATTAGACAGGTACCGCGCCGGGTCGTAGAGTCCGCACGTCCCGCGACGTCGAGGAGCGGCGGCTCTGTCCGGGCTCGCGGATTCCGGTGTGTTCGCCAACGCGTTCCGCTGCAGCGCGTAAGAGCTGCCCGTCGGGCATCGTGAAGACCCGCCGTAGCTGCAGTGTGTGACCTCCACCCCTGGGTTCGCGGGAGAGCGGCAGCCTCCGCCGCCTGGCTTTCCACACCTGCATCGACGGGTGCCTGACTCTGTTGGTATCACGGAATCGTCGCATGACCCGCTAGTGGCAGGCTTCTGTTCCCAGGCCGATGTGGGCCGCTCAGTCCATCTTCCCGACGATGCCGCTCATCTCGTCCTCGGTGAAGGCACGCATAGTCAGTGAGCGAAGGTTGCCGCTGGCCGCAAGCTGAAGGTTGAACGCGGATCCGGTCTCCTCGTCTGGGACGTTGACGATCGATACGAGGTCGTATGGGCCGATCGTCCACGCGATGGCCTCGAACGAGCCGCCCTTGCTTTCCAGCAGCTGCTTGGCAGCGTGGTACCGGTTGACGGTGTCCTTCACCGTCGCGACGCCCTGATCTGTCCAGTTCAGCAGGAGCACGTACCTGACCATTTTGGTTCCCTTCGTCGTATCCAGCCTGCGCCGAGAGGCGGCACTCCGCCGGACGGTGTCCGGTGAACCACCCTACAGGCTCTGCCGCCGAGCGACCGTCGCGACTCCCGAGCGTCACACCAGGCCGACGCCGCCGATCAGGTTACGCGCACAGGTGGGTTGGGCGCGAACTCGTGCACCTCTAGTGGACAGCGGCAGGCGCCGGCGAGCTTGCCGGCCCACCGAAGCGCCTCCTCGCGTGAGGGCACGTCGATGATCGTGACTCCGGCGATGTTGTTCTGCGCGCCGTCGGTGACCGTCCCGTCGGGGGCGACCACGCTCGCGCTCACCTCGTCGTGGGGATACACACCCTCGGCGAACACCCATATTCCGGCGTCCTTGTAGTCCTGGATCACCGCGAGCGACGCATCCCTGACAGCGGGCCCGTCCTCGTCGGGGATGTGGTCCATCGCGCCGTGATCGAACGAGATCAGATACCGCGTCATCTCACCCCTCCCTTTCCCGCCTGGTCCGGCCGTAGGCGGGGTAGGGTAGTTCTCCTGCGCGTAGCGGAGGGCGTCTGCGGACTTGACGACGCCGAAACGGGTCGGGCCGGGTTGGTGCCCGGCCCGACTCATCTCGTGGTGTCCCGATGTCAGGCGACGAGCGTGAGGATGACGATTCCTAGGAACACGCTTGAGGCGCTGTGGACGGCGATGCCGATCCATGCGCTTCGGTAGCGCTTGGTTGGGTAGGCGTAGATGAACGTGTCGAGCAGTGCGGACGGCATCGCCCACGGCTCGTGCAGGTGGTATGCAGCGAAGAGGACGCCGTTGGCGAGCCAGTCGCCGCGGCCGAAGGCACGGTTCATGCGTGGGAGCAGGAACCCGCGGAAGAGCAGCTCCTCGCCCAGTACGGTGTTGAACAGGAGCATCACCAGGATCAGTGCGTACCAGCCCCAGGCGCCGCTGAGGAATGCGTGGCCGGCGTGTGAGCCGAGGAATGTCCCGAAGTCTCGGTTGCTGGGGCCGGTCACAAATGGAACGCCGTCGAAGATTGTGGCTGCGAGGATCAGTGGGACGAGGATCAGCCAGATCCTGCCGCCGACGCGCCCGCTGCGCGGGCTCTGCGGTGAGCGAAGCCAGAGCGCTTCGCGCGTCGTCGACCAGCGAAGCGTGCCCTGTTCACGCCGGAGCAACGCGACGACCAGGACGAACTGCCAGATCAGGCCGGCGGTGAAGCACACGAACAGCGCCTTTGCCATCTGCACACTTCCCGTGCCGGCGAAGCTGTCCTTGAGGGCAGGGGCGACGAGCCAGGCCAGTGCCCCCATCGGCAGCGCAGCCGCCGCCCATACCGCCAGGATTCGCCGGATCCCGTACTGCGGGATGGCGACCTTTGCGGGCGCCTGGTCGGCCGCGGAGGGGACGACTACGGCCGTTGGTGCGAATGACATGTTCATCGTGTTCCTCCTTCGTGGTTTGTGAACACGTCCGACGCTATGGCGGAGGCTGGCCGGGCGCATCGTCGGGACGTCGGATTCGACCTCGTCGCGACGACGAATCCGGCTCCTTCTCTGGTAGGAGGCGGAGCGGGCCGATCTGCAGTACGTTCACCGCGTGACGCGAATCCGGAACACCGCATACGAGTACTGGTTCGAGCTGCTGATGGCGGTACTGGGAATCGCCGGCATGCTCGAATTGCTCGTCGGCCGAAACCTGCCCGGCGCACCGGACATGTCGCTCTGGGTATCGATGCCGGCGGTGGCGATTGTCGTGGCGCCGCTTCTGGCACGCCGACGCTTTCCGTTTGGCGCGCCGGCCGCCTACTGGCTGATCGCCGCCGGACTCACGTATGTGAACGGGCTGCTGATCCCGTTCGTCGGCAGCCTCGGTGTCTTGGGGTTGGCCGCCGCTTTCTTGCTCGGCAACCTGCGTGACGACCGGAAGGCGGGGGTCGGCCTGGCGGTCGTGGTCGGCTCGATCGTGGTCGTGGTCGCGAATATCCCCGGGACCCAGTCGGCCAGCGACCTGATCTTCATCCCGCTCCGGTTCGTGGTCGCCTGGATCGCGGGATACGCGATGCGTGAACGCTCACAGCAGGCCGAGGCGGCCGAGATGCGGGCAAGCCTGGCTGAGCGGGAGCGCGAGGCGGCGGAGATGCGAGCGATGCTTGCCGAGCGGGAACGGGAGGCCGCCGCGCGGATCGCGGTGGCGGAGGAGCGAGCGCGCATCGCCCGCGAGCTGCACGACATCGTCGCGCATGCTGTCAGCGTGATGGTGCTCCAGGTGGGCGCCGTGCGCCATAAGCTGCCCGCGGTGCTCGTCGAGGACAAGGACGCTCTCGGCCGCGTCGAAGGGGCAGGTCGCTCGGCGCTCTCCGAGATGCGCCTCCTGCTGGGAGCGATGCGCCGCGACGGTGACGGCGTCGAGCTGTCGCCGCAGCCCGGCCTCGACGGCCTCGAGGCGCTCGCCGGCGACGTCACCCGCGCAGGGCTCCCCGTACGGCTTCACGTCGACGGCGACCGCCACCCGCTCCCCCGCGCGATCGAGCTGTCCTCTTACCGGATCGTGCAAGAGGGACTCACGAACGCGCTCAAGCACGCACAGGCGACACAGGCGGACGTGACCGTCCGCTACCGCCCGAACCGGGTGGAGCTCGAGGTGCGCGACGACGGCAAGAGCGCCGCGCCGGGCGACGGGCTCGGCCACGGGCTTGTCGGCATCCGCGAACGGGTCAAGATCTACGGCGGAGACATGTCAGCCGGGCCCGCGCCGGACGGCGGCTTCATCCTCAGCGCGCAGTTACCCGTCGAGAACGCCGTCGCATGAGCATCCGCGTGCTCGTCGCCGACGACCAGTCCATGGTCCGCGCGGGCTTTCGCATGCTGCTATCCGGTGAGGCGGACATCGAGGTCGTCGCCGAGGCCAGCAACGGGCTCGAGGCAGTAGACAAGGCGCGGCGGTTCTCGCCGACGGTCGTGCTGATGGACATCCGCATGCCCGAGCTCGACGGCCTCGAGGCGACACGGCGCATCCTCGCCGCAGACGCCGGCGTGCGAATCCTGATCCTGACCACGTTCGACCTCGACGAGTACATCTACGAGGCGCTTCGCGCCGGTGCCAGCGGCTTCGTCCTCAAGGACGACCCACCAGAACAGCTGCTCGCAGCCGTCCGCACCGTTGCGGCCGGCGAAGCACTCCTGTCCCCCGCCATCACGAAACGCGTGATCCAGCACTACACACGCGCGCCGCGCCCAACGCAGCCCAAGACGCTCGCCGGCCTGACCGAACGCGAACTCGAGGTCTTCCGTCTGGTAGTGCGTGGCCTATCCAACGCCGAAATCGGCCAGGAGCTCTACATCAGCGAAACCACTGTCAAGACGCACATCACGCACATCCTCCAGAAACTCGACCTCCGAGACCGAGTGCAGGCCGTCGTCTTCGCATACCAAACAGGCATCGCCCTCGACGAGACGACTTGAGCCGGCTCGGGTGAGAGGGAGCGCCTGGCCAAGTGTCAGAGACGCCGCGATCGGGACGGTCAGATTCGAACTGACGACCCCCTGCTCCCAAAGCAGGTGCGCTACCAGGCTGCGCCACGTCCCGGGTCTGGCGCCAGTCTACGTGCCCGCGCGCAGGGCCGGGTCTGCGTAGAAACCCGCATCGGGCTTCGTGGCCGCCCCGATGCGGATCGGGCCCGGCGCGGCGATCCTGAAGGTGACATCGGGAGGTGATGTCGGATGAGAGTGCTCGTCGCCGTCGCCAGCCAGCATGGAGCCACCCGCGAGATCGCGGACATGATCGGCGCCACGATCGCCGGCCGCGGCATCAAGACGGACATCTGCGAGGTCGAGGACGTGGCGACGCTCGAGGGTTACGACGCGTTCGTGGTCGGAAGCGCCGTCTACATGGGCGGCTGGATCAAGTCCGCGCGTGCGTTCGTCCTCCAGCACGCCGAGGAGCTCGCCGCGCGGCCGACGTGGCTGTTCAGCAGCGGGCCGGTCGGCGACCCGCCCAGACCGGACTCCGGGACGGCGGTCAAGATCGACGACCTCGTCGCCTCCGTCCATGCGCGCGAACACCGGGTGTTCTCGGGCCGGCTCGAGATGGGCCGGCTCGGCCTCGTGCAGCGCACGGTCGCGCGTGCGGTGCATGTCGCCGAGGGCGACTACCGCGACTGGGACGAGATCGAGGAGTGGGGCACGGCGATCGCCGCCGTGATCGTCGGCGACACCGCCGCGCGCACGCCGTAGGTCGCCGGGTCCGTCCCGCAGGCGCGGAAAACCCGAGTGGGCGGATCCGTGTCCCCCCGGATGCACGCGGCTCGGCGCGCGCCGATGATAGAGCTCGAAGCATCACCGCCCGCTGATCGCGGTCGAGCCCGGCATGACCCGGGCGTCCGGGGTTCGACTCCCCGGCGGCGGTCATCCTCGACGGAGGTGTTGTGAGATGGCCTCATCGGCTCGGGCGCCGGCGGCGAGCTTCTCGCTCACGCTTCAGTGGCCCACGCCGTCGCGCCGTCTGCGGTGGGCGCTGGCCGCGATCGAGCTCGCAGTCGCGATCCCCGCCGTCCCGTCGGGCATCGCGCTGATCCGCGACGGCATGGGCCTCGACACCGCCTGGATCGATCACACGCTCCTGCCCGACTACACCGTTCCGGGGCTGCTGCTCCTCGTGGTGATCGGCGGGGGGATGGCGCTCGCCGCCGCCGCCGCGCTGATGCGACCGCGCCTCGCCCTGCCCGCGGCGCTCGCGATGGGCGTGATCCTGCTCTCATGGCTGGCCATCGAGACGCTCATGATCGGTTGGCACGGCGGCCCGCAGCTCGGGCTCGACGTCGTCTACGGCGCGCTCGGGCTCGGCCTGGTGGCGGCCGGCCTGCGGCCTGTCCGCGTGCGCCGCGGCCGCTACTAGGGGTGGATGATCACGGGCGTGCCGGGCCGCAGCGCCCGCTTGAGCACCGCGAGGGCCGTCGCCGAGACGCGCAGGCAGCCCGCCGATGCCGCTGTTCCAAGCGACGGCGGGTCGTTCGTGCCGTGGATCGCGAGCTGGTCTCCGCCGCTCCAGCCCGGCGGCAGGTGGGGCTGATGGCCGGAGAGCCCGAATGCGTACCAGCCGTACGGCCCGCCCGGATCGCCCGTCGCGATCGGGTCGGTGACGCTGAAGCGGCCGATCGGCGTCGGTGAGTCCGGCGCGCCGACGGCGGCGACGAACGAGGCGAGCGCGCGTGAACCGCGCATCAGTGTGACACGGCGGCGGGAGAGGTCGGCCTGCACCCAGACGCGCGTTTGCACCTCGCGCCGGCCGCGCAGCGTGACCCAGCCGGTGCGTCCGTTGGGCGTCCACGGCAGGACGACCTCGGCCCAGTGACCATCGCGGCTCGTCTGCAGCGCCCACAGCCAGGTGGGCGTGCCGAGCGGCGTCGTCCCGGGCAGCCGGCCCAGGATGCGCCCGCGCGGTACGGCGCGAACGACCGTGCCGGACGACTCGTCGACGATCATGAACCTGCGCCGCGCAGCCCGCACCGGGGGCGTGCGGCCGGCGTCGCTGCGGACGGCCGGAGCAGACGCGGCGGCGTGCATCGGCTGCAGCGGCATGGCCCCTGCGGGGGCAGCGGTGCAGAGGGCGATTGTGCCCGCGAGCAGGAGAATTCTGGCGCGCATGGACGACTCTCATCGGCACGGTCGACAGGGCCGTTGAATCCCCCGGGTGGGGGGCAGGGGCTACAGAATTCGGGGCCTCCGGCCGATACACGCGAATGACTCCGCGTCCCCCCCAAGGAGCACGTTCGTGAAGCGATCATCGGGAATCCTCGGGCTGGCCACCCTCGCACTGGCCGTTCCGGTCGCCGTCTCGGCCTATCGGCTGACGCGGCCGCGCGACTACACGCAGACCCGCGAGTTCCGGGCGCTGGCCGGTGGCTACCTCATTTAGGTGGGGTCGCCGCCCGCGTGGCGGTGACTCGATCTCCTCCGATCCCGGGATTCACGCGGGCGCCGTCGGCGGCGAGGATGCGGGCATGCTCGTCCGCTCCCCCTCCGACGATCCGGCGCTTGACCGCACCGAGGCGATGCTGCGCCGCATGCAGGCGTGCGCCTCGCCGGGGCAGGCCGCCCTCCTGGTCGCCGACGAGCTGCCCACCCTGGTCGGCGTCGACTGGGCCGCCTTCTTCACCGCCGCGCCGCAGGCCGGCACCGCGGAGCGACCCCACCAGACCCTGATCGACGCCGCGCTCGCGAACGGCTGCGTCTACTCCCAGGGCGAGCCGCCCACGGTGGCAGCCATCCCGGTTCGCTCAGCAGACGTCGCGGTCGGAGTCATCCTCATCGGCCGGGCCGCCGGCCTGTGCCTGCCGCAGCTGCGCACCGCCGCCCTGGTCGCCGAGCGCGCCGCCGCCGTCGCACACGCGGTCGCCCTCGCGCAAACGGCTTAGACCGCTTCGCCGGCCTCCGCGCCGGTCTCGGAGCGCGCCTGGCGCTCGAGCCCGCGGCGAAGGGCGCTGATCAGATCCTGCGGCGAGGTGCTCTCGACGACATCGGGTGCCGCAGCCGTCATCGGCCGGCATGTCTGGCAGAACGGCGCCGTCAGGTCGCGGCGCCTGTCGTCGGGCACCGGATAGCGGGTGAACACCTCGCCCGGCGGGATCTTCTGCCCGCACCCGCGGCACGACACGGTCAGCGAGTCGAAGACCTGCGGCTCGCCCGGGCGTACGCGGCCGAGGTCGCTCACGCGCGCGCCGCCCGCCTCGGAGAGGTCGCGTCGTGGAATCGCCCTGTTGGTGTGGTGCGTGTGGCCTGCCACCTGGTGCAACGCTTTGGTGCGCCGATGTCGGCGTGGATCGCGGATGAGGCTACACGGTTCGCGTGCTGCGCGCTACAAAACCGCAAGCACGTCTGCACAAGGAGGGGAGATGGGACGGCTCGACGGCAAGACCGCGCTGATCACCGGAGGCGCCTCCGGGATCGGGCGCGCCACGGCGGAGCTCTTCCTGGCCGAAGGCTGCCGCGTCGTCATCGGCGATATCAACCAGAGCTCGATTGCCGCCGTGCTGCAGGCGGCCGGGGCCGGCGCGGCGATCACTGGCGTTCACGGCGACGTGTCGGAGATGGGCGCCGCCGCGCACATGGTCGAGGAGGCCGTGAGCGTGCTCGGCGGGCTCGACATCCTCGTCTGCGCGGCCGGCATCACGAGCCGCTCGCGCATCTCCCGGCTCTCCGAGGAGGAGTTCGACCGCGTGATCGGCGTGAACCTGAAGGGCATCTACACGGTCGTCTCGGCCGCGCTGCCCGCGCTCAGCGCCGGAGGCGGCGGGACGATCGTCACGGTCGGGTCGGAGATGGGCCTCGTCGGCGAGCCCAACGCCCCCGTCTACAACGCCAGCAAGGCCGGGGTGATCATGTTCACGAAGTCGATCGCGCTCGACCTGATCGCGCAGAACGTCCGGGTGAACACGATCTGCCCCGGCATCACGCAGACGCCGCTCCTGGAGGAGGAGCTGCGGATCGCCGAGGATCCCGTCGCGACGCGGGAGGAGTTCGCCCACTGGGCGCCGATCGGCCGCGTCGCCGATCCGGCCGAGCAGGCCCGCGGGATCCTTTACCTCGCGAGCGACGAGAGCTCGTTCGCGGTCGGGACGGCGCTCGTCCTCGACGGCGGGTTCACGTCCCGCTGATCTGGCCCGTGCAGAAGCGCCCGCGCGGCGTGGGCGCCGGGTGCGTCCGCGCCTGGCCGTCGGCGAACGACCCCGTCGTCCGGTCGGCGCGCCTCGACCGCTCCTGACCGAGGCTGTACCGGTTGGGCCGGGCGATCACCACCTCTGCCGCCGCCTGGCCGGCTGCGTACGTCCCCCATTGCAACTCGTCCACGGCCATCTCCGGGCTCCTTTCCATCAACAATATTGCATCGTATTACGATATATATTCTAGTACGAGGGGCCAGGACGGGCAAGCCCAGGCAAGATCAGGTCAGCCGCGGCGCCGGCCGGCCGGCCAGGCGCTCGAGTGCGGCCCAGTCGGCGCGCGCCGGGGTGAAGCACTCGATTGCGAGCGCCCCGTCCGGCCCCGCCGTCACCTCGTGCGGCACGTGGCTTGCGACCGTCCAGGTGTCGCCCGGAACGAGGTCACGCGTCTCAGTGTCGACCCGGAAGCGCATCGAGCCCCGCACGAGCAGGCCGAGCTGCTCGTTGTCGTGGTGGTGCTCTGGCACGGTGCTGCCCGGCTCGAGGTCGACGACGGCGAGCGTTGTCCGCTCGCCCTCGACGGCCTGCGCCGTGACGCCGTCCCAGATCCGCAGGTGCTCGAGGCTGCCGGTGCTGCCGAATGCGCTCATGCGCGCCAGTCTATTGCGTGGACCGCGGCGAGCGCATTCGCGATACTCAACGGACTGGTACGGAGCGGGGGCGGGTGGATTCGAACCACCGACCGTCAGCTTAGAAGGCTGCTGCTCTATCCCCTGAGCTACGCCCCCCGGTGCAAGCGTACCGCCCGGCAGCTCACCCGCCCTCGACGTCGACAAGCCGCTCGCGCACCGCGCGGAGCGCCGCCTGGGTGCGGTCGGTGACGTCGAGCTTGCGCAGGATCGCCGACACGTGCGCCTTGACGGTCTTCTCCGACAGCGAGAGCTGCAGCGCGATCGCCTTGTTCGGCAGCCCGCGGGCGATCAGCGTGAGCACGTCGCGCTCGCGCGGGGTCAGCTCGACGGCCGCCGCGGCCGGCCTCCGCAGCTCGCCGACGACGCGTGCGGCGGCGTCGGGATGCAGCGGCGCGCCGCCGGCGTGGGCCGAGCGGATCGCGGCGAGCAACTCGGCCGGCTGCGCGTCCTTGAGCAGGTAGCCGGCGGCTCCCGCGCGGATCGCATCGAGCACGCGATCGTCGGCGGGAAAGCTCGTGAGCATCACCACCCGCGGCGCACCGGCGCCCGCCCGGATCCGGCGCAGCGCCTCGATCCCGTCGCCCTCCGGCATGACCATGTCGAGCAGGACGACGTCGGGCCGCAGTCGCTCGGCCTGCGCGGCCGCCTCGAAGCCGCCGCCCGCCTCGCCCGCGACAATGATGTCGGGCTGCAGCTCGAGGTACGTGCGCAGGCCCTGGCGCACCACCGGGTGGTCGTCGGCAATCAGCACGCGGATTGGGGCCTCAGGCACGCGGCACCTCGACCCGGACGGTCGTGCCCTCGCCGCGCGCCGAGCGCAGCTCGAGCAGGCCGCCGACGGCACGCGCCCGCTCGGCCATGACCGTCAGGCCCAGGTGCTGTGACCGCAGCAGCGGATCGGCCGGGTCAAAGCCGGCGCCGTCGTCGGCCACCGTGAGCACGCTCCGCACCTCGTCCAGCTCGAGCTCCAGACCGATCCGGTCGGCGCCCGAGTGCTTGAGGGCGTTCTGCAGCGCCTCCTGGGCGATGCGGAAGAGCTCCCGCTCGGTGCCTGCGCTCGGCGCCGCATCGCCGCGCACGGTCATCGCGACCTGCGCCGGGTGGACGCGGCCGATCACCTCGACGTGCTTTCGCAGCGTCGCCACGAGGCCGTCGGCCTCGAGGTCGGCCGGCCGCAGCTGGAACACGAGCGAGCGCAGCTCGGCACGCGCCTCGTCGGCCAGCCGGCGCACCTCGTGCAGCTGCACGCGCGCGGCGGCGGGGTCGCGATCGACCAGCTCGGCCGCCGCCTCGGCCGTCAGGCTGAGCGAGAAGAGCGTCTGCGAGACGGCGTCGTGCAGGTCGCGCGCGAGCCGGTTGCGCTCCTCGACGACCGAGAGCTCGCGGCTGCGCTCGTGCACGCGTGCGGTGGTGATCGCGACGGCGGCGTGGGCGGCGAAGAGCTCGATGAGCTCCTGGTCTGCGTCGGAGAACTCGTCCACGCCGATCTTGTCCGTCAGGTAGAAGGCGCCCGCGACCTCGCCGGCCGCGACGATCGGGACGCCCAGGAACGACCGCATGCGGGGGTGTGCGGCCGGCCACCACCCGAAGCGCGGGTCGCGCGAGATGTCGGTGGTGCGGTGCGGCAGCGGCCGCTCGAGCATGGCGCCGAGCAGCCCGTGGGTGCGCGGCAGCGGGCCGATGGCGGCGATCAGCTCGTCGCTCATCCCGTCGGTGATGAAGTGCGAGAAGCCGCCACGGCCGTCGGGGACGCCCACCGCCGCGTACCGGCAGCTCGCGAGCCGCCGTGCCGCCTGCACCAGGCCGCGGAGCGTGGCCTCGAGCGACGGCGCCGCCGCCATCGCGGCCACCGCCTCGCCGACCGCGCGAAGGGCCGCTCCGGCCGGCTCAGCGACCGCTGCGCGTGCGGGCCGCGTCATCGCCGCGGGCGAGCAGGAATGCCGAGACGATCGCCACCACGACCACGCCGAAGACGGGTGCGAGGGAGACCAGGCTGGAGATCGAGATGCTCATGCGGTCATCTCATGGTACCGGCCGTTCCGCCGGCGGTACATCGAGCAGGTCTCGCAGCGCGGTGCCGAAGCGGTCGTGCCGCACCGTCACCCCGGCCCGCCGGGCCTCGGCGTAGCGCAGCGACATCTCGAGCAGCTCGAGGCAGAGCATCACCCGCGCCGCCTCGGGCGGCTGGCCCAGGTCACGCAGCCACACCGGGGCACGCTCGAGCGTGTCCGCGACCGCCCGCGGCGGCGCCAGCTTGCGCGCGTTCAGGGCGACCAGGAGGCCGTAGTGGAGCGCGTCCAGGCCGGCGGGGACGCCGTCGCGGCTGCGCTCCCAGTCCCACACGAACAGGCGCCCGTCGACGCGGCGCATGTTCCACGGCGTCCAGTCGCCGTGCCCGCGCCCGAACCGCAGCAGCATGTCGCCCGCCTCCGCCGCGATCGCCTCGGCGGCCGGCCGAAGGTCGGCTCCCGCCGCGTCGATGCGCAGGCCGATCCACGCCCACCAGTCGCTCTCGGAGAGCTGCGCGCCGGTGACGGCGCCGCCGAGCGCCAGCTCGTGGGTGGCGTCGCGGGGCGGATCGGACGCGCGCACCGGCGCGCCGCCGACCAGCGGCTCGACGACGGTGAGCGTGTTCCCATGCCACCCCTCGGCGTGCAGCAGCCGTGCGACCCGGAACGTGCGCGGCGTCTCACCGCGGGCGGCGAAGCCGCGCAGCGCCTCGGCCTCGGCGGCGACCAGGGGCCGGGTGAGCTCGTTCCAGCCGACCTTGGCATACGCGAGCACGCGCCCGCTCCGCTCGGACACCTGCACCACGGGCTTGCCGTTCGGCCGCGTGGCGCCGACGCGCACCGCGAGGTCGACCGCGCCGCTCCCGAGCGCGGCGGCCAGATGATGGCGCAGCACCAGGTCGGGCAGCTCGGCGTCGGCCACGTCGGGTGAGACAGACACCGCCAGGCGGCTGCGGCCGACCCGCTGGGGCAGGCCGGTGCGCAGCGCCGTCGCCGCGGCCTCGGTCGCCGCGCGCCCACCGCGGCCTGGAAGAAGCAGGAACTGGCGGGCGGCCGCGGCGCCGGCGCGGGGCGAGGACTCGGGCACGAGCATGCCCGGCCGGCGCAGCGACGGCAGCACCACGTAGCGGTCGACGGCGCGCCAGCCCGGCGGCCGGTCGGGCCCGGCGTGGACGCGGTCGCCCGTCACGGCCAGCCCGCGCATGCAGGCGTCGGCATCCCTCATGCCGAACACCGTACCCGTGGAGGCTCCGAGAACCCGTCAATCACGTGCCAATACTGCCGATCTGCAGGGTTGACTCGAATCCGGCGGGGGGTACCATGGGGTGGGGAAGCCGGGTGTTACTGGACGATCCAGCACCCCCCATAATCCGGCGTCCCCACGCCGGGTGGAGCCGATTGGTGGCGGCGCCATGCTCGGCCATGCCGAGATTGCCCGATCGCAGACGACCCGAGAGGACCGAGTGGTGGAAAACGGATGGTATGAGTCGGTTTCGCTGAGTGACTACGTCGGCGTTGTGTGGCGGCGCAAGTGGATCGCGCTGCTCGTGACGGTCATGGTCACCGCGGCCGCGATTGGGTTCTCGGAGCGGCAGCAGAAGCTGTTCGCCGCGACCTCGCAGCTCGTCAACACGTCGTCCACGACGTCGACCTCGAGCACCAAGGGCTCGTCAGGTAACCAGTGGTCGACGACGAACGCCCCGCTGTTCGACACCCTGCGGGCGGCGAACTACGTCGTCGTCAAGAGCGGCCTGACCGGCATCACGGGTTCGCAGCTCCTGAGCGAGACGACGATCGTGCCCGACCCGAGCTTCGACGCCATCGATTTCACCGTCACCGACACGAACTCGCTCACCGCCCAGAAGCTCGCGAACGCGTGGGCGCTAGAGACGAACGCATACTCGAGCCAGCAGGCCGCGCTCGCGCTCTCGGCAGAGCTCAAGATCCTGCAGGCGCAGCTCGACGCCGTGAACCGTGAGATCTCGAAGGCCGTGGCAAACCCGAGCAGCGTCCCCGCGGGCACGCTGTTGTCGGACCAGACCCAGGCAAAGGCCCTGAACCTCAAGATCGCCCAGAAGAAGGCAGCGAGCGCGGGAGGATCCAGCCTCCAGCTCGTCAGCCGTGGCGCGCAGTCGGCCAACCAGACGCAGCCGAAGACCGCGCGCAACGCCGCGATCGGCCTCGTCCTCGGCCTGATCCTCGGCATCATCCTCGCCTTCCTGCAGGATCTGCTCGACACGCGCATCCGCAACGTCACCGAGGTCGGCCGCCGGCTGCGGCTGCCGCTGCTGGCCAGCGTCCCCACCCGTCCGCGCGCGCTGCGCGAGTACCCGGTGGTGCTGCTCTCGCCGCAGGGCGGCGCGCAGATGCCGACCGCCGAGGCGTTCCGCATCCTCAAGCTGAACCTGTCCTCGACGCTGCGCCGCGGCATGAAGGTGATCATGTTCACCGCCGCGTCCGACGCCGAGGGCACCTCGACCACCATCGCCAACCTGGCCGTGGCGCTCACCCGCGCAGGCCAGCACGTGGTCGTCGTCGACGCGAACATGCGCCGCCCCGCGTTGGGCGGGGTGTTCGGCCTCGACGACCGCATGGGCGTGAGCGACATCCTGTCGGGGCACAGCCAGCTCGGCGATGCTCTGACGATCGTGGAGGTCAGCCGCGACCACGCGCTCGACGCGAGCTCGAACGGCTCCGGAGGCGGCGGCGGGCTGCTCGAGGTGCTGCCGGCCGGTCCGATCCCCGCCGACGCGGCCGAGCTGCTCGACAGCCGCGCGATGACCGAGCTCCTGCGCGAGCTGCGCGGCCGCGCCGACGTCGTCCTCGTGGACGTGCCGCCGATGCTGCCCGTGACCGATGCCATGGTGCTCGGCACGAAGGTGGACGCCGTGGTCGCGGTTGCGCGGGCGCGGCTCGCCAGCCGGCCGCAGCTCGTCGCGTTCGGCCGCGCGCTCGAGGCGTGCGCCGCTCCGCGGCTCGGGTTCGTGTTCGTCGGCGGCGTTCCGGATGAGGCGCAGGAGTACGGCGGCTACGTGGGCGTCTCGCCCGCTCCGGCCGACGCCGTCCCGCAGCCCGGACAGTCGCGGGAGACCGAGCTGCTGTGAGAGTCGTGCTGGTCTGCTCCTCGGGCGGCCATCTCATCCAGCTTCACCAGCTGAAGCCGTGGTGGAGCAAGCACGAGCGCCGGTGGGTCACGTTCGACCTGCCCGACAGCCGGTCGCTCCTGCAGGACGAGGACGTCGCCTGGGCCTATCACCCGACGACGCGGAACTTCCGAAATGCGCTTCGCAACCTGCTGCTCGCGGTGCGCATGCTGCCGCGGTTCCGGCCCGACGTGGTCGTCTCCGACGGCGCCGCGGTGGCGTTCCCATTCTTCATCGTCGCGCGGCTCCTGCGCATCCCGACCGTGTACCTCGAGGTGTACGACCGCATCGATTCGCCGACGCTGACCGGTCGCCTATGCCGCCCGCTCTCGAGCCTGTTCTTGGTGCAGTGGGAGGAGCAGTGCCGCTTCTATCCGGGCGCGCGCGTGATCGGAGGGCTGTTCTGAGCGAGACGCTGCCGCTCGTGTTCGCCTCGGTGGGCACCGACTACCACCCGTTCGATCGCCTGTCGCGCTGGATGGACGCGTGGCTCGAGGGCGGCGGCGCCGGCTCGGCCCGCTGCTTCGTCCAGACCGGTACCTCGGCGGTGCCGCGCCTGGCCGAGCACCGCCAGTACCTGGGGCACGCCGAGATGGAGGCGATGGTGCGCGAGGCGGCGGTCGTCGTCTGCCACGGCGGGCCGGGCACGATCATGCTGGCCTCGACGCTCGGCAAGCGTCCGATCGTCGTCCCTCGCCGCAAGCGCTACGGCGAGCACGTCGACGACCACCAGTGCTCGTTCACCGAGCGGATCGCGGCCGAGGGCGCCATCGTCCTCGCCCAGTCCCAGGAGGAGCTCTGCGCGAGCCTCGACGCCGCGCTCGGCCGCAGCGCCGAGGCGCAGCTGCCGCCGTCGGGCGCGGGCCCGGCCCGCGCGGTCGCGATGTTCGAACAGCTCGTGGACGAGCTGCTGCTGCACGGGAACGGTGCGAGGAACGGCGTCATGCGGTCGGCGCCGGTCTCCCGGCGGCGGGCATGACCGACGTCCCGGTGCTCTACATCGGCGGATGGGGCCGCAGCGGCTCGACGCTGCTCGCCCACGTGCTCGCCGAGGTGCCCGGGTTCGTCTCGGTCGGTGAGCTGCGCTACGTGTGGCAGGCCGGGCCGGCGGGCAACGAGCTGTGCGGGTGCGGCCTGGCGTTTGCCGAGTGCCCGTTCTGGACGGCCGTCGGCCAGGAGGCGTTCGGCGGCTGGGACACGGTCGACGTGGACGAGGTGCTCGCCCTCGAGGCGGCCGTCCTGCGCCACCGCAAGGTGCCGCTGCTCGCCCTGGGCAAGCTCGCGCCCGAGCACGCCCTGAAGGTGCGCCGCTACGGCGACCTCACGGCGCAGCTGTATCGGGCGATCCTGACCGTGGCGGGCGCCCAGGTGGTGGTCGACTCGACCAAGAACCCGCCCTACGCCTACTTCCTGCGCGCGGCGCGCGCCTCTGGCCTGCGCATGCGCGTGCTGCATCTCGTACGGGACAGCCGCGGCGTCGTGCACTCGTGGACGAAGCGTGTCGCGCGGCCCGAGGTCTCCTCCGGCGAGGCCTACTTCCAGGAATTCTCGCCCGTGAAGGCCGGTGTGCGCTGGATGGAGTGCAACCTGGCGTTCGAGCTCCTGCGGCGGCTGGGCGCGCCGACCGTGCAGATGCGCTACGAGTCGCTCGCGGCCGATCCGCGTGGCGAGCTCGAGCGCATGTTCGCGTCGATGGGCGAGTCCGGTACGCACGACCTCTCGGCCGTGGGTGACTCGGTGCAGGTGATCGGGCAGCACAGCGTGCGCGGCAACCCGATGCGCTTCGCCCACGGGCGTCAGCAGGTGCGCGCCGACGAGGCCTGGCGCACCGGGATGGCCCGGAAGACTCGCTCGCTGGTCGTGCTGGTGACGTGGCCGCTGCTGCTCCGCTACGGCTACCTGCGCCAGGCTTCGCGGTAGGCGCCCTGTGAGGGTCCCGGCCGCACGCATCAACCACAATCTGCCGACCGGCTGGGCACTGCCCCTGGGCTGGCAGGCGTACGCGATCTTCGGCCTCCTGCCCGTGTGGTGGGCGCTCGGGCTCTCGGCCGTTATCTGGGTGATGATCGCCGTGCCGCTGCTGGCGGTGCTCGCGGTCAGGGGGGAGCTGCGGGCGCCGCGGCGGTTCGGCATCTGGCTGCTCCTCCTGCTGTGGATCGGCGCCTCGGGCGCGGAGCTCACGAGTGGCTCACGGATGGTGGCATGGGCCTGGCGGGGATCGTTCTACCTGGCCGGCACGGTGCTTTTCCTGTACCTCCTGAACATGCCGGAGCGGCGGCTGCCGACGCGCTCGATCGTGAATTCGCTCGCGTTCTACTGGATCGTCGTCGTCTGCGGCGGGTGGGCCGGCGTGCTGTTCCCCGACGTCACGTTCGCGAGCCCGATCCAGCACATCCTGCCCGGCTCGGTGCTGCACAACACGTACGTCTACGAGCACGTGCACCTGCAGTTCGCCGAGATCCAGCACTTCCTCGGCTTCCCGGTCGGCCGCCCCGAGACGTTCTTCGCCTATACGAACGCGTGGGGCTCGGCGTTCGCGATCCTGACGCCCTTTGCGATCTGCGCGCTGACGCAGGCGCGCTCGCACGCGTGGCGGCTCACGCTGCAGCTCGCGATGGCGGCGGCGGTCGTCCCGGTCGTCTTCTCGCTGAACCGCGGCCTCTGGCTCAGCCTCGGCATCGGGCTCGTGTATGCGACGGTGCGCTTCGGCATGCGCGGCGACTACCGCAGGGCCGCCAAGGTCGTCGCGGCGCTGACCGTGATCGGGGCGGTGGTGATGGTGAGCCCCCTCGGCGACCTCGCCCAGGGCCGGTTCCAGCACAAGACCGGCGACACCGGCCGGCTGCAGCGCGACCAGGAGGCCCAGCAGCGGCTGCTGGACTCGCCCGCGCTCGGCTTTGCCGCGCCGCTACCGTCGAAGGACCCCACGCAGAGCGCGGTGGGCACCGAGAGCGAGATCTTCCTGCTCGTCTTCTCCCACGGCATCCCCGGCCTGGCGCTGTGGGTGCTGTGGTTCTTCTACACCCTGTTCCGGTCGGCCAGGTGGCGCTCGCCGTGGGCGTTCTGGGCGCACGTGAGCCTGCTCGTGGCGCTGATCCAGGTCCCGTACTACGACATCACGGAGCGACTTCCGTTCATGCTCGTCGCCGCGGCCATCGCCTACCGTGCGATGATGTCCGAACCGGTGCAAGAAGGGCAACCGGCCGGCGAGGGCGCCGCATCCGGCCCCCGCCGACGGGCACTCGTACCGGCATAACGATGGAGTGGCAGGAGCACACGTTCGTGTTCATCGGCGGCCTTCACCGCAGCGGCACAACGCTGCTCGGACGCTGCCTGGCCGAGCACCCGCAGGTGTCGGGCTTCTCAGGCACCGGCGTGCGTGAGGACGAGGGCCAGCACCTGCAGACGCTCTACCCCACCGGCAAGAGCCACGGCGGCCCCGGCCGGTTCGGGTTCGACCCGGCCGCGCACCTGACCGAGGCCTCGCCGCTCGTCTCCGAGGCGAGCCGGCGCCTGCTGCTCGACCAGTGGGGGCGCCACTGGGATCCGGAGCGGCCGGTGCTGGTCGAGAAGTCGCCGCCGAACCTGATCCGCACCCGCTTCCTGCAGGCGCTCTTCCCGGGGGCGCGCATGATCGTCCTCGTGCGGCATCCGGTGGCGGTCGCCGGCGCCACGCGCGAGTTCGGCCGCTCGCGCCGGCTGTGGAAGCGGATGTCCTACACCTCGCTCGTCGAGCACTGGCTGCGCTGCCACGAGCTCCTGCTCGAGGATGCCGCTCATCTCACCCACCTGCACGTGATGCGCTACGAGGAGTTCGTCGCCAACCCCGACGCGCGCCTTGCCGACGTGTTCCGGTTCGTCGGTGTCGAGCCGCGCCCGAGCGGGCTCGAGGTCAAGCGCGATATCAACGACAGCTACTTCCGCCGCTGGGCCATCGCGCGCCGCGCCCCCGGAACGAGCACCGACACCGCCGAGGCGGTCGAGACGCTCGAGGAGCGCGTCAGCCGGTTCGGCTACAGCCTCAAGCAGCCGGTGCTCCTGACTCCGCTGGAGCGGGTCGGCTGATGCCGCGCGAGCGCGGATCGGCCAACGACAACTACTCCCGGCTGCCGGCGCCGGTGATCACGGCCGGCCGCGAGGCTCTCACCGGCTGGCACATGCTCTCCGCGTCGCGGCGGCCGCTGCCGGAGTTCCTGATCGTCGGGGCGCAGCGCAGCGGGACGACGTCGCTCTACCGGTATCTGCTCGAGCACCCGCAGGTGCTGCCGGCGATCCCGGGCAAGGGCGTGCACTACTTCGACATGCACCACGACCGCAGCCTGCGCTGGTACCGGGCCCACTTTCCGACGCAGGCCGTGCGGCGGCGACGTGAGCGCGAGGCCGGCGGGCCGGTGATCACCGGCGAGGGCAGCCCCTACTACCTGTTCCATCCCCACGGGCCGGCCCGGGCGGCGGCGGCCGTGCCCGACGCGCGCATCATCGCCATGCTGCGCGACCCGGTCGAGCGGGCGTACTCGCACTACCAGCAGGAGTACGCACGCGGCTTCGAGGACGCCGGCACGTTCGAGCGGGCGCTCGAGCTCGAGCCCGGCCGCCTCGAGGGCGAGCGCGAGCGCATGCTCGCCGACCCGGGCTACTCGAGCCGCGCGATGCAGCACCACGCCTACGTCGCCCGCGGCGAGTACGCCGACCAGCTCGCGGTGTGGCGGGAGCGCTTCCCGGCCGAGCGCACCCTGGTGATCTGCTACGAGCGCTTCTTCGCCGATCCCGAGGCCGGCTACCGCGAGGTGCTGCGCTTCCTTGGCCTGCCCGATCCCGCCGGGCCGCCCAGGTTCAAGGCCTACAATGCGCGTCCCGCCGGCGGCATGGCGGACGAGACGCGGGCGCGGCTGCGGGCACACTTCGCCGAGCCCAACCGGAGGCTGGAGGAGTACCTGGGCACCGAGATGGGCTGGCCGAGCGGAGAGCACGACCGGGCGGAGCGGTGACGACCGTCGAGCAGCCGGCGACGACCGCCGAGCACGAGCGCACCAGCGACCTGCGCATGGTCGCGCGCGGCGGCTCGCTCAACTTCATTGGCGCGGTTGCGAACGGCCTGCTCCAGTTCGGGCTCGTCGTCGTCGTGACGCGGGCGCTGACGAAGAATGCCTCGGGCGCGTTCTTCGAGGCCGTCGCACTCTTCCTGATCCTGTCCAACACGGCCGAGCTCGGCGCCGACACGGGGCTCACGCGGATGATCCCGCGCTATCGCGTCGACGGCCGCGTGGCCGACGTGCGCCGCAGCCTGAGCGTCGGCCTGGTGCCGTCGTTCGTCGCGGGCGTGGTGCTCGCGGCGATCTCCTACGCGCTCGCATCTCCGCTCGCCGAGCTGTTCACGAACCACCGCCACGCCGATGCCGGCGCCGTCGCGACCTACATCCGCGTGCTCGCCGTGTTCGTGCCGCTGTCGTCGGCGTACACCGTCGCCATCGCCGCTACGCGCGGGTTCGGCACGATGGTGCCGAACGCGCTCGTCGACCGGATCGGCAAGGCGGCGGTGCAGACGTTCGCGGTCGCCGTCGCCGTCCTCGCGGGCGGCGGGAGCTTCGCCGTCGCGGTTGCGTGGGGGCTCCCGATCGGGATCGCCTTCGCGGTGGCGCTCGTCTGGCTCGGCCGGCTCGTCCAGCGGGTGGAGCGGCGCGAGCGGCCGACGAAGCCGGCGACCGCGCTGCGCCCGCTCGCGCGCGAATTCTGGGTGTTCACTGCGCCGCGCGGCATGACCGGCGTCTTCCAGGTGACCACGCTCTGGGTCGGCACGCTGATGGTGGGCTCGCTGATGGACACCGCGCACGCGTCGATCTACACCGCGTCCACGCGCTACCTGGTCGCGGGCAGCGTCGTCAACATGGCCATCATCCAGGTGATCGGGCCGAAGCTCTCGGAGCTGCTCGCGACCGGGGCCAGGCAGCGGGCCATGGACGTCTACCAGGTGGCGACGGCGTGGCTCATGCTGATGGCGTGGCCGATGTACCTCGGCCTGGCCGTGTTCGCGCCGCTGCTGCTGCGGGTGTTCAAGCCGCAGTACGTGAGCGGTGCGGCCTCGCTCGAGATCCTCGCCGTGACGATGCTCGTCGCCACCGGGATCGGCCCGGTCGACATGGTGCTCCTGATGGGCGGCCGCAGCTTCTGGAACCTCGCCAACGTGATCGTGGCCCTGGGCGTGAACGTCGTGCTCAGCCTGATCCTCATCCCGCGCATAGGGATCGCCGGCGCAGCGCTGGCCTGGTCGGGCAGCATCCTGATCAACAACGTCGCCCCGCTGGCCGAGGTGCGGGCGTTCCTCAAGGTGCACCCGTTCGGCCGCGGTTTCCCGGTCGCGGGCGGAAGCGCGCTCCTCTGCTACGGCGTGCTCGGCCTCGCGCTGCGCGCGACCGTTGGCACGACCGTGCCGGCGTTGCTCGTCTGCATCGTCCTCGGCACCGCCGGCTACGCCGCGCTTCTGTGGCGGTTCCGCGACCGGGTCGAGCTCAACCTGCTCGCCGGGTCGCTGCGCTCGCGCCGCCGCCGCGGCGGCGCCGCGCCGTCGCCGGCCGCCTGAACCTACGGTCGCAGCGCGCTCTGCAGCTGCGCGGCCTCGGGCGTCGGCGAGCCGTCCTTGTTGAGCAGCCCGAAGCCGCCGCCGGTCGAGAGCACCCACCGCGTCCAGCTGACGCCGTCCTTGCCGAACACGTCGAACATCTGCGTCTGGTAGGTGGCGGCTCCCGGCGAGTCGGTGTGGACGCCCCACTCGCCGACGAGCAGCGGGATCCCCCAGGCGCGGGCCCGCGCGAGCGGCACGGCGAGCACGCGGGCCTGCGCCTGCTCGGAGCCGGTGTAGCTCGGGGTGGCCTGGTTGTGGGTGTCGCGCCACGAGGGCGTCCAGTTGTCGCCGGCCGCGTCGAAGCCGCCCGAGCCGCCGTTGAAGTAGTCGTGCCAGTCGAGCGCCATGTGGTCGAGCGAGCCGAAGGGCGCGAGGCTGGCCGTGCCGACGCCCTCGCCGCCGCCGCGGCACATGATGAAGACGGTGCGCGTTGGATCGACCTTCTGGATCGCGCTGCGCACGCCGGCCTGCCAGCGCAACATCGTGTTCGTGGCCTGTGTGGTGTCGCCGAGCGTGCCGGGGTGTGGCTCGTTGAAGATCTCGTAGCCGACCACGTTCGGTGACGACGCGTAGCGGGCGGCGATCATCGCTGCGAAGGCCTCGTAGTAGCCCTGGGAGCGTGACGCCTCGGTCGTCCAGAACGCCGCCTGGGCCTGCGACTCGCCGCGCTTCGTGGCCGGGAAGCGGCCGCCCGCGTAGAACCATGCCGGGACACCGCTCGAGCGGCACACGCTCTTGCCCGCTTTGCAGGTGGCCTGCGCGAAGTACGGCGACCAGTGGAACTGGTGGAAGTCGATGAGCACGTTCACGTGCAGCGCCTTGAACGCCGCCACCTCGTGGTCGAGCTGGTGGAGCACGCCGGCGTCCCAGCGGTAGTGGCCATTCACGGGCGGCAGGGGCTCGATCGCGTTCCAGCCGACGTAGATACGCACCAGGTTTGCGCCCAGAGCGGCGGCGACGGGGGCGAGCGACGTCTTGCCGACCGACACGTTCACGCCCCGCAGCACGACCGGCCGGCCGCTCTGGTCCACGAACTGCCCGCCCGCGGTCGTCACCCACGGCTTGACCGCACCGGCCGCGGTGACGTGGAACGGCGGCGGCAGCGGCGGCACCGGGGCAGAACCCGCCCCGCTGGTGCCGGCCCCGCCTGATGCACAGCCTGCAGCCAGCACGACGACGGCCGCCGCGCCCGCGGCCCACCCCCGGCTCACAGGCCGAACGCCCCGGCCAGGTTCCCGGCGCGGGCATCCCCGGCGTGGCCCAGCAGGGAATGTGCGCCGAGCAGCTTCTCGGTCGCCTTGAGCAGGCTGTAGTGGCTGAAGCGGAGCGCGACGGTCTTGGACTTGACGTAGGGCGAGATGACGAGCAGCGGCACCTGGCAGACGGGGGTCAGCGCCGGCGCTGTGCAGGCGGCCCCGAGCGGCTTCGCGGGCACGGCCTGGTTCCAGGTGACGAAGATCACG
Source organism: uncultured Actinomycetes bacterium (assembly GCA_963825325.1). Lineage (GTDB taxonomy): Bacteria > Actinomycetota > Thermoleophilia > Gaiellales > JAICJC01 > JAICJC01. Next base: position 562,594 of record CAWGSU010000003.1, read on the forward strand.
GTCGATCCCGAGCGGTACGCGGGCGTCTTCGTGATCGCGCCGACCCAGCTGCGCAGCCACAGGTCGCCGCGGGCGACGAACGCCGCGCGCTTGACCGGCCCGCCGCAGTGCTTGTTGAACGACGTGTCGTGACAGGCGTCGGGCACGACGAGCGAGAAGGCCGGGAGCGTGTTCGCCGCCAGCATCCGCTGCAGGCTGCCGTTCGCAGGCGTCCCCAGCGGCACGTCGAGCCGGGGACAGCCGCGCACCGTCAGGTAGCTGGGGGGGTTGGACAGCCGTGAGTACGCCGATCCGGCCAGCTTGCGGCACGGCGTCGGCATGCCGCCGACGAACGCGCGCCACGATCGCACCTGCGAGAGCAGCGACGCTGCGGTGGTCGTGCAGGGCGCGCAGGAGTTGTGCACGAGGGCGCCCGGGTCGCCCGTCAGCGCCCCGACGTCGTTTGCGATCGCCGGGTGCGTGATCGACGAGTAGCGGGTCGCGAGCCCGCACCGGCCGGCCAGCTGGTTGATGTAGGGCGCGATGCGCACCTTCCCGATCACGTGGCTGTACGCCTGGCTGCCGAACCAGATCCACACCACGTGCCGCACGGTCGCGGTCCCGGTGCGGCTGCCGCAGATCGCGGGCGGGGGAGGCGGGGTCGTCGAATGCGTGGTCGTCGGCGCGATGTTGGCGTTCACATGCTGCGTCGGGCCGTTGTGGCTCGCCAGATATCCGATCAGGACCGCGGCGACGGCCGCGACCGGAAGCACCCATCTCCACATGTCCCCAGTGTACGTGTGCCTCGTTGCAGTGGAATACGCGACCGGGGGAGTCCGCATCGACCGGTTTGTGACGAGCCTCCGAATTTTGTTGGGAGCGTTTGTAAAGGGGGTCGACACCGGGCGCGGGGATGGCTAGCGTGGGCGCCACATGGATCCGCTCGACGATGTCGTGTTCGCGCAGGCGCGCTTCAACGTGTTCCGCCCCGACCGGTGGGTGACGGTCGCCGCGGGAGCGTCCGACGACGTCGTCCGCAGCGCCTCCTCCGGCCTCTACGGCGCGGTCGTCTCGCCGATGGGGGACACGCCCTACCGCGTCCGCGTGCACACGCCGCAGAGCCACGGCGAGCGCGCGCAGGCGATGGCGGACATCGCGGTCACCTCGGCCTGGGGCAAGGTCCCGACCGCGGGCTGAGCCCGGGGCGCTCACGGCGCCGCCACCGCTGCGCGGCCCGGCCGCGCCGGGGTCAGGATGCGCAGGAGGCCGAGGAAGAGCACCGGGCCGCCCGCGGCGGCCGCCACGATCGGGCCGCCGAGCCCCGCGAGGTCGGTGCCCGCCGCGAGCGCGTGGCAGAGCGCGAGCACGAACGCGAGGAAGCTCGCGTAGTGCAGCCGCCGCCACCCGCGCTGGCCGATCAGCCGGCGCATCCGAAACGACGCGGCGAGCGCGAGCGAGAGCCAGCCCGCAACGACGCCGGCGGCGACAGCGCCTGGGCGCCACGACGACGCGAAGGGCACGAGCGCCGCGGCCGGGCCGAAGTGCAGCGTCGGGTCGGCGAGCAGCGCGCCCACGTGCAGCCCGACGAGCGAGAGCCCTGTCCACGCGAGCGTCCGGTGCCATCCCAGCAGGCGGGCGCGGAACCGCGGGGCGACGATGCGCGTGCTCATCGCGAGCCCGAGCCAGACCGACAGCGTGAGGACGCCGAACGCGACCAGCCCGGCCGCCCGGGCAAGGAGCCAGGCGGCCGGGAGGCCGGCGGCGACGGTCATGCCGGCACCCCTTCCCGCAGGCCGAATGTGCGCGCGGTCTCGGTCGCGCCGACGCGGAACGGCGCGCCGTCGTGCGGCACGACCACCGCCGCCAGCCACGGGCGCGCGCCGATGTAGGCGCGGGCGTCGGCGACGGGCGTGATCGCGAGGGCCGTGGAGTGCGCCTCGGCCTCGGCCGCGTCCGGCGCGGCGACCGTCACCGTGAGCGGGCCGGGCCCGGCCGGGGCGCCCGTCTCCGGGTCGATCAGGTGGTGCATGCGCTTGCCCGGCCCGAACCGGCGCCGGTCGCGCCCGGAGGTGGCGACGCCGCCTGCGCTGACCTCCAGAATCCCGACCCGCGCGCCGGGAGTGTGAGGGTCGGCGACCGCGATCCGCCACGGGCCGCCGTCGGGGGCGCATCCGCGCACGGCGAGGTCGCCTCCCAGGTCGACGAGAGCGCCCGGCATGAGCGGCCAGGCCGCAAGCATCGCGGCGACGGCGCGCGCTGCGGCAAAGCCCTTGCCGATGCCGCCGAGGTCGACGGCCGTGCCGCGCTCGATCCGCGCCCGGCGCATCTCGCGGTCGAGCTCGATCGCCGCGCCCGCGCGCCACCCGTCGAGGGGGAGCGGGAGGCGCGGGCGCAGCTGCTCGAACGAGCGGTCATAGCCGGCTGCGATCAGCGCCGGCAGGACGGTGGGGTCGTAGCGGCCGCCGGTCGCGTCGCGCGCGTCCAGCGCCGCCGCGAGCGCGGCGACCAGCCGGCTGTCGACTTCGACCCACTCGCCGGCCGCCGCGTTCAGCCGCGAGAGGTCGCTGCCCGGCACGAACCGGGACAGCGCCCGCTCGCAGGCGGCGATTTCGCCCCGCCCGGCCGCCAGCGCGCGCTCGGCCGACCAGGCGTCGCGCGCCTCCATCGTCACGGTCGCGCTGCAGGCCGTCCCCATCGCGCCGAAGGTGAGCTGTTCGATCCGGCGCATCATGACGACCGCGTGGTCGGGTGGGTCGGGGACGTCACGGCCGTCACCTGGCCGTTTGCTCCCAGGACGACCGTGCCGCCGCCGGAGGCCGGCGACGACGACGTTGTGGCATGCACGCCGCCGCCCGGCACCGTCACCGGCACGAGGCTCCCGCTCGCCGACCGCACGAGCACGACCTGGCCGCTCGACGCAGCCGAGGTGACGGCGTGGCGCTGCGTCACCGCGAGGACGGCAAACACGGCCACGACCGCAAACGCGGTGCAGACCGCAGCCCAGACGCGCCGCATCATCGGTCGGCCCTCGTCTCGGTCGCGGGGTGGAAGTTGGGGTCTTGTCGCGTATGCATCTGGATCTCCTAGAGGTTGTTGCTGAACCCACGGTAGGGCCGGTCTCGAAGCGCGCAGCGGGTCCCCGGTAAGGGTGCGACCGGAGGTTTGGTAAGGATTCGGAGAGGACGCCGGAGGGCCGCTATCGTGGGCGCGTGACCACCCCTGCCCAACGCGTCCTGGTCGTCGAAGACGACTCCGCGATCGCCCGTGTGCTCGAGCTCGAGCTGGGCGAGGCGGGCTATCGCGTCGAGCTGGCCGGCGCGGGCGCCGAGGGCCTCGCGGCGATGGAGCGCGAGCGGCCCGACCTCGTCGTCCTGGACGTCCGCCTGCCCGACATGGACGGCCTGAGCGTGTGCCGGCGCGCCCGCCGCTCCGGCCACGACATGCCGATCCTGATGCTGACGGCGCTCGACCGCGTCGGCGACCGCGTCGTCGGGCTCGACGCCGGCGCCGACGACTATCTGGCCAAGCCGTTTGCGATCGAGGAGCTCCTGGCCCGGCTGCGGGCGCTCACCCGGCGAGCGGGCGGCGAGCAGACGACCCTCGAGGCGGGGCCGGTGCGGCTCGACCTCGACTCGCGTGAGGTCAGCGTCGACTCGCAGCCCGTGGAGCTCACGGCGCGTGAGTTCGACCTGCTCGCGTTCCTGATGCACGCCCCCGGGCGGGTGTTCACGCGTGAGCAGATCTACGAAGGCGTGTGGGGGTTCACCTACCTCGGCGAGAGCAAGGTGATCGACTTCTTCGTCTCGGCGCTGCGGCGCAAGCTGGACACGTCGGCCGAGAGCTCGATCATCCGCACCGTGCGCGGAGTGGGCTACACCATCCGCCGGTGAGCGTCCGCCTCCGCCTGGCAGCGTGGTTCGTGATCGTGATGGCGGTGCTCGTGGTCGCCACCTCGGCGATCACCTACGCGATCGTGCGCTCCGACCTGCACTCGGCGGCGCAGCACACCGCGCGCCGGCTGGCCAAGACGGCGGCGCGGGGCGAGCCGGACGAACTCCACCTCGCGAGCCTGGCCGGCCCCGGCGCCCGCATCTGGCTGATCGACTCATCGGGCAATGTCCTGCGGGCGACCGCAGGCGCCCACGGCGCCACGCTGGACGACGTGCGCGCGATCGTCCATCGTGCTCCCTCGAGCGCAACCACCGCGACCGCGACCCGCCAGGACGGCGGCCAGGCGATCGTGCTGCTCTCCAACCACAACGACCGCGCGACGCTCTCGACCCTGCTGCGGACGCTCCTCGCCGTCGGCGTCGGGATTCTGGTCGTGTCGGGGCTCATGGGGGCGTTCCTGGCCCGGCGTGCGCTGCGGCCGGTCGACCGCATGCGCCAGCAGGTCGACGACATCCCCGGCGCCGCCCTCGACCGCCGCATCACCGAGGGCCGGCCGGACGAGCTCGGGCGCCTCGCGCGCGCATTCAACCGGCTGCTCGAGCGGGCCGAGTACGCGGCCGATCAGCAGCAGCGGTTCGTCGCCGACGCCTCGCACGAGCTGAAGACACCCGTGACGGCGCTCCAGGGCCACGCCCGCATCATCACCCGCTCGGTCGACCGCGAGGAGTGGGGGCTCGTGCACGAGTCGGCGGCGGTGATCGCACGGGAGACGCGCCGGCTGGCGATGACGGTGTCCGAGCTCCTCTCGCTCGCCGAGGCCGGCAACCCGGCGGTGCGGGCGGCGGCGGTGCGCCTCGATAGCGTCGCCGCCGAGGCATGCGACGAGATGCGCGCCCTCGATCCCGAGCGTCCGCTCGAGACCGACCTCGCCCCGACCACCGTCTCCGGCGACGCCGGGCGGCTGGGCGAGCTGGTGCGGGTGCTGGTCGACAACGCCCTCAAGTACAGCCCGGCCGGGACGACCGTGACGGTGACGGTGAGCGACGCGTCCGGGCCGACGCTGGCAGTGCGCGACCGCGGCCCGGGCCTCTCGCCCGACGACCGCGAGCGGGCCTTCGACCGCTTCTACCGCGGATCGGCCGCCGGCAGCGTCGCCGGAAGCGGCCTCGGCCTCGCGATCGCACAGGCGATCTGCGAACGTCACCGCGCCGTGCTGACGCTCGAGCCGGCGCTCGGAGGCGGGACGGTCGCGACGGCGCGCTTCCCGCCTGCGGTGGATGGTGGCGCGACCCTCGCTGCGCGGGAGCCGACGACGGCCGCCTGAGCTACGCCGGCCTGCGCCGCGAGTGGTCGAGGTGCTCCTGGATCGCCGCTGCGACCGCGGGACGGCAGTGGCGGCAGCGCTCCTCGACGGCGCCGAGCGCGTGGGTGAAGACGTCGTCGTGGGCGCTCGCGGCGCCGTGGATCTCGAGCGCGGCGAAGATCGCGCCGTGCAGGCGGACGGGATCGTCGTCGACCGCGCCGCGGACGATGCGGTCGATCAGCGCGGCATGGCGAAACTCCATGGGCAGGTTCGGGCTCACACGAGCCGGATCGGCATCCCGGCCGCCGCGCCCCATCGCCCGGCCGAGGGTCGTGATCCCCGGTTGTGGGTAGTCGCGTACCTGTCCACATGCGGATCGCGGGCTCACCCCGATGCCGCGAGGCCGGCCGCGATCCAAACTTCAGATGAGGCACGGTTCTTCTCAGGTGCCCGAGCCCTTTGCCGTGGTGAATCCATGGATCGGCGCAAGTTCCTCATCGTCGTCGGGGTCATGCTCGCCGCCTTCTCGCCGCCGTCGCCTGCGGGAGGTCGCGAGATCGCGGCCGTCGCGCATCCGAACGGGCGCTTCAGCCTGGCCCGCGTCGACGATTGCTTCCTGGCGGCGCCTCCACCCGGCCCCACGTCGTGGCCGCTCGCCCCGATCGACCGTGTGCACGGGATCCGGGGCAGCTTCAACGGGCCGCGCGGGAGCAGTCCGCACTTCGGGGTCGACGTCCAGGCGCTCCTGAACGAGGCCCCCGTCTACTCGATCTCGTCCGGCTATGTCATGAGCCTCCACCCAGGCGTGAAGCACTTCGGCATCTCGGTCGCGCCGGGACATGCGCTCTGGTACTGGCACGTCGTGCCGCTGGCGGCGCTCTACGTCGGTGCCCCCGTTCGCCGTGGGCAGCTGCTCGGACATGTGGTCAAGGCCTACTACCACGTCCATATCGCCGAGTCCGAGGTGCCGTGCCGGTGGATCAATCCGATGCGGCCGGGCGGCCCCCTCGCGGTTCCCGCCAACACCGAGCGGCCCGAGATCGGCCCTCTGGGGGCGTTCGTCGCCAACGGGAAGGCGTTCCGGGCCTTCGACCCGGGTACGAACCCGGCGGATCAGACCGACCCGGCCACACCGCTCGGGGTGACACAGCTGCACGGCACCGTCGATCTGCGGGCCGAGATCTGCGACTGGCCGGACAGGAAGATGGCCGGCCGGCCGCAGCTCGATCTCGAGCCGGCCGCGATCCGCGCGTTCCTCGCGCCTGCGTCCAACCGGCACGAGCACGTCAGCCGCGTGAAGGCCGTCTTCGACGGTGCCATCCTGCTGAACCCGCCGCGCCTCGGCACCACGCTGTGGCACATCTGGGCATTCGGCACCTGGCGCGACAGCAGCGGCTATTACCGCTCCGGCCCGAACGCGGACACGCATCTGGGCGCCGCCTACGTCTGGCATGTCGGCGGCGTGAGCGGCCTCCACACCACCCAGTACCGCAACGGCCGCTACCAGTACTGCGTCCAGGCGCTGACGATCAACGACCGCATCCGCACGCGGTGCACGCCGGTCGTCATCGACAACTAGCACCACGTCGAGCCGGCGATGCGCCCGGGAGGAATCGAACCTCCGACACGCAGATTCGAAGTCTGCTGCTCTATCCCCTGAGCTACGGGCGCCTGCTGGGTGTCAACCCTAGATGATCGATCCTCCAGCCCAGTGCGGGCGCTCGGTTAGCCTTTTCGGCATGTGCTCAGGTGGAGCGCCTCGTCGGCCCGGGCAGCGTCGTTCTGACCATCGCGCCTCACTCGAAGCGGCACGGCTACACGCTCCAGCACGTCCGGTACGCGGCCTCGCGGCTGACGGTCGTCCACACCCGCTCCGGGCACGGGCGGCAGCGCGTGTTCGGCGTGCTGAGGACCAGCCCGCGCTACCACACGCCCGGCGTCCGCTGCTTCTACCAGGTCACGCACTTCGCCTGCGAGGGCGGGCGGGGCTACGAGCAGCCGGTGACGAGCTTCACCGTCCGCCACGGGCGAGTCGTTTCGGCCTTCATGGCTGCGCTCGCCGACTAGCGAGACACGCGTGCGAGGGTGACCGGTGGGACTCGAACCCACGTCCTCCTGGACCACAACCAGGGGCTACCACCAGCTGAGCTACGGCCACCGCGTACGCGTAGGATACTTCGCCCACGCGCGGGCGTGGCGGAACTGGTAGACGCGCCGGCCTTAGGAGCCGGTGGCCCTGGCCGTGGAGGTTCGAGTCCTCTCGCCCGCATGGCACGGACGGACCACGCCTCAGTGCGGCGGCAGGACGGGCGCGAGCAGGCGCGTGCGCTGCGAGCGGCGGCCGGTCTCGTCCTCACGCCGGTCGGCGCTTCCGAGCACCCGCACGATCGCCCGCGAGGCGACGAAGCGCAGCGGCTCGGGCTCCCAGCGCCGGCTGCGGTGGCCGACCCAGGGCAGGGTGACGAGGTCGGAGTCGCGGCCGAGCACGAGGTCGGCCAGCGTGCGGCCCGAGATGTTGGCGGCGACGACGCCGTGGCCGGCGTAGCCGCCCGCCCATCCGAACCCGCGGGCGCGGTCGAAGTGGATCGCCATCGACCAGTCGCGTGGCACGCCCAGCGGCCCGCCCCAGTGGTGCGTGATCGCCGCCTGCGCCGCTGCCGGGAAGTGGCGCCGGATCGCCCGCTCGAGCCGTTCGCGCACCTCGGGGTTGCGCTCGTTCTCCTCGTCGATCGGGTGGCGCAGCTGGTAGGGCGCGCCGCGCCCGCCCAGCGCGATGCGCCCGTCCGCCGTGCGCTGCGCGTAGAAGAAGAGGTAGCGCGAGTCGCTCACGAGCACGCCGTCGCTCCAGCGCAGCTCGTCCCACACCGCGGCCGGGAGCGGCTCGGTCGCGATCATGAGCGAGTAGAGCGGCAGGTAGCGCAGCCGCTGGCGGGGGAGCTCCACCGAATAGGCCTCGGTCGCCTGGAGCACCACGTCCGCCGTGACGGTGCCGTGCGCCGTCGCCACCCGGCCGTGCCCGACCGCGGTCGCCGCCGTGCGCTCGTGGATCGTCACGCCGAGCCGCTCGCACGCCTCGGCCAGGCCGCGCGCGAGCCGGGCGGGATCGACGCGGGCGCCGTGGGGGGTGAACGTCGCCTGCAGGCAGCCTTCGACGGGCACGATCGCGTTGGACTCCGCGCCGTCGAGCAGCCGCGCGTCGTCGGCCCCGATCCCCAGCCCGGTGAGCTCGCGGTGGCCGGCCAGCAGGCGCTCGCGCTGCGGTTCCGAGGTGGCGGTGAAGAGCGACCCGCGCTTGAGGAACCCGCACTCGATGCCCTCGCGGGCGACCGCCTCGGCCACGTGGTCGACGGCGGCATGCGTCTCGCGGATCGCGCGCACGACGCCGTCGCGGCCGTGCGTGCGCTCGTAGGTGCCGGCGCTTCCCGACCAGGCCGCCCGAGACCCAGCCGCCGTTTCGCCCCGACGGGCCGAATCCGGCGATCTCGCGCTCGATCACGACGATGCGCATGTCGGGCGCGCTGCGGGCCAGGTGGTATGCGGTCCAAAGGCCGGTGAAGCCGGCGCCGACGATCGCGACGTCGCAGTCGACGTCGCCGGGCAGCGACGGGCGGGGCGTGAGCGGCCCCGGCAGGCCGTCGAGCCAGAGGCTGCGCGCGCGGTAGCGCGCCTCGAGCGTTGCGTTGGAAGACACCGGCCCGGCACTCTACGCGCGACCGCGGCGCGCCTCCGCCGCACCCCGTCATACCCCGGCCGGGGGTTGCCCGCGCCGGACGGCGGCCGTAAGCTCGTCGGGTGCGAGGAGTGGGCCTCGCCGGCGGACGACTGGAGCTCCGATGACGTCACTTGCAACTGCCGATCTCGCGCATACGCTGATCGCGCTCGCCGCGATCCTTCTGTGTGCGCATGGGATGGGCTCGTTGTTCGTGCGTTACCGCCAGCCGCGTGCGATCGGCGAGGTCGTCGGCGGCCTGCTGCTGGGCGCGACGGTGCTCGGGTATCTGTGGCCCTCCGCGCAGTCGTGGGTGTTCCCGGCCGACGGGTCGACGCCGATCATCCTGGGTGCGATCTACCAGCTGGGTCTGCTGCTGCTCCTGTTCATCGCCGGCTCCGAGCTGCGCACCGTGTTCCGGCGGGGTGAGCGGCGCACGGTCGGCGCGGTGTTCGCAGCCGGCATGTGCATCCCGTTCGCGGCCGGATTGGGGATCTCGCAGCTGATCGACCAGAAGAGCCTGTGGGGCCCGAACGGCAACACCACGTCGTTCGTGCTCGTGTTCTCCATCGCCATGGCGATCACCAGCATCCCCGTGATCTCGCGGATCATGCACGACCTCGGCATTCTCGACACCACCTTCGCCCGCGTCGTCCTGGGCGTGGCGGTGCTCGAGGATCTCGTGCTCTACTGCGTGCTCGCGATCGCGATCGGCTACGCCGGCGGCGCCGGTGGCGCCCTGTTCGGCCTGCCCTCCGCGCTCAACATCGCCGGTGGCTCGAACGCCGACATGGTCTACCACGTGCTCGCGACGGTGGCCTTCCTGGCGGTGTTCCTCACGGCGGGCCCGACCGCGTACCGGTGGATCGGCGGCCTGCGGATCAACGTCATCCATCGCGCGACGCCGATCGCGCACCAGCTCACGTTCCTGATCCTGACCACCGCGGTGGCGCTGATGCTCGGGCTGGAAGCGTTCTTCGGCGCGTTCGTCGCCGGCATCGTGGTGGCGGCCACCGAGAAGGAGGCGTCGAGCGCAACGCTCGCCATCCGCAGCTTCTCGCTCGCGTTCTTCATCCCCGTGTACTTCGCAGGCATCGGCCTCGGGCTCGATCTGATCCACGGCTTCAACGTGCTGTTCTTCGTCGGCTTCCTCGCGGCGGCCTGCCTCATCAAGGCGGCGAGCGTCTTCGCCGGGGCCCGCCTGGCGGGCGAGGACACGTTCTCGTCCTGGAACCTGTCGGTCGCGATGAACGCGCGCGGCGGCCCCGGCATCGTGGTCGCGTCGACGGCCTTTGCCGCCGGCATCATCGATCAGAACTTCTTCGCGGTGCTCGTGCTCCTCGCGATCATCACCTCGCTGGCCGCTGGAGCCTGGCTCGAGCGTGTCCCGCGCGACAAGCTGCTCACCCGGCCGGACGAGGTCGCGCCCGTCGCGGCTCCGTCCGCACCCGTCGGCTGAGGCCGTCCCGGCGCGGCTATGGCATACCCGTCGTGGCGCGACTAAGGTTAGAGAACGGCTCCGGGGGCGTAGGACCCACGGCGTCACCCCCCGTATGAAGACCCAGGTCTCCGAACTCGCAGACAACCGCGTCCGCCTCGACATCGAGGTGCCGGCGGGCGACGTCGACCATGCGTTTGACCACGCGCTGTCGGATCTGTCGCAGAGCGTGCGTGTGCCCGGCTTCCGCAAGGGCAAGGCGCCCAAGCCGCTCGTCATGCGCCAGGTCGGCCGCGACACCGTGATCGAGGAGGCGCTGCGCGACCACCTCACCGGCTGGTACTCGCGCGCCGTCGCCGAGGTCGGGATCGACCCGATCGAGCGGCCGACGATCGACTGGACGGACGAGCCCGCCGAGGGCGCCCCGTTCGCGTTCACGGCCGAGGTCGAGGTGAAGGCGCCGCCCGAGGTGAAGTCGTACAAGGGCCTCGACGGCGTCAAGCCGCCCGTCGAGGTGCCCGCCGAGGCGGTCGACGGCGAGATCGAGCGGCTGCGGCTGACCGTGGCCGAGCTGGTCGCGGTCGAGCGCGGCGCGCAGGACGGCGACTTCCTCGTCATCGACTTCGAGGGCAGCATGGACGGCAAGCCGTTCGAGGGCGGCGCCGGGTCGCAGTACGCCGTCGAGCTGGGCGCCGGGCGGTTGGTGGAGGAGCTCGAGCGCGGCCTGGTCGGCATGAAGGTGGGGGAGGAGCGCGACGTCGCGCTGACCATGCCGGCCGACTACGCCGCCGAGCACCTGGCCGGGAAGGCCGTGAGCTTCCACGTCAAGATGAGCGACGTCAAGGAACGCGTGCTGCCGGAGCTCGACGACGAGTTCACGACGTCGGTGAGCGAGTTCGACACGCTCGCCGAGCTGCGCGCGGACATCACCGAGCGCGTGCGCGCCGTGGTCGAGGCCGAGGCCGAGCGGCGGTTCCGCTCGTCGGTGCTCGACTCGCTCGGCGCCGAGCTTCAGACGCCGGTGCCCGACGCGCTCGTCCAGAGCCGCCTCCAGAGCATGACGCGGTCGCTCAGCCAGACTCTGCAGGAGCGCGGCATCCCGCTCGCCGACTACCTGCGGGTGACGGGAATGACCAGCGAGGAGCTCGTCGCGGACATGCGCACGCAGGCGCTCGACCTCGTCCGCAAGGACCTGGCGCTCGAGGCCGTGGTGGCCGCGGAGAACATCGAGGTGACCGATCCGATGGTCGCCGAATGGGTGCGCGAGCAGGCGGCCGAGAGCGATGAGGACGTCGAGCAGGCGGTCGAGCGGCTGATGGCCGATCCGGCCACGCTGACCGCGCTGCGGCAGGATCTCGCGGCGCAGAAGGCGCTCGACGTCGTGACCGAGAATGCCAAGCCGATCACGGCCGAGCAGGCCGACGCGAAGCAGAAGTTGTGGACGCCCGAGAAGGAAACTGCGCAGTCCGCCGCCAAGTCTTCCGAGATCTGGACGCCCGGCACCTAGCCGGGCCAACCGAGGAGCACATGTGAGTCCACTGATTCCGATGGTGATCGAGCAGACGTCAAGGGGCGAGCGGTCGTTCGACATCTATTCGCGCCTTCTCAACGAGCGCATCATCTTCCTGGGTACGCCCGTCGACGACCAGATCGCCAACCTGATCGTGGCTCAGCTGCTGCACCTCGAGAGCGAGGACCCCGACAAGGACATCTCGATCTACGTCAACTCGCCGGGGGGCAGCGTCTACGCCGGCCTGGCCATCTACGACACGATGAACTTCGTCAAGCCCGACGTCCAGACCATCTGCGTCGGCATCGCCATGAGCATGGGCGCGCTGCTCCTGGCCGGGGGCACGAAGGGCAAGCGCATGGCCCTGCCGAACGCAAAGATCCTGATCCACCAGGTCAGCTCTGGATTTCAGGGCCAGGCGACCGATATTGAGATACATGCACGCGAGATCATCGACCTGCGCAAGCGGCTCGACCAGATCATCGCGGACACGACGGGTCAGCCGATCGAGAAGGTGGCTCGGGACACGGAGCGCGACTTCTTCATGAGCGCCGACGAGGCCAAGGAATACGGGATCATCGACCGCGTGATCGCCCACCACTAGATGGCACGACCCACCGACACCAACGAACAGCTCCTGTGCAGCTTCTGCGGCAAGTCGCAGCGACAGGTGAAGAAGCTGATCGCCGGCCCGGGCGTCTACATCTGCGACGAGTGCATCGACCTGTGCAACGAGATCATCGACGAGGAGCTCACCACTCCCGCGCAGCTCGATCTCGACAACCTGCCCCGGCCGAAGGAGATCTACTCCGTTCTGAACGACTACGTCGTCGGGCAGGAGGGGGCCAAGCGCACGCTGTCGGTGGCGGTCTACAACCACTACAAGCGCGTCCAGATGGCCGGGCAGACCGACTCGGACGTCGAGCTGCAGAAGTCGAACATCCTGCTTCTCGGCCCGACCGGGTGCGGTAAGACCCTGCTCGCGCAGACGCTCGCGCGGATCCTGAACGTGCCGTTCGCGATCGCGGACGCGACCGCGCTGACCGAGGCCGGCTACGTCGGTGAGGACGTCGAGAACATCCTGCTGAAGCTGATCCAGGCCGCCGACTTCGACGTGAAGAAGGCCGAGACCGGGATCATCTACATCGACGAGGTCGACAAGATCGCCCGCAAGGCCGACAACCCGTCGATCACGCGCGACGTCAGCGGCGAGGGCGTCCAGCAGGCGCTCCTGAAGATCCTCGAGGGGACGGTGGCGAGCGTGCCACCGCAGGGTGGGCGCAAGCACCCGCACCAGGAGTTCCTGTCGATCGACACGACCAACATCCTGTTCATCTGCGGCGGCGCCTTCGCCGACCTGGACAAGATCATCGAGCGCCGCATCGGCCGCAACTCGGTCGGGTTCGGCGCCGAGCTGCGCTCGCGCAAGAACGGCCCGTCGAAGGATCTCTTCCCGCAGGTGATGCCCGAGGATCTGATCTCCTACGGCCTGATCCCCGAGTTCATCGGCCGCCTGCCGGTCGTCTCGGCGGTGCACGCGCTCGACAAGGAGGATCTGATCCGGATCCTGCTCGAGCCCAAGAACGCGCTCGTCAAGCAGTACCAGCGCTTCTTCAACTACGACTCGATCGACCTCGTGTTCACCGACGACGCGCTCGCGGCGATCGCCCACAGCGCGCTCGAGCGGGCGACCGGTGCGCGCGGCCTGCGCTCGATCATCGAGTCGGCGCTCCTGAATGTCATGTTCGACCTGCCGTCGCGCACGGATGTGAACAAGTGCGTCGTGACAAAGGAGACGATCGAGAAGCACCTCGACCCGACCCTGGTCACCGAGGGCGGGCAGGAGCTCGACGTCACCGACGAGCTGCGCGAGGAATCCGCCTAGCCGTAGGAGCACCTGGCCGCGAATAACCGGTGCCCGGCGCCGGGCATTCAGTCGTGCACGGAGCGGTACGCGAGCGCGCCGCCGAAGCCCAGCAAGCCGAGGCCGGCGATCGAGTCGGCGACCCTGATCGCGCGCGAGCCGGCGGCACGGCGCGCAATCGCGACGCCGGTCGCAAGCGTCATCACCCAGCTGGCGCTGCCGAGCGCGACGCCGGTGACAAGCAGCGCGGCCGCGCCCGCCGACCGGCCCGTCCCGGCGCTCGCGGCGGCGAAGATCGCCGCCCAGGAGGCGATCGTGGCCGGGTTCGAGGCCGTCCCCGCGAGCGAGGTCAGGAAGGCCCGGCGGGGGCCGGACACCTCGACGTCGAGCTCGCCGCCGCTGCGCACGCGAAACGCGCTCCAGAGCGTGCGCACGCCGAGCACGACGAGCACCGCCGCGCCGACGAGCCCGAGCACGACTCGCAGCGGACCGATGGTGAGCAGCGGCACCGCGCCGGCGGCGCCGAGCGTCGCATAGACGCCGTCGATGACGGCGATCCCGGCCCCGATGGCGAGCCCCACCGCCCAGCCGCGTCGCAGCGTCGAGCGGATCAAGAAGAGCGACATCGGCCCGAGCTGGACGGCGACCACGAACCCCAGACCGAACCCCACGAGCACGGCATGCACGCGCGAGACCCTACCCGAAGCGCGCGCGCAGGACTCGGCCGCGGTACTCGAAGATCCGGCGCAGGTCGCGGCGGGCGACCGCCAGATCGCCGATGCGGTCGACCACGCGCCCGCCGCGGATACGGTAGGTGACGCTGTCGGACATGACGACGCCGCCGGCGACGTCGCGGAAGCGGTGCTCGTGCTCCCACAGGGCGTACGGACCGGCGACCTGGCGGTCGACGAACCGGTGGGGAGGCTCCCACGCCGCGATCTCGGTGCGCCAGTCAAGCGGCACGCCATGCAGCCGCAGGCGGTAGTCGATGAGCGCCCCGGCGCGCATCGCGATCGGCGCCGGGGTCAGCACGGCGAAGTGAAGCCAGGGCGGCGTGATCGCCTCGAGGTTGTGCGCGTCGGCGAAGAACGGGAACACCTCGGCGCGGGTACGCGCAAGCCACATCCGCGTCTCTACGCGGTGGTCGCGCACGCTCACGATCGCCTCCCGCACGCGGGGCAGGGTAGGGGCTAGCGGTGGTGCGCGCAGCGGCAGCGGACCGGGATGGCCGCGCACTTGCCGCAGCGGGCCACGACCTGCGCGGTCGTCCAGCACGCGAGCATGACGAGGCAGAAGAGCGCGGCGACGGCCGCGTTCGTCGAGAACGTGAGGACACCGTGCGCAGGGTGCTGGACGAGGTAGTGGTGCCAGAAGGTGTTCTCGCGGGTCATGCCCGGGAGATCGGCTGCGGGCGCCGGGAACTTGACCCCGGCCTGCCTACTACGATCTGCGGGATGGACGCCCGGTACGAGCCGCACGCGCAGGAGCAGCCCCTCTTCGCCCGCTGGGAGGCCACGGGCGTCTTCGCCGGGCGGCCCGACGCAGCCGGCGCGCCCTACGCCATCGCGCTGCCTCCGCCGAACATCACCGGCGAGCTGCACATGGGTCACGCCCTGAACGGGTCGATCCAGGACACGCTGATCCGCCTGCGCCGGATGCAGGGCCGCGACGCGCTCTGGATCTGCGGCACCGATCACGCCTCGATCGCCGTCCACGCGGTGATCGAGAAGCAGCTGCGCGCCGAGGGAACGACCCGCTTCGATCTCGGCCGCGAGCGCTTCCTCGAGCGCGTCTGGGAGTGGCGGGCGGCGACCGGGGCCACGATCATCCAGCAGTTCAAGCGGCTCGGGTGCACGCTCGACTACGACCACGAGCGGTTCACCATGGACGCCGGCTACGTGCGCGCCGTGCTGGAGATGTTCGTACGCCTGTACCGCAAGGGCTACATCTACCGCGACAACCGGCTGATCAACTGGTGCCCCTCGTGCGCGTCGACGATCTCCGACCTCGAGGTGCGCTACGAGCACGCCGTCGACACCCTGTTCGAGGTGCGCTACCGGATCAAGGACAGCGACGAGCACGTGGTGGTGGCCACGGTGCGGCCCGAGACGATCCTCGCCGACACGGCTGTCGCGGTCCACCCCGACGACGAGCGCTACACGCACCTGGTCGGGCGCACCGCGATCGTGCCGCTTGTCGACCGCGAGGTGCCGATCATCGCCGACCCATACGTGAAGATGGACTTCGGCACGGGCGCGCTCAAGATCACCCCCGGGCACGATCCGAACGACTTCGAGATCGGCCGCCGCCACGGCCTGCCCGAGCTCTCGGCGATCGGCTACGACGGCCGCATGACCGCCATCGCGGGCGAGTTCGCCGGCCTCGCCGTCGGCGAGGCGCGCGGGCGCGTGCGCGACGCCCTGTTCGCGCAGGGCCTGCTGCGCGACGAGCAGCCCTACGAGCACGAGGTCGGCCACTGCGACCGCACGGGCGACCGCGTCGAGCCGCTGATCTCGCTGCAGTGGTTCATGCGCATGGACGAGCTGGCCGAGCCCGCGAACGCCGCGGTGCGCTCCGGGCGCGTGCGCTTCCATCCGAAGACGCAGGAGAACACGTATTTCGGGTGGATGCTGAACATCCGGCCGTGGTGCGTGTCGCGGCAGCTGTGGTGGGGGCATCAGATCCCGGTCTGGTACTGCCCGGACGGGCACGAGACGGTGGACATCGAGGAGCCGGCGGCGTGCGCCACGTGTGGCTCGGGGACGCTCCAGCGCGACCCCGACGTGCTCGACACCTGGTTCTCCTCAGCGCTGTGGCCGTTCGCCACGATCGGCTGGCCGGGCGACGATCCGCGCCTCGCCCGCTACTACCCCGGCCACGTCGACTCGACCGCCCGCGACATCATCAACCTGTGGGTGGCGCGGATGGTCATGATGGGGATCGAGTTCATGGGCGACATCCCGTTCTCGGACGTGATCGTGCACTCGACCATCCAAGCCGCCGACGGGCGGCGCATGTCGAAGTCGCTCGGCACGGGCGTCGACCCGATCGAGCTCGTCGACACCTACGGCGCCGACGCCACCCGCTACGGCCTCCTGAAGATGAGCTCGACGCAGGACGTGCGCTTCTCGCAGGGGTCGATCGCCGAGGGGGCGAAGTTCGCGAACAAGCTCTGGAACGCCGCCCGGTTCGTCGTCACGCAGGCCGACCTGCAGGTCGCGCCGGCTCCGGCCGGGGGCGAGCCGGCCGACCGCTGGGTGCGCTCGCGCCTGGCGGCCGCCTTGGAGGAGGTCGTGACGCTGATCGACCGCTACGACTTCGCGGCGGCCGTGAAGACGCTGTACGCCTTCGTCTTCGACTTCTGCGACTGGTACATCGAGGCGGCCAAGCCGCGCCTGGGCGGCGGCGACGCCGATGCCCGGCGCGACGTGTCGGCGAACCTGCTCTGGACGCTCGAACGCATCCTGCTCCTGACGCATCCGGTGTGCCCGTTCGTCACCGAGGCGGTGTGGTCGCACCTGCCCGGCGACCGCGGCACCCTCATGCTCGCGGCATTCCCGGAGCCCGTCGCCGAGCATCGCGACCCGGCCGCCGAGGCCGACGTCGAGGCCGCCATCGCGGCCGTCTCGCAGGCGCGCTCGACCCCCGACGTGCGTCTGGTGCTGCCGCGCGGGTTCCCGGCGGCCGCGCTCGTGCGCGCCCTGGCGCCGCGCTCGACCGAGGTGGTCGAGGCCGACGTCGCCGCCGTCGTGATCGAGGCCGCGGCCGAAGACCCTGCGCTCGTGCGCGCGCGGCTCGAGGAGCAGCTCGGCCACGCCCGCGCCGAGCTCGAGCGCGCCCGCGGCATGCTCGCAAACGAGCGGTTCACGGCCAAGGCCCCGCCGCAGCGGGTGGCGGGGGAGCGGGAGAAGGCTGCCCGCTACGCGGCCCTGGTGTCCGAGCTGGAAGCGAGGCTGCGGGACTCGGCGTGACGGTCGCCGACGCCTACATCGACTCGCTGGAGCTCTTCGGGATGCGCTTCGGCCTTGATCGCATGCACGCGCTGCTCGGCCGGCTCGGCCATCCGGAGCGCGAGTTCGATGCGATCCACGTCGTCGGCACGAACGGCAAGGGCTCGACGACGCTTTTCGCCGAGGCGCTGCTCCTGTCTCAGGGCATCGAGACGGGTGCATACCTCTCGCCGCATCTGACCTCGTTTCGCGAGCGCATCCGCCTCGGCGGCGCCGAGATCGACCCGGCGGCCTACGAGGCGGCGGTGCTGCGCGTGCGCGAGGCGGTCGGCGCCGGCGTGACCCAGTTCGAGGCGCTGACCGCAGCGGCGTTCGTGGCCTTCGCCGCCGCGGGTGTGGCCTGGGCGGTCGTCGAGGCCGGCCTGGGCGGGCGCCTCGACGCCACGAACGTGCTCGCCCGCTCGCGCGTGCAGGTGCTGACCAACGTCTCGCTCGAGCACACGGAGCTCCTGGGTGACACGCGCGAGGAGATCGCCGCCGAGAAGACGGCGGTCGTTCCGGCCGGCGGGATCGTCGTGGTCGGCGAGCCCGGGTGGGAGGGGTTTGTGCATCAGGCGCGTACTGTCAAGGAGGTGACTGTCGCCGGGACATACCAGGACCAGAACCGGGCGGTGGCGCACGCCGCGGTCGAGCTTGCGCTCGGGCGCGCCGTCGATCCGGCTCCGATGCTCGGCGTTCGCGTCCCCGGGCGGATGGAGGTGCGCGGCACCGCGCCGCTCGAGATCTGGGACGGCGCCCACAACCCGGCCGGGATGCGCCGGCTGGTGTCGGAGCTGCCGGGCCTCGTCGGCGACCGTCGCTGCGTGGCGGTGTTCTCGACGCTCGGCGAGAAGGACGTCTCGGCCATGGTGGCGCTCCTGCGCGGCGCCTGCCCCACGATCGTCGCTACACAATCGACCAATTCACGCGCGCTTGCAGCGGATACACTGAGCGCGCTCACCGGAGGCCCGGCCGAGCCGGATCCGGTGGCAGCTCGAGAGCGCGCCCTGGCCCTCGCGGGGCCGTCGGGAGCGGTTGTCATTTGCGGTTCGCTGTATCTTCTCCATGATCTGACCACACGCCTGGCCGGCACCGGAGCCGCGCCGGCCCCCGTACACTGAGCGACTCGCGTGCTTTTCGCCGTCACATCCGCCACCTCCGACACCTCGGGATCCTTCTCGAGCGTCACGAACTTCTTCAGCTCGAGCTACTTCTCTGCGTTCGAGAAGCTGATGGTCCTGTTCGCGATCGCGCTCTACGCCGCGATGGTGTTCTGGACGTGGAAGGACGCCCGCCGCCGGGTCGAGGATCCGGTGATCGTGGGCGTCTGCGTCGCGACAGCCGTGTGCTTCCCGTTCGTCGGTGTGCTGATCTACCTGATCCTGCGGCCGCCGGAGTACCTGGCCGACGTCCACGAGCGCGAGCTCGAGATCCGGGCGATGGAGCGCCGTCTGGGCGCCGACTCGGTGTGCCCGTACTGCCGCAACCCGTCCGAGGCGAGCTTCCTCTCGTGCCCGCACTGCGGCACCAAGCTGAAGCAGGCGTGCCGGCGCTGCAAGGCCCCGCTCGACCCGGCGTGGCGGCTGTGCCCGTACTGCGAGACGGTGGCGACCACGCTGCCGCCGCCCGAGCGCCCGCGGCGCGGCGCCGGCCAGCGCACCACCGCCGAGACCTAGATACCCATGGCCGACGTCGAGCGCACCCTCATCCTGATCAAGCCCGATGCCGTCGACCGGCGCCTCGTCGGCGAGATCGTGGCGCGCTTCGAGCGGCGCGGGTTCACCCTGCGCGGCATGAAGCTCGTGCGCGTGACCGAGCAGCAGGCGGCCGAGCACTACGTCGAGCACGTCGGCAAGCCGTTCTACCCGGAGCTCGTCGAGTTCATCACCTCGGGCCCGGTGGTGGCGATGGTGATCGAGGGGCTCGGGGCGGTGGCGACCGTGCGCGCCATGATGGGCGCGACCAACCCGCTTGACTCGGCGCCGGGTACGATCCGCGGCGACTACTCCCTCGACCTGGGCCGGAATGTCGTGCACGGGTCGGACTCGCCCGGCTCCGCAGCACGGGAGACCGCGATCTTCTTCGCGGACTCCGAGCTCCAGGGATGATCCCCGAGGGGCTCCGGCGGCTGGGGCCGCTGCGGCTGGCGTCGCGCTCGCCCCAGCGGCGCGCGATCCTGCAGATGCTCGGCATCGACTTCGACGTCGTCGCGCCCGACTATGGCGAGCCGGATATTCCCGGCGCCCCGGACGCCGTCGCGGTCGCCCACGCCCGTGCCAAGGCGGCATCGGTCGCGGGCGAGCGCGTGCTCGGGGTGGATACGATCGTCGTCATCGACGGCCGCGTGCTGGGGAAGCCGGCCGACGAGGCCCAGGCGCGGGAGTACCTGACGCTGCTCTCGGGCCGCACCCACGCCGTGCACTCCGGCCTGTGCCTGCGCGCGGACGGGGTCGAGCACCTGCGCAGCGCCGTCACCGACGTCACCTTCGCACCGCTCGACCAGAGCGACCTGGACTGGTACCTGGCGACGGGCGAATGGCGCGACCGCGCGGGCGCCTACGCCGTCCAGGGGCGCGGCGCCGCCATGGTGCGAACCATTGCCGGCGACTACCAGAACGTCGTCGGCCTGCCGGTCCCCGCGTTGATCGATGCGATGGCAGCCCTGGCGATACGCTAGAATCGATTAGCCGTTTTTGGGGCGATTTGCAGCAAATCCCGAGCCGTACACCATCAGCTTCCTCAACTCTCTCACCGGTCTTGGCGGCCGCGACATGGCCGTCGATCTCGGCACCGCCAACACGCTCGTCTACGTGCGTGGCCGCGGCATCGTGCTGTCCGAGCCGTCGGTCGTCGCCATCGACCAGCACACGGGTGAGGTGCACGCCGTCGGGGTCGAGGCCAAGCGCATGCTCGGGCGCACGCCGGGGAACATCTCGGCCATCCGGCCGCTGAAGGACGGCGTCATCGCCGACTTCGACGTCACCGAGCAGATGCTGCGCCACTTCATCCAGAAGGTGCACCAGAACCGGTTCGCCCACCCGCGCGTCGTCGTGTGCGTGCCGTCGGGCGTGACCGGCGTCGAGAAGCGGGCGGTCATCGAGGCCACCGAGTCCGCCGGCGCCCGCCAAGCGCTCCTGATCGAGGAGCCCATGGCCGCGGCGATCGGGGCCGGGCTGCCCGTGTCCGAGGCCACCGGGAACATGATCGTGGACATCGGCGGCGGCACCACCGAGGTGGCGGTGATCTCGCTGGGCGGGATCGTCGTCAGCCAGTCGATCCGGGTCGGCGGCGACGAACTCGACGAGGCGATCATCGAGCACGTGAAGAAGGAGTACAAGCTCATGATCGGCCCGTCGACGGCCGAGGAGGTCAAGCTCGAGATCGGCTCGGCGGCCGAGCTGCCCGAGGAGGTCGAGGCCGAGATCCGCGGCCGCGACCTGGTCACAGGATTGCCCAAGACTGTCGTGCTCTCCTCCAAGGAGGTGCGCCAGGCGCTGGAGGTGCCGCTGAACCAGATCATCGACGCCGTGAAGCAGACTCTCGACAAGACGCCGCCCGAGCTCGCCTCGGACATCATGGACCGCGGGATCGTGCTCGCGGGCGGCGGCGCGCTGCTCCAGCGCATGACCGACCGGCTGCGCGCCGAGACGCAGATGCCGGTGCACCTCGCGGAGTCGCCGCTCACGTGCGTGGCCGTCGGCTCCGGGCGCTCGCTGGAGGAGTTCGAGGTCATCTACCGCGCGAACCAGACCTACGCCGCGAGCCGCCGCAACGGGCGCCGGCAGTACCACTATTGATCCTTCTCGCCGGACCGATCACCTACGGGCAGGCCGTGATCCTCGGCCTGCTGCAGGGCGTGGCCGAGCTCTTCCCGATCTCGAGCCTGGGGCAGAGCGTGATCGCGCCGCGCGTGTTCGGGTGGGACATCCACCAGAACGACCCCTACTTCATCGCCTTCCTCGTGGCGACGCACCTGGCGACCGCGATCGTCCTGCTCGGCTTCTTCTGGCGGGACTGGGCGCGCATCGTCTCCGGGATGGGGCGGTCGCTGGCCGCACGGGAGATCTCGCCGGACAATCCTGACGGCCGGCTCGGCTGGCTGATCGTCGTCGCCACGATCCCGGCCGGGATCCTCGGGCTGCTCCTGCAGGACAAGCTGCAGTCGGTGTTCGCGTCGGCCCAGTCGGCGGCGTTCTTCCTGATCCTGAACGGCATCATGCTCTACGGCGCCGAGATGCTCCGCCGCCGCGCGCCCGGCGTGCCCGAGAACGATCCCGACGGAGACGACCGCATCGCCAAGCGGACGTCGTGGTGGAACTCGGTCTGCGTCGGTGCCGCGCAGGCGATCGCGCTCATCCCGGGGTTTTCACGATCGGGAGCGTCGATGGGCGGCGGGCTGCTGGTCGGCCTCTCCAACGAGGACGCCGCTCGGTTCGCCTTCCTGCTCGCGACGCCGATCATCGGCGCCGCCGCGCTCCTCAAGATCCCGGTCCTGCTCGGCTCCGACGGCAACGGTGTGCGCGGCCCGGCGGTCGCCGCGTCGCTCTGCTCGGCGCTCACCGCGTACATCTCGATCCGCTTCCTGATGCGCTACTTCGAGACGAAGAGGCTCACGCCGTTTGCGATCTTCTGCTTCGTCGAGGGCATCGTGCTCTCGATCTGGTTCGCCGTCAGCTAGACGGAATCAACCATCTAGGCGCGGGCGTCCGGGTGGGCGGCTGAGTGCTTCGGCCCGCTCTGGAACCAGGCGAACGCGAAGCAGGCGAGTCCGACCAGGAGCGACGCGATGCCATGCTTGACGTGCACCGCCGAGACGCCGCTTTCGTGGCCGAGGAAGTTGGGCAGCGGCAGCGACTTGGGGGGCACGGTGAAGTACATGATGGCGATGGCGATGAAGGCGATGCCGGCGAGGACGCCGCCGATGACGAGTGCGCGTTGCTTGGACATGCCCCGAGTATCCGTGCCTGGATTGGAGCCAGGTTGGCGGCCCGGTGAATATCCGGGGCCAGGCACCGGATATTCACGTTCATATGCGGGCTCTTCGCGGCCGGTCCGGTAGAATCGTGGCTTCCGACCCGCCCTGAGGAATGCTTCTAAGCAAGAACCGTGTCATACGCAGGCGGGCCGTTGTCGGCCTGCTGGTCGCCGCCTCGCTCACGCTCCTGACCGTGTCGTATCGGGAGGGATCGACCGGCGTCGTCGGCTCCATGCAGCGTGGGGTCGTCGGAGTCACGGCGCCGTTTGCGTCCGTCGCCCACCGCGTCACGCGGCCCTTCGTGGACGGCTGGCACTGGACGACGGGGCTCGTCCACGCGCGCAACCAGACCGCGCAACTCGCCACCCTCAGGGTGCAGGTGGGCAAGGACGCCTCCCGGCTCGCCGCCCTCGCGTCGCAGAACGCCGCCCTCAAGGCGGCCGCCAACTACCGCGAGCAGAACCCGCAGTTCAAGAGCATCTCGGGGTCGGTGATCATCCAGCCTCAGAGCCTCGGCAGCCAGACGAGCGTCATGCTCGGCATCGGCAGCGACCAGGGCGTCGCCGTCAATGACGCGGTCGTCGCCCCCATCTCCGACGGCGGCGGACTGGTCGGCCGTGTGAAGGAGGTCACCGGAGGCACCGCGACCGTGCAGACCCTGCTCGACCCCACGACCGGTGTCACCGCCCAGGTGCAGGGCGCGAGCGGGGCGGTCGGCACGATCATCCCCGCCAGCGGCACGCCGGGCGAGCTGACGATGGTGCAGGTGCCGAAGTCGGTGCGCGTGCGCAAGGGCGACACCGTGATCACCACCGGCAGCAGCGGCCGGCTGGCGTCGCTCTATCCCGACGGGATCCCGATCGGCCGCGTCTCGCAGGTCACGATCGCAGACAGCGCCCTGACCATGGATATCCAGGTGACCCCGTTCGTCGACTTCTCGAATCCCGACGTGATGATCGTCCTGGAGACGCATTGATGCCGCTCGCGGGCGCCGTCGACTACGCGAAGGCGCTCGTGTGCGTGTTCGTGCTCATGATCTTGCAGGTGGCGGTGACGCCGCAGTTCTACCCGCTCGGCGGCGGCGCCGACCTGATCGCGATCCTCGTGGTCGCGCTCGCCCTCTGGCGCGGGCTCGAGATGGCGGCGGTCGTGGGGTTCGTCGGCGGCCTCCTGCTCGACGCCGTGTCCTACCAGCATCTTGGCACCACGTCGCTCGCGTATCTGGCGTGCGCATGGGTCGTCACCACGTTCTCGGGCCGTGGCGAGGCGGGCGCGGGCATGCTCGAGCCGGTGCCGCCGCGGCCGCTCCCGTGGGTGATCGCGGGCGCCCTGCTCGTCGAGGTCAGCCTCGTCGCCGTGCAGGTGCTGCTCGGCAACGGCTACGGGATCGGCTACCTGCTGTGGCACCAGATCGTGCCCTCGATCCTGCAGACGACCCTGCTCGCCCTGATCCTGCTGCCGCTGCTGCGGCGGCTCTTCCGACCGGCACGGATGCGCGCCAATGTATCTGCAGCGGCCGCCGTCTAGGCCCGAGGCGGCGCCCGACCCGGTGCCGCTTGCGCTGCGGGCGGCCACGCTGGGCGTGATCGCCGCGGTGCTGCTCGGCATCCTCCTCTTCCGGCTGTGGGCGCTGCAGGTGCTGCACTCCGACCAGTATGTGGCCGCGGCCGCCCAGAACAGCGTGCGCACGATCGTCGTGCCGTCGCCGCGCGGCGACATCCTCGACCGCAACGGGAATTTGATCGTGTCGAACACGGCCGGGCTCGCGGTGCAGGTCGACGCGTCGCGGATGTCCCAGCCCGTCGCGTGCGCGATCCCGAACGGCGCCAAGCAGCCGGTGCCGATGCATCCGAAGTGCGGGGTGCTGAAGCGTCTGGCGTGGGTGCTGAACGTGCCGTATCCGCGCATGTGGCAGGTGTTCGCGCACCTGGCGAGCGCCAATCCCGGCTACCCGGTGACGCTGCCGTTCAACGTCGACCGCCGCCAGACCGCCTACGTGCTCGAGCGGCGGTGGCTCTTCGACGGCGTCCAGTTCGAGCACGTCTACGAGCGCAGCTACCCGTCGCTGCACGCGTTCGGGCCGCTCAACCCGAACCTGATCGGGTTCGTCGGCGCGATCACGCTCCAGAACATCCACGACCGCTCCTACCACGAGAAGCTGCCCACGATCGGCACCGCCGGTCAGGCGGGCGTCGAGAAGACCTACGACCGCTATCTGCGCGGCCAGGACGGCCAGATCCAGGAGACGGTCGACCCGTCCGGCGCGCCCGTCGGCCCGGCCTATCTGACCCAGGCGGCCGTCGCCGGCGACAACCTGCGCCTGACCCTGGATGCCAGGCTGCAGCAGCAGGCCCAGAGCGCGATCGTGCAGGGGCTCGGAATCGCCCATGCCGACGGCCAGCCGGCCGACTACGGCGCGGTCGTGGCGATGAACCCCCAGAACGGGGCGATCTACGCCATGGCCTCGTCGCCGACGTACAGCCCGCTGGTGCACGTGCCGCCGTACAGGGGCTCGCGGGCGGTGTTCAAGAGCACGCTCACGCCGTCCTACGACAAGGCGTTCCAGGGCACCTATCCGGCCGGGTCGACGTTCAAGCCGATGACGGCCACCGCCGCCTTCGAGTCGGGCGTGCTGGCGCCCGGCCAAACGCTCGACTGCCCCGGGTCCTACACGTCGCGCTACGACCAGCGCGCGCAGGGCCAGAAGACGGTGTTCAACGACTGGACGCCGCTCTCCATGGGGCGGATGGGCCTGTCCAAGGCGCTCGAGGTGTCCTGCGACACGTTCTTCTACCAGCTCGGCGACCAGTTCTGGCCGAAGGGCACCGAGTTCCAGGGCTGGCTCCGGGAGCTCGGCTACGGCCAGGCGCCGCCGCTCGACGCCGGCGGCGCCCAGGCCGGCGTCGTGCCCGACCACCTGTGGAAGGCGAAGCAGAACTGGCCGGGCACGCCGGGCCAGCAGGCCATCGAGAGCAGCTGGCTGCCGGGCGACGACATCAACCTGTCGATCGGCCAGGGCAACCTGCTCGTCTCGCCGCTGCAGCAGGCGGTGGCCTACAGCGCGCTCGAGAACGGCGGCAACGTCGTCACGCCGCATGTGGGCGAGGCGATCCTGCAGCCCGGGTCGAGCACGCAGCCGATCCCCGGCGGAGTCATCGACCCCCGGCCGGTGCGCCACCTGAACCTGTCCCCGACGCTGCTGTCGGAGATCAAGCTCGGCCTCTACGGCGCGACGCACGCGGGCGACGGCACGTCGACCTCGATCTTCGGCCACTTCTCGCCGACCGTGTACGGCAAGACGGGCACCGCCGAGGTGCCGACCACCACGTGCCCGAACTGCTCCGACGCCTGGTGGGCGGGCTGGGCCGAGCAAGACAACCATCCGCTCGTCGTGGTCGCGTTCATCCACAACGGCGGCCACGGCGGCGTTTCGGCCGCGCCGGTGGCGGCGAGCATCTTCCAGGACTTCTTCGCACCGCACAACCACTTCGTCATCCACGCCGGGCAGGATCAGTCGCGATGACCCACTACCTGCGCCACCTCGACTACCTGATGCTCGCGACGGCGCTCTCGATCTCGGCGTTCGGCCTGTGGATCCTGCAGACGGCGACGAAGAACTACGCGGGCAACCTCTACGGCCACCAGCTGCTCTACGTCGCGGTCGGCGCCGCGGGCATGCTCGTCGTCGCGGCGGTGCCGCCGGCGTTCATGCGCCGCATGCGCTGGCCGCTCTACGCCATGGTGCTGCTGAGCACGGCCGCGGTGCTCGCCGTCGGCACGTCGGTCGGCGGCGGCCGCCGCTGGATCAACCTGGGCGCGTTCCAGCTGCAGCCGTCGGAGTTCGCCAAGCTCTTCTTGATCGTCGGCCTCGCCGCGGTGCTCGCCGCGCGGCGCGGCGTCACCGGCCCCGCCCGGCTGACGCTGCTCGCCATCGGCTACGTGGCCCTGCCGGCCGCGCTCGTCTACAAGGAGCCGGACTTCGGCACCACGCTCGTGTTCCTGGCGATCATGCTCGGGATGCTGTTCGTCTACGGGATCCCGTGGCAGCACTTCGTGTGGATGGCGATCGCGGTGGTGGTGCTCGTGGCGCTCGTGTTCTCGATCCTCCCCGGCATGGGCGTGCAGGTGGTGCACGGGTACCAGCTCTCGCGCCTGACATCGTTCCTGCACCCCAACCCGAGCGATACCCAGTCGGGCGGGTTCCAGCTGCGCCAGTCGGTGATCGCGATCGGAAACGGCGGCGTCGGCGGCACCGGCTCGGCCCAGACCGTCGGCCAGCAGCTCGGCGCGTCGCAGACCTCGCTCGGCTACCTGCCGGAAGCGCCGACCGACTTCGTGTTCGCGGTGGTGGGGGAGGAGCGCGGATTCGTCGGCGCCGCCTGGCTGATCTGCCTCTATGCGCTGCTGATATGGCGCGGCCTCAAGGTGATCACGAAGTCGCGCTCGACGTTCGGGAGCCTGGTGGCGGCCGGGGTTGTCTCGATGCTGCTCTTCCAGATCTTCATCAACATCGGCATGACGATCGGGCTCGCGCCGGTGACGGGCATCCCGCTGCCGTTCATGAGCTTTGGCGGCTCGCACACGATCACGAACCTGCTCGCGATCGGCGTGCTGCAGGCGATCCACGTCCACTCCCAGACCGCCGACGAGCCGGTGTTCGCGCGATGAAGCTCGGAGCGGTGGGGTCGGCGACGATGGTGCAGAAGGCCGTCAAGGAGGTCGCCGAGGAGACGCACGGCGTCGGCCCGGTGATTCTGTGCGGGCGTTCGGCGCCGGTCGAGCGCGTCCGGGCCGCGCTCCTGGGCGCGAAGTGGAGCAGCACCTCGGCGGTCGAGTCGTTCGCGATCCGGCGCCTGCGACCGGAGGACCGCGAGCAGCTGCGGCGGGCGTCGGTGGTCGTCTACGGCGGCGAGGTCGCGCACACCCTCGACGATGACACGCGGGCCGATCTCGAGGTCGTCGGCCGCGTCGGCAGGCCGCTCGTCGTCGTGCTCGAAGGCGTCGAGCTGCCGATGGACGCCTCGGTCGAGGCCGCCCGCATCCGCGGCATCGAGCCCGAGAACGTGGTCGCCGTCAAGGCCGGCCACTTCCCGGCGCGCCACGTGCTGCACGTGATCGCGGCGCGGGCCGGGAAGTCCGCGCCGTCGCTCGCGGCGCAGCTGCCCGCGCTGCGGCCGCTCGTCGTCGACAGCGTGATCGAGACGGCGTCGCTCCGGAACGGCGTGATCGCTGCCGCGATCTGGATCCCCGGCGCCGACATGCCGCTCCTGACCGCCGTCGAGATGCGCATGGTGCTGCAGATCGGCGCCTGCCATGGGGTCGAGGTCGGTTCCGACCGGGCGCTCGAGCTGCTCGGGCTGCTCGGCGCCGGCTTCGGCATGCGCGCCGTGGCGCGCGAGCTCCTGGACGTGATTCCGATCGCCGGCTGGGTGGTCAAGGGCGGGGTGGCCTATACCGGCACGCGCGCGATCGGGCGGGCGGCGGTCGAGTACTTCGAGCGCGGCGCGCCCGCCGACGTCACGAGGCTGCGCACGCTCGCCGAGCAGCTGCGCTCGTAGGCGAGGGCCGAACACCCGGGGACTGTCCCCGGATGGGGACAGTCCCCACCGCCCCGACAGCCCAGGCGGCTACGATGCCCGGAATGGCGAAAGCCCTGCTCGAAGACAGGATCGAGGCCGTGCTGGAGACGGTGCAGAAACCGTCCCGCTACATCGGCGGCGAGGCCAACCAGGTGCGCAAGCCGCAGGCGACGTCGCTCGTCGCCCTCTGCTACCCCGACGCGTACGAGGTCGGGATCTCGAACCAGGCCCTCCAGATCCTGTACGAGCAGGTCAACGTCCGGGCGGGCATGGCGGCCGAGCGGGTGTACTGCCCGTGGCCCGACATGGCCGACGCGATGCGCCGGCAGGGGCTGCCGCTCTTCACCCTGGAGTCGTGGCGGCCGGTGCGCGAGGCGGATCTGCTCGGGATCACGCTGCAGGCCGAGCTGACGTACTCCAACGTGCTCGAGGTGATCGATCTGGCCGGCATCCCGCTGCGCGCGGCCGATCGCGGCGAGGACGACCCGATCGTGGTCGCGGGCGGCCCGAGCGCCTCCAACCCGGCACCGCTCGCCCCGTTCTTCGACGCCGTCTTCATGGGCGAGTCGGAGCGGGCGTTCGACGCGGTGCTCGACGTCATCGCCTCGGTGCCCGGCCGCGCGGCCCGGCTGGCGGCGCTGGCCGCCAACCCGTATCTGTACATGCCCGGGCGCGGACGGCACCCGGTCGAGCGCGCCGTCTACGCGGACTTCGGCATCGAGACGCACCCGACCCGGGTGGTCGTGCCGTACTCCTCGGCCATCTTCTCGCGGGCCTCGGTCGAGGTCATGCGCGGCTGCACGCGCGGCTGCCGCTTCTGCCACGCGGGCACGTGGTACCGGCCCGTGCGCGAACGTTCGCCCGACGACGTGGCCGCCGCAGGGATCGCCCAGCTCGGCTGCACCGGCTACGACGAGCTCTCGCTGACGTCGCTCGCGACGAGCGACTACACCGGGATCGTGCCGGCGATCGAGAAGATCAAGACGCGCCTGCCGACGCTGCACCTGTCGCTGCCGTCCAACCGGGTCGACACGGGTCCCGTCGCGCTGACCGCGGCGGCGAACGCCCGCCAGAGCTCGATCACGCTCGCGCCCGAGGCGGCGACGCAGCGGATGCGCGACATCATCTGCAAGACGATCACCGACGAGATGATCGAGCACGCGATCGAGGCCGCGTTCGAGGCCGGCTACACGAGCCTGAAGCTGTACTTCATGATCGGCCTGCCCCGCGAGACGCACGCCGAGGTGCAGGGGATCGTCGATCTCGGCATCCGGGCGCGCGAGATCGGCCGGCGGGTGCGGCCCGGCGGCGGCCGCTTCTCGGTGCACGTGAGCGTCTCGAACTTCGTGCCCAAGCCGCACACGCCGTTCCAGTGGGAGGGCATGTCGAGCCGGGCGCAGCTCGACGCGAAGCAGGCGTACATGCGCCGGGCGATGCCCACGCGCCAGATCCGGCTCTCGCTGCACGACCTGCGCACCTCGATGCTCGAGGGTGCGCTCGCGCGCGGCGGCGAGGAGACGGCGGACGTGATCGAGCGGGCGTGGCGCGCGGGTGCGCGCTTCGACGCGTGGAGCGAGATGTACCAGGAGGCCGCCTGGGAGGCGGCGTTCGCGGCCTGCGGGACGAGCATCGACGCGCAGGCGACGCGAGAGTTCGGAGAGTGGGACGAGCTGCCGTGGGATCACGTGCGCTCGGGCATCTCCAGGGAGTTCCTTTTGGACGAGTGGGGGCAGAGCCGCGCCGAGGTGGCGACCGGCGACTGCCGCTGGGACGGATGCACGGACTGCGGTGCGTGCTTCGGCCCCGTCCGCAACAGATTGGTGAGCTGAGCGGGGACTCGGGGTCAGACCCGGTTCACAGGCAGGCTGAAAGTTGAGACACGTCTTTGACATATCGAATTACGTTTGCGGTTGGCGGACGGGCGCGCTTTCTGTCGCACCTCGAAACCGTTGACACGCTGCTCGGCGGGCTGCGGCGCGCCGGCTACGACATCGCCCTCTCGAAGGGCATGAGGCCACGACCTGTCATCTCGCTCGCGATGCCGCGGGCGGTGGGTGTGCAGGCGCTGGCAGACCTCGCCGACGTGGAGCTCTCCGGCGAGCCCGACCCGGCCGAGGTGGCCGAGCGGCTCGACGCGCAGCTGCCGCATGGCATGAGCGTGGTCGGCATCGAGCCGGCCGAGGGCCGCACGGCCGCCGCCCGCGTGGAGGCGACCGCCTACGACGTGGAGGTGGAGGACGACGTCGACTGGCCGCGCGCGCTGGCCGCGTTCGCGGAGGCCGAGAGCTGCGAGGTGGTGCGAACCGCCCCCGGCAAGGCCGATCGCCGGATCGACGTCCGCACGTACTGCTCGAGCATCGAGCACGAGCCGGGACTGCTGCGGATGCAGCTTCGGATGACCGAAGCGGGCACCGCACGCCCGGACGAGATTGCACAGGCGGTTGCCGGCCTCATCGGCCGCACCGCGAACATCAAGCGGCTGGTACGGACGCGCATATGCCTTCGCGACCAGCCGGTGGGAGTACGCACTTGACACTTACATCGAACGTATCGAAGACCATCCTGATCTCGGTCGACCTGTCCGAGCTGCGGGTGGCGGTGGTCGAAGAGGGCCGCACCGTCGAGGCGCTGATCGAGCGCCGCGGCGAGGGCTCGCTGGCCGGAAACATCTACAAGGGCAAGATCGACAACGTCCTGCGCGGCATGGAGGCGGCCTTCGTCGACCTCGGCCTGCCCCGCAACGGGTTCCTCTACGTGGACGACGTCGTCGTCCCCGGCCAGGACCCCAAGTCGCGCCGCCGGCGCAAGATCGACGAGCTTCTGAAGCCCGGCCAGGAGGTGCTCGTCCAGGTCGTCAAGGACTCGATGGGCACGAAGGGGCCGCGCGTGACGATGGAGCTCTCGATCGCCGGCCGGTTCCTCGTGCTCTCGCCGCACGGCGAGGGCTCGGGCGTGTCGCGGCGCCTGCCCGACGGCGAGCGCGAGCGGTTGCGCAAGCTGGCCAAGTCGCTCGAGGCCGACCAGGGCGGGATCATCGTCCGCACCGCCGCGGCGGGCGCGACGGCGGACGACCTCGAACGCGACCTGCGCTTCCTGCACAAGATGTGGGCCCAGGTCGAGGCGCGGGCCAAGCCGGCCAAGGCCGGCAGCCTGGTGTACGCCGAGGCCGACCTGTCGCTGAAGGTGATCCGCGACCTGCTGGCGCGAAACGTGCAGGAGGTGTGGGTCGACTCCGAGCGCCAGTACCGCCGCATCCTGGGCTGGGTGCGCACGACGCAGCCCGAGTTCGTCGACCGGATCAAGCTCTACTCCGACAGCGTGCCGCTCTTCGAGCGCCACGGCGTCGACCAGGCGATCCTCTCGACCCTGAACCGGCGCGTCGACCTGCCGTCCGGGGGCTACCTGATCTTCGACTACGCCGAGGCGTTCACGGTCATCGACGTGAACACCGGCCGGTTCGTCGGCTCGTCGGGGCGGCTCGAAGACACGATCACGCGCAACAACATCGAGGCGGCGCGCGAGGTCATGCGCCAGCTGCGGCTGCGCGACATCGGCGGCATCATCGTCATCGACTTCATCGACATGGCATCGGCGAAGAACCGGGCCGAGGTGCTGAACGTGCTCCAGGCCGAGCTCGAGAACGACCGCACCAAGACCTACCTGGTCGAGATCTCGCCGCTTGGCCTCGTCGAGATGACGCGCCAGAACGTGACCGCGGGCGTCCGCGAGATCCTCACGCGCACCTGCCCGACCTGCGGCGGCGAGGGCGTCGTCCTGAGCGAGCAGACGATGGCGGTCGAGGCCGAGCGGCGGCTGCGCCGCATCGCCCGCTCGTCGGGCGCCGAGGCCTTCCTGGTACGCATGAACGCGAAGGTCGCCTCGGGCCTCGTCGGCGCGGGTGGGATGAAGCTGCTCGAGCTCGAGCGCGAGACCGGCAAGCACTTCACGCTCGAGCCCGTGGAGCGCATGCTGCTGAGCGAGGTCGACGTCGTCCGCGAGGGCACCCGTGCCGAGATCGACGGCGACTCGGTGCCGTTCGCAGACGGCGACGAGCGCACGGTGAAGATCTCCGAGCCGCACATGTACAACATCACCGACGGCGTTGCGCGCGTCGACGGCGGCTATCCGGTCGTCGTCGGCGGCGCGATCGGCTACGTCGGACAGCAGCACAAGGTGCGCATCGACCGGGCCACCCGGACGGCGGCCTACGCCACCCTGCTCGACGCCAAGCCGACGGCGATCGACCTGCCGCCGGAGCCTGGCGACTACGAGTTGCCCGAGTTCGACCGTGAGGTCGGCGAGCGGCTCGAGCTCGAGCAGCGCACGCGGCCGCGCACGCGCCGCAAGCCGGCGGCCAAGCCCGCCGCGGCCGCGAAGGCCACGGCGGACACGACCGAGGCGGAGTCGGCGGAGGCGCCCGCCGAGGAGCAGGCCGCGCCCAAGCCGCGGCGGCGCTCACGCGCCAAGCCGGCCGCCGCCAAGGCGGCGGCCGAGACCACCGCCGGCGAGGCGACTGCCGCGGCCGACACGCCCGCCGAGGCGGGGGCCGACGGTGAGGTGGCCGACGTCGTCGATGCCGCCGAGGGCGGCGAGGAGGGGGCGGCGAACCGCCGCCGGCGGCGCGGCAAGCGCGGAGGCCGGGGCCGGTCGAAGGCGGCGACCACCGCCGACGGCGATGCGGCGGCAACTGCGCAGTCGGATGCCGACCCCGGCGCCGCTCCGGCGCCGGAGGAGCCCAGCCCGGCGGCGGCGGACGATGCCGCTCCGGCGGCGGCTCCGCGCGCCCGGCGGCGGGCGCCGGCCCGGCGGCCCGCCGGTGCTGCCGCGGCCGCGGCAGACGGCGAGCCTGCGCCAGCTCCCGAGGCCCCGGCGGCGCCTGAGCCGGTGCCCGAGGTGGTGTCGCCGCCCGCGGCGCCGGTGGTCGCTCCGGCGGCTCCGGCCGGCGACGGCGCCGCGCCCCCGGCCGAGCGCAAGCGCGGCCTGCTGGGGAAGATCCTGGGCGGATGAGTGGGTGATTCGCCCCTGCCCGCCTCTGGTACCATTCCGCGGCTCATGTACGCGGTGATCAAGATCGGCGGCAAGCAGTACCGCGTCGAGCAGGGGCAGAAGCTTCTGGTCGACCGGCAGCCGCATGCCGCGGGCGAGGCGTTCACCCCGGACGTGCTCATGACCGGCGGCGACGAGGTCGTTACCGACCGCGACAAGCTCCAGGGCGCGGTGTCGGTGCAGGTCGTCGAGCATCTGCGCGGCGAGAAGATCAAGGTGTTCACGTTCAAGCCGAAGCGCGGGTTCAAGAAGACGCGCGGGCACCGCTCGGAGCTGACCAGGATCTCCGTCGAGTCGATCGGCGGCGCTGCGCGGCCCAAGCGGGCGCCGGCGCGCAAGGCCGAGGCCGAGCCGGCCGAGGTCGCGAAGGCCGAGCCGAAGCCGCGCGCCGCGGCCAAGCCGCGGGCGGCCGCCAAGCCCAAGGCCGCGGCGGCCGAGGCGGCGCCAAAGCCGCGGCGGACGCGGGCCAAGAAGGAGGACGCGGGCGATGGCGCATAAGAAGGGCCTCGGATCGTCGAAGAACGGGCGCGACTCGCACGCGCAGCGGCTGGGCGTGAAGGTGTTCGCCGGCCAGACCGTCACCGCCGGCGCGATCATCGTGCGCCAGCGCGGCACGCGCTTCTATCCGGGCGCAGGTGCCGGCCTCGGCGGCGACGACACCGTGTTTGCCACCGTCGACGGTACGGTCGCGTTCGGGCAGCGCAAGGGCCGGCGCTACATCAGCGTCCAGCCCGCCGAACCGGCTGCCTGAGCTCGAGCGCGGGCTCCCGTGTTCGCCGACCGAGCCACGGTCTACGTGCAGGCCGGCCGGGGCGGCGACGGATGCATCAGCTTCCGGCGCGAGAAGTTCGTGCCCAAGGGCGGGCCCGACGGCGGTGACGGCGGCGACGGCGGCGACGTGGTGCTGGTCGCCGACCCCGACCTGCGCGACCTGTCGCGGTTCCGGCAGGCGTCGCACTTCCGCTCGCAGCGGGGCACACACGGCAAGGGCGCGGGCAAGGCCGGCCGCCGCGGAGATGGGATCGAGCTGATGGTGCCGGTCGGCACGCAGGTGCGGATCCGCGAAACCGACGACCTGATCGCCGACCTGGCCCACCCGGGCGCGCGCGTCACCGTGGCGCGGGGCGGCGCGGGCGGCGCGGGCAACCGCCACTACGCGACGGCCCGCCGCCGGGCGCCCGAGACGGCCCAGGTGGGTGAGGCCGGCGATGAGGTGTGGCTCGAGCTGCGGCTCAAGCTCGTGGCCGACGCGGCGCTGCTCGGGTTCCCCAATGCCGGCAAGTCGTCGCTCCTGCGCCGGATCTCGAACGCCAGGCCGAAGGTCGCCGACTACCCGTTCACGACCATCGAGCCGGTGCTCGGCACGGTCGAGTCCGACGACGGCCGCCAGGTGACGGTGGCCGACGTCCCCGGCCTGCTGGAGGGGGCGAGCACGGGTGTCGGCCTCGGCCACGAGTTCCTCGCCCACCTCGAGCGGGCGCGCCTGCTGATCCACCTGGTCGAGGCCGGCGCGGACGCGGCGGAGGTCGCCCGCCGCCACGACGCGATCAACCGCGAGCTGGCGCTGCACGGTGGCGGCCTCGCGGAGCGGCCGCAGCTCTTCGTGCTCTCGAAGGTCGATCTGCTCGCGCCCGGCGACCAGGCTGCAGCCGTGGCGGCCGCCGGGGCGGCGCTCGGGTGCTCATCGGCGACGGGCGAGGGCATCGACGAGCTGCGGCGGACGCTCTTCGCCGAGCTCCCGGCCGAGGCGCCCGCGGTGGACGCCGCCGAGCCCGAGCTGGCCGACTACCTCGTCTACCGTCCGGCGCCGCCGGCGCGCCGGCGGTTCCGCATCCTGCGCGACGCGGGCACCCTGCGCGTGGCCGGGCGCGAGCTCGAACGGCAGGCCGACGGCCTTGATCCCGAAGATCGCGACGACGTGGC
The DNA here is from genome assembly GCA_963825325.1 of uncultured Actinomycetes bacterium. Lineage (GTDB taxonomy): Bacteria > Actinomycetota > Thermoleophilia > Gaiellales > JAICJC01 > JAICJC01. The sequence goes on from CAWGSU010000003.1 coordinate 597,800, forward strand.
CACGCTCGCCGCCGAGCTCGAGCGGCTGGGTGTCGAGCCGGCGCTGCGGGCGGCCGGCGCGCGCCCGGGCGACGACATCCTGGTGGGGACGCACCGGTTCACGTTCCGGCCCCGGCGGGAGCGCGACCCGGAGTGACCCGGATCGGTGTCTTCGGCGGCCAGTTCGACCCGCCCCACAACGGCCACCTGGCCGTCGTGCGCGCGGCCAGTCGCCAGCTCGGTCTCGACCGGCTGCTCGTCGTGCCGACACCGCGCCCGCCCCACCGTCCCGAACCCGAGACGCCCGCCGAGGCGCGCTACGAGCTCGCCCGCGCGGCGTTCGCCGGCGAGCCCGGCGTCGAGGTCAGCCGGATCGAGCTCGATCGCCCCGGGCCGAGCTACACGGTGGACACGCTCGCCGGCCTGTCTGCCCCCGGTCGGGTGCTCTACCTGATCGTGGGCGCCGACCAGCTGGCTGCCCTGGAGGGCTGGGAGCAGCCCGACCGCGTGCGCGAGCTGGCCGCGATCGTCGTCGCCGCCCGCCCCGGCGCCCCGCGTGTGGACGGCGTCGAGGTGCTCGTGATGGAGCCGGTCGAGGCGTCGTCGTCGGAGATCCGTGAGCGGGTCGCCCGCCGCGAGGACGTGTCGGCACTCGTGCCTGCGGGCGTGGCGGCCGCGATCGAGCGCGAGGGGCTGTACACCCCGTGAACCCGGAATCGGTCGTCTCGGCTCCGTGCTAGGCTGATCGCGTCGCTATGGGGATCGCCGCCTGACAGACACCACCCAGCTCGCCCACCGCATCGCGGCGCTGGCGGCCGAGAAGCTTGCCAGCGACATCGTCATCCTCGACATGCGCGACGTGGTCAGCTACACGGACCATTTCGTGATCTGCTCCGGACGCAATCCCCGCCAGGCACAGGCGATCGCCGATCAGATCCACGAGACGTTGAAGCGCGAGCGGCTCATGCCGCGGCGGATCGAAGGGCACCGGCAGGGGGACTGGATCCTGCTCGACTACCTCGATGTCGTCGTGCACGTCTTCACCCCGGAGGCGCGCGGGTTCTACCGGCTCGAGGCGCTGTGGGGGCAGGTGCCGAGCGAGACCTACGCGGCCGGGTAGCCCGGGCCGGTGGAGCAGGAGCGGCGGTTCACGCTCGAGGAGGCGCAGCGGCTGCTTGACGCCGAGCTGCGCCAGCTGGCGCAGCGCATGGTCGCGGCGCGCGCGAAGAGCCGCGACCTGGAGTCGCGCTGGCGTAAGCTCGTGATCGCGATCGGCTCGAACGGCGGGAACATGGAGCGGCCCGAGGTGCGGGAGCTCCAGACCGCCGTCGAGGCCTCGCACACCGAGCTGAACGAGATCGTCGCGCGGTTCACGGCCGAGGGAGTGCAGGTGAAGGACATGGACCGCGGCCTGATCGATTTCCCTGCCGACGTCGACGGCCAGGACGCGCTGCTGTGCTGGCACGTGGGCGAGGACCGGATCGCCTACTGGCACTCGCCCGAGGACGGCTTCGCCGGCCGCAAGCCGCTTCTGTGAGTGCCGGCGCCCACCTGAACGACGCGCTCGCGGCCGAGGCCCGCGCCTACCGCGCGCTGCTTGCCGGCCAGGACGCCGTCCCGTCGCTCGTGGCCGCGCGCGACGCCTACCTCGACTCGCATGCCGAGACCGGCCCGGCCAGCTGGGGCCGGCTGGTGGGGGCGCTCAAGATGGCGATCCTGGCGGGCGACGGCGAAGCCGGCATCGCCCGGCGCGCGCTCGCCGAGGTGGGGGAGGCCGTTACGCCCGCCTCCGCCTACGTGCGGGCGCTGGCACAGGTGACGCTCGGCGACCCGCCGGACGTGGCGACGATGCTCGCCGCGGGCGAGCCGTTTGTGCGCACCGGCCGGGCGCTCCAGGCACTCGGCGCCGGCGACCGCGTCGGGTACGACGCGGCACTCGGCGAGATCGTGGCCGACTTCGAGGCGCGCGACCAGCACCTCTCGGGCGTCGCGATCGCCGACACCGCGCTCGTGCTCGAGCGGCTGGCCGCCCCCCGCGGCATGGCCGTGCACCCGGTCAGCCCGCTCCTCCCGGCCGCCTGATCCAGGTCGTCTGGGGGTATACTCCGGCCCGACTTGGGGCGTTAGCTCAGCTGGGAGAGCGCCACGCTGGCAGCGTGGAGGTCACCGGTTCGATCCCGGTACGCTCCATAGTTCCGATGCTCGACGGCGCCTCCCGCCATACCGAGAGGGTGCCTCAGTCCGCGGTGAGCGGCGGCCCGAGCAGAGTCATGTCGTACTTCGTGAACAGGGCGGCGACCGTCGCGCGGTCGGGCGTGCCGGTGCGCGTCAGCGGACCCAGCTCCTCGTAGAACCTGTGGCCGCCGCCGGGGGTGTAGACCACGACGACCTGGCCCGGCGCGTCGGTCAGGTTGAGGAACGTGTGCGGCACGCGTGACGGCAGGTAGGCGAAGCCGCCCTCCTCGAGCAGGAACGTCTCGGCGCCGATCTGCACCTTGTACCGGCCCTCCAGCACGTGAATCGTCTCCTCCTGCGAGTGGTGCACGTGCAGCGGCGGGCCGCCGAGCGGTGCGACCTCGACGATGAAGTAGTCGAACGCACCGCCCGTGTCCTCGCCGGTGACCTTGAAGATCAGATCGCGGCCCGGCCCCGACTGGAGTCGCAGGCCCTCGCCCGGTCCAAGCACGGTGCGCGCTGTGGTGGTCGTCGCCATGGTTGTCTCGCTCCCCAGGTCGTGGCTGCTAGGATATTTACTACCAGAAGCAAATAAGTTCTACCAGATGAAAGGACATGCGTCAAGCGTGGATGAGAGCCCGATTGAACCCCCCGAGCCGGACCCGTTCGGCGCCGACGAGTTCCGTGCCTGGCGCGGGTTCCTGCGCACGCACCGCACCGTGACCGACGAGCTCAACCGCCGGCTCGAGCGCTCCCACGACCTGACGATGCTCCACTACGGCGTGCTGATCGTGCTCGTGACCGCCCCCGATCGCCGGCTGCGCATGACCGACCTCGCCGAGCGTGTCCTCACGAGCCCGAGCGGCATGACGCGCGCGGTCACCCGCCTGGCCGACGGGGGCCTCGTGGAGCGCGAGCGTGACCCGGGCGACGGGCGCAGCTTCATGGTGGGGCTGACGCCGAGCGGCCTCGCCCGTCTGCGAGAGGCCCAGGTCACGCACCACGCCTGCGTCCGCGAGCTGCTCTTCGACGGTCTCGACCGCGCCGACGTGCACCGGCTTGCCGCCGTCTTTGACCGTTCCGTTCTCGATACGCATGACGGGCGTGCGACGGGATTCGCCTGAGTGGCGCGAGCAGTTCGGCCGGGTTGGGCCCGTGCCGCGCGCCCGAGTACGATCAGGGCATGGCGTACGACGAGGAGCTCGCGGAGCGCATCCGCGACCTGGTCGCCGATGAGCCGGGCCTCTCCGCGCAGCGGATGTTCGGCGGCCTGGCGTTCCTCATCGGCGGCAACATGGCCGTCGCGGCGAGCGGCCAGGGCGGCGCGATGGTGCGCGTCGATCCCGAGCAGTCCGACGCGCTCGTTGCGTCCACGCCGGCCATGCCGATGGAGATGCGCGGCCGCTCGATGCGCGGCTGGCTGCGCATCGGCTCCGAGCATCTCCAGACGAGGGATGAGCTCGCGCAGTGGGTGCAGCGGGGGACGGCGTACGCCCGCTCGCTGCCGGCGAAGCGCTAGCCGACCGCTTCGATCTCGGCCGGGATCTCCGGTGCGAAGCCGATGTAGTTGAGCTCGTTGCTGATGACCTCGATCGGGTGGTAGGCGTCCTGGTGCAGGCGCCCGTCCTCGTTCACGGTGAACGGGATGATGCAGGCGCGCACGAACGCGAGCCGCTCGACGGCCCGCTCGAGGTTGCGCAGGATCTCGCCGGCTTCGCCGTGGTGGATGATCGCGTCGAAGTACGCGGCCATCTGGGCGCGGTAGGCGGCCTCCTCCGGCGTGTCTGAAACGTCGCTCATCGGTTGCATCTCTCCTCTTCGTCGGGAGCCACACCGGCGCGCGCCGGTGGCACGAACGCGCGTCTCACGGGGCGGACGGAGCGCCGCCGGGCTGCTCGGGTCGGGGGGCCCACGCAAGGAACTCGCACCTCAATCATCCTGCACAGGCGAAAAGTGTCAACCAGCGCGGCCGGCGCTTGGTAGCTTGCCGGGGTGGCCGAGCCCGAGCAGGCACCCGAGTACGAGCGGCTCGGCGTCGCGCCGACGCACGACGACGGCACCCGTCTGAGCGCGACGGCGGCATGGGACGAGGCCACGCGTCCCCACCGCGCGCCGGCGGCCGCCGGCACGACCTACACCCGGCGCGGCCGGCTCGTCGGGCAGCACCTGATCGACGTGCACGACATGCTGCGCACCGAGCTCGCCGCCCTGCGCGACGTGCTCGCACAGGTGCGCGACGGCGCGGTCACTGCGGGCGGCGCGCGCTCGACGCTGAACGACATGGCGCTGCGGCGAAACGACTGGACGGTCGGGGCGTTCTGCGCCCGCTACTGCGGCGCCGTTGCCCAGCACCACGGGCTCGAGGACGACGCGATCTTCCCGCATCTGGCCCGCGCCGAGACCACGCTCGCGCCGGTGATCGACCGCCTGCGCGACGAGCACCTGGCGATCCACGACGCGATCCAGGCCGTCGACGGCGCGCTCGTCGACCACATCAACCACCCGCGGGACCATGCGGGCATCCAGGCGGCGATCGACTTCCTCACCGACGCCCTGCTCTCACACCTCTCCTACGAGGAGCACGAGATCGTCGAGCCGCTCGCCCGGCTCGGCTTCTACCCCGGGCAGATCTAGCCGCGGTACTTGTAGACCGCCACGTAGTCGATCTGGAGCGCGACCTTCGGCGGCGTGCTCGAGTTCGGGTTGACGCCGCTGAATCCGTTGGTGCCGGTGTTCGTCTGCATCGTCAGGTGCATCGGCGACACAGGGATGTGGCTGCGGTAGTTGGCCCACAGCCGCCCGTCCATGCGGACGGTGATCTGGCCCGGCACCCAGGCGAGCGTCATCGTGTGCCACTTGGTGAAGTCGGCGCGCACATTGGCGTGCACCCGCGTGCTCCCGTAGTGCAGGGTGGCCGTCTCGATGTTGCGCAGAGCGCCGTGGTCGGAGGACTCCTCGATCCAGTCGACCACCGTGCCGCCGCCGCTCGGGCGCAGCGCGACATCCATCCCGACGCCCGTGCCGCGGTTCATCCGGAAGCGCACCACCCAGCGGCCGTACGTCTGGTTCACCAGTCGCGCCATCGAGACGCCGCCCGACACCCAGGCGTTGCCGAACGCCGGGTCGCGGTAGGTCTGGATGCGCAGCGCGCCCGCCTTTGAGACCACGTGCGACTTCGCCCAGAGCGAGTCGGGACAGCAGGTCGGCTTGCCCTGGTAGAGCGTCCAGGTGTGCCGCTTGAGCGGCAGCTTGAACTGGCGGTAGAAGATCATCTTCGGGAATCGCGACGACGGCGGCGGCGGCGTCGCGGCGCCTGCGGGCGCGACGAGCAGCGTCGTCGCGAGCACCACGGCGGCGAGGACGGCGAGCGGGAGGGTTCGGGTGAGTGGCATGCGGCGATCATCGGCAATTCCGCCCGGCTTCCACATGCTTCCAATGGATCCTCACAGGGTCCTTAACCCTCGCTAACATGACCGATTCTGGTTATTTGCTTGGACTCAAGAGTTGAAGAACACCGTTGGGTCCGCTACGCTTGCGCCTCGAGACGCGACGGACGGGAGATCCAGCATGCGAATCGCAGTCATCGGCGCCGGCGCGATCGGGCGCACGCTTTCGGCCCGGCTCGCCGAGAGCGGCCATGACGTGACGGTCGGCCTGCGCTCTCCCGGGAGTGCAGCGCGCGACGAGCTCGACGCGCGGGTGGGGATCGCCGCCGTCGAGGATGCGATCGCAGCCGCCGAGGCCGTGATCGTCGCCATCCCCGGCGCCGGGGTCCCGGAGTTCGCCAATGAGCACGGCGCCCGCGTCGCGGGCAAGGTCGTGATCGACACCACCAACGACCTCGCGAGTGGGCACGCCGGCAGCCTGAACCACGTCGATGCCTGGGAGGCGGCGGCGCCTGAGGCGAGCGTCGCCCGCGCGTTCTGCTCGTACGGCTGGGAGAACTTCGCCGAGCCGGTGTTCGCGGGCACGGCCGCGACGCTCTTCTGGTGTGGCCCCGACGGCGCCGCCGGCGACACCGTGGAGGCGATCGTCGCCGCCGTCGGCCTCGAGCCGGTGCGCATCGGCGACCTGGCGGTCGCCGCCACCCTCGACGGCGTCGCCCGGCTCTGGTTCCAGCTCGCGTTCGCCCAGGGCATGGGCCGCCACGTTGCGCTGGGGTTGCTCCGCGGGGACGGCTAGGGATGGACGCCGGCTTCGGCACGGACCACGGCTGTGTCCCGCGCGACTCGGTCGACCGGCTGATCGGCGACTGGAACCGCGCCCGGCCGGAGCTCGACTTCGCGCCCGTGGCCGTCGTCGCCCGTCTCGGGCGTGCCCGCGCCCACATCGACGCCGCCCTCGAGGCCGTGTTCGCCGAGCACGGCCTGTCGGCGCCGGGCTTCGCCGTACTCGTCACCCTCGCCCGGCTCGACCGCCCGGCCGGGGTGCCCCAGCGCACGCTCATGGACGAGCTCGGCCTGACGTCGGGCACCATCAGCGTGCGCATGGACCGGCTCGAGGAGCAGGGGCTCGTGGAGCGCCGCGCCGGGGCGGGCGACCGCCGCAACAGCCTGATCGTCCTGACCGAGAAAGGCCGCGCGCTCTTCGAGCGCATCGTCCCCGCGCATCTCGAGAACGAGCGGCGCCTGCTCATCGCGCTTGACGACGACGAGCAGGTGGTGCTCGCGACGCTGCTGCGCAAGCTCCTCGTCGGATACGAGGGGACGCTGCCCGAGGCCGGGCGCGGGGTGTGGCTCGGCCTGACGCTCGCGCCGGCCCACGTCACGATCGCGATGCGCCGCGCCGTCGGCCTGCCGGCCGCCGCCGGCCTGCTCGTCCGCCACGTCTCAGACGGCAGCCCCGCACACGGCCTGCTGCACGGCGGCGACGTCCTCGAGCGGGCCGGATCGCACCGGCTCACGTCGGTGGCCGGCCTCTACGCGGCGATCGCCGACGCGGCTCCCGAGGGGGCGCTGGAAATCCATCTGCTGCGCGGCGGAGACGCCCTCGACGTGCGGGTGCCGCTCGCCGCCGAGCTGCCCGAGATGTCCGCGCAGACCGCCTCGGCAGGCCGCCCGCCGGCCGACCTGCACCTCGTCTGAGCCCTCGTCCGAGGCGGATAGACGCGTACCGACCGTGCGGATTTCCCGTACGAAAGATTCGTCCACACCCGGATGCTGCGGGTACGCCCTTGGGCCGATGATGCGACGAGTCGATTCGGAGTGCACAACGCGCGAACACTCCGGATCGGCTTTCCGAAACAGGCACGACCACCACACAAGAGGGAGTTTGAAGATGCGCAAGGTATTTGAAATCGGAGGGCTCGTCGCGGGCCTCGTCCTCATCGTGTTTGGCGTCGTCGCCATCGTGATGGGCACCAACGGTCAGTCGACCGTCACCAACAGCCTGAAGTCGCAGCAGATCGTCGGCACGCCCGACATGTCCCCCGCCGGGATCAAGCCCGAGGCGGCGAAGGCCGGCCTGAAGAACGTCAGCATTCCGTCCTGCGACGTCGCGAACAAGTCGATCAACTCCGGTTCGCGCGCACGCTGCTTCGCCGAGTACATGCAGATCCACGCTCTCGAGGCCACCGGCGGGTTCCTGTACTCGCAGATGGGCATCTACACCGCCAAGCCGGGCACGCCCAAGGCGCAGCTCATGCCGGGCGGCGGCACCGAGAACGTCGCCTTCGCGGCGATCGACCCGACCACGAAGCAGCCCGTCCAGAACGGCGCCCGCAACGTGTGGGTCACCGAGACCGCGCTGACCACCGCGCTGAACTCCTCGTACATGGCGAGCCAGCTCGCGCTCTTCGGCATCGTCGTCGGTGTGGCGCTCCTGCTCTCCGGCCTCGGCTTCTGCATCCTCGCCATCGGCGGGGCCCTGCGGAATCCCGAGAACGCGCTCAACGGCGTCCTCGGCAGCCGCTCGCCGAAGGCCACCGGCACCCCCGTGGCTGCCGCGTAACCAGCCTCACCCATCCGATCGACCGAGGGAGTCGCCCAGCCGGGCGGCTCCCTCGGCGTTTGTGCGGCGTAACGCCGCGGCCGCGCGGGTGACGATAGGCTCGTGCTGCTACTCGTGACCGACGCCGACCCCAACGCGCGCGCCCCGATCCTCGACGAGGACGACCGGCGTACCGTCGCCGCGCTGCTTGCGGGCGACGAGCGCGCGTTCGAGGCGCTTGTGCGCCGCTACCACAGCTCGCTTCTGCGGGTGGCGATGTCCTACGTGCGGCCGCGCAGCGCCGCGGAGGAGGTCGTGCAGGAGACCTGGCTCGGCGTCCTGCGCGGGCTGCCGACGTTCGCCGGCCGCTCGTCGCTGCGGACGTGGATCTTCCGCATCCTCGTCAACCAGGCGCGCACGCGCGGCGTGCGCGAGCGCCGCACGGTGCCGTTCTCGGCGCTCGGAGACGGCGATCCGGCGGTCGATCCGGAGCGGTTCCTGCCCAACGGCGCCTGGGCGACGCCGCCGGCGGCGATCGCCGGTTTGCCCGAAGCAGCGCTCCTGGGCGCCGATGCGAGGGCGCACATCCTGGCCGCGATCGACGAGCTGCCCCCGTCCCAGCGCGACGTCATCACGCTTCGCGACGTCGAGGGCTTCACCGCCGCCGACGTGCGCGAGGCGCTCGAACTGACCGAGGGCAACGAGCGCGTCCTCCTGCACCGGGCCAGGGCCAGGGTGCGGGCGCGGCTCGAGCCGTACTTCGACGAGGCGGCGGCATGAGCGCCCGATCGACCCACGACCTGGTCTGCCGCGAGGTGGTCGAGCTCGTTTCCGACTACCTCGAGGGGGCGCTCGGAGCGGCCGACCACGCCCGGTTCGAGGCGCACCTGACGGCGTGCGACGGCTGCTCGGCGTATCTCGAGCAGATGCGCGGGACGCTGCGGCTGGCCGGCTCGCTCACCCCGGAGGCGCTCGACCCGGTGTTCCGCGCGCGCCTCGTGGACGCGTTCCGCGACTGGCGGAGCAGCGCGTGAGCGCCACGTCGCTCCCGACCCTCCCGCCCGGCTTCGACCGCACCCGGGACGACCTGCATCGCCTCGCCGTCTACGTGATCGCGCCCGCGCAGCGGCTCACGAACGGCGAGATCATCCTGCGGGCGACGCCCGGCGGCTTCTCGACGTTCCCGTTCGCAGGGCGCGTCGTCGGCGTCGACGGGGCCGAGCTCGTCGTCGACGGCGTGCACCACCCGATCGGCTCGCTGCGCGACGCGGCCCGGCTGGTCGGGATCGCGCCGGACGTCGGCCAGCAGGAGCAGTTCGACGTGCCGCCGCACGGCGACCTCGACGCGCCCCTGGCCGTCGACCCGGCGGCGGCGCGCGCGCTCGGCGCCTGGTACGCCTTCGCGACCGCGGCGCTCGAGACGGTGCGTTCGGCCGCCGCGGCGGCCGAGGATGCGTCGATCGTGCGGATCTGGCCCGAGCACTTCGACGCCGCGGTCGACGTGGGCGACGAGGCCGCCGGACGGCGCGGGACGTATGGCGCGTCGCCGGGAGATGGCCACCATGCCGAGCCCTACATCTACGCGTCGCCGTGGGCGGGGCGGGTCGACGCATTCTTCGCCGATCCGGGCTTCCGGGGCGCCGCCCGCACGCTGTCGCAGCTCGCCGTCGCGGCCGACCCGGGCGTGGCGGCGGCCGGCTTCCTCGCCGAGGCCCGCCGACGTGTGGTGGAGCGCACCTGAGATCGCGGCGGGGATATACTTTGGATCCAAACGCAGAGAACCCCAGGGAAACCCAGGAGGACGACACATGGCGCTGCAGCTGAACGACACTGCACCCGACTTCACGGCCGACACGACCGAAGGGCCGATCAGTTTCCACGACTGGATCGGCGACTCGTGGGCGGTGCTCTTCTCGCATCCCAAGGACTTCACGCCGATCTGCACGACCGAGCTCGGCTACATGGCCAAGATCAAGCCCGAGTTCGACAAGCGCAACACGAAGATCATCGGGCTCTCCGTCGACCCGGTCGAGAAGCACGACGACTGGTTCAAGGACATCGAGGAGACCCAGGGCACCGCGCCCAACTACCCGCTGATCGGCGACAAGGACTTCACGGTCTCGAAGGCCTACGGCATGCTCGCGGGCGACGTGTCCGGTGACCCCGGCGACCGCACGCCGGCCGACAACCAGACCGTGCGCAACGTCTTCATCATCGGCCCGGACAAGAAGATCAAGCTGATCCTCGTGTACCCGATGACGACCGGCCGCAACTTCGACGAGGTGCTGCGCGTGCTCGACTCGCTGCAGCTGACGGCGAGCCACAAGGTGGCGACGCCCGTCAACTGGCGCAAGGGCGAGGACGTCGTCATCGCGGGTTCGGTGAACAACGACCAGGCGAAGGAGCTCTTCGGCACCTGGGACGCGCCGAAGCCGTACATCCGCATCGTCCCCGACCCGACGCGATAGCCTTCCGTTCTCGCCGTGGGGGTGCGTCTCGCCACGCACCTTCACGGCGAGAACTTGACAGATAAGATATGCGCGCATATGATAAGCGCACATACGAAAGGAGCGAAACGATGTGGAAGACCGAGCACGTGCATGAGACCGACGCCTCGCCCGAGGCGATCTTCGCCCTGTGGGCCGACGTCGAGGGATGGCCGCGGTGGGATGCGAGCCTGGTCGCGACCACCGTCGCCGGGCCGTTCGCGGCCGGCACGACCGGCACGCTGCACCCGCAGGGCATGCCGGAGCCGATCGCGTTTGTGATCACCGCGGTCGAGCAGGGGCGGGGGTTCGCCGACGAGACCCTGCTCGGCCCGCTCGCCCTGCGCTTCCAGCATCGCGTCGAGCCGACGGCCGCCGGTGCGCGCATCGTCGTCTCGGTCGAGGCCGAGGGGCCGGATGCCGACCACGTCGGGCCGGCGGTCGCCGAGGATCTGCCCGAGAGCGTCGCCGCCCTGGCGGCAGCCGCGCGCCTGCGTACGCTGCCTGCGTGAGATCGCAGCACGCGTCGGCGTGGGACAGCCCGGGGTTCCTGCTCTGGCACGCGACCATGCGCTGGCAGCGGACGATGCGGGCGGCGCTTGCCCCCCACGACCTGACGCACGTCCAGTTCGTCCTGCTCGCCTCGGCCTGGTGGCTGGGCGAGCAGGGCGAGCAGCCCGCGCAACGGCGCCTGGCCGATCACGCCGGCACCGACGCGATGATGACGAGCCAGGTGGTGCGGGCGCTCGAGCGCGCCGGCCTCGTGCAGCGCCTGCGCGACCCGGCCGACGCCAGGAGCGTGCTCGTGACGATCACCGACACCGGGCGGGAGCGCCTCCAGGGCGCGCTGGCCGACGTCGAGGCGGCCGATGCGGCCTTCTTCGCGCCCGTCCGCGACGCGGCGCTCGTCCCGCGACTGCGCACGCTGGCGGGGCGCGCCGCGGCCAATTGACATCCACCCGAAGTGCCAATTGGGAAGTGGCGTCGCCCCGGGGCTCAGCCGCTGGTCGCCGCCGCCCCGTCGGCGCGCGGATCTGACCCGGCGTCGAACGAGCCGTCGGCGCGCACCGCGATTGCGTGCGAGTGGCCGGTGAGGCCGCTGCCGGGCGGGACGGCGACCGGCGCCGCCCCGTTGCCCGCAAACGCCGCCCATGCCGCGTCGAGCCCCACCTCGAGGGCGATCGCCGCCCCCGGCTCGGCGTCGCCGACGATGAACCGTGGCGCCGACACGGCGTCCTGCGCGTCGGCTCCGGCGCGCCGCCGCAGCAGCAGTTGGGCGTGGATCTGGGGCTGGGCATGGCCGCCCATCGTCCCCGCGACCCAGCGCACGCGCCCGGCACGCTCGACGACGAGCGGCATGAGCGTGTGCAGCGGCCGCTTGCCCGGGGCGGGCGCGTTGGGGCTCTCGGGGTCGGCCGAGAAGCACGCGCCGCGGTTGTGCAGCAGGATGCCGGTGCGCGGCTCGAGGATCCCCGACCCGAACCCGTAGAAGATGCTCTGGATCAGCGAGACGTGCAGGCCCGACCCGTCGGCGGCGACGAGCGCGATGGTGTCGCCCGTCGCCCGCGGTCGTGCGGGCGGATCCCCGCCGCCCGCGGCGACCCGGCGTGCCAGCGCGGCCAAGTGGTCGTCTGAGAGCAGCTCCGCGACCGTGATCCGCATGGCGGCCGGGTCGGCCAGGTGCAGGTCGCGCTCGCGGGCCGTCTCGGCAAAGGCCGCTGCGAGTGCCGGCGCCGCGCGCCCGAACGGGTCGGCGATCCCGAGCCGCTCGGCGATCGCCATGATCTGCAGCAGCCCGAACCCCTGCGAGTTCGGCCCCATCGTCAGGATGTCCTCGTCGCCGACCCGGTGGCGGAGCGCGGGGGAGACCTCGGTGCGATGCGCCTCGAGGTCTGCGAGCGCGAGAGGCGCGCCGAGCGCGCCCAGGCCCGCGGCAAGCAGCGTCCCTGTCTCGCCGGCGTAGAGGTCGTTGGCCCCGTGCGCCGCCAGCCGCTCGAGCGTTAGGCCGAGCTGCGGCTGGACGAGCGGGTCGCCCTCTGCGAGCAGACTGCCTCCCGGCGCGAAGATGCCCGCGAGGCCGGCGTCGGCCGTGATGACATCCGCGCAGTCCGCCGCCGTCCGCGCGAGCGACGGGGCGACGGGGACACCGGCATGGGCGAGCGCGGCGGCGCCGAGCAGCGCCCGCGAGAGCGGCAGTGACCCCCAGCGCGCGGCCAGCGTCTCCCATGCCCGCACGGCGCCGGGCACGGTGATCGCACCGACGCCGCGCAGAGGCACCGGCCCGGGCGGCAGCCCCGCCGGCGCCCGTCCGCTGCCGTTCACCGCGTGCGCCGCGCCGTCGTGCACGAGCGCCATCACGTCGCCGCCGATCGCGTTCATGTGCGGATAGACGACCGCGATCGCACAGGCGGCGGCGATGGCGGCGTCGACAGCATTGCCTCCCGCCTCGAACGCGGCGACGCCTGCGGCGGTGGCGGCCGTGTGCGGCGTCGCGATCGCGTACCGCTCAGGCATCGCGCAGCTCCTCGGCGCCCTTGATGAGCCCGTGCAGGACGCGCGTCGCCGGCACGGGCACGCCCAGGGCGTCGGCGATCTCGACGACCGCGCCGGTCATGCAGTCGGACTCGAGCGGCTTGCCCGCCGCGAAGTCCTGCAGCATCGATGTGCGGTGGTCGCCGACGGCGATGGCGCCCGCCAGGCGGCGATCGATCGAGATGGGCATCTCGACGCCGAGGCCGAGCGCCACCGCCGCGCATTCCTCCATGACCGCGCGCACGACCGCGAGCGTGTGCGGCGATCCCGCGAGCGCGCCGAGCGTGGCGCCCGTCAGCGTCGTCACCGGGTTGAACGCCGCGTTTCCAATCAGCTTCAGCCAGATTTGCGGACGCAGGTCGCGCTCGACGGGGGCCTTCAGCCCCGCCGACCTGAACGCCGCCGCGACCTCGCCGCAGCGCTCGCTCGGCGGCTGCGCCGGCGTCCCCAGCGAGAACCGCGACCCTTCCAGATGGCGGATCACGCCCGGCGAGACGACCTCGGTGGCGCAGTAAAGGACGCAGCCGATCGCCCGCTGCGGCCCGATCGCGGCCGTGACGACGCCGCCCGGGTCGACGCTCTCGACGATGCGCCCGGCGAGCGCGCCGCCGAGCCCGTGGAAGTACCACCAGGGAATCCCGTTCTGGGCGAAGACGACCACGGCATCGGGTCGCAGCAACGGCCCGATCGCGGGTGCGAGGGCGGGCAGGCTGTACGCCTTTAGTCCGGCGAAGACCACGTCCGCCTCGGCGACCGCCGCGATGTCGTCGGTGGCGGCCGGATGCGCCTCGAAGTCGCCGCGCGGGCTCTGCACGCGCACCCCGTGCGCGGCCATCGCCCGCAGATGCTCGCCGCGCGCGATCAGGGTGACCTCGGCGCCCGCGCGGTCGAGCGACGCGCCCACGTAGGCGCCGATCGCACCCGCGCCGAGCACGACGAACCTCACCCGCCGCCGCCCTCCAGCCGCGCGGCCATCCGCGAGCGCTGCACCTTGCCCGTCGGCGTCTTGGGGATCTCGGCCAGGATGTGGATCCGCTCGGGCACCTTGAAGGCGGCGAGTGATCCGCGCGCGTCGGCTCGCAGCTCGTCGGCGGTCACGTCGCCGGAGAGGACGACGGCGGCGGCGACCGTCTGGCCGTACTTGGCATCGTCGACGCCGAACGCGACCGCCTCGGCGACGTGCGGGTGTGCCTGCAGCACGGCCTCGATCTCGTACGGCGAGATGTTCTCGCCGCCGCGGATGATCATCTCTTTCAACCGGCCGCGCAGGTGCAGATACCCGTCCTCGAGCACGCCCTCGTCGCCGGTGCGAAACCAGCCGCCGAAGAAGGCCTCGGCGTTCGCGCGGTCGTTGCGCAGGTAGCCGGGGGTGAGGCCCGGCCCGCGGATCGCCACCTCGCCCGCCGACCCGGCCGGGACGTCGGCGCCCGCGGCGTCGACGATGCGCACCTCGGCCCCCGCCGGCACGCCGACCGAGCCCGCCCGGCGCTCGCCCGGCGGCAGCGGGTTCGATGTCATCTGGTGGCCGGCCTCGGTCATGCCGTAGGCCTCGACCATCGGCACGCCGTAGCGGCCCTCGGCTGCTCGCATCAGATCGGGGGAGAGCGCCGAGCTGCACGAGCGGGTGAAGCGCAGCGTCGCCGGAGGATCGCCCGGCTGGTCGAGGATCATGCGGTGCAGCGTCGGCCCGGCCGACAGCCAGGTGACGCCGTTGGTCGCGGCGTGGGCCCAGAAGCGGCGCGGGCTGAACCGGCGCGGGACGACGACCGTGCCCCCGGCCGCAAGCTGGGCCAGCGTCGAGGCCACGAGGCCGTGCACGTGGAAGAGCGGCATCGCGCAGTAGGAGACGTCCGCCACCGTGAGCGCATAGTGGCCGGCAATCGCCTCGGCCTGGGCAGCCAGGTTGCGCTGCAGGAGCGGCACCTGCTTGGGGCGCGAGGTCGTGCCGCTCGTGTGCAGGAGCAGCGCGGTGTCATCCGGCTCACCGCCGGGCTGCGTCCGGCCGGAGGGGGCACGGATGTCGGTCAGCAGCCGCGGCGGCGCGTCGGCCTCCCACGGGGCGAGCTCGACGACCCTCGTGCCCTCGGCGGCCGCCCGCGCCGCGGGCGCGGCGCCGGGTGAGACGACGAGCAGCCGCGGCTCCAGGTCGGCGAGGAAGAAGCGGTACTCGGGCTCGGTGTAGGCGGGGTTGAGCGGCGCCATCGCCGCGCCGAGCGCAGCCAGGGCGAACAGCCCCGCCACGACCTCCGGGCCGTTGGGGAGCACGACCGCGACCCTGTCGCCGCGCTCGACGCCGGCCGCCGCGAGCTCGGCGGCGAGGCCGGCCGCGGCAGCATGAAGCTGCGCGTGCGAGACGGTCGCGCCATCGTCGGGCGTGACGAGCGCCGGCCGCCGGCTGTCGGCGTCGAGCAGCTGAAGCAGCGTTGCAGCCATGCCTAGCCGGCCACCCGCTCGGCCAGCTCGCGGCAGGTCGCGACCCACACGTCGCCGTGCCGGCGCACGTGCTCGATGAAGCCCTCGAGGAGCGGCAGCCGGCCGGGCCGGCCGATCACCTGGGGGTGCATCGTGAGGATGAAGGCGCCGCCGAGGTCGCGGATGCCGGCGAACTCGGCCTCCCAGATCTCGCGCACCTCGCTCGGTGTCGAGATCCGGCGCGTCCAGCTCTCGCGGCCGTCGAACCAGAAGTGGGCGGCATCGTCGAGGATCCATTGCACCGGCAGCTCCGCCAGCCGCTTGCCGGGATGCCGGTAGGGGCGGACGTCGTCCATCAGATTGGTCGAGTAGACGAAGCCGTGCTGCTCGAGCAGGGCGAGCGTGCGCGGGCTGAAGTCCCACGACGGCGAGCGATAGCCGACCACATCGGCGCCGAAGCCGCGCAGCACCGCGAGCGCGCGCACGAGCTCGTCCTCCTCGGCCGCGGCGTCCAGGTTCGCCGGCGAGGAGTGGGTGTAGCCGTGGTGGCCGATCTCGTGGCCGTCCGCCATGATCTCGCGCACGCGCTCCGGGTGGCGCTCGGCCACGCGTCCGGGGACGAAGAACGTCGCCCGCACCCGCTGCCGGCGCAGGAGGGCCAGGATCTGCGGCACCGCCACCTTGGCGCCGTACGTGCCCTGCGAGAGCACACCCGGGCGGTCGGCGTTTGCGCCGTCGTCGCCGATCCAGACCTCCTCCGCGTCGAAGTCGAACGTGAAGGCGGCCGCCGCGCGCGTGCCGTCGGGCCACATGCCGCCGAGTCTAGATGGTTGACCGATCTGGACACCGCCGGACGTGAGTGAGACACTCACCGCCGTGCACGTTCGGTCACTCGTCGCGCTCGTGGCGGGCGTGGTACTGCTCGCCGTCCCCGGTGGGTCGGCGGCTGCCGCCGGGCAGCTCGCGCTCGCACCCTGCGGCGGCCAGCCCTTGATCGAGTGCGGGTCGATCGCCGTGCCGCTCTACTGGTCTCACCCGGGCGCCGGCCGGCCGCTCACCGTGAAGTTCCGCGTCTACCGCCACACCGACCAGGCGGCTCCCGCCGCCGAGCCGGTGGTGGCGTTCGAGGGCGGGCCCGGCTATCCATCGATCGGCTCGGCCGAGAGCTACCTCTTCATGCTCGGGCCGCTGCACCGCACACACGACCTGATCGTGATGGACCAGCGCGGCACGGGCGGCTCGAGCGTCATCGACTGCCCGGCGCTCCAGAACGGCGCCGGCCTCTACTGGCAGGCGGCCGCGGCGTGCGCGCGGAAGCTCGGGATGCGGGCCGGGGCGTTCGGGAGCGCGGCCGTGGGCGACGACCTCGCGGCGATCCTGCACGGGCTGGGCGTCGCGAAGGTGGACGTGTACGGCGACTCGTACGGCAGCTATGCCGCGCAGGTGTTCGCCATCCACCACCCCGGCCTGGTGCGGGCCGTCGTCCTGGACGGCACCTACGACAACTCGTTCCGGCCGCTCGAGCCGGAGGAGTCGGTCTCGCTGCGTCACGCCTGGCGGGCGCTGTGCCGCCGCTCCGGCGCGTGCCACGGCATCCTGCGCTCGATCGGGTCGTTCGACCGCTCGCTGCGCGCCCACCCCTTTGTCGGCCACGGAGTCGATGCGGACGGCTTCGCCGAACCGGTGCACCTGACGCCCGCCCTGTTCGCCCAGCTCGTGGAGGACGCGACCTTCAGCTACACGTTCTTCCGCGACCTGCCCGGGGCGCTCGCGGCGCTGCGGGACGGCGACCGGGCGCCGATGCTGCGCCTCGCGGCCGAGGATGTCTCGTTCGACGCCGCGGGCGGGGGCGCCGCCGGGTACTCGGTCGGCGACTTCGCCGCGGTCTCCTGCCACGACTACCCGACGGTCTGGGACGTAGCGGCGCCGCTCGCCCAGCGCCGCGCCCAGCTCGACCGGGCGATCGCGTCGCTCCCGGCGGGCGTGTTCGGGCCGTTCTCCAAGCGCGTGTGGCTCGCGTCGCTGGACGAGAACCAGCTCGTGTACGGCTGCCTCGCCTGGCCCAGGCCGCCGGTATCCGATCCCGCGTTCCCGGCGCGCGGGCGTCCGCATCTTCCCGTGCTCGTGCTCGACGGCGAGTTCGACCAGGCCACGCCGGTGGCCGACGCCCGCAACGCGGCGGCGGCCTGGCCTGACTCGACCTACGTGCGGGTGGCCAACACCGCCCACATCAGCGCTCTGGGCGACTACCAGGGGTGCGCGACCGGCATCGTGCGCCGCTTCCTCGCCCGCCTGGCCGCGGGGGACACGTCGTGCGCAGGCCGGATGCCGCCGGTCGAGGTGGCTCGCTTCCCGGCGGCCCTGTCCTCGGCGCCGGCCGCGCATGCGCTTCCCGGCGACCGGTCGACCGGGGCCGGGCGCCGCGGCGCCTGGGTGGCCGGTGCAACCGTCGGCGATGCGTTCGCACGCTGGTACAACCTCATGTTCGGCACGGTGGGTCACGGTCTGCGCGGCGGCACGTACACCATCGCCGGCGGGTACTACTCCCACCGCCCGCTCGTCATCCGCCTGCGCGGCGACCGGTTCATCACCGATCTGGCGGCGTCCGGCACGGCGACGTGGAACCGATCGGCGCTGCGGCTACGGGCGGTGCTGACGCTGCGGGGGCCCGCGGCGGCAAGCGGCCGGATCGTGATCGCGTTTCCGACCAACCGGCGGGGCGGTCGCGCGATCGTGACGGGGCTGCTCGGCGGGCAGCCGGTGCACCTGGCCATGCCCGCGCCGTGGGAGCCGCAGGGATGATTGCTACCGTTCGGATCACGTGACGCTCGACACGAACATCCACCGGGCCGCGCCTGCGCTCTCGACGTCTGTCGTCGAGGCGATCGGCGGCACGCCGCTGCTCGCGATCGAGGGCGTGTTCGCGAAGCTCGAGTACCTCAACCCGTCGGGGTCGGTGAAGGCGCGGCTGGCCCGCTACATGATCGAGCGCGCCGAGGCCGAAGGCCTGCTCGAGCCCGGCGGCACGATCGTCGAGGCCTCGAGCGGGAACACCGGGAACGCGATGAGCATGGTGGCGGCGGCCAAGGGCTACCGCATGCTGGTCGTCATGCCGGAAGGCATGAGCTCGGAGCGGGTCGCGATCTCTCGCGCGCACGGCGCCGACGTGCTCCTGATCGGCGACTTCCACGTGACCGCGGCGCTCGAGCACGCTCGCATCCTCGGCGAGCGGCCGGGCTACTTCCACCCCGGCCAGTTCGACTCCGAGTGGAACGTGACCGAGAACCGGGAGTGGCTCGGCGCCGAGATCCTCGAGCAGCTGCCCGCGCCGCCGGACGCACTGGTGGCTGGGGTCGGCACCGGTGGCACCCTGATCGGTGTCGGCCAGGCCTTCCGGGCGGTCAATCCCGACGTGCTCGTCATCGGCCTCGAGCCGGGCGAGTCGCGCACCATCTGCTGCGGCGAGATCGCGCTGCACGCGATCGAGGGCATCGCCGACGGGTTCGTACCCGGGATCGTCGCCCGGCATCGCGGCGAGATCACCGACATGGTCAGCGTCTCGAGCGACGAGGCGGTCGCCGAGATGCGGCGGCTGGCGCGCGAGCACGGGATCTTCGTCGGCCCGAGCTCGGGGGCGCACATGGTCGCCGCCAAGCGCCTGCGCAGCGAGCGGCCCGACCTGGCCACGGTCGTCACGCTCTTCTGCGACGAGGGCGAGAAGTACATCGAAGACCACCACCGCTGAATAGAACGGGCCTGGCCCGTTTTATGCAGTCGGGTGACGGCGGCCACACAGCAGGCAGGCCGGAGTGCAACCGGGGCGGGCGCACGTTCTGCCGCCGCCCCGGCGGCGATCGGCTGTGGGACGGCGATCGGGCCCGCCGATGTGTGCGCCGTCACTGGTGAAGGCGGCGGGTGACCCCTCTCACACCTGCGCAAACCACCTCCGCACCGCCCCCGTAGCGGCAGGCGCCGGGCACCGGCACACCTACCAGAGAGCGAGGGGCAGATGGAATCGACACCGACCACTCCCGACACGCCGACCGCGGAAGAGCTGCAGTCGCACTGGGGCCGCGTCGTCGGCCGGCGCGGCTTCCTCATGGGCGTCGGCGCGGCGGGCGCGGGTGCGCTCGCCGGAGGCGCCCTGGGCACCGCCGGCGCGTTCGCCGACTCAGGCCGGCTCTCGCGCGGCGACACCGCGATCCTGCGGTTCCTGGCCGCAGCCGAGCTGCTCGAGACCGACCTGTGGCAGCAGTACGCCGAGCTCGGCGGCACAAACGGCGGCAATCCCGCCTATATCGCCGCCCTCGAGAACCTCGACGGCGACATGCCGCAGTACATCTCCGACAACACCGACGACGAGCGCAGCCATGCCGCGTTCCTGAACGCGTACCTGCGGTCGAAGGGCGAGGAGCCCGTGAACCTGGACGAGTTCCGCACCCTCCCGAGCAGCAAGGCGACGGGCGCACGCCAGGTCGGGCGGCTGACGAACCTGCAGAACCTGAACGTCGACACGAGCTGGTACACGCGCTACCGCAGCACGAAGAACCCGGACTTCGGCGCCACGTTCCCGCAGGCCGTGAACATCACGAACGAGCCGGCGATCCCGCTGAACGACAAGGACACGCCGCCCGGCATGTCCCAGCCGGTGCCGCCGACGACGGCCAAGCAGATGCGGATGCAGGCGATCGCGAACACGGCCGGGTTCCACTTCGCCATGATCGAGCAGGGCGGCTCGAGCCTCTACACGACCATGAGCCTCAAGGTGTCGAGCCTCGAGGTGCTGCGGATCGTCGTCTCGATCGGCGGGGTCGAGGTGAACCACTTCGCCGTCTGGCATGACAAGGCCGGAAACGCGGTCGCCCAGCCGCTCGCCGGGGTGAAGGATCCCGAGACGGGCGTCACCTTCCCCGACCTCAACTCCCCGCCCTTCGGCGGTGAGCAGTTCCAGACCAACCTGATCATGCCCGAGCCGACGGACTTCATCGACAAGCGTCTGCCGGCCTGCTCGGTGATCCGGCCCTCGACGGTGCACAACTCGGGCGCGATGGCCGCCGTGAACGCGCTGACGGCCAACGGCCTCTTCGCCGGGCAGTCGCCGAAGTTCTTCGCGGCGGCGCACGCGCTCGCGCGCGCGGCCGACTCTGCCCGCAGGGGAATGCGATAGTTCGGAGCCCGGGCTGGAAGCATGCCCCAAAGGTGCCGTAAACTTGCAGCGTGAACTGTCCACGGTGCGGGAGCGAGAACACTCCGGGGCGCAAGTTCTGCGGCGAGTGCGGTGCCGGGCTCTCGCAGAGCTGCCAGTCGTGCGGGTCGGCCATCGAGGCCGGCACCAAGTTCTGCGGCGAGTGCGGGGCGGCGGTCAATGCGGCCGTCGCCCCGCCGGTCGCCGCGCCGCCTCCGCCGGCGGCCGCCGCGGCCGAGCGCCGGCTCGTGTCGGTCCTCTTCGCCGATCTGGTCGGCTTCACGACCCTCTCGGAAGGCCGCGACTCCGACGAGGTGCGCGAACTCCTGTCGCGCTACTTCGACGCGTCGCGGCGGCTGATCGAGCTCTACGGCGGCACCGTCGAGAAGTTCATCGGCGACGCTGTGATGGCGGTGTGGGGGACGCCGACGGCGACCGAGGACGACGCCGAGCGGGCGGTGCGCGCCTCACTCGACCTGGTCGCGGCGGTCACCGCGCTCGGCGACGAGGTCGGCATCCCCGACCTGCGCGCCCGCGCGGGCGTCCTGACCGGCGAGGCCACGGTCACTGTCGGCGCCGACGGCCAGGGCATGGTCGCGGGCGACATCGTGAACACGGCCTCCCGTATCCAGGCGATGGCCGATCCGGGCCAGGTGCTCGTCGGCGAGCCGACGCGGCGCGCGACCGAGCCGACCGTGGTCTACGAGGACGCGGGCGAGCACGAGCTGAAGGGCAAGATCGGGCTGCACCGGCTGTGGCGGGCGGTGCGGGTTGTTTCGGGCGCGCGCGGGTCGCTGAAGTCGGAGGGCCTGGAGGCGCCGTTCGTCGGCCGCGACCGTGAGCTGCGCCAGATCAAGGATCTGTTCCACGCCTCGGCCGACGAGCGGCGCGCGCATCTGGTCTCGGTGACCGGGATCGCCGGGATCGGCAAGTCGCGGCTGGTGTGGGAGTTTTACAAGTACTTCGACGGCCTCGCCCAGGTCGTCTACTGGCACCGCGGCCGCTGTCTGTCCTACGGCGAGGGCGTGACCTACTGGGCGCTCGCCGACATGGTGCGGATGCGCTGCCGCATCAGCGAGGACGAGTCGGCCGAGGCGGCGCTCGTAAAGCTTGCAGCGGTGCTCGACGAGCACATCACCGATGCGACCGAGCGGGCGTTCGTCGCACCGCGCGTCGCCCACCTGATGGGGCTCGAGGAGGGCAGCGCCTTCACCCGCGAGGACCTGTTCGCGGCCTGGCGCACGTTCTTCGAGCGGCTGGCCGACGTCTACCCGACGATGCTCGTGTTCGAGGACATGCAGTGGGCCGACGCCTCGCTGCTCGACTTCATCGAATACCTGCTCGACTGGTCGCGCCAGAGCCCGCTCTTCGTCGTCACCGCCGCGCGGCCCGAGCTGCTCGACCGCCGCGACACCTGGGGCGCGGGCAAGCGCAACTTCACGTCGATGTACCTCGAGCCGCTGTCCGAGCCGGCGATGCGGGCGCTGCTCGAGGGGCTGGTGCCGGGGCTCCCGGACTCGCTGCGCGACCAGATCCTCGCCCGCGCCGAGGGCGTGCCGCTGTACGCGATGGAGACCGTCCGGATGCTGCTCGACCGCGGCCACCTCGTGCGCGAGGGCAGCGTCTACCGGCCGACGGGACCGATCGAGGCGCTGGAGGTGCCCGAGACGCTGCATGCGCTGATCGCCGCGCGCCTCGACGGCCTCTCCGACGAAGAGCGGCGCGTGGTGCAGGACGGCGCCGTGCTCGGCAAGACGTTCACGCGCGGCTCGGTCGAGGCGCTCTCCGGCATCGAGGCGGCCCGGGTGGAGCCGGTGCTCGCGGCGCTCGTGCGCAAGGAGGTGCTCTCGATCCAGGCCGATCCGCGCTCGCCCGAGCACGGACAGTACGGCTTCCTGCAGGATCTGATGCGGCGCGTCGCCTACGAGACCCTCTCGATGCGCGACCGGCGCGAACGCCACCTGGCCGCGGCCGACTACCTCGAGCGCACGCTCGCCGATGACGACGAGATCGTCGAGGTGCTGGCATCGCACTACATCGACGCCTACGCGGCAGGCCCCGACGTGGACGGCGCCGATGCCGTCCGCCGGCGGGCGAGCGAGCTGCTGATGCGGGCCGGGGACCGGGCCGAGTCGCTCGGCGCCACGACCGAGGCGCAGCGCTACTACACGCGCGCAGCCGAGCTTTCCGAGACCCAGCTCGACGAGGCTGCACTGCTCGACCGGGCGGCGCAGATGGCTGTCCGGGCGGCCGCACAGGACGCCGCCGCCGACCTGGCCGAGCGCGCCCAGGCCCTGTACGAGGCCGCCGGTGAGCACGGCGCGGCGGCGCGAGTGCTCATCATCCGGTCGCGCATCGATCAGGCCCAGGGCCGGCTCGACGAGGGTCTCGAGCGGATGCAGCGCGCCTACGACGTGCTGCGCGAGGAGCCGCCCGACGAGAGCTTCGCCACGCTGACGACCCGGCTCGCCGGATCCTTCTACTTCGCAGGCGACGTGCCGCGCTGCGCCGAGCTCGTCGAGCAGGCGCTCGACCTGGCCGAGGCGCTCGGCATGCCGAAGGTGCTCACGAACGCGATCATGATCAAGGCGATGGTCGGCGCATCCGGCCGCCATCCCGAGGAGGCCCGTGGGCTCTTCCAGCTCTCGCTCGACCTGGCCCAGAAGTACGAGCTGCGTGAGGAGGCGAGCCGGGCGGCGTCGAACCTCTCCGACCTTGCCTTCCGTCGCGATCGCTATACCGAAGCGCTCGGCCATCTCGATCAGGCCGCGGTGCTGGCGAAGGCCGTCGGCAGCCGCCCGCACGAGTGGTTCGCGCTCAGCGAGTCGACGTATCCGCTGTACATGCTCGGGCGCTGGGACGAGGCCATGGCCGCCTACCACGAGATCCCCGAGGAGATGCTGCCGACGGGCGGCACACTGCTCAGCCCGCTGAGCTCGATCCTCGAGATCCACGTCCACCGCGGCGACGTGGCGGCGGCGCGGCGGCTGCTCGCTATCTACGCCCGGCTGGGCGAGTCGGTCGACGTTCAGGAGCGGGCCGGCTACGCGGCGGCGAACGCGTGCGTGATGCACGCCGAGGGGCGGCATGCCGAGGCGGTGAGCGCGGGCCTGCGGACGGTGGAGTTCGGCGAGACGCTAGGCCTGGACGGCCAGGACGCCAAGATGGGGTTCATGTGGGCGCTCGAGGCGGCCATCGCGATGGGCGACCGGGCAAAGGCGGAAGAGATCATGGAGCGGATCGAGGCGATCCCGCCGGGGCTGCGGCCGCCGTCGCTCGGCGCGCACGTGAATCGCGCCCGCGCGCGTCTGGCCGACTCCGGCGAGCGGGGTGAGATGCACGCGGCGGTCGCGGCGACGACCTTCCGCGAGCTCGGCCTGCGCTTCTGGGCGGCGGTCGCACAGGTGGAGCGCGCCGAGCTCCTGCAGGGCGAAGGCCGCGGCGACGAGGCGGAAGCGCTCGCGGCGGAGGCGCGCGCGGTGTTCGCCGAGCTGGGGGCGGCGCTTTGGATCGCGCGCGCCGACGCCGTCTCGAACCGTGCGTCGGCGGAGGCGGTCGGCTGACGCGGCGTGCGCACGCCCGCGCGGCGTGGCAAGCTACGTGGGTGAGGCGGTGGGTGATCATGGCGGGGGTTGCGGCGCTGGCTCTGGCCACCGCGGCACCGGCGGCGGCAACGCCGACCATCCCGAAGCAGGAGCTGCGCCAGATCCAGGTGCTCCTGCACGAGTTCGTGCCGGCGGCGGTCGGTCGCGTGCACCCGGGCACGGCGTGGTCGCTCGCCGCCCCGTCGATGCGCTCGACTTCTACCCACGCCGAATGGCGCCAGGGCTCGCTGCCGGTGTTCCCCTACCCCGTCGCCGACCGGCCCTACGGCATCCGTCCGATCACGGTAACGCGCAACGCCGTGACGTTCGACCTCATGCTGCAGCCGAAGAAGGGGAGCACTGCGGGCGTCGAGGTGTACACGACCGAGGTGCAGCGCATCGGCGGGCGTTGGCTGGTGGCCTCGATGGCCGCCGAGGCGCAGTTCGCGGGGTCCGGCGGCCCGGCGTCGATTACCGCTCAGCCCGACTTCGCCCCGCACGAGCAGGGCCTGCCGGCGCGCAACAACATCGACTCGAAGTGGGTGCTCGTGCCGCTGCTCGTGATTGGCCTGCCGCTGATCGCGGCGCCGATCGGCATCCTGATCATCTGGCGCCGCGGCCGCGCGGCGGGGGCCGATATCGAGGCCCGCGAGCGCGCGACGGAGCCCTGGCGCTAGCCTAGGCGGGGAGCTCGGCCAGCTCGGCGAGCAGCTCGAACGATCGCGAGCGCGCGTCGGCGTCCGGAACGCTCGCGATCGCCATCACCTCGTCGGCGCCCGTCTCGGCGACCATCGCGGTCAGCCGGTCGCGCACGGTCGCGGGGCTGCCGACGACCTGTGTCCCCAGGTAGGCGGCGGCGTAGGCGCGCTCGTCGTCTGTCCACGCGTGCCGCTCGACCTGCCCGAGCGTCGGCAGGGGGCCGGGCGGCCGGCCGCTGCGGCGCTGGGCGAAGCTGAGCGCCATTGCCGACGCCATGCGCTCCGCCTCGGCGTCGGTGTCGGCGACCACCGTGAACACCGTCACCTGGGCGTACGGCGCCTCGAGGTCGGGCGACGCCTGGAAGCGCGAGCGGTAGAGCTCGAGCGCGGGCAGCGTGTTCTGGGCGCTGAAGTGGTGGGCGAACGCGAACGGCAGGCCCATGAGGCCGGCCGCCTGGGCGCTGTAGCCGCTCGAGCCGAGCAGCCAGAGCGCCGGCATGCCCGAGCCGTAGCCGGGCACCGCGTGGATGCCCGCGTACTCCTCGCCGGGCGCGAAGCCGTTGAAGAAGCCGTACAGCTCGTGCAGCAGGTCGAGCAGATCGTCGCTTGACCCCAGCCGGCGCAGCGCCCGCATCGTCCGCTGGTCGGTGCCCGGCGCGCGGCCGATGCCGAGGTCGATCCGCCCGGGGTGCAGCGCCTCGAGGGTGCCGAACCGCTCGGCGACGACGAGCGGGGCGTGGTTGGGGAGCATGACGCCGCCCGAGCCGACGCGGATCCGCGTGGTCAGCGCGGCCGCGTTTGCGATCAGCACCTCGGGCGCGGAGCTGGCGATGCCCGGCATGTTGTGGTGCTCGGCGTACCACAGCCGGTGGTAGCCCAGCCGGTCGACCAGCCCGGCCAGGGTGGTCGCCTGGGCGAGCGCAGTCACGGGCGTCGCGTCGCTTGCGACAGGGGCGACGTCGAGCACCGAGAGCGGGATCCCGAGGACGGGGCTGGACGCCGCGCGGGCCTGGTCGCGGAGCGTGCTCACGTGTGCGCGCAGCGCGCGCAGCGCCCGGGGAGCGAGGCGAGTGCGCGGTCGGACAGCTCGAACCCGACCGACTCGGCCGCCTGGCGCAGCGACACGAGCGCGCAGCCTTCGAGGGTCGTCACGGCGCCGCAGTCGACGCAGACCAGGTGGTGGTGGTGGCCGTCGGCGCCGCACATCACGAACACCGCCTCGCCGGAGCGCGCGCCGGCCTCCTCGACGAGGCCCTCGTCGCGCCAGCGCTCGATGGCCCGGTAGGCGGTGGTCAGGCCGATGCGGGGCTGATCGCGGCGGGCCGTCTCGTGCAGCTCGCGGACGCTGAAGGCGTGGCCGATCGAGCGGCCGGCGTCGAGCAGCGCCTCGCGGTTTCTGCGGTTGCGTCCGGTGTCCACGCCGAGCAGCGTAGTCGCCGGGCTCCGAGATCTCAAGAGTAGGATTGAGATCCGTTTTCATTTCCGTTAGGATGCGGCGATGTCGAGGACGTTCGTCGGATTCTGCCTCCTTGGAGCCGCCCTGGCGGTCGCCGGCCTCGCCCTGGCCGCACGCGGGTCGTCGACGCCGTCTCACCATGGGCGGGTCGAGGTCGTGGCGGCCGAGAACTTCTATGGGAACATCGTGTCCCAGATAGGCGGACCGTATGTGGCGGTCACCTCGATTCTGAGCGATCCGAATGCCGATCCGCACCTGTTCGAGCCCGGCACGCACAACGGCCTTGCAGTGTCCCAGGCCGCGCTCGTGATCCAGAACGGGGTGGGCTACGACAGCTTCATGCAGAAGCTCGAGGCCGCGGCGCCCAGCGCCCGCCGGGTTGTTGTCACCGTGGCGGACGTGCTCGGCATCAGGGGCGGCGACGCCAATCCGCACCTGTGGTACGACGTGCCCCAGCTCGGCCGGATCGCCGCGGCGATCTCGTCTGGCCTCGCACGCGCGGATCCGGCCCACGGCCGGGACTACCGAGCGGGCCTCGTGCGCTTTGAGGAGAGCCTGGGGCCACTGCGGCGGGAGATTGCCACGATCCGGGCACGCTACAGCGGCACGCCCGTGGCCTACACCGAGCCTGTGCCGGGCTACCTGCTCGCTGCCGCAGGCCTGCGAAGCCTGACGCCGGAACCCTTCGCCCGCGCGATCGAGGACGGAAGCGACCCGTCGCCGCAGGCAGTCGCCGAGATGACTGCGCTCTTCACGGAGCACAAGGTGCGGGTGCTGCTGTACAACGACCAGACGGTCTCGCCGATCACCACACGAATCCGGACGGCTGCCCAGACCGCTGGGATCCCGGTGATCGGCGTGAGCGAGACGATGCCGCCGGGTGCGACCTTCCAGGCGTGGCAGCTCTCGCAGGCACGCGAGCTTCAGCGGGCGCTGCGCCGGTGAGCGCCGCTGCTGCAGCCGTCGTGCGGGCGCGCCAGGTGTCGCTGCGCTTTGGCGCGCGCGTGCTCTGGGACGACCTCAGCTTCGACCTGCATGAGGGCGAGTTCCTGGCCGTGCTCGGCCCCAACGGCACCGGCAAGACCTCGCTCGTACGCATCCTGCTGGGCCTGCTGGCGCCGAGCGCGGGGACGGTGGAGGTGGCCGGGCGGCCGCCCGCGCGGGCCCGGGCGCAGGTCGGCTACGTGCCCCAGCAGCATGCGTTCGACCGCGATGCCCCGGTGCGCGGATGCGACCTCGTCCGCCTGGGTCTCGACGGCCACCGCTGGGGGCTCGGACTGCACTCGCGGGCCTCGGACGAGCGCGTCACCCGCGCCCTGCGCGCCGTCGGTGCGGCCGCATACAGCGAGCTCCCGGCCGGACGCCTGTCGGGCGGCGAGCAGCAGCGCCTGCGCATCGCCCAGGCGCTCGTCTCCGATCCGGCGCTGCTCCTGGCCGACGAGCCGCTGCTCTCGCTCGACCTCGCGTCGCAGCGGATCGTGGTCGACCTGCTCGACCAGCGCCGCCGCGCGGCCGGGACGCCGGTCGTCTTCGTCACCCACGACGTCAACCCGATCCTGCGGGTCGCCGATCGCGTGCTCTATCTCGCGCCGGGGCGGTGGGCGATGGGGACGCCGGACGAGGTGCTCCAGACCGAGACGCTCTCGCGGCTCTACGACACCCCGGTCGACGTGCTGCGCGTCCGCGGCCGCGTCGTCGTCGTCGGCACGCCCGACGACGAAGGCGTCCACCACCACGACCACGCCGCGCCGGGAGTGCACTGATGTTCACCGACCTCCTGGCCCAACACTTCGTGCACACCGCGCTGCTCGCGGGCGGTGTGGTGGCCGTGCTGAGCGGCGCAATCGGCACGTTCGTCGTCACCCGCGGCGCGAGCTTTGCGGTGCACGCGATCTCCGAGCTCGGGTTCACCGGCGCCGCCGCAGCGCTCGTGCTCGGCATCAACCCCGTGATCGGGATGATGGGCGGCTCGCTGCTCGTCGGCGCCGTGCTCGGGGCGCTGTCGCTGCGTGGACGCGAGCGCGACAGCGCGATCGGCGCGGTGCTGGCCTTCGGCCTGGGCCTGGGCGTGCTCTTCCTGAGCCTCTACCAGGGGTATGCGACCGAGGCCACCAACCTGCTGTTCGGCAGCATCGTGGGCGTGAGCGACCGCCAGCTCGCGGCCCTCGTCGCCGTCGCCGTCGTCGTCCTGGGGGGCATCGCCGCCGCGTACCGCCCGCTGCTGTTCGCGAGCATCGACCCCGAGGTGGCCGAGGCCCGCGGTGTCCCCGTGCGGGCGCTCTCGGTGCTGACCTTCCTGCTGCTCGCGCTCACGACCGCCGAGGCGATCCAGGTGGTCGGCGTGCTGCTCGTGCTCACGCTCGTGATCACGCCGGCGGCCGCCGCGCAGCGGCTGACCGCGAACCCGGCGACGGCGATCCTGATCGCGATCGTGATCGCCCTCGTCGCCACCGAGGGCGGCATCCTGCTCAGCCTGGCCCAACCGTGGCCGACGAGCTTCTTCATCAGCTCGATCTCGTTCGCCGCGTACCTGGGCGCGCGGCTGGTGGACCTGCGGCCGACTGGGGTGGCGGCCGGCTGAGCGGCCGCCACCCCGTGCCCGTGCGGTCAGCCGGCGGCCGCCGCGCGCAGCGCCTTGATGAAGGCCTGGCCGTTGGGCGACCCGATACCGCTCATGTTGCCGTAGCCCCTGCGCGCGACCTGCCCGGTGTAGCCGAACATGTTGCGGCTCTGGTCGTCGAAGGTGGTGAGCACCTGCAGCCCACATGTCACCGACCCGCACACCGTTCCGCGATAGCGGGGCGGGGTGCGGCGCGTCATCGGCAGCACCTGATGCACGGCGCCGGTGTTGGCGAGCGTGTACAGCGCCGAGTTCAGGAACCCGAACGGGGCCGCCTGCCCCTGCTGGGCGGAGGCGACGATCCCGGCGACGAGCGGTGCGGCCAGGCTCGTGCCGCCGATGTCGCTCTGGACGTAGACCGGGTGGTGGTGCTTGAACTCGATCAGCCCCACCGCGAAGCCGGTGAACGGGTCGGCGTCGGCGCCGATGTCGGGGGCCGAGCGCACCGCGCCGGGGCGGTTGCCCGGGGCGGTGGCCAGGGCCGCCGGCACGATCCCCTTCTGGTAGCGCGGCTGGCTCCACAGCAGGCTCGGGCCACCGCCCGCGGCGCCCTGCTCGCCGAGCAGGAACCACTGCTTGCTGAAGAGCGCGGACACGGCGGTCGACCAGCCCGTCTCGAACAGGCGGTTGTTGGCGCCGCCGATGCCGAGCGTCGTGCCTCCGACCGAGATCGCGAACGGATCGGACGAGGGCGCCTCGGTGCCCGAGCCGTCGCCGGACGAGAAGTACATGCCGACGCCCTCGGCGGCGGCCCGCACCATGAACGAGTGCTCGATGTTCGTCAGGTCGGCCGGCTGGGCCTCGTCGCCGCTCTCCCATGAGTTGGAGGCGATCGACGCGAGCGGGTGGCCGCCGCTGCCGAGCACGGCCAGGTCGGCGTTGAAGAGGCCCTGGAGGCCGAAGTCGCCGAAGTCGCAGCTGTCACCGCCCACCACGACCTGGTGCGCGGCGGGAGCCATGTCGTACGAGGACTCGACGTCGAGCTGCTCTTCCACATCGAACGGGTCGCCGCAGGCGGAGCCCTGCCCGATCGCGAGCTCGGAGTAGCGGGTCGGCGACGGTGCCGGCATGCCGTTGTGGGCGGCGTAGTCGGTCAGGGTCTGGAACATCCGCGGCGCGAGTCCGAGCTCGACCAGCGCGACCGTCTGGCCCTGGCCGGTGTTGCGCATGTTGGCGCCATACGCGGCCCGCATCTGCTTGGCGCTGTAGCCGCACACCTCGGTCGGGAACGTCGTGATCCCGAAGTGCACAGGCAGCCCGCCCGTCGTGTGCTGGCCGTAGAACTGCGAGCACGGGCCGAACGTGATGCCGTGGCCCGCCGGGGCGGGCTGGCTCGCCGGCGGCATGTGCGTCACCCGTAGGAGCGTCGACCGCGGCGCGGCGTTGTCCAGGCCGGTGACGCCGGCGACGCTCGCGGCGAGCGCGCTCGGGAGCGAGATCGCGCGGTCGTTGGAGCGCAGGGCATAGCGGCCGGCGTTGACCGCCTGCGACGAGCGGTAGAGCTGCATCCGCACCTTGAACGCCCGCTCGATGGTCGCCGTCGGGGCGGTCGCGCGCACGTACGCGCGCTGGGCATCGGCATGGACGTTCGTGAAGCCCTGCGCGCGCAGCCAGGCCTCGACCGCCTGCGCTCGCGCCGGGCTGGCAGCGAACGCCGCGGTGTACCGGGCCGGGCTGAGGTAGTGGTGGTAGAGGGCGTTCCCGGGGGTGCTCACGGCGGCGGCCATGCGCTCGGCCGCGGCCGTGGCGGGGCGCAGCCACAGCTGGACGGTCAGCGGCTTGCTGCTCGGGGCGGCGCCGATCACCTGGGCGGTCGCCGCGAACGGGGCGACGCTCCCGGCGACGTGGCTGTACGCCGGGGCTGACCTCGCGGCCGCGCCGCCCACCCCGACCATTGTCATGCCGATCACGACGGCCACGGCTCCCGCCGCGCCAACGACCCTGGGTGTTCTGGACACGACGGTCTCCCCTCGGTTGCGGCTGACGCGCGGAGTCGGTCAACCCCCGCACCGATGCTAGAGCCACGAGCGGACGGCATCGCCGCGGCCGGCGGTCAACGGTCCGCGGGTTCGGGCAAGGCGGGGGTACGGTTCGGCCATGCCACGCTGGGATGAGCTCGAGTCCGCATGGCAGCGCGCGTTCGAGCTGGCCTGGGAGGCCTACGGCCGCAACACGACGCCGGTCGGCGCGGTGATCGCCGACGGCGCCGGACGCATCGTCGCCGAGGGGCGAAACGCGCGCTACGCCGGCGTCGATGCCCCGCTCGCCGGCAGCCACATCGCTCACGCCGAGGTGGTCGCGCTGGGGGGCCTGTCCGCCGAGCGCAGCTACCCCGATCACGTGCTGGTGACGACCCTCGAGCCGTGCCTGCTGTGCGTGGGCGCCGCGGTCATGTCGAGCATCGGCACTGTGCGCTTCGCCGGCGTCGACCCCTACGGCGGCGCGACCGCCGTCCCGCATGACCTGAATGCGCACCTGCGCCGCGGCCTGACGACGTTCACCGGCCCGCGCACCGACTGGCCCGGCACGTTCGCGGCCGCGCTCCACGTCGAGTTCTCCCTGCGCCGCAAGCCGGACGGGCACGTCGTGGCCGCGTATCGCGCTGCGGCACCCGAGCCGGTCGCGGCCGCGGTCGCCCTCGCCGAGATGGGGCTGTATGCGGCCGCGGCCGCCGGTGCGCCGGCTGCGGCGAGCTACGACCGGGCCGCCGCGATCGTGCGATGAGTTTCGGCCCGCGCGCCGGTCTTCACTCCCGGTGACGCGGCTCCGCTACTCGACATCAATGTCGCTCGACGGGTTCGTCGCCGGCCCGGATCAGAGCCGCGAGCATCCGCTCGGCGTCGGTGGTGAGCGTCTGCACGGCTGGATGCGTGAGCTTGCGGCGTGGCGCCGGGACGCGGGCCGCGAGGGCGGCGAGGTGAACGCGAGCACCGCCGTGTACGAGGAGGGCGACCACAACCTCGGCGCGATCATCATGGGCCGCAACATGTTCGGCGGCGGCCCCGGCCCGTGGGGCGACAATCCCTGGCGCGGCTGGTGGGGCGAGGATCCGCCGTTCCACCTGCCCGTCTTCGTGCTGACGCACCACCCGCGCGAGCCGCTCGTGCTCCAGGGCGGGACGTCGTTCACCTTCGTCTGCGACGGCATCGCGGCCGCACTCGCGCTGGCCCGGGACGCCGCGGACGGACGGGACGCGGCCGTGTCCGGCGGAGCCGGCATCGCCAAGCAGTACCTCGCGGCCGGGCTGATCGACGAGCTCCAGATCCACCTTGTGCCGGTGCTCCTGGGCGCGGGTGTGCGCCTGTTCGACGACCCGTCCGCGGCACCGGGGCTCGAGCAGGTGCGGGTCGTCGGGGCCCCGGGCGTCACCCACCTCACCTACCGCGTCGTGCGCTGAGCCGGGCGGGCGCCGCGGCAGAACTACACTGCGCGAATGGACGCGCCGGCCACGCTCACCCGCGGATTCGAGCTGCCGCTCGAGCCGCGTCTGCCGCGCATTGGCGCGGTCGACGCCGTCGCGCTCGAGGCGCGCGCGGCCGATCTGGCCAAGCGATCGATCAAGCGCGAGTCCAAGCTGCATGCGCTCGACCTGATCGTGCGCATGATCGACCTGACGACGCTCGAGGGCGCAGACACCCCGGGCAAGGTGGCGGCGATGTGCGCCAAGGCGGTGCATCCCGACCCGCTCGACCCGAGCGTGCCGTCGGTGGCGGCGGTGTGCGTCTACCCGAACCTCGTCCCGGTCGCGCGCGAGCGGCTGGGCGCCGACCGGGCCGTGCGCATCGCCTCGGTCGCGACCGCCTTCCCGTCGGGCCAGTCGCCGATCGAGGTCAAGCTGGCCGACGTGCGCGCGGCGGTCGAGCTCGGCGCGGACGAGGTCGACATGGTGATCGACCGCGGCGCCTTCCTGTCGGGCCGCTACGCCAAGGTGTACGACGAGATCGTGCGCGTGAAGGAGGCCGCCGGGGCCGCACACCTGAAGGTGATCCTGGAGACGGGCGAGCTCGGCACCTACGACAACGTGCGCCGCGCGTCGCTGCTGGCGATGGCTGCCGGCGCGGACTTCATCAAGACCTCGACGGGCAAGGTCAGCCCGGCGGCGACGCTGCCGGTGACGCTGTGCATGCTTGAGGCGATCCGCGATGTCGAGGCCGAGACCGGGCGGCAGGTGGGGATGAAGCCCGCGGGTGGGATCCGGCACGCGAAGCTCGCAATCCAGTACCTGTGCGTGCTCTCCGAGACGCTCGGCCGCGACTGGCTGACTCCCGAGCGGTTCCGGTTCGGCGCGTCGTCGCTCCTGAACGACGTCCTCATGCAGATCCGCAAGCAGCGCACCGGCGTCTACCAGTCCCCCGACCACTTCACTCTCGACTGATGGCGGACCTCGAGCACCGGCCCGCATCGGCGCCCGCGCCGCTCGAGTGGGAGTACGCCCCGGCTCCGGAGGCGCGCGACATCGTCACCTTCCAGGAGCGCTACGGGCTCTTCATCGGCGGCGAGTCGGTCGAGCCGCGCTCCGGCGAGTGGTTCGTGACCAGCTCCCCGGCCGACGAGGAGGCGCTCGCCGAGGTGGCCCAGGCCGGCGCCGCCGATGTCGACCTGGCCGTGCAGGCCGCGCGCGCCGCCTTCACGGACGGCTGGTCGGCGCTGCGCCCGGCCGAGCGGGCCAAGTACCTCTACCGGATCGCGCGCATCCTGCAGGAGCGGGCGCGTGAGCTGGCCGTGGCCGAGTCGCTCGACGGCGGCAAGCCGATCAAGGAGTCGCGCGACGTCGACCTGCCGCTGGCCGCGGCGCACTTCTTCTACCACGCCGGCTGGGCGGACAAGCTCGAGTACGCGTTCCCCAACCGGCCGCACCGGCCGCACGGGGTGGCCGGCCAGATCATCCCCTGGAACTTCCCGCTCCTGATGCTCGCCTGGAAGGTCGCTCCGGCGCTCGCGTGCGGGAACACGGTGGTGCTGAAGCCGGCCGAGACGACGCCGCTCACGGCGCTCATGTTCGCCGACATCTGCCGCCAGGCCGAGCTGCCGGCGGGCGTGGTCAACATCGTCACCGGCGACGGCTCGGCGGGCGCGGAGCTCGTGCGCCATCCCGGCATCGACAAGCTGGCGTTCACCGGCTCGACCGAGGTCGGAAAGGCGATTCAGCGCGAGCTGGCCGGGCGCGGCGTGCCGCTCACGCTCGAGCTGGGCGGCAAGGCCGCGAACATCGTGTTCGACGACTGTGCCCTCGACCAGGCGGTCGAGGGGATCGTGAACGGCATCTACTTCAACCAGGGCCACGTGTGCTGCGCGGGGTCGCGCCTGCTCGTGCAGGAGTCGATCGCAGAGCCGCTCGTCGCCAAGCTGAAGCGCCGCCTGGAGACGCTGCGGGTCGGCGATCCGCTCGACAAGAACACCGACGTCGGCGCGATCAACTCCCGTGCCCAGCTGGAGCGCATCCGCGCGCTCGTGGCTAGCGGCGAGGCCGACGGCGCCGAGATGTACCAGCCGCCCTGCGTCCTGCCGGAGCGCGGCTACTGGTTCGCGCCGACGGTGTTCACGAACGTCGCCCAGTCGAGCCGCATCGCCACCGAGGAGATCTTCGGCCCGGTGCTGTCGGTGCTGACGTTCCGCACCCCGGCCGAGGCGGTCGAGAAGGCCAACAACACCCCCTACGGCCTGTCGGCCGGCGTGTGGACCGAGAAGGGCTCGCGCATCCTGTGGATGGCGAACCGGCTGCGGGCCGGCGTCGTCTGGGCGAACACGTTCAACCGGTTCGACCCGGCCTCGCCGTTCGGCGGCTACAAGGAGTCCGGCTTCGGCCGCGAGGGCGGCCGCCACGGCCTCGAGGCCTACCTGAGGTTCGAGTAGTCGTGCCCCGCCTGCCCGTGCGCAAGACGTACAAGCTCTACATCGGCGGCGCGTTCCCGCGGTCGGAGTCGGGCCGCACGTACGAGGCCGAGGGCCAGAACGTCGCCCGGGCGTCGCGCAAGGACGCCCGCGACGCCGTCCGGGCCGCCCGCGGCGCCGTCGCGAAGTGGTCGGGCGCGACGGCGTACAACCGCGGCCAGGTGCTGTACCGGCTGGCCGAGATGATGGAGACGCGATCCGCCGACCTCGCCGCCGCGTGCTCCGGGCAGGACGAGGTGGAGCGTTCGATCGACCGGGTCGTCTGGTACGCCGGCTGGGCCGACAAGCTCGCCCAGGTGCTCGGCGGCGCAAACCCGGTCGCCGGCCCGTACTTCAACTTCACGATCCCGGAGCCGACGGGCGTCGTCGGCATCGTCGCGCCGCCCGAGCCGGCGCTCGAGGGGCTCGTCTCGCGCCTGTTGCCGGCGCTCGTCGGCGGCAACACGGTCGTCCTGGTGGCCTCCGCCGAGCATCCGCTGGCCGCCATCGAGCTGGCCGAGGCGGTGGCGACGAGCGACATGCCCGCCGGCGCGGTGAACGTGCTCACGGGCCACCCGGCCGAGCTGGCGCCGATCCTGGCGAGCCACATGGACGTGAACGCGATCGACCTGACGGGCGCGCCGGCCGACACGGCTGCCGATCTCGAGCGGCTGGCCGCAGACAGCGTCAAGCGGGTCGTTCGCGGCTCCGCGACCGGCCAGAGCGTGTGGGAGATCGAGCCGCTGATGGAGGCAAAGACGGTCTGGCACCCGATCGGCGTCTAGACCATCATCTAGGCCGTCCGGGCGAGCAGCGCCTCGGCCATGCCGAGACACGCCGCAGCGTCGACCTCCTGCCAGAAGGCGATCGCCCGCCGCAGCTCGACCTCCCCTTCGCTCGGGCGGCCGGCGGCGATCAGCGCGCGTCCGGCCAGCAGGCGCGCAATGGCCTCGTCCGTCCGGGCGCCGATCGCGGCCAGGGCGGTGGCCGCGTCCGCGAACCGGCCCTGCGTGATCGCCTGCGCGGCCGTGGTCCAGTGTGACGCGTCGTCGGGCGCAGGCCCCGGGAACCGCTCCGGCTGGTCGGTCAGGATCGCGGCCGCCGCTGCGGCGACCGCCCAGTCGCCGAACCGCATCACCGCCCCGGGTTGGCGGGATCGGGCGATCTCGTCCATCAGCGTGGCCACCTCGGCCGCAGCGCCTTCGCCGCCCCCGGTCGCCGCGGCGAGCGCGGCGTCGGCGAGTGTCGGGTAGAGCACCTGCGGGTCGCGAGACCGGCGGGCGAACGCGAGTGCGCCGGCGATGTCCGCCCGCGCCCCCGCGACGTCGCCACGGGCGCTGCGCAGCCGCGACCGGGAGCTGTGGGCGCCCGCCTCGATGTAGTGCGGGCCGACCGCGGCCACCCACTCGTCCAGCCGGGCGAAGGCGGCCTCGGCTGAATCCCAGTCGCCCGTGAGATAGGCGTCGATCCCGAGCTCGGCGTCGAACCAGGCGATCTGGTAGTCGGCCCCGAACCGGCGCGACACCTCGAGCCCGCGCCTATGGAGCGCCGCCGCCGCCTCGATCTCGCCCAGCGTCGCCAGCACGCTGGCGTGGTTCTTGTACCCGCGGATCATCAGGTCGGCGGCATTCAGGCGCTCCGCGATCGCGATGCTCTCCTCGAGGTCGGCCAGGCCGCGCATGTCGCCCACGTCGACGCGGACCACGCCGCGGGTGTTCAGGGCGTGGCTGCGCAGGTCGTCGAGTCCGGTGTCGGCGGTGATCGCGAGCACGCGCTCGCACAGGGCGATGCATTCGGCCGACAGGCCCCGCAGCATGGCGTTGACGGCGATCCGGCTCATCACGTGGGCGACGCCGGGAGTCGGCGGCGCGTCTTCGATCAGACGGCGGGCACGACCGAATGCGTCGTCGGCCTCGTCGGTGCGGGCCCGGTTCCAGAACCGGAAGCCGGCCAGCATCTCGGCCTTGGCCGCCAGCTCGACGTTGCCCGCGTCGAGCAGACGGTCGCGCGCCACCCGCAGGGGGTCGATGAGCTCGTCGCCCGCGCCCGACAGCGTCAGGTCGGCGGCCGCCACGATCAGCGCCGGCCACTCGGGGTCCTCCTGCGGCCAGAGTGCGATGGCGGCGTCGTAGTGATTGAGCGCCGCGGTGATCGAGTTCAGCGCGGTCGCCCGCTCGGCTGCGTGGCGCAAGGCGAGGCGCGTGCGCCGCTCGAGGTCCTCGGTTGGCCCGCCCGAGTCGCGCGCGTACTCCAGCGCGCGGACGTAGTGATGGGCGATCATGTCCGGCGCGTTCTCGCGGTCGGCCGAGAGCGACTCGATCCATTCCGCCGCCCGGCGGTGCTTCGCGCCGCGCGCGGCGCGCGGGATCTGGCCGTAGGCCACGTCGCGCACGAGCACGTGCCTGAACGCATACTCCGTCTCGCCGCCCACCGAGGAGCGCCGTTCGCGGCGCAGCATCTCGCGCCGCTCGAGGCCGTGCAGCCGCTGCTCGACGACGGCCCGGCGCTCTTCGCCCATCTCGGCGAGCGCTCCGAGCCACACCACCTTGCCGAGCACCGCGGCATCCTGGAGGAGCCGCTTCTCGTCGCCGGGAAGGTCGTCCAGCCGGGCGGCGATCAGCCCCTGCACCGACTCGGGCACCGGCAGCTGGTCTGCGGTCAGTCGCCAGCGGTCGCCGTCGCGGCGCAGGTGGCCGCGGTCGATCAGCATGCGCACGTACTCCTCGGCGTAGAGCGGGTTGCCCGCGGCCGTGGCGAGCAGCGTCGCCTGGGTGTCGGCCGGGAGCACCGCCTGCTCCAGCCGGCCGCCGATCAGCCGGGCGATGTCGGAGTCGTCGAGCGGCGAGAGGGCGACCGTGAGCGCGTTTCGCTTGCCGCCGCCCCAGCCGCGGCGGCGGTCGAGCAGCTCGGGCCGGGCCGTGCAGACGACCAGCAGCGGAACGCCGCTCGCCCAGTCGATCAGGTGGTCGACGAAGTCGAGCAGCGCGTCGTCGGCCCAGTGCATGTCCTCGAACACGAGCACGAGCGGGTGGCGGTCGGCCAGCGCCTCGAAGAAGCGCCGCCAGGCTGCGGCGGACTCGCTCCCGCGGTCGCCACCGGGCCGATCGACCTCAAGGCCCGCGAGCGCGCACACGTGCTCCTCCACCCAGGCGGCCTCGGCAGGATCGTCGAACAGGTCGGCGACGGTCGCGTGGAGCTTGGCGGCGGCCTGCTCGGCGCCGTCGGAGTCGAGGATGTCGGCCTGAGCCTTCACCATCTCGCCGAGCGCCCAGAACGTGACGCCGTCGCCGTAGGGCAGCGACCGGCCCTGGCGCCACGTCACGAAGTCCGGCTCGGCCTCGACCGCCTGCAGGAGCTCCCACACGAGCCGGCTCTTGCCGATGCCGGGCACGCCGACGAGCGTGACGAGCTGCGCGGCGCGCTCGGACCGGCTCCGGTGCAGCGCATCCAGGACGAGGTCGAGCTCCTCGGAGCGGCCGACGAGCGGCGTCGTCGGCCGCTGGGATACGTCGACGCCGAGGCGGGCGCGGGCCTGGAGCGCCTCCCACGCGGGCACGGGCTGTGCTTTTCCCTTTGCGTCCACCGGCGTTGCCGGCCGGTACGTGATCGCCCGGTCGGTCGCGCGGTGGGTCGTCTCGCCGACGAGCACGCCGTCGACCGGCGCCGCCGCCTGCAGGCGGGCAGCGGTGTTCACGACGTCCCCCGAGGCCATCCCCTCGCCCCGGGCCGGGTCGGCCCCGAGGATGACGAGCGCCTCGCCCGTGTTCACACCCACGCGCACGTGGAGGTCGAGCGCGGTGTCGGCATCGTTCATCTCGGCGATCGCCGTCCGGATGGCGAGTGCCGCCCGCACCGCCCGCTCGGGGTCGTCCTCGTGCGCGACCGGTGCCCCGAACAGCGCCATCACCGCGTCGCCGATGAACTTCTCCACCGTGCCGCCGAAGTGCTCCAGCTGGCTCCGCAGGACGGCGTGGTAGGGAGCGAGCGTGCCGTGCACGTCCTCGACGTCCATCCGCTCGCTGCGGCTGGTGAAGCCGACGAGGTCGGCGAAGAGCACCGTGACGACCTTGCGCTCCTCGATCGCCGCGACGTCCGCGAACGCGGCCCCGCAGCTGCCGCAGAAGCGGAACCCGTCCGGGCTTTGCTGACCGCAGCGTTGGCAGATCGCCATCGCGAGAGTGTAGGTTGCGCAGTCGCGCCTTTCTTGTGACAGGGGCGTTACGTGCGGCTGAGACCCTGCCCGCATGGAAGCGCCGATCTCGAGCTTCGTCTCGCGTCACTGCGGCCTGATCGTGCTGGTTGCGATCGTGCTGGCCGTGTTCGTGTTCGGTCTGTGGTGGCTGTCGATGGCCGACGCATCGATGACCGGCTGCGGCGGGGGGTAGCGCTCACACCGGCGGTGCGATGCGGTCGAGCTGCCCGCGGAGCTTCGCGCCCCGGGCCGGGTTGAGCGCCTCGACCCAGGCGATGCGGCCCTGCAGATGTGCCCGCGCGGCGGCGTCGAGGCGCTGCGGGTGGCCGGCCGCCTGGTGCACGGCCGCCCGCAGCCGGTCGTAGTCGTCCCGCGCCGCGTTCGTGTGCGCGTTGACGACGATGCCGCACACGCGCTGGCGGCCTGCGCGGGACATCAGCTGCGACTTGCGCGTGTTCAGGCGGAAGCCCTCGTCGGTCGCGATCGCGTCGACCGCGCGGCGGACGCCGGCCGCCGCGGCGTGCAGGCGCCGCCCGCCCGAGAGGGTGATGTCGTCGGCGTAGCGTGAGTAGACGGCCTCGAACCGGTCGGCGAGCCCGGCGATGCGGCAGTCCAGGCGATATGCGGCCAGGTTCGCGAGCGCCGGCGAGGTGGGGGCGCCCTGCGGCAGGTGGGGTGCCGCCAGCCGGCGTCCCAGGCGCTGGTGGGCCGCGAAGGCGCCCGGCTCCGCCGACCGCGGCGCCGCCGCCCACTCCGCCTCCGGCACGCTGTTCGTGACGAGCCCGGTCAGGTCGGTGGCGACCGCCTCCGGGTACCCGGCCGTCCGGAACACGCCGTAGACGCGGCCGGCCGCGATCGAGGCGAAGAAGTCCTCGAGGTCGAAGCGCAGCACGACGTCCTGCCCGGTATGGCGGCGGGCGTGCGTGAGCGCCGAGTGGCCGCGGCGGAAGCCGTGGGCGGCGTCGTGGGGTGGGATCGCCTCGAGGATCCCGCGCAGCAGCCGCCGCTGCGTCTCCTTGAGCAGGCGCTTGGGCTGCTCGATCAGCCGCGGCGGCGCGGCGGGCCGGGCCAGCCAGCGGTAGCGGTAGTTGCGCAGGCGCGGGTCGGCGTCGCGCCGCTCGAGCCTGCGGCGGTCGGCCAGCCAGGCCAGCTCGCCCGGATGCAGGTCGAGCGCAGCGGCGAGGCCGGCCGGCGTGTCGATCGCGGGCACCGGCCACGGCGTCCGTCCCATCGCCGGCGCGAAAATCGCCCCCGGCACTCGGCCCGGCGGGCGTGTAAGCCGGCCCGCCTCGTCGAGCCGGTGAAGCGCGCGCTCGATCACGGCCGTGAGCTCGCGGGGGCGGTCGCAGGGGCGGTCGCGGTAGGCCTCGGCGGCCTCGGCGGCGACGACCGGGAGCCAGCGCGGCCGGCGTCCGAACGCCTCCGCCGCCCGCGCGCTCATCGCTGCCGGTGCCCAGTCCCCGTCGAGGAAGGCCGCCGCGGTGGCGGCCGCGACGGCAGCCCGCTCCCGCCTGCGCCAGCCGCTCACGAAATCAGGCCCGACGACGCGCCCCGACTGCTCCTGTCCTGCGTGCGCTGACCTGCGACGGAGGCGCAGCAAAGCGCATGCGATGCGATGCGTGGTGACACCGGTTCCCCTGGGGGTGCCCCAGAGAGACCCGCCGAGCGGGCCGACTCGGGACGCGTCGTCGGATTGAGGTCACGATACCGCAGCGGATCCGGGGGTTGCGCCCGCGCGTATGCTTTCGGGGATGGGGTTTCGGGTCTGGGCCGCGGCCGTCGTGGTCGCATCTGTCTGCACTTCGTGTGCAGGGGCGACGGCTGCGCCCGTTCCGGCTGTCGCGCCCGCGGGCACGGTGCTGCGGGATGCGCCGGTGCCCTCCGCCGGACCGTCGCATCCGACGCGCTTCTCAGTGCCGGCCCGGCCGCGCGGCGGCGGCGCCTACCTGATGGCGAGGCTGCGCCGGCCGCTGCACACTCGCTTCGGGATCGTGCACCCGAGGACGCGCTTCGGCGATCCGGTGTGGCTGCCGGTGCTCGCGCGCCACGGCGAGCGGGCGACGGTGCTCGTGCCGGTGCGGCCGCAGGCGCGGCCGGTGCAGATCAGCCTCGGCACGCTGGCGCTGCGCTGGACGCGGATCCACGTCGTCGTCGATCTCGCCCGCGCTCGCCTGGCCGTGCTGCGCGGCACGCGGACGCTGGGCGCGTTCCCGATCGGCCACGGGACGTCCGCGACGCCGACCCCCGTCGGCCGCTTCTTCGTGACCGACCGGCTCCGATTCCCGGCCGGGAGCCCGTACGCGCCGCTCGCGTTCGCGCTCGCCGCCCACCAGACGCATCTCGCCCCCGGGTGGCCCGGGGGCGACCTGGTCGCGATCCACCCGGGGGCGATGGGCCCCGTCTCGAACGGATGCATCCACGTCGACCTGCAGGCGCTCGCGCTGCTGCGGCGCGTCGTGCCCCTCGGCACGCTCGTCATCGTCCGGGAAGGTTAACGCTCACCTAGAGGGTTAGAATGCGGAGCCGGGCGACCGGTACACGACCTCGCCCTCGACCAGAGTGGTCGTGATGCGCGTCTCCAGGTACTCGCCTGGGGTGAGGCCGAACAGGTCGCGGTCGAGCACGACCAGGTCGGCCAGCTTGCCCGGCTCGATCGAGCCCGTGGCCGCGTCGATCGAGCATGCGTGCGCCGCGCCGATCGTCTGCGCGGCGATGGCGGCGCCGAGGTCGATGCGCTCGTCCGGCAGCAGTGGCTCGGCCGCGGTGCCCTCCGGATCGACCCGGGCCACCGCGGTCGCGAGCTGGTGCAGCGGATCCGGGGTGGATACCGACCAGTCGCTCCCGAACGCGAGCGCCCCGCCGGCGCGCAGGATGCTCCCGAACGGATACATGCCGGCGGCGGCGCGTTCCGAGACGAACGGCAGCGTCAGCTCGGTGACGTACTCCTCCAGGCGCGCCCACAGCGGCGTCACGTTGGCGATCACTCCGAGCGCGCGGAAGCGGGGCAGGTCGTCCGGGTGGGCGAACTGCACGTGGGCGAGCTGGTGGCGGGCGTCGCGGCGGCCGTTCGCGCGCATGGCCGCCTCGAGCGCGTCGAGCGACTCGCGCACCGCGCGGTCGCCGATCGTGTGGATGTGCACGCCGAACCCCTCGCCGTCGCACAGGCGCACGAACCGCTCGAGGTCGGCCCGCGCGTACATGTCGAGCCCGTGCTCGGCGGTCGGCCGCCCGGCGGCGTCGCGGTACGGGTCGAGCATCGCCGCCGTGCGGTTCTCGACGACGCCGTCGTGGAAGAACTTCACCGTGCCGCACCGCAGCCGGCCGACTGCGCCGCTCGCGCGCCGCTCGACGAGCTCGGCCAGCTGCTCGTCGCCGCGCGCCGAGTCCCACTCGAGCGCGCCGTGCACGCGCAGGCGCAGGCCGCCCGTGCGGGCGAGCTGCTCGTACGCCTCCTGCCACTCGGCGTCGACCAGCGCGTCCTGGCAGGCCGTGATGCCGAGCCGGTGGTAGTAGGCCTGGGCCGCCTCGATCCCCGCGACGCGCTCAGCGGCGGTGGGGGCGGGGGCGCGATCGAGCACCAGGTGCATCGCCTGCTCCTGCAGCGTCCCCAGCGGCTCGCCGCCGGGGCCGCGCTCGATGCGTCCGCCCGGCGGGTCGGCCGTGGCGGCGGTGATCCCCGCGACCTCGAGGGCCCGCGAGTTGACCCACGCGCCGTGGTAGTCGCGGTTCGTGAGCACCGCGGGGCGGTCGGGAACGACCGCGTCGAGCGCCGCCGCGGTCGGCGTGCCACCGGGGAAGTCGCTCATCGACCAGCCGCTGCCGACCACCCACTCGCGGTCGGGATGGGCGGCGGCGTACGCGCCGATCCGGCGCAGGTGCTCGGCGGCGTCACGGCTGCCCTCGAGGCTGCAGAGCGTCATCGCGTGACCGCTCATCCCCAGATGGCAGTGCGCGTCGCAGAAGCCGGGCAGCACCAGGCCGCCGTCCAGATCGGCCACGCGCGTGGCCGGCCCGCGCAGGCCGTCCAGGTCACGTGCGCTCCCAACCGCAGCGATCCGGCCGCCCGCGATCGCCACGGCGCCGGCTGTGCGGCGGGCGGCATCGACGGTGTGCACGACCCCGCCGCGGAGGATCAGATCGGCCTGCATTTCGCGATGCTACCGCCGGGGCGGTAGCGGCCGTCTACCGCAACCGTCCGAGCCGCCGTCGCGCGCGTCTACGCCGCAGTGGGGATTCGATCGTTGCAGCGTGAACGATGTGCAACGTGCGCCGAACAACGGGGTGTTCGGCCACACCTCACAAAAGGGATTCCGACATGAACCTCAAACGGGCCGCCGCCGTGGCGGCCATCCTCCTCCTGGCGCTCCCGAGCGCCGCGCTCGCGGACGACGCCGGCACCGACGGCGTCATCCTGAACGGCACGAACCTGGTCACCCTGGTCAACGGCCAGGATGCGCCCGGCGCGGTCAGCGTCCGCTTCGCGGACGACCCGACGTACGCGCTCTTCTATGAGAACGACAGCTACAACGGCGTGACCCCGACCGCCCCGGGCGAGTTCGCGATCCACGAGGGTGGCGTTCCGTACTCCTCCGACAACGGGAACTACACGGTCGGCGCCGCTCCGGTGCAGTCCGGCAGCGGCACCGTCATGTCGCCGTGGGTCGTCTCGAGCGGCTTCTCGACTCCCGATCTCGGCATCGCGCAGAAGATCAGCCACGTCAACGGCTCGCGGGCACTCACGCTGACCTGGAAGGTCACCAACACCTCTGGCGCCAGCGTCCCGTTCAGCGCGTTCTGG
The DNA here is from genome assembly GCA_963825325.1 of uncultured Actinomycetes bacterium. Lineage (GTDB taxonomy): Bacteria > Actinomycetota > Thermoleophilia > Gaiellales > JAICJC01 > JAICJC01. The sequence goes on from CAWGSU010000003.1 coordinate 641,716, forward strand.
AGCACCGACCTCTACGTCGCCGGCAGCGACCAAGGCGTCGGCGCGCTCGTCTCCGGCCCGCCGCGCACCCTGCAGGGCATCGCGATCGACGGCACCAAGGCCGGTCTGGTCGAGCTGACCCGGTGGTCGCACTGGTTCGAGGGCGGCTACTGGCCCTCGACCGCCGTCGACGTCGACGCCGGCGCGACGTACAACGACACGTTCAACCCGAACAGCGTCGACAACGGCTTCGGCGTCCAGTGGAACAAGACGCTCGCCCCCGGCGCATCGACGACCATCGTGCTCGGCTTCAACGCGTCCGAGCCCGGCGGCGCCCCGGTGCCGACCGTGGCACCCGACATCACCCGCAGCCCCGTGAGCGGGCCGTCGCACTCCGCCACGTTCGCCTTCGCCGCGCATGCGGGCGACACCGCCACCGTCGGCTTCGAGTGCAGCATCGACGGCGGCCTGTTCAACCCGTGCACCTCGCCGGAGACCCTCTCAGGGATCCACCGCGGTGAGCACGTCTTCCGCGTCCACGGCGTTAACAGCGCCGGCGACTTCGGCCCCGCCGCAAGCGCCATGTGGACGATCGCGCCTGCGCCCCGCCCCGTCCACTCCCGCCGCCCCGTCGGGCTGCGCCCGGTCACGGTCGCGGGCCGCACGTTCAAGGCCGCCTGCAAGCTCGGCTCGGGCAAGATCGCCCGCTGCTCGGTCACGCTCGTCTCGCCGAGCGGGATCGTCGTCGGGCACGGCGTGCGCGTGTTCACCGGCGCCCACCAGCGCCGCATGGGCAAGGTCGAGGTCGTGCTGACGGCCAAGGGCCGGAAGCTGGCCGCTCGGCCCGGCGGCGTCCACGTCGTCGCCACTGCACGGGTCACGCCCGTCGGCGGGTCCCCGGTCGTCGTCCACCAGACGGCGCACCTGGTTGCCCCGAGCGTCGACGTGACGCCGGGCGCGCTTCAGTTCCGGAGCGGCTCCGCAATGCTCCTGCCGTCCGGTGAGAGCTACCTCGAGGCCCTGGTCTCGCGGCTCGCCGGCGCCGACAAGGTGGTCGCCACCGGCTACACCGACGACTTCGGCAACGCCGAGGCGAACTACCGCCTCGGGCTGGCCCGCGCCGACGCCGTCTGCGCGTTTCTCTCCCATCGGGCGCACGTCGCCTGCCGGGCGCTCTCCTACGGCGAGGGACACCCCCGGGCGACCAACGCCACCGCCGCCGGCCGCGCGCTCAACCGGCGCGTCGAGCTCCAGGTGACCTACTAGCGCAACGACGGTGGGGACTGTCCCCGGGTATCGGGACAGTCCCCACGTTGCTGTTCGGGGCTCGCGGTTCAAGCCCGGAACCTCGCCCGCCGATGACTGGGTGACATGTCCGAGCCTGCGCACGCCTCCGATCCCGATCCCGACGGCGTCCTGCTGGACGAGTTCCTGGCGCTCTTGCCGCCGCTTCCGACCCCGATCGGCGTGTTCTCGGCCGGCGGCGTCGCCGAGGTCGTGCTCGCCGACCTCGACCGCGGCCTTTTGATCGGCTACGCGCCGCAGATGCTCATGCAGCCCGGGCTCGTCGTCGTGTGCCCGCTGCGTGACTCGAGCGGCGGCGGCTTCGACATCTCGCTCCGTATCGAGAAGGCCTACTTCCAGTCGTCGAACCAGACGCTGCTGCACCTGCGCGTGATCGGCGTCGTGCACCAGCCCGGCCACCGGCGCACGAAGCGCGCCCAGCGCAGCGACGAGGCCGAGGCCGTCGTGCTGCGCTCGAAGGCTCTGCCCGACGGCGATCACTTCCGGGTGCGCACCGCTGACATCTCCGAGGGCGGCGTCGCCTTCGTGACCGAGCTCCAGCTCGCTCTCGGCGACCGCGTGATGCTCTCGATCTACATCGGCGCCCGCCCGATCACCGTCGAAGCGCTCGTGATGCGGGTCGAGCCGATGTCGTTCGGCCGCTACCGAATCGGGTGCGAGGTCGACGCGATCGCCGACCACGACCGCGACACGGTCGCCCAGATCGCCGCGGCGTACGACGACGGCAACGCCGACGCCGACGAGCGCGATCCCGAGCTGATCGCCGCCCGTGTGCAGGGCCGCGCCGAGCAGCACGCGCTCAAGTCGCGCCTGGCCGTGCGCCGCTACATGCGCTAGGCGGTGGCCCCGAACGCGGCCCGGTTGGCCGCGACGATGCGGGCCTGTTCGGTCGGCGCCGGCGGCAGGTCGCGCAGCAGCGCCGCGGCGAACTCGTCGGCATCGGGGTGCTGCAGGGCGCGGTTGTGCAGGCGCTCGAAGCCGATGCTCGAGATCGGATTGCCGGACAGGCCGCGGCCGCACACCGAGCCGCCGTAGTGGCTCGGCAGGACGACCACATGGTCGGGCAGCGCGAGCAGCCGCTGCAACGAGGCGTGCTGCTGCACGGCGAGCGCACGCGGGTCGCCGCCGGCGGCGTGCAGGTCGGGTCGCCCGGCGTCGTTCACGAGCAGCGAGTCGCCGGTGAAGACGAGCCAGGGCTCGTCGGTCTCGCGGCGCAGATCGGCGACCACGTAGGCGTGGTGGGCGGGCGCGTGCCCGGGCGTTGCGAGCGCCGTCAAGATGGTGTTTCCGAGCTCGACCCGCTCGCCGTCCTCGAGCGCGTGATGCGCAAAGTCGACCCGGGCCCCGGCGGGCAGGTAGGGCGTCGCGCCGGTGGCGGCGACCAGGCCCGGCAGGCCCGACACATGGTCGGCCTGGACGTGGGTCTCGAACACCGCCACGATCGGCGCGCCGGCCGCGTCGGCGGCCTCGACGTAGCGGTCGACCAGCTCGGCGTGGGGGTCGACGACGGCGAGCCGGTTGTACGACAGGCACCCGAACAGGTAGCTCGCACACGCGGTGTCCGGGTACAGGAACTGGCGCAGGATCATCCCTCGTGATCGTAGTCCAGGCGCCCCGGCAGCGCTTGACCGCGTCCGCCCGACCGGGTAGAACCCCGCGCGATGATCGAGCTCGCCCTCACCAACTACACGGGGTTCAAGTTCGTGCACGTCCTCGCCGCCGTCGTGTGGGTGGGCGGGGCGTGCGTCGTGCAGGTGTACGCGCTGCTCGCGCTGCGCACGAACGATCCGGTGCGGGTGGCGGCGTTCGCCGGCGACACGGAGTTCGTTGGAACGCGGATCTTCATCCCCGCGTCGCTGATCCTGCTCGTCTCCGGGCTCTTCACCGTGCACGCGAGCGGGGGCGCGTGGAGCTACAGCCAGGGATGGGTGCAGTTCGGCCTCGCCATTGTCGTGCTCTCGATCGTCGTCGGCGCAGGCTATCTCGGCCCCGAGTCGGGGCGGATCGCCCGCGCGACCGAGGCACACGGGGTGGCGTCGGCCGAGGTGCAGGCGCGCATCCGCCGCATCTTCCTCGTGTCGCGCATCGAGCTCGTGCTGCTGCTGTGCGTGATCTTCGACATGGTGGTCAAGCCCGGCACGTGAGGCTGGGCCGGTGGGCCCGCCATCTAGAATCCGCGCATGGATGCCTACGACCCCGCAGCCGTCGAGACGCGCTGGCAGGAGATCTGGGAGCGCGAGGGCGTCTTCGACGTGCCGAACCCCGGCCCGGGCGACTCGGCCGACGATCTGATGTACGTGCTCGAGATGCTGCCGTATCCCTCCGGCGAGCTGCACATGGGGCATGTCAAGAACTACACGATGGGCGACGTCGTCACGCTCCATCGCCGCCGCATGGGCTACCGGGTGATGCACCCGATGGGCTACGACGCGTTCGGCCTGCCGGCCGAGAACGCGGCCATCCGCTCCGGCCGCCACCCGGCCGAGTCCACGCGCGAGAACATCGCCGCGATCCGCCGCCAGATGAAGCGGATGGGCTGGTCGATCGACTGGAAGCGTGAGCTCTCGACGGCCGACCCGGAGTACTACCGCTGGACGCAGTGGATCTTCCTGCGCCTGTACGAGGCAGGGCTGGCCTACCGCAAGAGCGCCGCCGTCAAGTGGTGCCCGAACGACCAGACCGTGCTCGCGAACGAGCAGGTGATCGACGGGCGCTGCGAGCGCTGCGGAGCCGAGGTCGAGGCTCGTACGCTCGACCAGTGGCAGTTCAAGATCACCGCCTACGCCGATCGCCTGCTGGACGACCTCGCCGAGGTGCACTGGCCCGAGCGGGTCGTCACGATGCAGCGCAACTGGATCGGCCGCTCGCACGGCGCCGAGGTCGACTTCGCCCTCGACGACGGCACCGCCCTGAACGTGTTCACCACCCGTCCCGACACGCTCTTCGGCGCCACGTTCTTCGTGCTCGCGCCGGAGCACCCGCGGGCGATCGAGCTGGCCGCAGGCGGCGAGCACGCCCAGGCCGTGGCCGACTACGTGCGCCACACCGCCGCCCGCTCGGCGGTCGAGCGGGCCGAGGCGCGCGAGAAGACCGGCGTCTTCACCGGCCGGTACGTCACCAATCCGGTGAACGCCGAGCGGATCCCCGTGTGGGTGGCCGACTACGTGCTGGCCGAGTACGGCACCGGCGCCATCATGGCGGTGCCGGCCCACGACGAGCGCGACTTCGAGTTCGCCCAGGCACACGGGCTCGAGATCCGGCCGGTGGTGGCTCCCCGCGACGGCGAGCCGTCGGCCGACGTCGCCTACTCGGCGCACACGTCCGACGAGGTGCTCGTGAACTCGGGCGAGTTCACCGGCCTCGCGGCGCCGGAGGGCGCCGCTGCGATCATCGCCCGGCTCGAGGCCGAGGGCCTGGGCAAGGGCACGATCGCCTACCGCCTGCGCGACTGGCTGCTGTCACGCCAGCGCTACTGGGGCTGCCCGATCCCGGTCGTCCACTGCGAGGGCTGCGGGATCGTGGCCGTGCCGGACGATCAGCTTCCGGTCGTGCTGCCCGACGTCGCCGACTACGCGCCGCGCGGCCGCTCGCCGCTCGCGGCCGCCGAGGAGTGGGTCAACGTCGCATGCCCGGCGTGCGGCGGCCCGGCCAAGCGCGAGACCGACACCATGGACACGTTCGTCGACTCGTCCTGGTACTTCATGCGCTACGCCGACCCGCACAACGACCAGGCCCCGTTCGCGCGTGAGGTCGTCGACGCGTGGCTTCCGGTCGACCAGTACATCGGCGGCGTCGAGCACGCCATCCTGCACCTAATGTACGCGCGCTTCTTCACGAAGGCGCTGTACGACCTGGGCTATGTCGGCTTCACCGAACCGTTCGAGAACCTCTTCACGCAGGGGATGATCTACTACAAGGGTGCCAAGATGGCCAAGTCGAAGGGCAACGTGATCTCGCCCGACGCGATGATCGAGAGCTACGGCGCCGACACGGTGCGCCTGTACTCGCTCTTCCTGGGGCCGCCCGAGCAGGATGCCGAGTGGATCGACGGCGGCGTCGAGGGCGCCAACCGCTTCCTGCGCCGGCTGTGGCGGCTGGCGCTCGAGTCGGTCGCCGAGATGGCGCCGGGGATCCCGGCCGCCGCGCCAGCCGAGGGTCCCGGCGCCGAGCTCGTCCGAAAGACGCACGCGACCATCGACGCGGTCACGCGTGACATCGGCGAGCGGTTCGCCTTCAACACCGCCGAGTCGGCCGTGCACGAGCTCGTAAAGGCGCTGCGGGCCACTCCCGACGCCACCCCCGAGCAGCGCCGCTTCGCCGTCGCGACCGCGGTCTCGCTGATCCAGCCCTACGCGCCCCATATCGCCTGCGAGCTGTGGGAGCGGATGGGCGGCGAGCGGCTGTGGGACGCGCCGTGGCCGCAGGCCGACCCGGCGATGCTCGTCTCCGACCACGTCACCTACGCCGTGCAGGTCAACGGGAAGCTGCGGGGCGAGTTCGCGGTCACGCCCGACATCGACCGCGACCGGATCCTCGCCCAGGCCCGGGCCGTGCCGAACGTGGCCAAGCACCTGGACGGCGCGACGGTCGTGAAGGAGATCGTGGTGCCGGGCAAGCTGGTCAGCCTCGTCACCCGCTGAGGCTCACACCCGCTGCGTGTCGCGCTTGTATGCCCAGCCGGCGGCGGCCGCGAGCACGACCGCCCAGGCGGCCATGATCGCCCAGCCGCGTGTGCCCCAGCCTCCGCCGCCGACCGAGACGTGGCTGGCCTGCACGAGCCAGTAGGACGGCAGCGCCTCGGCGAAGTCGTGGAACAGGCCGCTGTTGACCGGGAACCAGACTCCGCCGAGCAGTGACAGGAGCGCTGTCGTCCCGCCCATCGCCGGCCCGATCGAGTCGGTCGTGAGCAGGTGGCCCATCAGGATGCCGAGCGCCGCGAACGGGACGAGGCCGACCAGGATGAGCCCGGTCATCCGCGCCCACTCGCCCGCGGTCAGATCGACGCCGAGCGAGATGCCCGACACGTAGAGGCAGACGATTGTGATCGCGGCCAGGAGGTAGGCCACGAGCACCTTGGTGCGGAAGTAGGCCCGGGTTGTGAGCGGCGTCAGGCGCAGCTGCCGGTTCCAGCCCGCGGCGCGCTCGCCGGCGATGCGCGTCCCGGTCGAGAGCACGGTGTTCATCGTGCCGAAGGCGGTCAGCCCAACCATGTAGTAGAGCGACGCCGGTAGGCCGCTGCCGGCGAAGTCGCTCACATTGCGGTTGGGGCCTGCGATCAGGAAGTAGAGCACCAGCGGAAAGCCGATCGAGAAGACGAAGAAGCGCCGGTTGCGGAACGTGCGCACGATCTCGTACCTCGCGTACGTGATCATGCGCCGGCCTCCACTCCCGTGAGCTGCAAGAACGCCTGCTCGAGCCCGGCGCCCGCGATCTCGATGTCGAGCACGCCCGGGTGGGCCGCAAGCAGCGCGCGGATGGTGGCGTCGGAGTCGGGGCAGTGCAGGACGATCGCGTCGCCGCGGCGCTCGGCCGAGCTGACCCCGGGGAGGCGCTCGAGCTCGGCGACGTCCACCCCTGGCAGCGTCGCGCGGATCGTGCGCACGCCGACCATGGCCTTGATCTCGGTCGTCGGGCCGTCGGCGACGATGCCGCCGTGTGCCATCAGCACGGCCCGGTCGGCGTTCTGGTCGGCCTCCTCCAGGTAGTGCGTCGCGAACACGATCGTCTTGCCGCGGGCGGCGAAGCCGCGCATCGTGTCCCAGAAGGCGTGCCGACTCTCGACGTCCATGGCCACGGTCGGCTCGTCGAGCACGAGGAGATCGGGGTCGCTGACGAGGGCGACGGCGAAGCGGACGCGCTGCGTCTCGCCGCCCGAGAGCCGCTGCGTGCGCCGCCCGGCGATCGAACCGAGGCCGACCAGGTCGATCACCTCCGACACCGGCAGCGGATGCGGGTAGAGCGAGGCCATCATCTCGAGCAGCTCGCGCGCCGACAGGTCGCGGATCAGCGATCCGGTCTGGAGCATGGCGCCGATCGCCCCGTCGAGAATCGCGTCGTCCGGGCTGCGGCCGAAGAGCGTCACCGAGCCGCTGTCGGGCGTCGTCAGGCCGAGCAGCATGTCGATGGTCGTCGACTTGCCGGCGCCGTTCGGGCCGAGCAGCGCGACCGTCTCACCGGCCGCGATCGAGACGTCGATGCCGCGCACGGCGTGCACCGGCCCCTGGGGCGAGCGGAACGACTTGACGAGCGCCTGCAGCTGGATGCCGGAGGCGGTCGCAATCTCGCGGGTGGTCATCGTCCGTACCATGCCAAACGCGATCGCGATTCCCCGCCGCACCGTCGCGCAAACCTGACGCTTCGGCGACACGCCCGGTCTGGATCCGTGACGGTCGCCCGCGAGATCCTGGCCGCCATGCCAGTGCTCTCCCCGCGCCAGATCGCCCTCTACGCCGCTGCGGTCGCCATCGTGCTCTTGGTCGGCTGGAGGTACCACCCGGGCTCGTCGTCGGGGTCTTCGTACGCCTACTCTGCGGTATCGACGACGCGGGCACCCGTCCCGGCCACACCGGCGGCGGCGACGGTGCTCGTCGTCGACGTATCCGGGGCGGTGCGGCGGCCGGGCGTCTATCGCCTGGCGGCCGGCGCGCGCGTGCTCGAGGCCGTGCGCAAGGCCAGGCCGCGGCGCAGAGCCGACCTCGCGGGCGTGAACCTCGCCGCCCGCCTCACCGACGGCGAGCAGGTGGTCGTTCCTGTGCGCGGGCGGGCGCCGGCGGCGTCGGCCGGCGATGCGGGGATGACGCCGGCCCCGGCCGCCCCCGTCTCGCTCAACTCGGGGACGCTCGCCCAGCTCGAGACGCTCGACGGGATCGGCCCGGCCCTGGCCCAGCGGATCATCGACTACCGCACAGCGCACGGCGGCTTCCGGTCGCTCGCGGAGCTCGATCAGGTGAGCGGCATCGGCCCGGCCCGGCTCGCCGCCCTGCACGGGCACGTGAGCCTGTGACCGGCTCGACCCGGCTCGTGGTCGCCGCCACGGTCGGGCTCGCGGCGGCCGCGCTGGGACGGCCGTTCCTGGCGGTGGGCGCGGTGCTTGTGGGCGACTCGCCGCGGATGCGGCTCGCCGCGGCGGCCGTTGCGGCCGTGGCGCTCCTCGTCGGGAGCGCCCGCGTGGCGGCCCTCGACCGCCGCTCTCTCGTGCCGGGCCATGCGGCACGCGTCGTCGCGGTCGTCACCGGCCAGCCGACCGGCAGCCGTGGCCTGGCGGCGGTGGCCGGGGTGGGGGAGACGGTTGTGCTGGCGGCGCCCGGGATCGTGCTCGAGGAGGGCGGCATCTACCGCGTGCGGGGCCGGTACCGGCTGCTCGATCCGATCGTTCGCGGCTACTACGCCACGCAGGGCGCCCATGTCGAGCTGCGGGCGAGCGAGGCCGTGCGCGTGGGCCGCCGCGGCGGGGTGTGGGGGCTGGCCGACAGCCTGCACCGGGCCGCGCTCGCGCACATCGGCGTCGGGACGGACCCGGCGCCGCCGCGCGCGCTCGTCGCCGGGATCGCGCTCGGCGACACGGGTGGTCTGCCCGCCGACACGCGGGCGCAGCTGCGCGCGAGCGGCCTCTACCATCTGGTTGCCGTGAGCGGCCAGAACGTGGCGCTCGTGATCGCGTTCACGCTCGTGTGCCTGGGCGGACTCGGCGTCATCGGCGCGCCGGCGCGCGTCGCGGCGCTCGGCGTGACCGTCACCTATGTGCTTGTGACGGGAGCGGGACCGTCGATCGTGCGCGCGGGGGTTGCCGGCGTGCTGGTGGCGGTGGCTTGGCTGGGGTCGCGGACCGTGTCGCGCTGGCACCTGCTCGCATGCGGCGCGGTGGTCGTGCTCGGCCTCAATCCGCTCGAGCTCTTCGACCCGGGCTTCCAGCTCTCGTTCGCGGCCGTCGTGGCCATCTTCGTGGTGGCGCCGCGGCTGCGGGGCGTGCTGGGTCAGGCCGCCGCCGTGTCGGTCGCATGCACCGTCGTCACCGCGCCGATCGTGTGGTGGCACTTCGGCCGGGCGAGCCCGCTCGCGGTGCCGGCGAACCTGCTCGCGCTGCCCGCTGTGGCGCCGATCCTGTGGCTGGCGCTGGCCGCGATGGCGCTGCACGTCGTTTGGCCACCGCTCGCCGTCCCGCTGCTCGATCTCGCCGACGTTCTCGCCGGCTACGTGCTCGCCGTCGCCGCGGCGTGCTCATGACGGGAGCTAGGTGTGCCGCCAGACCGTCTGGTAGAGCACCCAGGTGCCGGTGCCCGTGTCGAAGCGGTAGTTGCGGGTCAGGAGCTGGCTGGGGCAGCAGTCCGCGTCGGTGGGACGCGCCTCGCCCTGCACGAGATGCACCTCGAGCCCGGGTGTCGCGGCGTTGGCGAGGTTCTCGAGCGCGACCGTGGCGATGTCGTAGCGGTACGCAAGGCCGTTGTGCGTCAGCATCGGGAACGGGGGCGCGTACGACCACAGCCGCCGCTTGGCGGTGCCGGTCCAGCTGCGGATGCCGTCGAACACAGGCACGGCGCCCGCCCCGCCGTCGAAGCCGTGGTAGAAGATCTGGGGACGTCCGCCGGCGTTGAAGTCGCCGATCTTGACCCAGCGCGGCAGCAGGTGCTCGATGCGGGGCGAGATCGTGGCGATGACGAAGTGCCCGCCGGTGCGGTCGACCACCTCGAGCCAGTGCTTCCTGAGCGGGATGGTGCCGCCGAACGGGTTCGGCTCGAGCGCGAGCATCAGGCGGACGTGCTCGATATGCGCATCGCCGTCGAGGTTCGCGCGCCACACGTGGACGACGGTCGGTGCCGACGCCGCCGCGGCCGCCGGGAACCACAGCACGGCGGCGAAGGTGAGTGCCAGGATGGCGCGGCGCACGCCGGGCAGTATCGCTGACCGCGGCCCATTGCGCCAAGCGGTGGCGACGCGCCGAGCGCGCCTCGCATGACCGCCTGCCCCAGGGCGTCACGGCGGCGCGTCGCGGTTTCCCGCGAGCGGGTGCTCGATCGGGCCGCCGTCGCGGAAGAGCTCGATCGAGCCGCAGTACGCGCACTGGTAGACGTGCACGTTCAGGTTGGACATGGCGAGCATCTCACCGAACAGCGCGACGCGGCCGCGCGATGCCTCCTGGAGCTGCTCGCGGCCGGCGTACGCTCGTGGCGCGTGGCAGTGCGGGCACGTCGAGCACAGCGACCCGAGCCACGCGTCCATCCGCCGCTGCTCATCGGCCCCGTCCGCCTCCGGCTCGTGCGCGTCCGCCATGTCCGGGACGCTACCTCGCGGCGCACAGCTCGTCGGGATCGAGCACGACCACGAGCTCGCCGTCGATCTCGGCCAGGCCGGCGACGCAGCGGGACGTCCCCGCGCCGGCGGGCGGCGGCGACAGCCGGGAGGGCTCGACCTCGGTGATGTCGCTGGCGGCGGTCACAGAGACAGCGTGGACCCCGGTACGGGCGCGCAGGAGCACCATCCGGCCCGGGGGAGCCTGCGCGGGCACGTCCAGCCGCAGCGCCGCATCGACGGTCGCGACCACGCGGCCGCGCACCACCGCGACGCCTGCGTCGGGCGGCTGCCCGGGCAGCCGCCGCGGCGAGACGTACGGCACGACCTCGACCACAGCGGCGAGCGGGAACGCGTAGGCGGCGCCGCCGATGTCGCACAGGACGAGCCGGCCGTCGAGCGGAGCGTGGGCGACCTCGCCGTCGGGCGGGATCGTCACCTCGAGGTCGACGCCGCAGGCTGCGATCAGGCGGCGCAGGGTTGTCGCGCTCGGCGACTGGCGGGCGCGCTCGATGCGGGCGACCGCCGCCTGCGACGTGCCCGCGCGGCGGGCGAGTTCGCGCTGCGAGATCCCCGCGCGCCGCCGGGCCTCGCTCAGCAGGAGCGACTCGTGTGTCATCGCGCGATGATATCTGATTCAGATGCGACACCGAATCAAACATCAGACGTCATAGTGACCCGTTCGCGGGGTACGAAGCCGCAGCGCGTGCGAGAATGCATCCGCGATGAAGCTGTCTGCCAAAGCCGACTACGCCGTACGCGCCGTGCTCGTGCTCGCAGCGCACGAGGGCGCGCGCCCGCTCAAGGGCGAGCTGGTCGCGCGGGCGCAGGATCTGCCGCTGAAGTTCGTCGAGAACATCCTGGGCGAGCTCAAGCACGCCGGCGTGGTCGCCTCGCAGCGCGGGCCCGAGGGCGGCTACCGGCTGGCGGTGCCCGCGAGCGAGATCTCGATCGCCGATGTGATCCGGATCGTCGACGGGCCGATCGCCGCCGTGGCCGGCGTCCGCCCCGACGAGGTGACCTATCCGCCCGGCGCCGAGGCGCTGCCCGGCGTGTGGCTCGAGGCCCGCGGGATGCTCCGCTCGGTGCTCGAGACGACGTCCTTCGCCGATCTCGTCGAGCGTTCCAAGGTGCTCGCTGGGCAGGGCGAGCGGCGCGCGCCGCGCGTCCCGGCTCGGTCGCGGTCAGAGCAAATCTAAGGCTCATGTAGACGGTGAGCGTTACGCCACAGGCGGAGATGAAACCGGCCTATCTGATCGCAGGCAGCGACTGGCCGAAGGTCGACGCCGCCATCACGCGGCTGCGGGCCCGGTTCGCGCCGGAGTCGGTCGAGCAGCTCTCGCCGGGCGGCGACGAACCGATCGACGTCGCCGCCGCGTGCAACGCGCTCGGCCTCTTCCCGGGCCGCCGGCTCGTGCTGGTGCGAAACGCCGAGGCGCTCGACGACGACGCCGTCGCCGCGATCGTCGACTACCTGCGTTCGCCGGCGCCCGAGACGTGCCTGGGCCTGTTCGGGGGCGCCGGCTTCGGCCCGAAGCACGCGCTCGTAAAGGCGGTCGAGGCGGTCGGCGAGGTGCGCCTGTTCGACGCGCCCGAGCGCAAGCAGGCCGCCGAATGGGTGGTGCGCCGCTTCGCCGAGGCGCGCTCGCACTGCCCGCCGGCCGTTGCCCGCCGGCTGGTCGAGCTCGTCGGCGAGGACGTCGGCGACCTGGCCCTCGAGACCGACAAGCTGATCGCCTACTGCGGTGGCGAGGCGCCGCAGGTCGAGGACGTCGAGCGGCTGGTGATCCCAAGCTCGGGCATCAAGCCGTGGGACATCACCGACGCCTGGGGCCGGGGCGACGCGGCGGCGGTGATCGGCCTCGCCACCGTCGACGTCGAGCGGCGCGAGGACGTGGGCCGAGTCATCGCCCAGCTCGCGGCTCACGTGCGCCGGGTGCACCGCGCCGCCGTGCTGGTCGAAGCCGGCGCCGGTCAGGCCGAGGTCGCGCGCGAGCTGGGGATGAAGCCGTTCCCGGCGCAGAAGCTCGTCTCGCAGGCGCGCCGGTTCGAGCCGGCCGAGCTCGGCCGGGCCGTCGTGCGCCTGGCTGCGCTCGATCTGGCGGTGAAGGGCGGCAGCCGGGTCGACTCGCGCTTCGAGCTCGAGCTGGCGCTGGCCGACATCACCGGCGGATGAGCGCTGAGACGCTCGCCGCCGCCGTCGCGGCCGGCGTGGCCGCGGCCTGCACCGCGATCGTCGCCGGGCGGCTGGCATCGGCCCGGTCGCGCAGGGCGCCGCTGATCGCGTGGACGATCGGCTTTGCGCTGTTCACCGTCGCCTCGCTCGCGCTGCTCGACGGCGCCGCCCGCGGCTGGTCTGCGACCACGTTTCGGATCTACTACCTGAGCGGCGGCGTGCTCGTGGTCGCGTACCTGGCCGTGGGGGAGCTCCTGCTCGTGCTGCCTGGGCGCACCATCACGCGCCTGGTCGCGGCGACCATGCTCTTCCTCACGTTCGCGGCGACGGCGGCCGTACTGGCTGCGCAGGTCGACGCCGGGGAGCTGGCCCGCGCCGGCGCCACGCCCCCGAACGGCGCGCTCAAGGGGACATGGCCCGCCGTGATGGCGATCGCGCTCAACTCGGCCGGCACGGTCGTCCTTCTGGGTGGGTCGGTCATGTCCGCACGCCGCCGCCGTGACCCGCGGCCGCTGCTCGTGGCCGCCGGCGTGGCCGTGATCGCGCTCGCCTCGAGCGCCACCCGCCTCGGCAGCTACACGCTGTTCGCGCTCGCCCAGGCCGCCGGCGTCACGCTGATCCTGCTCGGCCTGGTTATGCGGAGACGTTCGTCCGGCTGACGATCCGGGCCGCACGCGACTTGCGGTGCGCCGCCGCGTTGCGGTGGATCGCGCGCCGGGCCGCGGCCCGGTCGACGAGCGCCACCAGTCTGCGGTGGGCCGTGTCGATCTGTTCGGAGTCGCCCGCCTCGACGGCCTCGTCGAGGCGCCGGAAGAGCGTCTTGATCTGCGTGCGGTAGCGCAGGTTCTCGAGGCGCTGACGCGCCGCCGTTCGCACCCGCTTCGCCTGCTGCTTCGAGTTGGCCACCGAGTCCCTTCGGAGTGACACGCAAATGCCCGCCTGGCGGCGGGCCCGGGGGAGCATAGCAGCGGGTCGATAGACTCCGGCGCCGATGAGCGAGCAGAGGCGTCTGGCCGCGTCGACGGCGGTGTTCGGGGCGGCCACCGCCATTTCGCGAGTGGCGGGCGTCGTGCGCGAGATCGTGGCCGCCCGCTTCTTCGGTGCGAGCCCGGCGCTGGGCGCGTTCCTGATCGCGTTCAACGTGCCGAACCTCGTCCGCAGCCTGGTCGCCGACAGCGCGATCTCGGCGGCATTCGTGCCGGTGTTCGCCCACCTGCGTGAGGAGGGCAAGGAGCCGGAGGCGTGGCGCGTCGCGAGCATCGTCCTGTGGCTCACGGCCGTCATCCTGGGCGGGCTCTCGGCGCTCTTCGTCCTCGTCGCGCCCTGGGTCATGCCGCTGTTCGTCCCCGGCAACCAGAACATCGACCCCAACCTGGTCGTGGAGCTCTCGCGCTGGATGTTCCCGATCGTGGCGATCCTGGGCATGACCGGCGTCGTCACCGGGATCCTGAACTCGTACGAGATCTTCGGCGTGCCGGCGCTGGCCCCGATCGCGTGGAACGCCGTCATCATCGTGGCGCTCGTCGCCTTCCAGGGCAGCGCCGAGGCCTACGCGATCAGCGTGCTCGTCGCGACGATCGTCCAGTTCGCGATCCCGCTGCCGCTCCTGCGCGGCCGCGGGCGCGGGCAGCACATCATCTTCAGCCTGGCCTGGCGCAACCCACACGTCCAGCGCGTGCTGCGCCTGATGATCCCGGTCACGCTCGGGCTCGGACTGATCAACTTCAACCTCACGCTCGACCTCGCCGTCGCCACCCTCGTGCCCGGTGGCCACGCCGTCAGCTACCTGAACTATGCGTTCCGGATGTTCATGCTCCCGCAGGGGCTTTTCTCGGTGGCCGTGTCGGCCGTGCTCTTCCCGCGCATCTCGCGCCTGGCCGCCCGCGGCGACATGGACAGCTTCTCGCACACGTTCGCCGCAGGCGCCCGCACGATCGTGTTCCTGCTGCTGCCCTCGGCGGCGATCTCGATCGCCCTCGCCGAGCCGATCACGCGCGTCCTCTTCCAGCATGCGAAGTTCACGGCCACGGACACGTCGGCGGTGGCGTCGACGCTGGTCGCGTTCTCGCTCGGCCTGGTCGCGAACGGCCTCGCATTGCTCCTGACCCGGGCCTTCTTCGCGCTGCAGATGCCGCAGGTGCCGACCCGGGTCGCCGTGGGCAACCTGTTCCTCAACGCCGTCCTCGACCTCGCGTTCTACAAGCCGTTCGGTGCGGCCGGCATCGCCCTCTCGACGGCGGTCGTCACCACCTGGAACGCGCTCGTCCTCTACGTGCTCCTGCGCCGCCAGGTGGGGACGCTGCACCTGGCCGAGGTCGCCGGCGAGACGGCGCGGATCGTGGTCGCCACCGTGTACTGCACTGCCGCGGCGTTCGGGGTGTGGTGGCCGCTCGACCAGATCCTCGGCCGGTCGCTGCCGGCGCAGGTCGTGTCGGTCGGGCTGGCGCTGGGCGCCGGCGGCGCGGCGTACCTGGCGGCGGGCCGCATCCTGCAGCTCTCCGACATGGCGGTGCTCGGTTCGCTGGCCGACCGGCTGCGCGGCCGCGCCACCGCCTGAGGGCTGGCCGGGGGCGGGCGCCAGTACGCTACAAGCGTGCCGCTCTCCACCATCCGCAACTTCTCGATCATCGCCCACATCGACCATGGCAAGTCGACCCTGGCCGACCGCATCCTGCAGCTCACGCGGACGGTGGCCGAGCGCGACATGCGCGAGCAGATGCTCGACTCGATGGAGCTCGAGCGCGAGCGCGGCATCACGATCAAGGCCCAGGCGGTGCGCGTGCTCTTCCCGGCGGCCGACGGCCGCACCTACGAGCTCAACCTGATCGACACGCCCGGGCACGTCGACTTCACCTACGAGGTCAGCCGCAGCCTCGCGGCGTGCGAGGGCGCCCTGCTCGTGGTCGACGCCGCCCAGGGGATCGAGGCGCAGACGCTCGCAAACGCCTATCTCGCGATCGAGAACGAGCTCGAGATCGTGCCGGTGGTGAACAAGATCGACCTGCCCTCGGCCGATGCCGACGGCGTCGCACTCGAGGTCGCCGACCTGGTCGGCGTCGGGGCCGAGGACGTGCTGCGGATCTCGGCCAAGACCGGCGTCGGCGTCGAGGCCGTCCTGCAGGCGGTCGTCGACCGCGTGCCGGCGCCGAGCGGCCAGCCCGACGCGCCGGGGCGGGCCCTGATCTTCGACTCGTCGTATGACCAGTACCGCGGCGTGGTCGCGTTCGTGCGTGTCGTCGACGGCACCTTCCAGCCGCGCGAGCGGCTGCGGGCGATGGCGCAGGGCACGAGCTTCGAGGTCGAGGAGCTGGGCTTCTTCTCGCCCGGGATGCACCCGGCCCGGCATCTCTCGGCCGGCGAGGTGGGCTACGTCATCACCGGCTTGAAAGACGTCTCGCAGCTGCGCGTCGGCGACACGCTGACGCAGCACCGGGGCGGCGCGAGCGAGCCGCTGCCCGGCTACCAGGACGTCATGCCGATGGTGTTCGCGGGCCTCTTCCCGACCGACTCCGACCAGTACCCGGAGCTGCGCGACGCGCTCGAGAAGCTGAAGCTGAACGACGCCGCCCTGAGCTACGAGCCCGAGACGTCGCGCGCGCTCGGGTTCGGCTTCCGCTGCGGCTTCCTCGGCCTGCTGCACATGGACATCGTGCGCGAGCGGCTCGAGCGCGAGCACGACCTCGACCTGCTCGTCACGGCGCCGAACGTGGCCTACCGAGTGCAGACGGTCGACGGCCAGTGGGTCGAGGTGCACAACCCGGCCCAGATGCCCGACGCCGGCTCGATCGAGGAGACCGAGGAGCCGTACGTGCGCGCGTCGATCATCTGCCCCACCACGTACGTCGGCCCGGTGATGGAGCTGAACCAGGAGCGCCGCGCAACGTTCGGGCACATGGAGTACCTGAGCCCCGAGCGGGTGCAGCTCGTCTACGACCTGCCCCTGGCCGAGATCGTGCTCGACTACTACGACCAGCTCAAGTCGCGCACGCGCGGCTATGCGTCGTTCGACTACGAGCTGCTCGGCTTCCGGCCCGGCCAGGTCGTCAAGGTGGACGTGCTGCTGGCCGGCGAGCGCGTCGACTCGCTGTCGCTGATCACCCACCGCGACAACGCCTACCGCCAGGGCAAGGCGCTCGTCGAGGCGCTGCGCGAGCGCATTCCCCGGCAGATGTTCGAGGTGGCGATCCAGGCCGCGATCGGCTCGCGCGTGATCGCGCGCGAGACGGTGAAGGCGAAGCGCAAGGATGTGCTCGCCAAGTGCTACGGCGGCGACATCAGCCGCAAGCGCAAGCTGCTCGAGAAGCAGAAGAAGGGCAAGCGGCGGATGAAGCAGGTCGGCAACATCGAGGTGCCGCAGGAGGCGTTCCTGGCCGTCCTCGAGATCAACCGCGAGGGCGCTGCGTGAGCGTGCGCCACCTGTACGTGCACGTGCCCTTCTGCGCCCACCGCTGCGGCTACTGCGACTTCGTCACGGTCACCGGGCACGAGGACGTCCACGCCCAGTACGTCGCCGCCCTGCTCGCCGAGCTCGAGATGCACGGCGCGGTCGCCCCGGAGACGATCTACATCGGCGGCGGCACCCCCTCTCTGCTCTCCAACCCGTTGCTGGCGACGCTCCTGGGCGGCCTCCCGCCCGCCGTCGACGTCACGGTCGAGTGCAACCCCGAAACGGTGACGCCCGAGCAGGCGCGCGTGCTGCGCGAGGGCGGTGTGACCCGCATCTCGCTGGGTGCGCAGAGCTTTCAGTCCCACCTGCTCGCGACGCTCGAGCGCCGGGCGCGGCCCGAGACGGTGATGCGTGCGGTCGAGATCCTGCGCGCCGCCGGCCACTCGAACCTCAACCTCGACCTGATGTTCGGGGTTCCGGGACAATCGCCCGCAGATCTCGCCGCCGACATCGCCGCCGTGCTGGCGCTGCGGCCCGATCACATCAGCTGGTACGAGCTCGAGGCCAAGCCCGGCACGCGCTTCGCCGTCCATCACGGCGCCGAGCTGGCGCACCAGGCCGAGGCGCTCGAGGATCACTACGAGACGGTGGTCGCGGCCCTGCGCGGCGCCGGCTACCAGCTGGTACGAGACCGCGAACTTCTGCCGTCCCGGGCGCGAGAGCCGCCACAACCTCGGCTACTGGCTCGGGCACGATTACCTCGGCATCGGCGTCGGAGCCGTGTCGACGCGCGGAGCTCGAGCGGCGCCGCAACCGGCCGAGCCTGCCCGGCTATCTCGCGGCGGCGGCCGCCGGTGCCGTCCCGCCGCACGACGTCGAGCTGCTGTCGGCCTCAGAGCGCGGGATGGAGCGGCTGATGCTCGGCCTGCGGCTCGACCGGCCGCTGCAGCTGAACGGCCTCGCGGCCCTGGTCGACGAGGCCGCCTGCGCGCGCCTGGCGGCCGCCGGGCTCGTCGAGCGCGGCGCCGACACGCTCGCCCTCACCGACCGCGGCCGCTTCCTGGCCAACGACGTCGTGGCGAGCGTGCTGCGATGAGCGCGCGCCCGCCGCTCACGCCCCGCCAGCTCGTGATCCTCACGCGCGTCGTCGGCACCTACATCGAGACCGGCCACCCGATCGGGTCAAAGGCGCTCGTCGAGGCCGGCGCCGTCGATGCCTCGGCTTCGACCGTGCGCTACGAGCTGGCCGAGCTCGAGGCGCTCGGGCTGCTCGACCATCCCCACACGTCGGCCGGCCGCGTCCCCACCGATGCCGGCTACCGGCTCTACGCCGAGGAGCTGCTGGAGCAGCATCCGGGTGTCGTCGAGCCGCTGCCGGTCGACCTCTCGACGGTGCGCAGCGAGGTCGATACGGCGCTGCGAACGACCACCGAGATGCTCTCGCAGGTGACATCGCTCGTGGCGCTCGTCACCGCCCCGCCGCTCGAGACCACCGAGATCCGCCACATCGAGGTGCTGCTCCTGCAGCCACAGGTGGTGATGGTGGTGGTGATCACCTCGACGGGCGGCGTCACCAAGAAGATCGTGCCGTTCGCTTCGGCCGTCGACCCCAAGCTGACCGAGTGGGCGCGCGCCTTCCTGAACGAGCAGCTGACGGGCGTGCGCCTCGGCGGCCGGATGCTGCAGAACCGGCTCGACGAGCCGGGCCTCTCCCCGCGCGAGAGCGCCTTCCTCGGCGCGCTGCGGCCCGCCTTCACGGAGCTCGTGTGGGAGGGCCAGCAGGGGCTCTACGTCGGCGGCGCGGCCCGGCTGCTCGACGAGATGCGCTTCGCCGATCTCGACCAGATCAACGACCTCGTGCGCGTGCTCGAGAGCCGCGTCGGCATGCTGGCGATGCTGCGCGAGGCGCTCGAGTCGCCGCGGCCCTACCTGCGCATCGGCTCCGACCACACGGTGCCGTACATGCGCGGCCTGGCGATGGTGGCGGCCAACTATGGACTGGCGACGCGCAACCTGGGCACCGTGTCGCTGATCGGCCCGATGCGGATGGACTACGCCGCCGCGATCCGCTCCGTGCGCGGTGCCGCCCACGCGCTGTCGGAGTGGGTCGCCGACATCTACGAGGAGTGATGCCTCGACGGCATCGCTCCTCGTTCGGGACAGTGCTCCGCACATCGCCGCCACGCGTGCCCTCGCCACGAGATTTCGTGCGTGCGGAGACCTGTCCCACACCGGCCGGCACGTCGCGGGAGACCACCGGCCTTGGACGGCGGGAACGGTCCGTCCCTGCCACCGCGCTCACCGCGGCCGTTGCAGGCCCTTCCCGCCTTCCGGGATCCACTCGGCCCGGTCTGCGAAGGCGGCGATGAGCGGCCGTGCGCGTTCGATCAGGTCGCGGGCGGCCGGATCCTGCAGCGACGCCGCGTGCGCGCCGCGGTCGGCCCACGCCTCGGTCACCCAGACGCTGTCGGCGTCGTCGAGCGCGCGGCTGACGACGTAGAGCAGGCAGTCCGGGTTCGTCTCGAGCCCGGCCGCGGCCTCGCGCAGGATCGCGGCCAGCTCGTCGCCCCTGCCGGGCTGCGCGACGATCCGTCCGTGCATGCCGTAGAGAGGGGTCACGCGGCGATTATCGCCCCGGACCGTGAGTCGCGCGGCGGTGAGGGGCTCCAGTCCTCACCGCCGCGCCTATGACTCCGACCCCAAAATCCGGGGTGCGATGAGACCCCCGCAGATCTCGATTTCCTCTGCCGGCGGCCCACCGACTTGAGTTGATCTGCGTCATCGCTTCCCGGCCTCGCCGTCTCGCGTTGTGGTCTCAACATAGGCTGACCGGCCGGGTTGGTCAAGTACACAGAAAGGGGTAAATCAAGTAGATGGAAGTCTGCACCACTTGACCGCCTGGATCTCTTTTATGGAAAGGGAATGTCGGTGGCCGGCGAGCTGGTCGGCGATGACTAGTCAAGTGATCTGCAATCCGCTAGTGTGAGGTGTATGGGGAGAGGAGGACGCACCGCCGCCACCGCGCACCGCCCGCGCACGAGCGCAGCCGACCCGGCATCCGGGACCGGCGCCCGCGTGCGGGCGATGCGGGTGGCGGCGGGGCTGACCCAGGCAGAGCTCGGCGGCGATCGCTTCAGCAAGGAGTACGTCAGCCAGGTCGAGCTCGGCAAGTCGCCGGCCTCCGGCGCGGCGCTCGACTGGTTCTGCATCCGGCTGGGGGTCGGCCGGGCGCAGATCGAGGGCGACGCCGGCCCGGCGGCGCTCGCTGCCGCAGAGGCGGCGCTCGTGCGGGCCGAGGCGGCCATCGAGGCGCACAGGTACTCGGACGCGCTGGCGACGCTCGACTCGGTCTGCGACCAGGTCGCGCGTGCGGGTGACGGCGGCCGGCTCGAGCTGCGCCACGCGCTCGCGCACGGATGGGCGCTGCACCATGTGGGGCAGCTCGCCGAGGCGGCGGCCGCGCTCGACCGCGCCCGGGCGCTGGCAGAGTCCGGCAGCGACCACGACCGCGCGCTCGCGCTCTACCGGCTCGGGGTCGTGCGGTTCAAGATGGGCAGCCACGCGACCGCCGTGACGGCGCTCGACGAGGCGCTGCGCTGCGCGGCGCTCTCGGACGAGCCGTCCGACGCGCTGCGGGCGCGCATCCTGAACACGCGCGCGAAGATCCGCCGCCGCCAGAAGGACTTCACCGCCGCGGCCGAGGACGTGTCGGCGGCCCTGGAGCTCGCACACGGGCTCGGCGACGACCGCGTCCTGGCCGAGACGTACCTCGACGCGTCGCTCGTGGCCGAGCGCCGCAACGAGTACACGCAGGCGCGCGAATACGCCGAGCGCTCGAAGGCGCTCTTCGAGCGGGTCGCCGACCACGCGTATGTCGGCAAGCTCCTGAACAACCTTGGCCAGCTGCGCGCCATCACCGGTCGGCCGGACGAGGCGGTGCCGCTCCTGCGCGAGGCGTTCCGGATCGCGGTCGAGCAGGACAACCGCGTCGACGCGGCCTTTGCGGCGTCGTCGCTCGCGTCCGCCCGGCTGCACAGCGGCGATCCCGAGGGCGCGGTGGAGAGCGCAGATCGCGCGATCGAGCTATTGGGCTCGCGCGAGGAATACCGACAAGAAGAGGGGAACGCTCGTCTGGTCATGGGCCGCGCACATCTCGAGTGCGGGCGCATCGACGAGGCCGAGCGGGCCTTTGCCGCGGCGGCAGACTGCTTCACCGCGGTGGAGTCGATCAGTCACATGGCCGGGGCGTGGGTAGCGATCGGCGATGTGGCGGCGAGGCGAGGCGACGCGGCGCGAGCCGCAGATCTCTACCGGCGCGCGGCGGAGGCACTGCAAGACGTGCGCTGGTAGGTCGGGCAACCCCCCGGAGGCGGGGACTGGAGGCAACACATGAAGCTGCTCTCGAAGCGACCCGTGCTGTTCGGATGGGCGACGACGCTTGCGATCTTCCTGGCGCACGTCCACCACAGCGGCGTCACCCGCGGGTTCCACGAGTGGTGATCGCCCGCCCGTAGACTACGGGCGTGGCCACCAAGCGTGACTATTACGAGGTGCTCGGTGTCGACCAGGACGCCTCGGACGGTGACATCAAGAAGGCGTTTCGCAAGCTGGCGCGGGAGCTGCATCCCGACGTCAACCCGGACGATCCGCAGGCCGCCGAGCGCTTCCGCGAGGCCTCGGAGGCCTACGAGGCGCTGAGCGACGCTGACACCCGCGCGCGCTATGACCGGTTCGGGCACGCCGGCGTGGCCGGCACCCAGTTCCACCCCGAGCAGTTCATGGACTTCTCGAACCTGTCCGACCTGCTCGGGGCGTTCTTCGGCGACGATCTGTTCTCGACGGTGCGGCGGCCGGCGCGGGGCGGCGATGCCACCACGGCGGTCGAGCTCACCCTCGCCGAGGCCGCCTTCGGCGTGACGCGCGAGGTCGACGTCGACACCATCGTCGAGTGCGAGCGCTGCAACGGCTCGGGCGCAGAGCCGGGAACGACGCCGGCCACCTGCCCGACGTGCGCCGGCAGCGGCCACGTGCAGCACGTTTCGAACACGGCCTTCGGGCAGTTCGTGCAGACGTCGACCTGCCCGGCGTGCCGCGGCCGGGGCGCGCGCATCGACTCACCCTGCACCGATTGCCGCGGCCGCGGCCGCCGGCGCACGACCGAGCCGGTCGAGGTGCAGATCCCGGGCGGGATCATGACGGGCCAGCGCCTGCGTCTCGCGGGCCGGGGCCATGCCGGCGAGGCCGGCGCACCGCGGGGCGATCTCTACGTCAGCGTCACCGTCGCCGAGGACAGCCGCTTTCAGCGCGAGGGCAATGACGTCGTGTCGGTGCTCGACGTCCCGTTCACCCGCGCGGCGATGGGCACGAGCGTGACCGTCGAGACGCTCGACGGCCCTCACGACCTCGAGGTGCGCCCGGGAACGCAGCCCGGCGAGACGCTCGTGCTGCGCGGCAAGGGCATCCCTGTGCTCGGCGGCCGCGGCCGCGGCGACCACCGCGTCGTCGTGAACGTGCTCGTCCCGCGCAAGCTCTCCGACGAGCAGCGCTCGCTGCTCGACCGGTTCGAGGGCACGGTCGACGAGGGCACCTACGCCGCCGACGACGGGTTCTTCCACCGGCTGCGGACCGCGTTTCGGTGAAGCGCTACCGGGTGCGCGTGCCGGCTGCCGAGGCCGAGCCGGCGCTCGCACGCATGCTCGACCTGTTCCCCGGCGGACTCGAGGAGGAGCGCGACGGCGACGACGTGATCCTCGCGGGATACGCCGACCGCGCCCCCGCCGCCGGCCTCGAATGTGACGACGTCGAACCGGGCTGGGAGGACCGCTGGCGCGAATACCACCGCCCGGTCACGGTCGGCCGCATCTGGATGGGCCCACCGTGGTGGCCGGCGCCGACAAGCGGGGACAGTCCCCCGGCCGGTGGCGAGCTCATCCGCATCGTGATCGATCCTGGGCGCGCGTTCGGCACGGGCGGGCACGGTTCGACGCGGGCGGCGCTCGAGCTGCTCCAGCGGCTCGATCCGCAGCCCGTGCTCGACCTCGGCTGCGGCTCGGGGGTGCTCGCGATCGCGGCTGCCAAGCTCGGGTTCGAGGTGCTCGGCGGCTTCGACATCGACCCGCTCGCGGTCGGCGCGGCGGCCGAGAACGCGACCCGAAACGGCGTCGCCCTCGCCGTGGCCCAGGCCGACGTGCTGGCCGATCCGCTGCCGGCGGCGCCGCTCTGGATCGCGAACCTCGAGCTCGGCCTGCTCGGCCGGCTGCTGCGCCGGGGAGACCTGCCGGCGTGCATCCTCGCGTCGGGCCTGCTCGATCCCGAGACGGTCGGCGGCCGCGAGCGCGCGGTCGTCGACGGGTGGGCCGCCGAGCTGGTGGAGATCCCGGCGTGACCCGGCACTCGTACCGCTTCCTCGCCGCCGAGGTTGTCGGCCGCACGGCCGTCCTCGGCCCGCGCGAGCGCCGCCACCTGGAGCATGTGCTGCGGCTCCGTGTCGGCGATACTTGCGAGGTCGCAGCCGGCGGACGGGCCTACCGCGCCCGGGTTGCCGCCGGAGGCCTCGAGCTCCTGGAGGAGATCGCCGTCGTGACCGCACCGCCCATCACCGTGTGGCTCGCCCAGCCGGGCGGCCGCTCCGACGACGCGGTCGAGAAGCTGACCGAGCTCGGCGTCGCCCGGATCGGCGCGATGCGCTGCAAGCTGCTCAAGGGCGAGTTCACCGAGGCGCGCATCGAGCGCTGGCGCCGGGTCGCGGCGGCGGCCGCCAAGCAGTCCAAGCAGGCGCAGGTGCCCGAGGTGCTGGCGGTGGCCGACTATGCCGACGTGCTCTCGCCCGACGCGGTCGTGCTCAGCCACACCGGGGCCTCCGGCGGCCTGGCCGACCGCATCGTCGGCCGCCGCGGCGCGACGCTCCTGATCGGGCCCGAGCCCGGCTTCTCCGAGGAGGAGCTCGAGCTCGCCCGCTCGCGCGGCGTCGCCGTCGCGACGTTCGGCCCGGTCGTGCTGCGCACCGAGACGGCGGCGATCGTGGCGGCCGCGCTCGCCCTGCGCGAGCTGGGGTTCCTGGGATGACGACGTTCGCCGTCGAGTTCCTCGGCTGCAAGGTCTCGCTCGCCGACGCCCAGGCGGTGCGCGAGCGCCTGGCCGGCGACGGCCATGCCGAGGTCGGCGCCGATCGCGCGCAGGTGCGGGTCGTGAACACCTGCTGCGTCACGGCCGAGGCGGTGGCCAAGTCGCGCAAGGCGGTGCGGCGGGCGGCACGCACGGCCGACCGGGTGCTCGTGACCGGGTGCGCCGCCAACCTGCGCGGCTCGGCCCTCGACGTGGCAGGGAACGTCGCCGTGATCCCGGCCCGCTCCGAGCTCGTGCCCGCCGCCGTGGCCGGCTGGGCCGGCGCGCTCGGCTGTGCGGGCGGCGCCGCGCCGGCGTTCGCGCGCACGCGCGCCTACGTCAAGGTGCAGGACGGCTGTTCGTTCGCCTGCACCTACTGCGTCATCCCGCAGGTGCGCGGCCCGAGCCGGAGCCGCGCCGGCGCGGCGGTCCTGCACGAGATCGCCCGCCGCGCCGCCCAGGGGCATCGCGAGGTCGTCCTGACCGGCATCAACCTCGGCTGCTTCCGCGACCGCGCCGCCGGCATGCGGCTCGCCGACCTGATCGTCGCCGCAGCCGCCGTTCCGGGCATCGAGCGCGTGCGGCTCTCCTCGATCGAGGTCAACCATCTCACCGACTCCCTGCTCGACGCGCTCGCCCATCCCGGCGTCGCCGCGCACCTGCACGTCCCCATGCAGTCCGGCGACGACGCGGTGCTGCGGGCGATGCGCCGCCGCTACACCGCGGCCGGCTTCCTCGACCGGATGCAGCGGGCGCGCACGCGCGTCCCGGGCGTGAACCTCACGACCGACGTGATCGTCGGCCACCCGGCCGAGACCGAGGCGGCGTTTGCGGCCACGCTGCACGCCGCCGGCGCGGCCGGGTTCACGAAGGTGCACGTGTTCCCGTACTCGCCCCGACCGGGTACGGCCGACGGCGCGCGCGCCGGCGTCGCCGCCGCCGTCAAGCGCCGCCGGTCGGCCGAGCTGCGGACCTTCTCCGACGCGCGCGGCGCGGCGCACCGGGCGGCCAAGCGCGGCCGGCGCGAGCGCGTGCTGGTCGAGACCGAGGCGGGCCGCGGACACAGCGACGACCTCACCCCCTTCGTCGTCCGTGGCGCCGCTCCGGGCCGGATCGTCGATGTGATCGCCGCGGGCGTCGAGGGCGACGCGGTCGTGGGGGTGCCGGCGTGATCGAGCGCGTCCAGACCGAGCTGCACTCGGCGATGCGCGCGGGCGACCGTACCCGCGTCGATGCCCTGCGGCTGATGCTGTCGGCGCTGCAGAAGGCCGAGAAGGACGGGCCCGCGGGCGCCTTCTCGGACGCCGACGCCGAGACGGTGCTGCGGCGCGAGCGCAAGCAGCGGATCGAGGCGGCCGAAGCCTACGAGGCCGCCGGTCACGCCGACCGGGCCGCCAAGGAGCGGGCGGACGTCCCCGTGATCGATGAGTTCCTGCCGGCGGCGATGGACGCGGCCGAACTCGCCGCCCTGGTGGACGCCGCAATCGCCGAGACCGGCGCGACGTCGATGCGCGAGATGGGCAAGGTGATGGGGCTCGTCACCCAGCGCGGCGCCGGCCGCGTTGACGGTAAGGCCGCCTCGGCGCTCGTGCGCGAGCGGCTGGCGGGCGGCGCGTAGCCGGATCCGTCGTCCCCGCCTCTACACTGCCGGAGGATGGCGCGCGTTCAGATGTCGGTGGGAAACGAGCTCGCAACGGAGCTTGGGAACGACCGTGACGCGATGCTGCACGCCCTGAACGAGCGCTCGGGCGTGCGCGCCTACCTGCGCGGCAACGAGCTCACCCTCGACGGCGAGGAGGATGCCGTCGACCAGGCGCGCTCGGTGGTTGAGGAGCTGGCGCAGCTCGTGGCCGAAGGGGTCAGCGTCGGCGCGCAGACCATCGATGCCGTCGCGGGCGTGCTCACGGCCGACGGGCGCGCCGTGGATGTGCTGCACGACGTGGTGTGGATGCACCGCGGCAACAAGGTCACGCCGAAGACGATCGTGCAGAAGCGCTACGTCGATGCGATCCGTTCGAACACGGTCACGTTCGGCATCGGGCCGGCCGGCACGGGCAAGACGTACCTCGCGATCGCGCTCGCCGTTGCGGCCCTGCAGGAGCGCGAGGTGGCGCGCATCATCCTCACCCGGCCGGCGGTCGAGGCCGGCGAGCGGCTCGGGTTCCTGCCCGGCGACCTGCTGGCCAAGGTCGACCCGTACCTGCGGCCGCTGTTCGACGCACTGCACGACATGCTCGACGCCGAGCGGCTGGCCTCCTACATGGACAAGGGCATGGTCGAGGTGGCGCCGCTCGCGTTCATGCGCGGGCGCACGCTCAACGACTCGTTCATCATCCTGGACGAGGCGCAGAACACGAGCCCGGAGCAGATGCAGATGTTCCTGACGCGCCTGGGCTTCGGCTCGAAGGTCGTCGTCACCGGCGACATCACCCAGATCGACCTGCCGCGCGACCAGCGCTCCGGCCTCGTCAACGTGATGACGATCCTCGACGACGTGCCGGACATCGCCTTCGTGCGCTTCTCCGACGCCGACGTCGTCCGGCACAAGCTCGTGCAGCGGATCGTGAGCGCATACCGCGAGCACAGCGAGGCGTCGGGTCAGGGATCGCGCGAGTGACCGTCGCCGTCGAGGTGCGGAACCGCGCCCGGCTCGCGCTCGACGAGGCCGCCGCGGCGGGCGTGCTGCAGGCGGCATTCGCGGCCGAGGGTGTCACCGACGGCGAGGTCGGGCTCGCGATCGTCGGCCGGGCCGAGATGGGGCGGATGAACGCCGAGCACCGCAGCAAGCCGGAGCCGACCGACGTGCTGTCGTTCCCGCTCGACATGCGCGACCCGCTCCCGCCCGGCGTTCCCAGGCAGCTCGGCGATGTCGTCATCTGCCCGGCGGTCGCTCGCGCGCAGGGCACGCCGCTCGACGTGCTCCTGGTGCACGGCGCGCTGCATCTCCTGGGATACGACCATGAGGCCGATGAGGGACAGATGATCGTCCGCCAGGCGCAGATCGTCGAGGAGCTCGGAGCCCGTGACGCCCGTCCTGCGTAGCCGCGACGAGACGAAGCGGGCGGCCCGCCGCGCGGCGCCGTTCAGCGCCGCCAGGCGCGAGGCGTCGGGCCTCGTCAACAGCTTCAACTACGCCTTCGAGGGCATCATCTACGTCGTCCGCACCCAGCGGAACATGCGCATCCACTTCATCGTCGCGCTCGCGGTGCTGCCGCTCGGAGTCGCGCTCGGCGTATCCCGGATCGAGATGCTCGCGCTGATCCTCGCGGTCGCGTTCGTGCTGCTCATGGAGATGGCGAACACCGCGCTCGAGATGACGATCGATGTCGCCACCCCGGCGTTCGATCCGCGCGCCCGCGCGGCGAAGGACATCGCCGCCGGCATGGTGCTGGTCTCGGCGGTCACGGCGCTCTTCGTGGGGTACCTCGTGTTCGCGCCGCGCCTGCAGAACCCGAGCCAACGCGCGATCAACACCGTGCGCCGCTCGCCGGTGCATCTGACCGTGATCGCGATCGCGGTGGTGATCATGCTCGTGATCGCGATCAAGGCCTACTTCGGCACCGGCTCGCCGCTGCGCGGAGGCCTGCCGTCGGGGCACGCCGCCGTCGCATTCGGAGGCTGGGCGGCGATCACGCTCGTCACCCACAGCTACGAGAATCAGGTGCTCGTCTCGACTCTCGCCTTCGTCATGGCGGTGCTGGTTGCGCAGACGCGCGTCGAGGCGGGGGTGCACTCGACGCTCGAGGTGGTCTACGGCGGCGTGCTGGGGGCGCTCGTCACGACCGCCATCTTCCAGGCCCTCACCTGACGACGCGGGGACCGTCCCCGGTGCGCCGGGCGGCGGGGTTCGTTGCGATGTTGTGACAGTGCGCGTGCTGACCGGTGACACCCTCCGCGCCTAGCGTGGGAGGTATGGCCGATCCCGCGCCCCGCTCCCACGTCATCGCCGACCGCTACCTGACGAGCCCGGCCGCACTCGCGGCCAGCCCGTACGGCCCGGTCGACGCGCTCGACACCCATTCCGGCCGCGGGGCGCAGGTGCGCATCGTCTTCACCGGGCCGGAGTGGGACGAGGCGGCCCTTGCCGGCGCCGTCGCCCGCTGGTGCGGCATCGGCTGCAGCGAGGTGTGCGGCGTGCTCGACTTCGGCCGCCACGGCGACCGCTGGTTCCTCGTCCTGCCGCCGAGCCTGGGCCTGCCCGTCGAGCGCTGGCGCATGCTCCGCCGCCCGACGGCCGCCGATGCCGCGCGGCTGACGCTCGCGTTCGGCCGCCTGGCCGAGCGCGTCGCCGCGGCGGGCTTCTCACCCGACGCCGCCTCCCTGGCCGACGTGGCCGTCGGCCCCGGCCCGACGCCGTTCCTCGAGCGGCCGCTCCTGCAGCCGCACGGAGCCCGCGCACCCGGGCCGGGCGACGGCCAGCGCGTCCTCGCGGCCGTGTGCGCCGCCGCCCTCGGATCTCTCGAGACGCCGGCGGACCTGGGCGCGTGGGCCGAGAACGCACGGGTGGGCGGTTTCGCGGGCCTGGCGGAGTGTCTCGACGAGCTCGAGCGCTGGGGTGTCGCAGCCCCCGGCTCCGGCGCGGGCGCGGCCGATGCGCCGCCCGGCCTCGAGCACCTGTTCGACGACGGATTCGATCTCGACGGCCCGGCGATCAGCCCGCCGCGCGAGCCCCGCCGGCCGCGCGTGATCGGCGTCTCGGTCGTGATCGCGGCGATCTTCGCCGTGCTCGCGCTGCTCGGTCACGGCGCGCACCAGGGCCAGGCATCGACGACACCGGCGGTCGCCCCGGCCGTGTCAAGCGCGGTCGTGCCCGTCCAGGCGCCGAGCGCCGGGCCGGCGACGGGCACGGCCATCCGCCCGCCGAAGACTGCGCGCCGCGCGCGCGCCGGCCACGTGCGCCGGCGGCGCCGCCACCATGCCTCGCGGCGGGTGAGCGCGCCCCCGCCCGGCCGCACGGTCACCGCGCCGCCGCCGGCCGCGACCACGATCCACGACAGCGACGAGCGCCGCCGAAGGCGCCACGCAGCTCCCGCCGCCCGGCGGCACGACGCTGCCTGCGCCGTGAGCGCACCCTCTACCATGCGGGAATGCGCCCTGCATCCGCATCCGAGCTCGAGCTGTACGCGCACGCACAGGCGGCCGCCGTGCACGCGTATGCGCCGTACTCGCGGTTCGCGGTCGGGGCGGCCCTGCGGCCCCGAGGGCGCGCTCGAGCCCGTCGTGGGGGTGAACGTCGAGAACGCCTCGTTCGGCATGACCTCGTGCGCCGAGCGCAACGCCGTCTTCACCGCCGTCACCGCCGGCCATCGCCGGTTCGACGTCATCGCGGTCCACGCCGACGCCGAAACCGCCTCGCCGTGCGGCGCCTGCCGGCAGGTGCTGGCCGAGTTCGCGCCCGAGATCACGGTGGTCTACCGCCGCGGCGGCGAGGTCGTGGCCGCGGCGCTCGACGAGCTGCTGCCCGAGCGCTTCCAGCTGTGAGCGCGCCCGAGCATCGCTCGGGCCTGGTGGCGCTGGCCGGGCGGCCGAACGTGGGCAAGTCGACGCTCGTGAACCGGCTCGTGGGCGAGCACGTCGCCGCCGTCTCGGCCCGGCCGCAGACCACGCGGCGGCGCGCGATCGGCGTCGTCCACCGGCCCGGCCTGCAGCTCGTCCTGGTCGACCTGCCGGGGTTCCAGAAGCCCTTCGACCGCCTGACGGAGCGC
This sequence comes from uncultured Actinomycetes bacterium, assembly GCA_963825325.1. Taxonomy (GTDB): domain Bacteria; phylum Actinomycetota; class Thermoleophilia; order Gaiellales; family JAICJC01; genus JAICJC01. The sequence goes on from CAWGSU010000003.1 coordinate 671,657, forward strand.
ATGCAGCGGTCGGTCAACGAGACGCTCGCCGACGCCGATGCGACCGTGCTCCTGCTCGATGCCCGCACGCCGATCGGCCCCGGCGATCGCTACATCGCCGCGCGGGTGCTCGCCGCAGGGGCGCCGCCGTGCGTCGTCGCCGTCAACAAGACCGACCACCTCGGCGCCGACCGCATCGTGCCGGCCCTGGCCGAGGCGGCCGCGCTCGGCAGCCCGCACGCCGTGCATCCGATCAGCGCGCTCGCCGGCGACGGCGTCGACGCGCTCCTCGCCGACCTGCTCGAGCTGCTGCCCGAAGGCCCGGCGTGGTTCCCGCCCGGCATGACCACCGATCAGTCGCTCGAGCACCGCGTCGCCGAGCTTGTGCGCGAGCGGGCGCTCGAGCTCACCCGCGACGAGGTGCCGCACGCCGTCGCCGTGCTCGTCGAGCCGATCAAGGCCGGACGCGGGCGCACGCTGGTCGAGGCCAGGCTCATCTGCGAGACCGAGTCGCAGAAGGCGATCCTGATCGGGCGGCACGGCGCGATGGTGAAGCGGATCGGCAGCGAGGCCCGCCCGGCGATCGAGCAGGCCGTGGGCGAGCCGGTGTTCCTCGAGCTCTCGGTCAAGGTGCGGCCGCGCTGGCGCCGTGACGCCGCCGAGCTCGACCGCCTCGGCGTGTGAGAGATGCCGCGTCAATCATCTAGACTGACCGCGGATGCCTCCGTTATCGGCTGAGAAGTTCATCGGACGGGCGGTCGATGGCTTCGCTTGACCGCATGATCTCCTCCAGCCGGCGGGCTCTGGAGCAGCGTCGCGACGCCCGCCCGCTCGCCGAGCTCGAGCGCGCGGTGGACAGTCTCGCTCCGATCCGGCCTTTCACCGAAGGGGTGGTGGGCGAGGAGATCTCGTTCGTGCTGCGGGTCACCGCGGCCGACGCCGCCCTGCTTGCCGCGGCCGAGGCGGCCGGGGTGGCCGGGCTCGGCGTCGCCGGCGACGGCGTGCCGCCGGGGCTCGAGGAGACGTGGCTGCCGGTGCTGCACAAGGGCGTCCTGATCGACCCCTACCAGCTGTACGAGAGCCGGCTCGGCGGCGCCGACGGCGTCGTCCTGATCGCCGAGGCCTTCGACGACGAGGACGACGAGTTCGCCGAGATGCAGACGGTCGCGGCGCAGCTCGGGCTCGACGTCGTCGTCCAGGTCGGTGACGAGGACGAGGTCGACCACGTCCTCGAGCTGCTCGACCCCGACTCCTTCCTGATCCAGAACGTCCGCCCGGGTCGGCGCGACGCCGACTTCGAGCACACCTTCTCGCTGCTCGAGGAGGTCCCGGCCGGCAAGGTGGTGCTGTCCGAGGGCGGGATCCGCAACCGCGATCAGGTGCTCGCGCTCGAGACCGCCGGGGTGGACGCGGCGATCCTCGGCGACTGGGTGCAGCACCTGGGCATCGGGCCGACGCTCGACGTCCTGCGCGGCGACAGCCGCGAGTAGGCGGAGAGCGCCGAGCTCTTAGCCGAAGAAGACGGCGGCCTGGTCGTAGAGCTCACGTGGAACGACCTTCAGCTCCGACACGGCCTCGGCGATCGGCACGGCGACGACGTCATCCCCGCGCAGCGCCGCCATCATGCCCCAGGCGCCCTCGCGCACGAGCTCCGAGGCCTTGAGGCCGTAGCGCGTCGCAAGCACGCGGTCGCGGGCCGTCGGCGAGCCGCCCCGCTGGATGTGGCCGAGCGTCGTCACACGCGTCTCGAAGCCGGTGCGGTGCTCGATCTCGGAGGCGAGCGCGGCGCCGACGCCGCCGAGGCGGGCGTGACCGAACGCGTCGACGTCGTGCGAGGCGACGGCGCGGGAGACGCCGCTCTCGTAGTGCAGCTCGTACCCCTCGCTGACGACGACGATCGAGAAGTCCTTGCCCCGCGCATGCCGGTTTCGGATCAGCTCGCAGCAGTGCTCGACGGTCATCGGCAGCTCCGGGATCAGGATCACGTCGGCGCCGCCCGCCATGCCGGCCATGACGGCGATCCAGCCCGTGTGTCTGCCCATCACCTCGCACACCATCACCCGGTCGTGCGACTCGGCGGTCGAGTGCAGGCGGTCGATCGCCTCCGTGGCGATCGTCACCGCCGTGTCGAACCCGAACGTGTAGTCGGTCCCGCGCAGGTCGTTGTCGATCGTCTTCGGCACGCCGATCATGTGCGCGCCGTGCTCCGTGTGCAGGCGCGCGGCCACGCCGAGCGTGTCCTCACCGCCGATGGCGACGAGGGCGTCCAGGTCGCGCATGTGACCGAGCACCGCCTCGACGCCGCCGTCGACGTCGAACGGGTTCGTGCGCGACGTGCGCAGGATCGTGCCGCCGCGGGGCAGGAGGCCCGACGTCTCGCGCGCGTCCAGCGGGCGCATCTGGCCCTCGATCATCCCGCGCCAGCCCCGCATCACGCCGACGATCTCGTCGCCGTTGTCGATCGACGTGCGCGCGAGGGCGCGGATCACCGCGTTCAGTCCCGGGCAGTCGCCCCCGCCGGTCAGCATCCCGATTCGCATACCGGGGTTCTAGCCCACGGGTGGGGTGAAGTCCATCCCGGTGGCGAAGCCGGGCGCGCCCTCGTCGGCGTGAACGATGAGGACGGGCAGGCGGCTGTGGTGGAGCACGTCGTGGCTGACGCTGCCGAGCAGCGCGGCGGCGGCGCCGCCGCGGCCGCGCGAGCCCATCACGATCAGGTCATGGGTGCCCTCGGTCGCCCGCTTCAGGATCGCCGCGGCGGCGGAGCCCTGGCCGACGATGGTGGTCACAGGGATCTCGTCGTCGACGCGTGCGCGGGCGGCGCGGAGGGTGTTCTGGGCCTCGCGGTCGGCATCCTCCTGCGTGGGCAGGAGGCCCGCATACGGGCCGGCGACGAGCCGCCACGCCGTGCGCGACGCGACGCTGATCAGCGTCAGCCGCGACCGCTGCGCGCGGGCGAGGTCGACGGCCTCGTCCAGCGCGCGGACGGCGTGGGGCGACCCATCGATTGCGACCAGGATGTTGAGGAACACCGGGGGAGCCTAAACTGGCGCGGGGTCACGAGGAAGACGGCCGGGCCTTCCGAAGCGAGCGGGCATTGCCGCGGCGGAGGGCCCGACCGTCTCGCCTGCCATCTTCGTGCCCCTCCGTGAGACATCCGTGAGAGCGGCGCGAACCATCTAGACTGGCGTCGCCATGCAGCAGGATGCGGTCTCCGGACGCTGGTTGGCGACGAGGCGGGGGGCTGTGAGCGTTCGGTACCCGGCCGGGGTCGCGCTGCTTGCCGCGCTCTACTACGGGTTCGCGCGCATCGGCATCGACCTCAACTTCGCCGGGCCGGTGGCCGCGATCGTGTGGCCGCCGGTCGGAGTGGGCATCGCGTTCCTCTACCTGCGCGGGGTGGGCTACTGGCCCGGCATCCTGATCGGCGATCTGCTGGCGAACGACTACTCCGCGCTCCCGCTCGGATCCGCCGTCGCCCAGACCTGCGGGAACGTGCTCGAGGTCGTCATCGCGACGATGCTGATCCACCTGCTCGTGCCCAGGGGCAGGCCGCTCGAGAGCGTCCGCGGGCTTGCGCGGATGCTCGTGGCGTTTGCGGCCGGAACCGCGGCGAGCGCCACGATCGGCTCCGTGGCGCTGCGACTCGGCGATGTCATCACGACGCAGGCGATGACGACGGTCTGGCGGACGTGGTGGCTGGGGGATTTCTGCGGCGCGCTGATCGTCGCGCCGCTCGCGATCGCCTGGTGGCCGTTCCCGCGCCACTTCTGGCGCCGCAGCGGCCGGGTGCTCGAGCCCGTGGTGGTGTTCGCGGCCGTGGTCGTGCTGAGCACTGTCGCGACCCGCAGCAGCAATCCGGTGACGTTCCTCGCGTTCCCGGCCCTGATCTGGGTCGCGCTGCGGTACGGACAGCGCGGCGCGACACTCGCGGTCGCGATCACCGTGTCGGTGGCGCTCTGGAACACGACCCACTACGTGGGGCCGTTCGCATTCCGCTCGGTCACCCGCACCGTGCTCGACACGCAGCTCTTCGTGCTCGTGGCCGGACTCTCGACGCTGACCCTGGCCGCGGTCGTGTCGGAGCGCGCGGCGCTCGCCGAGGGCCTGCGCACGTCCCGCGCCCGGCTCGTGCGTGCGGGCGACATCGAGCGACAGCGGCTCGAGCGCAACCTCCACGACGGCGCCCAGCTGCGCCTTACCTGGCTTGCCATCGACCTGCGCCGTGCCATCCGGCGCATCCGTGACGCTCCCGACGAGGCGGCCGCGCTGCTCGAGGACGCCGATGTCAAGCTCGAGCTTGCGATCGCCGAGCTGCGCGAGCTGGCCCGCGGCATCCACCCGGCTGTGCTCACCGACCTTGGGCTCGCCGACGCGATCAGGAGCCTCGCCGTGCGGTCGGCGATCCCGATCGCGGTGCTCGAGATGCCGCGCGAGCGGGTCGACGAGTCGGCCGAGGCGACCGCGTACTACGTGTTCGCCGAGGCGGTGACGAACGCGCAGAAGTACTCGTGCGCCTCGTCGGTCGCGGTGCGCGCGGCGACCTCCGGGCACACGCTCCGGATCGAGGTCGAGGACCACGGCATCGGCGGCGCGACGATGACGGGAGGCGCGGGCTTGCAGGGCCTGCGCGACCGCGTCGAGGCCGCGGGGGGCACCTTCGCCGTCGTCAGCCCACCCGGCCGCGGCACGCGGATCGCGGCGGCGATCCCGGTGCCCGACGGGGCGCGCGCCCCCCGGGCAGAGGCCGGGTCGGTGCCCGCGCCGGGCCCGCGGAGCGTCGCCGGCTTCGTCAGGAGGCTGCGGGCTCCTCGATCGTTGCGGTGATCGCCGCCGCTGCGTCGGCGCTGAGCGCGTGCTTTGCGATGCGGTCGTAGCCCGCGAGCCCCTTCTGGAGCTGCTCGACGACCCGATCCCGCGCGATCGCGATGATCGCCGAGCTGCCGGGCGGCAGGCCCTCGCCGATCTGGCGCAGGTCCTCGTCCTTGAAGCCCTTGTCGCGAACCTTGCCCCACACACCGCCGCCCACGGCGCCGACCGCGGCGCTCACGATGATGCTGGGCGGGAAGATCAGCCCGACCAATCCGCCGGCGACCGCGCCCCGCGCTGCCCACTTCTTGCCGCTCGGATCCGCCGTCTCCTCGAAGCGCACCTTGCCGTCGGCACCGTGCACGATCACCGCGGCGTCGATCAGGTCGATCGATCCCTCGCGGTGCATCGTCTGGAAGTCCTTGAGCGCGGCCCCGGCCTCGGACTCGCCGCCGAACGAGGCAACGAAGACCTGGATGTTGTCGTCGGTCACAGTCAGCTCCCCTGTAGAGGTCGATCGCACGCGGCGCCAATGCGGCCCGCCGTCGCTGGCAGAGCGTCGCCCGGGGCGGGGCAGGCCGCATCGTCCGATGGGGACGAAGCCACGTCGATCCCTCCATGCGATATGTCCCAAGGACATGACTCCGGCACTGCGCGCATACATGCTGAATCCCGGCGGCTTCGCACTCGAGGAGGCCTCCCGCAGGCTCCGTGCGGTCGGCTACTCGGACTATGAGATCTCGCGTCTGATCAGGGTCATGGGGACGGACGCCTGGGGCAACGCGATCTGGCGCTGGCGGACACAGGAGCTGCGTCCGGGCGGGCCGCCCAGCCCGGATCGGTGAGGCGGGTCCGCCGTCGGCGATCGCGTCCAACCTCCGGAGCGTGCGCAGCGGCATCCCCACATCGCGAACCTCACGGTGCGTTCGATCCTCGCCGGTGCATTCCGTCTCTACCGGCTGGAGCCTGCGCGAGTGGCGGTCGCCTCGCTCGCGATCCTGCTGCCCCCGGTGCTGCTCGGTGAGGCGGCCCATGCGCTCGACGCGTCGGCGACGGCGAATCCGCTCCTGTACACCGCGCTGCTGCCTGCGACGTCGGGCCTTTTGACCCTGATTGGGCTCGTGCTCCTGGCCGGCGTCATGGACGAGCTGGTGGGCGCGGCCGTCCGCGGCACCCCGCAGCCGTCGCTGGCCGAGGCCGCGCGCTCCCTTCCGCTCCGGCTGCTCGTCGTCGCCGATGTGGTCGTGGCGGTCTTCGTCGCGGCCGCTTCGGCTGTGGGTGTGATCCCCGGGATCGTGGTGGCGGCCCTGGTGGGCATCGTGGGGCCCGCCGTCAACATCGAGCGTCAGGGGCCGCTCACCGCCATCGCCCGATCCGTTCGCCTCACGTGGCCCCACATGGGGCTGGCGCTCGGCGTCGTCGCCCCGGCGATCGTGATCGAGGGTATCGCCCACGCGTTCCTGCTGCGAGCATGGGACACGCTCGGTCTCGTTGGCGAGCTGGTGGTGGAGGTCCCGCTGATCCTCACCGTCGGCGCGTTCGTCGCGCTGACCGAGGTCGTGCTCGCGTATGCGCTCATGGCCCGCGACCCGGGGTCGCCGGTGGCGGCGATGGTCGAGGCGTCCGTCCAGTCCGGCCCGGCGTGAACGTGCGGCCCCGCGCGGTCTCGAGCGACGAGCTTGCCAATCACCCCAAGTGGGTGGTTCGGGGGCGAGGGCGTGCGGCATTCATTCAACGCGGCGGAGCCGGCTGTTCAAACGAGGCGGGGTGGCTCTGCCGAGAAGATCCCAACTGATTGGAGCTCGGCATGGCAGCCCCGGCGACACGCGCGAACGCACTCGATCACATCGTGGTGGTGCTGTTTGAGAACCGCTCCGCTGGACAACGTGCTGGGGCGCTTGTACGGGCATGAGGATGGGAAGACGTTCGAGGGCGTGATCGGGAAGGATCTGAGCAATCCGATCCCGGATTGGGCCGAGCATGGTGCGGATCGCAAGGTGGTGCCGTACACGGTGGCGACGGATATGGATTCGCCGAACCCGGATTCCGGCGAGGAGTGGTACCACACGAATACGCAGCTCTACGGGACGCTGGACGAGCACAATCGGTTCAAGATCGGTGAGGGCGTGACGGAGCCGTGGAACGCGCCGGGGCCGGGTGCGACGCCGGACATGAGCGGGTTCGTCGCCGACTACATCAGCACGTTCACGGCCGAGGTGGGTCGCCAGCCGACCTATGACGAGTATGCCCACATCATGACGGGGTACACGCCGGAGCAGGTGCCGGTGTTGTCGGGGATCGCGCGTGATTTCGGGGTGTTTGACCACTGGTTCTGTGAGGTGCCGTCGCAGACGTTCATGAACCGCTCGTTTTGGACGGCGGCGACGTCGTCGGGCTTGGTGGTGAACGCTCCGGCGAGGAAGTGGCTCGAGAAGAACGACGCGGAGACGATCTTCGAGCGGCTGGAGCTGCATGGCAAGACGTGGAAGGTGTATGTCGATGAGCCGATGCCGCTGTCGTTTGCCGGCGTCATCCACTACCCGCGGTTGAAGGACAGGCTGGCGACGCATTTCGTGCCGTTCGCCGAGTTCGAAAAGGACGCCGCTGCCGGGACGCTGCCGGACTTCTCGCTGATCGAGCCGAACATGCTCACCGGCCACGGCGACTACCACCCGGCCGCGGGCCGGGCCCTTCTGGGCAACGGCATCGACCTTGGCATCGACTCGCCATCGTCGATCGTCGGCGGCGAGGCGTTCCTCGCGCGCGTCTTCGACATCTACCGCTCGGCCACGTCGGAGTCGGGCACGAACGTCTGGAACACGGCGCTCCTGATCGGGTGGGATGAACCGGGTGGCACATACGACCACGTCCCTCCCGGCCCTGTCCCGCCGCCCGATCCGGCCGCGCCGGCGGGCGAGTTCGGCTTCAAGTTCGACCGGTCCGGTTACCGCGTCCCTGCCATCATGGTCTCGCCGTGGGTCGAACAGGGCTCGGTCTACAACGAGGAGTATCGCCATACGTCGCTGATCGCGACCCTGCGAAAGACCTGGGGCCTCGGCGACCCGCTCACCCAACGTGACGCGGCGGCACGCACCTTCGACCACGTCTTCACCCGCCAAACGCCGCGGGATCCCGACACCTGGGTCGGCGTCGAAGCTCCACCCGTCCCCGACTGGGCGCTTGACTACGACATTCTCGGCCAAGCCCTCAGCCACCTCGGCAAGGCCGCCGGCCCCGCCCTCATCGACAAGGCACGAGCACTGGGCGCAACCCTCCCACCACAGCTCGACGACCCCAACACCGAACTCACACCACAACTCATCATCGAAGTCCTCAGAGACGTCGCCTGGCACTTCTTCCCCAAACTCGCGCCAGGCGTCACCGCCGAACACCACTGACGAGACGCCGGCAAGGGTGGTGTGGCGTGCGGGTTCGTCGCCTGGGCGGGAGTGCCGAAGGTGGGAGTCGAACCCACATGGCCTTGCGGCCGCGCGATTTTGAGTCGCGTGCGTCTACCGTTCCGCCACTTCGGCCGGAGAGTGGCAAATGCTACCGCCGCGTTGGCACGGGGGCCGAAATGGGGTAGAACAGCCCTTCATGGCTGATTCCAAAGGCGACGGAGGGGGCAAGGGCAGCGCGCGGTCGAGCGTGCTCGACCACCGGTTCGGCTCCGGGCCGCCGCTGACCGTCGGCATCGAGGAGGAGTACATGCTCCTCGACCCGGCCGGGTTCGACCTCGTCTCGGGCGTCGAGGAGCTGCTCGCAGAGGCGGCCGAGGGCGAGCTCGCCAACCGGCTGAAGCCCGAGCTGATGCAGTGCGTGCTCGAGTCCGGCACGATCGTGTGCCACGACATCCCCGCCGCGGCGACCGACCTGCGTCTGATCCGCCAGTACGTCGGCCACCAGGCCCGCCAGCACAAGATGCGCCTCGGCGCGGCCGGCACGCACCCGTTCTCGCTGTTCGAGAACCAGAAGATCACGGCTCGCGACCGCTATCGGGCGCTGGTCGAGATGCTCCAGTACGTCGCCCGCCGCGAGCTCGTGTTCGGGATGCACGTCCACGTCGCCGTGCCCACGCCGGAGGCCTGCCTGGCGGTGATGGAGGGCGTGCTGATCGAGCTGCCCGTGCTGCTCGCGCTCTCGGCCAACTCGCCGTTCTGGCGCGGCGACCACACCGGCCTCGCATCGAGCCGGGCGATGATCTTCTCGGCCTTTCCCCGCAGCGGCCTGCCGCCCCGCTTCGCCGACTACAACGACTACGCCGACTCGGTCGGCTTCATGGAGGCGACGGGAGCGATCGGCGACTACACGCACCTGTGGTGGGACGTGCGCCCGCATCCGCGTTTCGGCACCCTCGAGCTGCGGGTGATGGACTGTCAGACGCGGGTCGAGGATGCCATCGCGCTCGCCGCCTACGCGCAGTGCCTGGTGAAGCTGCTGCTCGACCGCTACCACGACGGCCAGGTGCTCTCGTACCACCGCATGCTCCTGGCCGAGAACAAGTGGCTCGCGCTGCGCTACGGCCTCGACGCGCCGCTGATGGACCTGGCCGCGGGCAAGCGCGTGAAGATGGCCGCGCGCACGCTCGCCAAGCGCCGCATCCGCGAGCTGCGCCCGATCGCCCGCGAGCTCGGCTGCGCCGACGAGCTCGCCCGCATCGACTGGATCCTCGAGAACGGCAACGGCGCCGATCGCCAGCGCCGGGTCTGGAACGCGAACCGCGACATCGCCGAGGTCGCGGAAGAGATCGCCACCGCCGCCGAGCGGGTCTAGGCAGCCGCCGGCGGACGGACGGTTCGCCGAGGAACTTGCGCGCGCTCGTTCGCGTCGCTATATTTCGTGTACGAAACTTTTTATCTTGAAAGGAACGTACACGAACGATGGCCGCACGAACGATGTCGAAGACTGAGCTGGCCGCCGAGGTCGGGCGGCTGTGGGGAGAGGTTGCAGTCCAGGCGAAGAAGGCCATCCGGCCGGCGTTCGAGGCGCAGGGCGTCACGATGCCGCAGGCGATGGCGCTGCACATGCTGCAGTCAGCCGGCGGCCGTGCGACGGCGCGCGACCTCGGCCGCGACTGCCACATGCTGGCGTCGACGGTGACCGGTGTCATCGACCGGCTCGAAGGGGCCGGGCACGTCCGCCGCGAGCGCGATCAGCGCGACCGGCGGATGGTGTGGGTGACGCTCACCGACGACGGCCGCGAGCTGGCCGAGCGGCTGCCCAAGTTCGTGGATCAGGTCGGGAGGTCGTTCGCGGTGCTTCCGGCACGTGAGCTCGAGCAGATGCGAGGTTCGCTCCAGCGGGTGCTGGCCTCGTCAGAGGAGAGAGAGGAAGCGTAAGTGCCTGTACTGAATGAAAGTAATCGCAAGTGGTGGACGCTGGGGGCGATGTGCTTCGCCCTGTTCATGGTCATGCTGGACAACACGGTGGTGAACATCGCGCTGCCGGCGATCAAGTCGAGCTTCGGCGCCTCGATCTCGGGGCTGTCGTGGACCGTGAACGCCTACACGCTCGTGTTCGGCGTCCTGCTCGTCACCGGCGGGCGGCTGGGCGACGTGTTCGGCCGCAAGCGCATGTTCCTGGCCGGTCTCGTCGTGTTCACGCTGGGCTCCATCGGCGCCGGGCTGTCGGGATCGATCAACGAGCTCGTGGCCTTCCGCGCCCTTCAGGGCGCCGGCGCGGCGTTCCTGATGCCGGGATCGCTCTCGATCATCACGAACACCTTCAGCGGCCCCGACCTCGGCCGCGCCCTCGGCCTGTGGGCCGGCATCTCCGGCCTCGCGCTGGGGATGGGCCCGGTCGTCGGCGGCTTCCTGGTCGAGAAGGCCGGCTGGGAGTGGATCTTCTTCCTGAACGTCCCGGTCGCGATCATCGCCGCTCCGCTGACGGTCTACGCCGTGCGCGAGTCGCGCGACGAGACGGCCATCCGCCGGGTCGACCTGCTCGGCATCCTCACGCTGTCCCTCGGGCTCGGCGGGCTGGTGCTCGGGCTGGTGCAGGCCAACGACTATGGCTGGACGTCGCCCAGGATCCTGGCGGAGTACGCCATCGGCGTGGCCGGCCTGGTCACGTTCACCTTGCTGCAGCTGCGCGGGCGTGACCCGATGCTGGACATGACGTTCTTCCGCAGCCGCACGTTCAACGCGGGCAACGTGATCGCGTTCCTCGTCACGTTCTCGATGTTCGCGACGTTCTTCTTCATCACGCTCTACATGCAGAACGTCGAGCAGCTCTCGCCGCTGCAGACGGGCGTGCGCTTCCTGCCGATGACCGTCCTGATCATCGCGACGGCTCCGATCGCCGGGAAGCTCTCCGACCGATATGGGTCGCGCTGGCTGCTGACGGGCGGGATGACGCTCATCGCCACGTCGCTCTTCCTCGAGTCGCGCATCACCGACACGAGCGGGTACCTGACCCTTCTGCCGGCGTTCCTCGTCGGCGGCGTGGGGATGGGGATGACGATGTCGCCGATGACCGCGGCCGTGATGAGCTCGGTCGACCGCACCAAGGCGGGCGCGGCATCGGGTGTGCTCTCGATGACGCGCATGATCGGCGGCGTGTTCGGCGTCGCCAGCCTGACGGCCATCTTCGAGCACCTGTCCAAGGGGCGCGCGGCGGCCGGCCACGCACCGGCGGACGTGTTCATCTACTCGCTGTCGCACAGCCTGCGCTACTCGGCCGCGGTCGCCCTCCTGGGCGCATTCGTCGCCTACGCGTTCATCCGCACTCACCGGGTGGACGTCTCCGAGGCGGCTCCCGCCGAGGACACGGCGATCGCCGAAGCGGCCTGATCCCATACGGCCCTCCTCGTCTCCCCGGCCCGGGTGATCGCCCGGGCGGGCAGGCGGGGGTGTCGTCGCCGGACGCGGTTAGACTAGGCGGCTTCAATGGGCCAACCGAAGGGGGAGCCGCATGGATAGGCAGGAGGTCATCGAGCGGTGCCGGCGCGACAACGTTGCCTTCGTCCGACTCCAGTTCACCGAGCCGTACGGGCCGGTGAAGAACGTCTCCATTCCGGTCGACGAGCTCGAGAAGGCGCTCGACAACGAGCTGATGTTCGACGGCTCGTCGATCCGCGGCTTCAAGCGCATCGAGCAGTCGGACATGTACTTCCTGCCCGACCCGAACACGTACGCGGTGCTGCCCTGGCGCGGCACCGAGGCGGCGCGCACGGCCCGGCTCATCTGCGACGTCGCAGATCCCGACGGCACGCCGTTTGCCGGTGACCCGCGCACGAACCTGAAGCGCGTGCTGAAGAAGGCCGCCGACATGGGCTACACGATGAACGTCGGCCCCGAGGCCGAGTTCTTCCTCTTCAAGCTCGACGCCGACGGCAACCCGACCGTCGACCCGCACGACGCCGCCACGTACTTCGACGTCCACCCGCTCGACCGCGGCGAGGACTGCCGGCGCGACATCGAGATCACCCTCCAGCAGATGGGCTTCGAGCTCGAGGCAGCCCACCACGAGGTTGCGATCGGCCAGCACGAGATCGACTTCCGCCACGCCGATGCGCTTTCGATCGCCGACAGCCTGGTCACGTTCCGGATGGTGGTGAAGACGATCGCGGCCCGCCACGGCATGCACGCGACGTTCATGGCCAAGCCGATCCACGGCGAGAACGGCTCGGGCATGCATGTCAACCAGTCGCTCGCCCGCGGGGCGGACAACGCGTTCCTCGACGAGAGCGACGAGCTGCGCCTGTCGAAGGAGTGCCGCGCCTACATCGCAGGGGTGCTCGACCATCTGCCGGCCATCACGTCGGTCGCCAACCCGACCGTGAACTCCTATAAGCGCCTGCTGCCGGGATACGAGGCGCCGGTCTACATCGCCTGGTCGCCGGGCAACCGCTCGGCCGCCATCCGCGTCCCGTCCAAGCGCGGGCGCTCGACCCGCATCGAGCTGCGCACGCCGGATCCGACCGCGAATCCCTACCTGGCGCTCGCCTGCATGCTCGAGGCCGGCCTCGACGGGATCAGCCGCGGCCTCGTGCCGGCCGAGCCGGTCAACCGCAACATCTACCACCTGACCGGCGAGGAGTCGGAGGCGCTCGGCATCAAGAGCCTGCCGCACGATCTGTCGCATGCGCTCGACGCGCTCGAGGCCGACGAGGTCATGCGCGGGGCGCTCGGCGACCACATCTTCACCGAGTACGTGCGCCTGAAGCGGGAGGAGTGGGCCTCCTACAACGAGCAGGTCCACCAGTGGGAGATCGACGAATACATGGATCGTTATTGATCCGATCCGCCGTATGAATGTTCCCTAAATTCGGATGCCGCCGGACAAGCGAAACTTGCCTTGCTCTGCTACAATACATTCGTCGGGGTGGGGGCTGCCCCCGACGTTCGCTGCAGCGGCGCGAGCCGAGCAGCGGAGAAGCCTGACCGCATCACCTTCAGGCAGGCAGCCACTGAATGAAACCACCAGGCCCGGGCGGGATAACCGCCGCCGGGCTATCGAGGGATGATGACCGAGCTTATGAACGAGCCGCGTGTGCGGCTGATGATCGAGTCGGCCGATGATCGCGGGCTTCTCGCGGAAGAGGAGCTGGCGGCGGTTGCGGTGGACCTCGACCTTGATGATGAGGATCTCGAGGCGCTGACGACGGAGCTGTCGGAGCAGGGCGTCGAGATCGTTCCCGTTGGCGACGCCGATGCCGGCGCCGCAGCCGCGCGTGCCGCGGCGGCCGCTGCGGCGGCCGAGGTCGCGGCCGCCGGCCCGACCGACAGCCTCGACCGCTACCTGCACGAGATCTCGCGCCATCCGCTGCTCATGAAGGAAGACGAGCAGCGTCTGGCCAAGCTCGTCGAGCAGGGCGATCCGATCGCCAAGCGGCGCATGATCGAGGCGAACCTGCGCCTCGTCGTGTCGGTGGCCAAGCGCTATCGCGGCCACGGTGTCCCGTTCCTGGATCTGATCCAGGAGGGCACGATCGGCCTCGTGCGCGCGGTGGAGAAGTTCGACTGGCGCCGCGACCTGAAGTTCTCGACGTACGCCACCTGGTGGATCCGCCAGGCCGTGCAGCGGGCGGTCGCCAACCAGTCGCGCACGATCCGCCTGCCTGTCCATGTGTCCGAGCGTGTCCGTCGTGTCGACGCCACCCGCGCGTCGCTCGAGGCGCGGCTGGGCCGGGACGTGACCGACGATGAGGTCGCGGCGGCGAGCGGTGTGGCGGTTCCTGACGTGGTCGACGCGCGTGCGCTTCCGCGCACGTCGTCGCTGCACACGCCGGTCGGCGACGACGGCGACTCCGAGATGGGCGACATGATCGCCGACGCGGATGCGCCGAAGGCCGACGAGATCGTGGAGGAGACGCTCCGGCGCGAGATGCTCGTGACCGGCCTCGCCCACATCTCCGAGCGCAAGCGCCGCATCCTCGAGATGCGGTTCGGCCTCGACGGCAGCGACCCGCAGAACTACGACGTGATCGGCCGCGCGGTCGGCCTAACGCGTGAGCGCGTCCGCCAACTCGAGGCGGATGCCTTGCAGCAGCTCGCAGCCTTGAACGAGATTCAGGGCCTGCGCAGCGAAGCTGCCTGAGCAACACGTGAACGTCAGGGGACTGTCCCCGGGTAGCCGGGGACAGTCCCCATTCGCGTTTAAAGGATCGGACCGTCGGCGCCACTTGGCCCGTGCAGTGGGCGCCAATTGACGCGGCACCGCGCTCCTCGCAGCTTGAGACGATGGTGCTCCTCGACGCCGCATTCCCCTGACCCTCGCATGCGCGTGTACGCCCCGATTGTCGGCTTGCAGCGGCGGAACGTCAGGGGACTGTCCCCCGGTACCCGGGGACAGTCCCCGCTTCTCTCACGCTTCTCTCAGCGGTAGATCGCGGCGGGGTCGGTCGGCGGCTCGATGCTGCGCTGGGCGACGCCCGTCTCCATGGCGGCCTCGCCGACCGCGGCTGCCACGAGCTCCACGACCGCCTTGTTGAAGACGCTCGGGATGATGTACTCGTCGTGCACCTCGTCCTCGGGCACGACCGACGCGATCGCCCGCGCCGCCGCGAGGTTCATTGCCTCGTTGATGCTCGTCGCGGCCGTCGAGAGCGCCCCGCGGAAGATGCCGGGGAAGGCGAGCACGTTGTTGATCTGGTTGGGATAGTCGGAGCGGCCGGTGGCGATCACGCGCACGTGGCCCTCGATCTCCTCGGGGTGCACCTCGGGCTCGGGGTTCGCCATCGCGAAGACGATCGCGTCGTCGGCCATCGTCTTCACGGCCTCGACGGAGACGGCGCCGGGGCCGGATAGGCCGATGAAGACGTCGGCGCCGCGCAGCGCCTCGTTGGCGGTGCCCTCGAACCGGCGCGGGTTCGTGTTGCGCGCGTACCACTTCTGAATCGCCGTCAGCCCCTTGATGCCGGGGTGGAGGGCGCCCTGGCGGTCGCACCCGACGATGTCGTGCACGCCCGCCTCCATCAGGAGCTTGCTGACGGCCACGCCCGCGGCGCCGACGCCGACCAGCACGACGCGCATGTCCTCGATCCGCTTGCCGACGACCTTGGCGGCGTTCAGCAGGCCGGCGAGCACGACGACCGCCGTGCCGTGCTGGTCGTCGTGGAAGACGGGGATGTCGAGCTCGCGCCGCAGCCGGCCCTCGATCTCGAAGCAGCGCGGCGCGGCGATGTCCTCGAGGTTGATGCCGCCGAACCCGGGCGCGATCGCCTTGACGATCGAGATGATCTCGTCGGTGTCGCGCGTGTCCAGGCACAGCGGCCACGCGTCGATGCCCGCGAACTCCTTGAAGAGCATGGCCTTGCCCTCCATCACCGGCATGGCGGCTCGCGGTCCGATGTCGCCCAGGCCGAGCACCGCGGTGCCGTCGGTGACGACCGCCACGGTGTTCTGCTTGATCGTGAGCGCGCGCACCTTGTCGGGGTCGCGGTTGATCGCCATGCACACTCGGGCGACGCCCGGCGTGTAGGCCATCGACAGGTCGTCGCGGGTCTTCACCGGCACCTTGTTCTGCACCTCGATCTTGCCGCCGAGGTGCATGAGGAAGACGCGGTCGGAGACGTTCGAGATCCGCACGCCGTCCACCGTTCGCACTG
Organism: uncultured Actinomycetes bacterium; assembly: GCA_963825325.1. Lineage (GTDB taxonomy): Bacteria > Actinomycetota > Thermoleophilia > Gaiellales > JAICJC01 > JAICJC01. The sequence goes on from CAWGSU010000003.1 coordinate 687,495, forward strand.
CGTCGACGATCTGCTGGCCGTGGTCGGCGTCCGACGCCGAGACCGTGATGTCGCGCACGCGGTGGGTCTTGGCGACGCGCACGAGGTCGATGGCGCCCAGGTCACCGCCGGCCTCGCCGATGGCCGCGGCGACCTTGGCGAACGACCCGGCCACCGCCGGGATCTCGACGCGCATCGTCAGGCTGTATGAGGCCGACGGGTTGAACGGCACGGGCGGAAGCGTATCCGGGTGCGCCGGCACCTGCGCGGGCGCTGCGACCCGCGCTCGGATACGCTGCGACGGATGGCCACGGTGAAGCAGGCTCAGCCGAAGGATCTGAACCTCGACGACGCCCCGGCCAAGCAGTGCGACGTCTTTCTCGTCGACGGCAACGGGCTCGCCTACCGCGCGTTCTTCGCGCTGCCCGAGGAGCTGCAGACGGTGGACGGCTTCCCGACGAACGCCCTGCTCGGCATGGCCAACATGCTGATGAAGCTCCTGGCCGACTACCGCCCCGCGACCGTGCTCGTGGCGTGGGACGAGAAGCCCACCGCGCGCATCGAGCTCGACGCCGAGTACAAGGCCCACCGGCGGCCGATGCCGGATCTCCTGCGCCAGCAGCAGCCGTACTTCGAGCCGATCGTCGCCGCGTTCGGGTACCGCAACTTCCGCGTCCCCGGCAAGGAGGCCGACGACGTGATCGGCACGCTGGCGGCCAAGGCGGAGCGCGGCGGCCACAAGGTGTGCGTCGTCTCGACCGACCGCGACGCCTTCCAGCTCGCCTCCGAGAACGTCTGCATCATGATGACCCCGCGCGGCGTCTCCGACGTGGTCGTCTACACGCCTGAGCGGATCGTGCAGCGCTACGGCATCGGCCCGGAGCTCGTGCCCGACTTCATCGGACTCAAGGGCGACACGTCGGACAACATCCCCGGGGTGCCCGGGATCGGCGACAAGACCGCCGCCGAGCTGCTCGTGCGATTCGGGTCGATGGAGGGCGTCTACGCGAACCTCGACGCCGTCCCGGGCGAGAAGACGGCGCGAGAACCTGCGCACCGCCGCTGAAGACGCGGCCAAGTCCAAGGTGCTCGCGACGATCGACCGCCACCTCGAGATCGACATCGACTTCGACGAGCTCGTGGCCGCGCCGCCCGACCGCTCGACGATGAAGGAGCTCTTCCGGAAGCTCGAGCTGCGGGCGATCCTGAAGCGCCTGGACGAGCTCGAGGATGCCGTGCCGGGCGCGCCGGCCGAGGTGCTCGAGGGGGTCGAGCTCGAGTGGCGCGAGGGCACCCTCGCCGACGTGCGCGCGCTGCCGGCCGACGTCGCGCTCACCGTGGCGGGAGGCCGGGCGGCCGTGACGGCCGACGGCGCCGAGGTGATCGTGGTCGAGGCCGCGACGGCCCAGGCCGTCGAGGCGCTGCGCGACCACCGCGTGATCACCCACGGCCTGAAGCACCCGGCGCTGACGCCCGCGGGCGACACCGCCCTCGCCACGTACCTGCTCGACCCCGGCCGGTCGACCTACGAGATCGACGAGATGGCGGAGGAGGCGGGCCTGGGCCTGCAGGCCGCCGCCGACGAGGAGACGGCGGCGCTCGTCCGCGCCGCGGCGGCCGTCCGCCGCCTGCACCCGCGCGCCGCCGAGCGGCTGGCCGAGCGCGAGATGAGCGCTCTCTACGAGCAGATCGAGCTCCCGCTCGTGCCCGTCCTGGGCGCGATGGAGGCGGTCGGCATCCGCGTCGACACCTACCGTCTGGCCGAGATCGCGGCCAAGCTGGCCGATCAGGTCGAGGAGCTCGAGGCCCGCTGCCACGAGCTGGCCGGCGGGCCGTTCGTGATCGGGTCCCCGAAGCAGCTCGGCGAGGTGCTCTTCGAGCGGCTCGGCCTGCCCTCCGACCGCCGCGGCAAGACCGGCTACTCGACCGACGCGCGGGTGCTGCAAAAGATCCGCCACCTGCACCCGATCGTCGACGTCGTCGAGCAGTGGCGCGAGCAGTCCAAGCTCCTGAACACCTACCTCGTGCCGCTCCCCGATCTGATCGACCCGGCCGACGGGCGCCTGCACACGACCTTCAGCCAGACGACCGCCGCCACAGGCCGGCTCTCGTCGATCCGCCCGAACCTGCAGAACATCCCCATCCGCACGCCGCTCGGACGCGAGATCCGAAGCGCGTTCGTCGCCGGTGACGGCTTCAAGCTGCTCTCGGCCGACTACTCGCAGGTCGAGCTGCGCATCCTCACCCATCTGTCGGGCGAGCCGGCGCTGCACGAGGCCTTCGCGCGCGGCGAGGACATCCACCGGGTCACGGCCGCCCAGGTGCTCGGAAAGCCCGCGGCCGAGCTCACCCGCGACGAGCGCAACAAGGCCAAGGCGGTCAATTTCGGCATCATCTACGGCATCAGCTCGTTCGGCCTCTCCGAGCAGCTCGGCATCTCCCGCGAGGAGGCGCAGAGCTTCATCGACACCTACCTGGCTCGCTTCCCGCGCGTGAACGAGTTCATCGCGGCGACCGTCGAGCGGGCGAAGGCCGACGGCTACGTCACCACCCTGTTCGGCCGCAGGCGCCCGATCCCGGAGCTGCGGGCGATGAACTACCAGACGCGCAGCCTCGGCGAGCGCCTGGCGGTGAACACCGTCATGCAGGGCAGCGCGGCCGACATCATCAAGGTGGCGATGATCAGCGCGCACCGGCGTCTGCGCGACGAGGGCAGGCGCTCGCGCCTGGTGCTGCAGATCCACGACGAGCTGCTCTTCGAGGCCGCCGACGGCGAGGTGTCGGCGCTGCGCGCGCTCGTCGCAGAGGAGATGACGGGCGCGTATCCGCTCGACCCGCCGCTTGCAGTCGACGTCGGCGTGGGCGCGACGTGGCTGGAGGCGAAATGACCTGGACGCAGATCTCGGGAACGATCAGCGCGCTGCCGGCGCGGCGCGGCGACGAGCCCGGCACCTACCTGTGGATCGACGCCGGCGAGCGCGACGAGCACATCGTCGCGGAGCTCTACCTGCCCGCGGTGGCCGCCGACGCGCTCGACTGCGCGCTGGGCGTCGCCACGGGCAGCGTGAGCATCGACGGCGACGACCGTACGGGCGAGGTGCGGCTCGAGTTCGGCCGCGTCCGCGACGGCCACGGTGTCGTCTCGGCGCAGGGAGCCGGATTCGACTCCGACATCGCCTTCACGCTCAGCCACCACCCGCCGGAGGGCGGCTTCTGCCGCCACTGCGGCGCCGAGCTCGCCGTCGAGGTGGTAGCGGTGATCACGCCGCCCGACGGGGGTGTGATCGGGATGCCGTCCGGCCGTTGCACTCGATGCGGTTCCTGACGGCGCTCGCCGCGATCGTGGCGGTGCTCGTGACGGTCTCATGCGAGGGGAATTCCGCCGCGACCGAGCCCGCCGCCTGCACCGGGCTGCACCGGCCCGGGGTGCCGCTCGCCTTCGCCCCGGCGCAGCAGCCGTCGTTTGCGACCGCGCGCTGCCTGAGCGCGCAGTACACCGCGGTGATCGGGCCGCAGTCGTGGGGGACGCTGCCGAGCGTGATCCGCAAGCCCGACCCGGGCATGGCCGCGTGGGAGGAGCGCTCCCTGCTCTACGCGTGCAACGGCTGCGGCCTGGCCGGGTTCGGCCTGACCTGGGTGCGCGACCACCATCCCAGCTGGATCCTGCATTCGGCCCAGGGCACCGAGATCCATCCCCTGACACATCCCGGCTGGGTGCTGCTCGACTTCGCCGATCCCAAGTACCAGTCGGCGTGGGCGCTGCACGTGCGCAAGAGCCTGGCCGCCGGCGGGTGGACTGGGGTGAACATGATCGATGCCGACAACGATCCGGACTGGAGCGACACGCCCATCGACCCGGACACGGGGAGCCCGATGACCGAGGCCCGCCGGCGCCGGCACCTGGCCGACGCGCTTGCGCTGATCCGGGCGACGCTGAAGATCCAGGGCTTCTCGCTGCTGGCCGAGAACGGCCCGCCGTCGGTCATCGACTTCTTCCAGGTGAACAGCACCGACGCGGTCAGTCTGCGCGACGGCTTCGCCCGCGTCTCGGGCACCGACTGGAACACGCTTCTGCGCTACTACCGGCATGCGTCGGGCGAGGGCGTCGGCATCTACGTGGGCGACCGGCCGGTGCTGACGCGGGCGCAGGAGATCTACGGCCTGGCGAGCTTCCTGCTCGTCGCGATCCCGCGCGATTCCGCCTACGTTGCTCCGGCGGGCGCGTCCAGCCCTGTGTACGCGATCGATCCCGGCGCGGTGCCGACGACGCCCGCCACGGCTGACGGCCCGGTGTGGACGCGGACGTACCCGAACGCGACGGTCGCGGTCAACCCCTCGGACTTCGCCGCCACCGTCACGCTGGGCTCCGCCGGGCCCGTCACCCTGGGGCCACGGTCGGCCGCGATCGAGGCGAGCGGGCACCTGGTCACCTCGGGCTGAGACCGTTTGTATACTACGCCCTCGGCAGGGCCTGGTCCAGCCTGTTCAGTGCTGCATTAGGTTCTCTCCTTCTTTATGGCGACAGCAGATACCGATACCTGGATGATCGAGGTCGACGGGGAGCTCATCCCCGATTACGACCGTACGCTGACGAACTTCAACGAGGGCGATGTCGTCACCGGCACCGTCGTGCGGGTCGACAAGGACGAGATCCTGGTCGACATCGGCTACAAGTCGGAGGGCGTCATCCCGATCTCCGAGCTCTCGATCCGCCGGTCGGTGAACCCGGAGGACGAGGTCGAGATCGGGCAGGAGATCGACGCGCTCGTCCTTCAGAAGGAGGACACCGAGGGCCGCCTGATCCTCTCGAAGAAGCGCGCCCGGTTCGAGAAGGCGTGGCAGCGCATCGAGGCGGCCGCCGAGAGCGGCGAGCCGGTCGAGGGCAAGGTCATCGAGGTCGTCAAGGGCGGCCTGATCATCGACCTCGGCGTGCGCGGCTTCCTGCCCGCGTCGCTGGTCGACATCCGCCGCGTCCAGGATCTCGAGGAGTACCGCGACCAGACGCTGCTCTGCAAGGTGATCGAGCTCAACCGCAGCCGCAACAACGTCGTTCTGTCGCGCCGCGCCGTGCTCGAGGAGGAGCGCAAGGAGGCGCGCCAGCAGATCCTCGACCGGCTGTCTCCGGGCGTCGAGGTCGAGGGCCAGATCTCGAACATCGTCGACTTCGGCGCGTTCGTCGACCTGGACGGCATCGACGGCCTGATCCACATCTCGGAGCTGTCCTGGAGCCACGTGAACCATCCGTCCGAGGTGCTCGAGATCGGCCAGAAGGTGCGCGTGAAGGTGCTCGACGTCGACCGCGACCGTCAGCGCATCTCGCTCGGCCTCAAGCAGACCCAGACCGATCCGTGGCAGCGCGTGATCGACGAGACGCAGCAGGGCGACGTCGTGTCCGGCAAGATCACCAAGGTGGTCACGTTCGGGGCGTTCGCCGAGATCGTCTCCGGCGTCGAGGGCCTGATCCACATCTCGGAGCTGGCCGAGCATCACGTCGAGAACCCGCGCGAGGTCGTGCAGCAGGGCGAAGAGGTCAAGGTCAAGATCATCGAGATCGACCCCGACCGCCGCCGGCTCTCGCTCTCGCTGCGCCGCGTCGAGCCGGACGACCCGGTGAAGACGATCGACCTGGGCCTGCCAGGCGAGCGGCCGCAGGCCGAGGTGCCTGCGCTGGGCCTGTCCGAGGATGTGTTCGCCGAGGGGTCGGCGGCGGATGCCGAGCCGGAGGCCGAGGCTGCACCCGAGGCGCCCGTCGACGAGCCCGCAGCCGACGAACCGGCAGCGGACGAGCCCGTCGCCGCGGAGCCGCCCGCAGACGAGGCTCCTACCGACGAGCCCGTCGCCGAGGAGCCGGCTGCGGACGAGCCGACCGCCGAGGCCTCCGCCTCGCCGGATTCCGAAGACGAGGCGACGACCGACGCCTGAGGCGTCCCGTGGCCCGGTGCTGGTGGGGCTGACGGGCGGCATCGGCGGGGGCAAGTCCGAGGCCCTCCGCGCGTTCGGGCGGCACGGCGCGGTCACGCTCTCGAGCGACGAGTCGGTGCGGATGCTGTACGGCCGCGACGAGGTCAAGCGCGCCGTCGCCGAGCACTTTGGCGACCAGGTCATCAATCGTGACGGCGCCGTCGACCGGGCGGCCATCGGGCGGATCGTGTTCGCCGACGCCACCGAGCTGCGCTGGCTGGAAGGGCTGCTCCTGCCGCTCCTGGCCGAAGAGTTCGCGGCCTGGCGCGACCGGGAGTCGATTGCCGGGGCGCAGCTGCTCGTGCACGAGGCGCCGACGCTCTTCGAGGTGGGTGTCGCCGACCGCTACGACGTCATCGTCATGGTGACGGCTCCTCAAGAGACGCGCGAGGTGCGCCGCCCCGGAGCGCACCGGCAGATGGCGCACCAGCTGCCCGAGGCCGAGAAGGCGGCGCGCAGCGACTTCGTGTACGAGAACACGGGCACGCTGGAGGATCTCGACCGGTTCGTGTCGGGGCTGGTGGAGCGGCTGCGGCGATGATCAGGCGGATCCTCCTCGGGCTGGCGGCGATGGCCGTCGTCGGGGGGGCGGGCTACGCGTACCTGCAGCACGCGCAGCCGGGATGGTGGGTGCGGTTCCGGCATCCGCTCGAGTACCGGACGGACGTCGTCGGCTACGCCCACATCTACCACCTCGACCCGGCGCTCGTGGCGGCGGTGATCTACGAGGAGTCGCGGTTCCGGGCCGACACGCGCTCGAGCGCCGGCGCGATCGGCCTCATGCAGCTCCTGCCCTCGACCGCGCGCGGCATCGCGGAGCACACCGACGGCACGCACTTCCGCATCCCCCAGGATCTCTACGTCCCCGACCTGAACATCCGCTACGGCTGCTGGTACCTGAACCACCTCGAGCGCAAGTACGCGGGCCGCCGCGACGCAACCGACCTCGCCCTGGCCGCCTACAACGCGGGTCAGACCAACGTCGACCGTTGGATCGCGGACACTCCCGCAGGCCACACCGTGCAGCTGCAGTTCGCGGCGACCCGTGAGTACGTCCGGGACGTGCGCGCCGCCCAGCGCCTCTACCGCCGCGCCTACGGCCTGCGCTGAATAATTCGGGCCTGGCCCGAATTATTCACCGAGCTGCGCCCGCATGATCGACAGCAGCGCCACGCGCATGCGCGGGATGCGGCTGAGGGCCGGGAGCACATGGCCGAAGAGCGGGCCGCGGCCGCGCGGGATCCGCAGCGTCTCGAGCGCGGACACGTTGGGCAGGCGGCGGATGACGCGGCGGTCGTCCGCGTCGATGCCCCACGTCCACGGCGGCGGCGTGTAGCCGCCGGGGCCGCCGATCGCGCCGCGCATGCTGCGTTCGCTGAGCCGGCGCGACACGGCGTCGAACACGAGCTCGCCGGACGCGATCCGCCCGGCGCAGGTCGCGATCAGGCCGTGCACCTCGGCGGGCGTGAGGTACATGAGCAGGCCCTGGGCGGTGACCAGGATCCCGTCGGCGGCGTCGGCCTCGTCGAGCCAGCGCGTGTCGACGGCGGAGCAGGCGAGCATCCGGCCTCGCGGCGGGTCGGGCAGCAGCCGGCGCCGCACCGCGATCGTCTCGGGCAGGTCGACGGTCAGCCACCGCACCCGGCCGTTGTCGACCCGCCAGAACTGCGTCTCGAGCCCCTCTCCCAGCGCGACGACGGTGGCGTCGGGCCGGCGGGCCAGATAGCGCGTGACCGCGCGGTCGAAGCAGGCCGCACGCAGCGCCTGCCATTGCGCCAGCCGCGGCGCCGCCGGGCCGAACCGCTCCGCGAACGGGAACTCGATCCGCTCGACGAGCTCGACCGCCTTCGGGTCGGCGATCACGGAGTCCGGCCTGCGGGCTTCGGCGGCGCGGTGGTAGAGCGTCCACAGGAGCGTCTCGGGGACGCCCTCGAGCTCGACCGATACCTTGCTCGCGTCGTCCACGACCGTCACACCGCCACGCCGGACAGCACCACTCGCCCGAGCATCTTCCCCGTCCGGCGCACGCGGAAACCGGCGGCCTCCATCGCCGCTCGCAGGCCCAGCTCCGACACGGGCTGCAGGATGTGTGTGTAGGCCCGCAGCCCGTCGGCGTCCTCGATCTGCAGGGTGTACTCCACCCGGCGGTCGGCGCGGGTGACGAAGAGCGCGGTCACCCGGCAGACCGGGTCGTCCCGCCACACCGCCGACCGCAGGGCCGAGAAGTCGCGCACCGCGACCATGACCGCGCCTCCCAGGCGGGTGCAGCGGCGGATCTCGCCGACGGCGGCGGCGAGCTCGGCCCGCTCGACCGAGGCGAGCCCGTCGCCGATCGAGACGACCGCGTCGGCGCTGTGCTCGACGCCGTCGTAGAGATGGCGCAGGTCGGTGACGACGAACCGCGCCGCCGGCAGCCGCTCGCGGGCGCGGTCGAGCATGGCCGGGGCCGGGTCGGCGCCGATCACGTCCCACCCCAGGCGCGTCGCCGCGTCGCACGCCATGCCGGTACGGCAGGTCGCGTCGACGAGCGTGCCGCGCGCGACCGGGAGGTGGGCGTTCATGATCGCGACGATCCGTTCGGTGACCGCGTCCCAGTCGGCGAACACGAGATCGTAGTCGGCAGCGGCGGTCGGGGTCTCGTCCGTGCTCATCCGAACCGCCGTGCGATGTTTGCAAGCGACTTGCGCGTCGCTTTCGCCAGGCGTGGTCGCACGACGACGGGCTCGAGGACGCGGGCGACGCCGCGCGGCTGGTACTCGACCCGCAGCGCGACCGTGCTGCCGCCCTTACGGGCGGTCACCGTAATCGTCTGGCTGAACGCCGAGAACGGCATCCCCACCCCTTCGACCAGGCGCAGCACCGACCGCCGCGGGGCGACGAGCTCGGTGTACTCGCCGACCCACGACGGCGCCGTGCGGCGGCCGTGCAGGTGCAGGCGCGTGCCGACCGCGGGAACGTCGCCGCCCTCGAGGCGGGCGCTGTCGACCACCGCGTCCCAGTCGTGGCGGCGGTCGGGCGCATGCAGGAACGTGAAGACCTCCTTCGGCGAGGCCCCGACCGCGACGGCCTGCTCGAATACGACGCTCACGCCCGCGACGATACACGCGCCGGCGCCGCACCGGCGAGCGTCGGCGGTTGCGGCGCTGGTACAGTCGCCGCGGTGGAGGCGATCTCGATCCTGACGCCCGACGACGTCGAGGCGGTGCACGAGCGCGCGATGACGATCCTCGAGGAGATCGGCACGGACGTGCGCCACGAGGGCGCGCTCGAGCTCCTGCGCTCGCTCGGCCAGGACGTCGACGGCGAGCGCGTCCGCTGGGACCGCGAGTTCGTGATGGAGATGGTGGCGGGCGCGCCGGCGAGCTTCACGCTCGCGCCGCGCAACCCCGACCGCGCGGTCACGATCGGCGGCGGGCGCCCGGTGCTCGCCCCGGTCGGCGGCTCGCCGTTCTGCTCCGACCTCGAGCGCGGCCGGCGCGAGGGCGGCATCGCCGACCACGTCGAGCTCGTCAAGATCGCGCACGCGGCGGAGCTGATGACGTGCCAGCAGAGCGGCACGGTCGAGGCCGGCGACCTGAGCGAGCACAGCCGCCATCTCGACATGGACTACTCGATCATCCGCTGGTCGGACAAGCCGTATGTCTGCTACGGCACATCGGGCCCCAAGGCGCGCGACGCCGTCGAGCTCGCGGCGATCGCCTGCGGCGGGCGCGAGCGGATCGAGCGCACGCCGGCGATCATGGGCGTCGTCAACCCGAACAGCCCGCTCGTGTGGGACTTTCTCATGGTGGATGCGCTCTACGAGTGGGCGCGCGCGAACCAGCCCGTCATCGTCACGCCGTTCCTGCTCGCCGGGGCGACCGCCCCCGTGAGCGTGGCCGGCGGCCTGGCCCTGCAGGTGGCCGAGGCGCTCACCGGCATCGCGCTCGTGCAGGCGTTCCGGCCGGGTGCGCCCTGCCTCTTCGGATCGTTCTTCACCGCGGTCGATATGCGCACCGGCGGGCCCGCGTTCGGGACGCCGGAGTCGGTGATCGGCACGCTCGCAGGCGGCCAGCTCGCGCGCCGCTACAGGCTGCCCTACCGTGGTGGCGGCGGCCTGTGCTCGTCGAACGCGCTCGACGCCCAGGCGGCGGCCGAGACGATGAACACGCTCTGGGCGACGATGCTCGCCCCGGCCGACTTCGTCCTGCACGCGGCCGGGTGGCTCGAGGGCGGCCTCACCGCCTGCTACGAGAAGCTCGCCCTCGACCTCGAGCTCCTGCGCATGTTCGACATCCTCGCCCGGCCAGTCGGCATGGGCGACGAGGAGTTCGCCATGGACGCGGTGCGCGCCGAGGGGCCCGGCGGCATGTTCCTGGCCGCCGACCATACGCTGGCGCACTTCCGCGAGTGGGCGTTCATGAGCCCGCTCTTCCGCTCCCAGTCCTACGTGACGTGGGAGAAGCAGGGCTCGGTCACGTCCGCCCAGGCGGCAACGGCCGAGTGGAAGCGCCTGCTCGACTCCTGGGAGGATCCCGGGATCGACGCGGCGCTCGACGAGCAGCTGTGCGAGCACATCGCCCGGCGCAAGGCCGAGCTCGACGCCGACGGCTGATGGGGCGGCTCGCGCGTCATGATGTGCTGTTCGAGCCCGTGCCGATCGGGCCAAAGACCCTGCGCAACCGCTTCTACCAGGTGCCGCACTGCACGGGCTTCGGGGTCGAGAAGCCGTGGACGCAGGCGGCGTTCCGCGGCATGAAGGCCGAGGGCGGCTGGGCGGCCGTGTGCACCGAGTACTGCTCGATCAGCGCCGAGACCGACGAGTCGCCGTACGTCTCCGCCCGCCTGTGGGACGACGAGGACGTGCGGGCGCTTGCGCTCATGACCGCCGAGGCGCACCGGCACGGGGCGCTCGCGGGGGTCGAGCTCTGGCATGGCGGCCTGTACGCCGAGACGCGCGAGTCGCGCCTGCCGCCGCTCGCCCCGTCGCAGCTCTCGAGCGACTTCGACGGCATCACGATCCCGCGCGTGATGGATGTCGCCGACATCCGCCGCGTGCAGGCCGAGTGGGTCGCCGCCGCCCGCAGGGCGCGCGAGGCAGGCTTCGACATCGTCTACGTGTACGGGTCGCACACCTACCTGCCGACGCAGTTCCTCTCGCCGGTCTACAACCGCCGCACCGACGCCTACGGCGGCAGCTTCGAGAACCGGGCCCGGTTCTGGCTCGAGGCGATCGAGCTCGTGCGCGAGGCGGTGGGGTCGGAGTGCGCAATCGCGGTGCGGATCGCCGCCGACACGCTCGCGGGCTCGGGGGTCGTGCTCGAGGAGGGCCTGGAGTTCATCCGCCGCGCCGATCCCATGGTCGACCTGTGGGACGTGACCATCGGTGCGCTCTCGGGGTGGGAGCGCGTCGACAGCGGTCCGTCCCGGTTCTTCGAGCAGGGCTACCAGCTCGAGTGGTCGGGCCAGGCCCGGCAGGCGACCGCCAAGCCGATCGTCGTCGTCGGCCGCTTCACCGATCCCGACCGCATGGCCGAGGTCGTGCGCAGCGGCGCCGCCGACCTGATCGGGGCGGCGCGGCCGTCGATCTCCGACCCGTTCCTGCCGGTCAAGATCGAGGAGGGCCGCTACGACGAGATCCGCGAGTGCATCGGCTGCAACGCGTGCTACTCGCGCTCGATCTGGGGTCGTCACCTCGGCTGCACCCAGAACGCGACCGCGGGCGAGGAGCACCGCCGCGGCTGGCATCCCGAGCGGTTCGAGCGCGCCCGCAACGCCGACCGCAGCGCCGTCGTGATCGGGGCGGGGCCCGCTGGGATGGAGTGCGCGATCGTGCTCGCCAAGCGCGGTCTCGAGGTCGTGCACCTGGTCGACGCCGGCGACGACCTGGGCGGGTGCATGCGCTGGGTCACGCGGCTGCCGGGGCTGGGCGAGTGGGGGCGCGTGGTCGACTATCGCCGCGTCCAGATCGAGCGTCTTGCGAACCTGGAGTTCGTGCCGCGGACGCACCTGGACGCCGGCGCCGCTCGTGCCTACGGGGGCGACTTGGTCATCGTGGCCACCGGCGCGCGCTGGTCGGCCGACGGGCTCTCGGGCATCACGCGCGCGACGATCCCGGGAGCGGGGGAGGGCCAGGCGCACGTGCTCACACCCGAGCAGGTGATGGTCGACGGGCTGCGGCCCCCGGGAGAGCGCGTGTGCGTGATCGACTACGAGGGCTACTTCACCGGCGCCGGGATCGCCGAGGTGCTGCGGGGCGAGGGACGCGACGTCTCGCTGCTCACGTGCTTCGACCTCGTCGCCCACTACTGCGATCAGACCCTCGAGGGCGTGCGCCTGCGCCGGCGCCTGCACGACATCGGGATCCGTGCGTACCGGGGCGCGACCGCCGCGTCGATCGACGCCGGCGGTGTCACGGCGGCCGACGAGTTCGGCGCGCCGTTCCGGGTCGAGGCCGACGGCATCGTCCTGGTCACGCAGCGGCTGTCGGACGACGGCCTGCACCGGGCGCTGGCGGCCGACCACGACGCGCTCGCCCAGGCCGGGATCGAGGCCGTGCACGCGATCGGCGACTGCGTGGCGCCCCGGCTGATCGCCGACGCGATCTTCGACGGCCACCGCCTTGGCCGCGAGATCGACTCGCCCGACCCGTCGCGCCCGCTGCCCTACCTGCGCGAACGCCCGCTCGTATGAATAGATCGGGCCTGGCCCCGTTTATTCACCAGGGAGCAGGGAGTACATGACCAGGTCGACGCGCACGTCGCGCTGCTCTGCCCACGAGCGCAGCACCGCCTCGCGCGTGTAGCCGGCCTTCTCCGCCACGCGCTGCGAGGCGGGGTTGTCCAGATGCGTCGTCAGCTGCAGCCGCGCGACGGGGAGCGTCGCGAACGACCACCTCGAGAGCAGCCGTAGGGCGGCCGTCGCCAGGCCGCGGCCGCGGGCGTCTGCTGCCATGTGGTAGCCGATCTCGGCGATGCCGCGGCCGTGCAGGACGCGCACGCCGATCGCGCCGAGCGGCCGGTCTGCCGGCGGCTCGACGATCGCGAACGCGGCGCCGTCGGCTGCCCGCAGCCGCGCCGGCTGCAGGGCGAGCCAGAAGCGGGCTGAGTCTTCGTCGTAGGGATCGGGGACGCTGGTGAAGCGAATCGTGTCGGGGTCGCGCGACATCGCCACGATCTCGGGTACATCCTGCACGCGCCACGCCCGCAGGCCCACGCCGCCGTCGTGCAGCAGGGACGGCAGATCGATCGGGGTCGTCATCGATCCTCCGGCAGGCGCGAGTACATCACGAGGTCGACGCGCCGGCCGCGGTTCACGGCCCACGAGCGCAGCACGCCCTCACGGGCGTACCCGGCCCGCTCGGCGACGATCTGCGAGGCTGCGTTGTCGAGGCTCGTCGTCAGCTGCAGGCGCGCGGCGCCCCACTCGCGCAGCACCCACTCGCCGACCAGCCGCACCGACCGCGTGGCGATGCCGCGGCCACGCGCGGGCCGCGCCACCACGTAGCCGAGCTCGGCCACGTCGCGGTCGCCGTCGTCGACGCGCACCCCGATCGTGCCGACGGGCCCGTGTCCGGCCTCGTGGATCGCCAGCGAGAGCTCCTGGCCCGCCTGCATGCGTGCGAGCGCCCCGCCGAGCCACGCCCGCCCGTCGGCATGCGTGTACGGCGTCGGCAGCGGCGTGAACCGGGCCACGTCCGGGTCGTCGCAGATGGCCACCAGGGCGTCGAGATCGGCCGTGGCCCACGGTCGCAGCACGAGCGGGCCGTCCGTGAGTGGCGGCCTGGGGTAGCGAAACGGGATCGGCGCGGACACGGGCCGCGATGGTACAGGGGCCGCAGATACACTGAACCCCATGCCCGATCTGACCGTCTCCGCCGCGTACAAGCCGACGGGCGACCAGCCGCGCGCGATCGCCGAGCTGACCGAGAGCATCGGCCGGGGCGACCGCCATCAGACCCTGCTCGGCGCGACGGCGACCGGCAAGACCCACACGATGGCGCGCGTCATCGAGCAGCTCAACCGGCCGACGCTCGTGATCGCCCACAACAAGACGCTCGCGGCTCAGCTCTGCAACGAGTTCCGCGAGTACTTCCCCCACAACGCGGTCGAGTACTTCGTCAGCTACTACGACTACTACCAGCCCGAGGCCTACCTGCCGTCGTCGGACACCTACATCGAGAAGGACTCCTCGATCAACGACGACATCGACCGGCTGCGGCATGCGGCCACGGCCGCGCTGTTCGCGCGCCGCGACGTCGTCATCGTGGCCTCGGTCTCGTGCATCTACGGCATCGGCTCGCCCGAGAGCTACTCCGAGCTCGTGCTCTTCCTGTCGGTCGGCGAGGAGAAGGCGCGCGAGGACATCCTGCGCAAGCTGGTCGATATCCACTACCAGCGCAACGACGTCGTCATGGGCCGCGGCCGGTTCCGCGTCCGCGGCGATGTGATCGAGGTGCAGCCGGCCAACATGGAGACGGCGTACCGGATCAGCCTCTTCGGTGACGAGGTCGAGGCGATCACGCACTTCGACCCGATGACCGGCGAGGTGTATGCGCGGCTCGAGCACCTGGGCATCTACCCGGCGACCCACTATGCGATGGAGCGGGAGAAGCTCGAGCCGGCCATCCGCTCGGTGCAGGAGGAGCTGCGCGTGCGGCTCGGCGAGCTCGAGGGCGAGGGCAAGATGCTCGAGGCCCACCGCCTGCGCTCGCGCACCGAGTACGACATGGAGATGCTGCGCGAGGTCGGCTTCTGCAACGGCATCGAGAACTACTCCCGCCATCTCGACGGCCGCGAGCCAGGCACGCCGGGCCACTCGCTGCTCGACTACTTCCCCAAGGACTTCCTGATCATCTGCGACGAGTCGCACCAGACCGTGCCCCAGATCGGGGGCATGTACGAGGGCGACCGCTCGCGCAAGCAGACGCTCGTCGAGTTCGGGTTCCGCCTGCCGTCGGCGCTCGACAACCGGCCGCTGCGCTTCGACGAGTTCCTCGACCGGGCCAACCAGCTGCTGTACGTGTCGGCCACGCCGGGGCCGTTCGAGCTGCGCCATTCCACGCACGTCGCCGAGCAGATCATCCGCCCGACCGGGCTCATCGACCCCGAGGTCGAGGTGCGGCCGACGCGGCGCCAGATCGACGACCTGCTGGGCGAGATCCGTGCGCGCGCCGAGGCGGGCGAGCGTGTGCTCGTGACGACGCTGACGAAGAAGATGTCCGAGGATCTGACCGACTACCTGCTCGAGTCGGGCGTCCGCACCCGCTACCTGCACTCCGAGATCGACACGCTCGAGCGGATCAAGGTGATCCGCGAACTGCGGCTCGGCGACTACGACGTGCTGGTGGGCGTGAACCTCCTGCGCGAGGGCCTCGACCTGCCCGAGGTGTCGCTCGTGGCCATCCTGGACGCGGACAAGGAGGGCTTCCTGCGCGGCCAGACGGCGCTCGTGCAGACGATCGGGCGCGCGGCCCGAAACGTCAACGGCCGCGTGATCATGTACGCCGACAAGATGACCGAGGCGATCCGCTACGCGATCGACGAGACAAACCGGCGGCGGGCGATCCAGGTCGCCTACAACGAGGAGCACGGCATCACGCCGACGTCGATCCGCAAGGGTGTGTCGGACATCGCCGAGTTCCTCTCGCTCGATTCCCAGCCTCACGTGCCCGGCCGGCGCCGCCGCGGCAGCGAGGCCGAGACGATGGGCCGGGACGAGATCGAGAAGCTCGTGATCGAGCTCGAGGAGGAGATGTTCGCGGCCGCCGAGGAGCTGCGCTTCGAGTACGCGGCCAAGCTGCGCGACGAGATCAAGGAGCTGCGCCGAGACCTCCAGGCGACGGCCAGCGCCTAGAGTCAGGCGGGGTCAAGTCCGCTCCTGCGGACGAGGTAGATCGCCGCGGCCAGCGAGAGGGCCAGGAGGCTCAGAAGCCCGAGCTGGAGCAGCAGATTGGTGAGAGCATGCCCGGCCGGCGGGAGGCGCTCGATGGACGCCGTCACGATCAGCGTCCGCCGCACCACGGCGATCAGGCCGATGTAGAGGAACGGCTCCGCTGACAGGCGGTGGGTGTGGATGACGAGGCCGAGCGTGTACACGAACTCCGCAACGATCAGAAGGAGCAGGATCCGGTCGAGCACGAGGACGCCAATGCTGACGGCGTTCGAGCCGTGGTCGAGTGCGTGGCGAACGTCATTCAATGTTCCGACGAGCAGGAACCCGGCGGCGACGGTGAGGAAGAGGCCGACAGCGATGTAGATGGCGGTCTCCAGTAGCCGTAGGAGCCGCTGCGTGACCGCCGATTCGCCACCCGGGGTCGTTGTCGCGGTGCTGGATTGCATCGCCGTGTCCTCGTCTGGGGGGCGCGCTCCTGCACGCCGAGGTCTCTGGATTCCGCACGTGCTGGCTAATCCCTCCCCGCCCGCACGATCTGCAGCGCGAGCCGGGGAGAGGAGATCTGCCCGTACGCGGCGAATCCTCCCCGGCATGGCCAAGATCGATCGTCTGCTCGCCCCCGGTGAGCACGTGCACCTGGTGAGCCGCGAGCACGGCGTCGTCCTGCTGGGGCCGTTCCTGCGCGCGGCCGCCGTCGTTGCGCTCGCTGCAGTCGGCGCGATCCTGGCCGCCGGCCTCGACCTACCCGCGGCCGTGCGCCTGATCCCGGTGCTCGTGGCGGCGTTCGTCGCCGCCTGGGCGCTGCTCGGCCTCATGCGCGCGGTCGCCCGATGGCAGCGCCGGGTGCTGATCGTGACCGACAGTCGCGCCGTGCTGCTCGCGGGTGGAATGGACCGGCGGCCTGCGATCGTGCCGCTGAGCGCGATCAGCGACGTCGAGATCGTCTGTCCGGCGGCGGGCCGCATGCTGCACTACGGCGGGGTCGCGGTGCGCAGCGGTGCCGGCAGCGGGCTGCTCTTCGGGCTGCGCCGGCTCCCCGACCCCGACCTCCTGCTCGGGCTCCTGCTCGGGCTGGCCGAGGACCGCGCTGCGGCGCGCCCGCGCTGGACGCCCTCTGCGCTGGCGCCGGGCGCGCTGCGGTAGCCGTGTGTTGACGACCGGTCGGGCGGCATGCCAAAACGGCGGTGGCCGCGCTAGGCTCCAAGGTGGAAGCACACACCGGGCCGGGCGGGGTGGGCCCGCCGGTCGGGGATCACGGCAGCCGGAGGGGTCCGGAGGGGCGTCGACGTGACGGCGCGCGACAGGGAGGCAGGAGCGAACCACCACGACGTATCCGCCGCGCCAGGCTCCACGTGCACGCGCCTGCGGCTCGGGTGCGACCCCGCGGTCGTGGCCGAAGCCCGCCGCGCCGTCGGCCGGCTCGAGCCCGCCCTGCCCGAGCCTGTGCTCGAATCGGCGCGCCTGCTCGTGACCGAGCTCGTGACGAACAGCATCGTGCACGGCATCCGCGAGGGCGACGGCTTCATCGACGTCGTCATCGAGCGTCGGGGAGGGTGCCTGCGGATCGAGGTGGTCGACTCCGCCTCGTCGGGGACACGTCCGGTGCTGCGGCCCGTCGATCCTTCGAGCACGTCGGGATGGGGCCTGCAGCTCGTCGACCGGCTCGCCGCCGACTGGGGCGTCGAGACCGGGATCGGCACGTGCGTGTGGTGCGAGATCGCCACCACCTGAGCCACCGTCAGAACCCCTCCGTCCGCGCCGGCGTGGTAGGCTACCGAACGCACGTTCGTATATGCGGAGGTTGCTAGAATGTGGCTGTTTTCCGCTTGAACATGCGGTTTCCAGCCATTAAGGAGTTTGGTGGCGCACGAGCACATCGTCATCCGGGGCGCGCGCGAGCATAACCTCAAGGACGTCACGGTCACCCTGCCGCGCGATCGGCTGGTCGTGATCACCGGCCTGTCGGGGTCGGGCAAGTCGAGCCTCGCCTTCGACACGCTCTACGCCGAGGGCCAGCGGCGCTATGTCGAGTCGCTCTCGGCGTACGCGCGCCAGTTCCTGGGCCAGATGGACAAGCCCGACGTCGACTCCATCGAGGGGCTCTCACCGGCGATCTCGATCGACCAGAAGACCACCGCCCGCAACCCGCGATCGACCGTCGGCACGGTGACCGAGATCTACGACTACCTGCGCCTGCTCTACGCCCGGGTCGGCCACCCGCACTGCCCCAAGTGCGGCCGCGAGATCACCGGCCAGACTGCCGAGCAGATCGTCGAGCAGGTGCTCGCGCTGCCCGAGGGGACGCGGTTCACGGTCGACTCTCCGGTCGTGCGCACGCGCAAGGGCGAGTACCGCGAGCTCTTCGAGCAGCTGCGCGGTGACGGCTACACGCGCGTCAAGGTCGACGGGCAGCAGCTCATGCTCGAGGAGCCGATCGACCTCGACAAGCAGGTGCGACACTCGATCTCGGTGGTGGTCGACCGGCTGGTGATGAAGCCCGGGCTGCGCACGCGCCTGACCGACTCGGTCGAGACCGCCCTGCGGCTGGCCGAGGGGCTCGTCGAGGTCGCGATCGTCGACGGCGCGACGATGACGTACTCCGAGAAGTTCGCATGTCCCGACGACGGCATCTCGCTGCCAGAGCTCGCGCCGCGCATTTTCTCGTTCAACTCGCCCCACGGCGCCTGCCCGCGCTGCACCGGGCTCGGCACCCAGCGCGAGATCGATCCCGATCTGGTCGTGCCCGACCCGAGCCTCTCGATCGCGCAGGGCGCGCTCGTGCCATGGACGGTGATCAACTCGAACTTCTACACGCAGGTGATCCAGGCGATCGCCGACCGCTACGAGGTCGACCTCGACACCCCGTGGGCGGATCTGCCGGAGGAGCACCGCAACCTGTTCCTGCAGGGGACGGGTGGCGAGAAGCTGTACGTCAGCTATCGCAACCGCATGAACCGCAAGCGCAGCTACATGCTCGCGTTCGAGGGCATCGTGCCCAGCCTCGACCGGCGCTACCGCGAGACCGACTCGGCGTACCAGAAGGAGCGGATCGAGGAGTACATGGCGCTCAAGCCGTGCCCGGCCTGCCACGGCGACCGGCTCAAGGAGACGAGCCTCGCGGTCACCGTCGGCGGCCTGAACATCGCGGGAGTGACGCGCATGTCGGTGATGTCGGCGATCGAGTTCGTCGACGCGCTCGAGCTGTCGAAGACGGAGCGGTCGATCGGCGTGCGCATCCTCAAGGAGATCCGCGAGCGGCTCACGTTCCTGTCCGACGTCGGCGTCGGCTACCTGACCCTCGGCCGCGCGGCCGCGAGCCTCTCGGGCGGCGAGGCGCAGCGCATCCGGCTTGCGACTCAGATCGGCTCGTCGCTCATGGGCGTGCTCTACATCCTCGACGAGCCGTCGATCGGTCTGCACCAGCGCGACAACGCGAAGCTCCTGGCGACGCTCGAGCGGCTGCGCGAGCTCGGCAATACGGTGATCGTGGTCGAGCACGACGAGGAGACGATCCGGGCGGCCGACCACATCGTCGACATGGGGCCCGGCGCAGGCGAGCACGGCGGGCATGTGGTGGCGGTGGGGACGGCCGCGGAGGTGATGGGGTCGGAGCGGTCGATCACGGGCGCCTACCTGTCCGGCCGGCGCAGCATCCCGGTGCCCGACCGGCGCATGCACGACGCGGGCTGGTTCGGCGTCCAGGCTGCCAGCGAGCACAACCTCAAGGAGATCGACGTCGATCTCCCGGTGAGCAAGCTGATCTGCGTCACCGGGGTGAGCGGGTCGGGCAAGAGCACGCTCGTGAACGACGTCATCTTCAAATCGCTCGCGAACCGCCTGAACCGCGCGCGGGTGAAGCCCGGCGCCCACCGCGCGGTGCGGGGGATCGAGGCGTTCGACAAGGTGATCGACATCGACCAGTCGCCGATCGGCCGCACGCCGCGCTCCAACCCGGCGACGTACACCGGGCTCTTCGACCACATCCGCGCGCTCTACGCCACCTCGCCCGACGCCCGCGCGCGCGGCTACAAGCCGGGCCGGTTCTCGTTCAACGTCAAGGGCGGCCGCTGCGAGACGTGCCGCGGCGACGGCACGATCAAGATCGAGATGCACTTCCTGCCCGACGTCTACATCAACTGCGAGGTGTGCCACGGGCGCCGGTACAACCGCGAGACGCTCGAGGTCAAGTTCAAAGGCAAGTCGATCGCCGATGTGCTCGACATGTCGATCGAGGAGGCGCTCGAGTTCTTTGCCAAGATCCCGAAGCTGCGCCGCCGGCTGCAGACGCTGCACGATGTCGGGCTCGACTACATGCGCCTCGGGCAGCCCGCGACGACCCTCTCGGGTGGCGAGGCGCAGCGGGTGAAGCTGGCCACCGAGCTCAGCAAGGTGGCGACCGGCCGGACGCTCTACATCCTCGACGAGCCGACGACCGGCCTGCACACGTACGACATCGAAAAGCTCCTGCAGGTGCTGCAGCGGCTGGTCGACGCCGGCAACACCGTGCTCGTGATCGAGCACAACCTCGACGTCATCAAGCAGGCCGACTGGGTGCTCGACCTCGGCCCCGAGGGCGGCGACGCGGGAGGTGAGGTGGTCGCGCAGGGCACCCCCGAGGAGATCGCCGAGACACCGGGCAGCCATACGGGCGAGTTCCTGCGCCGGGTGCTGCCCGTGTACGAGGCGGAGCGGGCGCTTGCCGCCGGGTGAAGGGCCGGCCGCGGCGGGCCCGGTCATGTCGGTGCGCGCCCGGGCCGTGATCCCCGACGGCGCGGGACGGGTGCTGTTCGACCGCACCCACCATGCCGGCAAGGCGCCGTTCTACTGGCTGCCGGGCGGCGGCGTCGAGCCGGGGGAGACCGCCGAGGAGGCGCTGCGGCGCGAGCTGATCGAGGAGGCGTCGCTCGTGATCACGGTGCAGCGGCTGCTGTACCTGAGCGAGAACCTGTTCGTCGAGTCGGGCGACTACCGCCACGAGGTGATCCTGTACTTCCTCGCCCAGGCGGGCGAGACGCTCCCGGGGGCGCCGGTCGACCGCCGCCACCACGAGTGGCACCCGCCCGATGCGACCCCCGGCCCGTTCCTGCCGCCCGACATCGCTGCGGCGGTGACCGCCGATCTGCGCGACGGCTTCGCCCGCCCTGTGCAGCACCTGGTCACCGACGAGCGGCCGCGGTGACCAAGGGCGTCCGCAAAGCGGGCAAGACGCTGAAGGACGCCGAGCGCCGGCGCCTGGCCAAGCGCTCCCGGGCTGAACATCCGGTGCCGGGCACCGGATACTCGGTTCCGCCCGGCTGGTCAGTGCTCTGGTGCGACGGCGGTTCGCGCGGGAACCCCGGCCCGGCGGCCTATGCCTTCGTGATCGAGGACGGCGCCGGCGCCGAGGTCGCGGCGGCCGCCGACGCGATCGGCGTCGCCACCGTCGGCACCGCCGAGTACCGCGCCCTGGTCGCGGGCCTCGAGGCCGCCGCCCGGCTTGGCCTGGACCGGGTCGAGGTGCGCACCGACTCCCGCATCGTCGCCGAGCAGATGGGAGCGTCGCCTCCGCCGCTGCGCAACCCCCGGCTCGCGCAGCTGCGCGATCACGCCGTCGAGCTCACGCGCGAGATCGGTTCGGTGAGGGTGCGCTGGGTGCCCGGCGAGCGTAACGAGCGCGCCGATCGCATGGTGGCCGACCTGCTGTTCTGAGAGCGGTTCGCGGGCGCCGGGGTTGCGATGACCCCGGGCGTCCACTAGGTTCGCCCCCACACGACGGATCGGGGTGGGGGCAGTGGGAGAGGCGATCGCCGAGGTGGGCGCCCAGGAGATGCTCGACGCGGCGGACGCCGGCGACGCGGCGACCGTCGAGCGCCTGCTCGCCGCCAATCCGGAGCTCGCGAACGTGCGCGGGCCCGACGGTGTCTCGGTCGTCCTGCGCGCCCGCTACCGCGGTCACGCCCGCCTCGCCGAGCAGCTGGCGGACGCCGTTTCAGACCTCGACCTGTTCGAGGCGGCCGCCCTCGGCCGTGTCGGCCGCGTCGAGGAGCTCGTGGCGGCGGCTCCGGACGCCGTCTCGGCGGAGAGCTCCGACGGCTTCACCGCGCTCCATCTGGCGGCGTTCTTCGGCCAGCTCGAGACGGCTGCGGTGCTGCTCGAGGCCGGCGCCCCGCCGGACGTTCCGGCCGGCAACCCGAGCCACGTGCGCCCCCTGCACTCGGCCGCCGCCGGTGGCCACGCCGCCATCGTCGGCCTGCTGCTCGAGCGCGGCGCTGACCCCGATGCCCGCCAGCACGGCGGTTATGTGCCGCTGCACTCCGCAGCCGGGCGCGGCGACGAGGTCTCGGTGCGCCTGTTGCTCGAGCACGGCGCCGATCGCAGCATCCGCACCGACGACGGCCGCCGGCCCATCGACGTCGCGGCCGGCGACGGGCGCGTCGCCGAGCTGCTCGCCACGTAGACTCCCGGCCGGGCAGATCGACGAGAGGAGGGCGTATGGAGGTCGAGCTCGGTCGCCGCGACGCGGTGCTGACCATCACCCTGAACCGCCCCGACGTGCTGAACGCGTTCGACGACGCGATGCACGCGGGGCTGCGCGGCGCTCTCGACGAGGCCCGCGACGAGACGGTGCGCGCCGTGGTCATCACCGGCGCCGGGCGCGGCTTCTGCGTCGGCCAGGACGTGTCGGCGTTCACCGGGGGCGGCGACCTCGGCGATCTGCTGCGCCGCACCTACCACCTGAACATCCTGGCGCTGCGCGACCTCGCAAAGCCCGTGATCGCGGCCGTGAACGGCGCCGCCGCCGGCGCGGGGCTGTCGCTCGCCGCGGCCTGCGACGTGCGCATCGCCTCGAGCCGGGCCGTGTTCGTGCCCGCGTTCATCAACATCGGGCTCGTGCCCGACTCGGGTGCGACGTACTTCCTCACGCGCATTCTCGGGCCGGCGCGCGCGCTCGAGTGGATGCTCTCAGGCCGGCGGCTGACCGCGGAGGATGCGCTCGTGTCGGGACTCGTGTCCGAGGTCACCGAGCCGGACGGCCTCGAGGCAAGGGCGGCCGAGCTCGCCGCGACCCTGGCGGCGCTGCCGACGGCGGCGATCGGCATGCACAAGCGGCTCTTCGACGCGGCGCCGCTGCACACGCTCGAGGAGCAGCTCGAGCTCGAGGCGTACCTGCAGACGGCGGCGGCCGCGACGGCCGACTTCGCCGAGGGCGTGGCCGCGTTTCGCGAGCGGCGCGCGCCTGACTTCCGCGGGAGCTGAGCGGGGCTCGGCTAGCGGATGCCGTCGAGCAGCAGGCCGCGGCGCATGCGCCGCTCGATGCCGCGCTCGTGTGCGGCGGCGTCGCGGTTGAGCGCCGCCGCGGGGCGGCTGCGCCAGTTGATCCGGGCCGTTCGCCGGCCCGCGAACTGGACGTCCGCGATCGTCTCGGTGAGGGTGGAGTTGGCCGAACCGTGCTGCATGTGATCTCCCTCGTCGTGGGCGGGCGGTGCCTCCCGTTGCTCTCGGGATAGCGGCCCGGCCCCATCCGCGTCAACAGCGCTCACGAAAACCTCACACGACCCGAACAGCCCGGTCGCGCCCCCGCAGGCTACTTGAAGCGGGCGAAGCCCTGCTGGTTCTTGCCGTGCACCTTGGTGAAGGCGCCGCCGGCCTGCGCGCCACCGCCGCCGGCTGCGACGGCCGACACGCCGATCGTGCTCCCGACCACGTCGGGATCCCACGCGAGCAGCTTGCCGGCGGCGAGCGACAGGGCGAGCAGCTTGCGCCGCGCCGTCGGGGTGTTGCACACGAGCGGGTTGCCGGTGCCGGTGCCGCCCACGCAGTAGTTGTTGAAATGGCCGCCGACGATCACGGAGCCGCCGAGGACGGCCACACCCTGAACGTCGCCATCGGTCACCGCGAGCCACTTGCGGGCGCCGTTCACCGACGCGTACACCGCGACGTGGCCGCCGTTGCCGCCGCCGCCGACCACGAGCTGCTTGCCCGTGGTGCGCAGCGCGGCGACCGGCCACTGCGGGCGCGCGCGGAACGGGCTCGTGCCGCCCGTCGTCACGTTGATCGCCGCCAGGTGCGGGTGCGACTTGCCGTTCACGGCCGTGAAGTCGCCGCCGGCGAACACGCGCCCGCCGCCCGGCGACACGATCAGCGCGCGGACGGTCGAGTTCGCGTTGGGGTGCCACGGCGCCACCGGAGCGGTGGCCGACGTGCCGAGCGCTGCCAGGCGGTGGCGGCCGATGCCCTTGATGTGATCGAAGCTGCCGCCGATGTAGACCCGGGTCGAGCTGACGGCGATCGCATAGACCGTGCCGTTCGTGTTCGCGTGCCACTTGCGCAGCGTCGAGCCCGATGCCGTCACGGCCCCGATATGGGCGCGCGAGTGGCCGTTGATGGTGGTGAAGCCGCCGCCGATGTACACGGTGGTGGCGTTCGAGTTCAGCCGCAGCGCCGTCACGGTGCCGTTCGTGCGCGGGTTCCACGGCATCAGCTTGCCGGTGGTCAGGCTGAACGCGGCCAGGTGGTCGCGGGCGGTGCCGCCGCCGGCCGCGCCGGGGCCGCGGACACGCGTGAAGTCGCCCCCGATGAAGATCTTGTGCGCCCCGACCGCGATGGCCCGGACGCGCCCGTTCGTCTGCCAGGAGCTGGCCGGAACCGAGCTCAGTGCCGCGCTTGCGGACACCGGAGCAGCAAGCGCTGCAACCGTTGCCGCAAGAAGTGCCAATCGCATTCGACCTGCCATAGCCGCCGCGTAGCTTACCGGATTACGGCGGATCTCGTCGAGTGCTCAGTTCGGGATGTCGATCACGTCGGCCGAGATCACGCCGCTCTCGCGGTACTCGCGCCAGTGCCGGTAGGCGGCGGCGGTCAGCTCGCCCTTGACCTCTTTACGGGCGATCAGCTCCTCGATCTCGGCCGGCGGAAACCACTCCGGCGCTCCGAGGATGTCCGAGTCGTTGACCGCGTAGCTCGTCTGCCGCGGGTGCCCCGAGAGGTAGTTCAGCCGCAGCGAGGTGCCCACCCGGTGCCCGTCGGCGTCGTGCTCGCGCACGACCGAGACGCCGATCAGCTGCGCGTCCGACGCCGCGTATCCGGTCTCCATCAGCAGGTTGCGGTTGACGGAGTGCTCGGGCAGCTGCACGTGGCCGTCCTCGTCGACGGGCGCCATCCAGCCGGTGGGGAAGTTCCACCGCTCGTCGCCCTCGCGGTTCAGCTGCCGCACCATCAGGAGCTCGCCGCCGTGCTCGACGATCGAGCACACCGTGGTGGCCATGATCGCCGGGTGGTCGACGCCGAGCAGATCGATCGGTGGAACCGTCGCCGCCGAGCGCGGCTCGGAGTCGGTGCGCTCGCTCATCTAGAGCCCCCTGCCGAGTGTAAGCCTCATCACGAGGATCCTACACCGGCCCGATCGGCTCGCCAGGTGCCCGTCCGGCGGGTGGCCGGCTACGACTCGCGCAGGAGCTCGGCCAGGAACTCGTCGAGATCGGCCCGGAACTGGCCCGCCTCGAACCCCCTGACCCACGCCCGTAACAGCGACTCGACGCCGGTATAGCCCACCGCCTCGCCAATGAAGCTGTCGCCGTCGAACACGAGGTACCGGCGCCCGCCCGGAACGGCGAGCCGCCAGTGAACCCGGTGCCCGAGCTCGTGATCGATGTGCCCTGCGAGTGCCCGCACGTCGTCCTCTGCCTCAGCCATCATGCCTCCTCCGTTGTGCCCCCAGCTAGTGTGCCCCCACTTTCGGGTAGTGCCCTCACCCGATCGGGTGATCCGACGCAAAGCCGGTAAGGTTCGAGCATGGGCCACGGAGAGCAACCGGATCTGGCGCACCGTTTGCGGACGCCGCTGGCGGTGATCGTGGGCTATGTCGAGATCCTCGCGCTGCGCGACAAGAGCGGCGAGAACGCCGAGATCCTGGGCCACCTTCGTGACGCTGCGGCCGACCTCGGGGTCGAGATCGATGCCGTCGTCGCGGCCGACTCGGCAGCCGCCAGGGGCGGACGCGCCGGAGGCTGATCAGCCGAGCGCCCGCGCGGCCGCCGCGGCCGACGCGAGCACCGGAACGATCTCGAACTCGCCCAGGTCGTCCCACTGGGCCGTCCACCGCGCGAAGAGCGACGGATCGTCGGTCTCCATGAGCTGGAAGCACCGGCGCAGGTCGGTCTCGACCCAGCTGTCGATGTAGGTGAGCCCGTCGGGCAGCATCCGGCCGCGGTCGCGCGCCCGCTCGTAGACGGGCCGCGCGCCCTGCGTGAACGTCTCGATCACCATGTAGCGCACGGGTTCCTCCTGGTCGGTCGAGCGTGACGGTAGCGGCTGTTACCCACCCGTTACTCCGCCGGGACCCCGTGGTGGAACCGGCGCGACAGAATCGACGTCAAACGCCCGTCACCGATCTCTGGAGCGCGCATGCACCCCGTCCGAACGCTCGTGTCAGCCCTGGCCGTGACGGCCGTCGGCCTGACCGTCTCGTCGTCCGCGTCGGCCACGGCGGCGGCCGGCCGGATCGAGCTCGTCCGCGCCTCGCCGAGCGTGACGCTCGACCGCTACCCGGGCAGCCCGGTCTATCTCGACGTCGGCGTCTACGTCGGCTCCTCCGGCGGCAGCTTCCAGATCGACGCCACGCGGGCCGGCTATCGCAGCTCGATCCAGCTGCGCCAGGTGGGCGGGCGCACGCTTCCGCGCTGGGCCGATGACGGCTGGAACGGCCTGCGCCGCTTCATCCACTACACCGTCCATGACTCCGCAGGCAGCGTCGTCTGGAGCGGGAGCGCGAGCTTCTGCCCCGACGGCTACAACCTGCAGCGGATGGACGCGTCGGGCCCGCTCAACCCGACCTTCCCGCAGTTCTGCGGCACCAACCCGTTCACGCTGGGGGCGGTGTGGGGGATCGACCGAGGCTGGGCGGTGGGCATCGACGACACGTCGCCCTCGATTCCACTGAAGCTCGGCAGCTACTCGGTCACCGTCGCGATTCCGCCCCGGTACGCGGCGCTCTTCGAGATTCCGGCGGCGCAGGCGAAGACGACCGTCGCGGTCAAGGTCGTGAAGGCGCCACCGTGCTGCGGCGCCGCCAAGCACTCGCACCACGCCGCTTCGGCCGGCTCGCCGACGATCGCGCCGACCGTCTCGCATCCCGACCCGTCCACGCTGCCCGACCTGGTGCCCCTGCCTTCATGGGGCATCTCGACCGAGACGCAGAAGGGCCGCGACTACCTCGACTTCGGCGCCACCGTGTGGGATCACGGGCCCGCGCCGATGGACATCGAGGGCTTCCGCCGGCCCGGCACGAACGTGATGGACGCCTACCAGTACTTCTTCCGGAACGGCGTCGCAGTCGGCCGGGCG
Source organism: uncultured Actinomycetes bacterium (assembly GCA_963825325.1). Lineage (GTDB taxonomy): Bacteria > Actinomycetota > Thermoleophilia > Gaiellales > JAICJC01 > JAICJC01. The sequence continues at coordinate 714,630 of CAWGSU010000003.1, forward strand.
AAGGTCGGCACGCTGCTCTATGACGCCCAGCCCGGCCATGAGCACTGGCACTTCCAGCAGTTCGTGCGGTACTCGCTGCTGAACTCGACCCGCTCACTCGTCGTCCGCAGCCAGAAGGACGGCTTCTGCCTGGCGCCGACCGACGCGATCGACCTCGTCCAGCACGGCGCCGTCTGGAACCCCGACCAGATCGGCCTCGCCGGCGCCTGCGGCGACCAGACCGCGATCTGGACCCGCGAGACGCTGCCATCCGGCTGGGGCGACACCTACGTTCAATCGCTGCCGGGCCAGTCGTTCGACATCACCAACCTGCGCAACGGCACGTACTTCGTGAGCGTCGAGGCCAACCCGCTCGGCGCGATCCACGAGGTCAGAAACGGCAACGACACCAGCCTGCGCAAGGTCATCCTGGGCGGGACGCCGGGCAAGCGCACCGTCCGCGTGCCGGCCTGGCACGGGATCGATCCGGAGGGGTGAGCGGTACCATGACCACGTGACCGAGATCGCCTCCGAGGCCGCCCTCCGGGCGCTGCACGCGCCCCCGACCGACCGCGCCGTCCGCAAGGAGCTCGACCGGCTGGACCGGCACTGCCGCCGTTTCATCGCGCTCTCGCCGTTTCTGGTGCTGGCATCGGCCGACGCCGAGGGCCGCATGGATGCGACTCCGCGCGGCGGGGAGCCGGGCTTCGTCGTGGTGGACGACGATCGCACCCTGCTCCTGCCCGACCGGCCGGGGAACAACCGGCTCGACTCGCTCACGAACCTCACCCAGCGGCCCGACGTCGGGATGCTCTTCATGGTCCCGGGCGTCGACGAGACGCTGCGCGTGAACGGCACGGCCGAGCTGCGCACAGACCCCGATCTGGTGCAGCGCTTCCAGGTTGCGCGGCGGCCGCCGGCCGTCATTCTTCGCATCACGGTGCGCGAGGCCTACCTGCACTGCGCGAAGGCGCTCATGCGCTCGCGGCTGTGGGATCCCGAGGCGCGCATCGACCGCTCGGAGCTGCCGACGATGGGCGAGATGATGCGCGACCAGGTCGGCTCGGCCGCCGAGTCGCAGGAGTCCATGGTCGCGCGCTACCGCACCCAGCTCTACTAGGGGGTGGCGGGGCTAGCCGCCCTCGTCCGGCGCGTGCTGCGTCGCCTGGAACTCCTCGGTGGAGTTCACCTTCGGGAAAGGCTCTGCGGGCACGGCGAGCCCGAGCCGGGAGCAGAGCGGCTCCCAGCCGTCGCCGGGCTGCCACTCGATCAGCCGCTCGGCGGGGACGGCCTCGCGCACCGCACGGTTGTGCGCCTCGTAGGCGGCCGTCGCGGCCTCGCGCTCCTGCCACCCGGGAGTGAAGGCCGCGATCATGTCGAGCGTCATGGCCCGCCGCACCGCCCAGTCGGGCCGGTCGGGCGGCACCGGCCGGCTGAGCCCGGCAACGATCGTTGCCGCGAAGCTGCGCCACCACGTCTCAGAGGTGTCTCGCACCGAGAGCAGGACGTGCGCCTCGGGATGCGCCGCCGCGAGGTCGGCCCAGAAGGCGCACGCCGGCCAGTCGACGGTGGCCGCATAGCCCGCGGGGAACGTGCGCCAGTCCGGCGGGCGGCCGCGCAGCGCGTCGTGCCACACCGGTACGTCCTGCGCCCGCTCGATCACCTCGATCATGTGGTAGCAGGGGCCGCCCAGCAGGCGCTCGAGCGCGAGCTTGAGCGAGTTCGTGCCGGTGCGGCCGAGGCCGGCGCCGACGACGCGCACGCTCACCGGCGGCCCCGCCGCGTGAACGGCTCGAGCGTGTGACTGAACGCCCACTGCGGCTGGACGAGGCCCGAGCACGTGTCCGATCCGAGCTGGCCAGGGCAGCCGCCGTTGTCGCGCTGGATCGCCCAGATCGAGAGGGTGCCGATCCCCGTCGAGGCGGCGAACTTCCGCACCGCTGTCGCGTCGGCGAGCGACGTCACCTCGGTCTTGTGCGGGTAGTCGTCGATCCCCGGCATCAGCGTGAGCCCTTCCATCGCCCACAGCCGCCGCCCACCCTTGCCGGGGTAGAGCGCATGCAGCTGTTTGTGCAGGCCGCGGGCGGCGCTCTCGGCGGCGCCGGCCATGTCGGTCGTCGTGCCGTCGTAGTAGTCGAAGACCATGATGTTGACCACGTCCACGCGGGTGCCGTTGCGCACGGCGTTTCGGAGCACGTGCAGGCCGTCGGACTCGAGCCCCGCGGGCTCGACCGGCAGGGTGTACTGGAGCCGCAGGCGCCGCCCGGTGCGCGCCGCCCATGCCTCGACGATGGCAAGCGCCCGGTTGCGCCGGTCGATCCCGGCGAGGTGGCTGAGCGAGCGGTCCTCGACGTCCATGTCCAGGCGGGTGACGCCGTAGGTGCGCACGACCGACTCGTACGCGGCGACGAGCTTGCCGAGGTGGGTGCATGAGTCGGCGATCTCGGTCAGCGCGTGGTCGGCGCTGAAGCCGCCGAAGGACGGCACGACCGCGCCGCCGGCCCGGCGCAGCGCGCGGATCCCGCGCAGGTATCCACCCGCGGCGGTCGGGCGGCGCGGGTCGCCGTTCCACGCGGGCGTGCACGAGCCGCGCTTGGGCGCCTGGATGAACGCCAGGGTGAGGTGGTGGGCGCCCGACAGCGTCGCCATGCGGTAGATGTGGCTACGGCTCCACGTCTCGAAGTACGGGGCATAGACGCGCGCCCGGGTGGAGGCGGCGCCGGCCGCGGCGGTCGATGGGCCCGCCTCGGCGCCCGCCGCGAGCAGCAGCACCGGCGTCAGGGCGACACCCAGAGCGAGGAGCGCGCGCAGGCGGGAGGCGGTCACGGCGGGGGCAGCTTATCGAGCCGTGCCCGCGCTGGGCGGCCTTTGCGGCAGAGGTAATCACGATCACCTGCGCCCGGAGAGCTGACGCACAGTTAGGGCAGCCTAAGCCGTGATCGGGTAAGGTGCCGCGGGATGCCGACGCACCGGATGACCACGTGAGCCCTGAACGAACCGCCATCCTGGGCGCGATCGCCGGCTTCACGATCTTCTTCGGATTGCCGCTCGGCCGCCTGCAGGGGCTGAGCGAGCGGATGCGTGCGTTCCTGTCCGTCCTGGCCGCCGGCATCCTGCTCTTCATCTTCTGGGACGTGCTCGACGCCGCCCACGCGATCCTCGAGTCGGGCCTTCTGATCGCCAAGGCCGGAGGCGGGTGGGGCACATTCGCCGCGCGCGCCGCGATGGCCGTGGCCGGCATGCTCGCCGGCGGGCTCGGCCTGGCCGCGATCGAGCACCAGATGCAGGTGCGGCGCACGCGGGCGCCGATGGCGGGCGGAAGCGTCGACGCGGTCGCCGCCGGTGCGGCGGTGTCGAGCCAGGAGCTCGCGCAGATGGCGGAGCGCGCGTCGCTCGCCCTGGGAATGCTGATCGCGATCGCGATCGGCCTGCACAACTTCTCGGAGGGCCTCGCGATCGGCGTGTCGGCACGCGCGGGTGAGGTCGCCCTGGCGACGACGCTCATCATCGGCTTTGCCCTCCACAACGCGACCGAGGGCTTCGGCATCGTCGGTCCGCTCGGCTCGGTGCGCCCCAGCTGGCGGTGGCTGTTCCTGGCCGGGATCATCGGCGGCGGCCCGACGTTCGCCGGCACCCTGGTGGGCTACAGGGTGACGTCGCCTGCGCTTGAGATCTCGTTCTACACGCTGGCCGCCGGCGCGATCCTCTACGTCGTCGGGCAGCTCTGGAACTCGGCCAACCGCCGCCTCGGCTCGCGGCTCGTCCTGTTCGGGCTGACGTTCGGCTTCCTGATCGGGCTCGCGTCCGATCTCGTGATCACGTACGGCGGCGGCTAGCGACCTACCCGTTGCCGCGGGGTGGGTGTACGCGCTCGGCGTCGGGTCGGGGATGGTTTCCGATCGTGTAGCCGTCGAGGTCGGACTCGGTCATCCCGAACAGGTGCCCGAGCTCGTGCAGCAGCGTGTCGTGGATCACGCGGCGCAGGCGGCTGCGGTCGCCGGCGGCGCGCACGATCGGCAGCCGGTAGAGCGTGATCTCCTTCATCGTCGCCCGGCCGAAGCCGGACGAGCGGAAGAGCCCGAGCATCCCGGGGCTGCCAGGGCGCTCGTCCTCGACGTCGATCGCCACGTTCTCACGCGCGATCGCCTCCTGGATCCACGGCGGCAGCGCGTCGAGCTCCGACCCGGCGATCTGGGCGAACTCGTCCTCGCCGCATGCGAACGGGACGCGGTCGCTGTTCACTGCGAGCGCTCCGCGTCGGGCGGCGGTGCGTCCCGCCAGTCGAGCGCAAACGGAGGCGGTGCGTAGGCCTTCCCCGGCACGCCGCCGATCACGAGCATCTTCGTGGGCGTCTCGAGCGCGACGCCGAACACCCGGATTCCGAAGTGCTGGCGCACGCTGTGGTACTCGACCTGCTCGTCGTAGCCGGGGTGCCGGCGCTCGATCGCCTCCCAGCGCTCGACGATGCCGGGATCGCGCTCGGCGATCCGTTCGTAGGCCTCGTCGTCGTCGGTCGGGACGCCGTCGTGGCCGACGTTCCAAAGAGCCGGGACGGTGGCCGCGTCCGCGAGCCTCCATCCGCGGCCGCTGGCTGGCGAATCCATCCGGCTTCCTCCCGCTCTACACTCGTCGTTTTCCGGACTCTCGGAGGGCGGATGCCGGCGCAGGGAATCCATCACCTCGATCTGACGGTAGCCGATGTCGAGCGGTCGCTCGCGTCGGCGTTCGCTCCCGACGGGGAGGCGTGATGGTCTCCCACGACGCGGCGTGCAGCTGCGGGCAGCTGAGCCTGGTCGCGGAGGGCGATCCGGTGCGGATCTCGATGTGCCACTGCCTCGCCTGCCAGCGCCGCACCGGCAGCGCGTTCGGGATCCAGGCGCGGTTCCCGGCCGAGCAGGTGCAGATCGCCGGCCGGTCCAGCGAGTACGTGCGCGCGGCCGACGACGACGGCGAGGAGCGCCGGTTCCGCTTTTGCCCCGAGTGCGGCGGGACGGTCTTCTACACCACATCCGATCGCCCCGGCCTGATCGCCGTCCCCGTCGGCGCGTTCGCCGACCCGTCGTTCCCGGCGCCGACCGTGTCCGTCTACGGGCATCGCCGGCATTCATGGCTCGTCCTGCCTCACGGGATCGAGCAGGACGAGGCGTGGACGGAGCTCGCCCCGCTCTTCGCGGCGGGCGCGTACGCCGAGGTGGCCGACCGCGGACAGGCGCTGATCGCGGCGGATCCCGACAACGCTCGTCTGCTCTACAACGTCGCATGCTCCGAGAGCCTGGCCGGGCGGACGGGCGACGCAATCGAGCACCTGCGGCGTGCGATCGGCCTGGCGCCGGAGCCGTTGCGCGGGCTGGCCGCCGGGGACTCCGACTTCGATCCGATCCGTGCCGAGCCGGCATTCAGGGATCTCGTCGGGTAGCGATACGCTCGCGGTGTGATCGACGACCCTCGCGCCGGCGCCATCGCGCGCATCTTCGGGCTGGGCGACGGTGCCGCGCTCACGGGGACGGTGGCGCGCGGCGAGCAGGGCCTCGTCGCCCAGCTCGCCACGTCGCGGGGAATGTGGGCCGTGAAGACGTCCTTCGCCGCGACTCCGGCAGACCTCGACGGCGAAGATGTGGAGTTCCAGACAGCGGCGCTGGCAGCCGGCGTGCCGGCGCCGATGGTCGTGCGAACCGTGGACGGCGCCCCCTGGGCGGACGTGGGCGGGGTACCGGTGCGCCTGTACGAGTGGGTCGACGTGCTGCCGCCCGACCGAACCATCGACCCGGCGCAGGTGGCGCGGATGCTGGCGGCCGTGCATCGTGTCCCGTTCGCCGGCCGGCGTCCGCAGGACGGCTGGTACAGCGAGCCGGTCGGAGCCGAGCGCTGGGACGGGCTGGTCGCCGAGCTCACGGCCGCCGGGGCCCCCTTCGCTGCCGACCTCGCCGCGGTGCGCGACGATCTGGTGGCGGTCGAGGCGCTGCTCGAGCCGGCGGCGAATCTGCGCACGTGCCACCGCGACCTGTGGGCCGACAACGTGCGCCGCACCGCCGGTGGCGGGCTGTGCGTGATCGACTGGGACAACTGCGGCCTCGCCGAGCCCGGCCAGGAGCTCGCGGTCGCCCTCTTCGAGTTCGCCGCCGGCGACCCCGACCGTGCCCGTGAGCTGCACCGCGAGTATCGGCGCTGCGGCGGCCCCGGGCGCGTCCGGCGGCGCGGCGACTTCTCGATGGCGATCGCCCAGCTCGGCCACATCACCGAGATCGCGTGCCGGCACTGGCTCGACCCGGCGGCGTCCGCGGCCGAGCGTCAACACCACGCGCTGCGGGTCCGGGAGAGCGTCGACGACCCGCTCACCGTGGAGGCGATCGACGCGCTGCTGGACTCAGTCGGCTCCGGCAGCCAGGCGTAGCGCCGGCAGCGCATGCGCCGTCACCTCGTCGGGCCGCAGGAAGGCGCCGACATGCCCTGCCCCGGGCAGGTGGACGCTGCGGGCGGCAGGCATCAGCGCGGCCATCGTGCCCTGCAGGTCATCCGGGTCCTCGTCGGATCCGGCGATCAGGACTGTCTTCGCGCGGATACGGGGCAGGAGATCCCACGGGTCGGGATCGCCCGCGTTCGCCGCGAGCGTGAGCGTGAACTGCTCCGGGTCGGTCTCCATGAACTCGGCGTTCGCCCAGCCCGGGAGCGTGATCCTCTCCCCGCGCTCGACGAGCGAGACGACGGCCGCCATTCCGCCGTCGTCCAGCGAGGTCGCCTCGTCCGATGGCGGTGGCTCCGGGTCAGGAGGATCGAACACCGTGCCGAGCACGACCAGCCCTGTGAGCCGGGGGTCCGCCGCTCCCAGCAGCAGTCCGACGAAGCCGCCGAACGAGTAGCCGACGAAGCCGTACCCGGGCAGGCCGAGGTGATCGATCAGCGCCATAACGTCGGCGACGTATTCGGAGACGCGGTGGGCGGCGACGTCGCGGGGACGGCTGCTGGCTCCACGGCCGCGATGGTCGAGCAGGATCAGCCGGAAGCCGGGCATCCGGTCGACGTACCCGCCGCGCCGCCACATCGACGAGCTGCCGGCCGCGCCGGTGTGCATGACGACCGGGAAGCCGGTGCCGATGTCGTGGTAGGCCAGGTCGACGCCGGCGCGCGAGATCGTCCTCATCGCGCGAGCCTACCGTGCGGGTAGGTTTGGCGGATGTCGTCCGAACCGCACGAGCACGACAGGCCCGCGTCGTGGTCGTCGTTCGAGCTGGCCGGCTTCCTCGCAGGGCTCGGCGAGCTGCCGCGCACCGCGCTCGACGTGGGCTGCGGCACCGGCGGCGACGCCGTCTTCCTGGCGGGGCTCGGCATCGCGACGACCGGACTGGATCTCAGCAGCGACGCGCTCGGCCGCGCCCGCGGGCGCGCCGAGGCCGGCGGCGTGGACGTGACGTGGATCGAGGGCAGCGCCCTCGACCTCCCCCTCGACGACGCGAGCATCGATCTCGTGACCGATCGCGGCTGCCTGCACCACATCGACGAGCGCGACCACGGGCGCTACGCGAGCGAGGCGGCGCGGGTGCTGCGGCCGGGCGGCACCCTGCTGGTGCGCGACATGGCCCACGCCGAGCAGGCCTCGCACCAGATCTCCGCAGATGCGCTCCGGGCGATGATCGCCGGACTGCCGCTGCGTTTCGCCTCGATCATGCCCTTCCGGCAGGGAGCAGTGACCGGGATCATCGCCGTGATCCGCCGCGACCGGTGACCATCCGGCGACAGCTGGGGACACCGGTTCATCGATTCAGAATCGTTCCCACACGAGCAGGGCCCGTTGCTCCGTGCCCTTGACGAGGAAGGGCGGTGCTTCCAGCGTGAGCCGGTCTCCGTGAAGCTCGACCCGCCGCTCCTGATCCCGCCCGGTCCAGTTCGGGAAGAGGCTCATCTCGACGTGGTGGACGACGGATCCGTCGCGGCGCTCGTACCGGCCGCAGTAGGAGATGTAGCCGTCGACCGCGCTCGCCTTCTCGTCGCCGGTGCCGCCAAGGAGATCACCGGCCGCAAAGGGCCGGCGGCCGGCGCGCGCGATCGAGACTGACATGTGCCCGTCGTCGGTGTAGATCAGGAGGCCGACCGCGTCCCGCCCAAGCGGGTAGTCGATCGCCCCGTCCTCCGCTCGTGTCTCACACGACACGAGCCGCCATGCACCCAGCAGGGGATTCGCGGAACCGTCCACGTCACCGCCGACGATACCCCTCGCACCGGATCTCAGGGTCGGCGCGACGGCCGCGCGGTATGAGCCGACGAGTAGACGGCATTCCGGCAGATGAGCCCGTCGCGCACCTGGATCAGGTCGAGACCGTCCCATTCGATCGATTCGCCCGTGTCCGGGTGCGTCGCCTGCGCCGTCCACTCGGCGACGACGTGATCCGCGCCGGGCATGAGCCCTTCATCGCGTTCGACGAACCGCATGTCCGGCCAGCGTGCGTGGATGGCGGCAATGTGTCGCCGGGCCGCGTCAACTCCCTGGACACGCTCGCCGCCGGTCACGTTCTCGAACACGAAGTCGGGGGTGACGAGCGCAAGGATCGCATCCACGTCGCGAGCGAAGAACGCGTCCCGGTATCGAGTCGCGAGTTCGAGCGCTGAGGCAGCGTCGGCGTGCGCGTCCATATCAGCCTCGCCCGATGATCTCGATCCGGTAGTCGTCGGGATCGCGCACGAAGCAGAGCCACGATCCGCCCTCGCTGACCTGATAGGGCGCACGCTCGGGCTCGATGCCCTGCTTGGCCAGCTCGGCCAGCGTGGCGTCGAGGTCGGGGACGCCGATCGCGATGTGCCCGTAGCCCGTGCCCACGTCGTACGTGCGGCCGTCGTGGTTGTAGGTCAGCTCGAGCACGCTGTCGGAGCCGGGGAGGCTGAAGAAGTAGTTCGTCGCCTCCTTCTCGCCATTTCGGACGATGTCCATCTCGCGGCTGAACGTGAAGCCGAGCGCCTCGTAGAAGGCGCGGCTCTTTCCGGGATCGGTGATCCGGACCATGGTGTGCAGGTAGGTGGTCATGGCGCGGATCCTATTGCGACCTCACCAGTCGGCGAGCACGTTGTCGCCACCGGCGCCGGCCTCGACCGCGATCTCGAAGGCGGCCAGCTGGTCAGCGTCGATCGGGTAGACGTGCTCCTGTGCCGGGAACGTCCCCGAACGCACCTCGGTCGCGTAGGCCTCGACCCCCTCGCGCATCGCTGCGCCGATGTGCGCGAAGTGCTTCACGAATCGTGGCAGGAAGGTGCTGTCGGGGCGGATGTCGAGCAGGTCGTGCAGCACGAGCACCTGGCCGTCGGTCGCGGCCCCCGAGCCGATCCCGATCGTCGGGATCGTCAGCCGGCGCGAGATGGCCGCGGCCACCGGCTCGGGCACGCACTCGAGCACGACGCCGAAGCAGCCCGCTGCCTGCAACGCGACGGCCGAGTCATACAGCGCCTTGGCCTGCTGCCACTGGCGGCCCTGGGCCTTGTGGCCGCCGAGCATCGTCGCCGTCTGCGGGGTCAGGCCGATGTGGCCCATCACCGGGATGCCCGCAGCGGTGAGCGCGGCCGCGCGCTGCACCGACTGGCCGCCGCCCTCGAGCTTCACGGCGTCGGCGCCGGCTTCCTTGATGAAACGGCCGCCGTTTCGCACCGCGTCCTCGTCGGACACCTGGTAGGACATGAACGGCAGGTCGCCGATCACGATCGGGTGCTCGCAGGCACGCGCGACCGCCCGGGTCAGGATCAGGAGCTCGTCCATGGTCGCGTGGACGGTCGACACCGGGTCGTGGCCGAGCACCGTGTTCGCGGCCGAGTCGCCGACGAGCACCATGTCGACGCCGGCCTGGTCGACGATGCGGCCGCTGGGGTAGTCGTAGGCGGTCACCATCACGATGGGCGTGCCGGCGAGCTTCAGCTCGTGCAGGTGGGGGAGGGAAACCTTCATGACGCCTCCTCGAGGGCGATGTTGTCGATCAGTCGGGTGGTGCCGAAGCGGGCCGCGCCGATCACGAGCGCGCCGGGCCGCGGCGGGACGGGGTCAAAGCTCGTCGGGTCGACGACGGCCAGGTAGTCGAGCTCGCCCTCGCAGAGCGCCGGGTCGCGGGCGAGCAGGGCGCGGTGGAGCGACGGTGCCCGCCCCCGCTCCTGCGGGCTCAGGTAGACATTGCGGGACGAGAGCGCAAGGCCGTCGGCCTCCCGCACCGTGTCGACGCCGTGGATCTGCACCGGCACGTCCAAGTCGGTCGCCATCCGGCGCACGACGGCAAGCTGCTGCGCGTCCTTGCGCCCGAAGTAGGCCACGTCGGGGCGCACGCGCTGGAGCAGCTTCAGCACGACGGTGGCAACACCGTCGAAGTGCCCGGCCCGATGGGCGCCCTCGTAACGACGGCCGAGCTCGCCCACCGAGACGGTGGTCGCAAAGCCCGCCGGGTACATCTCCGCGACGGTGGGCGCAAACACCTCGTCCACGCCCTCGGCGGCGGCGATCGCACGGTCGCCCGCCTCGTCGCGCGGGTAGCGGTCGAGATCCTCGCCCGGCGCGAACTGGGTCGGGTTCACGAAGAGGCTCATGACGACGCGGTCGCACTCGGCCCGCGCCGCCCGCAGCAGGGCGCGGTGACCGTCATGCAGCGCGCCCATCGTGGGGACGAGGCCGACCTTCACAGCACCTCCGCGACGGCCTCGGCGGCCGCGGGCGAGACGAGCGGCAGGGTCGCGCGCCCGAGCACCCGGTAGAGCGGCTCGAGCTCGGGCCCGACGGCGCGCAGGTGGGCGGCGACGGTGGCCGCATCGCCGCGGGCGATCGGGCCCGTCGGAGGTAGGCCGGCGACGTCGACGCTGCGATGCTGCAGCGGAGCGAGCGCCGTGAGCGCGGCGTCGCGCTCGAGGCCCGCCCGGCCGAGCAGCGAGACGGCGGCGTGCGTCAGCGTCACCAGGTAGTTCGACGCGATCACCGACGCGGCGTGGTAGGCGGGCTTGGCCTCGTCAGCGAGTGCGAACGGGGTCATCCCAAGCGCGCGGGCGAGGACGGCGCCGAGCTCCCAGTCGCCGGTCACGGCGGCGTGCGCGCCCTCGAGCTGGTTCGGCCCGCGCTGCGGCCACACCGTCTGCAAGGGGTGCACGGATGCCCGCGGCCCCGGCGCGGTGTCCAGGGCGGTGATGCTCGTGCCGCCCGAGAAGTGGACGACGCCTGCACCCGGCTCGAGCTGTGGCGCGAGCTCGGCGCAGACCCCGGCGATGGCGGCATCGGGCGTCGCGATCGCGAGCAGGTTGCAGCCGCGCAGATCGGCGTGCTCGCCGCGGGCGACCAGTCGCGCGCCGAGGCGGTCGGCGACGACGGTGCCGACGCGGCCGGCGCCGATGACGACGGTGGATGTCTGCATGGGCTCCAGTTCCGGTGCGGATACCAGGCTTGCCACCTCAGCATAGCCGGGCAGAGGTGCCGGCCGGGTATGCTTCCCGCATGCCGATCTACGAGTATCTCTGCGCCGGCTGCTCGGGCACGTTCGAGGAGCTCGTCCGCAGCGAGGGCGACGACGTCCACTGCCCCGACTGCGGCGCGACCACGGTCACGCGGCTGCTCTCGTCGTTCGCCACGCCCCGGCCGGTGATGGCCGGCGGTGGGGGCGGCGGTGGCTGCTGCGGCGGCAGCTGCGGCTGCGGCCACTAGCTTCGGCCACGCCGGGGACCGTCCGGGCCGGGTGACAGAATGCGCCCCGTGAGCGACGCACCCGTCCGCGCGGCCGAGCTCGACCGGCTGTCCGCCGAGTGGCAGGACTGCCAGAAGTGCGCGCTCGGGCGCACGCGCACCCAGGTCGTCGTCGGATCCGGCCATCCCGACTCCGATCTGATGTTCGTCGGCGAGGCTCCCGGCTACCACGAGGATCGCCAAGGGGCGCCCTTCGTGGGTCAAGCCGGCAAGGTGCTCGAGTCGCTCCTCGAATCGATCGGCCTGTCGCGGCCCGAGGTCTACATCGCCAACGTGCTCAAGTGCCGGCCGCCGGGCAACCGCGATCCCCAGCCCGACGAGATCGCCGCCTGCGAGGGCCACCTGTTCTCACAGGTCGAGCTGATCCGCCCGCGCGTGATCTGCACCCTGGGCAACTTCGCCACCAAGCTCCTGTCCGGCCAGCCGCACGGGATCACCCGCGTGCACGGCCGCGCCCAGCCGCGCCGGATCGCCGGCGTCGACCTCGTGCTCTACCCGATCTTCCACCCGGCCGCGGCCCTCTACACCCCGGCGATGATGGAGACGCTCAAGCAGGACTTCGCGAAGCTGCCGGAGCTGCTCTCGACCGAGCCCGTGGCCGCAGCCGTGCCGGCGGCACCCGTCGCGGCCCCGGTCGTCCCGCCGGAGCCCGTCGCCGAGCCCGAGCCCGAATACGCGCAGCTGGGCCTCTTCTAGCTCCGACGAGACCGAACGGCTGGGGGCGGCGGTGGCACGCCTGCTGCAGCCGGGCGACGTCGTCCACGTCGCCGGCGAGCTGGGTGCCGGCAAGACCGTGTTCGTGCGCGGCGCCTGCCGTGCGCTCGGCGTCGAGGGGCCGGTCACGAGCCCCACCTACACCGTCGGAAACCTCTACGTCACGGCCACCGGCCGGGTCGCACACCTCGACCTCTACCGGTCGGCGGGCGTGACGGTCGAGGAGGCGGCCGATCTGGAGCCGTACTTCGAGCACACCATCTGCTTCGTCGAGTGGCCGCAGGCCGGCGCGGGCGTGCTCCCGGAGCCGCGCCTGACCGTGACGGTGCGGGTCGGGGAGGGCGATGCTAGGCTGATCGAGCTTCGAAGCCACGACGCGGAGCTGCTCGACGCGATTGGTGATCCTCTCGTTTGATACGGCGACCGACGTCGCCACGGCCTGCATGAGCGCGCACGGAGAGGTGTTGGCCGAGTCGGCCACCGCCGGGCGCTCGGTCGGTGCCCAGCGTCTGCTCGACGACGTACATGGGCTGCTGTCGCGTGCCGGCGTGCCGCTGGACGCCGTCGAGCTGGTGGTGGCGGGCACGGGCCCGGGGACGTTCACAGGCCTGCGGATCGGCCTGGCGACGGCACGGGCGCTCGGCTTCGCGCTCGGGATCCCGGTGCGCGGTGTCTCGACGCTCGCGGCGCTGTGCCACCCGGCCGGGGTGGACGTCGCCTGCATCGACGCCCGCCGCGGCGAGGTGTTCTGCGCGGGGGCCGGGATCGATCCGCAGGCGCTCACGCCCGAGGCGCTCGCGGCGGGGCTGCCGGCAGGAGCCGTCGTCGTCGGCGACGGCGCCGTGCGCTATCGCGACGTGCTCGCGAACGCTGACATCCCGCCCGACGATTCGCCGCTGCACGTCCCGCACGCCCGCCACCACGCGGCGCTGGCCGCCTCTGCCGGGCCGCCCGATCCGTGCTACCTGCGCGCCCCTGATGCCGACCGCAGCCTGGCTGCGAGGGCCGCCGGATGATCACCGCCGTCGAGCTGCGCCCGCTGAAGACGTCCGACCTGGATGCCATCGAGATCGTCGAGCGGGCGTCGTACCCGACGCCGTGGTCGCGGTCGATGTTCGCCGGCGAGCTCGCCAAGCCGAGCGGCATCTGCCTGGGCGCGTTCCAGGGCGAGGACATGCTCGGGTACCTGATCGTCGCCCGCTACGTCGACGCCTGGCACGTGATGAACGTGGCGGTCGACCCGGCGTGGCGCGGCCGCGGCGTGGCGCGGTCGATGCTCGAGCGCCTGTTCGCGCTCACCGACGCCGACAGCGAGCGCGGCTACACGCTCGAGGTGCGTGTCTCCAACCACACCGCCATCCATCTGTACGAGTCACTCGGGTTCGTCGCCACGGGCGTCCGCCGCGGGTACTACACCGACAACCGCGAGGACGCCCTGATCATGTGGCGCGACCCCGACCCGGCATGATCCTCGGCATCGAGACGTCGTGCGACGAAACGGCGGCCGCCGTCGTCACGAACGACGGCACGGTGCTCGCGAACGTCATCTCGTCGCAGGCCGAGGTGCATGCGCCCTACGGCGGGGTCGTGCCCGAGGTCGCGTCGCGCCGGCATCTGGACATGGTCGTGCCGGTGATCGAGCGGGCGCTCGCGGAGGCCGGCATCGCGCTGCGCGACCTCGACGCGGTGGCGGTCACCGAGGGGCCGGGGCTGATCGGCGCGCTCCTGGTCGGCCTCTCCGCCGCGAAGGCGATCGCGTTCGCGCGCGGCCTGCCGCTCGTCCCGGTCGACCACCTGCACGGCCACCTGGCCGCGCTCTACCTGCAGCCGGAGCCGCTCGAGCCGCCGTTCCTGGCACTGCTCGCCTCGGGCGGGCACACGCTGGTGCTCGAGGTCACGGACCGCCGCGGCTATCGCACGATCGGGGGCACCCTCGACGACGCCGCCGGCGAGGCATTCGACAAGGGCGCGCGGCTGCTCGGCCTGGGCTACCCGGGCGGAGCGCGGCTCGAGCGGCTGGCTGCCGAGGGCGACCCGGCTGCGTACGCCTTCCCGGCCGGGATGCTCGGCCGGCCGGGCTACGACCTCTCGTTCAGCGGGCTCAAGACCGCGCTGCGCTACGCCCTGGCGGGCGATCACGGGCTCTCGCTCGCCGACCTGGCCGCGTCCTATCAGGCGGCGATCGTCCGCTCGCTGGTGGAGCGCACGGCGGCGGCGGTGACGGACACGGGTGCGACGACGCTCGCCGTCGTGGGCGGCGTCGCCCGCAACGGCGCCCTGCGCGACGCGTTCGCCGAGCGCTGCCGCGGGCTCGGCGTCCGGCTCGCGCTCGTTCCGCCCGAGCTCTGCTCCGACAACGCGGCCATGATCGCCTCGGCGGCCCGCTATACCGATGCGATCGACTTCCCCGGCTACTTGCGCCGCGACGCCTACGCGACCGTCTCGTGAGCGTCGAGGTGCGCGTGTACTCGGCGCCGGGCTGCCACCTGTGCGACGTCGCCAAGGCGCTGATCGAGCAGGAGCGCGCGGCGAGTGCGTTCGATTTCGTCGAGATCGACATCACCGGCGATCCGGAGCTCGAGGCGGCGTACCGCGAGCAGATCCCGGTCGTCTACGTCGCCGGGCGCAAGGCATTCAAGTACCACGTCGACCCGCTCGAGCTGCGCCGCCGGGTGGCCGCGGCCGCGAACTGCGCGGCGCCGAAAATGTGATGGCTACACTGGACTCACAGTGCTTCACGCCACCGCTTCGAAGGAGAGACCTGTGGAATCCGATCGCCTGACGGTCGGCGTTGCCGCCCGGCTTTCGCGCTACCTGCAGGTGCTCACCCAGGCGAAGAAGATGGGACGCGACTCGATCTCGTCGCAGGAGATCGGGGAGTACACGAACGTGAACGCCACCCAGATCCGGCGCGACCTGTCCGGGTTCGGGAAGTTCGGCAAGCGCGGGGTGGGCTACAACATCGACTACCTGGTCACCGAGATCCGCAAGATCCTGCGCACCTCGGGCCAGCACAACATCGTCCTCATCGGCGCGGGCCGGCTCGGCTCCGCGATCGCGTCGTCGCCGACGTTCGCCGACCACGGCTTCAACATCGCCGGCGTGTTCGACTCCGATCCGGCCAAGATCGGCTCGAGCATCGGCGACCAGGCGGTGCAGGACGTGTCCGGCCTGCAGACCGCCGTGCGCGACCGCAACATCATCGTCGGCGTGCTGGCGGTGCCCGAGGGGGCTGCGCAGGAGGCCGCCGACGCGCTCGTCGCCGCCGGCGTGAAGATCATCTTCAACTACTCCGATGCCCTGATCGACACGCCCGCGGACGTGACCGTGCACAGGTCGAGCCCAGTCGTCGAGATCCTGCACGCGCTCTACTTCCACCTCACCTGAATAATTCGGGCCAGGCCCGAATTATTCATCCGGGGGTAGCCTGCCGTCCGTGCGGCTGATCCTGTGGCACGGGTACCTGCTCGAGGGCACGGGCTCGAACATCTACACCCAGCACATCGCCCGTGCCTGGGGCCGGCTCGGGCACGACGTGTGCCTGATCTGTCAGCAGCCACGGGCCGAACGGTTCGACCTGGGGCCGCGCGTGCGCATCGTGCGGCCCGACATCGGCCCGCTCCTGCCCGTGTTCGTGCTCGACCGCTACGAGGGCGTCGAGGCCAGGCACGTCGCCGACCTTACGGCGGCCGAGCGCGAGCGCTACACCGCGGCCAACGTCGCCGCGATCGCGGCCGAGCTCGATCGCGGGCCGGTCGATCTCGTGCTGGCAAACCACGCCATCATGGGTGGTCCGGTCGCCGCCGGCGCCTGTCTCGGGCGGACGCCGTACGCGGTCAAGGTGCATGGATCCGAGCTCGAGTACGCGATCCGCGGCCGGCCGGCGCTGGCCGGCATGGCCCGGGAGTCGCTCGCCGGCGCGGCCGCGGTCTTCGCCGGGTCTGAGCACATCGTCGCGGTCACCGAGGAGCTGCTCGGCGAGGGCGTCTACCGGGAGGCGCTCCGGATCGTGCCGCCCGGCGTCGACACCGACGGCTTTGCCCCCGGGCGGGGGTCGCTGCCGCAGCTGCGGCGGTTGCTCGCCGCGGAGGCCGGCCACGGTTCGGGTCACCCGGCCGAGCGGGTCGCCGATGCGGGCGCCGCGGCCGGCCTTCAGGGCCTCGGCCGCTTCGTGCTCTATTTCGGCAAGCTGATGCGCCAGAAGGGCGTGCATCTGCTGCTCGAGGCCTGGCGCGACGTCGGCGCCCGCCATCCCGGCGTCGGGCTCGTCGTCGTCGGGTTTGGCGATGCCCGCGCCGAGCTCGAGGCGGCCGCCCCGCCGGGCGTCATCTTCACCGGCGCGATGGATCACGAGCAGCTGCAGCTGCTCGTGCCGCTCGCCGGGGCGGTGGTCGTGCCGTCCGTGCTGCCCGAGGCCTTCGGCATGGTGGCCGCCGAGGCGGCGGCCTGCGCGGTCGTCCCGATCGTCTCCGACCACTCCGGCCTGGCCGAGGTGGCGGCGGGCCTCGGCGAGGCCGGGATCACGTTCGACGGCAGCGCGGACGACCTCGCCGGCCGCCTGAACGCGCTGCTCGACCTGCCCGCGGCCGAGCGGGCGCGGCTCGGTGCGGTCGCGCGCGCGGCCGTCGTTGCCCGATGGAGCTGGGAGCGGATCGCCCGGCAGCTGCTCGCAGACGCGCTCCCGTAGCCCTCAAGGCGGGGCGGGCGAGCGCCGATACGGCGCGTGTGAACGCTTCCGCCCCCCGCGGACTGCGGCGACTCGCGTCCCTGTTCCGGCGTCGCCCGGCGGGCGCGCGGCCGGACCCGTTCCGCACGCTCTGGGATGCGTCGTTCGAGCCGCTGCTCGCCCACGTGGACGGCCACATCGTCGACGTGAACCCCGCGTTCTCGGCCACCTTCGGCTACACCGCCGAGGAGGCGCTGCGCCTGACGGTGCTCGACCTGGCCGCCCCGACCGAGCGGGCGTCGCTGGCGGAACGGATCCGCCTCGGCGAGGAGCAGGCGTTCGAGCTGATCGGGACGACCAAGTCCGGCGCGCCGCGCTACCTCGAGGCCTCGGCGCGCACGATCGAGCGCGAGGCCGGGGGCGCGCGCCGGATGCTTGCGCTGCGCGACGTCACCGACCGGCGCGAGGCCGAGGAGGAGACGGGCGTGCTCGCGTTCCAGTACGCGGCCGACCTGACCGTGGTCGCCGACGTCGCCCGCCGGCTTCCGCGCACCGCCGACGCCGCGTCCGCACGGCTGGCGATCTGCGAGGCGGCCCTGGAGGTATGCGACGGCGCGATGGCCGTGCTGATGGAGCCCGACGGCTACGGCAACCTGGTCTCGACCGCCATGGCGGGCGCCCACTCCGAGCCGCTGATCGTGCCGATCGACCACACGAGCTCGGCCACCGCCCAGGTGTTCACCTCACGGGAGCCCTTCTTCGCCGACCTCTCGACCCACGGCGGCGTCTCGCCCCAGCTGGTCGAGGCCACCGGCCTCGTCACCGCCCTGTGGCAGCCGGTGCTGCGCGACGGCGACCCGGTGGGAGTGCTGCTCGTGGCCTGGGATCGGCACGTGACACTGATCTCCGACCGCGCCGCGGCGGTGGTGGGCCTCTTCGCCGCCGAGGCCGCGGTGGCGGTCGAGCGCGTCGACATCCTCGCCCGCCTCGACGAGCTGAACACCGCGCTCGCCCAGCAGGTCGAAGCGCTGCGGCTGTCCGACCAGTTCAAGTCGGACTTCGTCTCGAGCGTGTCGCACGAGCTGCGCACGCCGCTCGCGTCGATCCTGGGCTACACGGACATCCTGGTGAACGGCGAGGTGGGCGAGATGACCGCCGACCAGGAGGAGTTCCTGGAGATCATCGACCACAACGCCCGCCGTCTGCTCGCGCTCATCAACGACCTGCTGACGCTGTCCGGGCTCGAGAGCGGACGGATGGTGATCCGCCCCGAGCCGACCGACCTGTGCGAGCTCGTGCTCCAGAACGTCCAGATCCACACCCCGGCTGTCAACGTCCGCAAACAGCGCCTGGAGGTGATCCTGCCCGATGCGCCGGTGATCGCCGACGTCGACTCCGACCGGATCGCCCAGGTGCTGACGAACCTGATCTCGAACGCGATCAAGTTCACGCCCGACGAGGGCCGCCTCGGCCTGACGCTCGCCGTCGATGGCGACGTCGCGGTGCTCACCGTGTCCGACTCGGGCATCGGGATCTCCGACGACGACCGCGAGCGCCTGTTCGAGCGGTTCTTCCGCGCGGGCAACGCGCTCGAGCGGGCCATCCCGGGCACCGGCCTGGGCCTCGCGATCTGCAAGGGCATCGTTGACGCCCACGGCGGCGGCCTGGGTGTCGCCTCGACGCTCGGCCGCGGCACGACCGTGACCGTGTCCCTTCCCCTCGAACGCGCGTCCACCGAAGGAGATGACCAGGATGAGCAATAGGCGCCACACCGTGCTCGTTGCCGAGGACGAGCCGCACCTGCTGCGGCTCGTGCAGTTCCGGCTGGAGCGGGAGGGCTACGACGTCGTGACGGCGACCGACGGCCAGAGCGCGCTCGAGTCGGTGTACGAGCGCCGTCCCGACCTGTGCCTGCTCGACGTCGTCATGCCCCGCCGCAGCGGCTGGGAGGTTCTGACGGAGCTGCGCGGCGACGAGCGCAGCCGCGACCTGAAGGTCATCATGCTGACCGCGCGCGCCACGGACGCCGACATCGCGACCGGGATGCGGCTCGGCGCCGACGACTACCTCACCAAGCCGTTCTCGCCTCAGGACCTGCGCGCGCGGGTCGCCGCCCAGCTGCCCGGCTGAGGCTCGCGGGCGTGGGGCGGGCCCGCAACGGGTATCGTCCCTCGGCCGATGGGGGAGACGCCCAAGATCACCGATCCGCTGAAGGCGCTCGAGGCCGCGAGAGCCTCCTTCGAGGACGGCAAGGACTTCACGATCGGGGTCGAGGAGGAGTTTGCGATCCTCGACCAGGCCGGCCTCGACATGACGCCGGGCTTCGAGCGCATCGACGCCGCCACCCGCACCGGGCCGCTCGCGGGCATGGTGGCGGGCGAGCTGATCCGGTCCGAGGTCGAGGTGCGCACGGGCCGGTGCGAGTCGTTCGCCGAGGCTGCCGAGGTGATGGCGCGTCGGCGCGCCGACGTGATCGGCGCGGCCGAGCGGCTGGGCTACCGCCTCTCTGCGACCGGCACCCACCCGTTCGCGCGCTGGCAGGACCAGAGCGTGGTCGACACCCCCCACTACCACCTGGTCGAGTCGACCCTGCGCTACGTCGCCTGGCGCAACAACACGTTCGGCATCCATGTCCACACCGGCATCCGCGGCGCCGATCGCGCGATCGCGGTCACGAGCGCCCTGCGCTCGGTGCTGCCCGAGCTGCTCGCGCTCTCGTGCAGCTCGCCGTGGCTCGAGGGCCGCCAAACGTACCTGCAGTCGACGCGGACGCAGATCTTCACCCGCTTCTTCCCCCGCTGCGGCATCCCCGACCGCTTCGAGGACTGGGACGAGTACGCCCGGTTCGTGCGCTTCCTGATCGAGACGCGCTCGATCCGCGAGCACACCGAGATCTGGTGGAGCGTGCGGCCGCACCAGGCCTTCCCGACCGTCGAGATCCGCATCTGCGACGCCCAGCCGGAGTTCGACCGCGCAGTCGGGCTGGCCGGGCTGATGGTGGCGCTCTCGGCCCACTATGCGCGCGCCTACGACGAGGGCCGCCCACTGCCCGGGCATGCGCCCAGGCTGCTCGAGGAGAACCTGTGGCGGGCGATCCGCTGGGGCATGACGGGCGAGCTGATCGACCTCGATGCCGGCCTCTCCGTGCCCGCCCGCGACCGCATTGAGACCCTGCTCGGCGAGGTGTCCGGGGTCGCGGCCGAGCTGGGGATCGCCCCGCACCTGACCGTGTTGACCGAGCCGACCGCCGCCGAGCGCTACGCCGCGGAGCTCGATGCCGGGGCGAGCGTGGAGGACGTGTGGCCGCACCCGGTGGAGCGCACGCGCGACTCCGTCATCGAGTGGCTTGCGGTCAGAGAGGAGGAGACGGGATGAGCGACGCCGAGCAGTCCGCCCAGAAGGCGGCCGCCGAGTTCATGCGCACCGTGCCGGTGCAGGACGTGGTCGTGTCGATGGTGCAAACGGTGTTCGACGTCGGCTACCGGCGCACCGGCCTCGTCGGCGGGGGCCCCGACGAGCACGACCTCACCCAGACCAAGCTCGCGATCGAGACCGTGCGCGCCCTTCTGCCGGTGCTCGAGCAGGTGCTCGACGCCGAGTCGATGACGGCCCTTCGAGGCGCGCTCTCCGAGCTCCAGCTCGCCTACGCAGACGCTCTGGAGCGGCCGGCCGAGGCCGGCTCCGCCGCACCGCCGCCGGCGGCGGCCGAGCCCGAGCCGGCGCCCGAGGAGATCGTCCCCGAGCGGCCGCGGATCTGGACGCCGGGGGGCGACGTATGAGCGCGACGGCCGAGATCGGCGTCTTCGGCGGGTCCGGCTTCTACTCGTTCCTCGAGAGCGCCGAGGAGGTGACGGTTGACACGCCGTACGGCTCGCCGTCCGACCGCTTCACGATCGGCGAGGTCGGCGGCAAGCGGGTCGCCTTCCTGCCCCGCCACGGCCGCAACCACCAGCTGCCGCCGCACGCCGTGCCCTACCGCGCCAACCTGTGGGCGATGCGGGAGCTCGGCGTGCGCCGGATCATCGGGCCGTGCGCGTCAGGCAGCCTCGACAAGAGCCTGCCGCCGGGGACATTCGTCGTCTGCGACCAGTTCGTCGATCGCACGAGCGGGCGTCGGGACACGTTCTACGACGGGCCGGTGACGACGCACGTGTCGGCGGCCGACCCGTACTGCCACGACCTGCGCGGGATCCTGCTCGAGACCGGCCGCGCGCAGGGGATCGACATCCGCGACGGCGGCACCGTGGTCGTGATCCAGGGCCCGCGCTTCTCGACGCGCGCCGAGAGCCGCTGGTTCTCGGCGATGGGGTGGGGTGTGATCAACATGACCGCCTATCCGGAGGGCTGGCTCGCCCGCGAGCTCGGGCTCTGTTACGCCAACGTCTCGCTGATCACCGACTACGACGTCGGCCTCGAGGACGACGCGAGCATCGAGGCCGTCAGCCACGAGGCGGTCGTCAAGGTCTTCACCGAGAACAACGACCGGCTGCGGCGGCTCCTGTTCGAGTCGATCCCGAAGATCGGGTCACAGCCCTCGGACATCTGCGCGAACGCGCTCGCCGGAGCCCGGTTCTAGGCGCGTGGCGTTCGTCGCGGGCGGCGAGGCCCGGCTCCACTGCGTCCAGCACGGGGTAGGCCCCGACATCGTGTGGGTCTCGGGCGGCGGCGGCCTGGCCGCCGACTGGCACCCCTACCAGATCCCGTTCTTCGAGCGTGAGTTCCGCTGCACGACGTTCGACAATCGCGGCATCGGCCGCACCGAGTGCGACGTGCCCATGCCGTGGCCGATCGAGTCCTTCGCCCGCGACACGGCCGACGTGATCGAGGCCCTCTGCGACCCGCCCGTGGCGCTCGTCGGGCTCTCGCTCGGCGGCGCGATCGTGCAGCAGGTGGCCCTCGACCGCCCCGACCTGCTGCGCTGCGTCGTCACCATGGGCACGGGCGCGCGCAGCACCGGCTGGGGATGGGACTATCAGAAGGCCGAGATCGACTGGCGCAGGGAGGGCGGCCGGCTCGACGGCATGATGGCCGTCGCCCACAACGCGATGATGATGTACCCGGCGCGGGTGCTCGGCGACCGCGAGCTGTGGCCGAAGCTGCGCGCCGACCTGGTCGCGTGGCTCTCGACCGACGACAACGAGCGCTCGCTGATCCCGCAGTGGGAGGCGAGCCTGCTCTTCGACCAGATGCAGGCGCTGCCCCGGTGCACCGTGCCGATGCACGTGATCGCGTTCACCGAGGACGTCCAGGCGCCCCCGCAGGACGGCCGCGAGGTGGCCGATCTGGCGGGGGCCGGGAGCTACCACGAGTTCGAGGGCATGGGCCACTGCTCGATCTACGGCCACGCCCAGGACATCCTGAATCCGTTCATCCGCGACCTCGTCCTGCGCTACACGTGATCTGACGACAGGTGCGCAAGCCCGCTCGCCGCGGCGGCGTTCTAGCGCAGCGCCAGGGAACGCTCGAGCGCTGCGCATCCCGCCAGGATCGGCGCGCGCATCGACGCCGGCGTCCACTGGCAGCTGACGAAGAGGACGTAGTGCGGCGTGAAGACGAGCGTCCGGACGGCCGAGCTGTGCGCTCCGCCGGCGACGTTCGGGAGGTGCGTCACGGTGTAGCGCACCGCCGGGCGGCCCGCGACCGAGGCCCGGGCGACACCGCCCATGGCTGCGCCGATCGAGGCGAAGCTCGACCGCATCCGGCCGGCGTCTCCGACGACCGCCGCGGCGACGTCGGCGGGCTGCGCCGGCGCCGAGTTCGGGATGACCTTCACCGAGATCACGCTCGTGCGGGAGATCGAGACCATCGAGAGATACCGGTAGCTCGTCTGGTTCTTCGGCTCGATCTCGGTCGCGGCCACCGTGAACCCGGCCGGGACGGTGTACCGGTACGGCGCGCCCGGCGGGGCGATCGCATGGCCATGGACGACGTCCGGCGACGTGACGGTCGTCGCTCCCGTCCCGGAGCTCGTGGTGCCGCCGCAGCCGGGCAGGGCGACGGCCGCGAGGAGGGCGGCGAGCAGGCGCGTGCGTGCGGGCATCACGTCACGTATCGGCCTAGCGCCCGCGGACGTTGAGCGTCAGGGAGCGGGAGTGCGGGCCGGAGCCGCTGTTACAATCCGCCGGTCGTTTTCCCGGGTCATTCGTCCTTCGTCGTCCCTAAGGAGTCCACCACGTGAGTTCGCTCGCTAGCCATGCTGTGCTGATCTCTCTCGTCTGCGGCGCGCTCGCGGTCGTCTACGGCCTCGCCCTGACCCGCTGGGTCCTCAGCCAGCCCGCCGGTACCGAGCGGATGCGGGAGATCTCCGCCGCCGTCCAGGAGGGCGCAGCCGCCTACCTCAAGCGCCAGTACACGACCATCGCCGGCGTGGCCGTCGTCGTGTTCCTGCTGATCGGCATCGCCGGCATCTGGACGTCCGACCTGGGCTGGAAGGTCGCGTTCGGCTTCCTGATCGGCGCGGTGCTCTCGGCGCTCACGGGCTTCATCGGCATGAACGTCGCGGTGCGCTCGAACGTGCGCACGGCCGAGGCGGCCAAGACCGGCCTCGCGCCCGCGCTCTCGATCGCGTTCAAGGGGGGCACGGTCACCGGCATCCTCGTCGTCGGACTCGGCCTGCTCGGCGTGGGCGGGTACTTCGGCATCCTGGATCAGATCGGGAGCGGCACCCAGGCTCACCGCGACCTCGAGACGACGCGGGCGCTGGTCGGGCTCGCGTTCGGCGGCTCGCTGATCTCGGTCTTCGCGCGCCTCGGCGGCGGCATCTTCACGAAGGCCGCCGATGTCGGCGCCGACCTGGTCGGCAAGATTGAGGCGGGCATCCCGGAGGACGACCCGCGCAACCCGGCCGTGATCGCCGACAACGTGGGCGACAACGTCGGCGACGACGCCGGCATGGCGGCCGACCTGTTCGAGACGTATGCCGTGACGGTGGTGGCGTCCATGTTCCTGGGCGCCCTGTTCGGCAGCCACGACGCGGTGATGCTGCCGCTGCTCTTGGCGGCGTTCTCGATCCCGGCGTCGATCGTCGGTACGATGTGTGTCCGCCTTTGGGGCGGGATCAGCGTCATCTCCGCCCTGTACGTCGGCGTGATCGTCTCGGCGGTGCTCTCGGCCCTGATCTACATCCCGGTGATCGCGAACACCGGCAAGCACCTCGGGTACTTCACCGGTGGCGCGAGTTCCACCAAGATCTACTTCTGCGGGCTGATCGGGCTCGTCATCACAGCCCTCATCGTCGCGATCACCGAGTACTACACCGGCACCCGCTTCGGCCCCGTGAAGCGCATCTCGCAGCAATCGCTCACCGGCCACGCGACCAACATCATCGCCGGCCTCGCGGTGGGCATGCAGGCCACGGCGCTGCCGGTGATCGTGATCGCGATCGGCACGGTGTGCGCGTTCAAGCTGGCCGGGATCTACGGCATCGCGATCGCCGTCACGTCGATGCTCTCGATGGCGGGCATGATCGTCGCGCTCGACGCGTTCGGCCCGATCACCGACAACGCGGGCGGGATCGCCGAGATGGCCGACCTGCCCCACGAGGTACGCGACAACGTGACCGATCCGCTGGATGCCGTCGGCAACACCACGAAGGCGGTGACGAAGGGCTACGCGATCGGCTCGGCCGGCCTGGCGGCCCTGGTGCTGTTCCAGTCCTACAGCGACGAGCTGGGCAGGAAGCTGGGGCACTCCGTCACGTTCACGATCAACGACCCGTGGGTGCTGGCCGGCCTCCTGATCGGCGGCCTGATGCCGTTCCTGTTCGCGTCGCTCGCGATGGACGCGGTCGGCCGCACCGGCGGCCTGGTGGTGCAGGAGGTGCGGCGCCAGTTCCGCGAGATGCCCGGGATCATGGAGGGCACCACCAAGCCGGACTACGCCCGCTGCGTCGACCTGGTGACGCGGGCGGCCATCCGCGAGATGCAGCTGCCGGCGCTGATCCCGGTGGTCGTGCCGATCGTCGTCGGCCTGATCTCCTACCAGGCCCTGGGCGGCCTGCTTGTGGGGACGATCGTGACCGGCCTCTTCCTGGCCATCTCGATGACCTCGGGCGGCGGCGCCTGGGACAACGCGAAGAAGCTGATCGAGGACGGCGCCCACGGCGGCAAGGGCTCCGACGCCCACGCGGCCTCGATCACCGGCGACACGGTCGGCGACCCCTACAAGGACACCGCCGGCCCGGCGATCAACCCGATGATCAAGATCACGAACATCGTCGCGATCCTGATCATCCCGCTGCTCGCCCGATGAGAATCGGGGACTGTCCCCGCGACGCGGGGACAGTCCCCAAACCTTCACCCGCCGACCAGCCATAATCACCCGATGCCGCTGAAGCGCCGCCAGGCCGGAGGCCTGCACCGAGTCCTGGGTACCGCCGCGTTGTTCTCGACGGCGTACGGCAACGTCGGCTCGTCGATCTACTACGCGCTCGGCCTGGTCACGGTCTACGCGCTCGGGATGACGCCGATCGCATTCGCCGTCTCGGGCGCGATCTTCTTCTTCACCGCCGTCACGTACGCCGAGGCGACCGCCCGGTTCCCCGAGGCGGGCGGCTCGTCGTCGTTCACGCGCCACGCGTTCAACGAGGCGGTGTCGTTCTTCGCCGGCTGGGCGCAGATGCTGAACTACACGGTCACGATCGCCATCTCGGCGATCTTCGTCCCGCACTATCTGAACAAGTTCGACCCCAGCCTGAACCTGATCGGGCATCCGTGGGACATCGTCGGCGGCGCGGTCGTGGTGGCGCTGCTCGTCGCGCTCAACATCGTCGGCGTCAAGGAGGCCGCGGGGCTCAACATCTTCCTCGCCCTGACCGACCTCGGCACGCAGGCGCTGCTCGTGATGATCGGCCTCGTCACCGTGTTCAGCCCGCATGTGCTCCAGACCAACGTGCACCTGGGGACGGCGCCGACGTGGAGCAACTTCATCGTGTCGATCCCGGTGGCGATGGTGGCCTACACCGGCATCGAGACCGTCTCGAACATGGCCGAGGAGGCGATCGACCCGCCCCGGCACGTGCCCCGCTCGATCATGTACGTGGTGCTGGCCGTGTTCGCGATCTACGCGTTCCTGCCGTCGGTCGCGCTCTCGGCGCTGCCCGTGCAGCCCGCCACCGCCCAGCAGGTGCAAAACTCGCACGATCCGGTGCTCGCGTGCCCGAAGACGGTGAAGCTGGGCGAGCCGACGTCCGACCTGGCCTGCAAGTTCGCGGGCGACCCCGTCGCCGGCCTCGTCGAGCACCTGACGATCCCGAACACGATCAAGCAGGGAATGGCCTACTACGTCGCGATCCTGGCGGCGACGATCCTGATCATCGCCACCAACGCGGGCATCATCGGGGTGTCCCGGCTGACGTATTCCATGGGGCAACATCGCCAGCTGCCGGAGGCGATCCGGCATGTGCACCCCAAATTCAACACGCCATATGTCGCGATCATCCTCTACAGCGCGATCGCCGTGCTGCTGATGATCCCGCCCGGCGCGATCGCCTTCCTCGGCAACCTGTATGCCTTCGGCGCGATGCTCTCGTTCACGCTCGCGCACGCGTCGGTGATCAAGATGCGGCGCACCCTCAGCTCCGCCGACATGCCGTGGCGCGGCCCGCTGTCGTTCCAGGTGGGCTCGTACGACCTGCCGCTGTTCGCCGTGCTCGGGTTCATCGGCTGCGGAGCCTCGTGGCTCGTGACGGTCGCGCTGCACTTCAAGGACGGCGTCGCCCCCGTCGGGATGATCTGGCTCGCGATCGGCATGTGCGTCTACGTCGTCTACCGGCGCACGCAGCACCTGCCGTTGACCGAGACGGTGCTGGCGCCGCGGGCCCTGGTCGGGCCGGCCGTCGAGGTCGAGTACCGCTCGATCCTGCTGCCCATCACCGCCCACCGGGTGACCGACGAGATGACCGCGACCGCCCTCCAGCTTGCCGCGGAGTCGGGGACGAAGCTCGTCGCCCTCTACCCGATCAGCGTGCCGATGAATCTGCCGCTGTCGGCGCCGATGGACGAGGAGGCGCGCGTCGCCGAGCGCGAGCTGAGCGAGGCGGCGGCGCTCGGGCGCGAGTACGGCGTGTACGTCATCCCGCGCATCGTGCGCACCCGCAACATCGGCCAGGCGATCGTCGACGAGGCCCGCCAGCGGCGGTCGGAGATCATCGTGCTCGGCGCCGAGCAACGCAGGCGCGGCGGCGAGCGCATGTTCGGGCGCGTGATCGACTACGTGCTGCGCAACGCCGACTGCCGCGTGATGGTCGGCACCCAGCCGACGGGGTGATGCCGTGCTGCGCGTGAACCGCATCCTGTCGTACGCGTTCATCGCGATCGGCATCGCGCTCCTGGTCGAGACCGCCATCCTGGGCGGCGGCCAGGTCGGGTTCCTGGCCGGCGCAGTCTTCGTGGTGCTCGGCATCCTGCGATACCGGGCGATGCGACCCAGGGGGCGCGGGTGAGCGGTGTCGAATCCGGCCGCCGCCGTTCGTCCTCTGTGACGACGCGGCCGCGTGCCGGCCGGCCAGACGAAGGGAGACGAGCGTGAAGTACCTGCTGGCGATCTACGCCGACGAGTCCGAATGGGCGGAGCTCTCCGACGCCGACCGCGAGGCGATGTACGTCGAGTACGCACGGTTCGCCGAGGACATGGGGCGGCGGGGGATGATGATCGACGGCGCCGAGCTGCGCCCGACCGCGGCTGCGACCTCGGTGCGGGTGCGCGACGGGCGCACGCTCGTCACCGACGGCCCGTTCGCCGAGACGAAGGAGCAGCTGGGCGGCTACTTCGTCGTCGAGTGCGAGTCGATCGACGACGCGATCGAGGCCGCCGGGCAGATGCCGACGGCCCGGCACGGGTGCATCGAGGTGCGGCCATTGGTGGAGCGGTAGGCGGCTCCGAGGCGGCCGCCGCCGCGTTCCGCGAGCACTGGGGGCGCGCGGTGGCGGCGCTCATGCGCCGCTTCGGAGATGCGGACCTGGCCGAGGAGTCGGTGCAGGAGGCGTTCGGCCGCGCGGCGGCGCGGTGGCCGGCCGACGGCGTGCCCGGCTCCCCGTTGGGCTGGATCGTCGCCACGGCCGGCAACGTCGCGATCGACCGCCTCCGCCGCGAGCGGGCGCTGCGCGAGCGCCTGCCCGCCCTTGCGGCCGAGCCGCCGGCGCCGCCGGCCGACGCGGGGGAGGGGGATGAAGCCGTGCCCGACGAACGCCTCGAGCTGATCTTCACCTGCTGCCATCCGGCCCTCTCGGCCGAGGCCAGCGTCGCGCTAACGCTGCGCCTCGTGGCCGGCCTCTCGACGGCCGAGATCGCGCGCGCGTTCCTCCTGCCCGAGGTGACGATGGCGCAGCGGCTGGTGCGGGCGAAGACCAAGATCCGCATGGCCGGAATCCCGTTCGGGCGCCCGCCGCGACACCTCCTGGCCGACCGGCTCGAGCACACCGCCGCGGTGCTCTACCTCGTGTTCAACGAGGGCTACTCGGCGTCGTCCGGAGACGACCTCGTGCGCCGCGACCTGTGCGACGAGTCGATCCGGCTCGCGCGCCTGCTCGTCTCGCAGCTGCCCGCCGAGCCGGAGGCCCACGGCCTGCTCGCGCTCATGCTGCTGCACCACGCCCGCTCGGCCACGCGGACGACGGCGACAGGCGAGATGGTGCTGCTCGAGCACCAGGACCGCAGCCGCTGGGATGCGGCGATGATCCGTTCGGGCACGGCCGAGCTGCGCCGCGCCGAGCGTGCCGGTGCGCCCGGGCCCTACCAGCTGCAGGCCGCGATCGCCGAGGTGCACGCCCGCGCCGCGAGCTTCGCGGACACCGACTGGGCGCGGGTGGCGGAGCTCTACGCCGAGCTGGCCGCCATCGCCCCGTCGCCGGTCGTCGAGCTGAACCACGCCGCCGCCGTGTCGATGGCCGAAGGCCCCGCGCGCGGCCTGGTGCTCGTCGACGACCTGGCCGCGTCGGGGGCGCTCGACCGCTACCACCTCCTGCACGCGGCCCGGGCGGACATGCTGCGCCGGCTCGGCCGGCCGGGCGACGCGCTCGCCGCCTACACGCGCGCACTCGAGCTCGCCCCGGGGGCGGCCGAGCGCGAGTTCCTCGAGCGGCGCCGCGCCGAGATGCTGCGCTCCCTGCCTGAATAGCGGGTGCCCGGCACCGGCTATTCAGGCCGCCCCCGTCCCGTCGCAGCATGTCAGTATCCTCTGCGGCATGGCGCGCAAGATCCCGTCTCTGGGCCGGTTCCTGGGTGCCCCGTCGCTCTACGCGATGGCCTATGGCGAGATCTCCTCGTCGCTCTACTACGCGCTCGGCATCACCGCCTTCTACGCGCTCTCGCTGACGCCGGTCGTCTTCCTCGCCGCCGGCCTGCTGTTCGCCCTCGCGGCGGCCGCGTACGCCGAGGGCGGCGCCACGATCCCCGAGCCGGGCGGCTCCTCGGCGCTCGCGCGGCGCGCGTGGGGCGACCTGGCGGGGTTCATCGCCGGCTGGGCGACGGTGCTCGACTTCGTGATCACGATCTCGCTCTCGGCCCTCTTCCTGCCCCACTACGTCGCGGGCGCCGTCGGCAGCCACGGGGCGTTCTCTGCGCGCCAGGCGGCGGCGCTGGCCGTCGCGATCCTGGCCGTGATCACGGCCGTGCGGCTCGTCCGGCGCACCGAGATCTACACCGCCGGCGTCGCGGTGGCCGCCCTCGACCTGATCGTCCAGGTGAGCCTGGCGGTGCTCGGCCTCGCGCTCCTGTTCTCGTGGAGCGCCCTGACGCACGGGATCCACCTCGGATCGGTCCCCACCTGGAACTCGCTCGCGTTCTCGTTCCCGATCGCGATGATCGGCTACACGGGCCTCGAGAAGGTCTCGAGCGTCGCCGCCTACGCGAAGGACCCCGAGCGGTCGGTGCCCGACAGCGTGCGCTCGTCCGTGTTCACGGTCGTGATCGTGTACGCCGCCGTCGCCACCGCCGCCGCGTCGGCCTTCCCGACGCACCCGGCGAACAACACCGCCGGGGGTACGACCGAGCTCGGCACGAAGTGGGTGAACGACCCCATGATCGGTCTTGCCGACAAGATCGGTTCGCACGGCCCGCACTGGGCACACGTCAGCCTCGTGTTCGGAGTCGGGATGACCGCCTGCGCAATCCTGCTGCTCGCCATCTCGACCAGCTTCTCGGGGTGCGGGCGGCTGGCCGCGGCGATGGGCCGTCACGACCAGCTGCCCGCCGTCTTCGGGCACACCAACCGGCGCCTGATGCATCCGCCCGCCGCGATCGCGACCGTCGGTCTCATGGCGATCGGGTTCATCGTCGTCGGCGCCCTCTATCGCGGTCAGGAGGAGCTGACGCTCGCGGCCCTCTACAGCTTCGGCATCCTGATCGCCTTCATGCTCACCCAGGCCTCGGTCGTGTGGCTGCGCATCGTCGCGCCGGAGATGCCGCGGCCGTTCATGATGAAGGGCAACGTGTGGATCCGCGGCAGGCTGATCCCGATCACGTCGGTGGTGGGCACGGTGCTCGCGTTCATCGCGTGGGTGGTGGCGCTCGGGACGCATCCGGGCGCCCGCGTGGTCGGGCCGCTGTGGATGGTCGCCGGCCTGGCCGTGTACGTGGTCGTGCGCGTACGGGCGGGCCTGCCGATCATCGAGAGCGTCGTCGAGGCGCCGCCGCCGCAGGACGTGACCGAGATCTCCTACTCGACGATCGTCGTGCCGCTCGAGCGCCTTGACGCGATCGCTGAGGAGACGATGGCGTCGGCGTGCCGGCTTGCGGTCGAGTCCGGGGCGGTCGTGGTCGGTGTGAGCGCGATCTTCGTCCCGGTGAAGGAGCCGATCGACCGGCCGATGCCTGAGCGAGAGCGCGAGGTGGAGGAGGTGCAGGCGCTCGCGTCGTCGCTGGCATCGGAGTACGGCGTCGAGTACAAGCCGGTCGTGTCGCGCACCCGCAGTCCGGGGCGGCTGGTGGTCGACGCGGCCGTCGAGCACGGCGCCCAGCTGATCATGGTCGGGTCGCCGTACAAGCGCCGCCTCGCCCGCAGCCTGCACGAGGAGTTCTTCGGCCAGACGGTCGACTTCATCCTGCGCAAAGCCCCGTGCCGGGTGATCGTGACGCACTTCCCGGCCGAGGTTGCAGAGGAGGGTGCGGGTGTGTAAAGTAATGTCAACTTGAGCCGCTCGTCCCTTCGCGATCCCGATCTGCGCCGCCTGATGGCCTCGGCGGTGCTGGTGGTCGCCGGCATCGAGGCGACGGCGATCGTGCTCGCCCTGAGCGTCCTTCAGATGACTCACAGCACCTACTGGGTGTCGGCGGTGCTGGCGGCGTCGCTCGGCCTGGCGATGCTCCTCGGCCCGTTCGGCGGCGTGGTGGCCGACCGCTACGACCGGCGCCGGGTGCTGATCGGCGTGACTCTCGCAGAGACGGCCATCTTCGCGACGGCGGCGCTCGCCGCCACCCGCCCGTGGGAGCTGCTGGCGGCAGCCGCACTGGCCGCGGTCGTTGCGGTGCCCTACGGGCCCGCGCAGGCGGCGGCGGTGCAGGCCCTGATCTCGGACGAACGCCTGCCGGGGGCGAACGCGGCGCTGTTCGGCTCGAACCAGGTGGCTGTGCTGGTGGCTCCCGCGGCGGCGGGGCTCGTGTTCGCGCTCGTCGGCGGGCGCGCGGCGCTCGCCGTGATCGCGGTCGCCTACGCGGCGGCCGCGGCGGTGCTCATGCGCCTGCGCGGCGAGACGCGGCCCGATCCCGAGCCCCGGCGCGGGTTCGTCCGCGAGGCCTCGGCCGGGTTCGGCGAGCTGGTGCGGGCGCGGATGGTGCTGGTGACGACGATCGCCGTGGCGGTCATGATCGCCGTCGACGGCGCGATCGTCGTCGCGATGATCCCGCTGGCCGCGCACTTCGGCACGGGCGGCACCGGGTTCGGCGTCGAGATGAGCGCGTGCGGCCTGGGGATGCTGGCCGGGTCGTGGCTGGGCGGCCGGCTGACGGCGCGGCGCGATCCGCTGCACGTCTTCGCCTGGGGCGCCGCGGCCTTCGGCCTCGGCATCGGCTTCGTCGCGGTCGCTCCGGTCTTCCCGCTCGTCCTGCTCGGGCTCGCGGTCTCGGGCGCCGGCAACGGCCTCTTCGGCACGGCGGAGATGCTGATCTATCAGCGGCAGCTCGCAAACACCGTCATGGGCCGGGTGCGCGCGGCGGCCGTCTCGATCCTGAACGGCACCTACGCGCTGTCGATGGTGTGCGCCGGGACGCTCATCCACATGCTGGGCGTGCGCGGAGTCTTTGCCCTCGGCGGCGCGGCCGGAGCGGCCGCAACGGCGATCGTCGTGATCGCCGCGATCATGCCGAGCGTACGAGCACCGGAAGCACTACAGGCGCAGAGCGGCTGAAGCCGAGCGCGGCGACCGCCCGGGCCGCGGCGCGCACCGACCCCTCGCGGGCGCGGTGGGTGAGGATGACGATGTGCACGCCCTCGCCCGAGTGCTGCACGACCTGGGCGACCGACACGGCCTGGTCGGCCAGTGCCTGCGCCACCTGGGCGAGCACGCCGGGCTCGTCGTCGACCTCGAAGCGCAGGTAGAACGGGCTCTGGAGCTCGTCGAGCGGCAGCCGGTGCAGCTCGCGGTAGTAGCCGTCGTGCTGGAGGAAGCCGGTGCCGGACGTGCCGATCACGGCCAGCAGGTCGCCGATCACTGCGGTCGCGGTCTCCTCGCCGCCGGCGCCCGGGCCCTCGAGGATCACCTCACGGATCGAGCTCCCGCGCAGCATGACCGCGTTGAAGGCGCCCTGCACCGACGCGAGCGGGTGGTCGGCGTCGAGCAGGCACGGGTGCACCCGCGCGACGACGGCGCCGTCGACCTGCATTGCCGAGGCGATCAGCTTGATCTGATACCCGAGGGCGGCGGCGTGGCGCACGTCGACGAGGTCGAGGCCGTCGATGCCGACGTGATCGACCTCATCGGTATGGACGCGGGTGTGGAAGGCGATCGACGCCAGGATCGCGATCTTCGCGGCGGCGTCGGCGCCGGTGACGTCCTCGGTCGGGTCGGCCTCGGCGTACCCGAGCTCCTGGGCCTCGCGCAGCGCCGAGGCGTAGGTGTCGCCGGCGGTCACCATCCGGGTGAGGATGAAGTTCGTGGTGCCGTTGACGATGCCGTCGATGCGGTGCACTCCGCTTACGATCAGCGACTCGCGCAGGACCTTGACGACGGGGATCGCCGCGCACACGCTGGCCTCGAACCGCAGCTGCACGCCGCGGCGCTCCGCCTCGGCGAACAGCTCCTCGCCGTGGCGCGCGAGCAGCTGCTTGTTGGCCGACACGACCGACTTGCCCGCGGCCATCAGCTCGAGCACGTGCGTACGCGTCGGCTCGATGCCGCCCATCACCTCGGCCACGACCGTGATCGACGGATCGTCGCGCAGGCGGGCGAACTCCGTTGTGAGCAGGCCGGCCGGCGCGGACGGGTGGCGGGCGGGGTCGCGCACGAGCGCCGCGGCGACGACCACGGGTCCGCCGGTCACCCGCTCGATCGCCTCGGCGCCCTCGCCGAGCAGGCGGCTGACGGCCGACCCGACCGTGCCGAAACCCAGCAGTCCGATGCGTGTCTCGCTCATGCGCCCGACGATAGTGGAAGCGTGCGCACGGCAGGCACAGGCCCCGCCCAGGCTGTACGCTTCAGTGCATGAGATTGCTGATCGTCGGGTGTGGCCGGGTGGGCTCTGCGCTCGCGCTGAAGATGACGTCTGAGGGCCACGATGTGACCGTCATCGACGAGGATCCCGAGGCGCTCGCGCGGCTGCCCGAGGACTGGCCGGGCCGGTTCCTGCAGGGCCACGGCCTCGACACCGACGTGCTCATCGACGCGGGCATCGAGAGCGCCGACGCGGCGATCATCGCCACCGACGGCGACAACACCAACATCGTCATCGCCCAGGTGGCGCAGAAGCGCTTCGGTGTGCCCTGCGTCGTCACCCGGGTGCTTGATCCGGCCCGGGCGGCGTTCTACCGCACGCTCGGCCTGCAGACGGTGTGCGCGACGTCCGCGGTGATCGACACGGCCTTCCAGGCCATCTGCGACAACCCCGGCCGGGTCGCGTAAGAGAGCGACGGCAGGCGAGTCGTGTACATCCTGATCGCCGGTGGCGGCAAGGTGGGGTCGAACCTTGCCAGCACGCTGCTCAAGATGGGCCACGAGGTGACGCTGCTCGAGAACGACCGCGAGCGCTACGCCCGGCTCGAGGAGCGGTTCGAGCACGTCGTTCGCTACGGCGACGCCACCGAGCTCTTCGTGCTCGAGCGGGCGGGGGTCGAGCGCGCTGACCTCGTGGTCGCGGTGACAGGCGACGACGAGGACAACGTGATCGTCTGCCAGGTCGCCAAGGAGAAGTACGGCGTCGCCAAGTGCATTGCCCGGGTGAACGACCCGCGCAACCAGCCGCACTTCGACATGGTCGGCGTCGGCCTGACCGTCTCGGCCACCGCCACCATCCTCGCGCTGATCGAGCACGAGCTGCCCGAGCACGAGCTGGTCACGCTGCTCGACCTGCGCCGG
Source organism: uncultured Actinomycetes bacterium (assembly GCA_963825325.1). Classification (GTDB taxonomy): domain Bacteria; phylum Actinomycetota; class Thermoleophilia; order Gaiellales; family JAICJC01; genus JAICJC01. The sequence continues at coordinate 749,179 of CAWGSU010000003.1, forward strand.
GAGAATCTCGAGATCGTCGAGTTCGCGATCGACGACCGCTCGCCCGCGGCGGGCCGCTTCGTGCGCGACCTGAACCTGCCCAGCAAGTCGCGGCTGATCTCGGTCGCTCGCGACGGCCGGGCCGAGATCGCGATCGGCGACACCGAGCTGCGCCCGGGCGACCTCGTCATGGCGATCCTCGAGCCCGGCGCCGAGGACGACCTGAAACGGGTGCTGATGCCCGTATCCTCGTAGGTCGAGGCCGGGTGTCTCCGGGGCTGATCGAGCGCTACCGCGACCGGCTGCCGGTGAGCGCCGCGACTCCGGTCGTCACCCTGGGCGAGGGCTCGACGCCGCTGCTCGACGCGCCGGTCATCTCGGCCCGCACCGGTTGTCACGTGTACCTGAAGTACGAGGGCGCGAACCCGACCGGCTCGTTCAAGGACCGGGGGATGACGATGGCGGTCTCCAAGGCGCTCGAGGAGGGGGCGCGCGAGGCCGTGTGCGCCTCGACCGGCAACACGTCGGCATCGGCGGCCGCCTACTGCGCGCGTGCGGGCCTGCGGCTCGCGGTGGTGCTGCCAGAGGGCGCGATCGCGCGCGGCAAGCTCGCCCAGGCCCAGATCGCCGGGGCGCGCGTGATCGCCGTCCAGGGCGACTTCGACGACGCGCTCGGGCTCGTCCGCGAGCTCGTGTCGCGGCGTGACATCGCGCTTCTGAACTCGGTGAACCCCTACCGGCTCGAAGGGCAGAAGACGGCGGCGTTCGAGGTGGTGGAGGAGCTCGGCGGTGCGCCCGACTGGCTGGCGCTGCCCGTCGGAAACGGCGGCAACATCACCGCGTACTGGAAGGGGTTTCGCGAGGTCGGCGCCGCGCCGCACCTGCTCGCCGGCCAGGCGGCCGGGGCGGCGCCGCTCGTCACCGGCAAGCCCGTGGCGCATCCCGAGACGGTGGCGACGGCGATCCGGATCGGGAACCCGGCCCGGCTCGACGAGGCGCTGCAGGCGCTGACGGAGTCCGCCGGCGGCGTGCGGGCTCTGCCGGACGAGACGATCCTGGACGCCTACCGGCTGCTCGCGCAGGAGGAGGGCGTGTTCTGCGAGCCGGCGTCGGCCGCATCGGTCGGAGCGCTGCTCGAGGCGGCCGCCGACGGCCTGGTCGAGCCCGGCGCGACGGTTGTGTGCGTGCTCACGGGGCACGGCCTGAAGGATCCCGACACCGCCGGGGCAGAGGGGGCCGAGATCCTGCGCTGCCCGCCGCAGATCGACCGTCTCGAGGAGGTCGCCTTCGCCGGCGAGGCCGTCGTTGCCTGACCGGCTGACGCTGTCGGTGCCGGCGTCGTCGGCCAACCTCGGCCCGGGCTTCGACTGCCTGGCCGTCGCGCTCGAGCTGCGCAATGAGATCGTCGTCCAAGCCGGCGATGGTGACGGCGTGTCGGTGCGCGCCGAGGGCGAGGGCGCTGCCGGAGTGCCCGCCGACGCCTCGAACCTGTTCGTGCGCGCCTTCTCAGCGACGGGAGCCGACCCGGCCGGCCTTGCGATCGAGATGCGAAACCGGATCCCGTTCGCCCGCGGCCTGGGCTCGAGCGCCGCCACGATTGCCGCGGGCGTCGCCGCCGGCCTGGCCTGGCAGGGCCGCGACGACGACGCGCTGCCGCAGGCGGCCGCGCTCGAGGGCCATCCCGACAACGTCGCCGCCGCGCTGCTCGGCGGGGTGACTCTTGCGTGGGCGGCCCCGGGCGGCGCGCGGGCGCTGCGGCTGCGCGGCGCCGGCGTCGACTTCGTCGCCGTGGTCGCAGCCGGCGAGCTCGCGACCGAGCGGGCGCGGGCGGCGCTCCCGGCCCATGTCGGGCACGCCGACGCGGTGCACACCGCCGCGCGGGCCGCCCTGCTCGTTGCCGCCCTCGAGCACGGTCGCCCAGACGCGCTTGCAGACGCGCTCGACGACCGTCTGCACGAGCCCTATCGCGCCCCGCTCGTGCCGCTGCTCGCGGCCGTGCGGGAACGGCTCGCGGGCCTGCCCGCCTTCGGCGCCACGCTGTCGGGGGCCGGCCCGTCGGTGCTCGTGTGGTGCGAGCCGGGCGCCGCGGCGGCCGTGGCCGCTGCGCTCGGCGACCTGGGCGCGCGCGCCCTCCCGCTGGCCGTCGCCGAGCGCGGCGTGACCGTGGAGTGAATAGACGGGGTCAGACCCCGTTTATTCACGGCTAGGGCTTGCGGCGGACGTCCGGCCCGTGGCGGCCGAGCGCGGCGTAGGCGAGCGCCTGCAGCGAGGAGTTGAGATCGTGCATCTCCTCGGCGATCCGGTTCAGGCCCTCGAGACCGTCGAGACGGCGGCCGATCACCTCGAGCTCGTGTCGCAGCAGGTCGATGCGCTCGAGCAGGGTATCCAGGCGGCGGTCGCCCTCGTCCATCATGGCGCCGCCACCGCCTCACCGAGCACGAGCGTGACGAGGTCGTTCGGGGTCGCAAGCGCCGTAACCCCGGGCGGCGTCTCCGGCACCGCGCCGGCCCAGACTGCGGCGGCCCCCGCGAGGCCGCGCTCGACGGCGTCGGCAAGCGCGGCCGCGTCCTCGGCGACGACGAGTGTCTGATCCCGCGGCGCCCCGAGCTCGTCGGCGAGCCGGCAGGCGACCTCGGCTGTCACGCCGACGCCGATCCGCTCGATCCGCCGGCCGAGCCCGAGGTGGTGGACCACGATCGGGGCCGTCTCCTCGGGGCCCGGCGACCAGCACGCGAGCCGCACGCCGGCGCCCTGCAGCCGCCGCAGGGCTGCGTTCAGCGCCGCATCCGGGCGCAGGCGCAGGGGGATGTGATCCTCGTAGTAGCGGGCGAGCTCTCCGCGCCAGTTGCCGACGTCTGCGCCGGCCCACAGGTCGAGCGCGGTCACGCGCAGCGCACGTGCATCCGGCAGCGACTCCGCGTCGAGCGGCTTCACTCGGCCGAGCTTGCGCACGACGTGGGCGACGGCGGCGTCGAACAGGTCGTCGGTGTCGGCCAGGGCGCGCTCCGAGAGGATGACCGCCTGCATGGCCGCTCAGGGTAGCGCCTCGGCGAGGCGCGATGTCACACGGCGCGTGACAGTTCCGGTGCGGAGTCGCAGCGGCAGTGGTCTGGAGCCGTGACGGGCCGGGCGGACACGATGAGGGCAACCCCCCGCAACACGCCTGAAAGGACCCCCCGTGAATCTCCGTGCACTCGCGCTGAGCGCAGCCGCCGCCGCGTCGCTGCTCTCGGCCGCGCTCGCCCCGGCCGCCGCCCGGGCCGGGACGTACTCGATCACCGTCGACACCGCCAAGGACACGAGCGGCTGGTCGTTTACCGGCGACCCCGGCTTCGCCGGCTGCGCTCTGCGCCTGCATCCCGGCCCGTGCGGCGACGCCGACGTGCCCAGCCCGACGCCGCTTCGCATCTTCGCCTTCGGCCAGGCGCCGAAGCTCGGAAATGCCTGGTGGCAGTGGGAGGCTCCGCTCACGACCACGATCGCCTCCGGCTCGCTCGAGGTCAGCTACAAGACGGCCGCCACCGGCACCTCGGCCTACATGAAGGCGCGTCTGCGCAGCGAGTCCTTCCCCGCGTCGGCGCAGATCCACCCGGCGACCGGCAACGCGTCCGAGACCTGGACGATCCCGGCCGGGAACCAGGTCGTCGGCGTGTTCCTCAAGACCGACGTCGCTCGCGACTACACCGACAAGTGGAACAACAACATGCGCGTCACCGCCCTGACGGCCAGGTTGACCGACGACACGGCCCCCGCGATCGCCGTCTCCGGCGCGCTCGCCGACGGCAGCTGGCACAACGAGAGCCAGCCCGTGCCGCTCACCGTGTCCGCGACCGACGCCGGCGCAGGCGTCGCCTCGGCGAGCCTGAGCCAGGCGGGCGCGACGCTCGCCACCGACACCGTCGCGCGCCAGAGCGGCATCCACGCCGGCCTCACGGCGTACTCGCACGAGCTCGCGACCGCGCCGGCTGCGCTCGGCGACGGCGTCCACACCCTCACCGTCTCGGTCGCCGACGCGGCGGGCGAGCAGGCGCAGGCGCCCGTGACCGTGCGCGTCGACGCGCACGCGCCCACCGCGGCGGCGATGGTGCCCGCCGGGACGACCACCGACCAGCGCGCCCCCGTGTCGTTCTCGGTCGACCCGGGCCCGAGTGGCCTCGGCCAGTTCGAGGCGAGCGTCGACGGGGCGCCGATGACGATCACCGGCACCGACGCCGCGTTCGTCCCGAGCTCCGACCTGAGCTACGGCACGCACACCGTGACGTGGCATGCGACCGACGGTGCGGGGAACGTCCGCGACGGCTTCTGGACGTTCGTGGTGCGCGATGCCGTCCCGCCCGTGCTCTCCGACGTGCGGCCCGACGACGGCTCGTCGACGTCCGACGCCTCGCCGGCCGTGTCGGTGGCTATCGCGGACGCGGGCGTCGGCGTCGACCCTGCCTCGATCGTGATGACGGTCGACGGCAACGACGTCTCCGCGCACGGCGCCTTCGCCGGCGGACGCTTCACGTACACCCCGACCGCGCCGCTGAGCTTCGGCCCCCACACGGTCGTGGTGCGCGCGAGCGACCTTCAGGGCAACCGGTCGGCGCCGCTGCAGTGGTCGTTCGACGAGCGCGACGACACGCCGCCGGCAATCTCCGGCGGCACGCCCGTCGCCGGCAGCACGGTGCCGGGCGCCTCGGCGATCGGCGTCGACGTGAGCGACGCGGGCGCGGGAGTCGACCCGGCCACGCTCCACGTCATCGTCGACGGCTCGGATGTGACGTCCTGGGGCACGTACGCCGCCGGCCACTTCCGGTATGCGCCCGGGACGCTCACGGCCGGGGTGCACACCGTCTCGGTGACGGTGGCAGACAAGGAGGGGAACGTCGCGGGACCGGTCATGTGGCAGTTCGCGGTCGCAGATCCGGCCGTGATGAGGCTCGCAGGACAGGCGCCCGTCTCGGTGACGGCCGGCGGCCGCGCCACCGTCCGCTTCGTCGCCACGGCGAACGGAACCCCCCTCGTGGGCGCCCGGGTCGTCATCTCGAGCCGGCCCGCCGGGCAGGCCGGGTTCCGCACCGTGCGCACCCTGACGAGCGGCAAGGACGGCGCGGTGGCCTGGTCGGTCTCGCCGCTGCGCACGACCGTCTACCGCGCGGCGCTCGCGGCTGCGCCCGCGGTCAGCGCGACGCGGACGGTCGTCGTCGCCCAGCGCGTCGCCCTCGCAGTCGACCATCTCCGTATCCATCCCGGCGGAGCGGTGCGCCTGTCCGGGCTCGTCGCGCCCGGCCATCCCGGCGGGCGGGTGCTGGTGCAGCTCCTGACCGCGCGCGGCTGGCAGACCGTGGCGACTCCGCGGCTCGGCATCCGGTCGCGGTTTGCAAAGACCGTGGTCGCGGGCCTGTCCGGCCGCTACATCCTGCGGGTCGTCGCTCCCGCGACGCCGACCGATGCGCTCGGCCGCAGCCGCACGGTGACTGTGCGCGTGCGCTGAGCCCGATCCACCACCCGCATGCTGCGACGACCCGGCCGGCCCGCCGGGTCGTCGCCGTTGCAGGCCCTTCGGGCACCTCCGGGCGGCCCGGTAGAATCCGTCAGGTGAGCGCCCGCGAGATCCAAGTCCGTCCGTCCGGCGTCGCGGGGTGACCGCGGCGGGCGCCGCCACGCACTCTCTGCTCGATGCGCTCAACCCGAAGCAGCGCGAGGCGGTCGTGCACACCGACGGCCCGATGCTGATCGTCGCGGGCGCTGGGTCGGGCAAGACCCGCGTCCTCACCCACCGGGTCGCCCATCTGATCGAGTCCGGCGCGGCGGAGCCGACCGGGATCCTCGCGATCACGTTCACGAACCGGGCCGCGAACGAGATGAAAGAGCGCGTGCAGCAGCTCGTCGGCGGCCGCACCGCCGCCCGCATGTGGGTGATGACCTTCCACGCCGCGTGCGGGCGTCTCCTCCGGCGCGACGCGGAGCGCATCGGCTACCGGTCGAGCTTCACGATCTACGACCAGGCTGACCAGGTGCGCCTCGTCAAGGCGTGCATCGAGGAGCTCGAGCTCGACCCGAAGCGGTTCGCGCCCCGGGCCGTCCATACCGCCATCTCCCGCGCCAAGGATCGCCTGCTGACGGCCGAGGCCTACGGCGACCAGGTCGGGAACTTCTTCGAGCAGACGGTCGCGTCGGTCTACACGCTCTACCAGCGCCGGCTGTACGCCGCCAACGCGATGGACTTCGACGACATGATCCTGCAGACCGTACTGCTGCTCGAGGCCGACGCCGAGGCGCGTGCGGCCTGGCAGGAGCGGTTCAGCCACATCATGGTCGACGAGTACCAGGACACGAACCACGCCCAGTTCCGGCTGCTGTCGGTGCTGGCCGAGAAGCATCGCAACATCGCCGTCGTCGGCGACCCCGACCAGTCGATCTACGCGTTCCGCGGCGCCGACATCCGCAACATCGCCGAGTTCGAGCATGACTTCCCCGGCGCGCGCGTCGTGGCGCTCGAGCAGAACTACCGCTCGACCCAGGCCATCCTCGACGCCGCGAACGCGGTGATCGCGCGCAATCCCGACCGGCGGCCCAAGCGGCTGTGGTCGGATCTCGGCCGCGGCCTACCCGTGCGGGTCGTCGAGGCCGACGACGAGCACTCCGAGGCCCGGTACGTTGCCGGCGAGATCAGCCGGGCGCTCGACGAGGGCGCCGGCCCGGCCGACGTCGCCGTCTTCTACCGCATGAACGCGCAGTCGCGCGTGCTCGAGGACGTGCTCGTCCGCCAGGGCATCGGCTACCGCGTCGTGGGCGGCCCCCGCTTCTACGAGCGGGCCGAGATCAAGGACGCGATCGCCTACCTCCAGGTGCTGCACAACCCGGCCGACGAGGTGTCGCTGCGGCGGATCGTGAACCAGCCGCGGCGCGGGATCGGCGCGGCGTCGCTCGAGCGGCTCGCCGCCCATGCTTCGCAGATGAACTGGTCGCTGCTCGAGGCGATCGAGCACTCGACTTCGGCCGGCCTCGGCACCGCTGCGGGCGCGCGCGTGCGCGAGTTCGCGACGTTGATCGCCGAGCTGCGCGAGCTCGTGGCGACGGCGACGCCCGCGGAGCTACTCGAGCAGATCCTCGAGCAGACGGGCTACCGGGCGATGCTCGAGGCCGAGCGCACGTTCGAGTCGCAGGGGCGGATCGAGAACCTCGACGAGCTCGTGGGGGTCGCTCGCGAGTTCGTAGAGCGCGGCGAGGAGGATGCGTCGCTCGCGACGTTCCTGCAGGAGATCTCGCTCTACTCCGACTCCGACTCGCTGTCCGAGGCGCGGCCCGAGGTGACGCTGATGACGCTGCACAACGCGAAGGGACTCGAGTTCCCGATCGTGTTCGTCATCGGCCTCGAGGAGGGCCTGTTCCCGCATCAGCGCTCGCTGGACGAGGGCGACGAGGCCGAGGAGCGGCGGCTCTGCTATGTCGGCATGACGCGCGCCCGCCAGTCACTCACGCTGACGCACGCGCACACCCGCACGATCTTCGGCGTGCGCGGCTACAACCTGCCGTCGCGGTTCCTGAGCGAGCTTCCGGCGGACGAGATCGAGCGCGAGCGCAAGGCGCCGGCGTGGCAGGCGCCGCCCGCACCGGCCGGCGCACGCGGCCCCGAGCAGCCGGTGCCGGCGCTCTCGATCGGCGACGACGTCCGCCACGCCACGCTCGGCGAGGGCACGGTGATCGGCCTCGACCGCGACGTCGTTGCGGTGCGCTTCCGTGAGGACGGCTCCGAGCGCCGGCTGATGCTCGGCTACGCCCCGCTCGAGCGCATCTGACACCGGATCCCCCATCGGGCGCAGTGGCTTCATGGCCATCTCGGCCACCGGCGGGATCACGGAGACGCACTCCGGCACCAAGGTTCAGCCTGGCACCGTCGGCCACTCCGGCAAGTGGTTTCATCGCTACACACCGAAGTTCAGCTGCCAGATCCTGGGCTACGGAAACCAGCCCGCGGTGACGTGCGCCGACAACACGAAGTCGTTCGTGCTCGGCCCGGGCGGCGCGATCATCTACCGCTGATTCGCCGGGGCGGAGGCGGGTGGTGTTGCCGCCGATCCCGCCCGCCCGGTATCCTGCACCGCGCTGCACAGGCAGTCATGGGGCGGTTAGCTCAGTTGGGAGAGCACCAGCTCGACAAGCTGGGGGTCACTGGTTCGAGCCCAGTACCGCCCACCTCCCGGAAGCCCGCTCCAGGAGCGGGGTTCCGCGTTTCAGGGGTCAAGGGCCGGCCTGACCGACACCGACAAGGCCGCCGTGTGGCGAAGCCGGGCGAGTCGGGGTTCGGCCGCTAGCTGCGAAATGAGTGAGTAGAACTGCGTGAGATGGGTGCGCGGGCGACGTTCGCCGGCGTCGGTTCACTATCCGTCCCACGGCAACCGTGCCTTTAACTCCTCGAAGGGCGGCCTCATGCCGCGAACCTTTTTGAATCGGACTGCGTTCAGGTTGGGCAAAGCCAGTAAGGGCGAATAATCCTTGTCGTCCACAATGAGCGTGTGGAGCAGGAGTCGCTGGAGGCCCGGCAGGTGGCGAAGGAAAGCGATCGAACCAACGTGGGCGTTCTGGGAGTCATCCAGTCGCCGCCGGGTTCTAGGCTCGTCAGTACTGAAGTTTCCGGAGTCGGCTAAGGTCTCGATGTCACGGAACCCTTGGACGTCCAGCGTTTCCAAACGAGTCAGGACGCTGATTGGCGTGAGGTCGTGCACTCCAGATGCGCCCCGCAAGGCGAGCTGCTGCAACTCAACCATGCCGGTGAGCGCCGACAAATCGGAGTAGTCGCCCCACTTGACCGACAGCGAACAAGATGGGGCTGCCCGGCTAGAGCCTCGAACAGACGGCGCGGCGTTCGGCTCGTGAAGGCCAGTTCGCGAATCGGGCTCGGACCCGCAGCCAGGAAGTCGACCCACTCGTCGACGATCCTTCTAGCGGCAGCAGCCGAATAATGGGTTCCGAGCTAGTCGCCGACACGCGGATCGACTCCTCGCCCTGGTACTCAGAAACCTCGGTTAGAAACCGCACGCGGGCGTGAGCCAAGCCATGAGCGCTTTCGCGGCGTCGTGCCCAGCTCGTGGCCGCGGTGGGTCAGTGGCTCATTGGGGAGCCCCTTCCGGGCTGTTCGTGCCGAACGGCACGAACAGCATTCCGCTCAACCATCACCTTTCAGCGGCCCCACCCGGCCAGGCGCGGACGCCCTGGATGGCTCGACAAGCTGGGGGTCACTGGTTCGAGCCCAGTACCGCTCACCTCCGAAAACCCCTGGTGATCCGGGGGTTTTCGTTTCCCCGGTGCATGACGCCGAAGCGGTGAGAGGCGAACCGTCCGGTGAACATCCGGTAGCCCCGCTTCGGCGCTCTCACGACCCCGGTCGCGAAGAGGTGTCGTCGTCCTTGCCCGACCGTTGCAGCGGCTGAGAGCGCCGTCTACATGGCCGACCAAAGCGAGCTGTCGGGAGCGTCGTAGGATCAGACGGCGAGCCGGAGAGTCCCGATCAGATACGCAGTTACGGGCTTGCGACCCCCAAGTTGGGGGATGCCTGAACGCCCAGGAGCGGCGATAGAGTGCATTCCGGTCGGCGCTCCTCAATCCGTGGACAACGCTTTGCCGAGCGCCGACCGGCAAGCTTCCAGGACCCCGGCTCGTCGTCGGCGCGGTCCAGCGGCGAGCCGGGACTGCCAGTCGGCGGTCGGCCGATGGGCGGGGCACACTCCGGGGGATGCCTGACGGCGCTGACCGTCTCGCCCAGCGCATCGCCGACCAGCAGGTGGTGCTCGGCTCGCACCTGCTCCCGTTCGACCCGCTGCTCCAAGCGGACGAGGCAGACGAGGTCGTGGACATGTTGGTCGCGGTGGACGTGCACCTCGGCAGGGCACACGAGCAGCACCCGTAAGGTGATCCCCGATCCCGCACGAGCGCTGACCCGCTGAGAGGGATCCCGCGCGCGGCCGGGAAGTACCACCCCGGGGGATAAACGATGGGCACGGGTATCCAGATGATGACGACGGCACGGACGCGGGCGCTTACCGCGGCCATCGAGGGGCTGCTTGCGTCGATGTGGTTTGCCTGGGCGCGCGCGGACGCGCCGTCGTCGGCGAGGCTCGCCCTCGAGGTCGGCGGAGTCGTCGCCGTGCTGGTCGCGGCGGCGGGGCTCGCGGTGGCAGCCTCGCGCGACGGGCCGGCCGCACCGGCGTGGGACGCGGCGCTGCGCCGCCGCTACAACCGGATCGTCGCGTCCGAAGTTGTGCTGCTCGGGGCGGGAGCGGCCGTGCTGGCGGCGGTCGGGCTGGGATCGTGGATCGCCGCCTGGCTGTGCGCGGGCGTCGGCCTTCACTTCCTGCCTGCCTCGCGGGCGTTTGCCACCCCGTTCCTGGCGCTCGTGGGCGTGGCCATCACCGCAGCGGCAATCGCGGCCGTGGGCGCCGGGCTCACGACGACGCTCGCGCCGAGCGTCATCGCCGGCTCGGGCGCCGGTGTATGCCTGCTCGTCGCTGCGCTGGGCTCGCTCGCCGGGGCGTTCGGCGCAGTCCGCCACGGCGCTGGAGGTCACGGCCACGGCCCGCGCAGCGAGACGGTGTGAACCTCCTCTTCGAGTCGCCCTCCGTGCTCGTGATGTCCCCATTCGCTGCCTTCAGGATCAGGGTGGACGACCTTCCCCTCGCCGTCGACGCGACGCTCTGAGCCTCCCTCCTCAGCCTGGATCCCGACCTCTTGGCAGCCGTGCGCAAGCAGGGGACTCCGGTGCTGCCGACGCCGTAGCGGGCTAGCGGCTCTGCGCCGCCGGATCCCACTCCGGCCGAGTGGCCGCGTACCGGGCCAGCGACTCGACCACCGTGGCGATCCGGCGGCGCACGTCGTCGTCGGCGACGAGCCCGTCGGCGCCGATCGTGTTGCGCGCGACCGGGACGTGGACGCAGGCCTCGGCCACGACGTCAGCGTGGATGTATCCGAGCACGGTGGCGAGCGACTCGTGCGCGTGCCGAGCGCGGGTGGGGGAGCCCGAGGCGTTCACCCATGCCACCGGCTTGCCGTACATCTCGGGGCCGCCCACCGACCAGTCGAGCAGGTTCTTGAACGTGCCCGGGAGCGCCCCGGCGTACTCCGGCGTGCAGATGAGGACGGCGTCCACGGCGCCGACCTGGGCACGCAGGCCGGCGACCGCGGCGGGCAGCGGGTCGACGTCGTCGTCGGGGTTGAAGTGCGGCAGCCCCGTCATCCCCGTCGTAGAGCACGGCCTCGATCCCCGGCGGCGCAACGGCGACCGCGGTGCGCAGCAGGGCGGTGTTCGTCGAGCCGCTCCGCGTGCTTCCCGACACGAGCAGCATCCGGACCATCGCCGCACGGTACCGTGATCGGCCGGGCATCCGGCTACAGCAGATGCCTCGCGGCCGCCCAGCGCGTCAAGGCGCCACGGCTCGAGAGCTGCAGCTTGCGCAGCACCGCCGATGCGTGCGACTCGACCGTCTTCACCGAGATCCCCAGCTCGAGTCCGATCTCCTTGTACGCGTAGCCGCGGGCGAGGTAGCGCATGACCTCGCGCTCGCGGTCGGTCAGGTGGTCGAGGCCGGCGTCGTCAGCGCCGGGGTGCGAGGTGGCGAAGGCGTCGAGGACGAACCCGGCGAGCCGGGGCGAGAACACCGCGTCGCCGGCCGCGACCTGTTCGATGGCGGTCACGAGGTCATCCGCCCGGATCGACTTCGTCACGTAGCCACGGGCGCCGGCGCGCACGAGATCGATCACATCCTCGGCCGCATCGGACACCGACAGCGCGAGGAACCGCGTCCGCGACGTGCCGCCTCCGAGCCGCTGGATCACCTCGCGCCCGCTGCCGGAGGGAAGGTGGACGTCGAGCAGGACAACGTCGGGAGCAGTCGCCTCGATGGCGTCGACCGCCTCGGCGATGTCGCCCGCCTCGGCGACGACCCGCACCCTGTCGCCGAGCTCGGCCACCACGCCTGAGCGGAAGAGGGCGTGGTCGTCCACCACGACGACGGTGACGAGGCTCGCGCTCACGCCGGCGTGCCGCCGTCCTGCGGAAGCCGCAGCGAGATCTCGGTGCCGGTTCCGGGGCCGCTGCGGATCTCGGCGCTGCCGCCGACGCGGTCCATCCGCGCGATCACCGACTCGGTCAGCCCGCGCCTGTCGTTCGCAACGGCGCCGTAGTCGAAGCCGACACCGCGGTCGCGAACGAAGATCTGGATCGTTCCGGCACCGCACTCGGCATAGACGTCGCACAGCGGCGCACGCGAGTGCCGGGCGGCGTTCACGATCGCCTCGCGCGTGGCCGCGAGCAGCGCCTCCTCGGCCTGGCCCACGTCGCCGTCGCCGACGACGATGAGCTCGATGCGCCACTGATAGCGATCCTCGATCTCGGCCGCGAGCGCCGTCAGACGGTCGCGCAGCCGCCCCGCATCGCGGCTCGCGACCGCGCCGTAGAGCCAGTCGCGCAGCTCGCGCTCCTGCCTGCGCGCGAGCTGCGCCATGCCGCCGGGGTCGCCGCCGTGCCGCTGGATCAGGATCAGCGTCTGCAGCACCGAGTCGTGCAGGTGGGCGGCGAGATCCGCGCGCTCGTCGGCGCGGATGCGTTCGCGGCGTTCGGCGGCGAACTGGCTGCCGACCCGGAGCAGGCGCGGCACGGCGACGATGGCGAGGCCGAGCCCGAGCAGCTCGAACGGCCAGAGCGCGTGCTGCAGCTCGTTGATCAGCCCCCAGGGGATCGCCCGGCTCGCGATCCGGTCAACCGCGACGAGCATGGCCGCGAGACCGACGAGCACGCGGAGGGTGTCGCCGCTCACCGCCACCCGGCCCAGGCGCACGGAGCGGCCGCCCGGCGCGCCGAGCAGCCAGCCGAGCCGGTCGGGCTGGTCGAGCCGGCGCCAGGAGAGCGCGAGCGCGGCCTGGACGGCCAGCAGCGTGACGACGACCGGATCGGGCAGCGTCCAGCCGAGCGCACGGGCGGCGAGCACGACGCCGAGCTCGAAGGCGAGAACGCCGATCGTCCCGCTGACGCTGTGGCGGTCGGCCCCGGCGAGCCGGCGCCACGGGCGCACGGTGCGGCCGCGGACGAACAGGTACCCAAGCGGGTACGCGAGCGCGACCGGCGGTGCGGCAAGCGCGGTGCCGATGAACGCCAGCCGCACGACCGCCGTATCGAGCTGCAGGAAGCCGGCGGCGCCTGCCGCAACGCCCAGGAACAGGTCGTCGGCGCCGCTGAGATTGCCGGTCGCGGCGACGTTCGGGGTGCTCATCGCGACAGCATGCACCGGAACGGCCGCCGCGTCCATCCGGGACACCCCCGATGGCCCTCCGGCCGATCCCCCAGGCGGGCGTCCCCGCCGGGCTGCGGGTCAGGGGCGTCTCAGGGTCATTCCGGATGGCGGCGGCGGGCCGGCGCACCTAGCATCGCCGGCATGAGCTCCCCGCAGCCAGATCCTGCCGCCGGCCCGGCCGAGGCGGTCGGCACCTCGCCCCCGCTGCGGCGATCGTCCACGGATCGCGTCTTCGCCGGGGTGTGCGGTGGCGTTGCCCGGCGCTTCGGCGTGCCGGCGCTGGCGGTGCGCGTTGCATTCAGCGTGCTCGTGTTGACCGGGATCGGCGTCGCCGTCTACGTCGTCATCGCGATCGCGTGCCCGGTCGACGACGACCCGCGGCCGACGAGCGTCCTGCGCGTCGTCGCTGCGCTCGTGGCCGGTCTTTTCGCGCTCGCGATCTCGGCGGGGTTCCTGCACGCGCTCGGCATCGGCCGCTACGCGTTCGGCGGGCGTGGCTCGCTGCTTCTGATCGTCTTCCTGGCCGGGCTCGGCGCGGCGCTCGTCCTCGGCCGCGGACAGCCGGTCGCCGCGGGCGGGGAGACGACCGCGACGCTGGCGAGCGCGGCGCGTCGGCGGATGCCGCGGCTGCACCCGCCCGTGCTCCTGCTCCTGACGGTGGCCGTCGCCGCGATGGCGGCGATCGGCGCCTGGTTCGCGACCGACGGCCCCGCCGGGGAGGACGCCGTCGGAGTGGTGCTCGCCGCGGCGCTGATCGCCGTTGGGCTGGGCATCTGCCTGGGCGCGTGGCGTGGGCGCAGCCTCGTGCTCGTGCCGCTGGGCCTCATGCTCGCGGCGCCGCTCGCGCTCGCCGGGTTCGCCAACGTGAGCCTGACGCTCGGCCGCGACAACCCCGGCGTCATCCGCGGTGCGGACGCTCCGCAGCGCACCGTCGTGCTGGAGCAGGGCGCCGGCCCGGTGCAGGTGCGCAGCAGCGCCGTCGCCGCCGGGCTGCGGACGCTGACGGTGCGCAAGGGCCTCGGCCGTGTCGAGGTGATCGTCGATCGCTCGATCCCGGTCCGGCTCGACGTCGTCGCGGTCGGCGGGACGGTGACGATCGACGACTACGCGTCCAACACGTACAGCAGCTTCCGCACCGTGGAGCGGCACAGCCTCTTCCTGCCCGCGGCGGGCAGCGCGGCGACCGTCCCGCTCGATCTCAAGGTCGAGGTCGGATTCGGCTCGGTGCTCGTCGAGCACGGCGTGCCGCCGGTCGACGTCGTACCGTCTCGCGCCGACACGCTGAAGGCGCTGCGGACGCAGCTCGTCGCCGACATTTCGTCGCGGCGTGCGCTGCTTGCGTCCAACCGGCGGACGCTGCGAGGGCTCAGCGCGGCCTACGCCGGCGAGCTGCGGCGGCTCGCTCGCGACCCGGCAGCGGCTGGGCGGCGGGCCCTGCGGCTCTCGGAGTCGTTCTGGCGGGCGGTCACGCCCTCGACGGCCGGGTTGGCGGCCGCCGACCCGGCTCTGCGCCACCTCGACCGTCTGCAGGTGCTGCGGTTCAACCTGCTCCGGGCCGCGTGGCGCACGCACTCCGTGGCACGTGGCCTGCACCATCAGGCCCGGCGGCTGCGGCTTCTGGAGCGGGCGATCCGCGCCGCCGACGCGAAGGCGGCGCAGCCGTGACGGCGGCAGACACGACCGATCGCATCGAGAACCCGCATCGGCCCGAGGCCCGGCCGCCGGTGCTCACCCCGCACCAATTCCGGCCCGGCACGCTTGGCGCCGGGTTGGCGCTGACGGCCCTGGGCGCGGTGTTCATGGCCCAGCAGCTCGGCGCGCTCGCGCTCGGTCCCGTGACGACCGTGGCCGTCATCACGCTCGCCGCCGCCGTCCTCGTCATCGCCGTCGCGATCGGCTGGTCACGCAGCAACGCGAGCGGCTGAGCGCTCAGCCGACGTCCGGGATGCCCCAGATGTCGGGATCCTCACGTCCGAGCCGCCAGTACGCCGCGCCGAAGCCGTAGCTCCGCGCGAGCGCGACGCGGTCGGCGATCGTGTGCTGGTTCGAGTACCACACGCTGTGCGTGACCCCGGCCGAGTCGACGTAGGAGAAGTGGGGGTCGTCGGCGACCGGGTCGATCACCGGCTGGGCGTGGTACTTGTTGATCAGCGCGCGCACGTTGATCCATTCGAGCGGTGTGCCCGGGTGGGCGGTGCCGCCGGCGCCGGGCCAGTCGATGCCGTAGAGCGTCATCACGATCGTGAACTTCGACGCCACGGGCATCGTGTGCACGTAGGCGAGCACGCTCGAGAACCACGGCATCGGGTCGAGACCGCCCGGGCCGCTCGTCGCCCACGACTTGCCCCAGTCCATGACGACGACCTGGTCTGCGACCGCCGCGAGCGCGCGATAGTCGTAGAACCCGGCCCGGCCCGTGAGCTGGTTGTAGTACGCGGCCGAGACCTCGACCGAGAGCTTCTTGCCCTGGGCGTGCAGGGCGGTCGTGAGGTTCGTGATGAACCTCGTCAGCTGGTTGCGGTACTGGGCCGCGGTGTTCGACTCGAAATCGATGTTGATGCCCTGGTAGTTGTGGGCCACCGCAAGCTGCACGAGACTTGCGACCACGTGCTGCTGGACCGTCGTATTGGTCAGGATCGCGACGAGCGCGGCCTGGTTCTGGCAGTTGAAGCGCGGCTCGACGCTGATGCCGCGCTCCTGTGACCACCCGGTGACCAGCGGGTCGTCGACGCCGATGATCCCGCCCGTGGGCGTGCAGTTGAAGTACGTCGGGAAGATCGTGCCGATGCGCATGTAGTGGCGCTGCAGGTCGGCGAAGCTCGCGCCGTCGGACTCGAGGATGAACGCCGTCGCGTTCCCCGTTGTCAGCGGCGGGGTGGGCGTCGTCAGGTGGACGGTCCGCGAGGGACGCCCCTGGATGCCGTTCGTGTCGACCGCGCGCACGTAGAACCGGTAGGCCGTGCCCGCGAAGAGGTGACGGGCGGTGAAGTGCGTGTGCCGCGTCTGCTGCACGACCTCGCCGTTTCGGTACACGCGGTACCCGGCCATGTGGCCGTCACCGCGGCGGGCCGGCCGCCAGGCCAGGAACACCGAAGTCTCGGTCGGCTTGGCCGCGACCAGGTGGCCGGCCATGCCGGGCCGGTAGTAGTTGATCGTGCGCGTGAGCGAGGCGCTGCAGGCCGAGATGTGGCCCGTGACGAGGTTCTCGACCCGCACCGAGAAGGTGTAGGTGTGCCGCGGCGTCACGTGGATCGGGGCGCGCCGCCTGCGCGCCACGCCGATCAGCGCGCCCGAGCGCCACACGCGATAGCCCGCCTCGGCGGGCAGGTGCGCCGGAGCACGCCAGCGCAGGAGCCCCGCCGGAGCGCCGGGCCCGCGGCTCCAGCGCAGGTGCGTGACCTTGCGGGAGCTGCACGCCGACGCGTGCGCCACGCCCGAGTACCCGGCGACGAGCAGCACGGCTGCACCGGCAGCCACCGTCGCCAGACGCACGCCGGCTCTCACTCGACGGTCACCGTCTTTGCCAGGTTGCGGGGCTGGTCGACGTTCAGGCCGCGCGCCTCGGCGGTCTCGAGCGCGAGCAGCTGGAGCGGCACGACCGAGAGGATCGGCTGCAGCCGCCAGTCAACCGCAGGGATGAAGACGGTCTCGTCGGCGTACTCGAGCATGCGCGGATCGTCCTCGGGCGCGATGGCGAACACGTGCGAGCCGCGCGTCTTCACCTCGGCGACGTTCGAGGCGAGCTTGTCGACCACCGGTGTGCCCGTGGCGACGGCGATCGTCGGCGTATCCGGCGAGAGCAGCGCGATTGGCCCGTGCTTCATCTCTCCGGCCGCGTAGGCATCCGACGGCACGTAGCTGATTTCCTTCATCTTCAGGGCCCCCTCGAGGGCCACGGGCAGACCCAGGTTGCGGGCGATGTAGAAGAAGAACCCGGCCCGCGCCCAACGCCGTCCAAGACGGGCGGCGACTGGCTCGGAGCGTACCACGGTCTCGGTCATGAGTTCGGGGATCGCCCGCAGTTGATTTGCCAAGTGGCGACGGGCGCGCGGGTCGAGCATCCCCCGGTTGGCTGCGAGGCGGGCCGCGAGCACCGACAGCAGGGCGGTCTGGGTGGTGAAGGTCTTCGTGGCCGCGACGCCGATCTCCGGCCCCGCGTGGGTCAGGAGCACCGCGTCGGCATGGTCGCAGATCTGTGAGCCCTCGACGTTCGTGAGCGCCACCGTCGGCACGCCCATCTCGCCGGCCAGACGCAGGGCGGCCAGGGTGTCGCGCGTCTCCCCGGACTGGCTGATCGCGAGCACGACGTCGCCGCGCTCGAGCACCGGGTCGGAGTAGCGCCACTCGGACGCGATCTCGACGAGCGCAGGCACCCGCGCCCAGCCATGCAGCAGATGACGGCCGAGCAGGCCGGCGTGGTAGGACGTCCCGCAGGCGACGATCACGATGCGGCGGGCGGCGGCGAGCAGCGGCTCGGCGTCTCCGAGCGTGAACCCGCCGCTCTCGCCCGTGTGGCGGGCGATGGTGGTGCTGAAGGCCGCCGGCTGGTCATCGATCTCCTTGCGCATGAACGTCGCGTAGCGGCCCTTGTCGACATCGTCGACCAGCCAGGCGATGCGCTGGACGTGCACCGGCATCGCGGTCGCGGTGGCGGCGTCGGTCAGGGCGACCCCGTCCGGCGTGATCACGGCCATCTGCCCGTCGGCGATGACGATCGTGCGGTCGGTGAACGCGCGGAAGGCGGCGGCGGCGGAGGCGACGAACGTCTCGCCCGGCCCGAGGCCGACAACGAGCGGGCACTCCTTGCGCACCGCGACGAGGGTCTGCGGGTCGTCGCGGTCGAGGACGACGATCGCGTAGTGGCCCTCGAGCTCGAGCGAGGCGCGGCGGACGGCCTCGTACAGGTCGCCGGCGGTCTCGAGATGGCGCTCGATCAGGTGGGCGATCGGCTCGGCGTCGGTCTCGGACGTGAACACGCAGCCCTCGAGCTCGAGCCCTTCCCGCAGGGCGCGGTGGTTCTCGACGATGCCGTTCAGGACGACATGGATGCGGCCTTCGCAGTCGGCGTGGGGATGCGCGTTCTCCTCGGTGACGCCGCCGTGTGTGGCCCAGCGGGTGTGCGCGATGCCGGCCGTGGCCGCGACGGTCGCAGTGGCGACGACGTTCCCCGACCAGGCCTCCGAGATCGACTGCCGCAGCGTCGCGAGGTTGCCCACCGCGCGCCGAGTCATCACCTCATCGCCCGTGTGCAGCGCGAGCCCGGCCGAGTCGTAGCCGCGGTACTCCAGCCGCGAGAGCCCCTCGAGGAGGACGTCCATTGCCTGCCGATGCCCGATGTACCCGATGATTCCGCACATATCGTCTCGTGTCTCCTTCAGTTGCCGGGACGTCGCGCCGAGGAGGGCGCGTGGCCCAGGTCGCGAGAGAGTTCGGTGACGGTGGTCACCTGGTAGCCGCGCCGGGCGAGGCCGGCGAGGATGCGTGGGATCGCCTGCACCGTGGCCCAGCGGTTGGATCCGCCGTCGTGCAGGGCGATGACCGAGCCGGGGCGCACCGCCGCGAGCACGCGGCGGGCGATCAGCGCGGGATCGGTGGTGGCGAAGTCGCGCGGGTCGACCGACCAGGTCGCGGCCCGCTCGCCGAGCGGCCCGGCGATCCGCGCGAGCGCCCCGGCGTCGGAGCTGCGCGGCGGACGGGCGATGCAGGGCGAGAGCGGGACGGCGGTCTGGATGGCGCGCACGGTCGCAAGCAGCGCCGCGCGTGTCTGCGCCGCCGGCCGGCCGGAGAGCGCCGGCGCCGTCACGCCGCCGTTTCCGATCTCGTCGCCGTCGGCCAGCATCCGGGTGAGGATGCGCCCACGGCCGTGAAGTGGCCCGGACGAGACGAAGAACGTGGCGTGGGCGTGGGCGTGCTCGAGCAGGTCGAGCACCTGGGGCGTGTACGCCGACGGCCCGTCGTCGAACGAGAGCGCCACGGCATGCGGCGCGCGGGCCGGCGCCTGCAGCACGGTGCCGGGGGCGCCGGTGCAGCGGTAGGCCTTGGCCGCCCGCAGCAGCCGCAGGGCGCTGTAGGAGTGGTCGAGGCCGCGCTCGGCGAACACGGTCTGGCCGATCGCCGCGCCCGCGTCGAGGCGGCGCAGGAGCTCGGGGCCGGTCCAGTCCATCACCTCGAGCCGGTGGATGTGGAGGCGGTCGTCGCCCGGGAGCACGGGGCGCCAGCCCGACTGCTGATCCTGGTCGAACGCAAGCCGGAACCGGTTGCCGACGACCTGGCGCAGCGCCGCGGCGACCCCCGGCCGGGCGTGCTGGCCCCAGTTGCCGTACGGGTAGGCGAACGCGATCGCGTGGCCGGCGCCGTGGCTCTCGAGCTGCCCTTCCGCCGACTCGAGGTCGGACGCGACGCGATGCGCGTACGCGGTGGTGGTCTCGTTCGAGGACGACTCCACGAGCCGGGTCGAGAGACGCGACCCGTCGCGGGTGGGGGCGCTCAGGTCGTTCGTGCGGTTCTCGAGCTCCCAGCGGCCGCTCGAGCCATAGCCTGCGAGGCTGTCCCACTGCTCGGCGAAGAGGCTCCCCGACGAGGCATGGCCTCCGCTGACGAACATCACCGCGCGCATGCCGGTCGCGGCCAGGATCGGATCGGCCTGGAGCATCGCCTCGGTCTTCGAGTCGTCGAAGGTGATCAGCACGGGCTTCGGGGGCAGGCCGGTGCGGGTGCCGGTGCGCAGGTACTGGGCGAGCTGCTCGACCTTGATCGGCGTGTAGCCCGCGTCGCGCAGCGCCCACATCTGCTGGGCGAAGTGCTCGCGGCTGACGACATAGCGGCCGTCGAAGGACTCGGTCGGGTGGCCGATGCTGTAGAGCAGCACCGGGACGCCCGAGACGCTGCGGCGCCGGTCAGCCGCTGCGGCGGCTGCGGCGGCGGGAGGGAGCGACGGCGTGGACGGGGCGAAGAACTGGTAGCGCGCCCGCATCGACAGGAGCTGGCCGACCGACGTGTGGGTGGCGTAGATCCAGATCGGCACGGCCGAGAGCGGCAGCGTGACCAGGCCGACGATGCTCTGGAGCATCCACCGGCGCCGGGGGGAGAGGCGTGAGTGCCGCATGGTTACGCCGCCTCGGAGATCGCGACGGGGTGGCCGGGACCGACGACGGTGACCGACACCTCGCCGACCGTGTGCGTCGAGGCGCGCGTGCCCCAGTTCGTGTTGCGCAGCGTGAGCAGGGCGTAGTAGGTGAGCCACACCAGGAAGGCCATGTAGATGACGATGAACGTGATGCCGTGGTGCCACAGCGGGCTCTTGCGCGAGACGGCGTAGTAGAGCGAATAGAGCAGCGCCATCACGTAGGCGCCCATGAGGTAGAACCACGGGCTGCCGGTCATGATGCTGTGCCAGTAGAGCGACCGGAACGCGACGATCGGGGCCACCCACGGGAACAGCACGCCGAGGTAGGTGAGCGCCGCGGCGACCGGGTGCTTGCGCCACATGAACCGGACGACGTGGAGCGACTCGCGCAGCCAGCTCTTGCGCCAGCGGATCTGCTGGATCAGAAACGCCTTCAGCGTGTCCGGCGCGAGCGTGTGGCTGCGGGCCTGCGACTGGTAGGTGACGCGGTGATTGCGCAGGATGTAGTTCGTGAGGGCGCGGTCGTCGCCGTAGGTGGCGGGGCGGCCCAGGAAGCGCTGGGTCTCCCAGCGGGGCAGGATCTCGAGCAGGGCCGAGCGCCGGTAGGCCGAGAAGCACCCGGATGCGCACGTGACGGCGCCGAACACCGACTCCGAGCCCTTGACGACCCGAAACGCGCAGAAGTAGCGCACCTGCTGCATCTTGGTCATCAGGTTCTGCGCCTTGTTCATGACGTCGGCCGAGCCGACGACGGCGCCGACCCGCTCATCGCGGAAGTCGGCCATGATCATGGCGAGCCCGTCGGACTCGATCACGGAGTCGGAGTCGATGAACACGCACACCTCGCCGCTCGACCGGCGGATGCCCTCGGCCATCGCCGCGCGCTTGCCGCGGTTCTGCGAGAACTGGATGCAGAGCAGCGACGGGTGGCGCTCGCGGGCGGCGAGCATGCGCTCCCACGTGCCGTCGCTCGACCCGTCGTCGACGACGACGACCTCGATCTGATCCCCGGGGTAGTCCGCCGAGAAGCAGGCGTCGATCGTGGCCTCGATGCAGCCCTCCTCGTTGAACGCGGGGATGACGATCGAGCACGACGGCCGGTGGCCCGTGTCCGGCGTCGACCGGTAGAACGGGGCGATCGAGAAGCGAGCGAGCACGTAGAGCGTGACGAGGAGCGAGTAGCCGCCGAACACCGGGTCACGGGTGATGGAGGCGACGGTGATGTCCTTCGCCATCCAGACGATGTAGAGCAGCACGATGCTGTAGGCGACGCAGACAACCTGGATCGCACCGATGGCGAGGCGCGCCCAGAGCGAGTTGCGCAGGCCCTCGGGAAGGCCGGCCTGGCTCTCGTCGATCGGCTCGAACGCGGCGGCCGGCTCGACGGCGGCGGCGGCCGAGACGATGTCGGGCGAGGCCTCCTCGGCCGGCTCCGGTACGAGCGCCAGGTACGGCTGCGGCCACGCCGCGGGCTCCGGCTCGGGCTCCGGCTCGGGCTCGGGCTCGGGCTCCGGCTCGGCGGCGACGGCCACCGCGACGGCGGCCGCCGCGGGCTGCGCGGTCTCGGCCTCGATCTGCGGCTCGCGCGGCATGACGATCACCGGCTCCGGCTCGGCAGCGATGGGAGCGAGCGGCTCGAACGCGGCCAGATCTGCGCGTCCCGCCGCCTCGAGGGCGGCGAGGCGGCGCTTGCGGGCGCTGTCGTAGGCGACGGCGAGCCCGTAGGCGAGGCAGCCGGCCTGGAACAGGCGGCCGACGGCCGACGCCGGCTTCTCGGTGGCGGGGCGCAGGCTCACAGCTGGTACACGCCCTCGCCCGGCGCGACGACGTTGCGGGTGTCGACGACCGTCTGGGCGACCTGCCAGTGCGGGGCGGCCAGGAACTCGTCGTGCGGCGTCAGCATGACGACCACGTCGGCGCTGGCGACGATCGCCTCGTTCCACGGGGCGGCCGGGTAGACGTAGCTCCCCACCGTGACGCTCGCGACGTGCGGGTCGGCGAAGGCGATCTGGGCGCCGCGGCGCTGGAGCTCCTCGAAGATCACGAGAGCGGGCGACTCGCGCAGGTCGGAGACGTTCGGCTTGTAGGCGACGCCGCAGAGCAGGATCCGCGCTCCGCGCACCGCCTTGCCGCGGTCGTTCAGCGCCCGCGTGACAAGCTCGCAGACGAACTCGGGCATCGTGGTGTTGATCTCGTGGGCGGCGTCGATCATGCGCGTCTGGTAGCCGCACTCGCGCAGCCGGTAGGAGAGGAAGTGGGGGACGACCGGGATGCAGTCGCCGCCGAGGCCCGGGCCGGGGTAGTGGGGCAGGAACCCGAACGGCTTGGTGGCCGCGGCGTCGATGACGTCCCAGGCCGAGACGCCGAGGCGCTGGCACATGAGCGCGAGCTCGTTCGCGAGGGCGATGTTCACCTGGCGGAACGTGTTCTCGTAGAGCTTCGCGAGCTCGGCGACCCGGGGCGATCCGCAGGGGATGACGGTGTCGCAGACCTGCTCGAACAGAAGGGCGGTGCGGCGGGCGCACTCCTCGGTCACGCCCGAGACGAGCTTCGGCGTCGTGCGCAGCGTCCAGCCGTCCTTGTTGGCCGGGTCGACGCGCTCGGGGGCGTAGCCGACGAAGAAGTCCTCGCCGACCGTGCCGCCGGTGGCGCGCTCGAGCGCCGACACGAGCAGCTCGTCGGTCGTACCGGGGACGGTCGTCGACTGGAGCACGACGAGCTGGCCCGGGACCAGCCGCGCCGCCACAGCTTCGACCGCGGCGACGACGTAGGACAGGTCGGGCGTGCGCGTCTTCGAGAGCGGCGTCGGAACGCAGATGATGAAGGCCGAGGCCTCGTCGACGCGATCGTAGGTCGTCGCGGCCGACACCCGGCCGTCGAGGCGGGCGAGGTCGCCGTCGGCCATGTCGGTCAGGTACGACTTGGCGGCGTTCACCGACGCGACCCGGTCGGGGTCGAGGTCGATCCCGAGCACGTTGAAGCCGGAGTCGGCGAACCCGACGGCCAGCGGGAGTCCCGCGTAGCCGAGGCCGATGATCCCGATCTTCGCCGTGCGCGTGGCGATCGCCTCGTCGAACGAGGTCGACGTGCAGGTGACTGTGGACTCTTCCGCCATTGGTGACCCTCCTACGGATCTGCCGTTTCGGACGACTCAAGCGAGGCCACACATCGGCAGGTTGCGGCCCGGATTGCGTAAGGAGAGTGTTAGGTTCTTGGCTCTGGGAGCCGGATTGGGGTAGTTGGCCTACGTAGGTTTCCGTGTTCCGACGGGTAATCGGTAACGCCGAGGAGAGGAAGGGCGACGGCGGTGCTCTCGAGCCGGCGTCGAGCACCGGCGCGGACGGTGGTACTCGCGGAGGCGCGGTAGAGTCGGGGCTTGCCTCCGACCGACCACCTGCTCGAGTTCACGCTGACCGCCCTCGTGCTGGTCGCGATCCCGGGGCCGAGCGTGCTCTTCGTCGTCAGCCGGGGCGTCGCCCTCGGCCGCCGGGCCGCGCTCGCGACCGTGCTCGGGAACACGGCGGGCGTGTTCGTCCAGGTCGTGCTCGTCTCGGTCGGCCTGGGGGCGATCGTCGCCCGCTCGGAGATCGTCTTCACCGCAATCAAGCTCGTCGGGGCGGCCTACCTGGTCGTGCTGGGCATCCGCATGATCCGCCGCCGCCGCCCGCTCGCCGAGCTGGGCGACATCACGCGGGTGCGCAACGGGACGCGCGGGATCGTGCGCGAGGGGTTCATGGTCGGCCTGACGAATCCGAAGGCGGCGATCTTCTTCACGGCCGTGCTGCCGCAGTTCACCGACCCCTCACGCGGGCATGTGCCGCTCCAGCTCCTGACCCTCGGCGGGATCTTCGCCGTCGTCGCGATCGTGTCCGACAGCATGTGGGCGATCGCGGCCGGGTCGGCGCGGGCGTGGCTCGCCCGCTCGCGCGGGCCGATGGAGGCCTTCGCCGCCGCCGGCGGCCTGGTGCTGATCGGCCTCGGCCTGCGTCTGGCGGTCACCGGCCGCAGCGACTGACGCCGGCCGCCGGCTCAGTGGCAGGCGGCGGTGCCCGAGTCGAGCGTCTTGCCGGCGGTCGACACGAACTTCCAGTCGTAGCTCGCCGGGTGCAGCGTGAGCTCGAGAACGCCGAAGGTGGCGGCCTGGAACTGGAGGTTCGCCGAGCCGTTCAGCGATCCGTGGTCCTCACCGCCGGTGCCGACGATGAACTCGCGGATGCCGTGGGCGGTGTCGACGTTGCCGCTCGCGTCCTGCTCGTCGAAGCGCGCGTAGGTGTGCAGGTGCCCGTTCAGGACAATGTCCGCGCCGGCGGTGTGAAGGGTGTTCCAGAAGTAGGCGTACTTGGACGACTGGCTGCCCGACCCGTCGTAGTACGGCTCGTGCCAGTAGGCGAGCGTGCACGTGCTCGAGCCGAGGTTGGACTGCAGGAACTGGCCCTGCGGCGAGCCGGCGTCGCAGCCGCCGACGCGGCTGCACTCGCCGTTCAGCGCGATCATGTGCCAGGCGCCGATGTTCCAGGCGTAGTCACCCTGTGCGTTGCCGGCGGCGGCGCCGAAGTACTCGAAGTATCCGGCGGCGTTCGGCGCGCAGTCGCTGCCGCCGCTGGTCTGGTACTCGTGGTTGCCCGGCACGGGGTGGATCTTCTGCAGGAACCGGCCCCAGGTGATGTCGAAGGACTGCTGGAAGGCGGTGAGGCCGCCGCAGCCGTACTGGTCGTCGCCGAGCGCGAGCACCGCCGCGATGGACGGGTCGCCCTCGATGATGTCCGACGTCGCGCGCATCATGCACGCCGATCCCGTTCCGGCCCCGCCGTGGAAGTCGCTCGCGGTGGGGTCGCAGGCGATGTCGCCGGCAGCGGCGATCACCGGGTCACCGGGCGAGGGCATCGTCACCGACACCGCCGCCGAACGGTGCGACCGGTTGCCGGAGGCGTCGAACGCGTCGACCGCATAGCTGTAGGTCTTGCCGGCCGCGGCCGAGCCGTCGGAGTAGGTGAGGGCCGTGCCCGCCACGGTCGCGATCGCGACGCCCGCGCGGTAGACGGTGTACCCGGCCACGCCCTCGTTGTCGCTCGCCGCATGCCACTCGAGCACGACCTTCGTCGCCGAGGCGGCCTGCGCCGTCAGGCCGGTCGGAGCGGTGGGGGCGACGGCGTCGGAGCCTGGCGCCGTCAGCGTGAGTCCGTCGACCTGGAAGCTGTCCCCGGCCCTCGCCGCCGAGGTCTGGACGGCGCGCAGCGAGATCGCGTCGCCGGTGTGCTTCGCGGTATAGCTGACGAGTGGGAAGGCGGCCCAGCTCGCGGTTGCGGTGCGGCAGCCCGACGCCTGGCCGGCGACCCTGCCGGCGGCGGTCAGCTCGACCAGCTTGAGGCAGACGGTGCGTCCCGGCCGGCCGGAGCGCAGGTAGCCGCGCGCGCGGTAGAGCCGCTTCGCAACCGCCGTCGCCGGGTTCGGCGCCGCCACGATCGAGTAGGTGCGCGCACCCGCGCTGCGGGCGACGCGGGCGGCGTGGCCGCCGCCGCGCCCGTCGGGGCGCAGCGTGAGGACGGCGCGCATGCCCTTCCAGCCGGTGAGTGTGCCGGATCCGCTGCCCTCGAACCCGCCGCTCGGCAGCAGGTTCGCCGCGGCCAGGCCCGGCCCGGCAGCGCTCGCGAACGCGAGCACCGACAGCATGGCGACCAGATGACGATGACGGATGAGTCCCAACCCACATCCATCATGCGGCCGCCCTGAGAACCGGTCAAGCTCCGGGCTCGAGCGGGAGCACGGTGTCGGCCTGCTCGATCACGAGCGGGTCGTGCGTCGCGCAGATGATGGTCGCGCCGTGGAGCTGCGCGGAGTCGGCGAGCATGCGGCCGACGATCGCCGCGTTTGCCTGGTCGAGCCGCGAGGTGGGCTCGTCGATCAGGAGGATGTCCGGCTCGCAGGCGAGGGCGCGGGCGATCGCGACTCGCTGGCGCTCGCCCGCCGACAGGCGCGCGACCCGGTGGCCGAGGCGGTGCTCGAGCCCGAACCGCGCGAGCCAGGTGCGCGCGGTCTCGGCGGCCGCGTCGCCCTCGCCGACGCCGCGCACCGACATCGCGAGCGTGACGTTCTCGGTCGCCGACAGGTAGTCGACCAGGCCCGCCTCCTGGGCGACGACGCCCACGTGGCGGCGGCGGAATGCGGCCGCGGCGGCGCGGTCGAGGCCGCCGATCGGCTGCCCGAGCACGATGACCTCGCCCGCCGTGGGGTGCTCCATTCCCGCCAGCAGGCGCAGGACCGTGCTCTTGCCCGACCCGGAGCGGCCGGTCAGCGCGGTCATGCGGCCGGACGCGAAGGTGACGCCGAAGCCGTCGAGTACCACCCGTGCCCGGCGGCCCTCGCCGTAGCGCATCTCGACGCCGCGCAGCTCGGCGGCGGCGGTCGGCGCGGCTCGGGCCGGCGCCGGCTTCGCAGGGACGCTGGGAGTTGGCGCTGCGGCGGCGGGGCCGGCCGGCGTGATCAGGATGCCGTGGTCGTGCCGCTCGGCGCGGGCGAGGCGGCCGACGCCGGCATCGGCGAGCAGCTCCTCGGGCACGCGCAGCCAGCCGCCGCGGCCGACCACGATCGCGGTCGCGCCGCTCCCCGACGCCTCGTCGCTCAGACGCCCGTCGCGGATGTGCAGCGTGCGGTCGGCCACCTTGGTCGCTGCCGGGTCGTGGCTCACGAGCACGACGGTCGCGCCGTCGTCGCGGGCGAGCTCGGCGATCAGCCGGTAGGCGACCGCGACGTTCGCCGCGTCGAGCTCGCCGGCCGGCTCGTCTGCCAGGAGCAGCGCCGGGCGATGCGCGACGGCCGCGCAGATCGCCACCCGCTGCTGCTCGCCGCCCGAGAGCAGGCCCGGGGTGGACTCGGCGGCGTCCGTCAGCCCCACGCGCTCGAGCAGCTCCGCCGCCCGGCGGTCGCGCTCCGCGCCCGCCACGCCGAGCATGGCGAGCTGCAGGCCGACGATCTCGCGGCAGCGCAGCTCGGGCGGGAGCGAGCGGTGGTAGTGCTGGTCGACGATCCCGAGCGACCGCGCCCGCAGCGCCGCCGCCCGCCGCGGGCGCAGCTCGGCCATGTCGTGGCCGAGCACCTGCGCGACGCCCGCCGACGGGCGCTCGAGTCCGGCCAGGATGCGCAGGAGCGTGCTCTTGCCGGAGCCGCTCGGCCCGAGCACGGCCACCACCTCGCCGGGGTCGACGTGCAGGGTGAGCCCCTGCAGCGCGGCCGCCTCGCCCTCGCTCGAGCGGTGGATGCGGAAGAGGTCGCGGGCGTCGATGACCGGCGTCACCCGCCGCCTCCGATCCGGCCCGGCACCGGCGCCCGGAAGGCGGTGCGGGCGAACGCCCAGACGAGCACGAGCCCGGTGATCGCAAAGGCGGCCAGGCCCGCCGCGACCAGGCCGGCGCTCTGCACGCTGCGCAGCGGCGGCGAGGCCGTGTCCGCGCCGGCGCCGAGCGAGACGACGTCGATCACGAGCCGCTCGAGCACCGCGCCGAGCACGAGCCCGCCGGCGATGCCCACGACGACGAGGATTGCCGCGCGCAGCACGAGGTGGGTGCGCAGCGCCGCCGGGCCGACTCCCATCGCCTCGAGGTCGACCAGGTGGTCGCGCTCGTCGCCCAGGTCGGCGGCGCAGACGAGCACGAGGCCGGCGACCCCCAGCACGAGGGCAAGCAGCGCCGACAA
Organism: uncultured Actinomycetes bacterium; assembly: GCA_963825325.1. Classification (GTDB taxonomy): domain Bacteria; phylum Actinomycetota; class Thermoleophilia; order Gaiellales; family JAICJC01; genus JAICJC01. The sequence goes on from CAWGSU010000003.1 coordinate 777,241, forward strand.
CGCCAGCACGTCGAGCAGCCCGCGCGCGAGCGGCTGGGCGGACAGGCCGGCCTCGATCGCCGCCTGCGAGCTCACCTGGAGGGCCGAGAACGGCCTGCGCCCCAGTGCCGCCGCCACGTGCCCGCGCTCGCTTCGGGGCACTCCCAACCAGACCTCGGCCGGCGTCCCCGAGCCGGGGTCGTTCGAATTCAGCGCCGTCGCGAGCGCGGCCTCGTCGGCGATCACGAACGATCCGCCCGCGGTGGGGAAGCGGCGCGCGACGGCGACGACGCGCACCGCGAGCGCGTCGACCCCCTCGACGGTCATGCCGAGCACATGGTCGCGGCCGGCGAGCGCCGCCAGGTCGGGGCTCGCGACGACGGGGACGGGCTGCCCATCGGTCGGCTGCACGGGCCGCAGGAGTCCGTTCGTGCTCCCGTCCAGGGCATAGCGCATGCCCGTGCCCGCGGCGCTCGACGGTGCGGTCTGGGCGGTGCCGCGGGCCACCCAGGTGCTCCAGTCGGTCACCTGCGCCGGCAGCGGCAGGCCGTTTTGGGTGGCGAGCAGCGGGCCGAGCGTCAGCCGGCCGCGCGCGACGATGGTCAGGCCGCCCTCGATGCCCTGGTGGGCGAGCGCCTGGGCATCGGCGAAGCGCAGGGTGACGATCAGCCCGACCACACGGCCGCCGCGGTCGGCGGCGGGGAGGCGTGCGTCGAGCTCGGTGCGCCCGCGCACGGTGTCCCCGAGCGCGACATGGTCGAACTGGCCCGCGCGCGTGCGCACGGCCAGCACGAGGCTCACCGGGCGGCCGTGCGTCGTGACGGTGAGCGAGACGGCGTGCGCGCTCGCCGGCAGGTCGGCGCCGTGCAGGCTCGGCGGGCGCGCCGGCCGCAGGGCGTCGGCGAGCTGCGCCTGCGGCACCGAGGCGAAGTCGCCCCGCCAGTTGCGGATGGCGGCGATCGCGCCCGACGGGACGCCGAGCACCGTCGCCTGCACCGGCAGGCCCGGGGCGGGCGCGGTCGCGCCCGAGCGGAACACCGGGGCGGCGAGCGTCCCCGGCGCCAGCCGGCTGTAGGTGTGCAGCGATGCGACCTCGAACGGGAGCCGCAGCGCCGGCCCTTCGGCCACGGTGAAGTCAAGCGGCACCTGGAACGCCGCCTGGTCGCGCTCGCCCTGGACGAGCGTCGTGCGGTAGGCGACCGCGAACACGCCCAGGCCGATGCCGGCGACGAGGAACGCCGCCGCCAGGGTGGGGCGGCCACCCTCGCGGCCGAGCGAGACGAGCGCGAGGCGCACGCTGGGCGGGCCGCGGCGCAGCCCGCGGCCGGCGAGCCGCAGGAGCGGCCCCGCCAGGCGGGCGGTGACGATGGCGCCGGCGATCGCGACCAGGCCGGGGAGCAGGGCGAGCAGCGGGTCGGAGCCGGAGGCGAGCGAGGTCGAGCTGGCGCTGCCGCGGGCGGCCGCGAGCGCAACGGCGCCCGCGATCGCGATGGCGGCCAGGTCGAGGCCGCGCACCGGCCCGAGGTGCAGGTCGGCGCCGGCCGTGCGCTCGCCGGCGACCAGCACCGCTGCGCCGGCGATCCAGGCGGCTGCGATCGCGATGATGCCGGGGGCCGAGAAGATCGTGTGCCGCAGTACCGCCGCCGCGCCGACCCCGGCGCGGTCGGCCGCGATCGCCACCCCGGCGGCCGCCACGAGCGCGCCCAGGCACGCTCCCAGGAACGTGATCCAGGCGGCCTCGACCCAGGCGAACGCCCACAGCTGGCCGAGGCGGGCGCCGTGCCGCTCCAGGCGCGCCCACTCGGTGCCCACGTCGCGGCGCAGGCCGGCGGCGGCCAGCAGCACGAACCCGAGCAGCAGTGCGGCCGCGCCGCCGCCGACGAGCTGCAGCCGCCGCGCCGCGACGGCGTCTTCCCGCTGGAGCTCGAGGAGCGTGTTCGTCGGCCCGGTCAGCCCGAACGGCGTCCCCAGATCGCGGACGCTGCGGGCCGCGGCGGCCTCGCGGTCGAGCAGGCCGCCGATCTGCCAGTCGTGCAGCGACCGCGGGTCGAGCGGGGTCGTCCACCCATAGGCGCGGTAGAGGGCCGAGAACACCGGCAGCGCCGAGAGCTGCGAGACGCCGCCCGCGATCAGCACGGGCGGCGGGCCGCCCTTGTCCTGGTGGCTGCTGCGTGTGAGCGGCGCGAGGCTGACCGGGAGCGGCCCCGCCGTGTGGCCGACGACCACCAGGCGCAGCCCCGGCTCCGAGACGGCCCTCACGGGCGTCCCGCGCGCCTCGACCACCTCGCACCGGGCCGGGACGCACGTGCGCGGCAGCCGGCCCGACGCGAGCCGCAGCCAGCGGGCGGGGTCGTCCACGCCGCCGAGCTCGACCAGGCGGCCGCCGAGGTTCAGCTCGGGGAAGGCGAGCGTGCGCGCCGGCGGGCCCGGCCCGAGGCGGCGCAGCGCCGCGGTCGCCGCGCGGTCGATGCGGGCGTAGCCGCCCGCCGGGGGCGTCCCCAGCCAGGTGGCGGTGAAGCTGCGCTGGGCGAGCGGCAGGTGCTCGAGCGCGGCGCGCAGGCTGCGGTCGGCGGTGATCGTCGAGGCGCCGACGACCCCGCCGAGCGCCGCGGCGGCGACGGCGACGCCGATCGCGACCAGGCCGCCCCGTCCCGGCCGCGCCCGCGCCCGCGCCGCCGCAACCCGAAGCGGCGCCCATGCCGCCCGAATCCGGGCTCCCACGTCGGCGCGATTCTCCAACCGGCGTCAATGTTCGCCGCTCGGCCGGACGCGGACAAGCGCCAATCCGCGAGCGGGGTGTTCACGCCTCGCGAACGGCGCGCAGCCTGCGGTCGGTGCCGGAGCGCTCCGCGAGCTCAGCGAAGACCGCGGCGGCCGCCTCGGTGAACGCCCGCATCGGCTCGGTGACGTGCCGGTCGCGGTGCCAGGCGAGCGCGAGCGTGCGCGGCGGCACGTCGCGGCTGAGGTCGAACGCCACGGTGCGGCCGTCGGCCGGATCGAAGCCCAGGCCGGGCATCACCGCGACGCCGACGCCGGCCGCGACGAGCGCCTGGACGGTGGCGTTCACGTCAGAGCGGAAGGCGAAGTGCGGCTCGGCGCCGGCGGTGCGGATCTGCTCCTCGACGCGGCGCAGGCCGCGGCACTGGGTGTGGCCGATCAGCTCCAGCGCGCCGATCTCGACCAGCGTCGGGCAGTCGGGCCGGTGCGCGAGCGGCGAGTCGCTGCGCACGATCAGCACGTACGGGTCGACCAGCAGCGGCAGCGTCTCGTACGGGCCGGGCGGCGCGGGCAGCTCGACGAACGTCAGGTCGAGCTCGGCCTGCTCGATGCCGCCGTAGAGGTCGAGGTCGGTCTCGGACTCGCGCGGATGGATGCGCACGTCCGGCCACACCTGACCGAACCGGCGCACGATGTCGGGCAGCGCGCGGATGCCGACGCTCTGGGTGATACCGACGCGCAGGGGGGCGGCGTGGGCGTCGCCGAGCGCCGTCATGTCGGCCTGGGCGGCGCGCAGCCGGCCGAGGATCGCCTCGGCATGGTCGAGCAGGATGCGGCCGGCGTCGGTCAGCTCGATCCCGGCGCCGCGCCGCCGCCGCACCAGGTCGCGGCCGACGGCCCGCTCGAGCGCACCGACGTGGGCGCTGACGGCCGAGGGCACGTAGCCGAGCTCGGCCGCGGCGCCCCGGAACGACCCCGCCCGCGCGACCGCCCGCAGGGTCGCCAGGTGCCGGGGCTCGATCGCCAGGAAGCGCGGCTCGCCGCCGGTCATGTCGTGATCGCGCTCCAGTACGGCGCGATCGCGGCCCGCACCGCGGCGATCGCGGCGTCGGCGCGTTCGGCGTCGTCGGGAAGGTAGGCCAGCGGATCGTCCAGCAGCGGCCCCGTGCGCAGGACGCCCTCGAGCGTCGCGTGCATGCAGTACGCCGAGTAGGTGCGGCCGTAGCCGCCCTCCTGCACCAGCACCAGGCGGCCGTCGCAGTGGCGGTCGGCCAGCTCGCGGGCGGCGGAGCCGAGGTCGCGGAAGCCGGCCATCGTCACCGACATGCGCCCGTTGGGGTCGTACTGGCTCGCGTCCTGGCCGCACGCGATCACCAGCAGCTCGGGCCGGAACTCGTCGAGCACGGGCACGACGACCTGCCGCCACGCCCGCCGGTAGCCCTCGTCCCCGGTGCCGAGCGGGAGCGCAACGTTCACGTTGCGGCCCAGTCCCGCGCCGGCGCCGAGCTCGTCCGGGGCGCCGGTCTGGGGATGGTGCGGCCCCCACGAGCCGTGGTTCATGTGCAACGAGATCGCGACGACGTCGGGCCGCTCCCAGAAGCACGCCTGGGTGCCGTTCCCGTGGTGCACGTCCCAGTCGACCACTGCGACCCGTTCCAGGCCGCGGGTGCGCGCGAGCTGCGCACAGAGCGCGGCGTTGGAGAACAGGCAGTAGCCGTCGGCCTGCGCCGGCTGGGCGTGGTGGCCGGGGGGCCGTACGAGCGCGTAGGCGAGCCCCTCGCCGGCGAGCACCGCCTCGGTGGCTGCAAGCGCCGTGCCGGCGGCGGCCAGGGCGGCCCCCCACGACGCGGGCCCCACCGGCGTCGACTGGGTGATCAGGCCCGGCCCGGCCGCACACGCCGCCTCCACGGAGCGCACGTAGTCGGCCGGGTGCACGAGCTCGAGCTCGGCGGGGGTGGCGTGGCGGCCTGCGTGCCACTCGAGTTGCGGCGCGATCGGGCCGTGCGTCAGGGCAGAGCGGATGTTGCGGATGCGCTCGGCGTTCTCGGGGTGCAGCTCGGGGGCCTCGATCAGCGGCGAGGGCCCCTGGTCGAACATCCCTGCGCCCGTATCGTGCGCGAGCGCCTCGTCGTGCCAGTAGATCCGCATCCCGCGATCCTATGGCACCGGCACGCTCAGGCCGGTTTGAGCAGCGAGCTCGACGCGATGATGTGGCGCAGGTCGCGCTTGGCGATCGCCTTGGTCGAGACCGGGCTGATCACGTGGATGCTGACCACGTAGGTGTTGCCGCCGCTCACGAACACGGCCGCGATGTGGCCCGTGTGCGAGGCGTGGTTATGGTCATACCAGTGTACGACGTGGCCGGCGACGGTCTCGGACTTCGCCTCCTCGCCGCCGAAGCAGGGCACGCCGCCCTCGCAGGTGGGCGGAAACGTCCCCGGCGGGTAGCCCTCGAAGATCACGTGCACGAGCTGGCCCTCCTCGAGCCAGGCGTACCCGAGCTGCCACTGGCGCTGCTCGACCTGCGCGGTGTTCCACTGGCCATGGATGATCGCGTCGATTGGACTCGGCATCCAGCCCGGGCACCAGACCGGCATCCCGACCTTGTCCGTCCACGTCTGCCACCCCTTCGCCCACGTCTTCGAGCACCCCGAGGCGACTGCGTGATTGGATCCCGAACCGGCCGATCCGGATCCGCACGCCGAGGCCGTGACGACAACCGCCACGAGGAGTACCATTGCGCGGCGATGCCAAGGCTTCACGGCAGCGATCGGATACGTGGGCGGCGCGCTTGCTCCCATCCGCTCGTGATGGTAAATACACCGTCTCGCGCCCGCGCCGGTTCCCTCCGGGAGTGGGTCTGTCGTCCGCAGTGGGAGGAGATTTCATGAGAAGTGTTTCGGGCCGCGCCCTTTTGGTCGCGGCGGTCGCCCTCTCGGTCGCCGTGGCTGCCGGCTGCGGGAGCAGCAGCAGTGGCGGGAGCAGCGGCGGGGGCGGGAGCGGCGGGAGCAGCGGCGGTGCGACTCCGGTCAACTCGTCGACCTGTGCGGCACCCGTCGGCAGCGGCAAGTACGAGATCGTCTCCGACCTCCCGATGCAGGGTGCGTCGTCGCACCAGACGAAGCAGATGGTTCAGGCCATCGAGCTTGAGCTCAAGCAAGCGAACTACACGGTCAACGGCATGACCATCCAGTACCAGGCCTGCGACGACTCCACCGCTCAGGCGGGAACGTGGGACTCGGCGACATGCAGCGCCAACGCCAACGCGTATGCGCAGGACTCGTCCGTGATCGGCGTGATCGGGACGTTCAACTCGGGGTGTGCCGAGCTCGAGATCCCGGTGCTCAACCGCGCGGCCGGCGGTCCCGTGGCCATGGTCAGCCCGTCCAACACGTGGCCCGGACTGACGCAGAAAACGAAGACACCGGGTGAGCCGGACAAGTACTACCCGACGGGCGTCCGCAACTACGCCCGCGTCGTCGCCGCCGACAACTTCCAGGGCCCGGCGCTCGCCGAGACCGCGAAGTCTCTCGGTATCAAGAGCGTCTACATCCTGAACGACAAGCAGGCCTACGGCCTGGGCGTCGCGACCTACTTCCAGGACGCGGCCAAGAAGCTCGGCATCAAGATCCTCGGCTTCTCGGCCTACAACACGAAGACCGGCACCAACTACCAGGCGCAGATGCAGCAGATCGGCTCGCTGCATCCCGATGCCATCATGGTCGGCGGTCTGATCTGCGAGAACGGCGGCCAGCTGATCAAGGACAAGGTGTCCGTGCTCGGTTCCAACACCGGCAAGGTCAAGCTGCTCCTGCCGGACGGGTTCACCACCCAGTCCACGATCACGGAGTCCGGGGCTTCGAACGCCAACGGCCTGTACGCGTCCGTTGCCGGCGTCCCGCCGGATCAGCTGAAGGGCGCAGGCGCGACGTTCGTGTCCGACTTCACGGCGGCGTACCACCCGGATGTCATGGATCCGTATACGCCGTACGCGGCTGCGGCCGCTCAGGTGCTGCTGAACGCCATCAAGGCGTCCAGCGGCACGCGGCCCGACATCGCCAAGCATCTGTTCGGTGTCTCAGTCACGAACAGCGTGCTCGGCAACTTCGCCATCGACCAGAACGGTGATACGAACCAGGGGACGATGACGATCGATGTCGCGAAGGCCGGCAAGCTGGCCACCTTCAAGGTGATCACGCCGCCTGCCAGCCTCGTGGAGACGTTCCACTAGACATGGAGGCAACGGGGGAGCGTCCCAGGTGACCACTCGCGCCACAACGGCGCGGCGTCCGACCCTGGCGGCGCTCCCCCGGTTCTCCAAGCAGATCAACCGCGTGGCTGGCGGCGCGGTTGTGGGCCTGTTCGGGGTGTGGGTGATCGGCAACATCCTCTACTCGCCCAGTCAGGTGGTCAGCGTGTTCCTGCTCGGGATCACGCTCGGGGCGATGTACGGGCTGGTCGCGCTCGGCTACACCCTGGTCTACGGCATCATCGAGCTGATCAACTTCGCGAACGGCGACGTGTTCATGCTCGGGACGATGGTCACGATCACGGTCGCCAACGGCTGGCTCGGCCTCGACGGCACCCAGTCCTGGTATGTCACCGTGCCGTTCGTCCTGCTGGCCCTGCTCGCCGCGATGGCGTTCTGCGGCGCGCTCAACGTCGCCATCGAGCGGATCGCCTACCGGCCGCTGCGGAACGCGCCCAAGCTGGCGCCGCTCATCACGGCCATTGGCATGTCGTTCCTGCTCCAGAACGTCGGTGCGGCGATCTGGGGCTTCACCGAGCGGCCGCTGACCGCGAGCGGCGCAAGCATCTTCCCGGCCAACACGCTGTTCTCGGTGGGCGGCTTCCCCTACCGGGCCAAGTCGCTCATCGTCGTCCTGATCACCATCCCCGTGCTGCTCGTCCTGAACTACCTCGTGCGCAACACGAAGGCGGGCAAGGCGATGCGCGCCGTCGCGCAGGACATGGATGCGAGCCGCATGATGGGCATCAACGTCGACCGCACCATCGCCTTCACGTTCGCGCTCGGCGGCGCGCTGGCCGGGGCGGCCGGCCTGCTGTTCGTCATGTTCCAGACTTCGACCCGCTTTGATCTCGGCTTCCAGATCGGCCTGTTCGCGTTCACGGCCGCCGTCCTCGGCGGCATCGGCAACCTCACCGGTGCGGTCCTGGGGGCGATGTTGATCGGCCTCATCCAGGCCTTCAACGAGGGCCTTTCGTGGCACACGCCGGGGTCGAACTGGACCGAGTCGATCATCTTCGCGATCCTCATCCTGGTGCTCGTGTTCCGGCCGCAGGGCCTGCTCGGAGAGGCGACGGCGGACAGGGCGTGATGGAGCGCCTCGGCCTCGCCGGCCCCTGGTCCCGCGTCCCGCCCCGGGTGCAGCGGACGCTGTTCCCGTTGTTCGTGCTCGTCCTGCTGATCTTCTACCCGAGCTACTACAGCACCCTCACGTCGCTCATCGGGACGACGTCGACCGCCGCGCAGCTCGTGCCCACGGTCGGCACGATGGTGATCATGACCGTCTACGTGATCATGGCGCTCGGCCTGAACGTCGTGGTCGGCTATTGCGGGCTGCTCGACCTCGGCTACGTCGCGTTCTATGCCGCGGGCGCCTACATCGCCGGCTGGTTCGCCACCGAACAGTTCGCCCCCCACAGCGTGCACATCTTCTCGGTCGCGGTGCCGGCGACGCTTCCGGGGCTCCACATCAACGTGTGGGCGCTGCTCGTGGCGGGCTCCGTGTTCGCCGCGCTCTTCGGGATCATCATCGGCCTGCCGACGCTGCGTCTGCGCGGCGACTACCTCGCGATCGTCACGCTGGGCTTCGGCGAGATCGTGCCCCAGGCGGTCAACAACGGCGACAGCTGGTTCGGCCATAACGTCACCAACGGGCCCAATGGCCTGACGCCCATCGACGCGCTCGGGTTCGGGAACGGCCTGCACGGGCAATTCTCGTTCCTGCCCGCCGCCTACTACACGGTGACCAACGCGAACAGCTACTACTACTGGACAGGCCTCGCGCTCGTGCTGCTGACGCTCTTCTGCTGCGTCCGCCTGCGCGACTCGCGTCTCGGCCGCGCGTGGGTCGCCATCCGCGAGGACGAGATCGCCGCCTCCGCGATGGGGATCCCCCTGATGCGCACGAAGACGCTCGCCTATGCCATCGGCGCGTTTTTCGGCGGCGGCGCCGGCTGCTTCTACGCGATCTACAAGAGCTCGACGTTCCCGGGCGACTTCTCGCTCAACATCTCGATCACCGTGCTCTGCATGGTCATCCTGGGCGGGATGGGCAACGTCTGGGGCGTCTGCCTGGGCGGCGCCGTGCTCTCGTACCTGAACTACCAGGGCCTCGAGGCCGTCGGCAACAACGTGAACAACATCGCCGGCACGAGCTTCAACGTCCCCCAGTACACGTATGGCATCTTCGGCCTGATCATCGTGGTGATGATGCTGGTTCGCCCCGAGGGGCTGATCCCGGGCAAGCGCCGCCGCGTGGAGCTCGAGCTCGGCATCGACGGCGGGTCGCTCTACGAGACCGAGCAGCAGTGACCGACAACCTGCTCGAAGCCCGTGCGGTGCGCAAGGAGTTCGGCGGCCTCGTCGCCTGCAACGATGTCGACTTCGTCGTGCCGCGTCGGTCGATCGTGAGCCTGATCGGGCCGAACGGCGCGGGGAAGACCACCTTCTTCAACATGCTCACCGGCGTCTACACGCCGACGAGCGGTGAGATCCTGTTCGACGGCCACGACGTCGCCGGCCTGCCGCCGCACGCCGTGACGCACCTCGGCGTGGGGCGGACGTTCCAGAACATCCGCCTGTTCCCGACGATGACGAGCCTCGAGAACGTGCTGGTGGGGATGCACTCCCGCATCAAGGGCGGGATCGTGCGCTCGGTGCTCCGCACTCCTGGCCTGCGCCGCGAGGAGCGGGCGGCGGCCGAGCGCGCGCACGAGCTCCTGCGCTACTGCGAGCTGCCGACGTCGGCCGACGACTCCTACGCCATGCACCTCTCCTACGGCGACCAGCGCCGGCTCGAGGTCGCGCGCGCGCTCGGCACCGAGCCGAAGCTGCTGCTCCTCGACGAGCCCACCGCGGGGATGAACCCGCAGGAATCCGCGCAGTTCACGGCGTTCGTCAGCAAGGTGCGGGACGAGCGCGGCGTGACCGTCCTCCTGATCGAGCACGACATGAAGGTGGTCATGGGCATCTCGGAGCGCGTGACGGTGCTCGACTACGGCCAGAAGATCGCCGAGGGCTCCCCGGCCGAGATCCAGGCCGACGAGCGCGTGATCGAGGCCTACCTCGGCAGCGGCGCCACCTCGGCCGGCGACGGCGGATCGGCGGGCGCGTGAGCACGAACGGCGGTCCGCTCCTCAAGCTCGAAGACGTCCACACGTATTACGGGACGATCCAGGCGATCAAGGGCATCTCGCTCGAGGTGCGCGAGGGCGAGATCGTCACGCTGATCGGCGCGAACGGCGCAGGCAAGTCGACGACGCTGCGATCGATCCAGGGCATCAACCGGCCGAAGCGTGGCCGCATCCTCTTCAACGGCAAGGACATCGTCGGCGAGGCGCCGCACGACATCGTGCGCATGGGGATCAGCCAGTCGCCTGAGGGGCGGCGCCTGTTCGCCCGCATGACCGTGTTCGAGAACCTCGAGATGGGCGCGTTCCAGCGCAACGACAGATCCGGGGTGCGCGAGGACATCGACCGCGTGTTCGGGCTCTTCCCACGCCTGGCCGAGCGCCGGTCGCAGAAGGCGGGCACCCTCTCGGGCGGCGAGCAGCAGATGTGCGCGATGGGACGGGCGCTCATGGCGCGGCCGAAGCTTCTCCTGCTCGACGAGCCGTCGATGGGGCTCGCCCCGGTGCTCGTGGAGCGCATCTTCGAGATCATCACCGAGATCAACCAGCAGGGCACGACGATCCTCCTGGTCGAGCAGAACGCCCTGATGGCGCTCGACATCGCGAAGCGCGGCTACGTGCTCGAGACCGGCGTCGTCGCGCTCACCGATGACGCGGTGTCGCTGCGCACGAACGAGCGCGTGCGCAAGGCCTACCTCGGCCTGGCCTGAGGCCGGCGCAGCGCTGTTAGCGGCGGCCGCGGGGCGCGCCGGGCCACCATGCCTCGGGGCGTGCCCCGGCGGGTCGCGAGTCGACCCCGAAGCGCACCGCGAGCGGCCCGACGACCACCAGCAGGATGAGTATCACGATGAGTCCCATGCGACTATGATCGGCGCGCACGTCCATAAGTTCAAATCGAGATTGCGGTGGTTTCCATCATGGACTCTGATCAATGGCTGGGAGTGGAGCTGCGGCACCTCGCCGCACTCGAGGCGATCGCCGAGCACGGCTCGTTCGGGCGGGCGGCGGCGGCGCTCGGGTACACGCAGTCGGCGGTGAGCCAGCAGATCGCGACGCTGGAGCGCCTGGTCGGCCCGCGGCTGATCGAGCGGCCGGGCGGCCCCAGACCGGTCGAGCTGACCGAGGCGGGGCGGCTGCTGCTGCGGCATGCCGAGGCGATCGTCGCCCGGCTCCAGGCCGCCCGCGCCGACATGGAGGCGCTCCAGTCGGGTGAGGCCGGCACGCTGCGGATCGGCGCCTTCCAGAGCGCGGGCGCCCGCATCCTGCCCGAGCTGCTGCGCCGCCACACGCAGGCGTGGCCGCAGGTGCAGATCCGGCTCGAGGAGGCCGAGGACGAGGGTCTCCTGGCCGAGATCGAGCACGGTGGCCTCGACCTCGCGTTCGTGATGCTGCCGGTACCCGGCGCGGCGATCGCGACGGTCGAGCTCGTGCGCGATCCCTACGTGCTGCTGACGCAGGCCGGTTCGCCGCTCGCCCGTGCAACCACGCCGCCGACGCTGCGCGAGATCGGGACGATGCCGCTCGTCGGCTACCGCACGTGCCTCGGCGGCCAGCAGGTCGAGGACCGGCTGCGGGCGGCCGGCGTCGAGCCGCGGATGGCGTTTCGCTCCGACGACAACGCCACCCTGCAGGCGATGGTGGCCGCCGGCATGGGCATCGCGCTCGTACCGCGGCTGACGGTCAACGAGGCCGACACGCGGGTGGTGGTGATCGAGCTCGGCGAGCGGGTGCCACCGCGCCTGATCGGCCTTGCCTGGCACCGCGACCGCTACCGCTCGCCGGCGGCGCTCGCGTTCGTCGACGCGGCGCTCGAGCTGTGCGCGGAGCTGCAGCCGGCAGCGGCGTAGGGGTGGACGACCGCCGCCCGGTGGTGGCCGTCGAGGCCGCGGCCGGCGCGTTTGCGATCGCGTTCTCGGCCATCCTGTTTCGGCTGGCGCACGTGTCGCCGTCGACGGGGGCGTTCTTCCGCTGCCTGTACGCGGTGCCGGTGCTCGCGCTCGTCGCCCGCGCCGAGCGGCGGCGCGCCCCGGCGGCATCCCCGCACGGGCGCGAGCGAGCACTCGCCGTGGTCGCCGGCGTGTGGCTCGCGGCCGACCTGATCGTCTGGAACCACTCGATCGATGCGATCGGTGCGGGGCTTGCGACCGTGCTCTCGAACACGCAGGTCGTCATGGTGGCGCTCGCGGCCTGGGTGCTCTGGGGCGAACGGCCCGCCCGGCGCACGGTGCTCGCCGGCCTGGCCGTGCTGGCCGGCGTCGTCCTGATCTCGGGGGTGATCGGCGCGTCCGCCTACGGCGCGCGGCCCGGGGCGGGGGTCGTCTACGGCATCCTCACAGGCGTCGCCTACACCGGGTACATCCTGCTCCTGCGCCAGAGCGGGCGCGACCACCGGCCGGCCGCGGCGCTGTGCGATGCCACGGCGGCCTGCGCGGTCGTGTGCCTCCTGGCGGGGGCCGTGATCGGCGACCTCGACCTCACGCCCGGATGGCGGGCGACCGGGTGGCTGGTGCTGCTCGCGCTCACCTCGCAGGTGCTCGGGTGGCTGCTGATCACGGCGTCGCTCACCCGGCTGCCGGCCGCGCTCACCGCCATCACGCTGACGCTGCAGCCGGTGGCCACCGTCATCTTCGGCGCCATCATCCTGGGCGAGTCGCCCTCGGCCTGGCAGGTCGCGGGCGTCGCCGTGATCCTGGCCGCCGTCCTCGCCGCGTCGGCCGGCCGCGGGGTCAGCGCGGCGCCGGCGGCGGATCGAGCGGCACCGCCTCGCCCAGCGATCCCAGCTCGGCGACGTCTCGCCGGAAGAACAGGCCGACCGTCCAGTCGCTGACGACGCGCAGCTTCCGGCTGAGCAGGGGCAGCTGGTACAGGTGGTACGTGCGGGTGACCCACCACCCGGCGAAGCCGCGCAGCCGGATCACGCCGAAGAGCTCCGCGACGCCCTTGTGCCGTCCAAGCGTCGCGACCTGCCCGAGCATGCGGTAGCGGTAGGGCCGAAGCGGCCGGCCGCGGCGCTCGGCGAGCATGTTGCGGGCGAGCCGGCGGGCCTGGCGCAGCGCGTGCTGGCACGTCGGCGGGTCGAGGCGATCGGGTGTCGCGGCGTTCGGCACGGCGGCGACATCGCCGAGCGCCCACACGCCCGGGTGGCCCGGCACGCGCAGGTGCTGGTCGACCGGGATACGCCCGCGCTCGTCGAGCGGGAGCCCGAGCGCGGCCGCGAGCGGCCGTGGGCGCACCCCGGCCGTCCAGACGACCGTGGCGGTGGGCACGGCGGTGCCGTCCGCGAGCTCGACGCCCTGGTCGCTCACCGCCTTCAGGCCGGATGCCAGGTGCAGCTCGAACCCGCGCCGCTCGAGCTGCCCGGTGGCGTATGCGGCCAGGCCGCCGCCGAGCTCGGGCAGGATGTGGTCGGCGGCGTCGACCAGGAGCCAGCGCCGCGGCACCCGGCGCAGCTCGGGGTAATAGCGGGATGCGTCGCGGCACAGGTCCTCCAGCTCGGCCATCGCCTCGACGCCCGCATAGCCGCCGCCGACGAACACGAACGTGAGCCGGCGCCTGCGCTCGGCCTCGTCCGCAGCCGTCGCGGCCAGCTCGAGCTGGCCGAGCACGTGGTTTCGCAGGTAGATCGCCTCGGCGACGCTCTTGAACCCGACCGCGTGCTCGATCAGGCCCGGGATCGGGGCGGTGCGCGAGACGGCGCCGAGCGCGACGACCAGGGTGTCGAAACCGAGCGTCATCGGCTCACCCTCGGGCGGCTGCACCGCGACGGTGCGCGCGGCCAGGTCGACCGCCTCGGCCCGCCCGAGCACGAGCCGCGCCCGCGGGCACATCACCCGCACCGGCACGACCACGTGGCGCGGCTCCACCGTCCCCGACGCAGCCTCGGGCAGGAGCGGCGTATAGAGCATGAAGTTGCGCGGGTCGACGACCGTGACCTCGCCCTCCCAGCGGCCCTTCCCGAGCAGCCGGGCGACGTAGGCTCCGGCGAACCCGGCGCCGAGGATCACGACTCGCGCCATCGCGCGCAGCTTAGAGCCCGCGCGGGCATGGCGACCGGCGCCGCCCCCGGCCGCCCGTGTACGCTACGCCCGATGAGCGGGACGTCGAGCGAGCGCACCGTCTATGCCTGGCAGACCTCGATCGGAGTCGCCGTGGTCGGCACCGCCGCCGCGGTTGCGCTGATCGTCGTCTTCACCTACATGGACGACTACATCGGCTCGTTCTGGTCACAGCTGATCTACTTCGCCGCGTTCTTCGTCGTGGTCATCGGCCTTGCAGAGCGCAGCCGCCGGCTCGACCGGGCGAACCCGGCGCGGCTCGGCGATGCGTCCCAGCCGGTGACGCCGGCGGGCCTGCCGGGGCCGTTCGTGTGCACGCAGGCCTTCGGCGTGCTCGGGTTCGCGATGATCGTCGCCGGGGCGTTGATCGGCGGCGCCCGGGGCGTGATCTGGATCTTCTCCGGCATCGTGCTCGTGCTCGTCGGCGGCGTCGGCCTGGCCTTCTGGGGCGGGACGATGATGTCGCGGCGGAGTGCGTCCAGACGGCAGTGATCCGCGCGGCCGGCGGCGTGCTGCGCCGGGATGGATCGATCGCCGTCGTGCACCGGCCCCGTCGCGGCGACTGGTCGCTGCCCAAAGGCAAGCTCGAGCCCGGCGAGGACGACTCCACGGCCGCCCTGCGCGAGGTGCTCGAGGAGACCGGTCACCGGGCGGTGATCGAGCATGATCTGGGCACGGTCACCTATGCGGTCTCCGACGGCACCCCGAAGACGGTGCGCTACTACGTGATGCGGGCCGAGGGTGCGGCCGCCGCGCTCGCCGACGACGTGGACGAGGTGGTCTGGCTCCGCCCCGACGGCGCGGCCGGGCTCCTGAGCTACCCGATCGACCACGAGGTGCTCGACCGCGCCCGGCCCTACCTCTGAGCTCTGCTCACGTGGCGGGCAGTCCGGTGACCTCGCAGTTTGCGAACAACCCGAATCCGGGCGTGAGCACGACTCCGCAAAGTGCGGCAATTCGTTGGTTGCAGGCCGTGGCGGACGTCCGTAATGTCCCCCGTGCGCCGCCGAGGGCAGCCGAGTAGAGCGAAGCCGGGCGGATGGGCCGTAGAGGCGACTCGAAAGTCCGTTCGACCGGGGGACGAAAGGCAAGCCACGGCGGCGAATCCTTTTAACCGGCCGCGTCGGAGACGACGATCCGCAGGCCGGCATCGAAGTGGGGCCGCCGGCGCAGGTGCCCGTGGCGGCGATCCCACGTGCCGGTCTGCAGATCGTGCCGGAGCCGTTCGAGCCCGGTCTCGACGTACTCAGCGTCCAGCAGCCGGAACGGGGACATGTTCGCCCGGATGGCGGGGTCGAGGAACGCCTCGGGTCTGGCCCAGAACGCCTCGGGGAACCCGTCCGTGCAGTCGCGCGGGATGAGTAGCCGGGAGATGCGCGTTGCCCCGCCGAGGGTCGTCGCGATCGCCTCCGGCTGGATCTCGGGCCGCCCGCTCGTGGCGGTGATCGCCGGGAAGTACTCGCTCATCAGCCACAGGTCGTTCAGCTCCGGCGCCGGCGCGATCACCACGACCCTGCGCGCGACCCGGCGCAACTCCCGCAGGCCCTGGCGTGGATCCGTCCAATGGTGGATCGTCCAGAGCGCCATCCCCGCGTCGAAGCTTCGGTCGGCGAACGGCAGCGCCTCGGCGGTCGCGACGACGGCGGGCGCGGCGTGCTCCGGCCGGCCCGCGATCATCACGGACGAGGGCTCGACCGCGACGACGCGGCGATCGGCCGGCTCGTACGAACCCGTGCCGGCGCCGACGTTCACCACCGACCGGGCGCCGCGCAGCGTCGCGTGGATCTGGCGGGCGAGGCGTGGGTCCTCGTGGCGGCTGCGTCCGTACGTCGTGCCGAGGCTGTCGTAGCGGTTGGGCGGGCGGTCGTCCACCCTTTCGTTATAGCACACACGCGATATTAGGATCCACGCCGCGCCCGCCGCCACGCTCCGACCGGAGCGGTAGCCTTCCGGCCGATGCCACGGGTGCTGATCGCAGAGGACGACCGGGTCATCGCCAATGCGATGGCGACGCACCTGCGCGGGGCGGGGATGGACGTCGAGTGGGCCGACAACGGCGACGCCGCGCTGCGCAAGCTGCGCTTCGAGCGTCCCGACGTGGCGGTGATCGACCTCATGCTCCCCGGCGAGGACGGCTGGCGGATCACCGAGGCGCTGCGCTCCGAGGGGGCGACGATCCCGATCATCATGATCAGCGCGCGTGGATCCGAGCACGACAAGGTGCACGGCCTGCGCATCGGCGCCGACGACTACCTGGCCAAACCGTTCGGGATGCGCGAGCTCGTCGCCCGTGTGCAGGCGGCGTTGCGCCGCTCCGGGATGGTGCCGTCCGACCGCGACGCGGGCCGCGTCGAGGCGCCGGGTCTCGTCGTCGACGCCGACCTGCACCAGGCGCTTTTGGACGGCCAGGACGCGGGGCTCACGCGCACCGAATTCCGGTTGCTGTGGGTGCTGGCGGGCGAGTCGGGCAAGGCGCTCACGCGCGACCAGCTCCAGCAGCGGGTGTGGGGGACGCCGTACCGCTACCGCGACCGCACGGTCGACGTGTGCGTGCGCAAGCTGCGCCAGAAGCTCGACCAGCGCTCGCCATCGCACACCTACATCCAGACGCACCCCGGCGTCGGCTACCGGTTCGAGGCGATGGCGCGCGAGACCGTCGCGTGAGGGTCGCCGTGCTCGGCACCGGCCCGGTCGGAAGCGCGATCGCGGGCAAGCTCGTCGCGCTCGGCCACGAGGTGACGATGGGGTCGCGGACGGCGGACAACGAGCGCGCGTCGGCGTGGGCCGCGGCCGCCGGGCCGGGTGCGGCCCACGCCACGTTCGCGGGGGCGGCCGAGACGGCCGAGCTGGTCTTCAACTGCACCTCGGGCGTGGTCTCGGCCGACGTGCTGCGCGCGGCCGGGGCGCAGAACCTGGCCGGCAAGGTGCTGGTGGACGTCTCGAACGCCCTCGACTTCTCTCGAGGCCGGCCGCCGACGCTCTCGATCTGCAACACGACGAGCGTCGGGGAGCAGCTCCAGGCCGCCTTCCCGAAGGCCCGTGTCGTCAAGGCGCTGAACACGGTCAACAACCAGGTGATGGTCGATCCCGGCCGCCTGCGCGGCCCGCACAACCTCTTCATCTGCGGCAACGACGCCGCCGCCAAGAGCCAGGTGCTCGACCTGCTCGAGAGCTTCGGCTGGCCGCGCGGCGACGTGCTCGACCTCGGCGACATCACGGCCGCGCGCGGGCTCGAGATGTACCTCCCGCTGTGGCTGCGGCTGATGGGCCCGCTCGGCGGCGCCGACTTCAACATCGCCGTCGTGCGCTAGCGGCTTCAGACCTCCGCCGATTCACGGAACGCGGCGGGCGCCGGCAGCACGACGCGCATCGTCGTGCCCGCCGCCGCCGTCGACTCGGCGGTTGCGCGGCCGCCGTACTCCTCGGCGATGTGCTTGACGATGGCGAGGCCGAGGCCCGTGCCCGGCCCGGAGCGGGCGTTCTCGACCCGGTGGAACCGCTCGAACACGCGGCCGAGGTGCTCGGGCGGGATCCGTCCCCCCGAGTCGTGCACCACGAGCTCGACGGCGCCGGAGAGGCCGCGCACGCGCAGCTCGATGCGCTCGCCCTGGCCGGCGTGGCGGATCGCGTTCTCGACGAGGTTGTCCAGCACGGCGTCGACGAGCCGCGCGGGCACGGCCACCACCAGGCCGCGGTTGGCCTGCGCGGCGAGCGTCATCGACGCCAGCCTCGCCGCGTCGGCGTGCCGGACCACGCACGCCTCGACGGCCTCGGCCATCTCGGTCGGCTCGACCGTGCCGTCGAAGCGGTGGCTCTCGAGCTGGACGAGCATGATCATGTCCTCGATCAGGCGGCGCATGCCGTCGACCTCGAGCCGCGCCTGGGCGATCATCTCGGAGCGGGCGTCATCGCTCAGGTCGAGTCCGAGCGTCTCGACGAGGCCCAGGATGCGCTGGAGCGGCGTGCGCAGCTCGTGGGATACGCCTGCCGAGAACAGTCGCCGGGCGTCGCGATAGTCGGCCTCGGCGCTCTCGTCCTCGAGGACGACGACACAGCGCACGCCGGCCTCGCCGCGAAACGGCTGCACGTGCACGCGGTAGCGGCGCCGCTCGGGCTCGTACACGGTCAGGCCGAGCTCGCCGCTCGGCGCGCGGCCGGCCAGCGCCGCGCGCACGGCCGCGTCCAGCTCTGGCTGGGCGGCGAGGTCGAGCAGGAGGGGCGCCTCGCGCCGGGCGAGCGCGTTTGCCCGCACGAGCCGGCCGTCCTCGTCGAACACGAGCACGGGGCTCGGCACGACGGCCATCAGGGCGTCGCGCCAGGCCCGGGCCTCTGACAGCTCGACCCGCGGCGCGCTGGCCCGCAGCCGGCGCGAGATGACGTCGGCCAGGTCGCCCTCGGTCGCGTCTGCCGCGGCCATCGCCCGGGCTCGCTCCCGCCGCGCCACCGCGAGCATGATGACGGCGATCCCGAGCGCCACTGCCAACGCCGCCGTCACTGCTGTCATCGGCGCGAGCGTAGCAGCGGGCGGCGCGACGGGGGGCGGGACGGTCGCGGCGGTTTGTATGCTTGAACCGCGATGAAGGTCACCCTCCCCGACGGCAGCGGCCTCGATCTCCCCGCCGGCGCAAGCGGCCTCGACGCCGCGGCGGCGATCGGCGATCGGCTGGCCAAGGCCGCGGTTGCGGTCGAGGTCGGTGGCGAGGTGCGCGATGTGCGCCTGCCGCTCAACGACGGCGACCGGCTGCGGATCCTCACCGACCGCGACCCCGAGGCCCTGGGGGTGCTGCGCCATTCGACCGCCCACGTGATGGCGCAGGCCGTCCTGCACCTGTGGCCGGAGGCGAAGATTGCCATCGGGCCGGCGATCGCCGACGGGTTCTACTACGACTTCGAGTTCCCGCAGCCGATCGGCCCCGAGGACCTCGAGCGCATCGAGGCCGAGATGCGCAAGATCCTGAAGGAGAAGGCGGCGTTCGTGCGTGAGGACGACGTCGAGAAGGCGGGCCTGCTCGACCGGTTCCGGGCCGAGCACCAGCCGTACAAGCTCGAGCTGGCCGAGGGCCTGCCCGACGGCGACATCAGCCTCTACCGCAACGACGACTTCGAGGATCTGTGCCGGGGGCCGCACCTGCAGACGACCGCGCCGATCAAGGCGTTCAAGCTGCTCTCGCAGGCGGGCGCGTACTGGCGCGGCGACAACTCCAGGCCGATGCTGACCCGGATCTACGGCACCGCCTTCTTCAAGCAGGCCGACCTCGACGAGCATCTGCATCTGCTCGAGGAGGCGCGGCGCCGCGATCACCGCCGCATCGGCCGCGAGCTCGACCTCTTCCACACGTCGGACGTCGCGCCCGGGGCGCCGTTCTGGCATCCGCGCGGGATGGTGATCTGGAACGAGCTGACGAAGCTCTGGCGGGAGCTGAACGGCGAGTGGGGCTACCGCGAGGTGCGCACGCCGATCATCTACTCGGTCGACATCTGGCGCCGCTCAGGGCACTGGGACAAGTACCGCGACAACATGTTTTTCACCCACAAAGAGGAGCGCCCGCTCGGGGTGAAGCCGATGAACTGCCCCGGCCACATCGAGCTCTACCAGGCGGCCAAGCGCAGCTACCGCGACCTGCCGATGCGTCTGGCCGAGCAGGGACTCGTGCACCGCGACGAGCCGTCGGGCTCGCTGCACGGCCTCCTGCGGGTGATCCATATCACCCAGGACGACGCGCACATCTTCTGCACCGACGATCAGATCGAGGACGAGGTCATCGGCTGCCTGAAGCTCGCGCGCCACATCTACGGGATCTTCGACCTGCCGGTACGGCTCGAGCTGTCGACGCGGCCCGAGAACCGCATCGGCGACGACGCCCTGTGGGACCGGGCCGAGGCGGCGCTCGAGGGCGCCCTCGCGAAGGCGGGCGAGGAGTACGAGCTGAACGAGGGCGACGGCGCCTTCTACGGCCCCAAGATCGACCTGCACATGACCGACTCGGTCGGGCGGTCGTGGCAGATGGGGACGGTGCAGCTCGACTACCAGATGCCCGAGCGGTTCGACATGGTCTACTCGGGCGACGACAACGCCGAGCATCGCCCGGCGATGGTGCACCGGGCGCTGTTCGGGGCGTTCGAGCGCTTCATCGGCATCCTGATCGAGCATTTCGCGGGTGCGTTCCCGCTCTGGCTGGCACCGGTGCAGGTGGTCGTGCTGCCCGTGGCCGAGCGCCACGACGCGTACGCCACGTCGGTCGCGGCCGATCTGGCCGCCGCGGGCCTGCGGGCCGAGCCCGACCTGCGCACCGAGTCGGTCGGAAAGAAGATCGCCGAGGCCGAGCACCAGCGCACCCCGTGCATCCTCGTCGTGGGCGACAAGGAGGTCGAGGCGGGCACCGTCTCGCTGCGCCGCCGCGACCAGGGCAACCTGGGCGCGCGCACCCTGGCCGAGCTGCGCGACGAGCTCGTCGCCGAGGCCGCCTCGCGCAGCCTGTAGGTGAATAGACGGGGTCAGACCCCGTCTATTCAGCTGTGCAGCGTGAGCTCGAAGCGGGCGCGGTCGCCGCGGTAGAGGTCGCGGGCGAACTCGACCGGGCGCCCGTCGGCGGCGCGGGTCGTGCGGATGACGAGGATCGCGGGCGCACCGGGACGGGCCGCCAGGTGGCGGGCATCGGCGGGGTCGAGCGCCGCGGGCTCGAGCGACGTCTCGGCGCTGATCGGGTCGACGCCGTAGCGCTCCTGCATGACGGCGTAGAGCGAGCGGTCGGACAGCTCGTGGCGGGAGAGCTCCGGGCACACGGCGCACGGCACCCAGAACGTCTCGAGCAGGAGCGGCTCGCCGTCGCCGAACCGCAGGCGGCGCACCATCCAGGCGCGCTCGCCAGCCGGGAGCGCGAGCGCCGCGCGCGCCACGCCGTCGACGCGGCCGCTGCAGCGCATCTCGAGCACGCGCCCGCTCGGCTGGACGCCCTGGCGCCGCATCTGCTCCGAGAACCCGGCGAGGCGCTGGAGCGTGTGCTCGATCCGCGGCGGCGAGACGAAGGTGCCAGACCCGGGCCGGCGGTAGACGACGCCCCGGCGCACGAGCAGCTCGACGGCCTGGCGCGCGGTCATCCGCGAGAGGCCGAAGCGGTCGGCGATCATGCGCTCGGACGCGAGCCGGTCGTGCGACTCGAGGTCGCCGGAGACGATCCGCCGCTGCAGGGCATCGGCCACCTGGCGGTACCTGGGAGCGGCGTCACTTGACACGGGCACAACGTACACCAGGTGTTCACCTCACTCTCACCGGCTGCCGGGATTGCGTAGAGTTTGGAAGTGCCGCCCAGACGGATCGAGCTCGTGCGCGTGGAGGGAGCGCACCGCGAAGTGGGCATCCAGATCGGCGCCGCCACGGCGGCCGCCGTGCGTCGGCATGCCGACGCGGTCGATCCGCACCGGCGCGCCCAGGCCGTCGCCTACCGCGACGCGACCGCCTCCGACCTGCCGTGGCTGGTCGAGGAGATCGACGGAGTCGCCGAGGGTGCCGGCGCCGATCCGCTGGCCGTGTTCGCGGCATCGGTGGAGGAGATGTGGGCCGACGCCGCCGTCCCTGCCGGGCGCTGCTCCGACCTGGTCGGCTGCGGGCCGGCGACGGCGGACGGCCACGTTTGGGTCGCGCACAACAACGACCTCGAGTCCGAGCGCGAGGACGAGCTCGTGGCGCTCGAGTGGCACGTCGAGGGCGAGCCGGTCTTGCTCACGATCGGCGTCGGCCCGTGGATCAGCGTCGGCTTCAACTCGGCCGGCTTGGCCCTGACCGGCAACGAGCTCTCCCCGAGCGACGATCGCGTCGGCATCCCCCGGCTGCTGCTCGTGCGCGACATCCTGCGCCGGCGGACGCTCGACGAGGCGGTCGCCGCGGCGCTGCATCCGCGCCGGGCATCGTCCTACAACAACCTTCTGAGCCACCGCGACGGCGGGGTCGTGAGCGTCGAGGGGTCGGCCACCGACGCCGAGCTGCTGCGGCCGGCGGACGGCACGCTCGCCCACACCAACCACTACACCAGCGCGCGGATGGCCCGCTACGAGCGCGATCCCGCGGCGATCGCGGGCTCGCAGGCACGGCAGCGCTCGGCGTGCGGCTGGCTCGAGCGCGGCCCGGTGACGCCGGAGCTCCTGCGCGACGCGCTCAGCGACCACACGGGCGCCCCGGACTCGCTCTGCCGCCACACCGAGCACGGCGCCGAGTCGAAAACTGTCTTTTGGTGTATCGCCGACGTCACAGAAGGAACGGTCCGGTACGGTCGCGGGAATCCCTGCGACTCCCACGAGCAGCTGCACGCCTTTGCCTGAGCCCACACACCGCTACGCCGAACTGACCTGGCCGCAGGTGGCCGAGTGGTCGACGCTCGACCCGGTGTGTGTGATCCCGGTCGCGACGCTCGAGGATCACGGCTATCACCTGCCCATCGACACCGACGTCGTGATCGCAGAGACGCTGGCCGAGCGGGCGGTGCAGCGGTGCGCCGGGCGATCGCTGCTGCTGCCGACGGTCACGCACGGCTACACGCCGCACCACATGGATTTCCCCGGGCCGATCACGATCGACTGGAAGACGTTCGTCGACGGCCTGTGCGACATCGGCCGCAGCCTGCACCGGCACGGGTTCGGGCGCATCCTGTTCGTGAACGGGCACGGCTCGAACGTGCCGCTCGTGGACATGGCCGCGCGCCTGCTCATGGTCGAGCGGCCCGAGACGATCGCGGCGTCGTTCTGGTATCTCAGCGGCCCGGACTCGGCCGAGCTCCTGCGGCGCACGCGCGACTCCGACGCGCCCGGCGGCATGGCGCACGCCTGCGAGCTCGAGACATCGCTCTACCTGGCGATCAAGCCGGATCTTGTGCAGATGGACCGGGCGGTGCGAGAGATCCCCGACTGGGGATCCGAGAACGTGTGGATGGACTGGAACGACGGCCCGCTCTCGGTCAAGGGCGCCTGGAGCGGCTGGACCGAGTCGGGCGTCGTGGGCGACGCCACGGTCGCCACCGTCGAGAAGGGCAGGCTGTGGCTCGACCAGGCCGTGGCCGAGGTGGCGGAGTACATCGACGAGCTGGCCGTGCGCGAGCCGCGCCCGGGCCGGGATCATCATGAACCGGGGGAGGGCCCCAGATGAACGCGCGCAGGCTGATTGCGATGACGATGCTCGCCGCCGCGGTGGCGACCGCCGCCGGCTGCGGCGGGGGCGGAGCGGCGCCCGGCGGCGGGAGCGGCGGAGGCTCGACCAAGGGCGGGATCCTCCGGGTGGGGACGATCAACTACATCGACTCCCTGAACCCGTTCGTCGCCCTCGAGAGCCAGTCCTACAACGCGTTCGTCATGAACTACCCGCAGCTCGTCCAGTACGGCCCGAACGAGAAGATCGAGGGCGATTGGGCGACGAGCTGGTCGCACAGCGCGGACGGGCTCACCTGGACGTTCCATCTGAAGCAGCCGGCCAAGTGGTCGGACGGAAAGCCGCTCACGGCCGCGGACGCCGCATGGACGGGCAACCTGATCGTGAAGTACGCGGCCGGGCCGACGGCGCTCACCGCGGCGGCGCTCACCCACGTCACCAAGATGGACGCGCCGAATCCCGGCACCCTCGTGATCCACTACAACAAGCCGGTTGCGAACGTCCTGCCGCAGCTCGAGCAGTTCTGGGTCCTGCCGGAGCACGTGTGGCTGAAGTACGCCGGCAACGGCGGCAAGGGCCTGAAGACGTTCCGGCCCGAGCAGCAGCTGCCGACGGTGTCGGGCGGCCCGTACACGATCACCCAGTTCCAGGAGAAGGGCACGACCGTCTTCAAGGCCAATCCGGACTTCTACGGCCCGAAGTCGAACGCCCAGGCCGTGGCGATGACCTACTACACCAACTCGACGTCGATGATCGCCGACCTGCAGGCGGGCAACATCGACTTCGCCGACCAGGTGCCGTACAACGCGATCAGCTCGCTCAAGTCCGACAGCCGCTTCGAGCTGCAGTCGGTGCCGAGCTCCGAGGTCACGAACATCACCATCAACTCGAACCCGTTGAAGCCGAAGAACCGCGAGCTGCTCGACCCGCAGGTGCGCGCGGCGCTCGAGTACGCCACCGACCGCAACTCGATCGTGAAGGTCATCTACGCCGGCCACGCGCGGCCGTGGGCGAACATGCTCTCGCTGCAGTCGGGCGCGTTCTGGCTCAATCCGGCGATCAAGCCGCTCCCGTTCGACATCGGCAAGGCGAACCAGATCCTCGACTCGCTCGGCTACAAGCGCGGGTCAAACGGGGTGCGGATCGTCCCGGCGACGACCGGCCAGTACGCCCAGGCCGCCCACCCGATGGCGTACGACATGATCGTGCCCGACAGCCTGGACTTCAACGGCGACCGCCAGTTCCAGATCCTCGCCAACGACTGGGCCAAGGTCGGGATCACGATCCACGAGGTCGCCGGCGGTGACAGCGGCCAGGCCTACGGGCTCGAGACCGCGGGCAAGTACACGAAGTTCGACTTCGCCACGTGGGACTGGGCCGAGTACGTCGACCCCGACGCCCAGCTCTCCTACATGACCCGCGCACAGTGGTACAGCTGGAGCGACACCGGCTACAACAACCCGCTCTTCAACCAGCAGTACCTGCAGCAGGCGACCCTCATCAACCCGAAGCAGCGCCAGGCGCTCGTCTGGAAGATGGAGGCCGAGGTGGCCCACGACCGGCCGTACATCCAGCTCGTCGACGAGGATACGGTCACCGCCAACGACAAGAGCTGGACCGGCTTCTACCCCGACCTGAACGCCTACTGCAAGTGCTACTACACGAACCCGCACAAGACCGGATGACGACCTGACCCGCCCCGGCTCCAAGGACGGATCGCGATGAGGGGGACCGACTACGTCCTCAAGCGGACGGTGTTCGCGATCGTGACGGTGTTCGTCGCGATCACGCTCAACTTCCTCATCTTCCGTGCCCTGCCCGGCGACGCGGTCACCGGCCTTCGCTGCGGCCACTGCACGAAGCAGTTCCGCGAGGCGATCGTCAAGCAGTACGGGCTCGACAAGTCGACGTGGCAGCAGTACGTCATCTACATCGAGCGGCTGGCACACGGCGACCTGGGCACATCCACGAACGACAACCGGCCGGTGTGGGACGACATCAAGACGCCGCTCCTGAACACGCTGCCGATGGTCGTCGTCGGGACGGTGATCTCGATCGTGATCGGCATCATCTCGGGGGTGGTGGCCGCGTGGCGGCGAGGCACGTCCGCGGACTCGGCCAACCTGTGGACGGCGCTCGCCTTCTATGCCATGCCGACGCAGTGGATTGGCCTGCTCGTGATCTTCTACATCGCGATCCCGCTCGGGCTACCGGCGAGCGGGATCGAGTCGAACACGCTCGGCATCCTGTCGACGCCGTCGACCTGGGCGGTCTTCACCGACCGCGTGAACCACCTGTTCCTGCCCGCGCTCGTGCTCGGCATCGGCCTCTACGGCGAGTACTCGCTCGTCGTGCGCTCGTCGATGCTCGAGACGCTCGGCGAGGACTACGTGCTGACGGCGCGGGCCAAGGGCCTGCGCAACTGGGCGATCGTCTGGAAGCACGCGCTGCGAAACGCGATGCTGCCGCTCGTGACCCTGATCGCGCTCTCGCTGGGGTCGATCGTGGCCGGCGCGATCGTGGTCGAGGACGTGTTCTCGTATCCCGGCATCGGACTGGCCACGATCGAGGCCATCCAGAAGCGCGACTACCCGGTGCTGCAGGGCATCTTCCTGATCCTGACGCTGTCGGTGATCGTGGCCAACTTCATCGCCGACCTGGTCTACTTCAAGCTCGATCCGCGGGTGACGACGTGAGCGAGCAGATCGCACTCATCGATGCCCCCGTCCCCGCCGAGGCGACCAAGCGGCCCGGCATCGTGCGCGAGGTGCTGCTCGGCCAGCGCGTCGCGGTGATCGGCCTCGTGATCCTGATCTTCTTCACGCTGATCGCGATCTTCGCGCCGTGGCTCGAGCCGTACAGCACCACGCAGCAGGTCGGCCCGGTGTATGCGCCGCCGAGCTCGCAGCACTGGCTCGGCCTGGACGACGGCGGCATCGACATGCTCTCCGAGGTGATCGCGGGCGCGCGCGTGTCCATGCTGGTCGGCTTCTCGGCCGCGGCGGTGGCGATGCTGCTCGGCGGCGGCGTCGGACTGCTCTCGGGCTACTTCGGCAACAAGACCGACATCGTGCTCATGCGGATCACCGACTACTTCCTGGTCATCCCCGACGTGCCGCTCATGATCGTCGCAGCTGCGGTGTTCGGCCGCAGCCTCGTGAACATCATCCTGATCATCGGGCTGATCTACTGGACGAGCACGGCCCGCCTGATCCGGGCGCAGGTGAAATCCGTGCGCGAGCGCGTGTACGTCAAGCGCGCCCGGGCGCTGGGAGGCGGCCACAGCCGGCTGCTGTGGAAGCACATCACACCGCAGGTGGCGCCGCTTCTGGTCGCAAACACGGTGCTGACGATCGCGATCGCGATCTTCGCCGAGACGTACATCAGCTTCCTCGGGCTGGGCGATCCGTCGACTATCTCGTGGGGCCGGCTGATCCAGAACTCGCTCACGGGCGGCGCCGTGTTCCACAAGGCCTGGTGGGCGATCATCCCGCCCGGGCTGTGCGTGACCGTTGTGATCCTGGCCGCGACGATGATGGGCCAGGCGATGGAGGACGCGCTCAACCCGCGGCTGCGGGTGGGTCATCTGTCGGTGCGCCGCTTCCGGCTGCGGCCGCTGCGGGGGAGGCTCGACTCCGAGTGAGCGGCGCCCCCGTGCTCAAGGTCGAGGACCTGCACGTGTGGTTCGATATCCACGGCGGCGAGCTGCACGCCGTCCAGGGGGTCAGCTTCGAGCTGCGCTCGGGCGAGCGGATGGGACTCGTCGGCGAGTCCGGCTGCGGCAAGACGACGACCATCCTGGCGCTGATGGGCCTGTTGCCGGCGAGCGCGAGCGTCTCCGGCCGGGTGCTGCTCGACGACGAGGACGTTCTGGCGAAGGGCGAGGAGACGGTCTCGCCGCACCGGTGGCGCGACATCGCGATGGTGTTCCAGGGCGCCATGAACGCATTCAACCCCGTGAAGACGGTCGGCTCCCAGATCGTCGAGCCGATGGAGCTGCACGGCGTCGCCTCCGGCCGCGCCGCCCGGTCGCAGGCGGCAGAGCTGCTCGAGATGGTCGGGATCTCCGGCTCGCGCGCAAACCGCTTCCCGCACGAGTTCTCCGGCGGCATGCGCCAGCGCGCGGCGATCGCGATGGCGCTCGCGTGCAACCCGAAGGTGCTGCTCGCCGACGAGCCGACGACCGCCCTCGACGTGATGGTGCAGGCGCAGATCCTGGAGCTGCTCGTGCGGCTGACCGACGACCTGGGGCTGTCGATGATCCTCGTCACCCACGACCTGCCCGTCGTGGCGCAGGTGTGCGGCCGTGCGGCGGTCATGTACGCCGGCAAGGTGGCCGAGTCGGGGCCGATGGAGACGCTCTTCCACGATCCGCGCCATCCCTACACGCGCATGCTCTTCCAGGCTACGCCCGACCTCTACGGCGACGACCAGGTGAAGTCGATCCCCGGCGCGCCGCCCCGGCTTGACCGGCCCGTGGCCGGCTGCCCGTTCCACCCGCGCTGCGACTCCGCGTTCTCGCGCTGCACCGACAAGGGGCCCGTGCTGCGCTCGGTCGGCGACGCGCACGACGCCGCCTGCCACCTGAACGACGTCCCGGCGCAGGTGGCCGGGTGAGCACCGCGGGTAGCGAGCAGCCGGCGGCTGACGCGCCGCTCCTCGAGGTCTCGGGCCTGGTCACCCGCTACCCCGTCCCGCGCAGCCTGGCCGAGACGCTGCGCCGTCGCGAGCAGCTCCAGGTGCACGCGGTCGAGGGGGTCGACTTCAGCATCGCGCAAGGCGAGATGCTGGCGCTCGTCGGCGAGTCGGGCTGCGGCAAGACGACGACGGCGCAAACGGTCATGCGGATGGTCGACGCCGACGAGGGCACGATCACTTTCCGCGGCCGCGATATCACACGGCTCTCGCACAAGGAGCTGCGGCCGCTCCGGCGCGAGATGCAGATCATCTACCAGGATCCGTACGAGTCGCTCGACCCGCGCTATCGCGTCCGCGACACGGTGGCCGAGCCGCTCCAGATCCACGGCATCGGCTCCGCGGGGGCGGAGCGCGACAAGCTCGTCGTCGAGGCGCTCATGCAGGCGGGCCTCGTCCCGCCCGAGCTCTACCTCGACCGGTTCCCGCACGAGCTCTCCGGCGGCCAGCGCCAGCGGGTGGCGATCGCCGCGGCGATGGTGCTGAAGCCGAAGCTCCTGCTGGCGGACGAGCCGGTGTCGATGCTGGACGTGTCGGTGCGGGCGGGCATCCTGCGGCTGCTCGATGACCTGCGCCGCGACGGCCTCGCAATCGTGATGATCACGCACGACCTCTCGACCGCGGCCCACTTCGCCGACCGCATCGCGGTCATGTACCTCGGCCGGATCGTCGAGGAGGGCCCCGCGCGCGAGGTCGTGCGAAACCCGCTGCATCCCTACACCAAGGCGCTGATCTCGGTCGTGCCGAAGCGCGACCCGCGCGACGCGACCACCCCGCAGATCCTCAAGGGCGAGACGCCGAACCCGGTGTTCATCCCACCCGGGTGCCGCTTCCATCCGCGCTGCCCGATCGCGCAGGAGAGCTGCAAGCACACCGATCCCGAGCTGCGCCGGCCGGCGACGGCGACCGAGCCGACACACCGCGTGGCCTGCATCCTCGCGTGACGCGCTGGCGTGACATCGCCGGGCCGGTCGGCCTCTTTCCGACGGGCGCGCGCAACGCGATCACCGACGTGCCCGGCGTACGCGTCGGCCATGCCCAGGCGGGCAGCGGCGAGGCGACCGGCGTGAGCGTGGTCGTGCCGCCGCGCGTGCCGGTGCGCGCCGGCGTGGACACCGTGAACGGCGTCGGCGAGCTCACGAAGAAGATCGAGATCGACGAGTGGGGGATCATCCAGTCGCCGGTCTGGCTGTGCGGCACCCACGCCGTCGGGATGGTCTACCACGCGGCCGTGCTGGCCGCGGGCGGCGACCCCGACCACACGGTGATCCCCGTTGTCGGAGAGTGCGACGACTCCGACATGGCCGACGCGCGCACGGTGACGGTCGAGGATGCCTTCGCCGCGCTTGCGAACGCCGGCGAGGAGGTCGCCGAGGGCACGGTCGGCGGCGGCACCGGCATGACGTGCTTCGAGTTCCCCGGCGGCATCGGCACGGCGTCGCGGCTCGTCGAGGGCCGCACCGTCGGCGTCCTGCTGATGTGCAACTTCGGCGATCGCGAGCGGTTCACGTCGGGCGGCCTGCGCTTCGATCCGGCGCCGCCGCCGGTCTCACCCGAGGGTTCCTGCATCGCCGTGTGTGCGACAGATGCGCCACTTGGCGCCCAGCAGCTGCGCCGATTGGCGCTGCGGCCGCTGCTCGGCCTTGCCCGGGCCGGGTCGTACGCCTCGAACGGCTCGGGCGAGATCGGGATCGCATTCACCGTCGCCGAGGCCGAGGGGTATGCGAACGAGGCGCTCTCGCCGCTCTTCGCCGCCGCCTACGAGGCGGCCGAGGAGGCGGTCTACAACTGCCTCGTCGCGGCGCGGCCGGCGCGGCGCCGCGACGGGCGCATGCAGGACGCGTTCCCCGTGCACCGCGTGCGCCCCGTATGATCGCGGCGGTCGGAAGGAGGAGCGCATGGAGGGGATGAGCGTCGAGCTGCGGGTACGGCTCTCGGCGGCGGACGTGCACTACGGCGGCAACCTCGTCGACGGCGCCCACGGGCTCGAGCTGTTCGGCGACATCGTCACCGAGCTCGCGGTGCGCACCGACGGCGACGAGGGCCTGTTCGCAGGCTACGAGAAGGTCGAGTTCTTGGCGCCGCTCTACGGCGGCGACTTCGTCCGGGCCACCGGCACGATCGTGCGCATGGGCACCACCAGCCGCACGGTCGATCTCGAGGTATGGAAGGAGATCTCGGCCCGGCCGGACGTCAGCGGCTCGGCCGCCGACGTTCTCGACCCGCCCGTGCTCGCGACCCGCGCACGCGGTACCTACGTCGTCAAGCGCGAGCACCAGCGCGGGCCGGGCGGCACGGGCTGACGGTTGGCTGCGGGCTGGGCCGGGCCGGCCTCCGATGGGTTTCGCATGCCCTGATGGTCTGTATCCGAGAGACCGTGACGCACAACGAAGGAGGCGAGCATGACGGCAACCCCGCCGATGGTCGACCGCGAGACCTGGCAGGAGCAGATCGACGCGCTCCACGTCCGCGAGAAGGCGCACACCCGTGAGGGCGACGCGATCGCAGCCGCCCGGCGGCGACTCCCGATGGTCGAGGTCGACGCGAGCACGCCGCTCGTGGGACGGGCCGGCGCCGTCAGCCTGATCGAGACCTTCGAAGGACGTGCGCAGCTCTTCGCGTCGTACATGATGTGGTACGACGGCGCACCGGCCGCCCGTCAGTGCGAAGGCTGCACCAAGGACAACTCACAGGTGCGCGAGCTGTCCTACCTGCACTCGCGCGATGTGACCTTCGCGGTCTTCTGCCAGGGGCCGTTCCCGGAGAGCGATCGCTATCGGGAGTTCATGGGCTGGGAGATGCCGTTCTACTCCGTTCCCGAGACCTCGCGCGGCGCCCTCATCGCCGGGCGGCACTTCGGGATGAACGTGTGCTACCTGCGCGACGGTGACCGCGTGTTCGAGACCTACTGGACCACCGGCCGCGGGAACGAGACGATGGGGAGCTCGTACGCGATGCTCGATCAGACCGTCTACGGACGGCAGGAGTCGTGGGAGGACTCCCCGGAGGGGTGGCCGCGGCGCTACCTCGGCACGGCCAGCGAGCAGATGCGCACCGACGGGCGCGGCCGCTCCGCCGGTCGGCCGGACGGGAGGCCCATCCCGCAATGGCCGCGGCTGGCCGGCGGCCACTCCGACGACCTCGGCTCGGCGCACGGCTGACTCGAGCTCGACGACGACCTACACGGTGAGCTCGACCGCGGGCTTCGCCGCCGCGAGCAGCTCGAGGACGCGGGCCTCGGTGACCTGGTCGAAGTGCTCGTAGAACTGGCTGACGGCGTGGAAGCGCTGCGGCGCGCGCAGCGTCACGAGCCGGTCGCACTCGCGCTCGAGGCGCTCCACGGCGAGGCGCGGCAGGACGGGGAGCGCGATCACCGTCTGGCGCGCACCGGCGTTCCGCACGGCCGCGAGGGCGGCCCGGATCGACGCGCCGGTGGCGGCGCCGTCGTCGACGATCACCGCGGTGCGGCCGACGAGCATCATCGGCGCGCTGCTGCGCAGGCGCTCGTCCATCTCCCGCGCCTCGGCGGTGGCGAGGTCGTAGGCGCTGTCGACCTGGGCCGGAGTGAGGCGACCGGCGACGCGGCGGTTGGTGTAGCGCTCGCCCTGCGGAGCGACCGCGCCCATCGCGAGCTCGGTGTGTCCCGGCGTGCCCACCTTGCGCACGCAGAGCACGTCGAGCGGCAGGTCGAGCAGGCGAGCGAGCTCGGCCGCGACCTCGACACCGCCGCGGGCGAGGCCGATCACGGTCACGTTCGACTTCTTGCGGAGGTCGGGCACCGCCGCCGCCAGGGCGGCGCCTGCCTGGGTGCGGTCGTGGAACATTCACGGCGATCATGCATCACCGACCGCGCGATGGTCAAGCCTTGCAGGCATGATTTGGCGGTCCCTGGGGCGTTGCTATACTGACCGCCTGGCAAAGCAGAGGCATCTCGCCCCTCACCCGCCCGGCGCCATGCCGGAGGGTTCAACCGAATTGTTCGGCGGCAGCTCCGCGACCGGGGCTGCATTTCGGGTGCCTCAGGCACCCGTTTTTTCGTGTCGAGGAGAGGAGCTCCACAGGTTGAGGATGATCGTGACTAGGCGCAGGTCTTGAGGCCCCGCAGGCAGATCGACCAACGGCCGCAGGAGCCGACGACCCGGATCAACGAGGCCATCCGCGTCCCGCAGGTTCGCCTGATCGACGACGACGGCTCCCAGATCGGCATCAAGAGCACCGACGAAGCCCAGAAGTACGCCTGGGACAAGAACCTCGACCTGGTCGAGGTCGCGCCGGAGGCTCGGCCGCCGGTCTGCCGGGTGATGGACTACTCGAAGTACCGGTACGAGCAGGAGCAGAAGGCCAAGCTCGCGCGCAAGCATCAGTCCACGATCACGATCAAAGAGATCAAGCTGCGGCCCAAGATCGGCATCGGCGACTACGAGACCAAGAAGGGTCACGTGGTGCGATTCCTGAAGAGCCGGGCGAAGGTCAAGGTCACGATCATGTTCCGCGGGCGCGAGATGACGCACCCGGAGCGGGGCCGCGACCTGCTCCTGCGCCTCGCCGAGGACGTGAAGGAGCTCGGGGCGATCGAGTCCCAGCCGCTGCAGGACGGACGCAACATGGTGATGATGCTGGCGCCGCACAAGGCCGTGGCGCCGACGCCCGCCGCCAAGGCGGACGACGAGACGCCCGCGGAAGCACCCGCAGAGGCGGCCGCAGAAGCACCCGCAGAGGCGGCCGACGAGGCCGCCACGGGCGCCTGAAGGAGAACCGGACATGCCGAAGATGAAGACCAAGAGCGCCGCGAAGAAGCGGTTCAAGCTGACCGCAGCCGGCAAGGTGCTGCGACGGCGTGCCTTCCGGGCGCACAAGCTCGAGCACAAGAGCGCCGATCGCCGTCGGATCAAGCGCCACACCAAAGAGATGACTCCGGCGGACAAAAACGAGGCGCTGCGCCTCCTGGGAAAGCGATAGGAGGGCCGAGATGGCACGCGTCAAGCGCAGCGTTCACGGCAAGAAGAAGCGGCGAGAGGTGCTCGAGGCGGCCAAGGGCTACCGCGGGCTAAAGAACAACACGTATCGCCACGCGAAAGAGCAGATGCTCAAGTCGCTCTCGTACGCGTACCGCGATCGCCGCGCCCGCAAGCGCGACTTCCGCCGGCTCTGGATCATCCGCATCAACGCGGGTGCCCGCAGCCATGGCCTCAGCTACAACCAGTTCATGTTCGGCCTGCGAAAGGCCGAGATCGAGCTCGACCGCAAGGTGCTGGCCGACATCGCCGTGTCGGATCCGAAGGCCTTCGGGGCCCTCGCCGAGGCCGCCAAGGCCGCGCTTGCAGCATGACGGTCCGCCGGCCGTGGAGCCGATCACCTCGCACGCCAATGCCCGCCTGAAGCATGCGCGCAAGCTCCAGGCCCGGCGCCACCGGCGCCTCCTGGGGCAGTTCCTGGCAGAGGGCGAGGACATCGTCGAGGAAGGGCTCGCCGCCGGCATCCTGCCGGTCGAGACGCTGATCGCGGCCGACCGGCCGCCCGACGAGGGCCTGGTCGCGCGGCTCGCCCGTGGCGGCCCAGTGCTCTCGGTGCGCGACGCACTGCTTGCCGAGGTGGGCGGCCTCGGCCACCCGGCCCGCGTCATCGGCCTCTACGACATCGCCTCGCTCCCGCGTGAATATCCGGTGTCAGGCACCGGGTACTCACCGCTCGGCGTCTACCTGCACCGCGTGATCGATCCTGGCAACGTCGGCACCGTTGTGCGGGCGTGCGGCGCGCTCGGGCCGGCCCGCCTGGCGCTCTCGCCGGGGTGTTCGGACCCGCTGGCCGGCAAGGGCGTGCGCGCGTCGATGGGCGCGGTCTTTCGCGTCCCGATCGACATCGGCGCCGACCTTCCCACCGACGGCGTGCGCGTGGCGCTCGTCGCCGGAGAGGGGATGCCGCTCTGGGAGGCCGACCTGACCGGTCCCACGGTGCTGGCCGTCGGAGCCGAGCGGCACGGCCTGCCCGAGGACGTGGTCGACGCGTGCGACGTCGTCTGCACGATTCCGCAGGCGCCCGGCGCCGAGTCGCTGAACGCCGCCCAGGCGGCCACCCTCGCGCTCTACGAGGCCGTCCGCCAGCGCGCTCAGGCGGAGAGCCGAAACGGCGGGTAGGCGTCGGTGACGAGCGTGAACGCGTAGCCTGACACCCGGTTTCCCCAGCGCAGGACGCCCTCGACGAAGTCGAACGCCCCGCGCGGGTAGCGGCCTGTGAAGAGGATCGCGAACCAGGCGAAGATCAGGACGAAGAAGGCCGCGATCGACAGGAAGAACAGCACGAAGTAGTGCGGAATCGCGAGCAGCCACTTCACCAGCGGCAGCCACCGGTTGAGCTCCGGGCCGGTGACCTCGGGATAGTCGAGGTGCACGGACTGGTGCTCGTCGGTGGACGGGTAGGCGTCGTCCATGAGCAGCGCGTAGGCCCCGACGCGGTTGGAGAAGCGCGAGAGCTCGAGGTTCCAGTCGTACCACCAGCGCGGATACTTCTGCCGGAAGAGCAGCATGAGCACGACCGGGGCGACGACCGTGCCGCCGGCAGCGGCGATCTGGCCGCTGTGCCGGCTCGCCCCGCCCGTCGCATGGTCGAGGCCGCCGAGGATGATCCCGATCGGGATGACCCAGAAGATGCGCAGCGCGCTCGAGAGGCGGTCGAGCGGACGGTCGGGGTAGTCGACCGAGAACGTGACGGGGTATGACTCCATTGCCACGACCCTATCGCGCTTCCCGCCGATGCGCCAACCAGACGGAATCCGTGGCGCCGGGCTCGAGCGGCCGCCCGTCGAACCACCCGCGGACGCTGATCCGCTCGAAGCCGGCCCGCTCCAGCAGGTCGCGCCAGCCGGCGGGATCGACCCACCAGAGCTCCATCTGCGCCTCGACCCGTCCGGCCCGAACCGAGAGCAGCAGGCGCCTTCCCGCCTCGTCCCAGCAGGCCCGCTCGTCGATGCCCGGCTCGCGCTCGATCCAGCGCCCGTGCGTGTCGGCGATGTCGATGCGGTCGGGATGGAACACGTCGAACGCGAGCTTCCCGCCCGGCCGCAGGCGGTCGCGCAGCGCCCGCAGCACCGCCAGGCGCTCGTCGTCGTCGCGCAGGTGCAGGAACGCCCGGAACGGGACGGTCACGAGCGCGAAGGTGCCGAGGTCGGGCAGATCCCGCATGTCGGCCTCGACGAGCTCGAGGATGACGCCGTGCGGGGCGGCCCGCTCGCGCGCGAGGTCGAGCATCACCGGCGAGGTGTCGACGCCGACCACGCGGATGCCGGCGAGCGCGGTCGGCACCGCCACCCGGCCCGAGCCGACTCCGATCTCGAGCACCGGCCCGCCCGATGCCAACGCGAGATCGACGTAGAACCCGATGTCCTCGGTGACCGACCGGCACCAGGCGTCGTAGCGCCGGCCGAGGCGGTCGTAGGCCGAGGTCACGCGGGGTTCGATCGCACCATGGAAGTACACTACCCGGCCACGATGGACCTCGAATCCCTGGTCGCCGACGCCTCTGCCCGCATCGCCGCCGCCGCCGACTCGGCGGCGCTCGAGGCGGTGCGGATCGACGTGCTGGGCCGCAAGGCGCCGCTCGTGCTCGCCCTGCGCGAGCTGGGGTCGCTTCCGCCAGAGGAGCGGCGCACGCGCGGCGCCGAGCTGAACCGGGCTCGGCGCGGGCTGGAGGAGCTGCTCGAGCGGCGTACGGCTGAGCTCGGCGAGGCAGAGCTCGAGCAGCGGCTGCGCACCGACCGGGTCGACGTCACCCTGCCGGGCGAGCGCCCCCCGCGCGGCCACTCCCACCTGATCGAGCAGACCCGGCGCGACATCCTCGACGTCTTCGTCGGGTTCGGCTACCAGATCGCCGACGGGCCGGAGATCGACCTCGTGCACTACAACTTCGACGCCCTGAACACGGTGGCAACGCACCCGTCGCGGCAGGTGACGGACACGTTCTACATCTCCCCCGACGTGGTGCTGCGGCCGCACACCTCGCCGGTGCAGATCCGCACGATGGAGGCGGGCCCGCCGCCGGTGTACATGGCGACGGCCGGGCGCTGCTACCGGCGCGACACGCCCGACGCGACCCACACCGCGATGTTCACCCAGATCGAGGGGCTCGTCGTCGACCGCGGGATCACGCTCGCACATCTCAAGGGCACGCTGCTCGGGTTCGCGCGCGCGATCTTCGGCCCCGAGCGCGAGGTGCGCCTGCGGCCGCACTTCTTCCCGTTCACCGAGCCGTCGGTCGAGGTCGATGTGAGCTGCTTCAACTGCGCGCGCGACGGCTCGCCGTGCCGCGTCTGCAAAGCCGAGGGCTGGGTCGAGATCCTCGGCGCCGGGATGGTCGACCCCAATCTGTACACCTACGTCGAGGGCTATGACCCCGACGAGGTGTCGGGCTTCGCCTTCGGCCTGGGCGTCGAGCGGGTGGCGGGACTGCGCCACGACATCCCCGACATCCGCCTGCTGTGGGAGAACGACCTGCGCTTCATGGAGCAGTTCGGATGAGGGTGCCCGTCTCGTGGCTGCGCGAGTACGTGTCGTTCGACGTGCCGCCGCGCGAGCTCGGCGAGCGGCTGTCGATGACCGGCACGAAGCTCGAGGCCCTGCACCACCGCGGCGTGCCGCGCGGCCTCGATCGCTACCGGATCGGCCGTGTGCTCACCCGCGAGCAGCACCCCAACGCCGACCGGCTCAGCCTGTGCACGGTCGACATCGGCACGGGCGAGCCGCAGCAGATCGTGTGCGGGGCGAGCAACTTCGCGGCCGGGGCGACGGTGGCCGTGGCCCTGCCCGGCGCCGTGCTGCCGGACGGGACCGAGCTGCGCGTCGCCAAGCTGCGCGGCCTCGAATCGCACGGGATGATGCTCTCCGAGCGCGAGCTCGAGCTCGGCCAGGAGCACGACGGCATCATGCTCCTGCCGAGCGACTGGCCGGTCGGGGACGCCCTGGTCGACCACCTCGCGATCGCCGACGACGTGCTCGAGTTCGAGATCACGTCGAACCGGCCCGACTGCCAGAACGTCTACGGCATCGCCCGCGAGGTCTCGGCCGTGCTGGACACCGATCTGGCGCCGTGGCCGGGCAGCGAGCCCGAGGCGACAGGCGAGGGCACGGCGGACGACTACGTGAAGGCGCGCATCGACGCGCCCGACATGTGCCCGCGCTGGGCCGCGCGCGTCTTCACCGACGTCAGGGTGGGCCCGTCGCCGGCCTGGATGAAGGCACGCATTGCCGGAGCGGGAATGCGGCCGATCTCAAACGTCGTCGACATCACGAACTACGTCATGCTTGCGATCGGCGAGCCGACGCACGCCTTCGACCTCGACAAGGTGACCGGGCGCGAGATCATCGTCCGGCGGGCGGCCGAGGGCGAGCGGGTGACGACGCTCGACGGCCAGGATCGCCTGCTCGACCCCCAGACGCTCGTGATCGCCGATGCCGAGAAGCCCTCTGCGGTCGCCGGCCTGATGGGATCGGAGTGGAGCGAAGTCACCGCCGAGACCACCACCGTGCTGATGGAGTGCGCGAACTTCGACGGGCCGACGACGCAGGCGTCGTCGATCCGGCTCGGGCTGCGCACCGAGGGGTCGAGCCGGTGGGAGAAGGGCCTCGATCCGTATCTGTCCGAGAAGGCGCTGCGGCTCGCGTCCCAGCTGATGGTCGAGCTCACGGGCGCGAAGCTCGTCCCTGGCACGATCGACGTGCACGGCGACCTGCCCGAGCCGCCGGTCGTGCCGCTGCGGCGGGAGCGGCTCGAGGGCCTGATCGGGATCGCCTACACCGACGCCGAGGTCGACCGGACGCTCGGGCGGCTGGGGTACGAGTGGGTCGGCGCAGGCTGGCGCGTACCGACGTGGCGGGCCGCCGACACGACCCGCGAGGTCGACCTGATCGAGGAGGTCGCGCGGGTGGTGGGCATGGAGCGCGTGCCGGCCGAGATGCCGGGCGGCGCTCCGGGCGGCGGGCACCTGAACGCCGAGGAGCGCCTGCGCCGGATCGTGGTCGACGTGCTGCGCGGCGCCGGCCTGTCCGAGGCGGCGACGCTCACCCTGTGGGATCTGGGCGTGCCCGACCGGCTGCGGCTTGCGGCCGGCGACCCGCGCCGCGACCTCGTCGAGCTCCAGAACCCGATGAGCGCCGAGTGGGCGGCGATGCGCACGCTGGTCTTCCCGGGACTGCTGCATTCGGCGCGGCGCAACCTGGCCATGTCGGCTCCGCGGGTCGCGCTCTTCGAGATCGGGCACGTGTTCCTGAAGGGGTCCGAGGTGCTGCCCGACCAGCCTGCCCACGTGGCCGGTGTCCTGGCCGGCGAGGGGGCCGGGTTCTTCGCCGCCAAAGGCGCGGTCGAGGCGCTCGTGGAGGCTGTGCGCATCGACGTGCCGGCGTTTCGGCCGGCGGACGAGCCGTTCCTGCATCCCGGGCGCGCGGCCGCCGTTGGCGATGGGTTCGTGGGCGAGCTGCACCCGCTGGTTGCCAGGGCGTTCGGTCTCGAGGGAGGCGTTGCGGTGTTCGAGCTCGGGCTCGACGGCCTACGCGGCCGCCCGCCCGAGCAGGTGCTGTACCGCGACGTGATCAGCTTCCCGCCGCTGCGCCAGGACATCGCCGTCGTCGTGGCAGAGGATGTGCCCGCGGGCCGCGTGGTCGACGTCGTGCGGGCCGCAGCGGGGCCGGCGCTGGCCGAGGTCGGGGTGTTCGACGTCTACCGCGGGCCGCAGGTGGGGGAGGGGCGCAAGAGCCTCGCTCTGCACCTCGTGTTCCAGGCGGCCGACCGCACGCTGACCGACGCCGAGGCCGACGCCGTGCGCGCACAGGTCGTGGCGGCGCTCGCCGCGCAGGTCGGCGGGGAGCTGCGCGCGTGAGGCGCGACGGCCTGGTCGGGCGGCTCGACGGCTACTTCCGTACGCTCGACGTGCAGGGCGACGACTGGGCGAGCGAGTTCGCGCTCGTCTATCCCGATCCGTACTGGCGCGAGTACGCCGAGCCCGGGTACGAGGGGCGCTGGAACGGCCTGCTCGTCCGCGGCGGCGACGAGGTCGAGCGGGTGGCGACGTGCGTGTTCCCGTCCGACCGGATCGTCTCGCTGCTCGCACCGGGGACATTCCTGTTCTCGGAGCACCCGATCGACTACGGCGACGAGGCCGGCTTCCTGCCGCTCGCCCGCGCGAGCTTCGAGCGGATGCGCGCCGACGGCATCAGCTTCTACCACGTGCACGCACCGATCGACCAGCATCCCGACGTGTCGCCGTCGCGGCTCTGCGCCGCGGCGATGGGCGTGCCGATCGAGGAGGAGTATCTGCCGATCGCCGAGGGCATCCCCGGCGGCGCGGCGGTGATCGGGGCGTCCGACGCGACGCTCGACACGCTCGCGGCCAGGCTGCATGCCTATCTCGGCCCCGAGGTGCCGGTGCAGGTCGTGCGCCGGCGGCCGGGCACCGACTGGGCCGGCCGTGTGACCGTCGTCGGCGGGGGCGGCGCCGACGCCGACGCGCTGCGCGCGTCGCTCGAGCGCGGCTGCCAGACCTACGTCACCGGCGGGGTGTTCACGCCCTGGGCGGCGGAGTTCCTGGCGCTTGCGGGCGAGGCCGGTATCGCGGTCATCGACGGCACCCACTACGGCACCGAGAAGCCGCCCCAGCTCGAGATGGTGAAGTGGTTCCGGGCGCTCGGGCTCGAGGCCGAGTTCATTCCCGACGGTCCGAAATGATCCGCGCACACGCGTGACGGGGAGGGAGACGATGGAGTTCGGGGTGAATCTCAGTTTCGCACCAAAGCGATGGCCCGAGCCGGAGGCGTGGGCGCGCATCGTGCGGGAGGACATGGGGCTCGACCTGGTGCAGTTCAGCTTCGATCTGCTCGACCCGTGGTGGCCGGACCCGCCCCGCATCCAGCAGGCTCACCGCGTGCGCGCGGCCGCGGAGGCCGCCGGGATCACCATCCACAGCGCGCAGATCGGGATCTCGAGCTACACCTTCAACGGGCTGCTGCACCCGGATCCCGTCGTTCGCGACCTGGGAGTGACGTGGTGGACGCGTGCCGTCGAAGTCGCCGCGGCGATGGGCGCCGGCGCGGCCGGCGGGCCGTTGGGAGCGCTGACGTCGTCCAGCGCGCTCGTCGAGGGGGAGCGCGAGCGGGTCTACCAGGATGTGCTCGCGATCATCGTCAAGCTGGCAGACCGCGCGGGCGCCGCGGGGCTTCGCGGCTTGCTGATCGAGCCGACACCGCAGGCGCGGGAGATCCCGAGCTCGATCGCCGAGAGCGTGCGGCTGATGCGAGACCTGGAGGGGCAGTGCCGGGTTCCGGTGAAGTACGTCCTCGACATCGGCCACGCCCTCTATCAGCCGCTCTACGGGCCGGAGGCGCGGCTTGCCGAGTGGTTCGAGGCGGTTGGACCACACACCGGAATCCTGCACATCCAGAACACCGACTTCCAGAGCGACTCTCACTGGGGCTGGCCTGACGCGCGCGGCATCTATTCCGTCGCGGACTTCGCCGACCAGGTGCGAACGGCCGGCCTCGACACCGTTCCCATCTTCCTCGAGGTCTTCTATCCGTTCGAGTTCTCAGACGACCTGGTGCTTGCGAACGCCGTCAGCTCGGTCGAGCACTGTCGCCGAGAGCTCGAGCCGGCGATCCGTCGCTGAGTCTCAGCGTTCTTAGTGGAGTTTTACCCTGGCGAATCGGGCCTCCCCCTACCGTTCAACTCACATGTACCGCCGGCTGTGCCTGCGGGCGAGCGACGGTGAGCGAAAGGGCGGATGGCGGATGTCTACGGGGAGCTATGTGCAGGTGTGGTATCCGAGCGGCCGGCGGTGGGTGACCATCGCTGTCTCTGATCACCGCGCGATCGCGGCCGGGTTCGCGGCCGCCGCCTTCAGGGAGCGGCGAAACCCGCGAGGCGAGCTGCCCAGGCAGGTGCGCGTCGTGAGCGCGGCCCAGCTCGTCTACGAAGGCGGCGAACAGGAGGTCCGCATCGCCGACGCCGACGTGATCCGCGGCGCCAAGTGGGCCGCATATGACGGCGGCGGCCGGCTGCGCAGCAGCGGAGCCCTGAGGAAGACGCTCCACCGGCTGCTCGCTCCGGGCGCGCCCGTCCTGGTCTAATTCGCACGGAGCCGTTGACCGCAGCGTTGCCTGGGGTGTACGCTGAGCCGGTTCGATCAGGAGCGGTGGCTGTGGGCGGTCGTGTGGTGCGGTTGTGCGTGTCCCTTGGCGCGATGGCGGCGGTGTTCGCGAGCTCGGCGAGCGCGGCCGGCAACGCCAACCCGCCCGACCCGAGCTGTCAGACGAACGCGGTGGTGCGTTCGATCATGTATCTGAGCGGCGTCGCCTACCTGGCGGGAGACTTCACGCAGGTGGCGCCGGCCGGTGTCACGATGGGTGGGGCGGGCACGGTGACGCGCGACGGCCTCGCCGCATGCAGCGAGACGACCGGCAAGATCATGGCGTGGAACCCGGGCGCCAACGGCCGTGTGTACTCCATCGCCCACATCGGGAGCACGATCTACGTCGGTGGGCAGTTCACGACGCTGGCCGGAAAGCCGCGCAAGAACATCGGCGCGCTGACGACGGCAGGTGCCGCGACGAGCTTCAACCCGGGGGCCAGCGACACCGTGTACGTCGTGCGAGCCGGCCCGAACGGCAACATTTTTGCCGGTGGGACGTTCTCGGCGATCGGCGGCAAGACGCACGCGAAGATCGGCGAGGTCACCCCCGCCGGCCAGGCGGTCGCCTGGAACGTGTCCGTTGGCCAGGTGACGGGCCTGGCATGCCCGCCGCGGTGCCATCCGGTCGTGTTCACGATCGCGTTCTCCGGCTCGACGGTGTACTTCGGCGGGCATTTCGGGCTCGTCAACGGGACGTCTCGCAACTCGGCTGCGGCGGTCACGCTCGCCTCGGGTTCCCTGCTTGCATGGAACCCGAACGTCTATGCCGCCTCGAATTGCCCGACCTGTCCGACCGTCGAGACGGAGCGGGTCTACACGCTCATCCCGGACTCGACCACGAACGAGGTGTACGCGTGCGGTGGGTTCTGGCAGGTGAACGGGAACAAGCGATCGTTCAACCTGGCGGCGTTTGACCCGACCACCGGGGCGCTCGACCCGCACTTCACCGTCCAGAACGACGGGGACACGCCCGGGTGCGCCCTCCACAACGGCGTCCTCTACTTCGGGGGCCACTTCAACTACGTCGGTGTGGGCTGCCAGCACTCGACCGTGCCGCCGTGCTTCGTCTACCACCACGTCGCGGCAGCCAACGTGGCCACCAACACGGTGCTCGCCTGGAACCCGGGCGCGAACTCGAATCACGGGATCTACACGGTCCGCCAGGATGCGACGCACGTCGGCTTCGGTGGCTATCAGACGCACTTCGGCGGCAAGGTGCAGGAGGGGTACGCGACCTACTCGTCGACGCTTCCGTGAGGGCGCAGCGTTCGGCCATCGGCGGATGGAGGGCCGCGGCTCCTGCAAATCGTCGGCGACTTCGGCTCGTGCCGCACATGACGCCGTGGCCACTGTGACCCGCCTGCTCGCCGGCGGGTGCGACTGCGGCGCGGTGCGCTACCAGGTGCCCGACGAGTTTGCCTACGCGCTCAACTGCCACTGCTCCCGATGCCGCAAGTCGACCGGCTCCGCGTTCAAGGCGCTCGCCGGGATCGAGCGGGAGAAGCTCGCGATCACCGCCGGCGGCGACGCGCTCATGATCGTCGGCGAGCCGGACGCAAACCACACGCGCTGCGCTGTGTGCGGCTCGCTGCTCTTCTCGGTCGTGCGCGACGGCGCCTACGTGCACGTCGCCATGGGAACCCTGATCGACGATCCGAGCATCCGGCCCACCGAACACATCTTCGTCGGCTCCAAGGCGCCGTGGTTCGAGATCACCGACGACCTGCCCCAGAACGAGGAGCTCTAGGTGACGCCCTGCGTGGCGACCGGACGCACGTCAGACAGCCGCCGCTCCAGGCGCAGCGTGGCGATGATGCCGACACTGTCCAGGGTGCCCATGCGCTTGCGCACGAGCTGGGCGGCCGCGCCGTAGCCGTAGGTGTGCGCCGCGCGGAAGTGGAAGACCCCGCTGCGCCAGTCCTCCTCGTGCCACGGGTTGAGCGGCGACATCACAAGCGCACACTCCTCGGATTGCACCGCGTCGCGCAGGCGCAGCACGAGGAAGAGC
This sequence comes from uncultured Actinomycetes bacterium, assembly GCA_963825325.1. Taxonomy (GTDB): domain Bacteria; phylum Actinomycetota; class Thermoleophilia; order Gaiellales; family JAICJC01; genus JAICJC01. Next base: position 820,377 of record CAWGSU010000003.1, read on the forward strand.
GACGACCAGTCCGACGGCTGGGCGGCGACGATCGCGTCCCACTGCTCCACAAGCCCGGGCATGCCGAGATCGTACCGTGCCGGGTCTACCCGGGAGGCACGACCGGCGGCGCGTGGTTCAGATCGAGCTCGCGCTCGCTCATGAAGTGCGCCGTCGTGATCATGCGCAGGCGCACCATGACGCCGGTGCGCCGGTCGATCCAGAGGCGGAAGAACGTCGGGCCGCCCGGCTGCACGAGCGTCAGCACCGTCGTGTCCCGGCTCTGGGCGGCGATGTAGACCGCCTCGGCCGTCGGCGCCCAGAACGGATCGGGCTGGTGGACCGGGCTCGTGGCGGAGCGCTTCCATGTGCCGTCGGGCTGCCGGTCCCACCGGCTGTGGCCGATGATGCGCGCGTGCTCGCCGCCGTGCACGTCGATCGCGAGCCGATCCGGCGCCTGCGCGAAGTAGGTGGTCGTGACCGCCCGACCGGGCGCCGACGCGAGCACGTTCTCGGCGCGCAGGCTGCGCAGCGCACTGAACGTGCGCGCGGCCCGGCGCAGGAGGGCGGCGGCGGGCCGTGCGTCGGCTGCGGGCATCTGCAGGTGGGCGATCACCGGCCGCCGGCCGGGCCGGCGCACCGAGATTGCGACGTCTTCGGCGGCAGGCCCGATCGGCGCCTGGTAGCACACATCCTGCGCGCCTGGGCACGGGATCGCCACGTGGCCGCCGACGAGCACGAGCGCGTCCGGCACCCCTGCGCCTTCCTGCGAGAGCAGCGTCACGCGCACCGTCGTTCTGCCGACGCGCTGGGCGCCGACGGCCAGATCGGCGGCCTCGCCGGCCGCCACCGGCCCCGTCGCGGCGGGCGCAGCCGGGACGACCGGGGCGCCGCTCGGCGTGCCGAGCGCCACGGTGGCGCCGAACGTGCGCGCGCCGGCGGCGATCACGAGCGCCGTGCGGCCCGGGGGCAGGGCGGGCAGACGGCCTGCGTACGTGCCGTCGGGCGCGCGCGTGAGCGTCGCCTGCGCCCCGCCGCGGCCGGCGACCACGGTTGCGGTCTGCGCCCGGCCGGGCAGCCGCAGGTCGACGACGTTTCGGCCGGTGAATCCGGGCCACAGCGCCAGGCGGCCGCCGCCGCCCAGCCGCAGGCTGACGGGGCCACCTGCGGCCGTGCGGGCGGGAGCGGCCGCCGCCGGGCCCGGGGTGTTCGCCGGCGGGAGGTCGGTGAGGAGCGCCACGACGCCGATCACGACCGCGAGCAGGCCGATCTCGATCGCGCCGCGGCGGCGGATCGCGTCGAAGGCGCCGATGCGGCGGCGGTTGAGATAGCCGAGTCCGACCAGGCAGACGAGCAGCGCCGTCTTTGCGATCAGGGCGCGGCCGTAGCCCGTCTGCCACACCTCGGCGGGCGACGAGATCGCCCACAGGGCGCGGCCGGCGCCCGTGAGGGCGAGCACGGCGACGCTCGCGAGCGCCACGCGCGAGAAGCGGGCGGTGACGGCGATGCGCACGCGGCCGCGGTCGGCATCGGGCAGACCCCTGGTCGCGTGCGGGGTGACCAGGATGAGTTGGACGAGGCCGCCGATCCAGATCGCGGCCGCCAGCGTGTGGACGGCGTCGACCGCGACCGCGGGCAGGCCCAGGCCGGGGTCGCCGGCGTGTCCGGAGAGGCCGGGGACGATCACGGCCCAGGCACCCAGGAGCGCCGCGGGAACGGCGAGGGCGAGCGCCGCGGAGCGGCTGCGCCGCCTGACGGCGAATGCGGCGGCCATCGCGACGCAGAAGGCGGCGCCAAGGTCGATCCCGCGGCCGAACTCACGCCCGAACCGGGTCGCCTGGAGCGCCGAGCCGATCGGCCCGTTGTGGTTGAACGCCTGCCAGAACGAGACGCCTGCCACCTCGGCCCCCTCGCGCGTGAGCGCCACCCAGCCGCCGGCGAGCATCAGGACGGCGGCGGCAAGCAAAAGCGAGTTCGCGCGCGCGCCCTCGCGCAGCTCCGCCATCTCACGCGGGCGCCCGGAGACCGTGGCGATCACCGGCCGGAACACCCACACGCGGTACACGGCCCCGCCGACGAGCAGCATCAGGCCGCAGAAGTAGGCGAACCGAGCGACCAGGAACGGCCAGTCGAGCGTCGAGGTCTGGGTCGTCGTCGCCTGCGGCGGCGGCTGGTTCGCGCCGACGCCGATCGCAAACACCCCCGACACGATGTGGCCGTCGGTCGAGACGACCTTCCAGCGCACGGTGTAGTCGCCGTTGGCGAGCCCCGGCTGCAGCGGCACGACGAGCGCGCGGACATCCCCCGGCGAGGGGTGGGCCTTGCCGGCGAGCACGGACGCGCCGGTGCGCGAAACGGCCGCAGTCCCGGCGTCCTCGACCTGTTGGTCGAAATGCAGGATGATCCGGGCGGGCGCCGTGGCGACAACCGTCCCGGCCGCAGGGTCGGTGCGGAGCAGGCTGGCGTGCGCCTGCGCCGACACGGGGAAGACGGCGGGCAGGAGCAGCAGCACGAGGATCGCGAGCGCACGCGCGCGCATGGGCGGGTGGAAGCCTCCGGAGACTTTTGGCCGGCACGAGGGCCGGCGTGGGCCGGGTCAGGCGGTGGCGGGAGGCGCGCGTCCGTGGCGAGCGCCACGATCACTGCGGCCGGCGGGCGCGAGGGCGGGACGCGGGCGCGCGGCCCCGCACACGGCGAGCAGCAGCTCCGCGGCGGTTGCGATCGCATCGGCGAGCGCGTCCAGCGCGCCGGTGAGCGCCCGATCGGCCCGCCACACGAGCGCTGCGCCAAGCACGGCGAGGGCCGTGTGCAGGGCCAGCGCCCCCGTCTGCCCGGGGTGCGTGGGGGCGCCGGCGGCGAGCAGCCCCAGGTGCGCGCAGCCCTGCGCGGCCAACATGATCGCCGCCGTCTCGGCCAGACCACGCGGGCGATGGCCCGCCGTCGCGGCGCCGTCCAGTCGCAGGCGTGCCGCTGCGAGCCGCGCCCCCGCGGCCGCATCGGTCAGGTGCAGGAGGGCGGCCGCGCCCGCCGCGGCCGCGACCAGTGCCGGGATCGCCCAGGCAGGGTCGGAGAGGGCGGCGGTGCCGCCGTGCGCCGCCGTCGCGGAGGCGGCGGCGAGCCCGGCGAGCGCCGAGCCGCGGGCGAGCGCGTGCGTGCGCATGTGCGGCCGAAGTATCGCAGCGCGGGTTAGCATGCGACCGTGCGTGCCGAGACGCTGGACAGGTTGGCCGGGCTTGCGGTCGGGTTCGGAGCGAATGTCCAGCCCGGACAGCGCGTGATCGTGCTGGCGGCCCTCGGGCAGGAGGAGCTTGCGCGCCGGATCGTCGAGCGCGCGTACCAGGCCGGTGCCGTGTACGTGGACATGATCTACCGGGATCCCTACGTGCAGCGGGCCCGGCTGGTTCACGGGGTCGACGAGGCGCTCGGCTACGAGCCGGAGTGGATCGCCGAGATGATGCGCCAGCACGGCATCCACCAGGGCGCGCAGATCGCGCTCTCGGGCCCGACCGAGCCGGGGCTCCTCGACGGCATCGACCCGGCCCGCATCGGCCGCGACCGGCCGCCCGGACGGATGCAGGCGCTCGAGAATATGACTGAGGCCCGCAACAACTGGTCGATCGTGCCGTGCCCGACACCCGGCTGGGCCGGGCTCGTACACCCGGATCTCGAGCCGGAGGCGGCGCTCGCGAAGCTGTGGGGAGAGATCGAGATCGTGTGCCGGCTCGACGCGGAGGATCCGGTACAGGCGTGGTCGGAGCGGATCGCGCAGCTGAAGCGGGCCTGCGACGCGCTGAACGAGCGCCGCTTCGATGCCATCCACCTGGAGGGGCCCGGCACCGATCTGCGCGTGGGGCTGCTACCCGGGTCGAACTGGAACGGCGGCGGCATGATGACCGCGTGGGGCCTGCCTCACCGGGCGAACCTGCCCACCGAGGAGGTGTTCACGACGCCCGATCCCGAGCGCGTCGACGGCGTCGTCCGCTCGACCAAGCCGCGCGAGCTCTCCGGCACGATCGTGCGCGACTTCGCGGTGCGGTTCGCGGACGGCCGGGTGACGTCGATCGAGGCGGCCGAGAACGGCGCCGTGCTCAAGGCCTACGCCGAGCGCGACGAGGGCGCGGGCAGGCTGGGCGAGCTGGCGCTGGTCGACGGAGGCGGGCGCATCGGCCCGCTCGACACCGTCTTCTACGACACGCTCCTCGACGAGAACGCCGCCAGCCACATCGCGCTCGGCCAGGGCTTCGACTGGGCGGTCGAGGAGGCCGACCGGCCGCGCATCAACCGCAGCGAGGTGCACGTCGACTTCATGATCGGCTCGCCCGAGGTCGACGTCACCGGGATCACGGGCGCGGGCGAGCGCGTGCCCGTGCTGCGCGCGGGCGCCTGGCAGATCTAGCCGAAGGACGGGCTTGTGGGGACTGTCCCCGGCGCGGCCGGGGACAGTCCCGGTTCTCGCCCTGCGACCCGCCCTCAGGCAGCGCCGGTGCGCATGCGGAAGATCGTCGCGATGACCTCGGCGGGGTCGAGATCGTCGTCGTGGCCGAGGCTGCCGCCGCGCAGGCGCAGCGAGGTGTAGGCCATCAGGTCGCGCATCGAGACGATGCCGACCACATGCCCGTCCTCGTTCACCACCGGGAGATGGCGGAAGTGGCCGTCGACCATGAGCGCCATCGCCTCGGGGATGGCCGTTTCGGGCGTCGCGGTGAGCACGTGACGGGTCATGCGCTGGCCGACCGGGGTCTCGGGGTCGGTGCCCTCGCTGACACAGCGCATCAGGTCGCGCTCGGTGATCACGCCCTCGAGGTCGCCGGCGTCATCGAGCACCATCGCCGCGCCGACATCGGCCTCGACCATGCGCCTGGCCGCGTCGCCGATCTTCGTCTGCGGCGACACGGACACCACGTGCGTCGCCATCACGTCGGTGAGCTGCATCAGATCGAGTGTACGTGCCCGCGGGGACTCATGCGAGCAGCAGGGTGGGGGCCTCGAGATGCCGCTTCACGGTCTGCAGCAGCCTGGCCCCGTCGGCGCCCGAGCAGGCCCGGTGGTCGCACGAGAGCGTCACCGACATGATCTGACGGGGGACGACGGCGCCGTCGCGCACGACCGCGCGCTCGACGATGCTCGACACCGCGAGGATGGTCGACTCGGGCGGGTTGATGATGGCCGAGAACGCCGCCACGTCGAACATGCCCAGATTCGAGACGGTGAACGTGCCGCCCTCGATCTCGGCCTGGCGCAGCTTGCCCTCGCGGGCGCGGCCGACGAGGTCGCGCGTCTCGATGGCGAGCTGGCGCACCGTCTTTGCATCGGCGTCACGCAGGACCGGGACGATCAGGCCGTCGTCGAGCGCGACCGCAATGCCCGCGTGCGCATGGGCATGGTAGACGTGGCGGCCGTCGACGTAGGAGCGGTGGGCCTGCGGATGCAGCACGAGCGCCTGGGCGCACGCGCGCACGATCAGGTCGTTCACGCTCACCTTCTCGCCCGCCTCGGCCAGGGCCGCATTCAGCTCGGCCCGAAGCGCGAGCGCGCGCGTCATGTCGATCTCGGAGCTGACGTAGAAGTGGGGGACGGTCGCCTTGGACTCGCCCATCCGCCGTGCGACCGCCTTCAGCATCGGCGTCAGCTCGCGCACCTCGTCGCCCTCGCCGGGCGGGCTTGCCGCCGCGGCAGGGACCGGAGCAGGCGCAGGGGCCGGCGCAACCGCCGGGGCCGTCTCGGCGACCGCCGGAGCGGCACCGTCGAGCGCCCGCTCGACATCGGCCTTGACGATGCGCCCGTCGGGACCCGTGCCCTTGCCGGCCAGGGTGCGCAGGTCGAAGCCGGCCGCGTCGGCCATCCGCCGCGCGATCGGGCTCGCGCGCAGCGCGCCGCCCTCGCCACCAGCTGGGGCCTCTTCGGCGGCCGGCGGCGACACGATCATCGTCGGTGCGTCGGCGGTTGTGGCCGCGCCGTCGCCGTTTGCCTCGGCGGCCGCCGGGGTGGGCGTGGCGTCGACGGTGACCTCCTCGCCCTCGGCGCCCACGATCGCGATCGGCGCGCCCAGCGCGGCCGACTCGCCGTCGCCGACGAGGATCTTCAGCATGGTCCCGTCCTCGTAGGCCTGGAAGTCCATGGTCGCCTTGTCGGTCTCGATCTCGGCGATCACGTCGCCCTCGTGGAAGCTCTCACCCTCGCGCTTGAGCCAGCGCCCGATCGTGCCCTGCTCCATCGTGTCCGACAGCCGCGGCATGGTGAGCTCTTCCGACATCGGCAGAACCTTACAGCCCACACTCGGCGAGCAACGAGCGCGCCGCGGCCTCGATCTTGGACTCGAGCGGCAGCGCGGCCAGCTCGAGTGGCTTGGAGTAGGGCATGGGCACCTCGGCCTGGCCGACCCGCTCGACGGGTGCGTCCAGGTCGTCGAAGCACACCCGTTGCAGGCGGGCGGCGAGCTCGGCGCCGACGCCGTACGTCGACCAGCCCTCCTCGGCCACGAGCACCCGGTTCGTCTTGCGCACCGAGTCGGCCACCGTGTCGACGTCGAGCGGTCGCAGCGAGCGCAGGTCGACCACCTCGACCGAGATGCCGTCCTGGGCCAGCCGGTCGGCCACGCGCAGGGCGCGCTGGACGGTGTAGGAGTGGGCCACGAGGGTGAGATCGGTGCCCTCGCGCGCGATCGCGGCGCGGCCGATCGGCACGGCGCCGTCGCCGTCCTCAGGCAGCGGCCCGGTCAGGTTGTAGAGGACGAGGTTCTCGCAGAAGAGCACCGGGTCGTCGTCGCGGATCGCGCTCTTCAGCATCCCGTAGGCGTCGGCCGGCGTGGCCGGGGCGACCACCTTCAGGCCCGGACAGCCCGCGAACCACGCCTCGAGCGACTGCGAGTGCTGGGCGGTCAGCTGCGCGCCCGCGCCGCCGGGAGTGCGGATCACGAGCGGCACGCCCACCTTGCCGCCGAACATGTACCGGATCTTGGCGGCGTGGTTGATGACCTGGTCCATCGCCACCAGGATGAAGTTGATCGTCATGATCTCGATGACCGGGCGCAGGCCCATCATGGCGGCGCCGATGCCGGCGCCGATGAAGCCCTCCTCCGAGATCGGCGTCTCGCGCACGCGCACCGGGCCGTACTTCTGCCACAGCCCGGCGGTGACCTTGTAGGAGCCCTCGAAGCGCCCGATCTCTTCGCCCATCAGGAACACGTCTGGATCGCGCCCGAGCTCCTCGTCGAGGGCGAGGCGCAGCGCCTCGCGGTAGGTCACGTCGGCCATGAATGCTCGTCTCCGCGCTCGCCATAGGGGGCGCCGGTGGCCATGCGGGCGAACTGCTCGCGCCAGCCGGGATCGCCGTAGAGGTGGTCGTAGAGGCTCTCGCGGGCCGGGAACGACGCCGAGAGGGCGCGGTCGATCGCGTCCTTGACCTCGACCGACACCTCGGCCCAGACCGCGTCGAGGTCGGCCGCCGAGGCGATATCGCGCTCGCCCAGGAGCAGGCCGTAGCGGGTGATCGGGTCGCGCTCGCGCCACGAGCGCACCTCGTCGGCCGTGCGATAGACCTTGCCCGCGTCTGCGACCGAGTGGCCGCGGTAGCGGTACGTGATCGTCTCGAGCAGCGCCGGGTGGCGCTCCTCGCGCGCCTGCCGCAGCAGCCGGTCGGCCGCTTCGCGCACGGCGAGGACGTCGTTTCCGTCCACCTGCTCGCCGTGGACACGGTATGCGGCCGCCCGCCGGAAGAGCTCGGGCTCGGCGTTTGACTGCGCGACGGACGTGCCCATGCCGTACTGGTTGTTGATCGCCTGGAAGACGATCGGAAGACCCCACAGCGATGCCAGGTTGAGCGCCTCGTGGAACGCGCCGGTCGCGACCGCGCCGTCGCCGAACTGGCACAGGACGGCGTTCGGCTGCTCGCGGTAGAGCATGGCGAGGGCCGTGCCCGCGGCGATCGGCAGGTGGGCGCCGACGATGCCCCAGCCGCCGTAGAAGTGGCGCTCGACGTCGAGCAGGTGCATCGAGCCGCCACGGCCGTGCGCGACTCCCGTGTCCTTGCCGAACAGCTCGGCCATGACGGCGGCCGCCGGGCTGCCGACGGCCAGCGCCGTGCCGTGGTCGCGGTAGCTCGCATAGAGCGCGTCGCCCTCGAGGAGCGCGTCGATCGCGCCCACCGACGAGGCCTCCTCACCGATCGCGAGGTGGCAGTAGCCGCCGATGCGGGCGCGGGTGTACTGCTCCTCGGTGCGCTCCTCGAACCGGCGGATCAGCGCCATCTGACGGAAGAGGCGCAGCGCGTGCTCGCGGTCGTCCAACACCGAAGCCTGGGTCTCGGCTGGCTTCGCCATGCCCGAAACCTTAGTCGCTCGCAGCCGCTACGCTCTCGCCAGATGGCGACGGCTGTCACGGTTCCCACCCTCGGCGAGGACGCGGCCATGGCGGTGCTGATCCGGTTCCTGGTGGAGCCGGGCCAGCCTGTGCGCCGCGGCGACCCGCTGTACGAGCTCGACACCGACAAGGTGACCCAGGAGGTCGAGGCCGAGGCCGACGGCGTGCTCCTGACCGTGATCGGGACGCCCGGGGTGGAGTATCCGTCCGGCGCGACCATCGCGTGGATCGGCGAGGCGGGCGAATCGGTGGACGCGTGAGCGGCGCGGCCCGCGTCGTCCACATCGACGATCTCGAGCGCCTCGACGCCGCCGGGGTCGGCTTCCGCCCGATCCGGCGCCGGCTGGGCGTGCGCACCTTCGGCGTGAACGCCTACACGGCCCGCACGGAGGGCGACCAGGTGATCGAGGACCACCACGAGAACGCCACCGGCGCCGGCCGTCACGAGGAGCTCTACATGGTGATGACGGGCCGGGCCGAGTTCACGGTGGCGGGCGAGGTCATCGACGCGCCGGCGGGCACGCTCGTGTTCGTGGCGGACATCGACGCCCAGCGGGGCGCCATTGCTCGCGAGGACGACACGACGGTTGTCGTCGTCGGCGCCCCGGCTGCGGCTCCGCTCCCGACCTCGCCGTTCGAGTACTGGTTCGCCGCCGAGCCGGCCTACCGCGCCGGCGACTACGACCGCGCGGTCGCGATCGTGTCCGAAGGCCTCACCGAGTGGCCCGACCACGGCATGATCCACTACCAGCTCGCCTGCTACCTCGCCCTGGCCGGACGGCGCGAGGAGGCGCTCTTCCACATCCGCAAGTCGGTCGCCGCCGAGCCCCGCGCGGCCGGCTGGGCGGTCGACGACCGCGACCTCGACTCGATCCGCGACGATCCCGGGTTCCCGCCGCCCGCCTGACCGCAGGAGGGGCCGAGGCGATCAACTAGGATGCCCGCGCAAGCGAGCGCGAGGAGCGATTTCGATGGACTGTGACGTCGCCGTCCTGGGCGGCGGACCGGGCGGATATCCGGCCGCGATACGGGCGGCCCAGCTGGGGGCAAGCGTTGTCCTCGTCGAGCAGGACCGGGTCGGGGGCACCTGCATCACGGTGGGCTGTATCCCGACGAAGACGTGGGTGCAGACGGCGCATGCGCTCAAGGAGGCCCGCGAGGTCTTCGCCCAGATCGGTGTGCGCGTGAGCGACCCCGAGCTCGACTTCGGCCAGGCTCAGCAGAACAAGACCGGCATTGTTGACGGGCTCGTGAACGGCATCACGGGCGTCGTCAAGGCCAACGGCATCACGGTCGTGAACGGCCGCGGCGAGTTCACCGGCCCGAACACCATCGCGGTCGAGGGCGGGGAGGACGTCACGTTTCGCTCGGCCGTCATCGCCACGGGCTCGCACTCGCTGCGCCCACCGGTGCCCGGGTTGGACGGGCCGGCGTGCGTCGACTCGACGGGCATGCTCGAGATCGCAGACGTGCCCCGGCGCATCGCGATCCTCGGCGGCGGCGTGATCGGCGTCGAGTTCGCCTCGATCCTGCGCCACTTCGGCAGCGAGGTGACGATCGTCGAGATGCTCGAGCACCTGATCCCGATGGAGGACGCCGACGCCTCGAAGGAGCTCGAGCGGGCGTTCAAGCGCCGCGGCATCGCCACGCACCTGGGCGCGCGGGCGACCGAGGTCGCCCCGGGCGACGACGGCGTCACCCTGCGGTTCGAGGGCGCCGACGGCAAGGGTGGCTCGGTCGACGCCGACCTCGTGCTCGTCGCGACCGGCCGCGGGGCGAGCACGGCCGGCATCGGCCTCGAGCGCGCGGGCGTGCAGTTCGACCCGCGCCGCGGCGTGATCGCCGACCGCCGCATGCGCACGAACATCGCCCACATCTACGCGGTCGGGGACGTTGCGGGCGTCTACCAGCTCGCCCACACCGCGTTCCGCGAGGGCGAGGTCGCGGCCGAGAACGCGATGGGCCACGACGCCGAGATGGACTACTCGGCCGTCCCCCGGTGCGTCTACACCGATCCCGAGGTGGCCGCAGTCGGCCTGACCGAGGCGCAGGCGCGCGAGCAGCACGGCGACCGCGTCGTCGTCGGCCGGTTTCCATTCGCGGCGTCGGGCCGGGCACAGATGTACGGCGAGAAGACCGGCTTCGCCAAGACGATCCACGAGGATCGGTACGGCGAGCTGCTCGGTCTCGTGATCGTCGGGATCCAGGCGACCGAGCTCGTGAACGCCGGCGTCATCGGCATCACCGCCGAGGCGACGATCGACACGATCGGCGACTCGATCGCGGCGCACCCGACGCTCGCCGAGGCGGTCAAGGAGGCGGCGCTGGTGGCGCTCGGCCGCCCGATCCACCTGCCACCGCCGCGCCAGCGGGCCAAGGCCGCCGCCCGGTGAGCGGCAGCATCGACGCCTCCCGCTTCTTCATCCCGACGCTCAAGGACGACCCGGCCGATGCGGAGGCGATCAGTCACAAGCTGCTGGTCCGGGGCGGGTACGTGCGCCAGCTCGGCTCGGGGCTCTACACGTACCTGCCGCTGGGTTGGAAGATGCTGCAAAACACGATGCAGGTCATCCGCGAGGAGATGGACACGATCGGCCTCGAGATGCTCATGCCGGTGCTGCAGCCGGCCGAGCTGTGGCAGGCCACGAACCGCTACGACATCGACGTGCTCTTCAAGACCGAGGGCTACGGCGACAAGCGCTACGTCCTCGCGATCACGCATGAGGAGTGCGTCACGTACCACGCCGCGCGGGATATCCGCTCCTACCGCGAGCTGCCGCAGATCTGGTACCACCAGCAGACGAAGGAGCGCGACGAGCCGCGGCCGCGGGGCGGGATCCTGCGCACGCGCGAGTTCATCATGAAGGACTCCTACAGCTTCGATCGCGACCGGGCCGGGCTCGAGGAGTCCTACGCCAAGCACCGCGAGGTCTACATCCGTATCTTCGAGCGCTGCGGCCTCGAGGCGTGGCCGGTCGAGGCCGACGTCGGCATGATGGGCGGCTACGGGGGCGAGGAGTTCGTCGCCCCGAGCCCGAACGGCGAGGCCGAGCTCGTGCGCTGCTCGAACTGCGACTACGCCGCGAACGTCGAGGTGGGGCGGTCGGCGCCGCGCGCGCCGCAGTTCCCCGCACGTCTGGACTCGCCCCAGGAGGTGGAGACGCCCGGCGCGACGACGATCGAGGGCCTGGCCGAGTTCCTGGGCGTCGATCCGGCGGCGACCGCGAAGGCGATGCCCATCGTGGTCGGCGGCAAGGTCGTGCTCGCGCTCGTCCGCGGCGATCAGCGGCTGCACGAGCTGAAGACCCAGACCGCCCTCGGCGAGCCGTTCCGGCCGGCGCAGCCGGACGAGATCCGGGCCACGTTCGGCGCCGATCCCGGCTCGATCGGGCCGGTCGGCGCCGACGTTCGCATCATCGCCGACGAGTCGCTGCGCGAAGGCCAGTTCGTCGGCGGCGCGAACCGCACCGGGTGGCATCTGCGCGGCGTCGAGGCCGGCCGCGACTTCGCCCCCGAGTTCGCCGACCTGCGCGAGGTGGCCGAGGGCGACACGTGCGCGGTGTGCGGCACCGGCACGCTCCATATCGAGCCGGCGATCGAGGTCGGTCACATCTTCAAGCTGGGGACGCGCTACTCCCTGCCGCTGAACGCGACCTATCTGGACGAGGAAGGGCTGGAGCACCCGATCGAGATGGGCTCCTACGGCATCGGCCCGGCCCGGGTCTCGGCCGCGGTGGTCGAGCAGCACCACGACGAGAAGGGCATCACCTGGCCGGCCAGCCTGGCGCCGTTCCACGTGCACATGGTCGTGATCGGCGGGGCGGACGACCCTCAGCTCGCGGTCGCGCGCGAGATCCAGGCCGAGCTCGAGCGCGACGGTCTCACCGTGCTCTTCGACGACCGGCCGGCGAGCCCCGGCTCACGCTTCGCCGACGCCGAGCTGATCGGGATGCCGGCGCGTGTGACCGTCGGCAAGCGCACGGCGACCGACGGCACCGCCGACGTGCAGGTGCGGCGCGGCCGCGATCAGCGCACGCTGGCGGTGGCAGAGGTGCCGGCGGCGGTGCGCGCCGCCGTCGACGCCGCCTGACGCTCAATGCGAGCCGTGGCCGCGGTGCAGGTCGAGCGTGCCCAGCGCCATCGGCAGCGGCGGCGGCAGGGCGAGACGTCCGAAGATCGCCCAGCGCAGCGGCCTGGGCACGAGAGTGGCCTGCAACCGCAGCGCCTGGTCGGTGCCGGTCGTCCCTACCGCGCTCGGCGCCGCGACCCGCTCCGGAGCGGCGCCGGCCTGCTTCTCCGCGCTTCCGTGGGTGTCGTTGAGTCCGGCGGCGGCGACTCCGCCCCCGGCCCCTGCGGCCGCCGCGGACGTCGCCCCGGCGGACTCTGACCCGCTGCTCGAGATCTTGAGGTGGCTGAGCCCGAAGACGAGCGCGGCCAGAACGCACGCGGCGGCCGCCAGGCCCCCGAGGGGCCGCCAGAGCTGGCGCCGGTGCCTGATCCGTCGCGGGCTCGGTTCGGCCCGCACCCGCAGCATGACATCGGCGCGCAGGCGCTCCGGCGCACGCGCCCCGGCCTCGTCGCGCAGCCGGGCGGCGATGTCGTCTTGGCGCTCGTCGTTCACGGTGCCGCCTCGGTCTGCAGGGCCTCGGCCAGCCGGGCGCGGGCGCGGTGCAGGCGCGACTTGACCGTGCCGGGCGGGAGGTCGAGCACGGCCGCCGCCTCGTCCATCGAGAGCCCAACGACGTCGCACGCGACGGCCACCACCCGGAACTCCGGCTCGAGGGCGGCGAGGGCGCTCAGGAGGTCGAGGCGGCTGTCGGTGGGCGCATCGACGCTCACCGCCGGCACCTCGTCGACCGGCTCGGCCGTCCGCGCCCGCCGCTCGAGCACGTCGTATGCCTTGCGCACGACGATCCGGTGGATCCAGGTCGAGAACTTGGCGTCGAAGCGGAAGGTGTGCAGGCCGCGCCACGCCGACACGAAACCCTCCTGGACGCAGTCGTAGGCGTCGGCGTCCGAGTTCGTGATGCGCACCGCGAGCGTGTAGCAGCGGTCCTGGTAGCGCACGACCAGCTCTTCGAAGGCGGACTCGTCGCCGTCGGCGGCCCGCCTGGCCAGCACCTCGTCCGACGCGATCTGCACGCGACCATGGTACGTCCGGGGCGGCGCGAGCCGGGGGAGCGCGACTGTGAGGGCGTCCTGCACCCTCCTATGACCCCCGGGAGCGGCGCCGGGTTCCCGATATACTCGGGCGGTTACGGGGCGTGGCGCAGTCTGGTAGCGCACCCGGCTGGGGGCCGGGCGGTCGGAGGTTCAAATCCTCTCGCCCCGATCGTGGAATTGCGCATGGCTATGCCGCACGCTCGATGGCTGGTGGCGGTGGCGGTAGCGGACCGCCGGTCAGCCGGAGGCGGGGTGCAGGATGATGACGTGTGGGACTGCAGGAACGTCGAAGGTGACGCGAGTTCCTTGGCCTGGTTGGGAATGGATGTGGATGTTGCCTCCGGCGATGCGGACGCGCTCGACCATCGATACCAGGCCGAGGTGCAGGATCTGGGTTCGGCGGTTGGTGGCCTTGGCGACGTCGAACCCGTGCCCGTTGTCTGCGACTTCGCAGAACAGGCGGTCGTTGCGGTGTGTGAGGTTGACGGTGATTCGGTCGGCTTTGGAGTGTTTGCGCACGTTGGCGACGGCCTCTTGGACGGTGCGGTAGACGAGTTCTTCGACCGGCCAGTCGAACCTGCCGGCTTCCACCTGGACGGAGACGTCGGCGTGGATCTCGAGGCCGGTCTGGTCGACGAGCGCGCCGATGGCGGGCGCCATGCCGAGCTCGTGTAGCACGGCGGGGCGAAGTTCGAAGGTGAGTCGCCGGGCGCGCTCGGTGGCCTCGGCGAGTGTTGTGCGCACCCGTTCGACGATCGCCACCTGGGTGGGATCGCGTCCGCGCTCGTCGGCGCGACGAATGCGGTCCAGGTCGACGAGAACGGCCGTCATGACCTGGATTGTGTCGTCGTGGAGCTCGGCGGCCACGCGCGAGCGCTCCGCCTCTTCCGATTCGAGCATGGCGGTGACGATCGCGCGGCGGTGATCCTCCTCCTGTCGCTCGAGCCTGCGTTCTGCGGCCACCCGCGCCATCTCTGCCTGCTCGGCGTCGATGGTCGCCTGGCGCTGCTGTTCGCGCCCGTGCTCGAACCTGTGCTCGGCTGCCAGGCGGTCGGAGATGTCGCGCACGGTGGTGATGGCGACGCTCCCCGCGTCGGTGTGGATGCTGGCCAGGCTGATCTCGGCGGGGAACTCGCTGCCGTCCTTGCGCAACCCGAACAGGTCGAGCTCTGCTCCCATCGGGCGCGTCCGCGGATCGGCGACATACCCGTCCCGGTGAGCTTCATGTCGCGAGCGAAACCGCTCTGGGACGAGCGTCTCCACGGGCTGCCCGTTCAACTCCGCCCGCGCGTAGCCGAAAACGAGCTCCGCCTGCTGGTTGACCAAGACGATCAGCCCGCTCTCGTCGACGCCGACAACCGCGTCCGGTGAGAACTCCAAGAACTGCTCGAACCTGTTTGCGGCCGCGATACGGTCGGTGATGTCGCGCGCGACCACTGACGCGGCGGTCACTCCGCCCCGCTGGTCAGGCACAGGCGACACCGTCAGAGAGACCGCTCGCAGCCGACCGTCCTTCCGCTGCCGCACTGTCTCGTAGTGCTCGACTTGCTCCCCGAGCGCGATTCGCCCCAGGATCTCAACGACCTCCCAGTGGCGATCCTCGGGCACGATCAACGTGATCGGGCCGTCGATCGCCTCGTCGGCGGTATATCCGTAGAGCCGCTCGGCTGCTGCATTCCAGGTCAAGATCCTGCCGTCCGGGCTCTTGCTGTAGACGGCGTCGCCGGTCGACTCCACGATCGCCGCCAAGCGCTCGGCAGCCCGGCTGTCGGTGACGTCGCGGATGGCGGTGATCGTGACATCACCGGCGTCAGTCTGGACGCGGTTCAAGCTGATATCGGCGGGAAACTCGCTGCCGTCCTGGCGCAGGCCGAACAGGTTCAGGTCCGACCCCATCCGCCGTGTCCGCGGATGCGAGACGAAACCGCCGATATGGCCTTCATGCGCACCGCGAAACCGCTCTGGCACCAGCCGGGCGACGGGCTGTCCAATCAGCTCCACCCGCGCGTAGCCGAACACCTGCTCGGCCTCCTGATTGACCGAAACGATCAGCCCGCCGTCATCAACCCCGACAACTGCGGCCGGCGCGAACTCCAAGAACTCCTGGAGGTCACCCTCGAACTTCATGATCTCCCCAGGATCCGGCATTCTCGATGCCTCACGATCGGTAGCGGTCAAGCGCGCCAAACACCGCTCGCCCGGCAACCGCGTCCCCCACCGCACTACGCCGACCAGGTCAACTCATAGTAGCCGCCGTCACAACCAGACACCGAGACGCGCCCGTCAACAGTCATCCGGCCGAGCCGCGCCGTCAACTCCGGGGACTTTCCGCAACGCGGTGCAGGCCGAGATCGAGGATCTGGCCTCCTGGCTCGGGCTGATCTCCGTCGAGCCTGCCCGGTAGGATCGCGCCGCCCTATAGTGGCGGCATGCCCGACGCCGCCCTACGCATCCTCGAGAGCCAGGCGCCCGAATGTGCGGTGTGCGGCCACGCGCTCAGCTGGCAGATCGTCCCGATCGAGAGCCAGGCGATCCCCGGCGTCACCGGTTCGCCGGGGGTGGAGTGGTACTCCGCCGCCGTCTGCGAGAGCTGCGGGACGCCGTACCGCGCCCCGGCGCCTGAGGTCTGAGGAGCCGGCGGCCGGCACGCCCTGATTGGTGGCCGCCGGCTCCCTCGGCCCCAAGATTCCTGTGGCTATGGCAGGTCACAAGAGCGGATCGGAGCCCGGTCGGCCGCGGCTTTTGTGGGCTACGCGGACCGGAGCCATCTCGACCGTACGGCTCGGATGTTGGAGGCGCGTTGCGGCTTCCCGAAGGGCCGGGCGCTAGAGGAAGTCGGCCGCCGACTTGCGCCAGTCGTAGACGCGGCCCTGCCAGCGCTCGACGATCTGGCGGTACTCGGCGGTGGCGCGCAGCGCGCCCAGCGCGTCATCGACCTCGTGCAGGAGCGTCGCCGTCGAGGGATGCTCGCGCACCGCGGCGCAGTAGATCCACTTCGTGATCGGATCGCCGACGGTCTCGATGCGGCCGTGCCAGGGGCTGGCCGGATCGGTGGCGCACCAGTGCACGATCGGCAGGTCGATGATGAAGCCGTCGTACACGCCCTCGGCGACCGGGTCGTAGTAGTCGTCGTCGTACACCTGGCGCAGGTCGCCGGGGACGATGCCGCAGTCGTCGAGGGCGAGGCGGGCGGCGGGGTCGGCGATGATGGCGACCGTGCGCCCGCCCAGGCTCTGGGCGCTCGTGACCGAGGTGTCGCCCGCGCGGCGCATCGCCACGAGGCCCATGTCGAGGTAGGAGCGCGAGTAGGCGATGCCGCGATAGTCGGGCGAGGGGATGAGCGCGCAGAAGAGGAGATCGAACTCGCGCCGCTTGAGCCGCTTGGGCAGGTCGACCCAGGGCGCGTCCACCATCTCGACTGCGACGCCGAGGCGGCGTCCGAGCGCCTCGAGCAGCTCGACCTCGAGCCCGACAGTCTTGCCCGACCGCGGATGGCGGAAGTTCAGGCCGCGGAAGCCGTGCCACACGCCCACCCGCAGGACGCCGCGCGCCCGCACCTCGTCCAGCAGGGGCCGCTCGGCGGGCGGTGCCGCCAGCAGGTCGACCGACGCGACGTCGAGCGCCTGGAGCCGCTCGCCGATCCGGGCGATTGCGGCGATGTCCTCCTGGGTGCGATCCGTCGCCGCCCGAGCTTGCCGGTTTGCGACGTCGACGTCGCGGGCGCGGCCGCGGATCGTGTCGATCTCGGCGAGCGCCTGATGCCAGCTCGAGCCGGTCTCGGTGCGCAGCGCCTCGAGGTTTCGGGCCAGCTGCTCGAGCTGGCCGATCGTCGTCGCCACCGCGGCGGTTGCCCGCTCGGCATCGGCACAGACCCGGGCGATCGTGTTGGAGACGGCCTTCGCCTGGGCCTTGGACGTCCCGGCAAGCTTGCGCACCTCCTCGGCCACCACGGCGAACCCGCGCCCGGCATCGCCCGCGCGGGCCGCCTCGATGCGCGCGTTCAGGCTCAGCATGTTCGTCTGGTCGGCGATCGCGTTGATGTTGCGCACGAAGGTCGTCAAGCCGGCGACCGACGCCGCCAGCGACTCGAACTCGGCCGCCGATCCCCGCACCTCGTCGCGCACGGTCGCGAGCTCGGTCGTCGCGCCGGTGATCGCGGTGTCCGCCCCGGCGCGGATCGAGTCCATCGACTGCGTCGACTGCGAGACCGCCGCCCCCAGCCGCTCGACGCTCGCGGAGATGTCCTCGCCGACCTCCTTGGCCTCCCCCGACGAGGACTGCGCGCCGTCGCACGAGTCGAGGATCTCCTCGACGAACGGCGTCAGGATCGCCGACACGCGCCGGCCGGCGGTGAGCGCGATCGCGCGCGCCTGAGCGTCAGGGGCCGCGATGGGCGTGTCGACGTCCACAACGGTCACCACGGGAGTTCCGCCCGAGGTGGCCGCCGAGCCGTCGGAGTGGGTGCGAGGGGTCTGGGACATTCGTGACAATGACCGACCGCGAGGTATTCGGACGTGGCGATCAATACTTGAGCGCCCGGCACGCGAAGGCCCGCGCGCAGGTAGCCGTGTCCAGGGTCTGCTGCGCGGGCCTTCGGTCTAGACCACCAACCGGCGTCCGACGGCCGTGAGATGGCCGAACGACGCTACGCCGCGACCCGCCGCCGTGTCTATGGGCGTTTTCCCCCATCCGGCGCGGGCGGCCGGCGCCTGGCTTCGATGCTGCGGCTGCCTGCCGCAGGGCTGATAGCGTGGCGCGATGTCGTCGGTGTCGGAGGAACGGGGTGAGCGCCGCTGGCCGATGGCCGTCGCGGTCCTCCTCACCGGTCTTCTGCGCATCACGCTCCCGTCCCAGCTGCGGCTGCATGACGCCCGCTGGGCCTTCATCGTCCTGCTGGTCGCGCTGATCGTCGTGCTGATGGTGGGCGACCCGGGCCGCATCGACCGCGACCGCAGGTGGCTGCGCGTCCTTACCGGCGTGCTGATCGGGCTGATCACGTTCGTAAACGGCGGCTCGTCGATCCGCCTCGTGGTGAGCATCATCTACAGCGAGCCGTTTACGCAGACCGCCCGTGTGCTGCTCGAGTGCGGCAGCGTGATCTGGGTGACGAACGTGATCACATTCGGGCTCTGGTACTGGGATCTCGACCGCGGCGGCGCCGCCGCCCGGGCGTCGGGGTCGGAGAAGGAGCCCGCGTTCCTCTTCCCCGAGATGGACCACCCCGAGCTGGTCGGCGAGGCGTGGACGCCGACGTTCGTCGACTACATCCACCTCTCTTTCAACACGGCGATGGCCTTCAGCCCGACCGACGTGTCGGCGATCAAGCCGTGGGCGAAGCTGATGATGATGACCGAGGAGGCGATCTCGCTGGTCGTGGGCATCCTCGTGATCGCCCGAGCGGTCAACATCCTCCGCTAGCCGGCGACCGCGCCGATCACGAGGTAGGTGAGGCCCTCGCCGCCCGCGACCACCTGGCGGCTCTCGTCGGCTGTCACCAGAACGAACAGCCCGGGGGCGAGCGCGACCTCCTCGCCGCCCACACGCAGGACGCCCGCGCCGGCGATCGGGACGTAGACCTCCTCCTGGCCGGACTCGCGCTCGTCGTGGGCGAACCCCTCCTGGCCGGGCTGGGAGTCGAACCGGTTCAGCCTGATCGCCCGCGCCCCGATCGCGCGTGCGATGGGCTTGCGCCGCCCCTCGAGCGATGCGACGTCGAGCACCGTATGCATGATCCCTCCGTGGTCGTGCGCGTGATCGTATTCTGAGGGCGGCAGGAGCGTCCACCGCACGAAGGGAGCAGGACATGCCGAGCGAGCACCACGAGCACCGCGAGACGCAGCACGCCCTCGAGAGGGTGTTCTCCTACATCAGCCCGGGCACGAACGAGGGCATCTCGTTCTCGCTCAGCCGTGTCACGGACGACCTGTTCGCCGACTCGTTCCTGGCCGGGGGCGACATCTCGCTCTTCACCCCGTCGTCGCATCGCGGCAGCATCCGCAGCCAGCTCTCCAACGGCTACGTGCTCGCGGGCGGGGGCGGGGCGCCGGCCGAGTTCCCGATCGACCTCACCGTCAACCTCGGAAACGGCCAGGCGGAGGGCAGCTGGACGCTCCCGGACGGCACCGCGCAGGCGCCACATTTCGGACTGCAGCACGTCGACACGCTCGACACGCCCGAGGGGGTGCGGATCCTGTTCGCGGGCGAGACGACGAGCGACGACGCCGTCTACAGCCTCGCGCTCGTCCTGATCTGAGCCGGTGCGGCGTGGTGCCGCGGGCGCCGTTCGCGCCCACTCGGCACCCCCCGAGGGGTCACGCCCGAAGGACACCGGCGGAACGGCGCCCGCGACGATTCCAGTTTCCCCCGGATCGCGCCAGATGGCAATATTTGGCAGGGAATTGATGGTATGAACCGGCCGGTGCCGCGGCCTCCGCGCGGCACCGGCCGGCCGGCTGACGAGCCGGGGAGCGGACCGGGCTCGCACCGGCGACGACCCCGGGGGCCTGGCCTGGCCATAGCCGCGCGCGGCTACCACCCTCCATACCGGCCTGCGACCCCCGAGCGTCCTCGTCGGACAGTCCGTGCCACTCTCGCTACCCTCAGCCTCGGATCCGACCGTACATGTTCCGCATCCCGCCGCAGGGCATGGTATGAAATGTCTTTACACAATACTTGCGACGGTCGAACGGCCCCATGGGCCTCGGGAGCGTTTTGCAGGGCGAATGTACTGGCCGGCGTCCGCTGCCGGAGCTACGATCGCAGTGCAGCATCCGGAGGGAGGCGTCAAGACTGGATTGGAGGCTCTCGAGGATGCGACGCTTCGGACTCATCGCCGTCACGCTGGTGGCGGCACTGATGCAGGCCACGACCAGCTCCGCCGCCGCGGCTGCGCTGACCCACGCTGGCTCGCACTACTACTCACGCACCATCCCGAAGCCCTGCTTCGTGAACGTGCCCGAGGGGCGGCCGCAGCAGCTCGCGATGGGCTGCA
The DNA here is from genome assembly GCA_963825325.1 of uncultured Actinomycetes bacterium. Classification (GTDB taxonomy): domain Bacteria; phylum Actinomycetota; class Thermoleophilia; order Gaiellales; family JAICJC01; genus JAICJC01. The sequence continues at coordinate 840,867 of CAWGSU010000003.1, forward strand.
ACTGCCCGGCGGGCGAGTTCGTGCAGCGCGCGCCGAAGGCCACGTACAGGTTCGCGATCCGTAAGGGCACCCCGTTCCGCTTCGCGGTGGCGTGGGCCGGACACATGCCCAAGATCACCACGGGCCAGGCTGGTCCGTGGTCGTACGTGACGGTGCACGGTCCGCGGCGGTGCGCGGTCGTGACCCAGATCTTCCACGTCACGGTCACCACGCGCTGAGCCGGCGCGACCCGCGCGTTTTGGAGGGGCCGATCCGCCGGTAGACTTCACGATGAGTGTTGCGGCCGATCGCCAACGTCCTGACTGCGCTGCGGCTGGCCGCGGTGATCCCGTTTGCCGTCCTGCTTGCGTCCGCAGGTCACGAGCCGAGCTACGCCGCGGCGGCGATCTTTGCCGCGGCGGCGCTGACGGACTTCCTGGACGGCTATCTCGCCCGCCACACCGACCGCCCGTCGCGCTTCGGCCGCATCGCCGATCCGCTCGCCGATCGCCTGTTGATCAACATGGCGCTCGTGCTGCTCTGGTACGAGGACCGGCTGCCGTGGTGGCTGGCCGTACCCGTCCTCGGGCGTGACGTTTGGCTCGCGGCGCTCTTCCGCTGGCGCAAGATGAGCACACGCGTCGAGGTCAACATGACCGGGAAGACGGCGACCGCCGTGATCATGCTCTCGCTCGTGCTGCTGATGGTGACCACCAACCCGTGGCCGCAGGCGCTCTTCGGCCTCGGGCTCGTGCTGTCGCTCGCGGCCGCCGCGAGCTACACCCGCAGGCCGAGGGAGGCGTGAGATGAAGGCGGTCGTCATGGCCGGCGGCGAGGGCACGCGCCTGCGGCCGCTCACGTCGAACCAGCCCAAGCCGATGGTGCCCGTGGCCGGCAAGCCGTGCATGCAGCACATCATCGAACTGCTGCGCCGGCACGGGATGACCGACATCGTCGTGACCGTGGCCTACCTGCCGCAGGTGATCCGCGGCTATTTCGACGACGGCGGCGCGCTCGGGGTCGAGCTGCACTACTCGGTCGAGGAGCGGCCGCTCGGCACCGCCGGCAGCGTTAAGAACGCGGAGGAGCTGCTCGACGAGACGTTCCTTGTCATCTCCGGCGACGCCCTCTGCGATTTCGACCTCGACGCGCTCATCTCGGCGCACAAGTCGAGCGGGGTCGCGGCCACCATCGCCCTGAAGTCGGTCGACAACCCGCTCGAGTTCGGCGTCGTCATCGTCGACTCGGACGGCCGCGTCGAGCGGTTCCTCGAGAAGCCGTCGTGGGGCCAGGTGTTCTCGGACACGATCAACACCGGCGTGTACGTGCTCGAGCCCGAGGTGCTGCGGGCCGTGCCGCCGGGGATGCCGTACGACTTCTCCAAACAGCTCTTCCCCGACCTGCTCGAGCGCGGCAAGCCGATCCTGGGCCACATCGCCACCGGCTACTGGCAGGACATCGGCAACCTCGACCAGTACCGGCAGGCGAACTTCGACGCCCTCGACGGGCGCGTCGAGCTCGAGCTCTCCGGCATCCGCCTGCGCGACAACGTGCTCCTGGGCGAGGGCGTGCAGCTGCCCGACCTCGAGCAGATCGAGGGTCCGGCCTTCATCGGCAACTTCTGCCAGGTCGACGCCGGGGCGCGGGTGGGGCCGTACACGGTGCTCGGCCCGAACGTCGTCGTGAAGGAGGGCGCGACCGTCGTGCGCAGCATGGTCGACTCCGGCAGCTACGTCGGCCGCAGCGCGCGCCTCGAGGGCACGATCCTGGGCAAGGGCGTCGACGTGCGCGCCCACGCCGTCCTGAACGACGGCGTCTCGGTCGGCGACGAGTGCTCGATCGGCGCCGAGGCGGTGCTCGCGCCCGGCGTCAAGGTGTACCCGTTCAAGACGATCGAGGCCGGCGCGGCCATCCACACGAACCTGATCTGGGAGTCGCGCGGCATCACCACGCTGTTCGGGCGCGACGGCGTCGCCGGGCTCGTGAACGTCGACATCACCTCCGAGGTGGCCGCCCGGCTGGGGGTCGCCTACGGCACCACGCTGTCGCGCGGCGCGCGGGTGGTGTGCAGCCGCGACTCGCATCCCTCGTCGCGGATGGTGAAGCGCGCGATCATCGCGGGCCTCGTCTCGACCGGTGTGCAGGTTGCCGACCTGCGCGTCGCGCCGCCGACGGTGAACCGGCACGAGCTGAAGGTGGGGGAGCGCACCGGCGGTTTGCACGTGCGCGTCTCCTCGGACGACCCCGATGTCGTCCAGATCAGCTTCTTCGCGCCGCCCGGCATCCTCGTGGCCGGAGCCGCGCTCAAGGCGATCGAGCAGTCGTTCTCACGCCAGGAGTTCCGCCGCGTCAGCCCCGGCGAGATCGGCGCGCTCACCTACCCCGCCCGTGCCACCGAGAGCTACGTCCAGGAGCTCCTGGGCGCGCTCGACTGCGACGCGATCCGCGCCCGCGGTTTCCGGCTGGTGCTGAACTACGGCCTCTCCGCCGCGTCGCTCGTGATGCCGACGCTGATCGGCGACCTGGGGGTCGAGATGGTGGCGCTGAACGCCTTCGTCGACTCGTCCACGACCCCGCGCCTGATCGAGACCGCGCAGGCGCTCGACGACACCGCCAACCTCGTCCGCGCCATGGGCGCTGACCTGGGCGTGCTGATCGACAGCCCGGCCGAGCGCATCTGGGTCGTCGACGAGCAGAGCCGGCAGATCCCACCCGAGACGCTCCTGCTCCTGTTCATCCGCGAGCTGGCGGCCTCCAACGGGGGTGGCAAGCTGCTCGTCCCCATCAACGAGTCGCGGGTCGTCGAGGAGATCGCCGACGGCCACAGCCTGCGCGTCGAGCGTACGAAAACATCGCTCGGCGACCTGCTCGCGGCCGCGAGCGCCGGGGACGTCGAGTTCGCGGGGGCATCGGGCGGCGGCTACGTGTTCCCCGCGTTCCTGCCCGCCTACGACGCGGTGATGTCGCTCGGCAAGCTGCTCGAACTGGTGGCGCACTCCGGCCGGCCGCTCTCCGAGCTCGTCGAGGGCCTGCCCCGCAGCACCCTCGTCCACGTCCGCGAACCGTGCCCGTGGTCGGCCAAGGGGCTTGCGATGCGCCAGCTGATCGAGGCGGTCAAGGGCATGGAGGTCGACAACCGCGACGGCATCAAGGTATTCGAGCCCGATGGGTGGGTTCAGGTGCTGCCCGACCCCGACGAGCCGGTCTTCCATCTGTACGCCGAGGGGGCCTCGCTGGAGGATTCCCACCGCCTCGAAGAGAAGTACCGGGCGCTGCTCGATGGGTTCATGTCGGCGACGACCTGAAGCCCGCACGGCCAAACCCTCAACCAGAGCTTGAGGAAACCCGGGAATCTGGCTAGACTTCCAGCCAGTCGACCGCGACGAAACGGATGCTGCCATGGATGTGCTGCCCGACTTCACCACCATCGACGACGACGAGCTGAAGGCGCTGATCGAGCGCTACGTGCGCGAGGAGGAGGAGGTGTCCTACCGGCGGCGCCTGCTGCACGGCAAGATCGACATCCTCCGCGCCGAGCTGGTCGACCGCGTCAAGCGCCGCGAGGCGGGGACATCGACGTCCCTCTCGGAGATCGACATCGACCGGCTGACGAACATTCTCGCGCACCGCGGGCCGCCGCCGGGCCTCGACGACGAGCACGGTTCGCCTCCCGGCGGGTGAGAGCGGCGGCCGACACCCCGACCCGGTCAGTCAGAACCCGGTAGACCGACATGTCCTACTGCCCCGAGTGCGGCCATCACAACCGCGAGTCGGCCCGATTCTGCGGCCGCTGCGGCGCCAGCCTGCTCGAACCCGACGCCGGCGAGCCCACCCAGGCCTTCGCCGCCTTCGTCGAGGAGGAGAGCGCCGCCGAGGCCGCCGAGGAGGCGGCCGAGGGGGCGATGCTCGTCATCCGCCTCGGCGGCGGCCGCGCGGGCGAGCAGTTCCCGATCGCGTCCGACAGGATGGCGATCGGCCGCGCGCCCAATGCGGACGTGTTCCTGGACGACATCACGGTCTCGCGCGAGCACGCCGTCCTCGACCGGCGCGATGACGGGCTGCACCTGTCGGACTCGGGCAGCCTGAACGGCACCTACGTCAACCGACAGCGGATCGAGAGCGTCCGCCTGGCCGACGGCGACGAGGTGCAGATCGGCAAGTACCGGCTGACCTACATCGAACGGGGGCCGTGACATGTCCGTCGAGGCCACCGAGGGGCGCTCGAGCTCGTCGCGGCTGACGATCGGGACGGTGTGCAAGTCGCTGCGCGACGAGTTCCCCGACATCTCGATCTCGAAGATCCGGTTCCTCGAGGACCAGCGCCTGATCACGCCCAGGCGCACGCCCGGCGGGTACCGGCTCTACGGCGAGGAGGACGTCGAGCAGCTGCGCGCGATCCTGCGCATGCAGCGCGACGAATTCCTGCCGCTGCGCGTGATCCGGCAGGTGATCGCCCAGGGCCGCTCGGCCGCCGGCACGGGCCGCCGGCCGCGGCTGGTGGGAGGGGTGGAGGACCGGCTGACGTTCGAGCAGCTGCTCGCGGCCGCCGACGCCGACCCGGCGTTCGTGCGCGAGCTCGAGGAGTTCCAGCTCGTCGACCGCCACGCGAGCGAGTCCGACGCGGCCTACAGCCGCGCCGACGTCGAGATCGTGATCATCTGCCAACGCCTCGCCCGCTACGGAGTCGCCGCCCGCCACCTGAAGGCGTTTCGCTCGGCCGTCGAGCGCGAGGCGGGCCTGCTCGAGCAGATCCTCGCCCCGGCGCTGCGCTCGCACAACCCCGATCGGCGGGAGGCCGGACTGCAGGAGCTCGAGGCGCTCGCCGAGCTGACGAGCCAGCTCGCCCACCTGCTGCTGGTGCGCGACCTGCGCGAGGTCGCCCGCTAACGAGCGCGGCGGCGGGGAGGGCTACCCGGACTCGTACTGGACGAGCGAGTGCACGTCGTAGCCGTACAGCTTGTCGCGCCCGTTCAGGAAGCCGAGCTCGACGACGAACGCCAGGCCGACCACCTCGGCGCCGAGCTGCTCGACGAGCTCGATCTTGGCGCGCGCGGTGCCGCCCGTGGCGAGCAGGTCGTCGTGGATGAGGACGCGCGCGCCCCTGATCAGCGCGTCGACGTGCATCTCGAGGGCGTCGAAGCCGTACTCGAGTGCGTACTTGGCTCCCACCGTCAGGAAGGGCAGCTTGCCCGGCTTGCGGGCCGCGACGAAGCCGCAGTCGAGCCGGTAGGCCATCGCCGCCCCCAGGATGAAGCCGCGCGCCTCGGCGCCGACGACGATGTCGACGTTGCGGGGATGGGCCCAATCGGACAGGTCGTCGACGGCCTGGTGCAGGGCGGCGGCGTCCGCCAGGAGCGGCATGATGTCCTTGAACACGATCCCCGGCTTCGGGAAGTCGGGGACGTCGCGGATCCGGGTGCGAAGGTCGATGCGTGGCACGGGCGCGGCGATGCTAACACGGAGCGCCTTCCCGGTCGATACAGGAGGAACCATGTACGACGTGTTGCGAGCGAGCTACCGGTTCCACTGCCCGCGCCGCCCCGACGGCGAGATGGCCCGCGTCCCGCTCTCGTCGTTCCGGCGGCTCGAGCGGCTGCCCGGCGCCGTCCACCCGGCGGTCTACCGGATCGAGTACGAATGCCCCTGCGGCGACCGCCACCTGGGGCTGGTCTCACACGACGATCTCGACTACGGGCCGCTGACGACCGTCGAGATCGAGTTCCGGAACCTTCTCACCGGGCGCACCGAGCCGGTGGGCGACGAGCTGGCCGAGCTCGCCCGCTGCCAGGTGCAGCGCGGGAACTGGCCGTGGCGCCTGTACTGCTCGCCGGAGGCGCGCATGCGGCCCGTGTGGCCGTCGAGCCTCGCCATGGTGGCGCCGACCGAGGCCGGCGGCGACGGCGTGATCGGGGTCGCGATGAGCTGTCCCGGCTGCGGCGAGGTGTCGCTGAACCTCGTCAGCGGGGCGCACCTGGACGTCCCGTTCTACCACGACAAGGTGGTGCGCTACGTCGACCGCCCGTTCGGCGACGGCCGCGACCTCACGCTCGAGGGCTTCCACCACCAGCTGCACTCCGGGCGCTTCGACTCCGAGCGCGCCGACCTCGGCTGACGGTGCCGGTCAGCCCCAGCTGAGGGTACCGAGCTCGGCTTGGGCGCGGGCGAGCTCACGGTCGTTCGGGGCCTGCGTGCCGAAGAACACCCGCACGTCGAGAAGATGGTTCCCGCGGCTCGCGGCGAGGACGTACTGCGGAACGTTCACTGCCGGTTGTCCCTCCCAGCCCGCGTCACGACGGTACTCGGACAGCCGGTATGGCAGCGGCGGACCTGCAGGCAGCGGCGGGGGACTCCCCTCCTGGTAGCCCGACGCGAAGATGACGATGCCCGAAGCCGGGAGCCGGCGCAGCGCCACATCCGGGAACACGCCCGCCGGATCGCGCAGGGGCGCGGTCGATGCCTCGGCGGTCGCGATGCCTCCGACTTGACAGTTCTCACGATCCAGCCGGCCGCCGCCGACAGGCTCGGCACCGGCGTCCGCGCGGACGTGCTCCGCGCAGACGACCCGGTTGCGGCCGCGGGTCCGATCGCGGAACCTCACGACGTGTGCGGACGGCGCCGGGGGCGCTCAGCGCGACCAGAAGTTCAGGCGCCGCGCGGCGCCGTCACCGTCTGCACCCGCGGGCTCGTCGGCCTCGTCGGCCGCCACCGCCAGCGCCGGCTCGGGCGCGGACGGCGCCGGCAGGGGTGCAACGGCTCCCTGCTGGAGCTTGCCGGCATAGAGCTCGAGGTCGGCCTCGCGCCGATGCAGAGTTGCCTGCTGCTCCGCCAGCCGCCGCTCCTGGGCCTGCAGCTGTGCCTCGCGGTTGCGCAGGGCCGCGTGCAACTCCTCGAGCGCGCCCGCGTCCTTGCCGCCGCCGCCGAGGCGCAGACCGCGGCGGCCACCGTCCTCGGTCGCGGCGCGCACGGCCTCGTCGAGCTCCTCGCGGGCGGCCGTCTCGCGGCCTTCGATCTCGGCCATCCGCCGCTGCAGCACCGCGCGCTCGCGATCGACGGCGATCTCGGCGTCGGCCAGCGCGGCGCGCTGCGACTCGAGCTCGGCCTCGATACGGTCGGCGCGCACCGTCAGGCGGGCGACGTCGGCCTCGCGTTCGTGCAGCTGGACGTCGCGCAGCTCCATGCCGTCGTGACGCGTGTCGAGCTCGCGCTCGCGGGCGTCGAGTGAGTCCTGGCGGCGGTCGAGCCGGCTCTCTCGGCGCTCGATGTCGCTCTCGGATGTCGACAGGCGCGACTCGCGCTGGCGCAGGTCGGCGGCGAGTCGATCGACCTCGACGGCGGCGCGGGCCTCGGCCTCGGCGATCGCCCGTTCGGCCTGGGCGTGCAGCCGCTCGGCGTCGCCCTGGAGGCGCTCGGCCGCGATCCGCGTCGCCGACACCTCCTGCTCGTCGGCCTCGACCTGCTTGGCCCGCAGCTCGATCTCCTCCATCCGCGCGTCGATCCCCTCGAGCCGGCGCTCCATCTCGGCCAGCTCGTCGCGGCGCTGGTCGATGTGCGTCCGCTCGGTCACGAGCCGCTCACGCTCGGCGGCGGCCACCTGGGCGGCCTGCTCGGCACGGGCGCGCTGCTCCTCGACATCGGTCAGCTCGGCCTCGCGCGCCCCGATCTCCTGGGAGCGCAGCTCGACCGTCGCCTCGCGTGCAGCCATCTCCTCGGCGGCGGTCGCCTCGCGGGCCGCCATCTCAGCCTGGGCGGCGGCCACCGCGGCGGCGGTCTGCTCGACCTCGACCAGCTTGGCGTCGACCTGGGCGAGCGCCTGCTCGCGCTCGGCGAGGGCCGTGATCCGCTCGTCGGCCTCGGCGTTGCGGCGCTCGGACTCGGCATGCACGGCGGCCACGCGCTCCTGGGCCTCCTCGAGCATCGAGGAGCGCTCCTCGAGCCCAGCTTCGGCCTCGCGCAGCCCGGCCTGGGCGGTTGCCAGCTCGTCCAGCGACCGGGCCAGGTCGGCCTCCTTGGCGGCGATCGACTCGAGCTTCGACGACGCCTCGGCGGCGAGCGCGGTTGCGGCCGCCTCGCGCTCGGCGGCGGTCGCGAGCTCCTGCTCGAGGCGCTTCTCGGTGGCCTCGAGCTCCTCGGAGCGCTGCATCATGTCCACGCGCACCGCGTCGACGGAGAGCTCCTTCTGCGTCAGCACCTTCTCGACCTTCTTCGCGCGATGCTCACGGTCGTCGAGCTCGGCCTCGCGGGCGTTCAGGCGCCCCTCCTGCTCGGCCAGCTCGGCCGATCCGAAGGCGCCGCGCTCGCGCAGCTGCTCGACGAGGCCGTCGCGCTCGCGTTCGACCTGCTGGCGCTGGCGCTGCTCGTGCTCGACCTGCTGCTCGAGCGTTGAGGTGGCCTCCTGGAGCTCAGCGATGCGGGCCGAGACCGCGGCGTCGATATCCACCTCGGCCGGCGCAGAATCCCAGTCGGCGGGCTCCGCCTCGCGTTGGGCGAGCGCCTGCTCGCGCGTCTCGAGGTCTGCAGTGCGGCGGTTGAGGTCGGCCTCGAGCTCCGCGAGATGAGCGCGATCGGCGTCGCTCCCGCCGTCTGCATGCGACGAGGCGATGCCCTCGTTCACGGCGAGTGCCGCCTCGCGCTTGGAGAGCTCGCGCTCGCGCCGGGCGAGGCGCGCCTCGCGCTCGGCGAAGACGACCTTCGCCTGCTCCTGGAGCGCCGACTGCTCGCGCTGGAGCCGCTCCTCGGCCTGGCGCAGCGAGGTGAGGCGATCCTCCATCGCGCGGCGGAGCCCGCTTGGGGTGTCTTCGCTTCCGGGCGTCCGGCCGTCGTCACTCATGTGCTGGTACCTCTCCTGGGTGGAGTGAGGGGCCGGGGGCTGAAGCATGCCTCCGGCAGGGCGTTCGGCGGGCCGCCGTCGTATCCGAGGATCTGTATCGGCGGTCGCAGCCCGTGGCTTGAGTGTGCGTGCAGGGAGGAGAGGCCGTCAAGATGCGGACGCCAGAGCCCTGATCGGATGCAGCGAGGCGATGAAACGCGCAGCGCCCCTGCACGACGGTGGCGAACGACCGTCCTACAGGGGCGCGGCGAGAACATGTCGGCCTGCGTTGACTGCCGGTTTGACTGGCTTGACGAGCGGGAAACTCGGACTAACCAAACCTCACCGAAATGTCGATAAGCCGTCTAGCACCCGTGTGATTTACCAACCCTTGATCGGCATTTCCTATCCCCCTTCACAAGATCCAGTACCCCGAACGAGGGATAGCTTAGCCCCTCAGTCACGGGATGTCAAATAACTCGTATGAGTGAGACAACCCCCCAGTCTGAACGCCGCGGTCCCGTCCGCGCGTACGCTGCCTCGCTCGCCATCGCATCGCTTCTGATCTCCGTCTCGGCGGCGGTCGCGGGCGGAGTGGGGCGGGTGGATGCGGTCGCGCTCTTGGCCGTCGTCGGGTTCGCCGCCGAGGCGCGCGCGATCCGGATCTCGACCCGGGTCGAGCTCTCGGGGTCGGTGATCCCGCTGGTGATGGCCGCCGTCCTCTACGGCCCGGCTGCCGCCGCGGTCGTGGGGGTGGGGTGCATGCTGTCTGACCGGCGCGGGCCGCTCGAACGGTTCGTGATCTTCACCTCCGGCCGCGCGCTCGCGGGCGCATGCGCAGGGTTCGGGGCGATGGCGGTGCCGGTCGCCGTGGCCGGGGCCGGCCTGGGCCACCTCGTCGTGCAGGCGGCGGTCGCGGCGGGGATCGCAACGGCCGTCGAGTTCGCCGTCACGACGCTCACCCTGTGGATGCGGCATCGCACCTCGCCCGTCGAGCTGTGGCGGCTCGCGCGCATGCACGCGCTTGTGACCGTGCTGCTGTGCGCGCCGGTCGCCGGCCTCTTCGCCTACTCCTACCGCGCCTCCGGGATCTGGGTGCTCGGGTTCTTCGCGATCCCGGTTGCCGCGAGCCGTCTGGCCTTCGGCATGCACGCGCCCAAGCAGCAGCTGATCGCCGCGCTCGAGCAGGCAAACGCCGAGCTCGAGGCCGCGAACAACCACCTGCGCCGGATCAACATGAGCTTTGCCGAGGCGCTCGTGAAGGCCATCGACGGCCGCGACGCCTACACCGCCGGCCACTCCAAGGCGGTGGCCGAGTACTCACGCGATATCGCCAGCGAGCTGGGCCTGCCGCGCGAGGAGGTGCAGCGCATCCACCTGTGCGGCCTCGTCCACGACATCGGCAAGATCGGCGTGCGCGCCGAGGTGCTCGAGAAGCAGGCCGCCCTGGACGACGGCGAGTGGGACGAGATGCGCCGCCACTCTGCGATCGGCGAGGCCATCCTGCTCGAGGTGCCCGGCTACTCCGATATGGCCGAGGTGGTGCGCAGCCACCACGAGCGCTGGGACGGGCGCGGCTACCCGGACAACCTCGTCGGCGAGCAGATCCCGCCGCTCGCCCGCCTGATCGCGGTGGCCGACTCCTACAACGCGATGACCTCCGACCGGCCGTACCGGCGCGCGATGAGCCCTGAACGGGCGATCGAGCAGCTCGTGCTCGGCAAGGGCACCCAGTACGAGATCGCCCCGGTCGACGCCTTCCTGCGCGTGCTCGCGCGGGCGCCGGAGTGGTACCGGAGGGGTTACTTCGCCATGGACACCGACGAGCCCGCGCGGATTGAGCCGGCGGCGTTCCCGGCCGTGCTCGCCCCGCGGGCGGCCGCATAGCGTGCGGGTCCTCAAGACATCGATCGCGCTGCCCGATAGTCACCAGATGCGGGAGGTTCGCCTGATCGAGATCCTGTCCGAGGCCACGGCCGCGCTCACCGCGCCCCAGGCCGACCCGGAATCCGTCGAACGCGTCCTCGCCGATGCGGTCGCGCGGGCATCGGTGCCGTGCAGCCTGCACCCGACGTCGACCGGCGTCGAGATCGATTGCAACCGCAGTCCCGGCCGGCTCGAGCTCGCGTTCGTGTCCGTGCTGTCGGACTGCGCCAAGCTCGCCCTGGCCGCGAGCGGCGCCACGATGGGCCGGACGCTCGACGCGCACGCCTTTGCCCTCGAGCTCGAGCGGGCGGCGTCGATCGCGCGCTGGCGCGGCCAGTCGGTCGCCGTCGCCGTCTTCGAGGTCTCCGGCCTCGAGATGGGCCCGGGCATGATCGACCAGGCCGACACCGTGTCCGAAGTGGGGGAGTTGGCCCTCTCCGCCGTGCGCCAGGACGATCGCGTCGGCCATCTCGGCGCCGCCCACTTCGCACTCCTGTTCCCGCGCGCCGGCACGTTTGAGGCCCGCTCCGCGTTCAAGCGCGTGCGCGCGGCGCTCGCCGCCAGCGAGCGCATGTCGCGCGACCTGGCCATCGGCCCGGTGGGTTTCGCCGAGCTCGCCGAGGACGGCTCCGGCGCCGCGGTGCTCGCGGCCGCCCGTGAGCGCCAGACTCAGGCGCGCGTGCGCCGGGCCTACCTCTCGCCGGTCGACCCGACCACCCACCCGCTCGCCGGCTAGAGCGCTCCCGCCGCCTCTTTCGTCGCGGGCGGGGTGGTCACGATTGCCGGCGTCGTCCTCTCAACGGGCCGTTTCGTTTCAACTTGACATAACCAGCATTATCGTGCGTGGAGAGAAGAGGTGGCGAGATCGGCCTAACCCGGCGCGGCGCTGTCTGCGCTCGCCGGGCGGGCGCGCCACGGCAGCCGGCGCAGGGTGAGCCAGATGGCGAGCCCGCCCACGATCGCGTTCGATGCGGTGATCGCGACCTGCATGCCGACGCTGAAGGCGAGCACGCTGCTCGTCGCCGCCGCGTTGCGGAACATGTAGCCGAGCAGCGCCTGCTGGGTGCCCACGCCGCCCGGCGTCAGCGGCAGTAGCGTCGCGGCGCTCTGGGCCGAGAGCGCGAGCGCTGCGTCAACGACCCCCGCGGGCACGTGGAACGCGATCAGGAACCAGTACATGGCCGCGATCCGGCAGCCCCAGCCGGCCAGCTGCAGCGGCACGACCGTGCGGAAGTAGCGCCGGGGCGTCGTCAGGATCGCCAGGCCGAGGCGCACGCGGTCCCAGAACGCCACCACGTGGCGCTCGACGTAGGTGAAGAACACGCCGAGCAGGATCAGGGTGACCGCCACGACCAGCATGAACCAGCGGGCGTGCGCCGCGAAGAAGCTCCACTCGAACGCCGCCAGGTGGCCGAGCGCCGGCAGGTGCGGGATGCGCCCGGTGAAGTACGCGGCGATCAGGAGCGCCGGGCCGATCGCGACGTCGAGCAGCGTCTCGGCCAGGAGGCTCGAGGTGATCGTCGTGTACGCCGCCTTGGGCATCGCCCTGTGCGCGAGGTAGATCTTCATCACGTCGCCGCCGCGGGCCGGCACGATCGCGTTCAGGCCGACCCCGGCCAGATAGGCGCCGACGATGCTGCGCCAGCGCACGCGCCCCTCCGGGTAGCCCGCCTGCAGGATGATCCGCCACGCGGTCGCCCGTAGGATCAGGTTCGCGAGGGTGAAGCCGATCGCGATCGCGAGCGCCTCGACGCCAACGTTGGCGAGCTGGCTCGAAAACGCCGTCGTCGCGTGCCAGAACGATTGCAGTGACTTCACGAGACGAAGTCTGCCAGCCGCCTGCCGCGGCGGCGGCCGGGCTAGTCCTGGCCGCGGAGGAAGTCGCGCAGGCCCGGGTTCTTCGACTCGAGCTCGCGCAGCGCGCGCGTCTCGATCTGGCGGACGCGCTCGCGGGTGACGCCGATCTCGGCGCCGACCTGCTCCAGCGTCGCCGGCTCGCGGTTGTTCAGCCCGAAGCGGGCCTCGAGCACGCGGCGCGTGCGCTCGTTGAGCTCCTCGAGGGCTGCGTGCAGCTCGAGCTCGCGCTGGCGCCGCACGAGCAGCGTCTCCGGCTGGCGGATGTTCGTGTCCTCGACCATCTCCGAGAAGTTCGACTCGCCGTCGCCGACCGGGCCCTCGAGCGACACCGGGTCCTCGATCATGCGCTGGAGCTCGATGACGCGCTCGGCCGGCAGCTTCAGCTCGGCGGCCAGCTCGGCGACCAGCGGCTCGCGGCCGAGGCGCTGCGTCAGGAGGCGGTTGGCCCGGTGCAGCTTCTTGATCACGTCGAGCACGTGCAGCGGCAGGCGGATCGTGCGCGCCTGGTCGGCGATCGCGCGGGACATCGACTGGCGGATCCACCAGGTGGCGTACGTGGAGAGCTTGTAGCCGCGGCTGTGGTCGAACTTCTCGACCGCGCGCATGAGGCCCATGTTGCCCTCCTGGATCAGGTCGAGCAGCGGCACCCCGGACGAGGAGTACGCGCGGGCCATGCTGATCACGAGCCGCAGGTTGGCCTCGACGAGGCGGCGCTTGGCCTCCATGTCGCCGCGGTCCTTGCGCCGGGCGAGCTCGAGCTCCTCGGCCCGGGTCAGGAGGGCGCCGTCGCCGATCTGGCGGACGTACGTGTGCAGGAGATCGACGGCCGGCGCGGGCGCGTCGGTCAGGTCGAGCTCCTCGACCACCTCGGGCGAGTCGAACTCGGGCTGGGTGGCCGCGACCGGTGCGGGCGTTCGCGATTCGTCGTTGGGCAATGCGGGGGTCACGGGCAGCGGTCTTTCGTTCGGGGCTCGTCAACGGGCGGCATCGCCCTCTGCCCACAACAATCGGCGTTCGCGGCCCATGTCTTGAGGGGGACGACACGACTTGCGAGCAGCGGCGCCCACTCCCTCGACCCGGCTTTCGCCCCCGCGGGAACGATGAGGCCCGTTTGCAACCGGTCAGGTGTGCGTTAACGCCGTCGGGGGATGGCGTGGCCGTGGCCGCCGCCGAAGACCAGAGCATGCATCCTGCCTATGCCCATCTCCCGGAAGGGATCAGCCCCGCCGACGCCCAGCGCATCGCCGCCGGCTGCTCCCATGCCCTCGTTCCTGACCAGCCCGCCGCGCGCGGGTATCGCTACATGGACCTCGGCGGCGCCGAGCCGCCCTTCTACCTGCTGCGGATCTGCTCCGGCGACCACTGCGCCGCGGTGACCCTGAACGCCCCGCTCGAGTTCACATCGGCCCGCGACGCCGAGCCGGGCGCCCCCGCGGTCGCCCAGGTGAAGGTGTCGGTCGGCCTGAACACGCTGCGCTGGGACCACCTGCTCGACGTCGACCTGTGCTCAGGCGTCTGGGCGGATCTGCTGTCGACGGTCCTGGCCGAGGTGGCCGCGCTCGACCTGCTCGAGCAGTCGTCCTGCCCGGTCTGCGGCCCGATCAGCTGACGCGGCCCTCGGGCGAGATCGACACCCCGCGCTGCTCCAGGCGCTTGCGGATCAGGTACTGGAATGTCGACCACGCGCCCCTGCGGGCGTCGAACATGCGGTACACCTGCCACTCGGTGAGCATCGACGGGTCGGTGCGCCGGGCCTGGGCCCAGTCGGCGAACTTCGGCAGGCGGCCGCTGCGCAGCGAGAGTGCCGCACCCTGCTCGACGGCCCGCTCGAGCCGCTCCTCGCCGACGGGCACGTCGAAGCCCGCCTGCTTGAGGGCGTTGTTCAGGGACCCGAAGGTGTGCCAGTAGAGCGACTTTGAGGGCATGGCGCCCTTGCGGGCCTCGATGTCCTTCGCGGTCGGCACTCGGCCGAGCTCGTCGCCGAGGTCGCGCAGCAGGCGCAGCAGCTCGTCCTGGGTGGCAAACCGGCGCGGCACGAGCCCGGCCAGGCGCTTGGCGCGGTTCCACGACTTGAAATGCTCGATGACGGTCTGAGGGTGCACGGTGGTGCCCGGGTCGGCCTCGAATTCGCGCATCGTCGGCGACCGTCCCAGCCGGTGCGCGCATGCCCGCAGCTCCTCGAGGATGTGCTCGTCGGAGTAGCGCTTGCGCATGCCGGCCTGAAATTGCTCAAGCTGGCCGCGGTCGATGCCCTCGATCGCGCGGTACACCGTCTTGCGTCTCATTGCTCCGGACTCCCCCACGCTCGGTTCCGCCCCGGGCAGGTTATAGCAAAACCCACGAAAAGTGCAAGTGAAACAGCGGTGCCTTGAGGCGGCGTCAAGGGGCCGCCTGGGTAGAGTTCCGCCCGTGACCGGCTTCTCTGCCAAGGTCGTCGCCGCCCGCGCGGCGGCGGGACTGTCGCGGCGCACACACGCCGGCGGCGGCACGACGCTGCCGGGCAAGCTCCTGCTGCGCATGGCGCCCGATGCGATCGAGCGCATGGCGCGGCGGCTCGCCCAGGGCTCGGTGGCGATCTCGGCCACGAACGGCAAGACCACGACCGCGAAGATGCTCGCCGAGATGCTCGCCCCGGAGCGCACGCTCTGCCGCAACACCGCAGGCGCGAACCTGGCCTCGGGGGTCGCCTCTGCGCTGCTGCACTCCCAGGGCGCCGACCTCGGCGTGTTCGAGGTCGACGAGGCGGCGCTGCCCGCCGTGGCCCGCAGCCTGCGTCCGCGGGCGACCGTGCTCGGGAACCTGTTCCGCGACCAGCTCGACCGCTACGGCGAGCTCGAGGCCATCGCCGCGCGCTGGCAGGACATGACGGCCGCGCTTCCCGCCGGCTCGCACCTCGTCCGAAACGGCGACGATCCGCTGCTGGCGTCCCTCGGCCACGACGGCCCCACCCTGACCTTCGGCATCGACCACCCGGGGTCGGAGCTGCGCGAGATGCAGCATGCGAGCGACTCGAAGTGGTGCCCGGCCTGCGGCACGCGGCTGCTCTACGACCACGTCTACATGGGCCATCTGGGCGACTGGAGCTGCCCGAGCTGCGGTCGCCGCCGCCCCGATCTCGACGTGTGGGCCGAAACGATCTCGCCGATGGGCCTCGACGGCACCCGGTTCGTGCTGCGCACGCCGCTCGGCGACGCCGCGGTCGAGCTGCCGTTGCCGGGCCTCTACAACGTCTACAACGCGCTGGCCGCCGCCGCGGCCGCGTGCGCGGTCGGCGGGGTTGACGTCGCCCGGCTGGCCGAGGGCCTCGAGCGCTTCGACGCCGCATTCGGCCGCTTTGAGCGCCTGCGCGTCGGCGGGCGCGACGCCGTGCTCCTGCTGGCCAAGAACCCGGCCGGCGCAAACGAGCTCATCCGCACGCTCGCCTCGGATGACCGCCCCAAGCAGCTGCTTGTGGCGCTGAACGACCGCATCGCCGACGGCCGCGACATCTCGTGGATCTGGGACGTCGACTTCGAACTCGTCGCCGGCCACGTCCAGGAGGTCGTGGTGACGGGCACGCGGGCGGCCGAGATGGCGATGCGGCTGAAGTACGGCGGGGTCGAGCGCGGCCGGCTGGTCGTCGCCGAAGGCATCGCCGCCGCCCTCGACCGCGCGCTCGCGGGCGGCGAGGGCCCGGTGTACCTGCTCTGCACCTACACGGCGATGCTCGAGCTGCGCGCGGTGCTGCACCGGCGCGGCGTCGTGCGGCCCTACTGGGAGGCGGCGTGACCGACCTGCGCGTGTGCCATCTCTACCCCGAGCACCTGAACATCTACGCCGACCGCGGCAACATCGCCGTCCTGCGCTCCCGCTGCGAGTGGCGCGGAATCGGGTTCGGCGTGGCCGGCTGCGGCCCCGGCGACGCGCTTCCCGACGCCGACCTCTACTACGTCGGGGGCGGCCAGGATCGCGACCAGCTGCTCGTCGCCGCCGACCTGGCCGGGCGCGCCGGCGATCTGCGCGCGGCGATCGACGCGGGCGCATGGCTGCTCGCGGTGTGCGGCGGTTACCAGATGCTCGGGCACTACTACCGCGGCCACCACGGCGACGAGATGCGCGGCACCGGGCTCGTCGACCTCGTCACCGAGGCCGGCCAGACGCGGATGATCGGCAACATCGCGATCGACTGCGAGCTCGTGCCGGGTCGGCCGCTGACGGTGGTCGGGTTCGAGAACCACGCCGGCCGCACGACCCTCGGCGAGGGCGTGCGCCCGCTCGGGCGCGTGCTGCACGGCCACGGCAACAACGGTCGCGACGGCGGCGAGGGCGTGCGCGACGGGCGCATCGTCGGCACGTATATCCACGGGCCGCTCCTGCCGAAGAACCCGGCCCTGGCCGATGTGCTGATCGGCGACGCGCTGCGCCGCCGCCACGGCGAGGTTGCCCTCGCGCCGCTCGACGACAGCCTCGAGCACGCCGCGCACGACGTCGCGGTCGCGATCGCCGCAGGCTAGGCCGGCTGCGTCATGCGGCGGCGCAGCTCGGGCACGCCGAACTCGCTGCGCCGGCGGGCGCCGTCGAGGGTGAACCCGGCCCGCTCGTAGAAGCGCGCGGCGACGTCGTTCGCGGCGAAGTGCCAGACCACGATCGGCGTCGAGCGGGCCGTCAGGTCGGCGACGGCGTGAGCGAAGAGGCGCCGGCCCAGGCCGGTGCCGACCCGGTCCGGCTCGAGGTAGAGGCCGTGCACCTCGCCCGTGCCCGCCGCAACGTCCCCGTCGCGGCACGGCCCGGTCCGGGCGAATCCCACGACGGCGGCGCCGGCGCAGATCACCCACACGCGGTCGGGCGCGGGCAGCGCGGCGAGATACGCCTCCCACTCGGACGCCTGCTCGGCGGGATCGAGGCTGTGCAGCACGGCCGGCGCCAGCAGCCCCGCGTAGGCCGCCCGCCACGCTCTGGTGGCGAGGGCGCCGATGGCGACCGCGTCGGCCGGGCCTGCGGGGCGAACACCGGGGACAGTCCCCGCACCCCGGGGACTGTCCCCCGGCTCTACCGCACCCACAGCTCGCCGAGGTGCACGAACGGATCGCCCGGACGCCAGCGCTCCAGGAAGCGGTGGATCGGCGGGCGCAGGTCGACGGCGGCGAGCTCGCCCGGCGGTCATCAGCCGGTGGCCATGGATCGTGCCGTCGGCCGACGCGACGTCCTCGAGGCTGCGGCCCGACACGTCGGCGTAGAAGATCACGTGGACGACGTGCTTGCGCGGCCGCAGGCTCGGCGGTGCGATCGACTCGACGATCGCGATCGGCCCCTCCAGGGTGACCCCCTCGAGGCCGCACTCCTCGGAGAGCTCCCGGGCGAGGGCGACGTGCAGCGATTCGCCCTCCTCCACCCCGCCCCCGGGCAGCAGCCAGTACGAGCGGCCGAGCTTCTCCTGCCGGAGCAGGAGCACGGCGTCGCCGTGGCGCAGGAGCGCCCCCACCCGGATGCGCGGCGGACTCACCCCCCGGATCTCACCGTCGATGACCCGAAGCCGCGCTCGGCCCGCTCCGACGGCGGCAGCTCGGACGCCTCGATCACCTCCACCTGGGGCAGCGCCAGCACGACCAGCTGGGCGATACGGTCGCCCGGGCGGACGTGGAACGGCTCGGCGGCGTCCGTGTTCAGCAGGACGACCTTGAGCTCGCCCCGGTAGCCCGAGTCGATCAGGCCCGGCGAGTTCACGACGGTGATCCCGTGCCTGGCCGCGAGCCCCGAGCGCGGCTGGACGAAGCCGCCGTGGCCCGGCGGGATCGCGACGGCGAGGCCGGTCGCGACCGT
Source organism: uncultured Actinomycetes bacterium (assembly GCA_963825325.1). GTDB lineage: Bacteria > Actinomycetota > Thermoleophilia > Gaiellales > JAICJC01 > JAICJC01. The sequence goes on from CAWGSU010000003.1 coordinate 859,234, forward strand.
GCGCCGCTCGCCGGGTCCGAGGACGACGTCCTCGACGCTCGCGAGGTCGAGCCCGGCGTCGCCGGGGTATGCGCCGGCGGGCATCTGCGCGTCGGGGTGGATGCGGCGGACTCGCAGTTCGGTCATACGCGGTAGGCGTCGAACCGGCCCACCAGCTCGCGGGGCAGACGGGCGGTCACGAGCACGCCCTCGGCGGCGTCCTCGCGCGCCGTGATCGGCGCGCCGGAGGCGTAGAGGGCCGACAGCTCGCCGCCCTCGCCGTGCGGCACGAGCAGGCGCACGTCGACGTAGCGGCCGGCGAAGAACTCCGCCACCCGGTGCTTCAGCTCGTCGAGGTTCTCGCCCGTCCGGGCCGAGATCAGGACCGCGTCGGGGAAGCGGTTGCGCAGCCGGCGGCGCGCGAGCGCGTCGACCGCGTCGATCTTGTTCACGACGAGCATCTGCGGGATCTCGTCGGCGCCGATGTCGGCCAGCACCGCCCGTACGTCCTCGAGCTGGCGGCGCAGGCCCTCCTCGCCCGCGGACGCGTCGGCGACGAGCAGCACCAGGTCGCCGGCGAGCGTCTCCTCGAGCGTCGCGGCGAAGGCCTCGACCAGCATGTGGGGCAGCTTGCCGATGAACCCGACCGTGTCGGTCACGAGGTAGGCGCGGCCGTCCTCGCGGAACGCGCGGGTGGTGGGATCGAGCGTCTCGAACAGGCGGTCGTCGACGCTGACCTCGGCGCCCGTGAGGGCGTTCAGGAGCGTCGACTTGCCGACGTTGGTGTAGCCCGCAAGCGCGACGGCCGGCATCGCCGACTGGCTGCGCTTCTGCCGCATCACACCGCGCCGGGCCGCCACCTCGCGCAGGCGCGTGCGCAGGAGCGCGAGCCGGCGGCGGGCCATTCGGCGGTCGGACTCGAGCTGCGTCTCACCCGGGCCGCGCGTTCCGACGCCGCCGCCCAGCCGCTCGAGGTGCTTCCACATTCCGCGCATGCGGGCGAGCGAGTACTCGAGCTGGGCGAGCTCGACCTGCAGCTTGCCCTCGGCCGTGTGGGCGTGCTGGGCGAAGATGTCCAGAATCACGGCGGTGCGGTCGACGACGCGCATCTGCAGGGCGTCCTCGAGCGTGCGCTGCTGGCGCGGGGAGAGCTCGTCGTCGGAGACGACCACCTCGGCATCGAGCGACTTGGCGAGCTCCTTCAGCTCGTCGAGCTTGCCCGGCCCCACGTATGTCCGCGCATCCGGCCGCCGCCGATGCTGCACGAGCGTCCCCACCGTGCGCACGCGCGCGGTGCGCAGCAGCTCGCGCATCTCTGCGAGCTCGTCGGCGCCGTCGGTCCCGGGCAGCAGCGACGCCACCACGATCCCGCGCTCGGGATCCTGGTCTCGGGTGGTGATCTGCGTCACGAAGAGCAGTATACGGAGGCCGCCGCGCCCGGCCCGGGCGCGTCAGACCGCGACGCGCAGGTGCTGCTCGATGCGCGACATGGCCTCGCGCAGCTCGTCGTCGGGCACCGTCAGGGAGAGGCGCACATACCCCTCGCCGTTGGGACCGTAGGCCGATCCCGGCGAGACGACGACCGCCGCCTGGTCGAGCACGAGCTCGGCGAACGAGACCGAGGTGTGCCCGGGCGGCACCGGCACCCACACGTAGATCGTCCCGCGCGGCGCGGGCACGTCGATGCCGACGGCGTGCAGCGCGGCGAGAACGAGGTCGCGCCGCCGCTGGTAGATCGCGCACATCTCGCGGACGTGCTCCTGCGAGCCGGTCAGCGCGGCCACGGCGGCCATCTGGACGGCGTCGAAGATGCCCGAGTCGATGTTCGTCTTGAGCTTCCAGAGCGCGCTGATCATCTCGGCGTTCCCGACGGCGGCGCCGGCCCGCCAGCCGGTCATGTTGTAGGTCTTCGAGAGCGAGAGCATCTCGACTCCGGCCTCGCGCGCGCCCGCCGCCTGCAGGAAGCTCGGCGCGGTGTAGCCGTCGAAGGTGATCTCCGAATAGGCGTTGTCGTGCACGATCGGGACGCCGCGCTCGCGGCCGAACGCGGCCAGCCGCTCGAAGAAGCCGAGGTCGACCACGGCGCCGGTGGGGTTGTTCGGGTAGTTGCAGAAGAGCAGGTTCGCGCGGCCGGACACGTCCGCGGGGATCGAGTCCAGGTCGGGCTGGAAGGCGTGCTCGGCGGTCAGGGGCATCAGCACCGGCTCGGCACCCGCGAGCAGCGTCCCGGACGTGTACACGGGGTAGCCGGGGTCGGAGACGAGGCAGGCGTCACCGGGGTCGAGCATCGAGAAGCAGACGTGCGCGACGCCCTCCTTGCCGCCGAGCAGGGGCAGGATCTCGGTGTCCGGGTCGAGCTCGACCCCGAAGCGTTTGCGGTAGAAGGTCGCGACGGCCTCGCGGAACTCGGCGCGGCCGCGGTTGGACGGGTACTGGTGCGTGTCGGGCCGCGCCACCTGGCGCTGCGCCTCGGCGACGACCGGTGCCGGCGTCGGCAGGTCGGGGTCGCCGATGCCGAGCGAGATCACCTCGATGCCCGCGGCCCGGCGCTCCTCGATCTTGCGCTCGAGCTCGGCGAACAGGTACGGCGGCAGCGCCTGGACGCGCTTGGCGACGCGCATCTAGAGCGCCTCCAGGGCGGCGGCGAAGGCGGCCGAGAACTCGCCGCGGTGTACCGGCCGCACCGGGCCGGTCAGGCGCACCGACAGCTGCTCGTCGACCGCGACGACGAGGTCGCCCCCATCCGTGTGGACGGTGACGGGGCTCTCGGCCCGGCCGGCCACGACCGCGGCGACCGCCGCGGCGCTCGATCCGGATCCGGACGAGAGCGTCTCCCCCGCCCCGCGCTCCCACACGCGCATGCGGATGTCATGCCCGCCCAGGGGGCGGTAGAACTCGACGTTCGCGCGGTTCGGGAACCAGGGATGGTGCTCGATCGGCGCACCCACGGCCGCCAGGTCGAGCCCGTCGACGCCCTCGCTCTCGATGACGCAGTGCGGGTTCCCGAGCGAGACGAACGTGTAGATGGGTGCGGGCGGCTCGCCGCCGCCCGGGCGGTGATCGGGGCCGTCGAGCGCGGCCAGGCCGGCATCGACGGTCACCGATCCGCCGTCCACGGTGCCCGCGACGGTGCCCTTGAGCGTCTCCAGGACGACGTCGTTGCGGCCGTCGCGCGCGGCGACGTAGCCGGCGGCGATGCGGCTGCCGTTGCCCGAGAACTCCGCCTCGCTGCCGTCGGGGTTCCAGATCTGGACGCGGGCGTGGCCGGCAGCGAGCGGATCGAGCACGAGGATGCCGTCGCTGCCGGCGCCCAGGTCGGGGTGGCAGATGCGCGTGACCCGCGCCGGCGTGAGCGCCCCCGCGAGGTCGCCGCGCTCGATCACGAGGTACGCGTTCCCGGCCGCCTGCCACTTCTCGAACCGCATCGCGCGGGAGGATACCGGCGGCGTGAATACCCGGTGCCCGGCACCGGATATTCAGTGCGTGCCGGCGAGGGCGCCGAGCAGGATCACGGCGGCGAGCAGGGCGCACACGAGCGCGAACCCGATCACGATCGGCCAGGTCGCGGGCAGCCCGGCCACGAGCCCGAGGCCGGCGACCAGGGCGATCGCGATCAGCGGCAAGCGGCTGATCGCGTGCGGCCGGGCGCGCAGGTAGCGCGCGCCGACGCGGTCGGCCAGGAGCAGCGCCGATCCGAGCGTGCCCAGCAGCAGGACGGCGCAGACGATCGGGCCGATCACCCACTGCGCGGCCGCCTCGACGTCGCCTGCGGCCAGCCCGAGGAGCAGCGCGGCGGCCGCCGCCGCAGGCGCGGCGGCGACCAGGATGACGAGCGCGTCGCGGGCCTCGCGCACGGCGTCGTGCTCGCGCCGGCCGGTCATGCGATCGCCTCTGTGATCTGCGCCGCGACCACGTCCGGGTCGCGGTCGGCGTCGATGCAGAGCAGGTCGGGCACCCGCCGCATCCAGGTGCGCTGACGCTTGGCGTAGCGGCGCGTGCGCACCACGAGGCGGCGCTCGGCCTCGTCCTGGTCGATCCGCCCCGCCAGCAGGTCGGTCACGTCCTGGAGGCCGTGGATCCGCTCGGCCGTGAGCGAGAACGTGCGCGTGCTGCGCGCGGCGCGCACCTCTTCGACGACGCCGCCCGCGAACATCTCGCGCGTGCGCCTGGCGATGCGCTCGGCGACGAGCGCGGCGGGGACACCGAGGCCGACGACCGTGGTCGGGTGGCGCCGGTCGGGCGCCCACAGGCGGTCGTGATCGGGCGCGAGGCTCGTGCCTGCGGCGTGCAGTTCGAGCGCCCTGACGACGCGGCGGCGGTCGTTCTGGTGGACGCTCGCCGCGGCGACGGGGTCGGCGGCGGCGAGCTGCGCGTGGGCGACGCCGGCCCCCTCGTCGTCGTAGAGGCGCTCGAACCGTGTCCGCGCTGCCGCGGGCACCCGCGGCGGCAGCGGCATGTCGGCGAGCGCTGCGCGCAGGTAGAGGCCGCTACCGCCGCAGACGACCGGCGTTCGGCCGCGCGCGACCACGTCGTCGATCGCCGAGTGCGCGAGCGCCGCGTATTCGGCCACCGACCCGGCGTGGTCGGTCTCCCAGACCGCCACCAGGTGGTGCGGAACCCGGGCGACGTCGGCCGCCGGTGGCTGGTTGGTCAGGATGGGCAGGCCGCGGTAGAGCTGCATCGCGTCGCAGCTCACGATCTCGCCGCCGAGCCGCTCGGCGAGGGCGATCGCGACGGCGCTCTTGCCCGATGCGGTCGGCCCGAAGATGGCCACGACCGGCATGCGCCGCTACGCGGGGACGGCGGCGGCCAGGCGGCCGGCGAGCGTCTGCGACGTCGAGCCCGTGATCAGGACCGGAACGAGCTCACCGGCCGCCGCCGTGCCCGGGAAGTTGACGGCCTTGTTCGTGCGCGTGCGCCCCCGCAGCACCGAGGCGTCGGTGCGGCTCGGCCCCTCGACGAGCACCTCTTGCACCGTCCCGCGCAGCGCCGTGTTGCGCGCGGCGGCGTGGTGCTGGACGCGCTCGACCAGGCGCTGGATGCGCTCCTTCTTCACCGGGTCGGGCACCTGATCGTCCATGCGCGCGGCGTCGGTGCCGCGCCGCGGGGAGTAGACGAAGGTGAACGCGTGGTCGTATCCGACCTCGTCGACGAGCGAGAGCGTCTCGGCGAACTCGGCCTCGGTCTCGCCGGGGAACCCGACGATGATGTCGGTCGTGAGCGCGATCTCGGGGATCGCGGTCCGGATCCGCTCGACCAGGGTCAGGTAGCGCTCGCGCGAGTACGTGCGCCGCATGGTCTTGAGCACACGGGTCGAGCCGGACTGCACGGGCAGGTGCAGGTGCTCGCACACGGCCGGCGACTCGGCCATCGCGGCGATCACGTCGTCGCGCATGTCCTTGGGATGCGGGCTCGTGAAGCGGATCCGGTCGATGCCGGGCACCGCGTCGAGGCCGCGCAGGAGCGCCGCGAAGCTCGTCGCCACCGCCGGGCGCAGGTCGCGGCCGTAGGAGTTGACGTTCTGGCCGAGCAGCGTCAGCTCGCGCACGCCGTCGGCGGCGAGCGCCGACGCCTCGCGCACGAGGTCGTCCGGGTGGCGGCTGTGCTCGCGGCCGCGCACGCTCGGGACGATGCAGTAGGAGCAGTTGCAGTTGCAGCCGGTCGAGATCTGGAGCCAGGCCTGGTGAGCGCGGTCGCGCTTCAGGGGCAGCTCGCCCGCAAACGCATCGAACGTCGAGAAGTGCCCGCGCGGGATCTCACCGCCCGCCTGGATGAAGTCGCCCAGGCGATGGATGTTGCCCGGGCCGAACGCCAGGTCGACGAACGGGAACTGCTCGAAGAGCTCGTCCTTCATCGACTCCGACCAGCACCCGCCGACCACGATCACCTTGCCCGGGTCTCGCAGCTTCTGGGCGCGGGCGTCCATCAGGTGGGCGACGAGGCGATCATCGGCCTTCTCGCGGATCGTGCAGGTGTTGAAGACCAGGAAGTCGGCGTCGGCCGGCGTCGCCGCCTCGCCGAGACCGACGGACTCGAGCAGCCCCTTGATCCGCTCGGAGTCGTGCACGTTCATCTGGCAGCCGAACGTCGTGACGTGGTAGCGCCGCATGCAGCCGAACTGTACCGGCGGGCTATCGTGATCGCCGATGAGCGTGCGCCTGGAGCTCGTGCGGGGCGATATCACGACGGTCGCCGTCGACGCGATCGTGAACGCCGCGAACAGCGGCCTGCGCGGCGGCGGCGGGGTCGACGGCGCCATCCACCGCGCCGGTGGGCCGGCGATCATGCAGGAGTGCCGCCGGCTCGGCGGCTGCGCCACCGGCGACGCCAAGGCGACCGGGGCGGGCGCGCTCCCGGCCCGCTACGTGGTGCACGCGGTGGGCCCGGTGTGGCACGGTGGCGGCTCGGGCGAGCCCGAGGCGCTGGCGTCGGCGCACCGGCGCTCGGTCGAGGTGGCCGACGATCTCGGCTGCACGTCGATCGCGTTCCCCGCCATCTCGACGGGCATCTACGGCTATCCGGTCGACCGCGCCGCGGCGGTCGCTCTGCCGGCGGCGGTCACGGCCGCCGAGGTGTCTGCGCACGTGCGCCGGATCGTGTTCGTGCTCTTCTCGGCGGCCGACCTGGCGGCCTTCCAGGCCGCCGCCTCAGAGCTCGGCCTCCAGCACGACGACTGACCGCTCGCCCGCGGCGAAGGCCCGATGGCGGCGATCGACCTCGCGCATCCCGACGTCCTTCAGCAACCCCAGCGTCGCCGGGTCATCCGCGAGCGCGGCCGCGCGGGCGCGCGTCCACCCCTGCGACCGCCCCTCGGCCAGCAGGCCCAGCACCGCCTCGCGGCCGTATCCGCGCCGCCTGTGCCCGGAATGCACCATGACGAGGCCGATCCACGGCGAGTCGTCGTCGGGATTGCGGTCGAGCCAGTCGAGCACGCCGACGCACGCGCCGCCGTCGCGCAGGAAGAGGCCGGCCGTGTGGCGTGCGGTGTCGAGCTCCGACAGCCACAGGTCGCGCTCCAGCATGCCGCGGTCGTAGTGGCCCGCCTCGCCCGCTGATCCCTCGGTGACGGCGAGCACCTCGGGGTTCGACAGGTACACGGCGAGCAGCGCGTCGATGTCGGCCTCCTCGACCGCGCGCACCTCGAGCCGCTCCGTCGCGAACATGGTCTCAGCGGCTGAGGACGCGAGCGGCCTGGTCGCAGACCGCCTCGGCCACGGCGGCGAGCGCCGGCGCGTCCACGATCAGCTGCACCGCGACGCCGCTGCGCGTCGGGCTCTGCGTCTGCGCACGGCCGGCGTCGACCCATACGGCCACGCCCACCTCGTCGATCGCCCGGGGGACGCTCGGCGGTGCCAGATCGAGCCCGAACACCTCGTCGGCGGGGACGAAGTGGCCGAACCCGTCGGCCGCGGCGTCGAGCAGCGCGTGGCCGAGGGCGAAGAGCTCGGCCGGGGTGAGCTCGGCGTCGGGCACGTGCGCGACGGCGCTTCCGCCCGCGTGCAGCGTGAGCGCGTAGGGCACGGACTCGGCGAACGGCTCGGCGGTGATCACGAGCTCGACGCTGATCCCCGACACGTCCTGCTCGGTGTCACACAGGCGGATCCTCACTTCGCCCGCCTCCTGCGCTTGCGCGGCAGCGAGAGCGTGAACGTCGAGCCCTGGCCGGGCTCGCTCTCGACCGAGAGCCGCCCGCCGAGCGCCGTCGCCAGCTCGCGGGCGATCGAGAGGCCCAGGCCCGTGCCGCCCTCGCCGCGGCGGCTGTAGAAGGGATGGAACACCGCCTCGCGCTCGGCCGGCGAGATGCCGCGGCCGGTGTCGGACACCGTGATCGCCGCGAGCCCGTTCGAGCTGTTGCAGGCGAGCTGGACGGTGCCGCCGCGCGGCGTCCAGCGGAAGGCGTTGTCGAGCAGGTTGTTCACGATCTGGAGCACGCGGTCGCCGTCGGTGATCAGCGTGGGTGCGTCGTCGATCGGGGTGTGGAAGATGACGTCGTTCGTGCGCGCCTTCTCGCGGAACGACGCCGCCGCGCGCTCGAGCAGCGCGGCCAGGCCGACCTCCTCGCTCACGACCCGGAACTGGTGCGCCTCGAGGCGGGTCAGGTCGAGCAGGTCGCCCACCAGCCGGTCGAGCCGGCGCACCTCCTCGTTCACGGCCGTGAGCGACCCGTCGAGGTCGTCAGGCCCGACGACGCCTTCGGCCAGGGCCTGGACGTGGCCCGAGATCGCGGTGAGCGGCGTGCGCAGCTCGTGGGTGACGCGCATGAGGAAGTTGCGCTCGAGCTCGTCGACCTCGCGCAGGCGGTCGACCATGCCCTGGAAGCGCGTCGCCAGCTGGCCGAGCTCGTCGTCGGAGGTGCGCTTGCCGATCACGTTCACGTCGAGGTCGCCGCGCGCGACCTTGTCGGCGGCGCTTCCGAGCACGCGCAGCGGCTGGGTGATGCGGCGGGCGACGTACGTGGCCAGGATGATCGCGACGATCAGGCCCACCGCCACGCCGGCCGCCACCAGGCCGATCACGTTCTTCCATGCGTTGTTCACATCGGCGAGCGGCTTGGCGAGCACGACGGCGCCGATCGGCTGGTCACGGTCGAAGATCGGCGCACCGACGCCGATGTACGTCGTGCCGGCCGACGGGAACTCATACACCGGCCGGGAATTCTTGTTGAGCGTCATGAAGTTGAGCTTGACATGGATGCTCTTGAGCGTGTTGGGGGCGTTCGGAAAGAGGCCGGTGGTCGAGTACAGCTTGGCGTCGGCCACGCCCTCGAACTCCGCTTCGGTGATCTTCTGCGGCGGGCCCTGGCCCTTCTGGAAGTCGCGTGTGAACGCGCGCTCGTAGTAGCTCGCGATCCCGCTCACCTGCTTGCGCAGCTCTGCCTCGGTCTGCTTGCGGTTGTACGACTGGTACAGGCTGACCACCACCACGCTCGCGATCACCGTGGCGAGCACGAGCGTCCCGGCGAAGAGGAAGGCGAGGCGTGCTCTAAGTGACTGCAGCATCGTCAGCGACCTTGTACCCCACGCCCCAAACGGTCGCCACCGGGCAGTCCTCGCCGAGCTTGCGCCGCAGCTGGCGCACGTGCACGTCAACGGTGCGGGTGTCTCCGGCGAAGGTGTAACCCCACACCCGCTCCAGCAGCTGGTCGCGGGTCAGCACCAGCCCGCGGTGGTCGAGCAGCTCCCACAGCAGGTCGAACTCCTTCGGTGCGAGCTGCACCTGCTTGCCGGACACGGTTACCTCGCGGCGGCCGGCGTCGATGCGCAGATGGCCGTGCTCCATGGCGGCCTCCTGCGGCCGCGACGAGCGCGCCGTCTGGCTCGAGCGGCGCAGGATCGACTTGATCCGGGCCACGAGCTCGCGCGGGTTGAACGGCTTGGTCAGATAGTCGTCCGCCCCCACCTCGAGGCCGACGATCTTGTCCACGTCGTCGTCCCGCGCTGTCAGCATCAGGATGGGAACATCGGACGTCGAGCGGATCTGGCGGCACACCTCGAGACCGTCGATGTCGGGCAGCATCAGGTCGAGCACGACGAGGTCCGGCTTGAGGCTGTCAGCCTTTTGCAGGGCCTCGGCACCGTCCCGGGCGATGTCCACCTGGTAGCGGGCGTTCTTGAGGTACATCGCAACGAATGAGGCAATGTTGCGCTCGTCCTCGACGACGAGGATCTTCTCAGCCATCCCCGTAGCCTACAGCCTGCCCAGGCCGGAGCCTAGAAGTGGAGGTCGGTGGCGCGGTCGGGCCAGCCGTGCGACCTGCCGCCGTTCAAGGCATACGAGCCGTCGCCCTGGATCGCGCCGCTGCCGTCGAAGACGCCGCACACCTGGATGCCCGAGCCCTGCAGCTTGACCCAGAACTTGCCGGTGGCGTTGACCGTCATCGCGTGCCTGGACGTGACCTTCCAGCCGTCGTCGCCGATCGACTTCCACGTCAATCCGGAGCCGTGCACCCAGCCGTCATAGCGCGGGTTGCTGTTGCCGGTGCGGTCGCGCACCCAAACGGTGCCGCCCGAGAGCGATCCGTACTCGGCACCGCTACCGACGACGCTGACCCAGCCCTTCCCGTTGGCCTGGAACGACGTGCAGCTGGCGGTGCAGCGCTTGGCGAGGAGGACGGCGCCCGAAGCGGGCGCGGCGGCCGCGAGGGCGGCGAGGACGACTGTGGTGAGGATGGCAATCTTTCGCATGCCACCTGTATCGGCGCCCCGGTATAGACCTCCAGTAAGCCTTCTGTAAACCCGACAACATGCAACGGGCGGCTCGCCGTTACTTTGCGATCTCCGTCGCTCGCGACTCCCGGATCACCGTCACCTTGATCTGGCCCGGATACTCGAGCTCCGCCTCGATCTCGCGGGCGATCTGGTGGCTCAGAAGCACCGCCGTGTCGTCGTCGACCTGCTCGGGCTTCACCATCACCCGGATCTCGCGGCCGGCCTGCATGGCGTAGCAGCGCTCGACGCCCTCCTTGGCCGTGGCGATGCGCTCGAGGGCCTCGAGCCGCTTGATGTAGTGCTCGAGGCTCTCGCCGCGGCCGCCGGGGCGCGATGCCGACACGGCGTCGGCGGCGATCACGAGCACCGACTCGACCGTCTGCGGCTCGACGTCGTGGTGGTGGGCCTCGATGGCGTGGCAGACGCTCGGCGACTCGCGGTACTTCTTGGCCATCTGCGCCGAGATGACGGCATGCGGACCCTCGACCTCGTGCGTGACCGCCTTGCCGATGTCGTGCAGGAGCGCCGCCCGGCGGGCGGTCTTCTGGCTGGCGCCGAGCTCGGCGGCCATGATCGAGGCCAGGTGGGCGCACTCGACCGAGTGCTTGAGCACGTTCTGGCCGTAGCTCGTGCGGTAGCGCAGCCGCCCCAGGACCTTCACGAGCTCGGGGTGCAGGCCGTGCACGTTGGCCTCGAAGCACGCCTGCTCGCCGGCCTGGACGATCTGCTGCTCGATCTGGGTCTTGGACTGGTAGTACATCTCCTCGATCCGCGAGGGATGGATGCGGCCGTCGGCGATCAGGCTCTCGATCGTCAGGCGCGCGATCTCGCGGCGGACGCCGTCGAATGCCGACAGCACAACGGCCTGCGGCGTGTCGTCGATGATCACGTCGACGCCGGTCAGGTTCTCGAGGGCGCGGATGTTGCGTCCCTCGCGGCCGATGATGCGGCCCTTGAGGTCGTCGGAGGGCAGCTGGACGACGGACACGGTCGTCTCGGCGGTGTGACCGGAGGCGACGCGCTGGATCGCGACCGAGACGATGTTCCGTGCCCGCTTGTCGGCGTCGAGGCGGGCCTCCTCCTCGATCTGGCGCACGAGCTTGGCCATGTCGGTGCGCGCCTCCTCCTCGACGCGGGTGAGCAGCGCCGCGCGGCCGTCGGCCGCGGTCATGCCGGCGATGCGCTCCAGGCCGGCGAGCTCGGCGTCACGGGCCGCCTTCAGGTCCTCCTGCAGCTGCTTGGCGTGCACCTCGCGGTCGGCGATCGACTGGTCGCGACGGGCGAGATCCTCGCCCTGGCGGTCGACCTGCGTCTGGGCGGCCGACAGCCGCTCCTCGGCCTTGATCAGCTCGCCGCGCCGTTCGGCGAGATCGCGCTCCTGCTCGGTGCGCTGGGCGAGCAGCTCCTCGCGGGCGGCCACCTGGGCCTCCTTGAGCTGTGCGCCCGCCTGGCGCTCGGCATCTTCGAGAATCCGCTGCGCCTGACGCTCTGCGTCGGCGACCTGGGGGCGCCGGCGCAGCGTCTCCACGGCGTATCCGGCCCCCACGCCGAGGATCAGCGCGAGCGCGATCAGAACAGGCTCCACCGCGACTCCTTATGTGTGTGCCGCCGCCCACCGGCGGTGGCGTCATCGAATCAGGTATGCGGGCCTGGCTGCCGTCGCGCAACGGGGCGTGCCGAGGCTCGGGCCGGCTCCGCGGAGGCGAAGCTTGAGCGCGAACTGATCGAAGACGCGTACCGGTGCATCAAACCCGCCTTCCGGCAGGAGAGAGAACTGAACGACGGTGAAGCCAGACTCGATATGGATCGTAGACCAGCGCCGGGCCATCGGGCAACGACTGGCAGCGCCCGACGGGGCGAGCCGTCGCCCGCCCCCGCTCAGCAGTCGACGTCGAGGTCGAGCACGGCGGCGACCGTCTCGGTGTCGAAGCCGCGCCGCGCCAGGAAGGCCGCCGCCCGGCGTATGCCCGCCGGGTCGCGTGCGGCCCCGCCGCCACGGCCGCCGAGCGCGCGCCGGGCGCGCTCCACCTCGCCCGCGGCGGACGTCGCCGCCGCCTGTGCACCCGTGTCCGGGTCGACCGCCAGCCGTTCGAGGTCGGCCGCGATCCGCAGCCGCCCATAGGCCCGCTCGCGCCGGGCGGAGACGACCGCGGCGGCCAGCGCCTCGTCGTCGAGCACGCCCATCGCCGCGAGGCGCTCGAGCACCGCCGTGGCGTCGGCGGGCGGGAGCCCCCAGCCCTGCATGCGCCGCGCGAGCTCGGCCCGCGAACGCGGCCGGCGTGCGATCAGCCGCAGCGCACGCCGTTCGGCCGTGTCGGCCGCGCCCGCCCGCGCGAGCGCCGCCACCTCGCCGTCGTCCAGCCGGGCCCCCACCGCCAGGCCCTGTTCGGACAGGCGGCGGTCGTGGATCGCGAACCGTTCGCCTCGATCGAGCAGCACCTCGACGGTGGGATCGCCGGCCCGCGGCCGGCGCAGACCGACGATCGTGGTCATGTGTTCGTTCGCGCCCGCTCCGCCGCCGGACCGGCCGCCCGCTACTCGACCGGCGCCAGCGACGCCCCGTTGCTCTTGGCTGCGACGTTGTCGTCGACGGCTTCACCGGCAGCGGCTGCTGTCGGCAGCTTCACCGGCGCGTCCGCCATCGCCTTGCGCGTCGGGACGACCGTGTCGGGCAATGTCGCCTGGATGCCTTCGAGCAGCTTCGCGGTGACGTCGGGGTGCTCGACCAGGAACGCCTTCACGTTCGTGCGCCCCTGCCCCAGCCGCTCCTCGCCGAAGGAGAAGTAGGAGCCGGACTTCTGGATCAGCTTGTGCTCGAGCGCGACGTCGAGCACGGAGCCCTCCCAGGAGATGCCCTCGCCGTAGGCGATGTCGAACTCGGCCTGCTTGAACGGCGGTGCGACCTTGTTCTTGACCACCTTGACCCGGCAGCGGTTGCCGACGGCCTCGGTGCCCTCCTTGAGGGTCTCGATGCGGCGGATGTCGAGCCGGACCGACGAGTAGAACTTGAGCGCCCGGCCGCCCGGCGTGGTCTCGGGCGATCCGAACATCACGCCGATCTTCTCGCGCAGCTGGTTCGTGAAGATGCAGATCGTGCCCGTGCGGTTGAGCGTGCCGGCGATCTTGCGCAGCGCCTGGCTCATCAGGCGGGCCTGCAGGCCGACGTGGGAATCGCCCATCTCGCCCTCGATCTCGGCCCGCGGCACGAGCGCCGCCACCGAGTCGATCACGAGCACGTCGAGCGCCCCCGACCGGATCAGGAGCTCGGCGATCTCGAGCGCCTGCTCGCCGTTGTCGGGCTGGCTCAGGAGCAGGCCGTCGACGTCCACGCCGATGCGGCGGGCGTACGACGGGTCCATGGCGTGCTCGGCGTCGATGAACGCCGCCAGGCCGCCGTTGCGCTGGGCCTCGGCGATGACGTGGTAGCAGAGCGTCGTCTTGCCCGACGACTCCGGCCCGAACACCTCGCACACGCGGCCGCGCGGCAGGCCGCCGATGCCGAGGGCGAGATCGAGCGAGAGCGCCCCCGTCGAGACCGCGTCGATCGCGATCGCCGGGGCATCCCCCATCTTCATGACGGCGCCCTTGCCGAACTGGCGCTCGATCTGGCTGACGGCTGCCTCGAGGGCTTGTTCTCGCTCCATACGTCTCTCCACCTTCCTCTCGGCGCGTCCCCGCGACGCGCCGGTCGTATTGTCGCAGCCGGGGCCGACGTGGGCCGGACTCCCGAACAGATGTTCGTAGATACTAGAGGCGCGGTCGGACGCGGTTCAAGGCCGGGCGTGTGCAGACGCTGCAACGACATGCGCCCGCAGCAGCTGCAGCGCCGCCACGGCGGCCCGGGCGCGCACGATCGCGCGTTCGCCGGGGACCTCCATCGTGCGGCTCTCCTCACCCGCCGGCGACGACACGTGCAGATACACGAGTCCGACCGGCTTCTCGGGCGTGCCGCCGCCCGGCCCGGCGATCCCGGTCACCGAGACGGCCGCGTCGGCTCCCAGCCGCTCCCGCGCGCCCGCGGCCATCGCCTGCGCCGTCTCGGCGCTGACCGCCCCGTGCGCGGCGAGCACGTCGGCCGGCACTCCCAGGAGCGCTCGCTTGAGCTCGTCGGAGTACACGACGACGCCGCCAGCAAAGGCCGCGGAGCTGCCCGGCACGTCGGTCAGCCGGGCCGCCACCATCCCACCGGTGCAAGACTCGGCGGTGGCGGCGGTCCACCCGCGCTCGCGCAGCAGGTCGAGCACCACCTCGGGAAGCGTGCGCTCGTCGGCGGCGAACACGAACTCGCCCAGAGCGGCCGTCATGCGCTCGTTCAGGCGCGCGGCGCCCGCCTCGCCGCCGGCCTCGGCGCGGATGTCGATCTCGATCTCGAAGTTCCGTGCGCAGATGCTCGTCTCGACGCCGGGCGGGTCGCCGCCGGCCTCGGCGAAGAGGTCGGCAACGTGCGACTCGCCGATGCCGTACGTGCGGATGAGCCAGCGCCGGCGCGGGTGCGCGCGCGCGAACAGCGGCCCGAGCGAGGCGTGGTCCGGGGCCATCGTCCACAGCCGCCGCAGCTCCGAGGGGACGCCCGGCAGCACCACCACATGTGACCCGCCCACCGCCATCACGAGCCCCGGCGCGGTCCCGGCGATCCCTAGCACCTCGGCTCCGGCCGGGATCTGCGCCTGCTTGCGGTTGCCCGCGTCGAACCGGGTGCGGTCGAGGCCGTAGCGCTCGGCCACCTCGTCCGTCCAGTGGTTGATCCGCCCGAGCACGTCCTCGTCGAGCACGAGCTCGACGCCCGCGACCTCGGAAAGCGCCTCGACGGTGCGGTCGTCGTGCGTCGGCCCGAGGCCGCCGGACGTGACGACCAGGTCGGCCGATTCGAGCATCAGGCGCAGGCCGGCCCGGATGTCGGCCGGCTCGTCGCCGACGACGAGCGTGCGCCGCAGCGAGAACCCCAGCCGCTCGAGCGCCGCGGCCAGGTGCGGCCCGTTCTGATCGGCGATGACCCCTCGCACGAGCTCGTTGCCGGTCAGCAGGATGGAGGCGGTGGGCCTGCTCAAGCCGCGCGGGCGCCTGCGGCGTCGAGACGGATCCGGTGCCCGGCCGGCACGTGCGGCAGGACGACCTGGCGGCCGTTGATGCGCAGCGAGACGTTGCCGGGCGCGCCCAGGGCCAGGTAGACGGGCTTTCGCGATGTGAATGCGACCGTGGGGTCGGTCGTCGGGTCGATCGTCACGCCCTGCGACCCCAGGTTCAGGCCGCCCTGCGCGACCACGGCCTTGCCGTGCGGCGAGCCGATCGTCGCCTGCACCCACGTGGCCGCGCTCAGCGTCAGCACCACCTGGAAGCTCGTCTTGTGGCTGCCCGCGGTCGAGTTGGCTGGGCCTGTGGTCACGTTCGCCGGGGATGTCGTGGCGGGCGAGGTCTTCGGCTTCGTCTGTCCGGTGTGCGTGTTGTACGGCGCCGTCGGCGGCGATGGGAACCGGAGCGCGAGAACGACGAGCACGGACACCGCCACGATCGCTGCGAGGGCGATCATCACGAGGCTCGATTCGCGCCGGTGCCGCCGCCGCTGCGGCGGGCGCGATCGCGGCCGGGACGCGATCGGCGGGTGCTCGACCGCCGCCCGCGGATCCTGGTGACGGGAGTTGAACTCGTCGACGAACGGCTGCCCGTCGAGGCCGAGGTACTCGGCGTAGGCGCGCAGGAAGCCCTTCGTGTACGTCGGGCCCGGCAGGATGTGGAAGTCCTCGTCCTCGAGCGCGCGGATGTACCGCGTGCGGATCGCCGTCTCCGCCTCGACCTGGCCGTAGCTCAGGTTGCGGCGTTCGCGGGCTTCCCTGAGTGAGCTCCCAATTTCGAACATGGCAAGAACGCCGCCCCTCGGCGGCGTGGCCAGAGTGTACCGGCCCGGCGTTGCTCAGGGAGCGAGGGACGGTACCGGGGCCGTCTCGGCGCGGACGTCGTCCTCGACGTGCTGGAGCCGGTCGACCGTCGCCGCGGGCACGGCCGGGGAGATCCACGCAAAGCCGATCGCGTCCTGGCGCAGCCCGGCCAGAGCCACGCCCGGCTGGAAGATCCCGTCCTGCACGCTGCGCGCGGTCTCGGTCACCACGACTGCCGGACGCTCTTCGAGCACCGCCAGCATGTCGGCGCCTTCCAGCCGGTGCGGGGCGATGACGAGGGCCGAGCGGCCGCGCGGCCGGCACGTGGGGTCGGGCACGTAGACGACCGTCGCCGTGGTGGGCGCGCCGCACGCGACCGACGACGCTCGCCTCCCTCCGACGGCGGCGGCGCCTGCCCGGAACGCCGGCGCGAGCTCACCACCCGGCTCCACGACGGCGACGGCGCCGCCCTTGAGCGCCGCGAGCGCTCCCGCGAGGTACGCCATGCCCGCACGGTCGAACCCGACCACGCGCACGTTGGGCGCGAGCGTCCCCCGCGGCTGTGCACCGACGATCAGGATGTGCGTGCCGGCGTTCACGCGCGCGGCCGTGGCGGCCGCCGCCGGGTCGGCGGTGACCACCAGGTCGGCCTGGGAGGTGTCATGCACGCGCCGCGCGCCGATCATCGCGATCGCATCGTGCACGCCGACGGCGAGCGCAGGCGTGCCGTGCACGAGCTGGATCCGCACGGGTGCCGCTGCCGGCGTCGACGCCGGGCCCAGGTCGGACCCGCACCCGGCCGCCGCCGCGGCCAGGATGAGCAGCAGCGCCGGCCGCGCCGCCCGGATCATGCCGTCCGGGGGAAGTAGCGGTCGCGCAGGAGTCCCGTCACGCCGGCCGCGCTCGCCACGATCACGCCCACGAACAGGTAGTCGGCCGCCTGCTGCGCGCAGTCGGGGCTGCAGGACTCGCTGCCGATGAGGATGCTCGTGCCGATGACGAGGCCGATCGCGACCAGCGGCGCCAGCGTCGCCACCACGGCCAGCCGGGCGCCGAAGACCACGCCGAGCACGGCCGCCTCGAGCATGAACATGAGGCCGGTGTAGGTCTGGGAGCCGCGCGCCGCGCCGGCGACGACGATCAGGAGGTCGGCTCCGATGCTGACCGAGAGCGCGACCGCGTACTCCCGCAGCTTCGGCCCCGGACGGGGCACGCCCATCACGCGCGCCACAAGCGCGGTGTTTGCGGTCGAGAGCGATTCGAGTGCCGTGCGGCTCAGGTCGAGCTGGGCGGTCGCCGCGTCGAGCCAGTCCGCGCCGTCGGCCACCGCTCCCGCCAGCCGGGCCTGCGCCACCGGGCCGGACTGCTCGAGCGCCCGCGAGACCCCCAGCGTGGCCGCGCCCAGGCGGCGATGGACGTGGTCGCGCTGGGCCGACACCTCGAGTGGGAGCCCGTCCAGCGTGAACTCCGCGAACACGGCCTGCTCCTGGTCCAGCCGGCCGCCGTAGACCGCGAAGCCCTCGTTGGCGCCGTAGGTGGCCTCGAGCACGCGCGCGAAGGCCGGCAGGTCGACCGCGCGGCACACGATCTCGATCGGCGCTCCGGGCGGAGCGATCCCGAGCGGGTGCACGCCGACGAGCGCCGGCTGGTAGGGAGCGAGCACGTCGAGCAGGCCGGTCGCAAGCAGCCGCGGGTACCAGTCGTCGGTCACCGCTGGGGATCGTAATGATCGGCCGCGGCGGCGGCCCGCAGTCGCCGCGGGCGCTGCGGTCCCGCGCGGGTGGTAGCTTCACGGCTGTGAAGAACGGCGGCCGATGATGGCGGGCCACGCCCACGGGCACCCGCACGCGCACACGCACGCGACCGACCGGTCGGGATCCCGGCGTGCGCTCTCGCTCGCGCTCGGGCTCACCGTCGCCTACGGCCTCGTCCAGGTCGCGACGGGGATCTGGTTCCACAGCCTCGCGCTGATTGCCGACGCTGTCCACAACGTCTCCGACGGCGGCGCGATCGCGCTCGCGCTCGGGGCGGCCTGGGCGGCCGGCCTGCCCGCCCGCGGCGCGCGCACGTTCGGGTGGCGGCGAGCGGAGATCCTGGCCGCGCTCGTGAACGGGCTCGCGCTCGTCGTGGTCAGCGGCTGGATCTTCTACCAGGCGGTGGAGCGGCTCCAGAACCCGCCCGATGTGGCAGGGCTCGGCGTGCTCATCGTCGGCTCGGTGGGCGTGGTCGCAAACGGGATCCCGGTCGTCGTCATGCTGCGGGCGTCCCCGGGCGACGACCTCAACTTCCGCGGCGCCATGATCCACGCGGCGACGGACGTGCTCGGCTCGGCCGGCGCCGCCCTCGCCGGCCTGATCGTCCTCCTGACCGGCTGGCGCTACGCCGATCCGATCGTCGGCGCCTGCATCGGCGTCGTCGTGCTCGTCTCGTCCTGGGGGCTGATCCGCGAGTCGCTGCGGATCCTGATGGAGGTCGCCCCTGGCGACTGCGAGCCCGAGGAGATCGGCCAGGCCATCGCCGACCATGGCGGGGTCAAGCAGGTGCACGACCTGCACATCTGGACGATCACGAGCGGCTTCCCGGCCCTCTCAGCCCATGTGATCGCCATGCCGGGCACCGACCACGACTGGCTGCTGCACGACCTCGAGGCGCTCATCCACGACCGTTTCCAGATCACGCACACCACGCTCCAGATCGACCGCGACCACAGCGCGCTCGTGCAGTTGGAGCCACGGGTGCGCGACCGTCGTCCCCGCTAGCGGGTGACGTCGTCGACCGGCTCGGGCAGCGCGGGCGTGGCCTCGCCGATGATGCGGTGCAGGTCGCCCTCGCTGATCAGCACCTTGCGCGCCTTGGAGCCCTCGTAGCCGGACACGATGCCGCGCCGCTCGAGCATGTCGATCAGGCGCCCGGCGCGGGTGTAGCCGACGCGCAGGCGCCGCTGCAGGAGTGAGACCGACGCGGTCTGGTGCTGCGCCACCAGGCGGATGGCATCCTCGAGCACCGGATCGTCGTCGGCGTCGAGTGACTCCGGCTCGACGTCGGTCGGCGCCTCGAGCAGCTCCTCCTCGAACGTCGGCTCACCCTGGCGGCGACAGGCCTCGACGATGTCGCGCGTCTCGGCCTCGGAGATGTAGGCGCCCTGGATGCGCTGCAGCTTGGACGTGCCGAGCGGCTTGTAGAGCATGTCGCCCTGACCGAGCAGCGCCTCGGCGCCGCCGGTGTCGAGGATCACGCGCGAGTCGGTCTGCGACGACACGGCGAACGCGATCCGCGACGGCACGTTGGCCTTGATCATGCCCGTGATCACGTCGACTCGCGGGCTCTGCGTGGCGAGCACGAGGTGGATGCCGACGGCGCGCGACTTCTGCGCCAGGCGGATGATCGCGTCCTCGACCTCGGCCGGCGAGACCATCATCAGGTCGGCCAGCTCGTCGATCACGACCAGGATGTGGGGCAGGGTGTCGCGGCCGATGCTCGCCCGCGACACGTTCAGCTCGCCCAGGTTGCGGGCCTTGGCGGCGCCCATGATCTCGTAGCGCGTCTCCATCTCGCGCACGATGTTCTGCAGCACGAGCGACGCGTTCTTCATGTTCGTGACCACGGGGGTCAGCAGGTGCGGGATCGACTCGTAGTGGTTCAGCTCGACCCGCTTGGGATCGACGAGGATCATGCGCACGTCGTCCGGCGCGGCTCGCAGCAGGATCGAGCACAGGATCGCGTTGATGCAGCCGGACTTGCCCGATCCGGTCGTGCCGGCGATCAGCAGGTGCGGCATCCGGGCCAGGTCGCAGGCGACGCCGTGGCCGGAGATGTCCTTGCCGAGCCACGCGGTCAGTGGGCTCGAGCCGGCGGGCGGGTCGGCGTAGATGTCGCCGAGCGTGACCAGGTTGGCGGACAGGTTGGGCACCTCGACGCCGACGGCCTGCTTGCCGGGGATCGGCGCGAGGATGCGGATCTCGGTGGTCGCCAGGGCGTAGGCCAGGTCGTCGCGCAGCTGCGATACCCGGCTCACCTTGATCCCCGGGGCGAGCTGGAGCTCATAGCGGGTCACGCGCGGGCCCGTGACCATCCCGACGACGCGCGCCTCGACGCCGAAGTTCGCGAGCGCCTCCACCAGCTGGCGCGCGATCTTCTCGTGATCCTGCCCCGCGCCGCGGCTGGCGGCGCTGCGCTTGAGGATCGAGGCCTTCGGCAGCCGGTACGGCGTTCGGTTGGGCGCCGGCATCGACGGCGGCAGCACCGGCGTCGGCTCGTCGAACGGATCCTCGTCGTCTGCGATCTGCGGCTCCGGATCGGCGGCGACCGCGGCCGGCGGCTCGGGCGCCTCGTCGAGGTCGGGCACCTCGGCGCCGAACAGGTCGGCGAACGCATGCGATCCGTCGACGGGCGGGATCGACGGCTCGGGGCCCGGGACCGCGCGGAGCGCCGGCCGGCCCGCCGGACGCTCGCGGTATCGGCGGCCCACCTCTTCGGAGATACGCATGCCGGCGCCGGCGGCGCGGGCCATGTGCCGGCCCGATGCGCGCATCGCGACGCCGAGCGACGCCCCGGTCACGAGCACGACGCCCACCAGTGTGCCGAGGGCGATCAGGATCGAGACGCCGATCGGCCCCACGAGGCCGTCAAGGGCGATGCGCGCGTACGCGCCGACGAGTCCTCCGTGCTGCTCGGCGGCGGCAGTGTCGGTCGTCGAGAGCGCCAGCACGAGCGTCGCCATGCACACCGTGAGCCCCGTGCGCAGCGGGCGCAGGCGCGTGAGCGGGCTGCGCAGGAAGATCGCGGCGCCGACGCCGACCAGGAGCGGCGGCACTACGGCGCTCGCACGTCCGATGACGAGATGCAGCGCGGTGTCGATCTTTCCGCCGACCACTCCCCCGTCCCAGCCCAGGTACTCGACGAAGCCCAGGAAGGCGCCGAGCGCCAGCAGGCCGCCTCCGACCAGGTCGGTGCGTTGCTGGCGCGCCGAACGACTCGGCGCCCGCTTCCGCCGGGGGGGAGAGTGGCGGGTGGGGGTGCTCGGGCGCCGAGTCTTCGTGCGTGAGCCAGCGGCGCGACCTCGTGCTCGCGTCGTTGCTCTGGTCATCGGGGAGAAGTTCGGCGCGGGACGGGCGATCCCTCCCCACGACGGGCGCCGGATCGACGCGACACGTTCCCCTCCCCAGGGGCGGTTGTTCGAAATCGGTGAAAGTCCTGCAACGGAAGCGTGTGCACACGGAATTGCGGGCGGACTGGGCTAGAGTGGCCGCATGCGACGCGGACTGTTTCTCGCCGTGGCGGTCGCAGGATTGCTGGTCGGAGGAGGCCCAGGGCAGGCGCTGGCAGCGAACCCGTTCCCCCCCAGCTCCTCGTGGCAGACGAACGGCACCGTGCGGGTCATCACGTTCTCCGGCAACGTGATGTACGTCGGCGGCCAGTTCACGATGGTGCGGCCGCCGGGATCGGCGCCGGGGTCGGGCGAGGTCAAGCGCCAGAACGTCGCCGCGTTCAACGCGACCAGCGGCGCTGTGCTCAAGTGGAACCCAGGTGCGAACGGCACCGTGCGCACGATCGCCGTTGCGCCGAGCCGCGTCTATCTGGGGGGTACGTTCACGTCGGTCGGCGGCCGGGCGCGCAAGAACATCGCCGCCGTCTCGACGACGGGCCAGGTGGCCAGGTGGAACCCCGGCGCCAGCAAGTCGGTGTTCGTGATCCGGCTCGGCCCGAACGGCAACCTGTTCGTGGGCGGCGACTTCGGCAAGGTCGGCGGCAAGAGCCGCCATCACCTGGCCGAGATCGCCCGCTCGGCGACGGCGCCCGTGCTCGGATGGGCGCCGATGATCGGGCAGATCGGCGGCTTCGCCTGTCCCCCGCGCTGTTCGCCGCGGATCTTCACCATCGCCTTCTCGGCCAACGGCAAGCGGGTCTATTTCGGCGGCCACTTCGGCACCGTTGACGGCGTCACCCGCAACGAGATCGCCGCCGTGCCGATCGGCAACAGCTCCCAGGTGCTCGCCTTCAACCCGAACATCTACGCCGCGGCCAACTGCCCGGTGTGCACGACGGTCGAGACCAGCCGGGTGTACAAGATCGTCCCGACGGCCACGCGCATCTTCACATGCGGCGGCTACTGGAAGGTGAACGGCACCAAGACGTCCTACAACGTGAGCGCCTTCGATCCCAATTCGGGCAACCTGCTCACGGGCTTCAACCAGCAGGACGACGGCGACACACCCGGCTGCGCGATGCACAAGGGCGTCCTGTACGTCGGCGGCCACTTCAACTTCGCGGGGCCGAACTGCAAACCGGGGAACACGGCGCCGTGCTCGACGCGCCACCACGTGGCCGCGTTCGACACGACCGACAACACCCTCGTCCCCTGGAACCCGGGTGCGAACTCCGACCACGGCCTGCTCGCGATTGCAAACGGCGGCACGCGGGTCGCATTCGGCGGCTACTTCACCCGCATGGGCGGCACGAACCAGGAAGGGTTCGCGCTCTACCAGGCCTCGCACCTGCCGTAGGAGCGCCTACACCTCGACGACGATCGGCAGCACCATCGGCCGCTTGCCGGTCGCGCGCGACGCCAGCTCGGCGAGCGCGTCGTGGAGGCGCTGCTGCACCACGTGCACCTCGGTGGCGCGCTGCTCCTGGCACTCGGCCAGCACGCGCTCGACCGCCGAGCGGGCCTGCTCGAGCAGCATCTCGCCCTCGTCGGACGGGGCGTCGAACCCGCGGACGATGATCTCGGGCTCTGCGATCGGCTCGGCCGAGTCGGCGGCGATCGTGGCCACGACGATCAGCACACCGTCGGAGCCGAGGTGGCGGCGGTCGCGCAGCACGACGTCGCGCACGTTCCCCACGCTCAGGCCGTCGACGAGGATCGTGCCGGCCTCGATCTGATCGACGACCGAGAGCCCCTCGGCGTCGAGCTCGAGCACCGTGCCGTTGTCGGCGATGCGCACCGCGTGGGGCGGAACGCCGGCCGCCTCGGCCAGGCGGGCGTGGGCCTGCAGCATCCGGAACTCGCCGTGCACCGGCATGAAGCTGCGCGGCCGCACGGTCTCGAGCATCGTCGTCAGGTCGCCGGCCGAGCCGTGGCCGGAGACGTGCACGTAGTCGGTCGCCTCGGTCATCACCTTCGCGCCCAGCCGGCACAGGCGGTTGACCGTCTCGTTCACCTTGACCTCGTTGCCGGGCACCGGCCACGACGAGAGCACGACGGTGTCGCTGTGGTGGATCTTCACGGCCGGATGGTCGCCGAGCGCGATGCGCGTGAGCGCGGAACCGGGCTCGCCCTGGCTGCCCGTGCAGATGATGACGAGCTCGTGCGGCATGAACTCGTCGAGCCGCTTGGCCCGGATCAGGCCGTCGTCGGCGACGGTCGCAAAGCCGAGGTTGCGGGCGATGTTGATGTTGCGGATCATCGAGCGCCCGATCACGCACACGGTGCGGCCCGAGGCCTGCGCCGCGTCGATCACCTGCTGCAGGCGGTGGATGTGCGACGAGAACGATGTCACGATCACGCGTCCCGGCGCGTCGCGAACGATCTGTCGCAGCGACGCCGCCACCGTCCGCTCCGACGGCGTGTGTCCCGGCCGCTCGGAGTTCGTCGAGTCGGCCATCAGGAGCGCCACGCCCTGGTCGCCGAGCGCAGCGAGTCGCGGCAGGTCGGTCACGCGGCCGTCGACGGGCGTCTCGTCGAGCTTGAAGTCGCCCGTGTGCACGATCGCGCCGAACTCCGTGTGCAGCACGACGGCGACGGCGTCGGGCACCGAGTGGGTGACGCGGACGAACTCGGCGTTGAACGGGCCCACCTCGACGACACCGCCCTCGGGGTCGATCTCGACCAGCTCGGTATGGGCGAGCAGGCCATGCTCGTCGAGCTTGGACTTCACCATGCCGAGCGTCAGCCGCGTCCCCCACACCTCCGCGCCGGTGCCCACCTCGCGGAGGAGGTGCGGCAGGGCGCCGATGTGGTCCTCGTGGCCGTGCGTGAGCACGATCGCCTCGAGCCGGTCGGCGCGCTCGGCCACGTAGCGGAAGTCGGGCAGCACGAGGTCGATCCCGAACATCTCCGAGTGCGGGAACGACAGGCCGGCGTCGAGCAGCAGGAGGCGTCCGTCGCGCTCGAACACGGTCATGTTCTTGCCCACCTCGCCCAGCCCGCCGAGCGGGATGATTCGCACGGGGGTCGGCATGGCGATCTAGACCCTGGCGGCGGGGTGGATCCCGGCCGCCTCGAGCGCTGCGGCGACCGTCGCCGTCTGGGCGGCGTCGGCCTCAACCAGCGGCAGGCGCAGGCCGCCGACTTCGTGGCCGAGCAGGTTCAGCGCCGCCTTGACCGGGATGGGGTTCGTGGTCACGGCGAGCGCCGTGTACAGATCGTGGAGCGCCTCGTCCTGCGCGCGGGCGGCGTCCATGTCGCCGCGGCGGGCGAGGGTGATCATCGTGCGCATTTGCGCGCCGGCCACATGGGACGCGACGCAGACGCCGCCCTTCCCGCCCATCTCGAGGAACGGGTAGAGCAGGTCGTCGTTGCCGGCGTAGAGCACAAGGCCGGTCTCGGCGAGGATCCGGCGGGCCTGGTCGAGGTCGGCCGTCGCCTGCTTCACCGCCACGACGTTGGGGATGCGGCCGAGCTCGGCGAGCACGTCAGGCTCGAGGTTCACCACTACGCGCTGAGGGATGTTGTAGATGATCACCGGGCGGCCGTCGGCGGCCTCGGCGATCGCGCTGAAGTGGGCGATGATGCCCGCCCGCGGCGGCTTGTTGTAGTAGGGCGTCACCGCCAGGAAGGCGTCGACGCCTGTCTCGAGCGCGGCGCGTGTGAGCGCCACGGAGTGGTGCGTGTCGTAGGTGCCCGTGTTCGCCACGATGCATGCCGACGCGCCCACCTCCTCGGCGATCGCGTCCATCAGGTCGAGCTTCTCGCGGTCGGAGACCGTCGGGCCCTCGCCGGTCGTCCCGCAGATCACGATTCCGTCGGAGCCGCTCTCGATCAGGTGGTGTGCCAGCCGCCGGGCGGATGCGAAGTTGACCGCGCCGTCCGACTGAAACGGCGTCACCATCGCAGTCAAGAGTTCGCCCAACGGCGCTGCCATGCCTAGGAGTCTACCCGTAGACTCAGACGCGTGAGCGCGAGCTTCCGGCCGTCCGGCGTTCTCGTCCCGCTCGTCACGCCGTTCACCGCGGGCGGGGCGGTCGACCTCGAGGCGCTGCATGGGCTGGCGGAGCGGGCGCTCGCCGCGGGGGCGGCCGGCGTCGTTGCGCTCGCGACCACCGGCGAGCCGACGTCGCTCGACGATGACGAGCGGGCGGCGGTCGTCGCTGCCTGCGCCGAGGCGTGCGCGGCCAACGACGGCGTGCTCGTCGTCGGGGCGGGCACGAACGACACCCGCACGACGATCCTGCGCCACGAGGCCCTCGCCGACGTGCCGGGCGTCGCGGCGTCGCTCGCCGTTGTGCCCTACTACGTGCGCCCGTCCGAGGCGGCCATCGTGCGCCACTTCCAGGCTGTGGCCGAGCGCTCGCCCGTGCCGCTGATCGTCTACAACATCCCCTACCGCACGGGCCGCGGCCTGGGCGCCGACGCTCTGCTCGAGCTGGCCGCGACCGACGGCATCGCCGGCGTCAAGCAGGCCGTCGGCGGCATCGACGCCGACACGCTGCGCGTGCTGGCGGAGTCGCACGACCGGTTCGCGCTCCTGGGCGGCGACGACGCGTTCCTCTTCCCGCTCGTGCTGATGGGCGCGGCGGGCGCGATCGCCGCCTCTGCGAACGTCTGCACCGGCGCGTTCTGCGACATGGTCGCGCGTGCGCTGCGCGGCGACGTGGCGGGCGGCCGCCCTCTGGCCGAGGCGCTGCTGCCGCTCGTGCAGGCGCTGTTCGCCGAGCCGAGCCCGGCGGTGATCAAGGCCGTGCTGCACCGGCTGGGCCGGATCCCGACGGCCGACGTGCGCATGCCGCTCTCCCCCGCGTCGCGCACGGCATGCAATGCCGCGCTCGAGGTGCTGCGCGACCTCGGCCTACAGCCCTGAAACCAGCCGCGCGCCCTGCTCCAGGGTTGCGTCGAGGAGCGCGTCGATGTCGTCGGCCTCGGTGCGGTGGTTGACCAGGCAGGCGCGCAGGCAGTAGCGCCCGCCCAGCACGGCGTTCGACGGGAAGGCGCGCCCGTCGCGGCGGATCGCGATCATCAGCCGCTCGTTCAGCGCGTCGAGCGTCGCATCCGTCAGCGCGGGCGCCCGGGGCGCGTAGCGGAAGCAGGCGATCGAGAGCGTGACCGGGCACATCGGCTCGAGATCGGGGTGGGCGCGCACCCGCTCGTCCAGGTAGCGGGCGAGCGCGACGTCGTGGGCGATGCGGCGGCCGTAGGCGGCGGTGCCGTGCGCGGCCAGCGAGAGCCACACCTTGAGCGCGAGGAACGCGCGCGACCACTGCGGCCCGAGCTCGCCGATGTTTATGCCCCGACCGGACAGGCTCGCGTCGTCGCGGACGTAGGCGGCGTCGATCGAGAAGCTGCGCAGCAGGCGGCGCGGTTCGCGCACGAGCAGGCACGCGCTCGACTGCGGCGTGTACAGCCACTTGTGCGGATCGAACGCGATCGAGTCGGCCCGCTCGATACCGGCCAGGAGCGGTCGCAGCTCCGGGGCGAGCATCGCCGCACCGCCATAGGCGGCGTCGACGTGCAGCCACAGGCCGTGCTGTGCGCACAGGTCGGCGATCGCCGGCAGCGGGTCGACCGCGCCGGTCGCCGTGGTGCCCGCGGTCGCGACCACCGCGAACGGCCGCATGCCGGCGGCGAGGTCTGCGTCCAGGGCAGCACGCAGGTCGTCGGCGCGCAAGCGGTAGCTCTCGTCTGTGGGGATCGCGCGCACCGCCCGCTCGCCCAGCCCCATCAGGTCGGCCGACTCGGCGATGGTGGCGTGGGCCTCCTCGGAGGCATAGAGCACGAGGCGCAGGCCGTCGATGCCGTCCTGGCGCACGTCGCCGGGGGTGCTCGCGTCGCGTGCGGCCTTGAGCGCGGTCATGTTCGAGGCCGCACCGCCGCTCGTCATCAGCCCGCCCGCCCCGGCCGGGAGGCCGAACCGCTCGGCCAGCCAGCGGGTCAGATGCAGCTCGACCTCGGTCGCGGCAGGTGCGAGGCTCCAGCCGCCGACATTGGGATTGAGCGCGGCCGCGAGCAGGTCTGCCGCCGCGCCGGGGACGGTGCCGGAGCCGGAGATGTAGGCCATGAAGCCGGGATGGCCGCACAGGGTGGAGTTCTCCATGACGAGCGGCCGCAGCAGGCCCGCCAGCTGGTCGGTCGAAAGCGGCTCGTCCGGCACGGGCAGCGCCGCCTTGCGGGCCACGCTTGCCTCGTCGAGCGGTGGCGCGACCGGCATGTCGCGCATGCGCTCGAGCAGATCGCACCACAGATCGAGCATCGCGCCGGTGAGCTCGCGGGCCTGCCCCGGCCCCCAGTCGAGGTCTGCAACGGGCTCCGGACGGCTCACAGCAGGGCCTCGAGGCCGCTCGTGAGGCCGGGCGGGAGCCCGCCCACGCGCCGGATCGCAAGCAGCGTCCCGGGGACGAACGCCTCGCGCGAGGTCGTGTCGTGGCGGATCGAGAGCGTCTGGCCGGGTGCGCCGAAGATGACCTCCTGGTGGGCGACGAGGCCCGGCAGGCGCACGCTGTGGATCGGCACCGATCCGCCCAGGCGCGCGGCGGTGGCAAGCGCCGTGCCCGAGGGCGCGTCGCGCTTGGTGCTCGCGTGCAGCTCGACGATCTCGCAGGTCGGCATGAGGGCGTGCGCCTGCTCGGCGAAGCGCATCATCAGCACCGCCCCGATGGCGAAGTTGGCCGCGGCGAAGATGGGCACGCCGGCGGCGGCCGCGCGCTCGCCGATGCGGCCGAGGTCGTCGGGTGACAGGCCGGTCGTCCCCAGGACGAGCGGCACCCGGGCGGCGATGGCCGCCTCGCAGGCTGCCGCCGCGGCCGTGGGCACGCTGAAGTCGACGGCGACGTCGGCCCCCCCGGCGAGCGCCTCGGCCAGGCTCGTTCCGAGCGACGGCGCGGCGACCGCGGCCACGGCGAGGTCGGGCTCGGCCTCGACGGCCGGCACGAGCGCACGCCCAACGGCGCCCGTCGCGCCAGAGATCACGACCCGCAGCATCGCCCGATGCTACAAGCTCAGCCCGGCACGAGCCCGCAGGTGACGTTCACGATCGTCCCGGTGATCCCACCCGCGCGGTCGGACGCCAGGAACGCTCCGGTCTCGGCCACCTGGGCCAGCCGGGGCGCATGGCCGAGCATGGTCATCGGACCGAGCATGCGCTCGATGTCGGCTCCCGTCAACCCTGTGCGGCTGGGGTTGGTGTCGTCGGCGAGGCCGAACGTCTCGGATACCCCGGCCGTCCACAGGCCGACGACCCGCACGCCCTGTTTTCCGACCTCGGCCGCCAGGTAGCGCAGGAACGTCTCGGTGGCAGCGTCCGCCGGCCCGGTGCCGCCCATCATCGGGTGCGTGCCGCGCGACGATCCGCTCGTGAGCGCCAGGATGACGCCGCTGCCCTGCTTCACCATGATGCGCGCGGCGGCGCGGGCGGTGATGAAGGTGGTGGTGACCCCGGTCGCGATCGGGGCGATGAAGTCGGTCAGCTGCATGTCGACGAGCGGGATGCCCTGCACGTCGCCGCGCGAGGTCAGGTTCCAGGAGACGTCCAGGCTTCCGGCGAGGTCGGCGACGACACGGGCGTGCTCCGCCACCTCCTCCTCGTCGAGCGTGTTGACGACGGCGACGTCGGCCCGGCCGCCGGCCCGCTCGACGTCGGCGGCAACCGTCTCGAGCCGCTCCCGGGTGCGGCCGGCCAGGAACACACGTGCCCCCTCGCGCGCGAACGTGCGGGCCACGCCGCGGCCGATCCCGCCACCCGCGCCGTAGATGATCGCGTTCTTGTCCTCGAGCAGGCGTTCCATATCGCGCTCCTTCCATCTCCCTCACCCGAATTGGCGGGGGCAGGTTACGCAGAAATCGGCCTCGATCGTCCGTCACCGGGGACGATGACACGGGGCATGCACTTTCTCCTTAAGGCAGCAGCGGCCCTCGTCGCGACCGCGACGGTCATCGCCGCGGCGGCGTACGGCCTCGCCGCGTTCGCGCTCGGCGGCGGCACCCAGCAGGTTCACTACGCGGCCGCGAAGGAGGCCGGCGTGACCGAGGTGCGCACGACCCGCCACTACCTGATCGTGCTGAACGTGGTCCCGCCGGAGCACATGTACGCGCCGAAGCTCGCGGCGCGCATCCACCCCACCGAGGGCGAGCTGAACATCCGCGGCACGATGGCGCCGATCACGCCCGACGCCCGCCACTTCGAGGCCCATATCTACTCGCTCGCCACCGGCAAGCCGGTGCACGGCGCCGACCCGGCGATCACCGTGGTCGACCACACGGCACATTCGAGCGAGCGGGTGCGCGTCACCATCATGCAGGATGTGATCGTCGGCGCCCGCGACTACCACTATGGCAACAACGCCAACATGGCGTACGGGCACGACTTCACGATCACCGTCACGCTGAACGGCGAGCGGGCCGTCTACCCGGTGCACCTCTCGTGATCCGGTCGCTCTCCCGCTCGCTCTCGATCCGGGCCAAGCTCATGGTGGGGTTCGGCGCCGTCGGCGCGCTGCTCGTGCTCACCCTGCTCGTGTCGCTGCTCGCCCTGGAGCGCCAGCACGCGGCGACGCACACGCTCGCGACGCAGAGCGCCCTCCAGGTGCAGGCCGCCGACGATGTCGCCAAGGCGGCATCCGACCTGGCCGCATGGGAGGACGCGAACACCCTCGGGCGCGGCGATCAGACCGGCGACCTCGGCAGCGCCATCCGCGAGTTCCGCACGGCGCTCGTGGTGCTGCGCACACGCTCTGCGAACGCCGAGCAGGTCTCGCTCGTCACGAAGATCCACACCGAGTTCGTCGCGTTCCTCGCGCTCGATCACCTCACGCGCACGTCGATGCGGGCGGGCGCCTACGACCGCGCCCGCGAGGTCGCGCTCGGCCCTGTCCTGCTCGACTACGGCAACATCGCGGGCGATGCTGCGACCTTCGCCCAGGTCGCGCGCCAGGCCGAGGCCGCCCAGGTCAGTGCCGCCGACCGGATCGCCGCGCGCTCCCGTGTCATCCTGATCGCGCTCGCGGCCCTTGCGCTCGCGCTGGCGACGCTCGTCTCGGTCGCCGTCTCCCGTGGGATCCTTGGGCGCACCCGCACGCTGCTCGAGGCGGCCGAGGCCGTCGCCGGCGGCGACCTCACCCGCACGGTGCCGCCGTCGGCAGACGAGCTCGGCCGGGTCGCCGTCGCCTACAACGAGATGGTCGCCTCGCTGGGATCGATCGTGCGCGAGATCCACGCCGTCAGCGACGGCCTGGTGGACACATCGGGACGTGTGGCGACGGGCTCCGACGAGACGCGCCGGGCCGCCGGCGAGATCGCCCGGGCGATCGAGCACATGGCGCTCGGCAGCGAGACGCAGGTTGCGCTCGTGAGCGAGACGCGTGCGGGCGTCGGCATGGTGGTCACCGCCGCGCGGGCAACGTCCGACGGCGCCTCCGGCACCGCGGAGGACGCCGCGACGGCGCACCGGCTCGCCGCCGAAGGGGTCGAGGCCGCCGAGCAGGCGTATGCGGCCATGGGCAGCCTGACCGAGTCGAGCGCCCAGCTCACCGCGGCGATGGACCAGCTCACCGGCAAGTCGACGCAGATCGGCGGCATCGTCGACACGATCACCGGGATCGCCGGGCAGACGAACCTGCTCGCGCTGAACGCCGCCATCGAGGCCGCCCGGGCCGGCGAGCAGGGGCGTGGGTTCGCCGTCGTCGCCGAGGAGGTGCGCAAGCTGGCCGCCGATTCGCAGGAGGCGGCGCACTCGATCTCGAGCCTCGTCCTGGAGATGCAGGACGAGACGGCACAGGTGGCCGCGGTCGTCGAGGAGAGCGCGCGCCGCACGAGCGGCGGTGCCGCGACGGTCGAGTCCGTCCGCGCCCGGTTCGTCAAGATCGACGAGGCGGTCATGCGCGTCGCCGAGTCCGCCGCCCAGATCGCCGCCGCCGGCACGGCCATCGCCGGCCAGGCCGCGGGCATGGAGCAGCGGCTGGACGGGGTGACGACCTCGGCCGAGGCGGCGTCGGCGGCCGCGCAGGAGATGTCGGCCGCGACCCAGCAGACCTCGGCCTCCACCGACGAGATCGCGGCCGCGGCGCGCAGCGTCACCGAGACGGCGAGCGTCCTGCAGGGGCTTGTGCAGCGGTTCCACGTCGGCGACGAGGCGCGTGCCGAGGCGTAGGCCGCGGTGCCGGCTCGGCGCCGGCACGGCCTGCCTTGCCGCTGCCCTCCTGTGCGCCGCGTGCGGCGGGGGCGGCGCAGGTGCGGTCACCGTCGGCGCGGTCGCCGTGCCCGGAGCTCCGGGCGGCGCCGCCTTCCGCACGCCTGCGGGCGCCCTCACGCTCCACGTCGGGCCGGGCGCGGTGCGCGCCCACGTCACGCGCGCCGGCTACCGCATCCGGATCGCCGTCTCGCCCAACCGCGCGTCTGCGCCCAACCGGCTCGCGGTGACGGTCACACGAGCCGGCCGGCCGGTGCGCGGGGCGTCCGTCCGTGCCGATGCCGGCATGCTCGGCATGGCCATGGGCGTCGCCTCGTACCGGCTGCGCGGGTCGCGTGTCTACACGACGCGGGCGCCGGCGTGGCTCATGCCCGGCGTGTGGGGCCTTGCGTTCACGGTCACGCTTCGGGGTCGCCCGCCGATCCACGTCGTCCTCGACGACCGGATGCGGCGATAGGTGCTTCGGCCGGGACGAGGGCCTGGTTCAGGACGGACAGCGCCTCGCCGAACTGCTCCTGGTCGGGGCCGATCCCGGCAGCCGAGAGCCGCTCGGGGGTAAAGAGCTGGCGCGCGAGCGCCGCGACCGCGTCGGCGTCGACCGCGTCGATCTCGGCGCAGATGCGATCGAGCGACAGGAGCTCGGTGTCGGTCAGCACCGACTTTCCCAGCCGGCTGGCCCGGTTGGAGGTTGACTCCATCGAGAGCATGATCCGGCCCTTCATGTTCTCCTTGGCCCGGGCGAGCTCGGCCGCGTCGAAGCCGCCCTCGCCCATCACCTGGAACTGGTCGGCGATGATGCGCATGCACTCTGCGAGGTTGTCTCCGCGCGTGCCCAGGTAGACCCCGATCATCCCGGTGTCCGCGTACTGGGACGCGTACGTGTACACCGAGTACGCCATCCCGCGCCGCTCGCGGATCTCCTGGAACAGGCGCGACGACGCCGAGCCGCCGAGCATCGAGTCGAGCAGCGACGCCGCGAACCGGCGCCGGTCGGAGCGCGGCAGCCCCAGACCGCCGAGCGCGACGTGGAACTGCTCGGTGTCCTTCTGCTGGAAGATCGACCGCGGCTGCGACTCCCCCACCCACAGCGGCCGCACTCCGGCCGTCGGGTCGGGGATGCGGCTGAGCGGCGCAAAGCGCGTCTCGACCGCGTGCGCCAGCGGCTCGTGGTCGAGGTTGCCCGCGGCGGCGACGACGATGTTCGGGCCGACGTAGCGGGCGTCGTGGTAGCCGCGCACGTCGGCGGGTGTCGTCGCCGAGATCACCTCGCCGGTGCCGATCACGGGGCGCCCGAGCGGATGGTCGCCGAACACGGCCTGCGCGATCAGGTCGTGCACCAGATCCTGCGGGGTGTCGTCGTACATCGCGATCTCCTCGAGCACCACGTCGCGCTCGGAGCTCATCTCGTCGGCGTCGAAGCGCGGCTGCAGCACCATTTCGGCCATCACGTCGAGCGCCGTCTCGAGGTGCGCGTCCAGGACGCGGGCGTAGACGACGGTGTACTCGCGGCCGGTGGCGGCGTTCAGCTCGCCGCCGAGGCCGTCGAAGATCTGGGCGATCTCGACCGTCGAGTAGCGTGCGGAGCCCTTGAACAGCAGGTGCTCGATCAGGTGGGACATGCCCGCCTGCGACGGCTCCTCGTCACGCGAGCCGGCGCCGATCCAGATGCCGATCGCCACCGAGCGCACCGACGAGACCCGCTCCGAGACGACCCGCTCGCCCCCGTCGAGGGTGGTGATGGTGTATCGCTGCACGGCGGTGAAGGCTAGACGGCGGAGGGGGCGGCGGCCGCCGCCCCCTCCACGTGCGTCCTAGCGGCGGCGCGGCCCGCGGTCGCGGCCGCCGTCGCGGCGGGGCGGGCGCTCCTCGCGCGGCGGCGCGGGCGTGCGCTCGGCCACCTCGACGAGCTGCTCGGGGGTGATCTCGGTGTCGCCCTCGAGCTTGGCCAGCAGGGTCAGGCCGATACGGCCCTTGTCCTTGTCGACCTCGGCCACGGTCACCTTGACGGTGTCGCCGCGGTCGATGACCTGGGCGGCCGACTGCAGCCGCTGGCCCTTGGGCAGGATCCGGCTCACGTGCAGCAGGCCGTCCACGCCCTTGCGCAGCTCGACGAACGCGCCGAAGTCGGTGATCTTGACCACCTTGCCGGTGTACTCGTCGCCGACCTCGACCTCCTTCGTCATCGCCTCGATGGCGAGCCGGCACTGCTCGGCGAGCTCGCCGTTCGTGCCGTAGATGCGGATCGTGCCATCCTCCTCGATGTCGATCTGCACCTCGTAGTCGGCCTCGAGGCCCCGGATCGTCTCGCCACCCTTGCCGATCACCATGCCGATGAAGTCGGGGTGGATCTTCGTGCTGACGATCCGCGGTGCGTGCGCTGCGAGCTCCGTGCGGGGCTCGGCGATCGCCTCGCGCATCTTGCCGAGGATGTGGATGCGGGCGTCACGCGCCTGGCTGAGCGCGCTGCGCAGGATCTCGGTGGTGACACCGGTGATCTTGATGTCCATCTGCAGCGCGGTGACGCCCTGGTCGGTGCCCGCGACCTTGAAGTCCATGTCGCCGAGATGGTCCTCGGCGCCCTGGATGTCGGTCAGGATGACGTAGTCGTCGCCCTCCTTGATGAGCCCCATCGCGATCCCGGCCACGGGGGCCTTGATCGGGACGCCGGCGTCCATCAGCGAGAGGGTCGATCCGCACACCGACGCCATCGACGAGGAGCCGTTCGACTCCAGGATCTCCGACACCAGGCGCAGCGTGTAGGGGAAGTCGACGGCGCTCGGGATGACGGGCACGAGCGCCCGCTCCGCCAGCGCGCCGTGACCGATGTCGCGCCGCTTGGGGCCGCGCATGAAGCCGGTCTCGCCGACACTGAACGGCGGGAAGTTGTAGTGGTGGATGTAGCGCTTGGTCTCGTCGAGCGACAGGTCGTCGATGCGCTGCTCCTCCTTGGCCGTCCCCAGCGTGCACAGCGTGAGCGCCTGGGTCTGGCCGCGGGTGAAGAGCGCGGAGCCGTGCGTGCGCGGCATGACGCTCACCGACGAGGTGATCGCCCGGATCTCGGTCTCGGAGCGGCCGTCGGGCCGGCGCTTGTCGACCGCGATCTTCGTGCGGACGATCTCCTTGTAGAGCTTGTCGCACACGCCCATGACCGTCGGCCGCGTGGCCGCGTCGAGCGGCCCCTGGCCGTCGCCGTCGGTCTCGACCCGGCTCGGGAACGGCAGCCGGATCGTGGCGGCGATGTTGTCGTAGAGCGCGTGCCGCTTGGCCGACTTGAGCTCCTTCGAGTCCTGCTCGGCGTCGGTCAGCGCGCGGATCGCGTCGCCGAACTGCTCCTTCACGTGCGGGTAGACCGCCCCCTCGCGCACCTCGGTGCCGAGCTGGACGAACCCGAACTGCACCCGCTGGCGCTGGAGCACGTCGGCGTCGGTTGAGCTGCCGCCGATCTCGGGCAGCTCGGCGCGCTGGACGGCGTCGATCTTGCCCGGAAGTGCGGCCAGGCCGCCCTCGGCAATTGCCGCTGCGAGCGCGGCGCCGTGCGTCTGGCGCAGCGACTCCGTGACCGCGCCGTCGACCCACTTGGGCTGACCGGCCTTGGCGGCGAGTTCGATCTGGAGCTGGCACAGCTTCTTGATCTCGCCGTGGGCGAGCTCGAGGGCCGTGATCAGATCCTCCTCGGCGATCTCCTGCGCGCCCGCCTCGACCATGGTGATCGCCTCGGGCGAGCCGCACACGATCAGGTCGAGCGTCGAGTCCTTCAGGTCGGGCAGCGTCGGGTTGATGACCAGCCGGCCGTCGATGCGGCCGATGCGCACGGCGCCCACGGGGCCCAGGAACGGCATCGGCGAGAGCATCAGCGCCGCCGACGAGCCGTTGATGGCCAGGATGTCGTGGGGGTGCACCTGGTCGGCCGAGAACGTGGTCACGATGACCTGGACCTCGTTCTTGTAGCCCTTCGGCCAGAGCGGCCGGATCGGCCGGTCGACCATGCGGGCCGTCAGGATCGCCTTCTCTCCCGCGCGTCCCTCGCGCTTGAAGAATCCGCCCGGGATCTTGCCGGCGGCGTAGGCCTTCTCCTCGACGTCGACCGTGAGCGGGAAGAAGTCCGCCCCCTCACGACCCTCGGTCCGGCCGACCGCGGTGGCGAGCACCACGGTGCCTTCCTGCTGCACCAGGACCGCTCCGTGCGCCTGCTTGGCGACGGCGCCGGTCTCGAAGCTGATCTCCTTGTCGCCGATGGTGGCGACGAGACGCGTCGCTCCGGCCTCAACTGCAATGCTCATATCTCTCTCTTCTCTCCTCGGGCCCGCGCCAACCGCGGGCCAGCCTCATACCTGGTCGCGCGCCTTACCGGCGCAGGCCCAGCTCCTTGATCAACGCGCGGTAGCCCTCCAGGTCGTGCTTCTGCATGTAGGTCAGCAACCGGCGCCGCCGGCCGACCAGCTTGAGCAGGCCGCGGCGTGAGTGATGGTCGTGCTTGTGAATCTTCATGTGCTCGGTGAGCTCGCTGATCCGCTGCGTGAGCAGGGCGATCTGCACCTTGGTGGAGCCGGTGTCGGTCGAGCTTGCCCCGAACTTGCCGATGAGCTCCGTCTTTTGTTCCTGGGTGAGCGGCATCGCCCACACCTCCTTGCCTCGTTTACATCGAGTCGCCGGCATCCCAGCGCTGCGTCGGCAAGCATCGGCAGCTCCGCGGTGCGGTCGGGGGCAGGGTAGCAGAGCGGCTCTCCGCCTCCTGGGGAGGGGCCCCGGGCTCGGGGGCTGTCCCCTACACTGCGCCATCTCTTCCACCGTCATGGAGGCCACTTGAGCACTGCAGTCGTGACCGGCGGCGCCGGATTCCTGGGTTCGCACCTGTGTGAGTACCTGCTCGACCGCGACTGGCGGGTGATCTGCCTCGACAACCTCGACACGGGCAGCCTCGAGAACATCGAGCGCCTGCGCGGCGGGCAGTTCGACTTCCGCTACCACAACTGCGTCGAGTTCATCAGCGTCGAGGAGCCGGTCGACGTCGTCTTCCACCTCGCCTCGCCGGCGAGCCCGGTCGACTACCTGCGGCTGCCGCTCGCGACGCTCAAGGTCGGCTCCTACGGCACGCACAACGCGCTCGGCCTGGCCAAGTTCAAGCGGGCGCGCTTCCTGATCGCGTCGACGTCCGAGGTGTACGGCGACCCCGAGGTGCACCCGCAGCGCGAGGAGTACTGGGGCAACGTGAACCCGGTTGGGCCGCGCGGGGTCTACGACGAGGCCAAGCGCTATTCCGAGGCGATGACGATGGCCTACCACCGCCAGCAGGGCGTCGACACCCACATCGCCCGCATCTTCAACACCTACGGCCCGCGGATGCGCCAGCATGACGGCCGCGCCATCCCCACATTCCTGCGCCAGGCGCTCGAGGGCAAGCCCATCACCGTGTTCGGCGACGGCAGCCAGACGCGCTCGTTCTGCTACGTCGAGGATCTGATCGAGGGCCTCTTCCGGCTGGCGATGAGCGACTACCACCAGCCGGTGAACGTCGGCAACCCCGACGAGATGACGCTGATCGACCTGGCCGAGAAGATCGTCCAGCTGACGGCATCGCGCTCGGAGATCGTGTTCGAGGGTCTGCCGATCGACGACCCCAAGGTGCGCAAGCCCGACATCTCCCGGGCGCGCGAGGTGCTGGGCTGGGAACCGAAGGTCTCGCTCGACGAGGGCCTGCGGCGCACGATCGAGAGCCTGGGCCGCACGCCCGTGCCGGCGTAGGCGGCGCGGTTTGAATAGACGGGGTCAGACCCCGTTTATTCACCGCCAGCGCGCGCACCGCGTCGACGTCGCGGTGCAGCTGCTGCACCAGCGCGTCGACCGAGTCGAAGCGGACCTCGTCGCGGAGCCGGTGGGTCAGGTCGAGCCGCATCGGCGATCCGTAGATGTCGGCGTCGAAGTCGAGCAGGTAGGCCTCGACGCGCACCTCGCTGCGGTCGTCGGTGAACGTCGGGTTGTACCCCACGCTGATCGCGGCGGCGTGGCTCGATCCCGGCAGGTGCGCGACGCCTGCATAGATGCCGATCGCCGGGCTCGGCGAGCGCGGGACGAGGGCCAGGTTCGCGGTCGGGAAGCCCAGGTCGCGCCCGCGGCCGTCGCCGCGCACGACCGCTCCCTCGAGCCACGGCGGGCGGCCGAGCAGCAGGCCCGCCTGCTCCACGTCCCCGACCGTGATCAGCTCGCGCACCCGTGATGAGGAGATCGGCGCCCCATCGACCGCGAGCAGCGGCTCGACATGCACGTCGAAGCCGAGCCGCAGGCCCTCGTCGGCAAGCAGCGCCGGGTTGCCGCGCGCGCCGTGGCCGTAGTGGAAGTTCTCCCCCACGCTCACATGCCGCGCGCCCAGCGCGCCCGCCAGCACGTGGTCGGCGAACGCGTCGGCTTCGAGGGCAGCGAACTCGCGGTCGAAGCGCACGATCACGAGCTCGTCCGCGCCCAGCTCCGCAACCAGCGCCGCCCGCCGGCTGAGCGCCGAGAGCTGCACCAGCCGCACCTGCGGCCGCAGCACCGCGATCGGGGGCGGGTGAAACGTGATCACGGCAGACTTGAGGCCGCGCTCGGCGGCCGTCGCGACGGCCGCGCCGATGACCGCTCGGTGGCCGAGATGGACGCCGTCGAAGCTCCCGAGCGCAACCGCCCGCTCGCCGTGCGGGACGTCGGCCAAGCTCTGGCGGACGATCACAGCACCACCACCGGCTGCAGCTGCTCGCCGCGGGGCTCGGCCACGGCGCGCAGCTCGCCGCCCGCGAGCAGGCGGGTGACGCCGTCCTCGCCGTGGCGCTGCAGCGCGCGGCCGTGGGCGATGTCGCGCTGCTCGGAGTCGTCGAGCGCGCGGGCCGGCAGATGCGGAAGCGCGTCGGCAGCGGAGCGGAACCAGCGGCCGAGCGGGTCGGCGCGGATGTCATCGGGCGACCCGGCGTCGGCGACGTCGAAGCGGTCCACGTGCGTGCGCCGCAGCGCGCGGCAGTACGCGCCCGCTCCGGTTGCGCTGCCGAGGTCGGCGGCGAGCTGGCGGATGTACGTCCCCTTCGAGCAGCGCACGGCGATGGTCGCGCGCTGCGTCCCGGCGTCGAACGCGGCGACGTCGAGGCGGTGGATCGTCACCCGCCGCGGCGGCGGCACGACCGTCTCGCCACGGCGCATACGCGCGTAGGCACGCTCGCCGTCGACCTTGACGGCGGACGCCGCCGGCACCGCCTGGGTGATCTCGCCCACGAGGCCGCGCGCGGCGGCGGCCACGGCAGCCGCGTCGGTCGCCGGGCCGGCGGCCGTGATCTCGCCCTCGGGGTCGAGCGTGGTCGAGACCGCGCCGAACTGGACGACGGCCTCGTAGGTCTTGTCGACCCCGGACAGGTAGGTGGCAAGGCGAGTCGCGCGCCCGGCGACGACGAGCAGCAGGCCGGTCGCGAACGGGTCGAGCGTGCCGGCGTGGCCGAGCTTCTTCCCCAGCGCCGGCCGCAGACCGCGCAGCACCGCGAACGACGACGGCCCGGCGGGCTTGTCGACCAGATAGAGGCCGGTCACCTCGGGCATGGGAGCGCTACGCGGCCGACTCGGCGAGCTGTGCGCTGACCTCCGACACGATGAACCGGCGGATCTCGTCGACGCTGCCCGGATGGGAGAACCCCGCGGCCTGCTTGTGCCCGCCGCCCGACGAGAGTCGTGCGATCGCCGAGACGTCGATCAGGCCGCGCGAGCGCAGCGACACGCGGTTGGGGGCGAGCGTGCCGTCGCCGAGCGGGACCTGCTCGCGGATCAGGCCCGCGACCTGCACGCCCTCGACGGCGCGCAGATGGTCGATCAGGCCCTCGGTCGTCGCCTCGTCCCCTGCGACCAGCGCGAGATCGTCGCGGGTGACGTGCGAGACGAGCAGGCGGCCGTCGCAGTAGGACACGGAGTTCTCGATCACGCGGCCCAGCAGCCGCAGCTTGCCCGGCTGGACGCTCTCGAACACGCGCTCGAACACCTTGTGCACGTCGACGCCGGCCTCGACCAGGCGCGCGCCGAGGCGCAGCGCGGCCGGGCTCGTGGTGCGGTACTGGAACCGGCCGGTGTCGGTGACAAGGCCGACGTAGAGCGCCTCGGCGATGGCCGGCGTGAGCTCTGCGCCCAGCTTGTCGAAGATGCGCACCAGGATCTCGGCGGTCGACGACGCACCGCCGTCGATCAGGTTCACGCCGCCGAAGCGGCTGTTGTCGTGATGGTGGTCGACGTCGATCACCGGTGAGCAGCCGGCGAGCAGATCGGCGTACTGGCCGCCCAGGCGGCGCTCGTTGCCGCAGTCGAGGGCGAGCAGCGTCCAGCCCGCGAGCGAGGCCGGGTCGAACTGGCGCTCGACCCCCTCGGTGTCGAGGAACGCGACCTCGTGCGGAATGCTCGACTCGGGCTCGAGATAGGTGCGCACGTCCTTGCCCAGCTGCCGCAGCGCACCGGCCGCCGCCGACATCGAGCCGATGGCATCGCCGTCCGGGTTCTCGTGGGTGGCGATGATGACGCGGTCGGCCGCAGCGAGAGCGGCGACCACGGACTCCAGGTCGGTATCGAGTGCGATGTCGGTCATTCCGGGCTGCGCTTCGACCAACGGAGAGTGCTCACGGCTGATCAGCTCTTCGAGCCGCATCGCCTGGTCGATCGTCTCATCATAGTGGAAGGAAAGCTGCGGAGTGCGCTTGAAGTGGAGCTGGCGGGCGATGCGCGACTGGAGCACGCCGCGGGCGCGGTCGAGGGCACGCAGCGACCGCGCGCGCCTGCGCTCCGACCCCAGCACGCTCACGTAGACGGCCGCCTGGGAGAGGTCCGACGACGCCCGTACGGCGGTGATCGTGACGAAGCCGAGGCCGGGATCCTCGAGCGCCTCCACGCCCTCGGCCAGCACCTCGCGCAGCACCATGTTCACACGTCGCATGCGCTCCGTGGGCACGGCTAGAGCCGTCCCACCGGCAGGTCGCTCTCGACCGAGAGCACGGTCCGCGTGGAATCCACGAGCTCGTACTCCTGCCCGCTCAGGTAGCTCTGGGCATCGACGAGCGCCTGCTGGACGGCGTTGTGCTCGCGGCGCACGATCGCCATCGTCAGACGGGAGCGCTGCCAGCGGTCGTGGTAGTCGACCTCGGCCACCGACGCGCCGAAACGCCGCTCGAGCTGCGCCTTCGTGTGCAGCAGGTGTTTGCGCTTGCCCTTGAGCGATCCGCCGTCCGGCAGATGCAACTCGAAGCTCAGGATGCCCACGAAGCCGGCCGGCATGGCCGGACGGATGCTATCGGAGGTTGCGCGCGGTGAAGTAGAACCCTGGTCATGCGCGAGATCCATGACTTCGCGGTCGTGCTCGCCGTCGTCGCCGCCGGCCTCTGGCTGGCGCTCGTGTCGACGCGCCTAACCGCCCGCCTGCGCGTGCCGGCGCCGGTCGTCTTCCTGATCGCGACCGCGGCGATCTCGGACCTCCTGCCCGCGCTCTCCGAGCCGGTCTCGATCCGCGACGTCGAGCGCATCGGCGTGGTCGCACTGGTCGCGATCCTGTTCGACGGCGGCGTCCAGGTCGGCTGGCGACGGCTGCGGCCGACGCTCCGGCCGATCGTGCTGCTCGGCGTCGTCGGTACCTTCCTGACCGCTGCGCTGGGCGCGGTCGCCGCCCAGATCATCCTGCCGGTGTCGTGGACGACCGCGGCGATCATCGGCGCCGCGCTCGCGCCGACCGACCCCGCCGTGATGTTCTCGGTGCTCGCCCGGCGCGACATTGGCGGCCGCGTGCCGGCCATCCTCGAGGGCGAGGCGGGCGCCAACGACCCGGTCGCAATCGCGCTCGTGGTCGGCCTGCTGGCCTACGCGTCGACCGGGGCATCCGCGTGGAGGGGCGCCGCCGACTTCGGCCTCGAGATGGTCGTCGGCGTCGCCGTCGGCGCCGCGGGCGCGTTCGTGCTGGTGCGGGCGATGCGGCGCTACCCGCTGCCGCGCGAGGGCCTGAACCCGCTGCGGACGCTCGCGCTCGCCGGGCTGATCTACGGCGGCGCGACGCTGCTGCACGGGTCGGGGTTCCTGGCCGTGTTCGTGGCCGGCGTGTGGATCGGCGATGCGCGCATGCCGTTCAAGGGCGAGGTCGAGCGCTTCCACGCCGCGCTCGCGTCGCTGGGCGAGATCGTCGTCTTCGCCGCGCTCGGCCTCACGATCCACCTGCCCGGCATTGGCTGGTCGACCGTCGGCTACGGCCTGGTGCTCGCGGCCGTGCTCGTGCTCCTCGTGCGCCCGCTCGCGGTCGTGCCGCTGCTCTCCGGCGAACGGATGCGATGGGGCGAGCGGCTCTTCATCGGCCTGACCGGCTTCAAGGGCGCCGTCCCAATCCTGCTCGCGGCACTGGCGGTGCTGGAAGGGGTGCGGGACGCCGACCTGATCTACCGGCTCGTGTTCGTCGTCGTGGCGGCGTCGGTGATCGCGCAGGGGCTCGCACTCGAGCCGCTCGCACGCGCCCTCGGCGTGCCAATGACTCCACGCCGAAGACCGCGCGGGTTCGAGCTCTCGGTCGCACTGCGCTACGAGCCCGAGGAGGTCATGCGCGTGACCGTCGCACCGGGCGCGATCGCCGCCGGGCGCAGGATCCGCGAGCTTCCCATCGGCGAGCACACCTGGGTCGCGCTCGTCGTGCGCGCGGGCCGCACCGAGCAGCCGCGCGGGTCGCTGCGGCTCGAGCCCGGGGACGAGGTCGTGCTGCTCTCCGACACGACCGACGAGACGGCGCTGCGCCACGTGTTCACCCGTCCTCGCGGCGAGGTTCCCCCGGACGCGTGAAGCGAGTTCGGCGCCGGTGCGCCACGCTGAGCGGCATGCAGACGCCTCCGCCGAACGCATACTCGTCGGCCCTCTCCGGCATCTTCACCGCCATGCACGCGCTCGACACGGACGCCGCCAAGGTCGCCGCCGATCCAACCGACGTCCACGCCCTGGTCGACGCGACCACGCAGCCGCTCGCGGTCGCCGCCAACGCCATCGTCCTGCGCGCGGCGCGCGAGGCCGATCGCTACCTCTTCGACGCCTGGGCGTGAATATCTCGGGCCAGGCCCGAACTATTCACCCGGCTAGGCGGAGCGGGCGACCTCGCGGACGGTGTAGACCTCGAGCACGTCGCCTTCCTTGATGTCGTTGTAGCCGTCGATGGTCAGGCCGCACTCGAAGCCCTGCGTCACCTCACGCACGTCGTCCTGGAAGCGCTTGAGCGTGCCGACACGGCCGTCGTGGACGATGGTGCCGTCGCGCACGATCCGCACCTGCGCACCGCGCTGGATCGAGCCCTGCGTGACCATGCAGCCGGCGATGGTGCCGATGCGCGAGGCTCGGAACGTCTGGCGCACCTCGACCTCGCCCAGCACCTCCTCGACGCGCTCGGGTGAGAGCATGCCGATCAGGGCGCGCTGGATGTCCTCGGTCAGCTGGTAGATGACGCGGTAGGTGCGGATGTCGACACCCTCGCGGTCGGCCAACGCCTTGGCCTCGGCGTTCGGACGCACGTTGAAGCCGACGACGATCGCGTTCGACG
The DNA here is from genome assembly GCA_963825325.1 of uncultured Actinomycetes bacterium. Taxonomy (GTDB): domain Bacteria; phylum Actinomycetota; class Thermoleophilia; order Gaiellales; family JAICJC01; genus JAICJC01. The sequence goes on from CAWGSU010000003.1 coordinate 902,174, forward strand.
CGGCGGCCAGCATGATGTCCGACGCGACGATGCCGCCGACGCCCGAGTGGATCACCTGCACCGACACCTCGTCGTGGTGGATCTTTCCGATCTCGTCCACCGCGGCCTCGACCGAGCCCTGCACGTCGCCCTTGATGATCAGGGCGAGCTCCTGGACGGCGCCCTCCTGCATCTGCGAGAAAAGATCCTCGAGGCTGACGGCCTTGCTGCGCTTGGCGAGCATCTCGGTGCGCTTGCGCTGCGCGCGCTGCTGGGCGGTCTGGCGGGCGACGCGGTCGTTCTCGACCACTCGGCACAGCTCTCCCGCCGGCGGCGGCTTGTCGAACCCGAGGATCTCGACCGGCACACCCGGGCCCGCGTCCTTGACGCGCTTGCCGTTGTGGTCGTGGAGCGCCTTCACGCGGCCCCAGGCATCGCCCGCGACGACCGCATCGCCGACGCGCAGGGTGCCGCGCTGCACGAGCATCGTCGCGACCGGGCCGCGGCCGACGTCGAGGCGCGACTCGATGATGACGCCGCTCGCGTCGGCGGTGGGATTGGCCTTGAGCTCGAGCACGTCGGCCTGCAAGAGGATCGAGTTCAGGAGCTTATCGAGGTTCGTCTTGGCCTTCGCCGAGACGTCCTCGAAGATCGTCTCGCCGCCCCACTCCTCGGGCTGCAGTCCCTGCCCGACGAGCTCGTTGCGCACCCGCTCGGTGTTCGCGTCGGGCCGGTCGATCTTGTTCACGGCGACGAGGATGGGCACGCCGGCGGCCTTGGCGTGGTCGATCGCCTCGATCGTCTGCGGCATGACGCCGTCGTCGGCGGCGACGACCAGGACGGCCACGTCGGTGACCTTCGCGCCGCGGGCACGCATGGCGGTGAACGCCTCGTGGCCCGGCGTGTCGAGGAAGGTGACCTTGCGCCCGTCGCCGACGTCCACCTGGTAGGCGCCGATGTGCTGGGTGATGCCGCCGGCCTCGGTGGTGACGACCGACGACTCGCGGATCGCGTCGAGCAGCGTCGTCTTGCCGTGGTCGACGTGACCCATGATCGTGACCACGGGGGGGCGCGCGACCAGGGTGTCGGGGTCGTCCTCGAAGACGACCTCCTCCTCTTCCTCGTCGTCCGTGTGCTGAAGGATGATCTCGCGGGAGAGCTCGGAGCCGATCAGCTCGACGGCCTCGTCGGAGAGCGACACGGTGAGTGTGACCATCTCACCCAGGCCCATCATCAGCGTGATGATCTTGGCGGGCGAGATGCCGAGCGCCTCGGCCAGGTCCTTGACCGTGATGCCGGACGGCACCTTGACGGGCCCGGTGGGAACCTCGGCCTCACGCTTCGGCTCGGCCCGCGGGGCGCCACGCTCACGGCGCATCGCCGGCTTGCGGCCGGCCTGGGCGTCGATGACGACACGGCGCTTGCCCTTGGGCGCGGCGCCGCGCTGCGGCCGGGGAGCGCGGCCGGGCTGTGCCGGTCGCTCCTGCTCGGGCGCAGCCGCCTTCGCGCCGAACGCGCGGCGGGCCTCTTCGGGATCAACGATTTCGTCAGCCATCTACGTGGATCAATCCTCTCATGCGGCCTCTAGGCCGGCTCGAATGCCACCCAGTCTTCCAGATCGGGCGGCACGGTCAATGTGCATCGTAGCCGTCTCGGGATCGCGCCCCGCCTGCGGGCCAGCGTGGCGCACCCGGCTTTGGGGCACAGGTACACCCCGCGCCCGGGCAGGCGCCGGTCGCGATCGACCGCGAGCACGCCGTCGACCACCCCCATCCGCACGAGCTCGCGCTGCGGCCGGCGCCGGCCACAGCCGGCGCACTGCCGCACCGGAGCGCTCACCGCGAGGACGCGCTTCCCTCCTCCGCCGCCGCGAGCGCGACGTGCGCAGGGACGCCGCAGTAGCGGCTACCGTCGAGCGCCTGGTTGGGACAGCGCTTGCCGGACGAGGTCACGGCGATGCAGCGGCCGGGGAACTCGTCCTCCTCGCCCGATTCGCCGGTGTACGGCGCGTCGGAGTCGTCGGCGTAGTACTCGGTCTCCGAGACGATGTCGATGCGCCAGCCGGTCAGGCGGTGGGCCAGGCGGGCGTTCAGGCCCTCCTTCCCGATCGCGAGCGAGAGCTCGCCGTCGGGCACGACCACGGTCGCCTGGCGGTTGTCGTCGTCGACATACACCTCGCGCACCTTGGCGGGCGCGAGCGCCTTGGCGACGAACCGGGCGGGCTCGTCGTTCCAGGGAATGATGTCGATCTTCTCGCCGCGCAGCTCGGAGACGACCATGCGCACGCGCGAGCCGCGCGGGCCGACGCACGCCCCGACCGGGTCGACGCCCTGCACCTTCGACTCGACGGCGATCTTCGCCCGGTAGCCGGGCTCACGGGCGACGGCGCGGATGTTCACCAGGCCGTCGGCGATCTCGGGCACCTCGAGCTCGAAGAGCTGGCGGATGAGCTCGTCCGACCGCCGCGACAGCACGACCTGCGGGCCCTTTCCCTCGGAGCGGACCTCGATGATGACGGCCTTGATGCGGCTGCCCTGCTCGTAGCGCTCGCCCGGCACCTTCTCCGACCCGGGCAGGATGGCCTCCATGCGGCCGAGGTCGACGAACGCGTAGCGGTGGTCGTCCTGCTGCACGATGCCGGTGACGATCTCGCCGACGCGGTCGGCGTACTCGTCGTACATCATCGAGCGCTCGGCCTCGTTGATCCGCTGGCGCAGCACCTGCTTCGCGGTCTGACCGGCGATGCGGCTGAAGTTGTCCGGCGTCACGTCGACGAGCACGGTGTCGTTGAACCAGTCCCACTCGATCTCGGGCTCGGGCTCCTCGGCCGTCTCGTCGATCGGCGCGGCCGGGTCGATGTCGACGGCCGGCGCCTCGGCGAGCACGTGATGATGCGGGTGCGCGTCCAGGTACTTGGTCCAGGCGTCGTCGGTCACCGTCCACGCGGTGAAGTCGCCGGTGTCACGGTCGAGATCGACGCGCACCGGATGGCGGGCGTCGGGCATCTTGCGGTAGGCGGCCAGAAGCGCGTCTTCGATCGCCGCCAAGAGCGTGCCCGGCTCGATCCCCTTCTCCTTCTCGACGAGCTTGACGCCCTCCAGAATTTCCTTGCTCACGAGCGTCCTCCCCAGGAGTCGAACACCAACCGGCCTCGGCGAATGGCGGAGTAGTCGACCCGCACCCGCCTGTCGTCCTGATCGAGATCGATGCCGGCGTCGTCGGCGGCGACGAGCGTCGCCGTGAAGTGTCGGCGGCCGTCGATGGGCTCGATCGTGCGCACGTCCACGCGGCGGCCGATGACGCGCCGGTAGTGGTCGGGGCGCACGAGCGGTCGCTCGACGCCCGGCGATGACACCTCGAGCGCGTAGCGTTCACGCAGCGGCGTGAGCTCGCGGCTGACGCGCTCGCACAGCTCCGTGTCGACCCCGTTCGGGTGGTCGATGAACACCCGCACGAGGCCCGGCGCGGCCCGTTCCGCCATGACGACCTCCACGTCCGGAGTGCGGTCGTGGAGCATCTGCTCGATCTCGGTCTGAAGCTGTTCGTTCATTGTCAAGTTGCACCTCGAATCCCGATCGCGGGCGAAAAAAGAGGCGGGTTGGAGCCCACCTCGACGACCGCTCTCGAAAACTCAGAAACGACTTTGAGTGTAGCACCGTGCCCCTCCAGGTGAGAAACTCGCGCCGCCCTGTGCGAGCACTGATCCAGCGCGTGATCGAGGCCTCCGTGGAGGTCGATGGAGACCGGGTGGCGGCGATCGGCGCCGGCCTCCTGGTGCTCGTCGCCGCGGGCGTGGACGACGGCCCCGGCGACCCCGCGCAGCTGGCCGCGAAGGTGGCGCGGCTGCGCATCTTCGCCGACGCCGACGGACGCATGAACCGCTCGCTCACGGACGTCCGCGGCGAGGCGCTCGTCGTGTCGCAGTTCACCCTCTACGCCGACGTGCGCCGTGGCAACCGGCCCGGCTTCACGGGCGCCGCGCCGCCCGAGATCGGGGAGCGGCTCGTCGATGCGTTCTCGGCCGAGCTGCGTGCGCTGGGCGTCCCGGTCGCGACCGGCCGCTTCGGCGCCCACATGCACGTCGCGCTCGTGAACGACGGGCCGGTGACGATCTGGCTCGACATGTGAATCGCCGGTGCCTGGCACCGGCGATTCAGTCCACGAGGCCGTCGACCGCTTCCTGGTAGTACGCAACGTTCGGGCGCAGCCAGAGCGCCATCTTGTAGTGGCCGAGTGCGATCCGGCGCTCGCCCAGGCGGTCGAGGCACCGGCCCAGGCAGTAGTGCGCGTAGTCGTTGGCGGGCGCCGCGGCGAGGATGTGCTCGAACTCGGCCGCCGCCTCGTGGTAGCGGTGCATGCGCAGGTAGGCGACGCCGAGTGCCTCGCGGATCGACGCCTTGTCGGGCTCGCGCCGCTTGGCCTTCTCGAGCGAGACGGTCGCCTGGGCATTGTCGCCGCGGCGCATGTGCTCGCGACCGCGCTGAAAGAGGTCGTAGGTGTCCTCGTGCTCCGCCATGTTCACCGGCCGGTTCAGCTTCCGAGAGTAGCCTGCGACAGCGCCGAGCGCAGCCGCAGGGCGCCGGTCGCGCGCTCGCGCGGCGTCAGCCGCTGACGCACACCGCGCTTGATCGCGCGCAGCTCGCGACGCAGCCGCCGGCTCTCGCGATCGGCCGCCGGCAGCGGCGCGTACCTGGCGATGGTCGCGCTGCGGGCGAAGTCGGCGGCGTCGACGCCGAACGTCGACTGGACGCGCTCGGCCAGCTCGTCGAACGTGTCCTCGGGGCGCAGCTCGAGGCCCTGGTCTCCGACGAACGTCGCCAGGTCGCGGTACGCCGCCGCCGCCTGCGCGCGCGGGCCGCGGCGCAGGTAGCGCCAGCGCACGCTCAGCGTCTTCAGGGCGAGGACGACGACGACCACGGCGAGCGCCGCGGTGAGGAGCCACGTGAGGAAGCGGCCGTGCGAGCTCGAGCCGCCCGTGGCGATGATTCCGCTCGCGCCTGGGCCGATGCCCCTGCCCTGGCTGCCGAAGCGCGAGCCGTTCACGCCCTCGGGGTGCTTCTTGCCGAACGCGGCCTGGCTCTGGCCCGTGATCGCAGTGAGGAACGCCGCCGCCTGCTTGCCGATGCCGCCGCCGGGCCGCGTCGCCGAGAACTTCGGGCTCGACGAGGACGTGTCCGACGGCAGGTGGCTGCCCGGCGTCGGCTCGAACGGCAGCCAGCCGTAGCCGGGGAAGTACGCCTCGACCCATGCGTGCGCGTCATGGTCGTTCACGATGTAGGTGTCCGACCCCTGGATCTTGCCCGGCAGGAACCCGACCGCGACCCGCGCCGGGATCCCGTGCATCCGCAGCACGAGCGCCATCGCGCCCGAGAACATCTGGCAGTAGCCCTGGTGCGTCTTCAGCATGAACTCGGCCAGCGCCGGGGCCGGGCCGTCCAGATGCGGGGTGAGGTTGTACCGGAACGGGTGGGAGCGGAAATAGTGCTCGAGCGCGAACACGGCCTCGTACTCGTTATCCGCCTTGTTCGCGTGCGACGCCACCCAGGTGTGCTGCACGGCCTGCATGAAGACGGGGCTGAGCGGCGCGGCCGGCGGGGGCTTTGGCGACGGCCACACCGGGATGTTCACATTGTCGACCTGCACGCCGGTGCGGATCTCGGCGGGGAAGTCGGTGCCGACCTTGGTCAGCTGGGCGATGGTCGGGCTGGGGTCGTACACCTTGACCGAGTAGCTGGCGTTGCGGGCCGGGTCGGAGAGCGTGGTCACGGTGCCGTTTGCGTCGAGCAGCGACTCGGTGCCGCCGGGGAGCGTCCACGACACCGGCTGGTCGGCGCCGACCAGGTGGTTGTCGGCGAGGCCGAGCACCTTCACCTTCACGGTCACGATGTTGTGGCCGACGGTCTCCTCGAGCGGCAGCGTGGCCGGCGGCACCGACAGCGTGCCCCCCGTCGAGCTGCCCACCAGCGTGCCCTGCTGCGAGAACTGCCAGTGGTCGATCAGGAAGGTGTCCAGCGTCGCCGACTTCCAGTACATCTCCTTCGGCGAGGTCATCTGGAGCACGACCGTGCGCTTCTTCGGCCAGTGCAGCGGCCCATAGGTCTGGTTCCACATGTAATCGACACTGACGAGCGGGCCGGACTGGGCCAGCGGGTTCCACGTCTGCCAGGACAGGAACGCGCTCTTCGTGACGCCCGGCGCGGTGCCGACGATCAGGCCGGCCAGCACGACGGCCACGCTCATCCCGACGATCTGCGCATCGCCGGCGAGCGGGCGGCCGCTGCGCTGCGCGGTCGCGACCAGGACGAGCAGGGCCAGGAGCAGGAAGAGGCCGGCGCGGAAGGCGTCGGCGTGCAGCGGCAGCACGGTGCTCGGGAGCGCGAACAGGGCGAAGGCCACCCCGATCCCGGCCAGGCCGGACTCGCGGCGCACGATCAGCCAGATGAGCGCGACGGCGGCCGCGAAGAACGCAAGCTGCAGGTCGTGGTCGGCCCCGGCGAAGCGGCCGGCGTCGATCGGCGTGTGCGTGCCGAACCACTGCCGCAGGCCGCGGCTGACGAGCTCGGTGCCCCGGGCCGGGTAGAGCCCATGGGCCGTCTGCCACGGCCATAGGTGCAGGATCTGGCCGATCGCGGCGAGGGTGGCGACGAGCAGCGTGAGCAGCGCCGCGGTGCGCCCGCCGCCGAGCATCGCGACGACCGTGGGCAGCGCGGCGAGCAGCGCCAGGACGGTCAGATCGCGGAAGCCCATGTGCGGTTGCGCGAGGCGCGCCCAGTGCCAGCCGCAGAACAGCAGGAAGGCGGCCGCGAGGACGATCGGCGCGACGCGGATCGGGCGCCGTCTAGGCACGCGCCACCACCAGCCGCAGCACCGGCGCCGAGAGCGCCTGGCCGACGTGGTCGCCGGCACGGATGCGGGAGACGGCGATGCCCGAGCGCGTGAGCCGCAGCGCGGCGGCCTCGGCGCCCGTGTCGCGCGCGCGGCCCTTCGCGGCAAACGTGGCGCCGTCGACCCAGACGACCGCGGGGTCGCACTGGGCGGAGCTCAGGTTCAGGATGCGCTCGGCCAGGACCGACGACATGCCCGCGGTGACGATGAACACGCGCGCGGCGTCGACCGGGTCGGGCCCGCGCGAGCTCTCGGCGAGGTAGTCGGCCAGAGGCCGCGGGGCGTTCGCCTCGGTCGCGGCGAGCTCGCCCAGCACGCCCGCCCAGTCGCCGCTGCCGAAGCCGAGCCGGTGGCGGGTGCGCTGCGCCGCGTGGATGATCAGCGAGCTGCGCTGGCCGGCATCGGACATCCGCCGCAGGAGCGACGCCGCCGCGCGCACCTGCACGTCGTACGTCGTGTCGGGCGACGCGCCGGTGAGCGCGGCCGCCTCGCCGTCGAGGACGACGCACGCCTCATCGCGCGGCGTGTCCTGGAGCTCCTTCACCATCAGCTGGCGGCGGCGGGCGGTCGACCGCCAGTGCACGCGGCGCAGGCTCTCGCCGACCTGGTGCTCGCGGATGCTGTGCAGGTCGTAGCCGGCGGTGCGGTGCAGCATCGAGCGGCCGCGGTCGCCGCCGGGCGTGCCGCCGTCGGTGAAGAGGCCCTCGAGGTCGTAGACGCGCGGATAGACGAGCATCTGGTCGGCGCGGTCGAGCTGGATGCGCGCGTGCGCGAGGCCGAACGGATCGGCGATCAGGAGCTCGGCGCCGTCCATGCGATAGCGCCCGCGCGGCGCGTGCACGATCTCGTAGCGGCCGCGCAGGATCCGGCCGCGGCGCACCAGCTCGGCCTCGACGACATGCGTGCTGCCGAGCCGGTCGAGCAGGATCGCGCGGCCCGGCAGCGGGCCGCCCGTGTCGGGCCGCACCTCGAGCCCGACGTCGACGCTCTGACCCTCGGTCAGCTCGAGGTGGCCGGTGCGGCGGCGCAGGAGCATCGGCCGGTCGAGCGCCTTCACCCAGCCGAGCGCGGCGAGCGGTGCGAGCGCGAGCCCGACCGCCACCGGGAACATGACCGCCGTCCCGAACCCCCACGACACCAGGTACAGCCCGGCGGCGAGCAGGAGCAGTCGGCGGCCCCGGGTCGTCATACCGGGATGGCGGTGCGCTCGAGCGCTTCGCGGATCGAGTCTGACGCGTCGATGCCGGCTGTGCGCGCCTCGGGGGCGAGGATCACGCGGTGCGAGAGCACGTCCTCGGCGACGGCCTTCACATCGGTCGGCGAGACGTAGTCGCGCCCCTCGAGCGCCGCGTGCGCCTTGGCGACGCGCAGCAGCGAGATGCCGGCCCGCGGGCTTGCGCCGAGCGAGAGCCGCGTGTCGCTGCGGGTGTGGTTCAGGATCGCGACGACGTAGCGGTGCAGCGACTCCTCGACGAAGACGCCTTTGACCGCGGCGATCGCCGTCTCGATGTCGGCGGCGGTGCACACCGGGCGCAGCTCGTCGATCGGCTCGCCCGCGGCGTGCTCGCTCAGCATGCGCGCCTCCTGGCGGGCGTCCGGGTAGCCGAGCGTGAGCCGCATCGCGAAGCGGTCGAGCTGGGCCTCGGGCAGCGGGAAGGTGCCCTCGTACTCGATCGGGTTCTGCGTGGCGATGACCATGAACGGCCGCGCGAGCGGATGGGTCACGCCGTCGACCGTGACCTGCACCTCCTGCATGCACTCGAGCAGGGCCGACTGCGTCTTTGGCGACGCACGGTTGATCTCGTCCACGAGCACGAGGTTGGCGAACACCGGCCCGGGCTTGAACTCGAACTCGTTGCCGCCCTGCAGGTTGAAGACGCTGACGCCGGTGACGTCGGACGGCAGCAGGTCGGGGGTCGCCTGCACGCGCGCGAACTCGCAGTCGAGCGAGCGGGCGAGCGACTTTGCCAGCATGGTCTTGCCGACGCCGGGGAAGTCCTCGAGGATGACGTGCCCCTCGCACAGGATCGCCATCACGCACCGGGCGATCAGCGCGCGCGGCGCATGGATCACCCGGGCAACGTTCTCGATGACCCGCTGAGCGGTGTCGGCGGCGGCGGCGACATCGGCTGCCGGGGCCCGCCCTCCGAGTTCGTGTGCTTCCACCTGATGTGTCCTTCCTTCGGCTTGGCTCTCGTCATGCACCGGTCGGTGCCGAGACCGCCGTGGGGACGCCCACGGCGTCCCAGATCGCGGCGGCGCAGGCGCGCTTGGAGCGCCTGCTCACGGTGCGCTCATCGCGCCCCGTCACCAGCACCAGCTCGTTCTGAGAGGAGTCGAATCCGATATCCGTGCGGCTGACGTCGTTCATCACGATCATGTCCAGACTCTTGTGCTCGAGCTTGGCTCGAGCACGCTGCACTCCCCCGGGGCCATGTTCGGCGGCAAACCCGACCAGCACCTGTCCGGCCGTTCGCCTCGACCCCAGCTCTTTGAGGATATCCGTGGTCGGCTCCAGTGTCACGTGCCACGGCTCACCGCTCTTCGGCCGCTTGCCCGTGTAGGCGTCAGCCGGGCGGTAGTCCGAGACGGCGGCCGCCATCACGATCACATCGGCGGTCGCGGCCGCCGCGAGCGTGGCCTGTTCGAGCTCGGCGGCCGACTCGGCATGGATCACCGACATCGGTGCGGTCGGCGCCGCGCTGGCCGCGGCCAGGATCAGCGTCACCTCGGCCCCCCTGCGCGCCGCCTCTTCGGCGACCGCGACGCCCATGCGGCCGCTCGAGCGGTTGCCGACGTAGCGGACGGCGTCGATCGGCTCACGCGTGCCGCCGGCCGTGACGAGCACGCGCACGCCCGCGAGGCTGCGGGCGGTCGCGAGGCGTCCAGCGATCGCCGTCATGATCTCGTCCGGCTCTGCCATCCTCCCCACCCCGACCTCGCCTTCCGCGGTGTCGCCCCTCGCAGGTCCCACCATTTCGACTCCGCGCGCGGCCAGAAGTTGGAGATTCGTCACGGTCGCGTCGGCCTCCCACATGCGCGGATTCATCGCCGGGGCGGCGATCACGGGCCCGCTGAACGCGAGCGTCGTCGCGGTGAGCACGTTCGCGGCCTCGCCGTGTGCGATGCGGGAGAGGGTCGTCGCCGAGAGCGGCGCGATGCAGAGGAGGTCGGCATGGGCCGAGGCGTCCAGGTGCGGAAACACCTCGGTGCCGCCGTCGACGACGACCGGCCGCCGCGAGAGCGCGGCGAACGTGGTCGGGCCGACGAAGCGCTGCGAGTCGGGCGTCTGCACGACCTGCACGTCGTCTCCGCCGCGGACGAGCATGCGCACGAGCTCGCATGTCTTGTACGCCGCGATCCCTCCGCAGACGCCGATCAGGATCATGGCCGTAGTGTCGCCGCCCCGGGGTGGCGGCCGCAACACGCTTCAGGGCTTCGCCGGCTCACAGGTGGTGAATACGCGCGTGCCGGGTGGCGGCGTCCCCGCGCGTACGCCGAGGCTGTCACCCTCTCGTGACGCGCCGTGACCCACGCGTCACATCCTTGCCGCCACACTGGGCGCATGACGATTCCGACCCTCCCCGAGCCGTCCGGCATGTCGATCAGCCGGCCGGTGTGCGCGATCTGCTGCGACCGCACGCGCGGGCGCACCATCGAGCTGCGGCTGACGCACGGTGTGACCGTCTGGCTGTGCGAGGCGCATGCCTCGCGGGAGTTCCAGTGCAGCCGCGACGGCCGTGACTTCGTCGTCACGCTGCGGCGGCTGTGGCAGGCGCACGGGTGTCTCACGGCCGCCCGCCGTCGAGCGCTCGATGCGCACCTCGCGAGCCTCGCCGGCCGACCGCCGCGTGCGCGGCCCGGCTCCCACACGTGGGCCGACCTCCGCCGGGAGGCCGAGGCGGAGTTCGCGCTGGGGCTCCCGCCCGCGGCCGTCATCGCTCGCCTGCGCGCGGAGTGCTCCGGTGGGCTCGCGGTCCCGCCGAGCGTGCGCACGATGCTGCGCTGGCACCACGAGCGGCGCTGGCTCTCACCCCCCGCTGATGGCGGAGATGACGTCGACGCGGGAGTCGGCCCGAAGCGTCGTGCCGAGCTCCGCCCGCTCCCTGTCGACGTACACGTTCACGTGCCGGCGCAGCGCCGGGCCGGGCTCGCACAGCCGGTCGCGTATGCCCGGCCAACGATCGTCGAGGCGGTCGAAGGCCTCGCCCACGGTGGCCGCCTCGACGTCGAGGCGGCGGGGCAGGTCGGCGAAGACGGTCGGCAGCGTGACCGGAAGGTGGACGTCGGCCATCAGCCGATCACCGCCACCTCGACCGAGGCGATGCCGGGCAGGTAGCTCGCGATCTCGTCCCAGCTTTCGCCCTCGTCGGCGCTTGCGAACACCTGGCCGGTGCTCGTGCCGAAGTAGAGGCCCGGCGAGTCGAGCGCGTCGATCGCCATCCCCTCGCGCAGCACGCCGAGGTGGGCGTTTCGCTGCGGCAGGCCGGCGTCGAGCCGGCGCCACGACGAGCCGGCGTCGCTCGTGCGCCAGACGGCGGCGTGTCCGTCCGGCATGCAGCGCCCATGGCCCGGGTCGAGCGGGATCACGTAGAAGCTGTCGCGGTCCTGCGGGTGCGCCGCCGCCGCGAAGCCGAAGTCGCACGGCAAGCCCTCGGTGATCTCGGTCCACGAGCGGCCGGCGTCGTCGGAGCGGTGCATGCCGCAGTGGTTCTGCTGGTAGAGGCGGTCGTGGTCGGCAGGCGACATCACGAGCTTGTGCACGCAGTAGCCGATCTCGGGGTTCTCGAGCGGCCACTCGGCCCGCAGGCCGCGGTTGCGCGGCGTCCACGAGCCGCCGTTATCCGTCGTCTCGAAGATGCCGAAGCCCTGCACGATCGCCCAGAAGCGGTCGGCGTTGTCCGGATCGGGCAGCAGGCCTGCCATGCCGAGGTGCCCCGGTGGCTGGTTCTCGGGCTTGTTCCAGTCGGCGCGTCCCGGCTGGCCGTCCAGCGTCGAGAGCAGCGACCAGGTGGCGCCGCCGTCACGGCTCTCGAACAGGCCGGCCGCCTCGGCGCCCGCGATCACGCGGCCGTGCGCGGCCATCAGCCCGGCCACCTTGGACAGCCGCAGCTCGCCCTCCTCGCCGTAGCCGAGTCCCTCGGACGAGAGCTGCCACGTCTCGCCCAGATCGGCGCTGCGCCAGATCCCGGCTCCGTGCCACTCGCTGGACGCGGCCGCGTAGATCGCCCCCGAGTCCGCGTCGTACGCCGTGTTGTAGATCGGCCAGCCGTCGCAGTACGGCCCGCGCACACCCCAGTCGCGGCGATCCTCGTCGCTCTCGAGGATGAAGCACCCCTTCCGCGTTCCCACCAGCAGCACGACCTGCGTCGCCATCAGCACACCTCCAGATTCGCGTTCTTGGAAGTCTGACCCCCCCGTCGTGCAGAACTCATCGGAGCGGAGCTACTCCTTGGCGGTCGGCGAGACCTTGAGCTGGCCCTGCGCGATCTCCTCGAGCGCCATCGTCAGGAAGTTCTTGGAGCGCGACTCGACGAGCGGCGGCGAGAAGCTCTCGAAGCTGCCCTCGCCCAGCTGGTGGTGGTAGTCGTTGATCTGGCGCGTGCGCCGCGCCGCGGCGATCACGAGCGCGTACTTGCTGTCGACCTTGGCCAGCAGGTCGTCGATCTTGGGGTAGATCATCGGTGCTCCTCAGCGTCCATCGCCGCCCGCATCAGCTCCGCCAGGTCGGCGGCGGCGCGGTCGACGTCGTCGTTTGTGATCACATGGTCGAACTCGGGTCTTGCCTCTAGCTCCTCGGCCGCGATCCGCAGCCGGTCGGAAACCTCGTCTTCGGTGTTCTGCCGGCGGCCGCGCAGCCGGGCCTCGAGGTCGGCCATCGTCGGAGGGGCGACGAACACGAAGACTGCGTCCGGCATCTGCCGCCTGATCTCACGAGCGCCGGCGACCTCGATCTCGAGGACGACGCTCGCGCCGTCTCCGAGCCGCTGCAGTACCTCGCTGCGCAGCGTGCCGTACCGGTTCCCCGCGTAGGATACATGCTCGAGGAAGTCGCCCGCCTCGACGCGCCGCTCGAACTCGGCGGCGGAGAGGAAGTGGTACTCGCGTCCGTCCCTCTCGTCCTCGCGCGGCGGCCGCGTCGTCGCCGACGTTGCGAGCTCCGTTCCCGGGACCAGCCGCCGCGCCCGCGCGATCAGGGTGCCCTTGCCCACGCCGGATGGGCCGGCCACGACGAACAGGCGGCCGCTCACCGGCACCCCCTGCGGCGCGCGGTCAGGCGCGGAACAGGTCGAGCAGCTCGCCGCGCTGGCGGTCGGACAGACCGCCGACGGTCTTGCTCTGGCTGATGCGGCACTGGGTCAGGAGCCGAGTCGCCTTGACGCGCCCGAGCCGGGGGACGGCCACCAGCATGTCGTACACCTTGGCCGTCAGCACCTCGTCGGGCGGCTCGGCGATCACATCGCCGATCCGCACTCGCCCCGCCTTGAGGTCGCGCTTGAGCTGCGCTCTCCGCACCCGGATGTGGTTCGCCCTGTTGAGTGCTTCCATGCGCTGATCGAGCGACCGTGAGGGTGTCTGAGAGAGGGTGCTGGTTGTCATGGTAGGGGGCGATTATACCCGTGGGCGAGCCGCGTGCAACCATGAGAAAACGGGATGAACAGGCGAAATTCGCGGCCAAAAGGGTCAAGCTCGAGTCGAGCTTGATACCTGTGGATGCGCGACGCCGACGAGATCGCCGATCCTGCGCGCGCCGTGACGGCGCAGAAGCGCGCCGAGCTCGGGCAGCAGCCGTCGGGGTAGCTCAGGGTCGGAGAAGAGCGCGGTGCCAATTCCTACCACCGCTGCGCCGGCGGCGAGAAACTCGATGCAGTCCTGCGCATCCGCCACGCCGCCCATGCCGATGATCGGAAGCCCGGTCGCCGCCCACGCGTGGTAGACCGCGTGCAGCCCGACCGGTTTCACGGCCGGCCCGGACAGGCCGCCGCCGCCGCCACCGAGCAGCGGCTCGAGGCGATCGCGGTCGATGGCGATGCCGCGGACGGTGTTGATCAGCACGAGGCCGTGGGCGCCCCCCTCCGCCGCCGCCGTCGCGATCGCCGCGACATCGGCGACGCTCGGGCTGAGCTTGACGAGCACCGGAACGTCCGTCTCGGCGCGGCAGCGCTCGACGAGGGCACGCGTCTCGCCCGCGTCGGTGCCGATCGAGATGCAGCCCGTCTCGACGTTGGGGCACGACACGTTCAGCTCGATCGCCGCGACCGCCGGATCGGCGCCGATCCGCGCGACCGCGGTGGCGTACTCGGCGGGCGACCAGCCGCCGACGCTCGCAAGTACGGGGACGCCGAGGTCGCCGAGCCGGGGCAGGTGCTCGGTGCAGAAGGCATCGAGGCCGGGGTTGGCGAGGCCGATCGAGTTCACCATCCCGGCCGGCGTCTCGGCGATGCGCGGCGGCGGGTTGCCCGCACGCGGGTGCAGCGTCACCGTCTTGGTGACGAAGGCGGCGAGCCCCAGCGTGCCGGCGGTGAGCGCGTCGAGCGTTCCCGAGCCGTTGACGAGCGGGTTTGCAAGCTCGATACCGCAGAGCTCGGTGCGCAGGTCAGGCGAGGACACGGCTTGCCTCCAGCACCGGCCCCTCGATGCACAGCCGCTTCCAGACGCCGTCGATGCGCGCGGCGCACCCGTAGCAGGCACCGAACCCGCACGCCATCGCCGCCTCCATCGCCAGCTGGCAGGGGACGTCATGCTCGGCGCAGAGCGCCGCGACCGCGTGGAGCATGCGGTCGGGCCCGCAGGCGTAGACGGTCGCCGGTGCCGGCAGCAGCCGGGCGAGCGGCTCGGTGACGAGCACCGGATCGAGCACGACCGTCGCCTCGGGATCGACCAGCGGTGAGCAAACCGCGTGGGCGGAGGTGCGGAAGCCGAGCACGGTGCGCACCGCGCTCTCGGGTGCAAGCCGGCGGTGAAGCCACGGCAGGATTGCGGCTCCGATGCCGCCCCCGACCAGAATGGCAGCGCCGGAGGCCGGCCGGAAGCCCTGGCCGAGAGGGCCGAGCACCGAGACCGACCGGGCGCCCGCGAGCGCCCTTGTGCCCTCGCCGCGCACATCGAGCAGGAAGGCGATCTCGCCGTCGCCGGCCCAGGCCGCCGATACGGCGCGGGGCAGGTAGGCACCGGCGGGCTTCGGCTCGGCGCGGAGCATGAAGAACTGGCCGGGGACGCCCGCGTCGCCGCCGTCGTCGTGCAGGCGCAGGAGCGTGTAGGCGCCGACGGCCTCGACCGCGGCGACCGGCAGGCTACGCGCGGCCGGGGGCGGCACCGAAGGCCTCGTACTCGTGCAGGTCCTGCAGCGCCACCGGCTCGACCGCCTGCGCCTGGGCGATCGACTGGACGGCGGCCGAGGCACCCGCCATGGTTGTGATGCAGGGCACGCGGTGGGTGATCGCGGCCGCCCGGATCTCGTAGCCGTCGACGCGTGTCCCCCGCCCGCCCGGCGTGTTGATGACGAGCTGGATGCCGCCGTCGCGGACGAGGTCGACGACGTTCGGCGAGCCCTCGATCACCTTGCGCACCGTCTCGACCGGAATGCCGATGCGCCGCAACGCGCGAGCGGTGCCCGCCGTCGCGACGAGGTCGAACCCGAGCGACTGCAGCAGCGCCGCGAGCATGGTGGCCGCCGGCTTGTCACGGTCGCGCACCGAGAGAAACGCCGCGCCGCTGCGCGGCAGCGGGCGCCCGGCGGCGCGCTCGGCCTTGCTGAAGGCGGTCGGGAAGTCCGGCCCGATCCCCATCACCTCGCCCGTCGAACGCATCTCCGGGCCGAGCGTCGGGTCGGCGCCGACGAAGCGCTGGAACGGCAGCACCGCGGCCTTCACGCTCGTGTGCTCGACCTCGCCTTCCACCAGGTCGATCTCAAGGCCGAGCGCCGCCCGGCAGGCGGCGCCCACGAGGTCGCGGCCGGTCGCCTTGGACACGAACGGGACGGTGCGCGACGCGCGCGGGTTGGCCTCGATCACGTAGACGGCCGATCCCTGCACCGCGAACTGCACGTTGATCAGGCCGCGCACCCCGAGCGCCTCAGCGATGGCGGCGGTCTGGCGGCGCAGGTCATCCTCGACCCGCTCGCCCAGGGACATCGCCGGGATGACGCAGGTCGAGTCGCCGGAGTGCACGCCGGCCTCCTCGACGTGCTCCATGATCGCGCCGATCACGGTGCGCTCGCCGTCGCAGATCGCGTCGACGTCGACCTCGATCGCGTCGTCGATGAACCGGTCGACGAGCGACCCCGGCTGCACCGGCCCCGACCGCACCGACGCGTCGTCATCGCAGATACGCATCTCGCGCCCGCCCAGCACGTAGCTTGGCCGCACGAGCACCGGGTAGCCGATGCGGTTTGCGATCGTCACCGCCTCGTCGGCGCCGGAGGCGATGCCCCAGTCCGGCGCTCGCAGGTCCAGGTCGGCGAGGATCTGCCCGAACCGCTCCCGGTCTTCGGCGACGTCGATGGCGGCAAACGGCGTCCCCAGGATGGGCACGCCCGCCTGCTCGAGCCGGCGCGCGAGGCGCAGCGGCGTCTGGCCGCCGAACTGGACGACCACGCCGACCGGCTGCTCGCGCTCGACCACCTCGAGCACGTCCTCGACCGTCAGCGGCTCGAAGTAGAGCCGGTCGGAGGAGTCGGCGTCGGTCGAGACGGTCTCGGGGTTGCAGTTGATCATCACCGCGTCGTACCCGAGCTGGCGGAACGTCTGGGCGGCGCGCACGCAGCAGTAGTCGAACTCGATCCCCTGCCCGATCCGGTTCGGGCCGGCGCCGAGGATGACGATCGACTGCCGCTGGGCCGGGGTGAGCTCGTCCTCCTGCTCGTAGGCCGAGTAGAAGTACGGCGCCTGCGCCTCGACCTCGGCGGCACAGCTGTCGACCGCCTTGTAGACCGGGCGCACGCCGTGCGCGAGGCGCATGCCGCGCACCGTGTCCTCGTCGCGCCCGGCCAGCTCGGCGATGCGGGCGTCGGCCAGGCCGAGCTGCTTGATCCGCCGCCACTCGGTCTCGACCAGCGCCTCGAGCGGCGTGCGCATGAGCATGCGCTCGGCGTGGGCGATGCGCTCCCACTCGTCCAAGAACCAGAGGTGCACCGACGACTCCGTCGCCAGGGCGGCCGGGTCGTCGCCCGCGGTCAGCCGGCCCTGGATCGCATCGAAGCGATCCCACTCCGCCTGGGCCACCGACCCGGACGTGCGCGGGCGGCGGTCGAGCTCGCGCGAGCGCATCGCCTTCCCCCACGCCTCGGCGAACGTGCGGCCGATGCCCATCACCTCGCCGACCGACTTCATCTGCGTCGTCAGGCCGGTGTCGGCCCCGGGGAACTTCTCGAACGCGAACCGCGGCAGCTTGACGACGACGTAGTCGAGCGTCGGCTCGAACGCGGCCGGCGTCGTGCGCGTGATGTCGTTCGGGATCTCATCGAGCGTGTAGCCGATGGCGAGCTTCGTCGCGACCTTTGCGATCGGATAGCCCGTGGCCTTGGACGCCAGCGCGGAGGAGCGGGACACGCGCGGGTTCATCTCGATCACGACCAGCTCGCCGGTCTCGCGGTTCAGGGCGAACTGGACGTTCGAGCCGCCCGTCTCGACGCCGACCGCGCGGATCACGTCGGCCGACGCGTCGCGCAGCTTCTGGTACTCGCGATCCGACAGCGTCTGCGCCGGGGCGACCGTGGCCGAGTCGCCGGTGTGGACGCCCATCGGGTCGACGTTCTCGATCGAGCAGACGATGACGACGTTGTCCTTGCGGTCGCGGATCACCTCGAGCTCGAACTCGCCCCAGCCGGCCACCGACTCCTCGAGCAGCACCTGGCCGATCGGGCTCTCGCGCAGCCCAAGCGCGACAGCCGCCTCGAGCTCGTCCGGCGTGTGCGCGAACCCGCCGCCATGGCCGCCGAGCGTGAAGGCCGGCCGCACGACGACCGGCAGCCGCAGCCCACCCGACCGCAGAGCCGCGTGCGCGTTCTCCATGTTGGTCGCGATCACGCTCGCGGGGACGCGCAGGCCCACCTGCGCCATCGTCTCGGCGAAGAGCTCGCGGTCCTCGGCGCGGCGGATGGCCTCGTAGGACGCGCCGATCAGCTCCACCCCGAGCTCCTCGAGGATGCCGGCGGCGTGCAGGTCGGATGCGAGGTTGAGCGCGGTCTGGCCGCCGAGCGTCGGCAGCAGGGCATCGGGCCGCTCGCGGCGCAGCACCGCCGCCGCGCCCTCGACGTCGAGCGGCTCGAGGTAGGTGCGGTCGGCCCAGCCGCCGTCGGTCATGATCGTGGCCGGGTTCGAGTTGATCAGCACGGTGCGCAGCCCCTCGGCGCGCAGCACGCGCAGCGCCTGGCTGCCGGAGTAGTCGAACTCGCACGCCTGGCCGATCACGATCGGCCCCGAGCCGATCACGGCGACGCTCGAGATGTCCGAGCGCCTAGGCAACGGCCCTCGGGGCAGCGTGTGCGAGGCGGACGACGAAGCCGGTCAGCGTGTCGCGGGCGTCGTGCGGCCCCGGGCTCGCTTCGGGATGGAACTGCACCGACGACACCGGCAGGCCGGTCAGTTCGAGCCCCTCGACCGTGCCGTCGTAGAGCGAGGTGTGGGTCACGCGCGCGCGGCCGAAACGGGTCTCGAACTCGCGCCCGGCATCGGGCGGGCGCACCGCGAAGCCGTGGTTCTGCGCGGTGACGAGCACGCGGCCGGTGTCGAGCTCGAGCACGGGATGGTTCGCGCCGCGGTGGCCGAAACGGAGCTTGAACGTCTGCAGGCCGATGGCCTGGCCGAGCAGCTGGTGGCCGAGGCAGATCCCGAGCAGGGGCACGTCCCCGACCAGGTCTCGCACGACCTCGACGCAGCGGGGCAGCGCCGCCGGGTCGCCGGGGCCGTTGCCGAGCACGATGCCGTCGGGGCACGCCGCGAGCACGTCGGCCGCCTCGCAGTCCCACGGGAACACCGTCACACGCGCGCCGCTCTCGCGCAGGATGCGGACGATCGAGGACTTGACGCCGTAGTCGAGCACGGCGACGTGGGCGCGCTCGGGACCGAGCGCAGGCGCGGTCTCGGGCTCTCGGCGCGAGACGCCCGCCGCGAGCGCCCGGCCGAGCATGGCCGGCTCGCTTCGCACGAGCTCGAGCACCTCGGCGATCGAGGCGGTGCCGGTCGAGACCGCCCCGCGCACCGACCCGCCGTCCCGCAGGCGGCGGGTGATGGCGCGCGTGTCGACGCCCTGCAGGCCGACGATGCCGTGCTCGCTGAGCCAGTCGGAGAAGCCCTCGCGGCCGTTCGGCGTCGCGTTTCGGCCCTCGCGCACGATGACGGCTCGCGCCGCCGGGACGTCTGACTCCGAGGCGTCGGCCTCGACGCCGTAGTTGCCGATCATCGGCTGGGTGAAGGTGATCAGCTGGCCCGCGAACGAGGGGTCGGTGACGACCTCCTGGTATCCGGTCATCGACGTCGTGAACACGACCTCGCCGACCGCGACGCCGTGGGCGCCGTAGGGCCGGCCGCGATGGACGGCGCCGTCCTCGAGCACGAGGAAGGCCGACATCATGTTCGCTCCCGGCTCACGCCACCGCCTCGATCAGGCGGTGGGCGACGCGGCCGCGGCAGACGGTCAGGCGGCAGACGCCGCGCAGCGTCTGGCCGGCGAAGGCCGAGTTGGTCGAGCGCGACGCGTACGGCGGCTCGACCCGCCGGGTGGCGGCCAGGTCCCACACCGCCATGTCGGCCGGCCGGCCGACCGCAAGCCGCGGCGCGGGCAGCCCGAACGCGGCCGCCGGGCCGGCCGACATGCGCTCGATGATGGTCTGCAGCGGCAGCAGGCCCGGCTCGACCAGGTATGTGTAGATCGCCGCGAAGGCGGTCTCGAGCCCGATCACCCCAAACGGCGCCTCCTCGAACGGCGCGTCCTTCTCGTGATCGCGGTGCGGGGCGTGGTCGGTGGCGATGCAGTCGAGCGTGCCGTCTGCAAGCGCCTCGATCAGCGCGGCCCGATCGGCTGCTGACCCGAGCGGCGGGTTCATCTTCGTGGTCGCCGGGTCGAGGCTGCGCACGGCTTCATCGGTCAGGCACAGGTGGTGCGGCGTGACCTCGGCCGACACCTGCGCGCCGAGCGTGCGCGCGCGGCGGATCTCGGCGACCGACTCGGCGACCGACACATGGCAGATGTGCAGCGGCGCGCCCTCGTGACGGGCGATTCCCAGGTCGCGCGCGATCATCGTGCTCTCGGCCACCGCCGGCCAGCCGTGCAGGCCGAGCTCCGCCGAGACGGCGCCCTCGTGCATCTGGCCGCCGGCCGAGAGCGACATGTCCTCCTCGTGCAGCGCCAGCTTGAGGCCCGTGACCGAGCAGTACTGGAGCGCGCGCCGCAGGATGCCGGCGTCGGCGACAGGCCGGCCGTCGTCCGAGAAGGCCGCGGCGCCGGTTGCGGCCAGGTCGCCCATCTCGCTCAGGGCGCGACCGTCCTGGCCGCGCGTGATCGCGCATATGAAGCCGGTCGCGATGACGGCGTCGCTTTGCGCCTGATCGATCAGGCCGGCCAGCACGGCGGCGGAGTCGACGACCGGCGAGGTGTTCGGCATCGCCAGGATGGCGACGAACCCGCCGGCCGCGGCGGCGCGCGTGCCCGACGCGATGTCCTCCTCGTCCTCGTCCCCCGGCGTGCGCAGGTGCACGTGCGGGTCGACCAGGCCGGGCGTGATCGTGAGCCCCGCCGCATCGATCGTCTCGCAGTCGGCGTGATGCAGGTCGGCGCCGATCTCGGCGATGCGCCCGTCCTCGATGCGCACGTCGACGGCCTCGCCGTGGAAGCCGGCGGTGGGGTCGACCAGCCGTCCGCCGGCGATGACGATGCTCGCGGGCGGGGAGTCGGCCAGGAACAGGCGCTCCGGCATCACGCCACCTCCTGGCCCGCGGCCACCGGAGCCGCAGCGGTCACGGGCCGCAATCCGGCGCGCGCGTCCGCCGGCCCCGGTCCGGCCAGCAGGTCGTAGAGCACCGCCATCCGCACGACGAGCCCGGCGCGCACCTGGTCGATGATGGCCGAGTTCGCCCCGTCGGCGACGTCGCCTGCGATCTCGACGCCGCGGTTCATCGGACCCGGGTGCATGACGAGCTGGCCCGGGCGGACGCGTGCGCTCGTGACGCCCCAGAGGGCGGAGTACTCGCGCAGCGACGGCACGTAGGCCTCGCCTTCGGCCATCCGCTCGCGCTGCATCCGCAGCACGTAGACGACATCGGCGTCGGCGATGGCGGCGATGTCGTGGCTGACCTCGACGCCGAGGCTGGTCGCCTCGCGCGGGATCAGCGTCGGCGGCCCGACCAGCGTCACCCTCGCACCCATCAGGCGCAGCCCCTGGATGTTCGAGCGGGCGACGCGCGAGTGGCTGACGTCGCCGACGATGGCGACGTGCAGAGCGTCGAGCGGGCCGCGGGCGGCGCGCATTGTGTACAGGTCGAGCAGGCACTGGGTGGGGTGCTGGTGGCAGCCGTCGCCGGCGTTCACGACGTGCGCGTCGGTCGCCTGCGTCACGCGCGCGGCGGCGCCGACGGCGGCGTGACGGATCACGATCACGTCAGGGTCGTACGCCGAGAGCGTCTGGACGGTGTCGCGCAGCGATTCGCCCTTGTCGACGCTCGAGCCGGCCGCCTTGAGGCTCACGACGTCGGCCGAGAGCCGCTTGGCCGCGAGCTCGAACGACGAGCTCGTGCGGGTGGACGACTCGAAGAAGACGGTCATGATGGTGCGCCCACGCAGGGTGGGCACCTTCTTCAGGTCGCGATGCATGACCGCCTCGAAGCCCTCGGCGGTCTGGAGGATGCGCTCGACGTCGTCGCTCGTCAGGTCGGCGACCGAGATCAGGTGGCGGCGCGGCTGCGGGTGCTGCGGTGGGTAGAGCTCCACAATGCTCCTATCTCGGGTGGATGAGCACGACGCGGTCGAGCTCGTCGACCTCGATCAGCTCCACGTTGACCCGCTCGTCGCGGGCGGTGGGCAGGTTCTTGCCGACGTAGTCGGGGCGGATCGGAAGCTCGCGGTGGCCGCGGTCGACGAGCACCGCGAGCTGGACCCGCTGCGGCCGGCCGTAGTCGAACAGCGCCTCGATGGCGGCCCGGATCGTGCGGCCGGTGTAGAGCACGTCGTCCACGATCACCACCGACTTGCCCTCGAGGGGGAAGTCGAGCCGGGTCGCCTTGACGACCGGCTGCGGGTGTGCGCGCTGCTCGCCCGTGCGGACGGCGACATCGTCGCGGTAGAACGTGATGTCGAGCGCGCCGGTCTCGGGCGCGACCCCCGCGAACTGCTCGATCAGCGCCCGCAGGCGCTGGGCGATCGTCACGCCCCGGGTGTAGATCCCGACGAGCGCGAGCTGCGCAATGTCGGGGTGGCCCTCGACGATCTCGTGGGCGATGCGGCGAAGCGTGCGCTGGAGGTCATCCTCGCTCAGCAGCAGGCGCTCAGCCTCGGTGGCTTGCATGCACGTTCTCCTTCCCGGCCTCACTGGGCGCGGACTTAAAGGTGGCCTTCGGCCGCGACGCCGCATCACGGCGCCGACGAAGACGATACCAGCTGTGCCGGATGGAGCCGGACGGCGTGGGATGCTTCCCCGATGGAGGCCCTCCTCGCAGACCTCGCCCGCGCGCGCATCGGCGCGACCTTCAACCAGTATGCCGAGGCCGGCCCTGACGATGTGCCCGGCGCGGCCGCGATCCGCCTTGCCAACCTACGCGCCTACCTGGCCGAGCGCGCCGGCGCCGACGTGGTCGCCCTCGGCGAGGCGGGCGGGTATCAGGGCATGCGCTGGTCGGGAATCGCGTTCACCTCCGAACGCGACCTGGCCCGCTGGGGCGGTCCCTACCGGCCGACATGCGCCGCCCGCGGCTGGAGCGAGCCCTCCGGCACAATCGTGCACCGGGTGCTGGGCGAGCTCGGGGCCGAGCGGCGGGTGATTCTCTGGAACACCGTCCCGACCCACCCGCACCGGCCGGGCGTGCCGCTCTCGAACCGGCGCCCCGCGGTGGCCGAGATCGAGGCCGGCGCCGAGCTCGCCCGCCGGCTGATCGCGCTCGTGCGGCCGCGGACGGTGGTCGCGGTCGGCCGGATCGCCGAGTCGGTGCTGGGAGCCGACGCCACGTACGTACGGCATCCCGCCAACGGCGGCGCGACGGCGTTTGCCGCGGGGATGCGCGCGATCCTCGGTGCATAACGGGTGCCTGGCACCGGTTATGCACGCGTTGCGGTGAGCAGGGCCCACTCGAGCGAGTAGGCGAACGGCCCGCGACCGGCGGCGACCTCGTCCTCGAGCCGGCGCAGGCCGGCGGTGTACTCGGCAGCGTCGACCAGGTGGAGCGTCGAGATGTAGCGGCCGCGGACACGCTCGAGCACGTCCGCCGCCTCGGCGCGCACGGGCTGGCTGATGCGCTCGACCCCCGCGTCCGCGAAGCCCGCCGCCGCGAGCTCTGTCCCAAGGACGGCGGGGTCGGGGAAGCGCGCGCCGTCGATCGCCGGGATCGACGGGAAGTACGGGTTGAGGAAGAACCGCTCGAAGTGCTCGGGCGCGAAGGTCGCGATCGCGAGCCGCCCGCCCGGGGCGAGGACGCGTGCCACCTCGCCCAGCGCACCGGGCCGATCGGCGAGCGTGTGCACCACCAGATGCATGTGGGCCGCGTCGAACCAGCCGTCCCGGAACGGCAGGTGCTCGGCGCTGCCCTGCTTCCAGCCGATCCCGCGGACTTGCGGCCGTACCCTGGCGCGCGCGAGCATCTCCATCGACGGGTCGACGCCCCACACGCGGCCGCCAAGCCGGTGCTTGGCGAAGGCCGCGAACCGGCCCGTCCCGCAGCCCACGTCGAGCAGGCGGTGCGGCTCGTGTAGACCCGCGATCGTGTGCTCGGCGAGCTCCTCCCACGCATCCCCGGCCGGGCGCAGGCGGTCGTAGTCCGCCGCGAGCGGGTCGAAGTCCAACGTCACCCGGCCGGCGCGGGCGCCGTCGCCGGCGGCGATGACGGGACACGCTCGCCGTTTCGCAGCAGGTGCGGGCGGTCGCGCTCGGGCAGCGGCAGGTCGACCGTGTCGAAATCGCGCGGGACGACGGTGTCTGCAAACTCCGCGACCGCCTCGGCCGCGATCTGGCGCCCGAGGTAGCGGGTTGAGAGGTGCGTGAGCGCAAGCAGGTGCACGCCGGCGTCGCGCGCGAGCCGCGCCGCCTGGAGCGCCGTCGTGTGGCCGGTTTCGGCGGCGCGGTCGCGCTCCTCCTCGAGGAACGTCGCCTCGTGCACGAGCACGTCGGCGCCCAGCGCGGCCTCGAAGAGCGGCCGGCACGGGCGGGTGTCGCCGGAGAACACGATCCTGCGCCCGGGCCGGGCCGTGCCGACGACGTCGTCCGGCGACACGGTCGCGCCCGACTCGAGCGTGACGGTCTGGCCGTGCTGGAGCAGCCCGAACATCGGCCCCTCGGGGACGCCCAGGCGGCGGGCGGCGTCGAGGTCGAACCGCCCGGGGCGGTCGTCCTCGACCAGCGCGTAGCCCAAGCTGGGGATGCCGTGGTCGGTCGGGATCGGATCGATGCGGTAGCCGTCGCGGGCGAGCCCCTCGCCGGGCCGCAGCTCGATCAGCTCGAGCGGGTAGGGCAGGCGCCCGATCACCGCATCCATCGAGGCGACGAGGGCGCGCAGGCCCGGCGGCCCGTAGAGGCGCAGCGGTGCCTCGCGCGCCCGCAGACCGTAGGTCTTGAGCAGCCCGGGCAGGCCGAGGAAGTGGTCGGCATGGCAGTGGGTCAGCAGGATCTCGTCGACGTCGACGAGGCCCGCGCCGGAGCGCAGCAGCTGCCGCTGCGTGCCCTCGCCGCAGTCGAGCAGGATGCGATCGCCGCCGCGGCGGATCAGGTGAGCGGCCAGGCCGCGCCGGGATGTCGGCGCGGACGCCGCCGTCCCCAGGAAGAGCACGCTCAGATCCATCGCCGGATTGTACGGAGGGCGCCCGTGTGGCGGGCGTCGGGTAGGTTTGCCCGGTGAACGACGTCTACATCTCCGCCGATGTTGAGGCGGACGGTCCCATCCCCGGCCGCTACTCGATGCTCTCGTTCGGGCTCGCCGTTGCCGGGCGCTTCGACGGCGCCACGTTCACGCCCACCGATCCCGCGGCCGCGACGTTCTACCGCGAGCTGCGGCCGGTGAGCGAGGAGTTCGACCCGAGCGCCGTCGCGGTCTCCGGCCTCGACCGCGCGCACCTTGCCGCCGAGGGCGTCGATCCCGCAACCGCGATGGGCGAGGCCGCCGCGTGGGTCACGGAACAGGCCGGCGGCGATCGCCCGGTGATGGTCGGCTACCCGATCGTCTTCGACTGGATGTTCATGCACTGGTACTTCGTGCGCTACATCGGCCGCTCGCCGTTCGGGTTCTCGGGAGCGCTCGACATGAAGACGATCTACCAACAGAAGGCGCGGCTGCCGCTCGACCGCGCCGGGCGGGACGACCTGCCGCCCGCGTTGCGCTCCTCGCGTGCGCACACGCACAACGCGTGCGACGATGCGATCGAGCAGGCCGAGATCTTCGCGCGCCTGTTCGAGTGGCCGGGGCCGGGGTGACGACCGCTACGCCGGCTCGGCGTCGCGGTGCGCGTCGAACCGCGTGTGCTCGTGCGCCTCGCCCATGACGGCGCGCGCGCGGCGCAGGAACACGTCGAGCGAGAACGGCGGGGGCGCCTCGCCGTCGACGACGAGCCGGAGCAGCCGCAGTGGCGTGTGCTCCTCGGGAACGGGATCCGGCTCGACCGGTGCTCGCCGGGCCACGCGCCACTCGTCCAGCGACACGACCGGCGCACTTGGCGCCGGGGCGAGCGTCATGTGACGGGCGGTGTTCACGGCAGCACCAGCACCTGGCCGGAGACGATCACGGCATCGTGGATGTCGTTGGCCTGCTGGATGCGGTAGACCGCGTCGCGGGGATCGGAGTTGGGATACGCGTGCTCGGCGATCGACCAGAGCGTCTCCCCCGCCCGCACCGCGTGGCGGTGCGTATGCGAGGCGCCGCTGCTGGGAGCCGCATAGCCCATGACGAGCGCGAGGGCGCATGCGCTCGCCGCCAGAAGCGTCAGGAAGCGGCGGATGTCGAGTGAAACGAACATGCGTTCGATGAGAGTAGCGAACAGGTGTTCGGTTGTCAAGGATGGATGTGTTCGGCTGCCGGAATCGCCCGCGCACCGCCGTTAGGGTGGCGCCATGCCCCTCGCGCAGACCCCGCCGCGGCCGCTGCCGGCGCTGCTCTCCCAGGCGCTCGTCGCGTTCACGATCGAGTTCGACAACCTGGCCGAGGAGCACATCACCGCGACCGGCGCCAGGCCGTGGATGGCCTCGCAGGTGATGTGGGCAAACCACCTGCGCTTCGTCGGCGAGGACGGCATCCCCGCGTGCAGGCTCATGCAGCGCTCGCTCGCGTCGGCCGCGACGATCCGCTCCCGGCTCGGCGCGCCGCGCCGATGGCGCTACGTCACCGTCGATGCTGCGGACGTCGTGCGCCTCACGGCCGCCGGACGGCGCGCGCGGGAAGTCTGGCGACCGCTCGCCGGCCACGTCGAGGCGCGCTGGGGCGCGCGCCTCGGCGACCCCGCCGTCGCCGCCCTGCGCGCGGCGCTCGCCCCCGCCGCAAGCGCGGCCGCCCCGCTGCCGCGTTACCTGCCGGTCGTCGCCAACACGATGTTCTCGGAGGTCGTTGCGTCGGCGGAGCCCGTGCCGGACGACCCCGCCGAGCCGGACCTCTCCGTCCTGCTCGCGCGCGCGCTGCTCAACGTCACGCTCGCCTTCGAGTCCGCGTCGAAGCTGTCGCTCCCGATGCACGTCGACGGCCTGCAGGTGCTGACCGCCGGCCCGACCCGCGTGCGCGACCTGCCCCGGCTCTCGGGCTGCTCGAAGGAGGGCATGGCGATGATCACGGGCTTCCTGGCGCGCGTCGGCCTCGCGACGTTCGAGCCGGATCCGGCCGGGCGCGGGAAGGTCGTGCGGCTGACCGCGCGCGGTGTCGCGGCGAAGGACAGAGGCGCCGCCCGCCTCGCGGGGCTCGATGACGCAATTGGCATCCGCGGCGGATGTCAATTGGGACTGCGCGCGGCACTGGACGCCGTTCTCGGGTCCCCCGCCTTCGCCGCGGGAATGGAGCCGCCCCCGACAGGCTGGCGCGCCCGGCCGCCATATCTCACCCAGACCGAGCGACTGCTCGCCGATCCGCGTGGCGCGCTCCCCCGCCACCCGCTCGTGCTGCACCGCGGCGGCTATCCGGACGGCAGTTGACCCTCCGCTTCGCCCACCGCAGCCGCGCCCTCGACGGCCCGCCGTGCATGATGGGCATCGTCAACGTCACGCCCGACTCGTTCTACGACAAAGGGGCGACCGCGACGCCCGACCGCGCGATCGCACGCGGCCTGGAGCTCGCAGCGGCCGGTGCGGGCATCGTCGACGTCGGCGGCATGACGGCGCAGCCCGGCCGCGTCCTCACCGAGGACGAGGAGATCGCCCGTGTCGAGCCGGTCGTGCGCGCGCTGCGCGCGGCCCTCGAGATCCCGATCTCGGTCGACACCTACCGCGCCGGCGTCGCCGACGCCGCCCTGCGCGCGGGCGCCGATCTCGTCAACGACCACACCGGCCTCACCGACCCCGGCATGGCGGGGACGATCGCCGGCCACGGCGCCGGGCTCGTCGTCACGCATCTCGGGCTGCCGCCAAAGCAGGTGCAGACCGGGCGCCACGCCGTCACGGTCGGCGAGATCGCGGCCTTCCTCACCGAGCGGGCCGCCGCCGCGTGCGCGGCCGGCATCGCCGCCGACGCGATCCTGGTCGATCCCGGGCTCGGCTTCGGCAAGGACACCGCCACCGACCTGGAGACGCTCCGCGAGCTACCGACCCTCACCGGCCTCGGCTATCCGCTCCTGCTCGCCCCGTCGCACAAGGAGGTGACCGCCGATCCGCTCGGCCTGCCCGAGTCGGCGCTCGAGGGCACGGCCGCCGTCGTCGCGGTCGCGGCCTACCTCGGGGCCGCGGTGCTGCGCGTGCACGACCTGCCGTTCATGCGCCATTGCGCCACGATGGGCTGGCTGATCCGCGGTGCGGGCGCCGGATCCTAGGCCGCCGCTGCGGCGAGATCGCCGGCGAAGAACGAGGGCAGGAACGCCCCGTCGCGGTAGATGACCTCGCCGTCGGCGTGGATCTCGCCGCCGGAGCGCAGGTCGCAGACCATGTCCCAGTGCAGGCCGGAGCGGTTGACGCTGCCGGTGTCGGGGTAGCCGGCGCCGAGCGCCATGTGGCACGTGCCACCGATCTTCTCGTCGAACAGGATCTGCTTCGTGAACTGGGTGACCTGGTAGTTCGTGCCGATCGCGAACTCGCCGAGGATCGTCGCGCCGGGATCCATCGCGAGCATCTGCTCGAGGTAGGCGCTGCCGACCGCGGCCTCGGATCTGACCACCTGCCCATGCTCGAAGCGCAGGCGCACGTCCTGCACCTCGCGCCCGCCCATCACCGCCGGGAACGAGAAGCGCACGTCGCCGGACGTCTCGGACTCGACCGGGCCCGTGAACACCTCGCCGTCGGGGAAGTTGCGCTCGCCGCGCGAGGCGATCCACGTACGCCCGCCGACGCCGACCGAAAGGTCGGTGTCCTCGGCGACGACGCGCAGCGTCTTTGTGCCCTCGAGCTGGTCGGCGAGGACGCGCAGCTTCGTCGCGTAGTCGCGCCAGGCGGCAGCGGGGTCGTCGAGGTGCAGCCATCCGGCACGGTAGATGAAGTCCGCATAGGCGTCGAGCGACATGTCGGCATCCTGCGCGAAGGCGTCGCACGGGAACGCGGTCACGCACCAGCGCAGGTCGCCCGCGGCTGACCGCTCCATGAACCGGCCCATCACCGGCTGGGCGGCGCGCGAGCGGCGCGCGAGCTTGCCGGGGTCGATGCCCGAGAGCTCGCGGGTGTTCCAGGCTGCGTGGATCGCGATCCGCGCATCGATCGCGTCCATCTCGGCGAGCGCGTAGGCGGGCAGGTGATCGAGCTGGGTGTCGCCGGCGGCCGCCAGGTAGGCCTCGTCGACGCCCTGCACCGACGCGCGCACGTGCGGGATCGCGCCGGCCGCGAGCGCCGCGCGGACGATCTCGACGATCAGCGGCTCGGCGAGCTCGGGCCCCTGCACCAGCACCAGGTCGCCCTCGCCGAGGCCCGTCGAGTAGTTCACGATCACGTCGGCCAGCTTCTGTACCCGCGGGTCGGTCACAGGAACCGCCCGTCGCGGTAGATCACGTCGCCGTCGCCGTGCACCTCGCCGCCCGTGCGCAGGTCGCACACCATGTCCCAGTGCAGGCCGGAGCGGTTGTTGCCGCCGGCTTCGGGGAAGGCCATGCCGAGCGCGACGTGGCACGTACCGCCGATCTTCTCGTCGAAGAGGGTGTCGCGCGTGCCCGACTGGATGTCGTCGTTCAGGCCGAAGGCGACCTCGCCCAGGTAGCGCGCGCCCTCGTCCATGTCGAGCATCTGGCTGAGGTAGCGCTCGCCCTTGGTCGCCTCCTCGCGCACGACCTTGCCGTCCTCGAACCACAGCCGCACGCCGGCGACGTCGTTGCCGTTGTACGGCGCGTCGAGGCTGAAGGCGATGTGGCCGTGCGTCTTCACCTCGACCGGGCTCGTGAACACCTCGCCGTCGGGGAAGTTCTGGTGGCCGTCGGCATTCATCCACAGGCGGCCGGAGACGTCGATGGTGAGGTCGGTGTCCTCGCCCAGGATGCGCAGCTCGCGCACACTTTGGAGCCGCTCGGCGATGCGCGCCTGGCGGGCGGACTGCTGCTCCCAGAACGCGATCGGATTCGCGTCGAGCAGGTGACCGGCCGAGTAGACGAAGTCCTCCCACTCGGTCAGCGACATCCCGGCTTCCTGGGCGGCGGCGTCGCATGGGAACGCCGTCCCGCACCACCGCACCTCGCCCTGTGCCTCGCGCTCGAAGAACCGTTCGAACAGCGGCCGCGTGGCCGCCGAGCGGATCGCCTGGCGGCTCGCGTCGATGCCGCTCGCAAACCGGTTGTTGCGCTGTCCCCAGATGCTCAGCGCGCGCGTCGGCGCCTCGATCTCGATCTCGTCGAGGCGCGTCACCGCCCGCAGCTGCGCGTCGCTTGCCTCGGCCAGGAACGTCGCCTGCACCCGCTCGAGCCGCGTGCGCACCATCGGATGCGCGCCGAGCTCGGTCACCTTGCGCACCAGCTCGACGAACAGCGGCTGGGCGAGCGGAGGGCCGTCGATGAGGACGGTGTCGCCCTCGCCCACCTCGAGCGAGTAGCGGCAGAGCACCTCGGCCAGCGTGGTCAGTCGGGGGTCGTGCACCGGTCGCGGATACTAGCCCTCGTTCGGCGGAAGTGGTGAACTCAGCGCGCCGAGAGCACCGCGTCGAGGATCCGCCCCGCCCCGAACCGCACCGGGTCGTCGGCCACGAGGCCGGTCTCGCGCTCGGTCTCGGCGATGGCCGTGCGGGCGGCGGCCTCGTCGATCCGGTTCGTCTTCAGCGCCACCGCGACGACGGGCGCCGGGCGCACGTGGCGGGCCAGGCGCACGTAGTCGTCGATCAGGCCGGGCAGGCCGCGGATGGGGAAGCGCGGGTTACCGTCGATCAGCGCGCGCCCCGGCTCGTGCACGAACACGAGCGCGTGCGGCGCCGAGCCGTGCAGCAGCCCGAGGGTCACACCCGAGTACGACGGATGGTTGAGCGAGCCCTGGCCCTCGATCCACAGGATCGCGCCGTCGCCGCCGCGCGTGTGGCCCGCGACGACCAGCTCCTCGGCGGCGCCGGCGACGAAGTCGGACACGACCTGGTCGACGGCGATCCCCCACCCCGCGATCGCGATGCCGGTCTGGCCGGTGGGCACGAACACCGACGCGAGCCCGCGCCGGCGCGCCTCGCGGTCGAGCTCGAGGCAGACCGTCATCTTGCCCAGGGCGCAGTCGGATCCCACCGTGAGCACCGTGTGGGTGGCCACGTCGAGGTTCGCGCCGGTGGGAACGTCGAGGCCGTCGGGGACGCGGCGCAGGTCGCGCAGCGAGACGCCGGCCAGGGCGGCCGCGTCGGCGATCTCTGAGTCCTCATTCAGGAACTCGTGCAGGCCGCTCTCGACGTCGAGCCCGAGCTCGATCGCCCGCAGGATGCTGCGCCGGAAGACCGGCGGGAGCTTTCCGCCCGCGGGAGCGACGCCGACCAGCATCGTGGTCGGGCCGTGGGCCATCGCCGCCTCGATGTCGACGACCACCGGCACGTCCGAGCGCATGCCGGGCACATGATCGGACGCCGATGTGCCCGCGCGGGTCGAGTCGATCACGGCCACGGTCGGCGACTCCGCGTAGCGCATGACCCCGGTCGCCGTCTTGGCCTCCTCGTCGAACGACCCCTCGGCCAGCACGACGTAGCGCCGCGGCGCCGTCACGGCCACTGCTCCAGCGGCGTCACACCCAGGCCGGGCCCGTCTCCGGGCACCACGCGGCCGTCGACCAGGAGCAGGCCGGTGTGGCTGTCGTTCTTGTTCAGCAGATGCCCGTCGAGATCGACGACGTCGACGAGCGGCGAGATCTGGGCCGCCTGGGCGATGCCGAGCGACGACTCGTTCATGCACCCGAGCATCACCTTGAGGCCGAGCGCCCGGGCGGCGGGGATCATGCGCAGCGCCTCGCGGATGCCCCCCGACTTCGTCAGCTTGATGTTCACCCCGTCTGCGACCTCGCCGCACTTCGCCACGTCCGGCAGCGTGTGACAGCTCTCGTCGAGCACGATCGGGATCGACAGCGAGCTGTCGTGCAGGCGGCAGTAGCCCTTGGTGTCGCGCGCGGGCAGCGGCTGCTCGATCAGCTCGACGCCGAGCGCCTCGAGCTCGGGTACGAGCTCGACCGTCGAGTGCACCGTCCAGGCCTCGTTTGCGTCGACGCGGATGAGCGCCTCCGGCGCCTGGGCCCGGACCGTCCGCACACGCTCGAGGTCGCCGGGCCCGCCCACCTTGATCTTGAGGGCGTGGTAGGCCGCGGCGGCGGCAGCTCGGCGAGCAGTGCCCTCGATCGTGTCGATCGAGATCGTGTAGCTCGTCGGCGGCGGCGCCGGGTCGAGCCCGAGGATGCGCCAGAGCGGCTGGCCGCAGATCTTGCCGAGCAGGTCGTGCAGGGCGCCGTCGACCGCGCACTTGGCGGCCATCTCGCCGGGGAGCTCACCGATGCGGCCGAGGATCGCCCCGGTCGCGAGCGGGTCGTCGCCGAGGAGGGGCTCCACCTGTGCGAGGAACGCCATCGCGCTTGCGACCGTCTCGCCGTAGTGCTCGTCGGGCGCGCCCTCGCCGTAGCCGACCAGGTCGCCGTGGCGGATCGCCACCTGGACGACCTGCGAGTGCGTGTCGGCGCTGCGCGAGATCACGAACGGCTCGGAGTACTCGAGCTCGAACACGCGGGTGCTCATCTGCATCGCCGCCAGCCTATCCGACGCCGTGCGGATGTGGGCATAGGCTACGGCGGTGACCGAACGCGTCGAGACCAGGCTGGTGGCGGGTGGTCGCGCCCAGGGCGCGGGAGCGCCGCTGGGAGGCACGATCGTCGCCTCGAGCACCTACCGCCTGGGCGGCGGGCTCGAGTACGGACGCGACGGCAACGAGGCGTGGAGTGCGCTCGAGCACCTCGTGGGCGAGCTCGAGGGCGGCCACGGCGTGGCCTTCGGCTCGGGCCTTGCGGCATGCGCCGCGGTGCTCGACGGCCTGCCGGCCCGCGGCACGATCGTCGCGCCGCGGTCGGCCTACCACGGCTTCACGGATCAGCTGCGCGTGCGCGAGGCGGCCGGGCGGCTCAGGGTGCGCTGGGTCGGCGACATCGCTGACGCGGACGAGGTCGCAGCGGCGCTGCCAGGGGCCGACATGGCCTGGCTCGAGACGCCGAGCAATCCGCTGATCGCCGTCTCGGACATCGCCGCGGCCGCCGCCGCAAGGGCGCCCGGCTGCGTGCTCGTCGTCGACAGCACCTTCGCGACGCCGCTGCTCCAGCGCCCGCTCGAGCTCGGCGCCGACATCGCGGTCCACAGCGCGACGAAGTACATCGGCGGCCACGCGGACCTCTTGCTCGGACTCGTGGTATGCCGCGACGAGGCGGCCGCCGAGCGCCTCGTCGGCGTGCGCCTGCGCGAGGGCGCGATCCCCGGCGCGCTCGAGGTGTTCCTGGCCCTGCGCGGCATACGTACACTGGCGGTGCGGCTGGAGCGCGCGCAGGCGAGTGCGGGCGAGCTCGCCCGTCGCCTCGACGCCCATCCGGCCGTCACGCGTGTGCGCTATCCGGGCCTGCCGGGCGACCCCGGCCACGCCCTCGCCGCGCGGCAGATGCGCGGCTTCGGGGCGATGCTGGCGTTCGAGATCACCGGCGACGCGACAACGGCCGACGCGGTCTGCTCGGGTCTGCGCGTGATCTCGGCGGCGACCAGCCTGGGCGGCGTCGAGACGCTGATCGAGCGGCGGGCGCGCTACGAGTCGGAGCGCCTCGCCGGGACGCCGGAGACCCTGCTGCGCCTGTCGGTCGGGATCGAGCACGTCGAGGACCTGTGGGCCGACCTCGACCAGGCGCTCGCGACCGCCGCACACTGACCGCGTACAATCACCCCCTCGCGCCTGTAGCTCAGGGGATAGAGCGTGCGCCTCCGGAGCGCAAGGTCGTAGGTTCGATTCCTACCAGGCGCATGGATCGTTGGAGAAACGCGACCTCGCGGGCCGTCCCGAGAGGGCGAGAACCCGCCCAGGTCGAGTTGATTCTCCCGAGTCCGCCGGCCGAAGTCGAGCCCCCGCGCCGGGCTCACTGCTGCCATCAGCGGCGGCCGAAGCCGAGGGCCGACGGCGGGCTCACCGGTCGAGGCGCTTAACCCGCCAAGCCCGGTAGTAGTAGCCGTCCTGACCGTGCGGGTAGTGCTCAAGGTCGAACTCGACACGCTCGGCCGGAACCATGTCCCACTTGTCGGCACCATCGATCATTGAGAAGTGGGCGAACGCGCCTCCAGGGGCTTCGGGTGCGGTCAAGGCGCCCCAGCCCTCCTCGTTGCTCCACCACTCGACCGTCCCCTGGACTCGTGGCAAGTTCTCCGGCACGACGCCGATGGTAGACCCTGGAAGCGGGGTCGGTTAGCGCCGATCACTTACCGCGACGTTTCTCGCTGGGCATCGGGTTTTCGACGCGTCAGCGGCCGCGTATGCTGGAGCCGTGAGGCCGCTCGCAGGTCACCTGTCCGTCGCGCTGGTACTGGTGGCCGTGCCGATGAGCGTGGCAGTCCTGGCGGCGACGCAGCACCAGACGCCGCTGCCGGTCACGGCGGCGACGGAGCGTCACTACTACGACGTCGGCAGGCACGAGTGCGAGCACGCGATCAAGCGGTTCGAGGCTCAGACTCCGCCGGGGCAGCTCCTCGGCTTCGCCGTCCTGGCTGGAGCGGCCGGGGTTCCGACGGAGTTCCGGCATGCCCTCTCGGCGGGGTGCCAGTCGGCGGCCGGCTGACGGCACCGTCCCGGGGGACTACCGCCGCAGCCTGATCGAGTTCAGATCGTGCTCGCGGACGTCGTCGATCCGGGCGAGCACGTCGTCAAGGTCGTCGTGCTCGGCGTGCAGGTAACGTCCGGCGAGCGCGTCGTACTTGCCGGTGGCGAGGGCCGCGACCAGCCGCGGTGCGAGCTCCGGCGGCGTCCAGGGCAGGTCGCGCGGCGCCCAGGAGGTGAGCTCGGTCTCCACCAGCCCCGGGCTGAAGAAGAACACCGGGATCCGGCCGGCGAGCTCGGCTGCGAGCGTCTCGCCGTAGCGGCAGACCGCGGCCTTGCTGGATGGGTAGGCGGTGTTCGTGCCCCCCTGGGCGGGGAGGTAGGCAGCGCCGCTGCCGGTGATCACGATCCGGCCCGACCCGCGTTCGAGCATCCCGGGGATTACGGCGCGGCAGCAGAGGTGCACGCCGAGGACGTTGACCTCGAAGACGCGCCACCAGTCGGCGGGGTCGATCTCCCAGCTGGGCGCCCGCTCGCCGGCCGTCCCGGCGTTGGCCACGAGCAGCTCGACCGGGTCTGCGTCGGCCAGGGCGCGCTCGACCGCCGCGCGATCGGTGACGTCGAGCGCGACGGCGCGGCCGCCGGTCTCCTCCGCGACCGCATCCACCTGCGCGCGCGTCCGCGCGGCGACGACGACGTCCCAGCCGTCCTCGGCGAGCTTGCGGGCGATGCCCGCTCCGATCCCGCGTCCCGCGCCGGTGATGAACGCCCTCATGCCGCGCACCCTACACGCGACTGAGCGATCCGCTCGCCCCGAACTGGCGAGGTCGACTACCGCCAATTGGCGATGCCGCGCCCGGCCGAGGCCTCCGATCCCTCCCGGATGCTCGTCCGCGCCACTCTCGCCGCCTTCGCCGCGCTCCTGCTCTTCGCCGGGTCGGCGGCCGCAAGCTCCGCGGCTGCCCCCGCTGCGAGCCGCTTCGCGCTGATCCAGGACAGTGAGTTCTCGGGCACGACGCTCGGCTCCAAGTGGACCGTCTACGACGGCACCCCGGCCTGTTGCCAGAGCACGTGGGCGCGGTCGCACGCCGTGGTGCGAGGCGGCCGCCTCGTCCTCGAGGCGACCAAGGCCGACATGACCTCGGCCGGCGTCAGCCTCGGCCACCTGAACTTCCGCTACGGCCGGGTGCACGTGCGCATGCGCATGGATCCGGGCGTCGGCATCAAGATGTGCGCTCTGCTGTGGCCGCAGACCGGGTGGCCGCCCGAGATCGACTTCGCGGAGTCGAGCTCGAGCGACGCGCTGCGCACCCAGATCTCCTCGACGCTGCACTACGACGCGTCCAACACGCAGATCCGCACCCACCTCGCGATCGACTTCACGCACTGGCATACGTTCGGCGTCACGTGGACGCCCGGCCTGCTCCGCTACACCGTCGACGGGCGCACGTGGGCGACCACGCGCGGGTCGATGGTGCCGTCGCAGCCGATGCACTTCGGCATCCAGGACACGATCGGCCTCTCCAACGGCAACGGCGCCGGCCCGGACTCGACGACGCCGGGCACCGTCGGCCTGCACGTCGACTTCGTCAAGATCTGGCGCTACCGATAGGCGCGGGGCTCAGGCCGGCGTGGCGGCGCACGCGCCGCTGACCCCGACCGATCCGAAGACGAACCGGTGCCGCACCCACCCCGGGGGCGGCTTGCCGTGGCCGAGGATCATCACCCCGGCGACCGCTCCGCCGCCGTGGCCGATCACGAAGCGGTTCAGGTTCTGGTGGGTGAGCGCAGCGAGGATCGGGGTCACGGCGCCCGGGTTGTGACCGGCGATCGCGCTCGGGGCGTACCCGACGACGCGCAGGCGCCCGCAGTGCAGCACCCGGTTGATGGACGGGAGCGCCGCGAGCAGGTCGGCGTAGTGCGATGGGCGCTGCGGGATCGCCTGCAGGCCGACGACGAAGGCGACGGACGCGCACACCACGGCGAGGATGCCGGGGCCGCGCAGCCGGCCGCGGAGCAGCGCCCCCACGATGAAGGCAAACCCGACCAGCAGCGGCGCCGCCATCGGAAACACGAAGCGAGCCTGGAACGCGACGTTCTTGGTCTCGGCGAAGATCCCAAGCGTCCAGACGACCAGGATCGCCAGCGGCAGCGGGTCGAACGAGTGGTCGCGCGCGCCGCGGACTGCCATTGCGGCGAGCCCGAGGCCGCCGAGGATGGCGACGACGACGCCGATCTCGGTGCCGAGGCCGGAGACGATCAGGCGCGGGAGGCTCCCCAACGAGGATGTATGGCCGCCCCGCGTCACGCTCACGACCGCGTTCGTGCGGTGGAGGGTCGCCAGCGGATCGCCCGTCAGCACGAGGTCGGTCAGGACCCAGATGAGCGGCGCCGCCGCTGTGGCAAGCGCCGCGTGGACGAGCCGCCGGCGCACGCTTCCCCCGGCGTCGGCGTACGCGGCGACACCGGCCAGGGGCCACGCCTCGGGGCGGCCCAGGCCGACCACGATGAGGCACACCAGGCGGGTGCGGCCGCGGGTGGCGAGGGCGAGCATCACGAGCGCCGCCGCGATGCCGTCGACAAGCGCCGACCGCAGCGAGGTCGCGAGAGCGGCCGAGAACCCCAGGGCGGCGAGCGCCACGATCGCCCCGATGGTGCCCGCGAGCCGGTAGGCGACCCAGAAGAGCGCCGCCGCGAGCGCCGCGAGGGAGACGATCACCGCGGCCTGGAACGCACGCTGCGGCGGCAGCGGTGACACCGCGGCGCCGAGCAGCGTCCCGAGCGGTTTGGGCGTCGTCAGCGACTGGGCGAAGGCCGGCCGCTGACCGGCCGCGAGCGCCTGGCCCCAGGCGACGTAGGCCCACGCGTCAGGGCTCTGCGTCGGCGGCCACGAAAGCACGCGCCACACGAGCGCGCCCAGGCTGACCACGAACATCGCGAGCGCCGGCCAGGGCAGCCGGGCAGGCAATTGGCGCAGGAACGACTGTGCACGCGTCCACACGCGCCGGGAGTGTACCGACCGACCTCCGCCGCCCCGGCTACCGCTCGACGGCGACCAGACGCAGACCGCGGCGGCGGATGCCGCGGATGATGCGGGGCAGCGCCCGGATCGTGGCCGTGCGGTCGCCGCCGCCGTCGTGCATGATTACGATCGACCCGGCGTGGACGTGGCCGAGCACCGAGGCAGCCACCCCCTTCGCGGTCGCGCCGGGCGCCCAGTCGCGCGGGTCGACCGACCACAGCACGAGTCGCACGCCCAGGCTGGAGGCGATCGCGACGACCCGGTCAGACCAGCCGCCGCCGGGCGGCCGGAACAGGGTCGGGTGCACCCCGTCGGCGGCGAGCGTCTGCAGCGTGCGGCCGATCTGGTAGCGCACGGTGCCCGGGCGCTGCTCACCGAACGGCGGTGTGAGCGGATGCGACCACGAGTGGTCCTCGACCAGGATCCCGTGCTGGCGCCGCTCGGCGGCGATCAGGTGCGGGAAGTGCTGCGCGAGGTCGCCGACGACGAAGAACGTCGCCGGGGCATGCAGGCGGCGCAGGATCGCGAGGATCCGGCGCGTCTGGCCCGGCCACGGGCCGTCGTCGAACGTGAGCGCGACGGCCGGCGGGACGACGGCCGGGCCGGTGGCATCGAAGGCGCTCGACGCCACCTTGCCCGAGATCCGGCCCGTCACGGTCACCTGCTGGCCCGGCACGCGGCCGAGGAAGTACTCCGGGTCGGCCGGCAGGCCTCCGGCCACCGGCACGCGCCGCACGGTCACCGGCTCGGTGCGGTCGGGGCCGGGCACGAGCCGCAGGCGATCGCCGGCATGCAGCGGCGGCGCTGCGGCCGCGGGGAGGCCGTCGACAGTGATGCTGCCGGGGTAGACGCCCGCCCGCAGCGTCGCGCCGGAGACATCCACCAGATCTCCAGGGCGTGGCCGCAGCTCGAGATCCCGGACAGCGTCGGCGAGCGTCGATCCGGCGACCACCGCGCGGGCCGTGCCGTCGACCGTCAGCTGCACCGGCGGCGGCTGGTCGGCGATCGCCGGCGCGAAGGCTCCGACGCCGATCAGCACCGCGAGCGCTGCGGCGAGCGGGATCCCGATGCGACCGATCCGTGCCACCTCCCAATGGTGCCCTACCCGGATGACCGGCGAACGCGTCCCGCGCGTCGCCTGTGTAACGATCGCTCAGCGCCGGAATCCGCCCTCGGAGTCGATCACCTGGCCCGTGATCCAGCCGCCGTCGTCGGTGCAGAGGAAACCGATCAGCCGGGCCGCGTCGTCGGGCATGCCCCACCGCCCACGTGGCATCGCCGGATGCGGGTCCCACCCGCGGATCGCCCAGCCGGTGTCGGTCGGCCCGGGGTTGACGGTGTTCACGGTGATCCCGCGGTCGATCAGCGCGTCGGAGAGCGTCGCCGTGGCCTGGTGCAGCGCGCCCTTGGAGACGGCGTAGGCGATCTCGCTGCTCATCGGCCCCAGGTGCTGGCCGGACGTCATCAGCACCACCCGGCCGCCCTCGCGGCCGTCGTGCTGGGCGGCGTACTCCTTGACGAGCAGCAGCGACGCGCGCACGTTCTCGTGCAGGAACGCGTCGATCTCGGCCGCTTCGATCTCGGCGAGCGCGCCGCTGCCGCTGCGCGCGTGGTTCACGACCAGGATGTCGACGTGACCGAACGCCGAGACGGCAGCGGCCATCACCGTGGCGGGTGCGCCCGGGTCGGCGAAATCGGCCTCGATGTGCTCCACCCGGCCGCCCCCGGCCCGCAGGGCCGCGATCACCCCGTCGATCCCGGCGGGGTCCGGGCCCCAGGGCTGGGCGGCGTCGTGCGGCGTCCACGACTGCACGCAGATGCCGGCGCCCAGGTCGAGCAGGCGGCGGCCGGCGGCAAAGCCGATGCCCTCCCGCCGGCTGACGCCGGTGACCAGGGCGACGCGGCCGCCGAGGGGCGCGTGGCCGCCTGCGCTCACGACACCGCCCGCAGCGCCCGGAACCGCTCGGTCACGACTTCCGTCAGGCGGGCGGGGCTCGAGTCGACGGTGTGCACGCCGCGGCGGCGGATGCCGGCCAGGGCGGCGTCGCGGTCGGCGATCACCTTCGTGGCGACGCCACGCTCGTACAGGGCGTCCGTGCCGGACACCGGCTGGGCGGCGAGCTCAGTCAGGTCGGCGTCGCGGATCGATGCGAACACGACCGCGTGGCGGCGCGCGAGCGTCCCGAGCAGCGCGGCCAACCGGTCGTCGGTCTGGGCGTAGAGCGCATCCGAGAAGACGACGACCACCGCGCGGCGGCGGGACATGCGCACGAGCCCGGTCAGGCACGCTCGCCAGTCCGGCTCGACGAGCTCCGGCTCGATCGGAGCGACCGTGTCGACCACCCGCCGCAGCTGCCCGGGTCGCGCCGAGGGCGGCAGCGTCGCCAGCGGCCGGTGTGAGAACGCGACCAGGCCGACCGCGTCGCCGTACTCGCGGGCCACGGCAGCGAGCATCACGGCAGCGTTCACCGCCCGGTCGATCTTGCCAAGGCCGTCGCCGCCCGCGCCGTGCATGAGCCGCCCGGCCTCGAGCGCGAGCAGGAGCGTCTGCCCGCGCTCGGGCTGGTGCATGACGACGACCGGCTTCCCCCGCCGCGCCGTCGCCTTCCACGCGATGCGGCGGTACTCGTCGCCGCGCACGTACTCGCGCAGGCTCTCGAACTCGCGCGCCGTCGCCTCGCCGCGGACGGTGCGCTCGCCATGCGGGCGCCGCCCGGGCGGCAGGAGCGCCGCTTCGCGCAGCTGGATCACGTCGGGCCAGGCCACCGCCTCGATCGCCGTGGCGGGATGGCTGCGGTCGCGGAAGGCGAGCCCGAGCGGTCCGAGCACCCGCACCTCGATGGCGCCCAGCCGCACGGGTCCGCGCCGGCGCGGCACGACGGTCGTCTCGAGCACACGCTCCTCGCCCGCCTCGAGGCGTACGTCGAGGCGGGCCGGGTCGAGCGCGACGCCGGCCGGCGGCGTGTCGGCGACGGTCACGGTGCGCGCCGCCGCGCCGCTGTTTTGGATCCGCACCGGCACCGGGTTCCGGCGCCCGATCGAGAGCGGCGCCGGCGGCTCGCGCTCGAGCTCGATCGCGCTCGGATCGGCGGCGAGCCAGTCGGCGAGCACGATCCCCGCCGCGAGGGCGTTTGCGGCCACGAACGCGATCACGGCGGCCGCCGCCCCCGCCACGGCGGCGACGAGCGTGAGCAGGCCGGCGGCGGCGAAGAGCAGAAGGCCGCGGCGCGTGATCACCGCGGCACGGGCACGGCCGCGAGCGCGGTCGCAATCGCCGCGTCGGGGTCGCGCCCGCCGAGCTCGGCGTCGGCGGAAAGCACGATGCGGTGGCGCAGCACGGCCGGCGCGAGCGTCTGCAGGTCGTCGGGCGTCACGAACTCCGCTCCGCGGGCGGCGGCCATCACCTTGGCGGTGAGCACGAGCCCGATCGACCCGCGTGGGCTCGGCCCGACGATCACGTCCGGCGATGCGCGCAGCCATGCCGCCAGATCGGCGACGTAGCGCAGCACGTCGTCGTGCACAGCGACGGCCGCGGCCTCCTCCTGCATGCGCAGAGCCTCCGCCGCCGAGACGATCGGCTCGACGGTACCGAGCGCGCGGTCGAGCTCGCGCGGCCGGAACCCGGCCTGGTACCGGCGCAGGATCTCGGTCTCGGCGTCGGGATCCGGGTAGGTGAGCAGCAGCTTCAGCAGGAAGCGGTCGAGCTGGGCCTCGGGCAACTGGTAGGTGCCCTCGAACTCGATCGGGTTCTGGGTCGCGCAGACGACGAACGGCCGCGGCAGGTCGAGGGTGTCGCCCTCGATCGTGACCCGCCCCTCCTCCATCGCCTCGAGCAACGCCGCCTGCGTCTTGGGCGGCGTGCGGTTGATCTCGTCTGCGAGGACGAGCGAGGCGAACACCGGGCCGCGGCGCAGCTCGAACGTACCGTCGGCCGGGCGGTAGACGAGCGTGCCCGTGAGGTCGGCCGGCATCAGGTCGGGCGTGAACTGGATGCGGGCGAAGTCCAGCCCGGCGATGCGCGCGAGGGTGCGCGCGAGCAGCGTCTTGGCCGTGCCCGGCGGGCCCTCGAGCAGCACATGGCCCTCGAGCACGAGCGCGGCCAGCAGGCCGTCGATCGTCTCGTCGTTTCCGACCACGACGCGGTGCAGCGCCTCGCGCCCGCGTTCGAAGAAGTCAGCGATCGCCACCCGTCACCCTCCTCGTGATCTCCTCGATCCGAGCGCATGCTCGCACGGCGGCACCGGGCGACGCGGCGGACTCGAGCTCGTGCAGCGCCGGCTCGGCCGGCCCGGTGAGCCCGCCGAGGTGCGCGCGGTAGGCGCCGGCCAGCGGCGCGGTCACCGCTGCGAGCCGTCCCGCCGAGCGGTGCATCGCCGCGAGCGAGCGCACGAGCTCGACGGTGCTGCGGCCCGCCTCGACTCCAGCCGGCGCCACCGGCCCGAGGCGCCGGGCGACCGTCGCGGCGGCGAGCACCGCGATAATGGCCGCCTCGAGGATCAAGAGCTGCACCCACCGCGGCAGGTAGGCGAGCGAGCCGAGCGTCGGTGATCCGCCCTGGTGGAACGCGTCGACAGCGACCGTGCCGCCGGTGCGGGCCGCGAGCGGAAGCGCCAC
The DNA here is from genome assembly GCA_963825325.1 of uncultured Actinomycetes bacterium. Lineage (GTDB taxonomy): Bacteria > Actinomycetota > Thermoleophilia > Gaiellales > JAICJC01 > JAICJC01. The sequence goes on from CAWGSU010000003.1 coordinate 944,187, forward strand.
GGCCATCCCGAAGCGATTGACGCCGTAGTTGGTCAGGAGCCACGGCTGCGAGAGCACCCACACGCTCCCCCGGCCAACGGGCACGACCACCATCGCCGCCGCGCTGCGCGTCCCGATCAGCACGCCCGCGCGTCGCGGCACCGTGGCGAAGGTGGCGGTCGCGGCGATCGCACGGGCGGCGAGGCCCGGGAAGGTGCGCAGCGCTGCGGCGGTTGGGCGGGCCTCGGCGGGGGAGCCGAAGCGCAGACCCAGGGACGCGGTGAGCGGGTCGGGCGCGTCGGTCGCGAGCAGCAGCACCGCGCCGCCGCGCACCGAGCGCAGCCAGGCGGCCGCCTCGTCGTGGCTGACGCCGGCCGGTGCGACCGAGACGACGAGGCCGTGGTCGGGGATCGTGGGCGTCACGCTCGCCTGCACCGGGATCCCGGCCGACCGCAGGCCCGCGCCAAGACCGGAGAGGCCGAGGGCCCCGTGGCCCTCGAGGCGATACGGCGGCCCCGCCGTATGCGGTGATTGCACGAGCAGGCCGACTCCCGCGGCGGCGACGGCGAGCATCGCCGCGCCGATCCAGATGTCGCGCGAGCGCCTCACCGCAGCATCGCCTCGGCCAGACCGTCGGCGCGGTGGACGTCGGCGGCCGCCACCGGCGCATCGCCGTACACGGCCCGCTCGAACAGCCGGGTGCACTCGGCGAGCGCGGTCGCCTCGGGCGTCGCCGCCCCGAGTGCGCGCACGAAGCCCCAGTTCGTGCGCCCCGGCCGCGGCCGCAGGTTGCGGCGGCGGGCGAGCTCCGCGAGGGCGGCGGCGTACAGCTGTCGCAGCGCCTCGCGCGGGTCCTGCTCGGCCAGGCGCAGTGCGGCCGCGCGCGCGGCGTCGTAGGCCGCGGGCCGTGGGGCGCGCGCATGTCCCGGGGCGGCCGCGACCCGCCGGCGCGGGAAGAGCCGCGCGGCCAGCACCACTCCGCCCACGATCAGGGCCGCCACCGCGCCGAGCTGGAGCAGCGACCCGAGCGCCGGCGAGTGCAGGTCGAGCGCGCCCGTCAGCGCGTCGATCAGGCGCCGAAGCAGCCGCCCGAGCAGGCTCGAGCCGCCACCGGACGACGGATGGAAGAACGTCCGGCGGGCGGCCGCCCGGGCGGGGTCGAGACGCGGGGCGATGTGCGCGGCGGCGGCCGCGGTGCGCGCAAGCTCCTGGGCGACCGTCAGGCGACGACCCCGCCGGAGCCGGGGAGCGCGTCGAGCATCGCGGCGATGTCAGACCCGTCGCGGCGCATGCGCAGGTCGAAGTAGAGGAATGCCATCAGCAGCGCCTGCACCGGGGCGACGAGCACGCGCGCGACGATCGCGAGCGCGTCGCCGATCGCGGTGGTGGCCGCCAGGTGCAGTCCGAACTGGCCCGCCGCCGCCGCCGGCGCCGCGGCCAGCGCGCCCGAGACGAGGCCCGTGATCACGCCGCCGAGGATCGCATACCCGAGCACCCGCCAGTAGGAGCCCTGCACCAGGTCGCGGCTGCGCCCCATCGCGGCGAAGAACGTGCGCCGCTCGATCACGACCACCTGGCCGACGAGCTGGAACCAGACGATCAGAAGCAGGAACGGCACGACCAAGAGCACGATCGATGCGCCGGCGACGATCAGCGCGAGGGTGACCGACAGGACGAGCCCGGCGAGCATGGGCGCAAGCCGGCGCCAGACGTTCGCCGCAGTGGGGTCGGCCCCCGCGCGCACGTCGGCGACGACCAGGGTGGCGACGCCGGGCGTGACGCCTCCGAGCAGGATGAGCTGCAGCACATTTCCGATCACGCCCCACGGCCGCGGCGCGAGCGTGAGCAGCTCGAGCGGGACGACGGCCACCGCCATCGCGGCCACGATCGCGACGAAGTGGCGCCGGTACACGGCGAGGGCGGCGTCGAGCGCACGGCCCACGTCGAGCGGTCGCTGCACGGCCACGGCGCTCACGCGCGCGGCGCTCCCGGCAGCGTGTGGGTGGCCGCACGGATGACGTACTCCTCCTCGCCCATCCCCTCGGGCCGGGCCCAGTACGGCTCGATCCGGGCGGTGATGCGCGCGGCCAGCTCGGCGCGCGCCACGGGCTCGATCTGGCGCAGCCGGCGGCGGAACGAGACGGCGATCGCCATCAGCTCGGGCGGGACCGGGTCGCTCCCGGCGGCCGCAGCGGCGGAGGCGAAGGTGCCTGCGAACGCCCCGGTTGAGCGCTCGTCCTCGACGCGCACGACGATCGTGCCCGCGGCCATGTCGCCGAGCCGCTGCCCGTCGCGCGAGACGAGCGCGCAGATGCCGCCGACGATGTAGGCGAAGGGCAGGAAGTCGACGATCCGCAGCAGGTTTCGCACCGCCGAGTCCTGCAGGCCGAGCGGCTCGCCGCCGGCCGAGACCACCCGCAGGCGCAGGGCCGCCTTGCCGGGCGTCGACCCGCGCCGCAGCCACTCCACCACCAGGAAGTAGCCGACCGGCGTCAGGGTGACGCCGCCGATCGCGATCGCAAGCGCCAGCGACCCGCGGAGGGTGCCCGCGGCGGTGATGATGCCGATGACAATCGCGAGCACGATCAGGGCGTCGATCGCCTGGGCGAGCATGCGGCTGCCGACGCCGGCAAGCTCGTAGGCGACGGTGACGCGCTCGGGTGTCGAGATCTCGATCCGGTCGTTCAGCATCGCCGCATCTGTCCGATACCCTCGGTGTGACGATGGCCTCGAACTCTCGACCGATGATATCGGCCGATTCGGAGCGCACCTGGAGCGCCGATCGCGCGCCGCTCTGGGACGAGCTGGACGCGCTCGTGGCCCGCGCCGGACGCGACCAGCGGCGTCTGGACGCCGACGCGGTCGACCTGCTCGCGCTCCGCTACCAGCAGGCCGCCGCCGACCTCGCCCGGCTGCGCGTCGCCCAGCCCGGGTCGCCGCTCCTGCCGCGCCTGAACGACCTGGTCGCCCGCGCCCACGCCGTCGTCTACCGGCCGGCGCGCACGCCGCTGCGCTCGCTCGGCCGGTTCCTGTGGATCGGCTACCCGCGGGCGGTGTGGGATCTGCGCCGGCTGATCGCGGCCGCCGCGGCTTTCCAGGTGATCGTCGCCGTCGGCGGGTTCGTGTGGGCGATCGCCGATCCGGCCACGGCCGGGAGCTTCCTGCCGCCGGAGCTGCGCGACGCCGGGCACCGAGCCCACCACGCAATCCCGGCCGGGGTGATGGCGCCGACGTCGGTCGCGATCTGGTCGCACAACATCGTGGTCAGCTTCTACGACTACGCCGGCGGGATCCTGTTCGGGCTCGGCACGATCTACAGCCTCTACTTCAACTCGATGCTGCTCGGCGTGCTCTCGGGGATCGAGAGCCAGCACGGCGCCAACGGCCTGTACTGGTCGCTGATCGTGCCCCACGGCGTGATCGAGCTGACCGCCTTCACGATCGCCGCCGCGGCCGGCCTGTCGCTCGCGGACGCGCTCATCCGCGCCCGTCCGCAGCCGCGCATGCAGGTGCTTCGGGAGCACGGGCGCCGCTCGGTGGCCGTCGTGCTCGGGACGATGCCGCTCCTCATCATCGCGGGCACCATCGAGGGGTTTGTGACCCCGTCGGCCGCGCCGATCCCGGTCAAGCTGGCCGTGGCGCCGATCACCGCCATCCTGCTGGGCGCGTATCTGCTGCGTGGCCGGCCGGCGGCTGCAGACGGCCGAATTGGCAAGTAGAATGGCCGGCGTGGATGCCCTGCCCGCAAAGGTGAGCTGCGATGCCGAACCTGCCCCGGATCCCGAGGACAGTACGCCGGCGCGACCGTACGCCTCAGAGCCCGGCGGAGCGTTCCGAGCCGCAGGTCTCTGAGATTGCGGCCGCCGGCCTGCGCTGGCTGAACATCGAGGCGCCGACCGCCGCCGAGACGGCGTGGCTCGCCCAGCACTTCGACTTCCACGAGCTCGACCTCGAGGACGTGCTCTCGACCCGGCAGCGGCCCAAGATCGACGAGTACGACGACTACCTCTTCATCGTGCTCCACGTGCCCCACTTCAACAAGATCCGCGGTCGTCTCGACGCTGCCGAGCTGAACGTGTTCGTCGGCCACGGCTACGTCGTCACCCTGCCGAACGTGCGGCTGAAGCCGATCGGGCGCCTGTTCTCGCAGCTCGAGGCCAACCAGGAGCGGCGCGAGCAGTACTTCTCGAAGGGCTCGGGCTATGTGCTCTACGAGATCCTCTCGGAGCTCTTCGACTACTGCTTCCCGATCCTCGACAAGATCGGCTTCAAGCTCGACCGGTTGACCGAGGCCATCTTCACCGAGCGCCGCTCCGAGGACGTCGTGCGCGACATCTCCGATGTGAAGCAGGAGATCGTCGCGTTCCGCAAGGTCATCAAGCCCGAGCGCTCGACGCTGCGCCTGCTCGAGCGGTCGCGCACGCGGTACCTGCCCGAGGATCTCGAGGTCTACTTCGACGACATCGTCGACAAGGCCGAGCGCGTGTGGGACCAGCTCGACAACTACAAGGAGGTCGTCGAGGCGCTCGAGACGACCAACGAGTCGGTGATCGCGCACAAGCAGAACGACATCCTGCGCATCCTGACGATCTTCTCGGTGATCCTGCTGCCGCTGACGCTGATCACGGGCATCTTCGGCATGAACTTCGGCCACATCCCGTTCAGCCGCGAGTACCACGGATTCGTCGCCACGGTGGCGATCATGCTCGTGGTGGCGAGCACCCTGCTGGGCTACTTCCACTACAAACGGTGGCTATGACGGAGCAGCTGTGGGCGCCCTGGCGGCTGGAGTACGTCCAGGGCGGCGCCGACGCGGGCGGGTGCGTGTTCTGCGACACGGCCGCCGACGCCGAGGCGGAGCTCGTGGTGCACCGTGGCACACACGCCTACGTGCTGATGAACCTGTACCCCTACTCGAACGGGCACGTGATGGTGGCGCCCTACCGCCACGTCGGCGAGCCGGGCGACCTGGACGAGGCCGAGCGCGCCGAGATGTGGGCGCTGCTCGACCAGGGCGTGCGTGCCCTCACCGCAGCGATGTCGCCTCACGGCTTCAACGCCGGCATCAACCTGGGCCGCGTCGCCGGCGCCGGCGTCGAGGGTCACATCCACCTGCATATCGTCCCGCGCTGGAACGGCGACACGAACTTCATGCCGGTGCTCGCCGACGTCAAGGTGATGCCCGAGCACATCGCCCGCACGGCACAGAAGCTGCGGGCGGTGTGGGCACCGCCCACCGGGGGACAGGCCCCTTAACAAATCTGCCCCGGAGGTTCGAGCGCCCCACGCCTCCATGGTTTGTTAGGGGCCTGTCCCCGACACTGAAGGGGCCTGTCCCCCGGTTAACGGTCGTCCGCCGTGCGGGCGAACAGCACGTGGTCGCGCCAGGCGCCGGCGATGAAGAGGTAGCGCGGGCAGAGGCCGATCTCGGTGAAGCCGTTTCGGCGCAGCACCGTCTGCGAGCCGACGTTGTCGGTGAGCGTGGCCGCCTCGAGCCGGTGCAGACCCGCCTCGCCGAAGCCCCACTCGCACACTTGGCTGATCGCCGCGGTGGCGACGCCGCGGCCGTTGCACTCCTGCGCGACCCAGTAGCCGAGGCCGCCGTTCTGGAACGGCCCGCGCGTGATCCGCGACACCGACACCGTGCCGGCGGGCGTTCCGTCGGCCTCGATCAGAAACCGGTACAGGCGGTCGCCGGCGCGCTCGCGCTCGAGCAGGTCGAGCTCGACCCGCTGGCCCGCGGCCGTCAGGAACGAGTCCGGCCGGGGCGGGTCGTACGGCGCGAGGAAGTCGCGCTGGGCGGAGTACAGACGCGCCAGCAGCGCTGCGTCGGCGACCCCGAGCGGCCGCAGCTTCACGTCCATGCGCGGAGTATCGCCGAAGCGCCGGTAGACTCCGCGCCCGATGCTCTCGCCCGCGGTGTTCAAGGCATACGACGTGCGGGGGATCGTGCCCGACCAGCTCGATGCCGACGGCGCGTACGCCCTCGCCCGCGCCTACGTCGGCGCCTTCGAGCCGCGCGTGATGGCGATCGGCCGCGACATGCGGCTCTCGTCGCCGGACATCGCCACGGCGGCCGTCCGTGGTGCGAGCGACGCCGGCGCCGACGTCGTCGACCTGGGCCAGATCGGCACCGAGATGCTCTACTTCGCCGTTGGCGAGTACGGCTACGAGGGCGGCCTGCAGGTGACGGCCTCGCACAACCCGGCCGCCTACAACGGCATGAAGATCGTGCGCCGCGGGGCGATGCCGGTGGGATCGGACACCGGCCTCGACAAGATCAAGGAGCGGGCGCTCGCCGAGCTGCCAGCGCCGGCCGACCAGGCCGGCGCGGTGTCGCAGCGCGACGTGTACGCCGGGTTCCACGACCGCGTGCTGACCTTCGTCGACGCGTCGGCGATCCGCCCGCTGCGCCTCGTGCTCGACGGCTGCAACGGCATGGCCGGCCCGATGATCGGCCCGGTGCTCGACCGGCTCCCGGTGACCGTGTCGGCCCACAACTTCGAGCCCGACGGTCACTTCCCCAACCACGAGCCCAACCCGCTCCTCGAGGAGAACCGGCGGTTCATCATCGACCGGGTGCGCAGCGAGGGCGCCGACCTCGGCATCGCCTGGGATGGCGACGCCGACCGCTGCTTCTTCATCGACGACACCGGCGAGTTCGTCCCCGGCGACCTCATCACGGCGCTGATCGCCCAGACGATGCTCGCCCGCCACCCGGGAGCGACCATCGTCTACGACCTGCGCGCGTCGTGGGCGGTGCGCGACGTGGTGCGCGAGGCGGGCGGGACGGCGCTCGAGAACCGGGTCGGACACGCCTTCATCAAGGCCCGCATCCGCAAGGAGGACGCCGTGTTCGCCGGTGAGGTCTCGGGCCACTACTACTTCCGCGACTTCTACTTCTGTGACACAGGCGTCGTCCCGGCGCTCGTCATGCTCGAGCTCGTCTCGCGCGCGGGCAAGCCGCTCTCGGAGCTCCTGCGCCCGTTTCGCGAGCGCTACTTCATCTCGGGCGAGATCAACTCGACGGTGTCAGACGTGCCGCTCAAGCTGCAGCACCTCAAGGAGCGGTACGGCCCGGCCGCCGACCGGGTGTCGCACCTGGACGGGATCTCGTTCGAGTTCCCGGACTGGCACTTCAACGTGCGCCCCTCGAACACCGAGCCGCTGCTGCGCCTGAACCTCGAGGCACTCGATGCAGACACGATGCAGGCGCGCCGGGACGAGGTGCTCGCGCTCATCACCGGATGACGGGGACAGACCGCCGCCCGCCGTACCGCTTCGCGCACCGCATCCGCGTGGGCTTCGACGAGACCGACGCGCAGGGCGTCGTCTACTACGGCCGCTACATGCCCTACTTCGACCGCGCCCGGGTCGAGTACCTGCGCGCGCTCGGCATTCTCGGGCACGTGCCCGGCGAGCCCGAGTTCGCGATGCGCGCCCAGCACGTCGAGTACCACGCTCCCGCTCGCTTCGACGACGAGGTCGAGGTGTTCGTGCGCGCGGAGCGGCTCGGCACGACCAGCGTCACGTGGGCGTTCGACGCCTACCGCGTCGACACCGGCGAACACCTCGCCCACGCCACCCAGGTCGTGGTCGCGATCGATCTGGACGAGCGCCGGGCCGTGCCGGTGCCGGATCACTATCGCGCCGCCGTTGCCCGATTCGACCCCGAGGTGCGGACGTGAGCCCGGCGGCCGCCGACTACGCCGCCGCGCTGACTGCGATCGAGCAGAGCGCCGCGCGGGAGCCCGACTCCGACGACGTGGTGCGCCTGGCGGTCGAGGTGCTGCACGACCGGCTGGACACCTACTCGTGGGTGGGGATCTACTTCGTCGAAGGCGCCGAGCTCGCGCTGGGGCCGTGGAAGGGCCCGCACGCGACCGACCACGTGCGCATCCCGATCGGCGCGGGCGTCTGCGGCGCGGCCGCCTCGAGCGGGATCACCGAGATCGTCGCCGACGTCGCCGCCGACTCCCGCTACCTGGCCTGCTTCCCCTCGACCCGCTCCGAGATCGTCGTCCCGGTCGTCTACGACGGCACCGTGGTCGCAGAGATCGACGTCGACTCGGACGTCCCGGCGGCGTTCGGCGAGGCCGACCGCGAGTTTCTGGAGCGCGTGGCGGCCGTGATCTCGGAGCACTGCCTGGTGGGCTGGGACACCGGCGGGATGGACTGGGACGCGCCGGAGAACTGGCGGTGACCACCCCCTCTTGAGCCGCGTCCGCGGCGCGTGGTACAACTGCCGCATCAGCGCGGGTCAAGGGTGCCCCGCGCGCAGAGGGGGAGTGTCCACATGGCGGATATGGCCGAGTCGGGGAGCGGCAAGCGGCTGTTCGTCCGGCAGTCGTCGGGGTTGGTGCGCGACGTCAGCGTCACCAACGCCCTCTTCTTCAACGTCGCCGCGTTCGTCGGCGTCGGCCTCACGCTCTATCCGACGTTCTACTCGCTCGCGTTCGTGCCGGTGTGGAGGTTCGGCCCGTTCTCCGAGTACGGCTGGGCCGCGATCGTCACCGGCCTCTTCTGCGTCCTGCTTGCCCTGATCTTCGCGTCGCTGACGTCGGTCATGCCGCGCTCCGGCGGTGACTACGTGTTCACCACTCGCATCGTCGGGCCGTTCCTGGGCTGGCTCGAGTCGTGGACGCTCGTGATCGCGTCGATCGCGATCATGGCCTTCGAGGTGCCGCTCGTGCTGCGGAACCTCCAGATCACCGGCCGGATCATCGGCATCGGCGCCGGCGGCCACTTCTTCAACAACGCAAACAACTGGTTCACGAACTCGTCCGGCGCGATCACCGGCTGGAACGGCCTGATCTGGTCGCTCGTCGTGCTCGCGGTGATCGCCGGGATCGTGCTCCTGCCGACGCGGCGCTTCCACAAGGTCGTCACCATCATGGCGGCGATCGGCGTCGCGAGCTTCGTGCTCATGTTCATCTTCGGCCTGCTCGCGACGAGCCAGTCCGACTTCAACCGCAATCTGCCCCACTACACGGGCGGCGTCCATGCGGTCAAGATCGCCGCGTCGGGCAGCGCCATCCTGCCCGGCTACACGCACAACTTCCTCGGCGACATCTTCTCGCGCACGGTGTTCCCGTTCATGCTCGGGATCGTGTTCCTGCAGTTCATCGGGTTCCAGTACTCGGCCTACATCGCCGGCGAGGTGCGCGGCAACGTCAAGCGCGGCGTCTCGGTCGCGCTGCTCGGCGCCCTCCTGATCGGCGTCATCGCCAACTCGCTCTACACCGACCTCTTCGCGAACCACATCGGGTTCAACATGACGACGTCGTGGGGCTACAACTACTGGGGCGGCGTCACGAACATCGCCCTGCCGCTGGGCCAGCCGCCGTCGATGCCGCTGCTCGCGGTGATCGCGAACAAGACGCTGTGGCCGCTGTGGGCGCTGATCAGCCTGGCCGGAGCGATGTTCCCGCTCCTCCTGTGCCCGGTGTACGTGAACTTCATCAGCCGGATGGGCCTGGCGTGGAGCCTCGACCGGCAGCTGCCGGAGTGGTTCGGCGAGGTCAACGAGCGCATGGCCGCGCCGCTGAACGCGATCCTGGCAACGCTCGGGCTCACCGCCGTGTTCCTGTGGCTGCAGAACTTCGCGGTGCTCCCCCACTCGATCGCGCCGCCGAGCGGCAAGCTGAACCTGGTCGCGACGCTGTGGTTCTCGATCTTCATGGCCGCCCTGACGTGGATCATGCCGGGGGTGAACGCGATCCTGATCCGCTTCCGCCGGCCGGATCTCGTCCGCAACGCACCCTTCCGCCGGGCCCTGCCCTGGCTCGGCCTCGGGTGGATCGTGTTCCCTCTTTGGATCTACTGGTTCGCCGCGATCAAGCCGATCTGGGACAACCTCACGTCGAACGGCACCGGTCGCCTGAACTACCTGAACAACAGCGGGATCACCGGCAGCCTGGCGTTCGTGGCGATCGGCATCGTGATCTGGGCGGTCATGAAGCTCAATACGCGGAGCAAGGGGATCGACACCAGCATGCTCTTCGCCGAGATCCCGCCGGACTAGGCGGCGGGCATGCCGGACCCCGTCCGCATCTACATCGCGAGCGACTTTCACGCGGCCGAGAAGGCGTGGCGGAAGTACCTGAACGCGATCAAGCTGAACGTCTACAAGGCGAACGTCGCGCTCATGGCCGGCGATTTCACCGGCAAGGCGATCGTGCCGATCGTCAAGGACGGCGATTCCTACTCGGCCGAGCTCTTCGGCGTCCACCGCAAGGCGGGCTCGGCCGAGGATCTCGCCGTCCTCGAGCGCGACATCGCCGACGTCGGCTACTACTCGGCGGTGATGTCTGCGGCCGACACCGAGCGGCTCGCGACCGACCCGGGCGCGCGCGACGAGCTGTTGCACCGGCTGATGAACGCCCGCATGGAGGAGTGGATGCAGCTCGCCACCGATCGTCTGGCCGACGGCGGCGTGCCGCTCTTCGTCATCCCGGGCAACGACGACGACTTCGGCATCGACCCGATCCTCGACCGGGCCGACTTCTTCCCGCAGAACGCCGACGGCAAGGTGCTGGAGATGCCGGGCGGCATGCAGATCATGGCCTACGGCTGGTCGAACAACACGCCGTGGGACACGCCGCGCGAGGTGCCGGAGGAGGAGCTGTTCGAACGCCTCGACGCCCTGGCCGCGCAGGTGCGCGATCCGCGCCGGTCGGTATTCATGATCCACGTCCCGCCGTACGACTCAGGGCTCGACACGGCACCGATCCTCGACGAGAACCTGCGGCCGACCGTCTCGGCCGGCGACGTCCTGCGCGGGCCGGTCGGCTCGACCGCCGTGCGCCGCGTGATCGAGAAATACCAGCCCCTGCTGGCCGTGCACGGCCACATCCACGAGTCGGGCGGGGAGCGCAGCATCGGGCAGACCGTGTGCCTCAACCCGGGCAGCGAGGCCAACCACGGCATCCTGCGCGGCTACCTGGTCGACGTCGGCCCCAAGGGCATCGAGCGCACGCTGCGCGTCGAGGGCTAGAAGCCGAAGGCCGAGCGCATCCCGGCCGTGCCCGCGGCGCCGGCGCGGCCGATGAACGGCCGCAGCCCCAGCAGCCGCTCGCTGGTCTGCAGCAGCGAGTAGTGGCTGAAGAGCGCGCCGCTGCGCAGCCCGCGGCTCACGTACGGCGAGAGCACGAGTGTGGCCACGTGGCAGCTGCGGTCGCTCAGATGGGCCGGCGCGACGCAGTCCTCGCCGTTGAACCCACTGCCGTGCGTGCCCTCGTCCCACGTGATGAAGATCGCGGTGTGGCCCGTGCGGTAGCCGCGCGTGCTCAGGAGCCGCGGCACCCACGTGCGCAGCCAGTTGTCGCCCGTCGTGACGGCGTTCGTCCCGTGCGTGCACGCGATCTCCATGTCCTTGCACTGGTCCGCGGCGATGAACGCGTAGGTGGGCAGGCTGCCCGTGGCGATGTCGTGCGACAGGCCGTTCAGGTTCGTGTCCCAGCGCTTGCAGTCGGCCGCGATCGACGTGTAGGCGACGCCCGGGTTGTGCTGCGGCTTGTAGGGGAAGGCTGCGTGCCTCTGGCAGTTCTGCGCCATCGAGCCCTCGTAGACGCGCCATGTCCCGCCGGTGTGACGCACCTGTCCGAAGATGCTCGGAGCGTTCACGCTGTTCGACGCCGTGTCGACGCCGCCGGTCACCGCCATGTAGTTGGGGTGGCTCGGGTGGGTGGCGCCGCGATAGTTCGTGGCGACGCCGCACTGCCCGGCGAGCTGGTTCAGGTAGGGCGCGGCCCGCCGCGCCGCCGAGCCGGGGCCGCCGAGGACGTCGGCGGAGCTGCGGTTCTCCTCCATGATCACGATCACGTGCCGGTAGGTGGCCGGCGCAACGCCGGCCCGAGTCCCGCACGGCGCCGCGGCGGCGGCGTGCGCAGGCCGCGCCGCGCCGACGGCGGCGAGCGCCGCCAGGCAGGCCGTTGCAGCGGCAAGCCGCGTCCAGAGAGCTCTCGTCTTCCCGCCTCGCACCGCCCTGAACCTACCGCGCTGCGCGGCGATCGGCAAACGGGAACCGGCCTCACGGCGGCGGCGTCGCGGCCGGCAATGCGTTCCTCTAGGCCCAGGCCGCCTCGCGCACCGCCTCGGGGGCGCGCAGCCAGTACGACTCGCGCACCCACTCGAGCGTCGCCTCCAGGCAGTCCGCGTCCTCGACACGTGCCGTTACCCAGCCGTAGCGGCCGACGTACTTGGCCTCGGACACGAACGGGAGCGTGAGCGCGATCTCGCGCTCCTCCTTCGTCAGCTTGATCGTGGCCGTGACGGGCGGGCCGTCGCTCAGGATCGCAAACATGCGGCTGCCCCCGCCGACCTTGAACACGTGGCTCTCGGAGCCGAACGGATGATCCTCGCGCGCCTCCGGGAAGGAGAGCGCGAGCGTCCGGATGGCATCTGCGTCCGCCATGCCGTCCCGCGCCCTACGGCACCTGCGGGGCCGGCGGCGCCGGTGGCGTGCCCGCCCCGCGCATCGCCTCGACGTGGAAGCGGTCGGCGATGCGGACGAGCGCGCTCGGATCGTCGATGCCGCGGAACGTGAAGTCGGACTCGGGCGCGTCGGTGCCGGCCGTGTCCCAGTCGACGTCGCCGATGCCAAGGATCCGCTGGGCCAGCGTCTGGCTCAGGTTGACGTTCTGGACGCGGTCGATGTGCGTGGTGCGCTCGCGGCGGCTGGCGATGCCGACCCGGATCTGGATGCGCCGGTCGGTGACGAGGTAGCTGGTCGTCCGGCGCAGCAGCCAGCCGATCGCATAGGTCCCCACGAGCAGGACGATCGTCGCGCCGGAGAGCCACGTGGGCGCGACGCCGTGGCCGGTGGCGTCGAGCACGGCCCAGATCGCGATGGGCAGCAGGGAGATCATCGTCCACTTGATGTAGAAGAGCAGCATGGCCCTCCAACTCGGGTGGCCCTGCCACAGCGTCGTCTCGCCCTCGTACCCGCTCATCGGCGAGAGTCTACCGGTGCTCAGCCGCCGGGCGTGACGCGGTAGGCGTCGAACACGGCGTCGACGTTCCGCAGCGCCGAGAGCAGACTGCGGAGCTCCTTCACGTCGCCCACCTCGACGGTGTACCAGTTGCGGGCCATCTGGTCGGCGACGTGGCCGCCGTACTCGACGATGTTCGCGCCGTGCTCGGCGAAGGTGCGGGCAACGTCCTCGAGCAGGCGTGGGCGATCCCACGACTGGAGCGCGATCGTGACCCGGAACGAGCTCGTCGCGATGTCGGCGTCGTCCCAGTGCACCGGCGTGAACCGCTCCGGCGTGCGCCGCAGCGCGCGCACGTTGGGGCAGTCGTCGCGGTGGATCGTGATGCCCCGCCCGAGCGAGATGTAGCCGCAAATCTCATCGCCCGGCACGGGCGTGCAGCACTTGGCCATGCGCACGAGCACGTCGGGGTCGCCGGCCTCGTCGACCACGATGCCGTATGCCGAGCTCGCCACCGGCCGCTTCTGCGGCCGCCGGGCCGGCGTGATCTGGTCGTCGGGCGAGACGACCTCGACCGTCTTCAGCCGCCCGATCAGCTTGCTCACGACCTGGCCGACCTGCACCTTGCCGCCGCCGATCGCGACGTAGAAGTCGTCGGCCTTCTTGAAGCCCATCTCGCGGATGATCCCGGCCAGGAGCGGCGACGACGACACCTTCTGGTGTGGCAGACCGTTCGACTTCAGCGCCTGCTGGAGGGACTCGCGGCCGCGCTGCTCGAGATCCTCGCGCGCCTGCTGTGTGAACCACTGGCGGATCTTGTTGCGCGCCCGCGACGACTTCACGAGCATCAGCCAGTCGCGCGACGGGCCCCGCTCCTGCTTCGAGGTCAGCACCTCGACGAACTCGCCCGACTGCAGGTTGTAGTGCAGCGGCACGATGCGGCCGTTCACCTTCGCCCCGACGCAGCGGTGTCCGACGTCGGTATGCACGGCATATGCGAAGTCGAGCGGCGTCGAGCCGACCGGCAGGCTCTTCACCTCGCCCTTGGGTGTGAAGACGTACACCTCGTCCGAGAACAGGTCGACCCGGAGCGTGTCCATGAACTCCTTCGGGTCGCGCGCCTCGGCCTGCCAGTCGGCGAGCTGCGCCACCCAGGCGTTCGCGGACGCCTTGCCCGGCGACGTCGGCGTCTTGTAGAGCCAGTGCGCGGCGATGCCGTACTCGGCCGTCTGGTGCATCTCGTGCGTGCGCACCTGGATCTCGAGCGGCTTTCCCTGCGTCCCGATCACGGTGGTGTGCAGGGACTGGTACATGTTGAACTTGGGCATCGCGACGTAGTCCTTGAACCGGCCCGGCATCGGCTTCCACAGCGAGTGGATCACGCCGATCGCGCCGTAGCAGTCCTTGACGGAGTCGACCTGGACACGGATCGCCGTCAGGTCGTAGATCTCGTTGAACTCCTTGCCGCCCTGCGCCATCTTGGTGTAGATCGAGTACAGGTGCTTGGCCCGGCCGGCGATGTCGGCGGTGATGCCGGCCTCCTCGAGCTCGTGCAGCAGGATCGTGCCCGCCTCGCCGGCGAAGCGCTCGCGCTCGTCGCGCGTCTGGCTCACCATCGAGCCGATCTCGGCGTAGCGGCGCGGGTGCAGGCACGCGAACGCGAGGTCCTCGAGCTCCCACTTGATCGTGTGGATACCCAGCCGGTGCGCGAGCGGTGCGTAGATCTCGAGCGTCTCGCGGGCGGTCTGCACCTGCTTCTGCTTGCCGAGCGCCGAGATCGTGCGCATGTTGTGCAGGCGGTCGGCGAGCTTGATCAGCACCACCCGCAGGTCGTGGGCCATCGCCACGATCATCTTGCGGTAGTTCTCGACCTGGGCCTGCTCGCGGCTCGCGAAGCTGATCCGCGTCAGCTTGGTGACGCCATCGACCAGGAGCGCAACGTCGTCGCCGAAGCGCGTGCGCACGTCCTCGATCTCGGCCTCGGTGTCCTCGACCGTGTCGTGCAGCAGCGCGGCGGTGATCGTGGCCGAGTCGAGCTTCAGCCCGGCGCAGATCGCCGCGACGGCGACCGGATGATGGATGAACGGCTCGCCGCTCTTGCGGAACTGGCCGGCGTGGTGATCACAGGCATAGTCAAACGCGGCGCGGATCTGTTCCGCGTCGAGGTTCGGGTTGTACGCCGCGATCTGGCCGAGCAGCTCGACCAGCAGGTGGTCGTGCCTTTCGGCCTCGGCGCTCCGGGGCACCGTTGCCATACCCGTATGGTAGTTCAGAGGGTTCGGGCCGCCCTCACCCGGCCTGGGACTGCAGGAAGCGCAGCGAATCCTCGACGCGCTCGACGGCGGCACGGTAGGTCGGCGACGCGTTCAGGTCGATGCGCTCGCCGCCGCCCCGATCGGCCGGGTCGAGGCCGACCTCGGCCAGCACTGTGCGACAGCGCGCGACCGTGTCGGCGGCGAGCGGGATGCGCTGCTCGCCGGCGCGCAGCGCCTGCCAGACGACGATCAGCGCCGGGCGCAGCGGCTCGCGCGACTCGAGCACCTGGCGAGCGAACTCGACCTCGGCCTCGCCCCACACCAGGTGCACGGGCATGCGCGATCCGAGCTCGGCCAAAAGCTCGCCGCCGGCGCGGTCGGAGGGCGGGTCGAGCGCGACCGCGGCGCCGAAGCGGAGCTCCGGATCGGCGATCTGCGCCGCCTCGGCGTACTCGGCGAGCACGACGCTTCCGGTGCCGAGCCGGTTCGGCTCGAGCGGGCCGCCGAGCATCCCACGCCGGCGGGCGGCGTCGGCGACCAGCACCACCACGCGCTCGCCGGCGGCGATGAGCCGGGCGATGGTGGCGACCTGGACGCCGCGGCCGCGCGCGTCTTCGACGCAGGCCGGCGTGGGCGCGAGGTCTGCAGAGACTGCGGCCGCATCGAGCGCGGCCACCGGGATGCCCTCTGGCGTGGCCCCGACGGCCCGAACGAGCATCTGCACCGAGGCCGCGCCGTTCCACTCGTTGCGCGAGAGCCGGTAGGCGACGTCGTGACGGCCGCCGGCACGCAGGTCGTCGGCCGCCGCGCCGTGGCCGAACCACACCGCCCGGCAGCGGAAGCCGCCGAGCTCGACGGCCATGCGCAGGTGGCGGCCGTCGCCCATGCGCTCGACGCCGTGGATCGCGGCGGCGGGCGCGAGCAGCGTGACTCCGGGGTTGCCGAGGCCGCACGGCTCAAGCCGGGCCAGCTCGTCGGCCAGCTCGAGCGAGGCCTCGGCGGGCGCGAGCACGGCGTCGATGCGCTGCCGGGGCTGCAGGTCGGCGTCGGCCAGCGCTGCCTCGGCGTGCGCGGCGAGCGCGTCGGCGAAGGCTTCGATGTCGCCGGTCGCCATCGTCAGGCCGGCGGCGACGCGATGGCCGCCGTAGCGCTGCAGGTGCGTGCGGCAGGCCACGAGGCCGGAGTGCAGGTCGTAGGCGGGGATGCTGCGCCCCGAGCCCTTGGCCTCCTCCCCGCGCTCGGCGATCAGCACCACCGCGCGGCCGCAGCGCTCGACCAGGCGCGACGCGACGATGCCGACGACGCCCTCGTGCCAGTCGGGCGAGGAGAGCACGTACGCCCGCCGCCGGCGCCACTCGGCGCCGCGGGCCTCGAGCTGGTCGAGGGCGTCGCGCAGGATCGCGTCCTCGACGCTCTGGCGCTCGCGGTTGAGCGACTCGAGCCGGGTTGCAAGCGCGCGCGCCCGCGCCTCGTCCTCGGTCAGCAGCAGCTCGAGCGCCTCGCCCGGGTGGCACAGGCGCCCGGCGGCGTTGATCCGCGGCGCGAGCCGGAAGCCGACGTCCGAGGCGCCGATACGGGTGCGGTCGACGCGCGCGGACGCCATCAGCGCCCGCAGGCCGGGCCGTGTGGTGCGGGCGAGCCGGCGCAGGCCGGCGCGGACGAGCCCGCGGTTCTCGTCGACCAGCGGCACGACATCTGCGATCGTTGCGAGCGCGACCAGGTCGAGGTGCAGCTCGAGCGCGGCCGGGTCGCGCCCCGCCTGGGCGTAGAGCGCCTGGGCAAGCTTGAAGACGACGCCCGTACCGCACAGCTCGGGGAACGGGTACTCGGACGGGCGCGTGCACACGAGCGGGCACGCCGGGAGCACGTCGGCCGGGCGGTGGTGGTCGGTGACGATCACGTCCATGCCGAGCGCGGCCGCGCGGGCGACCTGGTCGGCGGCCGTGATGCCACAGTCGACCGTCACCAGCAGCGCGACACCATCGGCCGCCAGGCGCTCGACCGTCTCCGCGGCGAGCCCGTAGCCCTCGTCGAAGCGGCTCGGCACGTGCCACTCGACATCCGCCCCCAGCTCGCGCAGGGTGATGACCGCGAGGGCGGTGGCGCAGATGCCGTCGGCGTCGTAGTCGCCGTGCACGCAGATGCGCTCTCCGGCGGCGATCGCGCGGCCGATTCGCGCGCACGCCGCCGCCATGTCGCCCAGCAGCGTCGGGTCGTGCAGGGGACCGTCGAGCTCGAGGAACGCCCGCGCGGCCGACTCGGTGCGGTGGCCGCGGCGGACGAGCACCTCGGCCGTCGTGCGCTGCACGCCGAGCGCCGCCGCCAGGTCGGCCGCGGCTCCGGGCGGGCACGGGTCGATCAGCCAGCGGGGAGACGTCTCCATCCTCCCATGCTAGGGAGGGGTGCGGACGGCGCCGTGCTTGAATCCGGCGATGGCTGCCCTGCATGTCTCGGTGACCGGATCGGGGCCGCCCGCGCTGCTCGTGCACGGCAGCATGAGCTTCGGAGCGCTCGCGTTCTCGGAGCAGGCGCCGCTGGCCGCGGAGTTCGAGCTGCACGTCGTCGACCGGGCCGGATTCGGCCGCAGCCCCGACGGCGCCGGGCGCGTCGACTTCGCCGCCGACGCCGCCGACCTGGCGGCGTTGCTCGACCGGCCGGCGCACGTGCTGGGCCACTCCTACGGCGCGATCGCGTGCATGCTCGCGGCCGCCGAGCGTCCCGCTGCGGTGCGCTCGCTCGTGCTCGTCGAGCCGCCGGCGTTCGGGCTTGTTCGCGGCGATCCCGCCGTCGAGGCGATGGTGGAGCGGCTGAACGCCCACATCGCGCTCGGTGCGGACATGATCGAGGAGGAGTACCTGCACGGGTTCCTGAACGCGTGGGGGTTCGACCTCGGCTCCGGCCCGACCCTGAACCGGGTCGCCCGCCGGTCTGTGCGGCGGTCGATCGGCGAGCGCACGCCGCTCGAGGCGCAGATCCCGCTCGCGGAGCTCGCACGAGCGCCGTTCCCGATCCTGGTGGCCCGCGGCGGCTGGGACGCGGTGCCACCGGACGCGTATGCCATCGGCGGGCGGGCGTTCATCGCTGTCTGCGACCTGCTGGTCGCGCGGCTGGCCGCCGACCAGGCCGTCTTCCCCGGCGCCGCGCACCAGCCGCAGCTGCTCGGCGAGCCGTTCAACCGCCGCATCGCGCAGTTCTGGCACGCGGCCGAAACAGCTACCCGACGCTTCCGCGCGGACTGTTAAGACGCCTGTCCCCTTAACAGTCGGCTAGAGCCGGCCGCTGCGGACGATCGAGAGCACGAGCACCACGCCGAGGCCGAAGCTCGACAGGAATCCGAGCAGCGCCAGGATGTGGATGCCGAACACGTGCCACCCGCCCTGGGCGGAGATGCCGATCAGCGACGAGCCGATCAGCATCGCACCCATCACGACCGCGATCACGAGCCGGTTCATGACGACATCGGCCTGGCGGGTGAGCTCGTCGAGCCCCTTGTGCCGGAACTGCACCTCGACCTCGCCGTCGCGCAGCTGCTCGAGCGTGTCGTGCACCTGGTAGGGCAGCTCCATCAGCAGGCCGCCGTAGCTCTCGAGCTCCTCCTTCGAACGCTCGAGCAGGTGGCGGGGCGCGAAGCGCCTGGCGACGAGCTCGGCGGCGTAAGGCTCGGCGACCTCGAACACGTTGAAGTCGGGATAGACCTCGGTGCCGACGCTGCCGAGCGTCGCGAGCGCCTTGTCGAGCAGCGCGAACCGGGTCGGCAGTCGCAGGTGCATACGCGACACCAGCACGAACGCCTCGCGGATCACCTGCAGCGGGTCGATCTGACCCATCGATGCGCCGTAGTAGCGGTAGTAGACCTCGCGCAGCTCGATGCGCAGCTCGTCCTCCTGCTCCTTGTTGAAGCGCACGCCGAGGTCGTACAGCCGCCGCGGCAGGGCGTCGACGTTCTCGTTCACCGCGTCGAGCAGGAGCCGCGTCAGCCGGCGCATGTCGGCTTCGCTGAGCGAGCCGGTCATGCCGAAGTCGACCAGGCCGAGGCGGCCGTCGGTGAGCACCATGATGTTGGCCGGGTGCGGGTCGCCGTGGAAGACGCCATGGCGGAAGATCATCTCGAGCCATGCCTCGGCGATCAGGTTCGCGAGCCGGCGGCGCTCGTCCATCGGCGTCGTCGCGAGGTCGAGATCGCCCAGCTGGACGCCCTCGAGCCGCTCGAGCGTGAGCACGCGCTCGCTCGAATACGTGCCGTACACGCGCGGGATGACCACGCGCGGTTCCTCGGCGAAGTTGCGCCGGAAGATCTCGGCATTCCGGGCCTCGGTGCGGTAGTCGAGCTCGTGCCGGATCGAGCGCGCGAACTCGTCGACCACCGCCACCGGGTCGATGAACGACAGCCGGTCGACCCGCCGGCGCACGATTCTGGCCACCTGGTAGAGCAGACCCAGGTCGGACTCGACCTGGCGCGCGGCGTTCGGTCGCTGCACCTTGACCGCGACGCGGCGGCCGTTCGGGAGCTCGGCGAAGTGCACCTGCCCGATCGACGCGGCCGCCACCGGCACCGCCTCGAAGTTCGTGAACAGGCGGTCGATCGGCGCCTTCAGCTCGGTCTCGATCACGCGCTCGATCTCGGTGTAGGGCACCGGCGAGACCGAGTCCTGCAGCAGACGCAGCTCCGACAGGATCTCGGGCGGGACGATGTCGGGCCGGGTCGAGAGCAGCTGCCCGAACTTCACGAACGTCGGCCCGAGCTCGTCGAGCATCTCGCGCAGGTGACGACCCAGGGCGGGCAGGTTCTGCGCCTCGATCACCGTGGAGCGGCGCAGGGCGCGGCGTTCGAACACGAACCCGAAGCCGTGCTTCGTCGCGACCTGAGCGATCTCGCGCACACGCCCCATCGTCCGCCGCCGATCCGCGAGCGTGGCCATGGGCGGCATGTTAGAACGGGACGCGACCGGGCCGGCGGTGCGTACCCCCGAACGTGGCCCGCACGCTGTCACTCGCGGCGCTTGTCTTCCTGCTCGGCGCATGCGCCGGCACGAACCACGCCAAGGCGCCGCCGCAGGCCGGGGCGGCGCCGTTGCGCTTCCCCGGTGCCGTGGTCTGCCCGGGCCTGGACCCCATCGCCGGGTACCACCGCCACTTCTACCCGGTTGGCTTCCCCAGCCCGCCTCCCCTGATCGCTCGTCTCGATCGCTGCTTCGCATCGACCGCGCAGGCGGCCCGCGCCGGCTACACGCGCGCAGCTGTGCCGCGGCGCGACCTGCTGGTCGGAGGCGTCTATCTGGTACCCGCTTTGGGATCGCTCACCGCGCTCTGCCGGCAGGCGGTGCCCGTGGCGAGACTGCGCGTTCCCTGCCCGACGCTCGTCCCCGACAACGGATCCGTCTCCTGCAACGCCGTCTCGGAGTGCGCCGGGCGGGGCTGGTTCGTCCTCGAGGGCAGCTTCGGCGGGCCACCCGGCTATGTCGGCGTCCCCGGGGGCGGCGGGCACCTCTACGTCATCGCGTTCAGCGACCGGATGGTCGGGTGGCCGCGCAACACGCTCGCCGGCGGACGTCTCGTCGGCCGCACCCACGTCGGTCGCCACAGCGCCCGCTTCCGCACCTACCCGTTCGGCACGAGCCTGAACTCCGGGCACGTCGTGCTGGTCTGGCACGTCGGCGCCACGACGTACGCCGTCAGCCTGCACGGGCACACGGTCGTCAACGAGCGGCTCGACCGGGCCATCGCGGGCCACCTGCGATTGCTCGGGAGCTGATCAGGCGCCGGTCGCCGCGATCGTGGCCAGCGCTCGGCGGCCGTGATCGAGGTGCCACTCGATGGCCGGATCGGCCGGGTCGCGCCACGCCAGGTCGAGCGACTCGTGGCTTGCGCGCAGCTCGCCGCCGACGATGCGGCACAGATAGACGAGCCCCACCTGCCCGTGCGGCGCGGCCGGAAGCGACGCCGCCCGCCACTCCACCGTGCCCAGGCGCACGACCTCGACCGCGAGTCCCGTCTCCTCGGCCACCTCGCGCACCACGCCCGCCTCGGGCGATTCGCCCGACCCGAGCCAGCCGCCGGGCAGACCCCAGCGGCCATCGTCTGCACGATGGTCGAGCAGGATCCGCCCCTGCCCATCGGGGATCACCGCGGTCGCGCCCACCTTGGGCGTCGGCGTGCCCAGGTCGGCGGCGAACCGTGCGCCCACCTCGGCCGCCGGCAGGCCGGCGAGCTCGGCGTAGAACTCGTCGACGATCCGGCACATGCGCCGGTAACGGGTCTGGTCGTACTCGGTCTCGGCATAGGCGCGGCCCTCGTAGGCGAGGGTGCGCAGCTCGTCCAGCAGCGCGACGGGGTCGATCAGACCAGGCTCCGGCCCTGCATGTCGGCGGGCACGGGCATTCCGAGCGCCGTCAGCACGGTGGGCGCGATGTCGAACAGGCGCGCGTCGGGAGGCACGGCCGGCGGCATGCCCGGCCCGGCGAAGATGGCGATCCCGAACTTGGCGTGGTTGGCGTCGTCCGGGCCGGTGTCGTTCTCGCGCACCTGCACGCGGCCGTCGCCGACCGAGCCGATCGAGCGCCAGCCGAGGTTGCCGAAGTAGGCGATCAGGTCGGGCGCGACGCCGTTCACCGTCTTGTACAGGTCCTCGGGGCGGAACACACGCGTGCCGATCGAGCGACCCTGCTCATCGCCGAGCGCCTCGAGCTTTGCGATCAGCTCGTCGCGCAGTCGCTCGTAGTCGGCCGGGTCGACCACGCCCTCGGGCTCGCGGCCCTTCACGTTCAGGAAGATGCGCGAGTAGTAGCCGCCGTCGGCCCACACGCGCGTGTGCGGCCAGTCGATCGTGCAGCGGCCGATGGGCGTCTGCTCGGTCGGCGGGTCGGTGAGCGTCAGGTAGCCGTTCTGCATCAGCCACTCGTTGATCTGGATGCCGCCGAACATGGCCTGGGCGCCGTGGTCTGACACCACCATCACCGCCGTGTCGTCGCCGAGGCCATCGATCAGCCTGCCGACCTCGGAGTCGAGGTAGCGGTAGTAGTCGCGGAAGGCTGCCTCGAGCGGCGTCCCCGGCACGTAGTCGGGGTGGTTGGGGTCATAGAAGCGCCACAGCGCATGGTGCAGGCGGTCGGGCCCCATCTCGACCAGCATGAAGAAGTCCCACGGCCGCGTGTCGCGCAGGTGGCGGGCGAGCGCGAAGCGGCGCTGCGTCATCGTGTGGATGTCGCGCACGACCCGCTCGCGGTCGTCGGTGCGGTAGTCGGGCACGTCCACCATGTAGTCGCCGACGACCTCACGGATCTCGTCCTTGAGCGCCTCGGGGTAGGTGTAGCGCGAGTCGGTCGAGGGCGTCAGGAAGCAGCTCACCATCTCGCCGTTCACCTGCCGCGGAGGGAACGTCTGCGGCACGCCCAGCGCCACCACGTGTTTGCCGGCGCGCGACAGGATGTCCCACAGCCGGTCCTCCTTCACCTTCTCCGACGTCGCGAACGCCATCCCGTCGTAGGAGTGGTCCTTGCGGTTGCGGAAGCCGTAGAAGCCGAGCGTGCCCGGATCCTTGGACGACATCATGCACGACCATGCGGGGACGGTGATGGGCGGGTCGCACGACTCGAGCCTGCCCCACGCACCGCGCTCCATCAGGCCCGAGAGCACCGGCAGCTCGGCCCGCATGTCGTCGAACACGATCTCGGGCGGGACGCAGTCGAGCCCCACGATCATCAGCCGCCGCGGACGCCCCACAGCTACTGCCCGCGGTGCGTGAACACGAGCATCTTCTGGTTGCGCGGGTTGTTCCACCCGCCCAGGTACTCGACCTGAAGGCCCGTGCCCTCGCACAGCCACTCGAACACGCTGCGGTGATAGTGGAAGAAATCGCGGTCGAGGTGCGTTTGCAGGCCCGGCTTCTGCTCGAGGTCGGCGATGACGCGCGGTCCGCGCTCGTCCTCGTAGAAGGTGGCGAAGAACTTGCCGCCGGGCGCCAGGGCGCCGTCCATCTCGACCAGGCAGCGCATGATCTCGTTGATGCTCAGGTGCGTGAACACCGACTGGGCGAGCGCGAAGTCGAACGACCGGTGGAGGGTGTCGAACTCGAAGTGGTGCAGCTCGCGCAGCACGGGCTGCTTCTCGAGCAGGTTGCGTGGCCGCAGGTCGAAGTCGCGCCCGGCCTCGATCAGGTCGTAGCGGCGGTCGATGCCGTAGTAGTGCCCGGTCTCGAGGTACTCGATGAACCGCCAGCCGCCGCGCAGCGGGCCGCAGCCGACGTCGAGCAGGTAGTGCTGCGGCTCGAGCCCGTGGTCGATCAGATAGCGGAACTGCAGCTCGCCGAGCTGGTTCCACATGCCGCCGATGCCGCGCCGGTGCCAGCCCGGGTCGACGTACTTGCGCACCGACCGCGGCAGCGCCTTGCGTACGCGCCGCTTGACCGGGGCGGGCACGATCGGCTCGATCGAGCCGAACGCCTTCTGGAGCGCCTTCTGGGTGGCGAGACGGGCCTCGCCGGCGAGGCCTTCGGGGGTCTGGGTCGCGGGCATCGGCGCAGAGTAGCCGTCGGCTGCGGACGGGCACTCCACGTGCGTGTGCCACACTGACGGCATCGTGGAGACGACCGTCCTCGTCACCGCCGCCGGCGCGCCCGGCTGCCCGCGCCTGATCCGGGCGCTGCGCGAGGCAGGCCACGCGGTCGTGGGCACCGACGCCAACCCACAGTCGGTCGGTTCGCGGCTGTGCGACCGCTTCGCCGTCGTCCCCCGAGGCGACGACCCCGGCTTCATCCCCGCGTTGCAGGCCGCGGCCGCCGACATGGGCGCCCACGTCGTCTTCCCCACCTCGTCGGCCGAGATCCTGGCCTGGGCGCGGGCGCGCGACACGTTCGGCATCCCCGTGCTGGCCGGTCCGGCCGCCGGCGTCGAGGCGGCGTCGGACAAGGCCGAGACGTTCCGGGTGGCCGAGCGGGCGGGCGTCCCCCACCCGCAGACGATCGAGGTGTCCGACCCTGGAGCCTTCGCCGCCGCCGTGCGCGAGCTGGGATACCCCGAGCGGCGCGTGGTGATGAAGCCGACACAGGCCAAGGGCTCACGCGGGATGCGCGTCCTCGACCGCACCGCCGACCGGCGGCGATGGCTGCTCGAGTCGCGGCCGGGCGAGGCGGCGCCGGAGCGGCTCGAGGACGTCCTCGCCCTGCTCGGCGACGGGCCGTTCCCGGCCTACATCGTCCAGGAGTACCTGGACGGCCCCGAGGAGACGGTCGACGCGATCTGCCTCGGCGGCGAGCTGCTGCTGCCGATGACGCGCACCCGTGAGGCCCTGCGGGCGGGCCTGGCGATGGACTTCACGCTGCTCGAGCGCCCACGTGAGGAGGAGCACTCGGCCCGCCTGGCCGCCGAGCTTGCGATGGACTACTTCCTCTCGGTGCAGTTCAAGGGCGGCAAGCTGATGGAGATCAACCCTCGCGTATCGACCATCGTGTACACGCCGCAGATCAACCCGCCGGCGCTCGCCGTGGGCCTCGCGCTCGGCACAACCGACGCTGCGCAGCTGCGCCGCCTGCGCCCCCAGGTGCCCGTTGGACGCCGCGCAATCCGCTACTTCGACCAGGTGGAATACGACTAGCTAGCGGCCGGGCGGGCGACGGGCGGCGGATAGAATCGCCGCGTTCGTGCCCGCATCCTCGCCACATGGTCCCACCGCCGTCGTCGCCGACGTCGGCTGGGTGAACGGCCTCGCCGCGATCCGCTCGCTCGGCCGCCACGGCGTGCGCGTGCTGGCCGTCGACCACCGCCCCTGGGCGCTCGGATTCCGCTCGCGCTACGCCACGCCGGTGGTCGCGCCCGACCCCGGTGTCGACGCCGACGGCTTCGTCGCGGCGCTCGCGCGGCTCGGGTCGACGCTGACCGCTCCCGTGCCCGTGTTCGCCACCCACGACGAGCACGTGAACCTGATCGCGCGCCGAAGCGCCGAGCTCGGCCCGGCCTACGTGCCCTGCTCGCCGCCGTGGGAGACGCTCGAGCAGATCCAGCGCAAGCGCCACCAGCTCGAGGTTGCCGCCACCTGCGGCGTGCCCGTCCCCGAGACGCGGCATCCGGCGAACGCGGCCGAGGCGCTCGCCGCGGCGCGCGACCTCGGCTACCCGGTGCTCGTGAAGCCGTCCGATCCGATCGGCTTCAAGCGCCTGCACAACCGCCAGGCCTTCCGCTGCGAGACCGACGCCGAGCTCGAGCGCGCGTACGCGCAGGCCGAGCCATTCGCACCGATGGTGCAGGAGTACGTCCCGGGCGGCGACGACCACCTGTACACGCTGGGAAGCTACGTCGCGGCCGACGGCGAGGCGCTCGGCGTGTTCACCGGGCGCAAGCTGCGCCAGACGCGGCAGCACATGGGCGTCTGCCGCGTGGCCGAGGCGGTGTGGGTGCCGGAGGTGGCCGAGCAGGGCCTGCGCCTGCTGCGCGCGCTCGAGTTCCACGGCATCTCGCAGGTCGAGTTCAAGCTTGACCCGCGCACGGGCGCGTACAAGCTGATCGAGGTGAACCCACGGCTGTGGCAGTGGCACGGCCTGGCGACCGCCTGCGGCGTCGATCTGACCTACATCGCCTTCCTGGACATGACCGGCACGCGGCCGGCGCCTCGCCAGATGACGAACGCCGGCCGGCGCTGGGCGATCTCGTTCATGTCCGGCGCCCCGCACGCCCTGCAGCGGCCGCCATACACCGACGCCCTGCTCGCTCGCGACGACCCGCGCCCTGCGCTCGTGCAGATCGGCCGCGTCGCCCGTGGGACGGTGCACGCCCGTGGCTGAGGCAAACGGTGGCCGCCCTCTGCGCGTGCTCGGCATCGGCGACGGCGTGTCGGTGATCTTCCTGCGCTGGGCGTGGCGGCTGGCCGAGCTTGGCCACGACGTGCACATCGTCTCCGACCGCCTGAGCGAGCGCCCCGGCGAGCTCGACACGATCACCGCCCACCAGATCCGCGAGCTCGAGCTCGGGACGCGTGTGAAGGGCCTGCGGCGCATGCGCTTCGGCCCCGCGATCCGAAACCTGGCCAGGCGCCTGGACGTCGACATCGTCCACGCCCACTAC
The DNA here is from genome assembly GCA_963825325.1 of uncultured Actinomycetes bacterium. GTDB lineage: Bacteria > Actinomycetota > Thermoleophilia > Gaiellales > JAICJC01 > JAICJC01. The sequence continues at coordinate 970,404 of CAWGSU010000003.1, forward strand.
CTGCTGCCCTACGGCTACTGGGCGGCCGAGGCGGGCGTCCACCCGCTCGTCATGAGCCCGTGGAACACCGACATCTTCACCTATGGCCGCGAGCGCGCCCGTGGGCGGAAGTGGGTGCGGGCGGCCGTCGCGGCGGGCGACTCCTACGTCGTGAGCTCGATCGGGAACGCCGACGAGACCGTGCGCCTGGGCGCCGACCCCGAGCAGGTGCACCGGATCGTCTGGTATGTCGACCTGCGCCCGTTCGGGCCCGAGCACCGCGTCCCCGGCCTGGCCGCGCGCTTCGGCTGGCCCGACGACTCGATGGTGATCCTGTCGCTGCGCAACTACCGGCCGAACACGAACCTGGACGTGCTGCTGCGCGCCTTCGCACGCGTCTCGCGGGAGGAGCCGCAGGCGCGGCTGATCATGGCGGCACGCGGCGGCTGGATCCGGGCCGAGATCGAGGCGCTGCTCGACGAGCTCGAGCTGCGCGACCGCGTCGCCCAGCACTTCGCCCCGCCCGACGAGCTGCCCGCGCTGTGCGCGTCGTCTGACATCGGCATCTCGATCGCGTCCACCGACGCCACGCCGGCCTCGATGATCGAGTCGATGGCGTCGGGCCTGCCGATGGTGATGGGCGAGGCGATCACGATCGACGAGTGGATCACGCAGGGCGAGGGCGGCGAGATGGTCGACTGCCGCGACGAGGACGCCGTCACGGCCGCGCTGCTGCGCCTGATCCGCGACCCGGAGCTGCGGGCGCGCTACGGCGAGCGCAACGCGCGCATCACCCGCGAGCGGCTGCCGCCGCCCGGGTCGGCGCTGGTCGAGCTCTACCGCGACATGCTGGCGCGCCGGTGAGGGTGCTCTGCCTGGGCATGGACGGCGCCGACCACGGCCTCGTCGGCGAGCTGCTCGAGCAGGGCCGGCTGCCGACGCTCGCGGGCCTGATCCGCGACGGCGCCTACGGGCCGCTGCGCTCGACCTATCCCGCCGCCACCCCGACGGCGTGGTCGTCGTTCCTGACCGGCCTCAACCCGGCCCGGCACGGGATCTTCAACTTCTCGACGAACGCCAACCGCGCCCCGTCGCGGGTCGAGAGCGCCCGCAGCCGCTCCGGCGTGCCGCTCTGGCGCACGCTCGGCGCCGCCGGGATCCGCTCGGCGTTCGTGACGGTGCCGTTCACGTACCCGGCCGAGGACATCGCGGGCATCGTCGTCTCGGGCTACGGCGGCCCGGCCACGCCGCAGATCACCCCCGCCGCCGCCGGCGAGCAGATCCGCGCCGTCCACCCCGGCCTCGTCACCGCCCACCACCCCATGCGCGAGCGCTGGTGGGAGGACTTCGACCGCTACGCACGCCTCCTGATCGAGCACGTCGCCCAGGTCGAGTCGGTGTGCGAGCAGTGCTTCGACCTCGAGCCCGACCTGGGTGTGCTCGTCGTCGACTTCATGAGCACCGACTTCGCCGGCCACCTCGGCTACGCGCGGCTCGACCCGAAGCATCCCGCGCACGACCCGGCCCACTCCGGCGATGAGCTGATCCGGGTGTACGAGGCTGTGGACGCCGCCTGTGGCCGCCTGATCGAGGCCGCGCGAGAGCGTTTCGGCGAGGAGCCGACCGTCCTCATGATGTCCGACCACGGCATGAAGCCGATGTACTGGGTGTTCCACCTGAACCGCTGGCTCGAGGAGCACGGCCACCTGCGCTACCGCCGCCGGTCGCTGCGGCGCCTGCGCGGGACACGCCTGCGCGCGCTGGCCGGGCTCGACCAGCGGCTGGCCCGCACCTCGGCTCCGTACACGCGTCTCGTCGACGCGCTGCCGTTCGTGTCCAGGGTCGCGGCCGACCGCGCGTTCGCCGACATCGACTTCCCCCGCACTCGCGCCTACTCGTTTGCGACCGGCGGCCAGGTGTATCTGGGCGAGTCGTCCGGGGCCGTGGGCGACTCGGCCTTCGCGGAGCGGCTCGCGCGCGAGCTCGAGGCCGAGCGCCATCCCGAGACCGGCGAGCCGCTGCTGCGGGTTCTGCGGAAGGCCGACATCTACCACGGGCCCTACCTCGACCGCGCGCCCGACCTGATCGCGCTCGCGATCGACGAGCGCATCCACGTCGACTCGCTGCGGCTGCGTGGCACCGCGGCGATCGAGGTGCACGACCACCTCGACCCGGAGCACTCCTACGGCTACTCCGGCCATCACGGCGTCGACGGCATCCTGGCCGCGCACGGCCCCGGGATCCGCCCCGGCGTCGTGCCGGCCGGATCGGGCATCGTGCAGATGGCGGCGACGATCCTGCGGCTGCACGGGATCGAGGCCGACGATCTCGACGGTGGCCCGATCGAGGGCATCCTGGCCGGATCGGCCGAGACCGTGCGGGTCGCGGCCCAGGGGCCGGCGGCGAGCGAGGAGGGCGTCTACAGCGCCGAGGAGGAGGCCGGCATCCTCGAGCGGCTGCGCGACCTCGGCTACGAGTGAGCGCGCCCCCGCTCGAGATCGACGCCCCTGCGAGCTTCGCCGCCAAGGCGCGCTATACGCTCGAGACGCTGCTCGCAGCCTGCGCCGCCCCGACGGCCGCTGTCGTGCGCTACGGCGACACCGGCCTGACGGCGTCGGAGCAGGCGTGGCGGTACTTCGAAGCGGGCGATCACGCGCCGCCGCGGCTCCTCGACGGCGGCATGCTCGACTTCGGCGACGGCGGCGGCGACCTGATCGCGAGCGCGTTCTGGCACCTCTCGCGCTGGGAGGAGCGCGCCGGCTCGGCACGTGACGAGCACGGCCGCTTCCCCGCTGCTGCGGCGGTGGCCGACCCGCGGCGGCCGGCGGTCGACAGCCTGCTGGCGGAGTTCCGCGCGCATGTGGGCGACGGCGGGCGCACACCGTTCACCGTCGCGCTGACGCACGACGTCGACATCCCCTGGCGCTGGAGCCGTGCGCGTGCGCTGCTCGGCGCCGCCGCCCGCGGCCGGCAGGCGGCCCGCGGGCACCGGCCGCGCGACGCGGCCGCCGAGGCGCTCGGCCTTGCGGCCGCGCCGGTGCGGCGCCTGCGCGGCACCGACCCGAACTGGTCGTACGAGCGCATCGCCGCGATCGAGCGCGCGCACGGCGGCCACTCGACCTACTTCGTCATGGCCGGCCACCATGTGCCCGCCGACGGACCGGACCCGGCCGCCTACGATCGCCTGCGGCCCGCGATCGTGGCCCAGATCGCCGCACAGGGCGACGAGGTGGGGCTGCACCCGAGCTACACCGCCTCGGAGCGGCCGGAGCGCATCGCCGAGGAGCGCGCCCGGCTGGCCGCGCTGACGGGCGCCGCCGTGCCGGGGATGCGGTTCCACTACCTGCGCCACGACACGCATACGGCCCTGCCCGCGCTCGAGCGGCTCGGCTTCGGCTACGACTCGAGCCAGGGCTACGGCGACGCGATCGGCCTGCGGGCCGGGTTCTCGTTCCCGTACCGGCCCTACCACGTGGCCGAGGACCGTCCGCTCGACCTCGTCGAGCTGCCGCTCGCCGTGATGGACGCCACCCTGGCCGAGCAGCGCTACCTGGGCCTTTCGCCCGCCGCCGGGCTCAGGCACACCCTCGAGGTGCTCGAGCGGGTGGCGGACGTCGGCGGCACGGTCGCGATCCTGTGGCACACCGACCGTTTCAGCCGCGAGTACGCTCGCGGCTGGGACCGCGTGTACGACGACGTGCTCGCGTGGGTGGAGGAGCGCGGCGGGCGCCTGGTCACGGCCGCCGCCGCGGTCGCTGCCCGCCCGATCGTCTAGCGCGAGCGGCCGTGTGAGCGGCGCCGGCGCCGCCGCGACGAGGCCGGTGCGGGCGCCGAGCCCGACGGGCCGTCGGTCGCCGGCGTGGCCGTCGGCACCGGCGCGGCCTTGTCCGTGTCTTGGGCGCCTCGATCTCGCCCGAGCGCTCGAGGTCGTGGCGGCGCTTGACGAAGCCGGGCTCGCGTTCCAGGAAGATCGCGAGCAGCGGCGCGGCGATGAAGATCGACGAGTACGCGCCGGAGGCGATGCCGATCACCAGGGCGAAGGCGAAGTCCTTCAGCGACCCCGAGCCGAAGATGAACAACAGCAGCACCGGGATCAGCGTCACCAGCGACGTGTTCAGCGATCGGGTGATCGTCTCGGCCAGCGATTCGTTCACGACCTGGCTCGCGGTGTAGCGGCGCAGGATCGGGATGTTCTCGCGCACGCGGTCGAACACGATCACCGTGTCGTACATCGAGTAGCCGAGCACGGTCAGGACGGCTGCGATCGTGTCGGCGGTCACCACGCGCCCGGACAGCGAGTAGATCCCGATCGTGAGCAGGATGTCGTGGCCGAGCGCGATCATCACCGGCAGGGCGTACTTCCACTCGAACCGGAACGAGACGTAGATGAAGATGATGATCAGCGAGAAGAGCACGGCCAGATAGGCCGAGTTGAGCACCGACTGGCCGAACGAGGAGCTCACGTTCTGCTGGTCGGTGATCCTCGTCGCCTGCCCCAGGTGCGCCCGCAGCTCGGTCAGGAGCCGGTTCTGCTGCGTCTGGGTCAGGAAGTGCGACTCGGCCTGGAACTGGGTGAAGGTCGACCCCTGGCTCGAGCGCGTCGAGGTCACGCCCTGCACCTGCGGCTGGCTGATGCCGGCGGCCGTGACCGCGCCCGTGGCGGCGCCGACCGAGACCGGCCGCGGCGTGACGAAGACCACCTTGCTGCCGCCGGTGAAGTCGATTCCGCGGTTCAGGCCTGACGTGGCCAGGCTGATCCCGCCGATCACGATCACCACGCCCGAGATCGCAAACCACAGCCGCTTCTTGCCGATGAAGTCGTACTTCTTCCAGCGGTCGCCGGTGCCGACGGAGCCGAGCACCCAGCGGCTGGTCATGAACGAGAGGCCGCTCAGGATCCCGAGCATCGCCCGCGTGAAGACGACGGCCGTGAAGATCGACGTGATGACGCCGATCAGCAGCATCAGCGCGAAGCCCTTCACGCTGGACGTCGCCGCGGCGTAGAGCACGCCGGCCGCGATCAGCGTGACAACGTTCGCGTCGATGATCGTGTGGAAGCCGCGCCGGTAGCCCGTGGAGATGGCCGCGCGCATCGATTTGCCGGCGCGCACCTCCTCCTTCACGCGCTCGAAGATGACGATGTTCGCGTCGGCGGCGACGCCGATGGTGAGGATCGTGCCCGCGATCCCCGGGAGCGTCATCGTCACCGGCAGGGCGGACACGATCCCGGCCAGGAGGATCCCGTAGATGACGAGGGCGATGTCGGCGATGACGCCGAGGAACCCGTAGAACAGGATCAGGAAGATCATCACGAAGATGAGGCCGGCCGCGCCCGCGATGACGCCGTTGCGGAGCGAGTCCTTGCCGAGCGACGCCGACACGAGCTGCTGTGAGTACGGCGAGAACTTCACCGGCAGCGTGCCGGACTGGATCTCGAGCGCGATCCGGTTCGCCTCGGCGGTGGTGACGCCCGTGATCTCGCTGCCGGGCGAGGTGAGCGAGTCGGCGTTGATCCCGTCCGGGAACTGCCGGAAGTCCACCGAGTCGGTCGTGACCATCTGATCGCCGACGACGGTCGCGACGAAGAGGTTGCGGTTGGCAGCCTGGCCCTGCTGGGCGACCTCGCGCGTGATGTTGTGGAAGACGGTGCCGCCGCCGTTCTTGTACTGCAGCGACACGATCGGGTTGCCGTTCTGGTCGGTCGTGCCCTGGGCGCTCGAGATCTGATTGCCGGTCACGATCTTGCCGGGCGGCGGCACGTGGAACAGGTACCAGACGGTCGGCTTCGAGGCGGTCGTGATGTCCTGGCAGCTGCCGGTCGAGACGTCGCAGCTGGCCGCGAGGTCGCCGTGCGGCACCGCCAGCCACACCGTGCCCGCAGGCTGCGTGCGCAGGTGGATGTCGTTCAGCACCTGTGACTTGCGCGGCTCGATCCGGCTCGTGATGCCGTCGCGCGACACGAGGTTGTGCGTCTTTGCGTTGAAGAGCGCCCACCCCGACGGCGGGCCGGTGGACGGCAGCTGCTTCTTGGCGGCCGTCAGCATGTCGAAGAGCGGCAGCGGCCTCGCCGTGGTCGCCGAGATCCGCGACACCGGCGTGAGCGAGCCGTAGAAGTTGAAGCTCGAGAGCTGGCCGGCGACGAGCAGGTTGGCCACGGCGTTCGGGTTCTTCACGCCCGGGATCGAGATGTCGATCGTGTTGTCGGCCGTCGACGTGCGGATCTCGGGCTGCAGGATGCCGCGCGGGTCGATGCGCTTGCGCATGACGTCGGCGGCGTTTGCGAGCGTCTGGGCCGAGATCGTGTTGCCGTTGATCGGGCGCGCCTTGAGGACGACCTCGAGGCCGCCGCGCAGGTCGAGGCCAAGGGTGAAGCCGCGCACGACGACGGTCGTCACGGCTGCCGCCATCAGCACGAACACCACCGCCAGAATGCCCAGGTTGCGGCGCTTCTCGTTCACGAGCACGGAAGTCTAGAGGATCGGCTCGCGACGGCCGTCAGCGGGGACACCTGCCGACACCTCGAGCCGCAGCTGCTCGAACCGGCCCACGGCGATCGCCGCGCGTGCCCGCGCGGCCAGATCGAGCAGCGTGTGCAGGTTGTGGATGGTGAGCAGCCGCAGGCCGCTGATCTCCGACTGGGTGACGAGGTGGCGGATGTAGGCGCGCGAGAAGCCCGCGCAGGCCGGGCAGGTGCAGCCCTCGACGAGCGGCGCCTCGTCCTGGGCGAACGCGGCGTTTCGCAGGTTGATGCGGCCGCCGGGCACGAGCGCCGATCCGGTGCGGCCGAGACGCGTCGGCAGCACGCAGTCGAACATGTCGACGCCGCGCGCGATGCCCTCAATCAGGCCGACCGGGTCGCCGACCCCCATCAGGTAGCGCGGCCGGTCCGGGGGCAGCAGCGCGGCGGTCGCGGCGAGCGTCTCGAGCATCGGGCCGCGCTCCTCGCCGACCGAGAGGCCGCCGACGGCGTAGCCATCGAACCCGATCGCGACGATGTCCTCGGCGCTTCTGCGGCGCAGGTCGAGGTCGGTGCCACCCTGGACGATGCCGAATCCGAGCTGGCCCTCGGCGCGCGGCTGGGCGCGGCTGCGGTGCGCCCACAGGCTCGTGCGTCGCACCGCCGCCTCGACGCGGCCGCGGTCGACGCCGGCCGGCGGGCACTCGTCGAAGGCCATCGCGATGTCGGAGCCGAGCAGCCGCTGCACGCGCATGGCGAGCTCGGGTGTGAAGTGGTGCTCGGAGCCGTCGTAGACCGAGCGGAAGCGCACGCCCTCGTCGTCGATGCGCGCGGCGGTGTGCCGCAGCGAGAACACCTGAAACCCGCCCGAGTCGGTCAGGATCGGGCCGTCCCAGCCGCTGAACCGATGCAGGCCGCCGAGCGCGGCGATGCGCTCCTCGCCCGGCCGGAAGTGCAGGTGGTAGGCGTTTCCGAGCACGACCTGGGCGCCCAGGTCGCGCAGCTCCGAGGGCAGCATCGCCTTCACGCTCGCCTTCGTCCCGACCGGCATGAACACCGGCGTCTGCACAGGCCCGTGCGCGGTCTCGAGCACACCGGCGCGCGCGGCGGCGTCGGTGGCGGTGATGCGGAAGGGCGTGCTCATAGGAGCAGCATTGCATCGCCGAAGCTGTAGAAGCGGTAGCGCTCGGCGACGGCGGTGCCGTAGAGCGCACGCGTCTCGTCCACGCCGGCGAACGCCATCACCAGCGCGAGCAGCGTCGAGCGCGGCAGGTGGAAGTTCGTGATCAGCGCACCGGTGGCGGCGAACGGCCGTCCTGGCACGATCATGAGCCGCGTGCGTCCTTCGAGCGGCCCGCGCTCGGGCGGGCTCCACACCGTCTCGAGCACGCGCACGGTCGTCGTGCCGACGGCGACGATGCGGCGGCGGTCGCGCAGGGCGCGGTCGACGGCGGCGGCGGTCGCCGCGGGCACCGAGTAGGCCTCGCTGTGGAGGGGATGGTCGGCCAGGTCGGCGGCGCTGACGGGCCGGAAGGTGTCGAGGCCGACGCCGAGCGTCACCGCCACCACCTCGTGGCTTGCGCGCAGGCGCTCGAGCAGCGCGGGCGTGAAATGCAGGCCGGCGGTCGGCGCTGCGGCCGATCCGGGATGGCGCGCGTACACCGTCTGGTAGCGCTCGGGATCGGCCGGGCGCTCGTGGATGTAGGGAGGCAGCGGCATCTCCCCCACCCGCTCGAGCGCAATTGTTAAGGCGCCTGTCCCCGCAACATTCGGGCGCACGAGGACGCGGCCGTCGTCGAGGCGGCCCTCGACGGTGATCGAGAGCTCGCCCGCGGTCAGGGTCTCGCCGTCGCGCAGGCGCCGGGCCGGCCGCGCGAGCGCCTGCCAGCGGCCGTCGGCCTCCGGCTCGAGCAGCAACACCTCGACCGCGCCGCCGCTGGCTCGCCGGGCGTGCACCCGTACCGGAAGCACGCGCGTGTCGTTCAGGACGACCAGGTCGTCGGGGCGCAGCTCGGCGAGCAGATCGGCGAACCGCCGGTGCCGGACCGCGCCGGAGGCGCGGTCGTAGACCAGGAGCCGGGCGCTGTCGCGCGGCTCGGCGGCCGTCTGCGCAATCAGCTCGGCTGGAAGGTCGTAGTCGAGTTCGTCGGTGCGCACCGGATCTCGAAGCGGTCGCGGGCAGGCCCGGGGATGATGTTCAGGTGGTCGGGGGCGATGAGGAACGGCGCCCGCACGCCCGAGACGAAGAGCTCGGCCGGCTGCTTCAGGTACCAGCGGCGATGGCGCTCGATCGCATGGATGTGGACGTGGCCGTTGCGCCACGAGCCGTTCGCGCTGAAGTCGATGCGGGCAGTGCCGGTGCCGTCGGCGTTCTGCACCACCGGGCCCTGCACCGTGAACCCGAAGCCGGTCACGACGCCGAGCTCCTGGCGCACGGTGGCGTTCAGGCGCAGGCACGCCGCCGACACCCGGAAGGCGGGTCCCTTGGATGCGTGCTCGATGGCCGCGACGCCGATGGCGAGCGACACCGCCAGGACGAGCACCGCGCCGGCCACCAGCGGGAGCCACGGACGTGCACGCGCATAGGCCGCACGGAGTCGCTGCATGCGCCCCAATTACAGCATTCAGAACAGGCGCGGGTCGCGGGCCGGCGCGGGCAGCCCGAGATGCGCGTACCCCGCGGGCGTCACCACGCGCCCGCGCGGGGTGCGCTGAAGCAGGCCGAGCTGGAGCAGATACGGCTCGTAGACGTCCTCGAGCGTGTCGGACTCCTCGCCGATTGCGACCGCGAGCGTCGAGAGCCCCACGGGCCCGCCGGAGAAGCGCTCGGCGATCGCGAGCAGGATGGCGCGGTCGATCCGCTCGAGGCCCGCGTCATCCACCTCGAAAAGCGCAAGCGCCTCGACCGCCACCTGGTGGGTGATCTCGCCCTGGTGGCGCACCTGGGCGAAGTCGCGCACGCGGCGCAGGATCCGGTTGGCCACCCTGGGCGTTCCGCGCGAGCGGCGCGCGACCTCGTCGCATCCGCCTTCGTCGATGCGCACCCCGAGCAGCCGCGCCGAGCGCTGGACGATCCGGCCGATCTCGGCCGGCCCGTAGTAGTCGAGCCGGTGGGTGATGCCGAAGCGGTCGCGCAGCGGCGTGGTCAGAAGGCCGGTGCGGGTGGTCGCGCCGACGAGCGTGAACGGCTTCAGCTCGAGCCGCAGCGAGTGCGCCCCCGGCCCCTGCCCGATCACGATGTCGATGACGCCGTCCTCCATGGCCGGGTAGAGCAGCTCCTCGATCGACCGGTTCAGGCGGTGGATCTCGTCGATGAAGAGCACGTCGTCGGCCTCGAGCGCGGTCAGGATCGCGGCCATGTCAGCCTTGCGGTCGACCGCCGGCCCCGACATCACGCGCAGCTGCGAGCCCATCTCGGCCGCGATGATCGCCGCGAGCGAGGTCTTGCCCAGGCCCGGCGGGCCCGCCAGCAGCACGTGCTCGCACGGCTCCCCGCGCGCCCGCGCCGCCTCGAGGAAGATCGAGAGCTGCTCCTTGATCCCCTCCTGGCCCACGAACTCGGCCAGGTTGCGGGGCCGCAGCGAGCGGTCGAACTCCTCCTCGCCCGGCCCCAGGAAGGCGTCGGGGATGCGGGGGCCGGTCGCCGCGCTCACCCGCCGGCCCCGGCCGGCACAGCGCCTGCGAGCGCGAGCCGCACGCGCTCCTCGACCGGCAGGGCCTCGTCGACGGGTCGAAGCGCCGCCTCGGCCTCGGCCACCGACATGCCGAGCCCGACGAGCGCGTCGCGGGCGGCGGTGTGGTCGTCGCTCCCGGCGTCGGCAGCGTCGCTGCCCGCCGCGACGGCGGCCAGGCCGCCCATCTTGTCCTTGAGGTCGATGACGACCCGCTCGGCGGTGCGCCGGCCGATGCCGGGGATGCTCGTGAAGAGCGCATAGTCGCCTGTCTGGACGGCGCGCCGGATCTGGTCGGGCGCGTAGCCGGAGACGATCGCAAGCGCCGCCTTGGGGCCCACCCCGGACACGCCGAGCAGGAGCTCGAAGAGCACGCGCTCGGCCTCGGACGCAAACCCGAACAGGGCGAGCGTGTCCTCGCGCACGTGCAGGTGGGTGAGCAGCGTCACCTCGCCGCCGCCGGCGTCGGCCGCAAGCCTGGCCGCGGACGTGGTGGTCGCCAGCCGGTAGCCCACCCCGCCGACGTCGAGCACCGTCGTCCCGAGCGCCGTGGCGGTCACCCGCCCGCGCAGCGAGGCGATCATCCTGCCGCCGCCCGCACGGCGTGTGTGCGCGAGGTGTGGGCGTGGCAGACGGCGACCGCGAGCGCGTCGGCCGCGTGGTCGGTGGCCGGCGGGCGCTCGAGCCGGAGCGACGCGACCACCATCCGCTGCACCTGGGACTTGTCGGCACGGCCGAAGCCGCACACGGTCATCTTCACCTCGGCGGGTGGGTACCCGGCGGTGGTGACGCCGGCCCGGCCGCAGGCCGTCAGCACCGCGCCGCGGGCGTGCCCGACCGAGAGGATCGTGCGCGGGTTGCCGCCCACGAACAGGTCCTCGAGCGCCACGGAGCCCGGCTCGTGTGTCGCGATGAGCGCCGACACCTCGGCGAAGATGTGGGCCAGGCGCAGCTCGAGCGGCTGGCCGGCCGACGTGGTGATGCACCCGTGGTCGACGGCATCCAAGCGGCTGCCCTGCACCACGATGACGCCGTACCCCGTCTCGGCGGTGCCGGGATCGATGCCCAGCAGGATCATGCGCTCACTGTACCGGCCGCGGCGGACGGCGGTCGAACGCCCGTTCGCGTGAATAACTCGGGCCAGGCCCGAATTCTTCAGCCGGCGACGGCTTCGAGCACGGCCTCGGGGATGTCGAAGTTCGCGTGCACCTCCTGGACGTCGTCCAGGTCCTCCAGCGAGTCGATCAGCCGCAGCAGTTGCCGCGCGCCGCTCTCGTCCAGCTCGACCGTGGTCTTGGGCACCATCGTCAGCTCGGCCGACGTGATCTCCAGGCCGCCCCCCTCGAGCGCGTCGCGCACGGCGGCGAGGTCGTGCGGCGCGGTCGTGACCTGCCAGGTCGACTCGTCGGCGGCCACGTCCTCGGCCCCGGCGTCCGCCGCGGCGAGCACGATGTCGTCCTCGGACACGTCGTCGGCGGGCACCAGGATCACGCCCTTGCGATCGAACTGCCACGCCACCGACCCGGGTGCGCCCAGGCTGGAGTTGCTGCGGGTGAACATCGCCCGCACGTCGGCGGCGGTGCGGTTGCGGTTGTCGGTGAGCGCCTCGACGATGATCGCGACCCCCTCGGGGCCGTAGCCCTCGTAGGTGACCGCCTCGTAGGCGTCAGAGCCCTCGCCGCCGCCCGTCGCCCGGGCGATCGCGCGCTCGATGTTGTCCTTCGGCATCGAGTACGACCGCGCCTTGGCGACCGCCGCCGCCAGGGTGGCGTTGGACTCCGGGTCGGGGCCGCCCTCCTTGGCCGCGACGATGATGGCGCGCGAGAGCTTCGTGAAGAGCTGGCCGCGGCGCTTGTCCTCGGCGCCCTTCTTGTGCTTGATCGTCGACCACTTGGAGTGTCCGCTCATGCCGCCGCCTCCTCGCGTCCCGCCACCATGTCGGCGAAGCGCCGGTGCAGGCGCCGGTCGGTGGTCAGCTCGGGATGGAACGCCGTCACGAGCACGTTTCCGTCGCGCGCGGCGACCGGTCGGCCGTCGAGCTCCGCGACCACCTCGACGCCCTCCCCCACGCGCTCGATCTGCGGCGCGCGGATGAACACGCCCGGCAGCGGCAGATCCTCGCCGCAGAGGCGCAGCGCGGCCTCGAAGCTCGCCGGCTGGCGGCCGTAGGCGTTGCGGCGCACATCGATGTCGATCAGCCCGAGGTAGCGCTGGTCAGGGCGCCCATCGACGGCCGCGGCCGCCAGCACGATCATCCCCGCACAGGTGCCGAGCAGCGCCCCGCCGCGCGCGTGCAGCGCCCGGATCGGCGCCTCGAGGTCGTACGCATCGATCAGCTTGGACATCGTGGTTGACTCGCCCCCAGGGATGATCAGGCCGTCGAGGCCCTCCATATCCCGTGCCAGCCGCACCTCGACCGCCTCGACTCCGACCTCGTCGAGCGCCGCGACGTGCTCGCGGAACGCCCCCTGGAGGGCGAGGACGCCGGCCCTACCAGCCACGCGTCTGCAGCAGGCCCTGCTCGCCGAGCGCAGAGATCTCGGTGCCGGGCATCGCATCGCCGAGCCCGAACGACACCTCGGCGACAATCGCCGCGTCGGCGTGATGGGTGGTCGCGCGCACAATCGCGTTCGCCATCGCCGCCGGGTCCGAGCTCTTGAAGATGCCCGAGCCGACGAAGACGCCATCGGCGCCAAGCTGCATCATCAGGGCGGCGTCGGCGGGCGTCGCAATGCCGCCGGCGGTGAACGTGACCACCGGCAGGCGGCCGTTCTCGGCGCAGAACTTGACCAGGTCATACGGCGCCTGGTGCTGCTTTGCGACCGAGTAGAGCTCGTCGGGATCCATGGTCGTCAGGCGCTTGATCTCGCCCAGGATCGAGCGCATATGGCGCACCGCCTCGACGACGTTGCCGGTGCCGGCCTCGCCCTTCGAGCGGATCATCGCCGCGCCCTCGCTGATGCGCCGCAGCGCCTCGCCGAGGTTGGTCGCGCCGCACACGAACGGGATCGTGAAGTTCCACTTGTTGATGTGGTTGGCCTCGTCGGCGGGCGTCAGCACCTCGGACTCGTCGATGTAGTCCACCTCGAGCGCCTCGAGCACCTGCGCCTCGGCGAAGTGGCCGATGCGGGCCTTCGCCATCACCGGGATCGTGACTGCCTGCTGGATCTCGCGGATCTTGCTGGGATCGGCCATGCGGGCGACCCCGCCGTCGCGGCGGATGTCCGCGGGGACGCGCTCGAGCGCCATGACGGCGCATGCGCCGGCGTCCTCGGCGATCCGGGCCTGTTCGGCGGTGGTGACGTCCATGATGACGCCGCCCTTGAGCATCTCGGCGAGCCCGCTCTTGACTCGCATGGTTCCGGTCTCGGTCACAGCCTGCGTCCCCTTCGGTGCGAGAGATCTCCCGGCGGGTAGTGTAGTCGCCCGCCTGGAGTGACGAGGCTAGCCCGCGCTGCGGATGCGCTCGAGCCCCTCGGCGTCGAGCACCCAGACGAGCCGTTCGCGGACGTCGATCAGGCCGCTCTCGCGCAGCTCGTTCATGACCTTCGTCAGCGTCTCGCGGCTCGTGCCGATCATCTCGGCCAGCTGGACGTGCGTGAAGCGCTCGTCGATGCGGATGCCGTTGTGGGTCACCCGGCCGTACCTGTCCATGAGCTGCAGCAGCTGTGACGCCAGCCGGGCGGGGACGCCGCGGAAGGCCAGGCTCTCGAGCTGGTCCTCGGTCGTGCGCAGGCGCTCGGCCATCGATCGCAGCAGGTTCAGCGCCATCTGCGGATGGTCGGCGGTGACTCGCTCGAGGTCGGCGCTCGGCAGCACCCGCACGACGGCGTCGGTCATCGCCTCGGCGTAGGCATCGTGCAGGGTCTCGCCCTCGGGCGACACGCGCCCGAACACCTCGCCCTCATCGAGCATCGCCAGGGTCAGCTGGCGGCCGTCGTGGGCGCTGCGGTAGAGCCGCACCCGCCCGCTCTGGACGATGTACATGGCGTCGGCGCGGTCAAACGGCGAGTAAATCAGCTCGCCCTTGCCGAATCGGGCGGCGCCAAGGCGGCCCCCGAGGTCTGCGAGCACCCGCTCGGACAGGCCGTCCAGGATCTCTGAGTCGAACATGTGGTCTGCGGTCTGGCTCACGGTTCCTCGGGGTTTCCTCTGCTACTACGGATGCCGAGGCGGACCGGTTCTCACGATCTGCATCGGTAGCATGGTCCCGCCCGGGGGTGTAGCTCAGCTGGTTAGAGCAGCGGACTCATAATCTGTTGGTCGCTGGTTCGAATCCAGCCGCCCCCATGCTGCGCCTCGCGCGCTGGCTTCTCTACGATGGAGGACGTGACGATCAGGCGGATGGAGCACGTCGGCATCGTCGTCTGCGACCTCGCGGCCGCGATCGAGTTCTTCGTCGAGCTCGGGCTCGAGCTGCAGGGCGAGGCCCAGGTCGAGGGCGGCTGGGTGGACCGCGTCGTCGGGCTCGACGGCGTCCGGGCCGACATCGCCATGCTGCAGACCCCCGACGGCCACGGACGCGTCGAGCTGTCGACGTTTCACTCGCCGCCGACCCCGGGTGGCGACCCCCACGCGCCCGCGAACGCCCCGGGTATCCGCCACGTCTCATTCGCGGTCGCGGGCATCGACGCGGTCGTTACCCGCCTGCGGGCGCATGGGGTCGAACTCGTCGGCGATCTGGAGCGCTACAACGACAGCTACCGGCTCTGCTACGTCCGCGGCCCCGAAGGAATCATCGTCGAGCTGGCCGAGCGCATCGGCTGACCGGCCCGGCTAGCCGCCGGCCGCCGCCCGCAACGCCCCGAGCGCGGCTGCGAGATCGGCCAGCCGCTGCCTGATCGTGTCGCGCACGCCCTCGTCCAGCGGGATGCCCTCAGGGGCCGAGAGCGCCACCGAAAGCACCGATCGCAGCGCCGTCAGCGCGCCGGTTGCGCCCTGCACAGCGCTCACGGCCGCATCGTCCGGAGGTGACGCCTCGAGCCGATGCAGCGATGCCGAGAGCCCGTCCGCCGACTGCACGACAGTCGCCCACGCCGCCGGCCGGTTGGCAGTGCCCGCTGCGATGAGCTCACCGAGCGCGATGTCGTTCAGCGTCGCGCCGTCTGCGTTCGCCTGCAGCGCCTGCGCGCGCCAGCCGCCGCGCGCCCCCCGCCCGCGGCCGAGCGCCCAGGCGGCGATCGCCACGGCCAGCACGACGAGGATCGCGATCGCCGCGATCCAGCCCCACGGCGTCGAGCTGCCGGAGCTCCCGGCCGTCGCCGTCTGGGTCTGAGTCGGCGTTGTGGTCGGCGGCGGGGTGGTCGTCGTGGTGGTCGACGTGCTCGTGATCGTCGGCAGCGAGCTCGGGAGTGAGCTTCGCACCGAGCTCAGGGCACCGCTGCCACCGCCGCAGCCGGCGAGCAGGGCAGCCGCCGCGACCAGGGCGAGCGCACTGGTGATGCGTCCGTCGGGCAGGCGTCGTCTCATCCGCTGGAGTGTCGGGTCACGCGTCGCGGCGGGCGTCGCCCACAATGGATGATGCGGGCCTCAGCGGCGCGGGTCGACCGCGCCCCACCGGCGCCGGAACTCTCCCGGGTCGTCCAGGAGCAGCCGGCGGTGCTCGGCGCAGAGCGCGACGCTCTCCTCGCCGTCGGGGCCCACCTCGAGGATCGCCGGCTCGTGGCAGTCGGGGAACTTGCAGACGACGGCGGCCACGGCGGCGCAATCCTACCCGCAGGTGCGGCCGCCCGGGAGCGGCCGCACCTGCGCGGATTCGTGTCCTAGGCGCCGCTGCCCGACAGGCCGCCGAGCAGGCCGCCGGTGTTGAGCGGCGTCGCGCCCTTGGGCGCGGTGACCGTGAAGTCCTTGTTCCAGTCGCTGAAGATGATGTTCAGGTTGAGCGCGACCCCGCGCAGGCCGCTGGCCTGTCCCGAGAGCGCCTTCGGCACCACCATCGCGAACTGGAGGTTCTCGTTGGTCGGGAAGTGGGTCGAGCTGTCGAACGAGAGCGACCCGTGCGCCTTCGTCACGGCCTTCTCGATCTGCGCGAGTTGGCGCGCGGTCTTGGGCGTCATCGCCCCGCCGCTCGACTTGCCCGCCTTGGCGACGTCCGCGATCAGCGCCGGGAGGTTCAGGTCGGCCGAGATCGTGTCCTGGCCGCCGGAGGTCGACAGGCTCAGGTTCTTCAGCCACTTGCTGGGATCGAGCCCCTCGGTCTTGAGGGCCTGGAGGCCGCCGCTCGTGGTCGAGTTGGACTGGCCGGCGGAGGACAGGCTCTGCAGCGGCGTCGAGTGCCAGCCCGGGCCCATCAGGGCGGGCAGCTGCAGGTAGAGCGTCTTGCCGTCAGGAGAGAGCGCCTCGCCGGTGAACGAGCCGCCCGTGTAGTTGAACGCGAAGTGCACGTCGAACTTCGGCTTCCCGTTCGAACCCTTGCCGGCGTTGCCCTTGAAGTCGAACGTGAGCGGCCCGCGCAGCAGCGCGGCGCCTGCGCCGGCGCTCTTCAGAGTCCCGGCCACGGTCACGCCGAGCTTGGCGTCGAAGGCGGCGGACGTCGCGCCCTTCGTCGCCGCCGAGGCGGCGGCGAGCACGCCGGCCGCGGTAGCCGTGCTGACCGACGAGGATCCCCCGGAGCTGGAGCCGCCCGAGCTTGAGCTCGAGCCGGAGCTCGAACCGCAGCCGGCGGTCACCGCGGCCACGGTGAGCAGGAGGACAAGGGCGCGTTTCATGGCAGAGGCATCCTTTCGCGGAGGGGTCCGCATTACTGGCAGGTCGTGGCAGCGCGAAACACACGCACGCCCACTCACAGTAGGGGAAGATCGGGCGCGTGTCTCGCCCAACCTGATACGAGCATAGCCGCGCGCGCGGCCCGCCCGCGACCGAATCTACGACGACCCTCGCGGCCCGTCAACCCGCGTCGCCGGTGCGGACGACGGCCACCGCGATGCCGTCGCCGACCGGCAGCACCGTCGCGTCCAGACGCGGGTCGGTCACGAGCCGGCGGTTGAAGGCACGCATCCGCTCGATGTGCTCCTCGTTCCAGTAGCCGTCCGCCTGGCCGGTGGCGACGGTGCCGGTCAAGAGCACATTGTCGACCGCGACGACCCCGCCGGGCCGTACGCGCGCAAGGATGAGCTCCAGATGCTCGGGGTAATCGCCCTTGAGCCCGTCCAGGAACGCCATATCCAGGGGTTCCGTCAGCGCACGCAGGCCCGCGGCGGCGTCCTGCAGCCGCAGGTCGGTGCGGTCGATGACGCCGGCGCGGGTGAGGTAGTCGCGGGCCGCGGCCTGCCGCTCGGCGTCGATCTCGAACGAGATCACACGGCCACCCGGGCCGACGGCGCGGGCCAGATGCAACGTCGAGACGCCGATCGCCGTTCCGACCTCGACCACCGTGCGGGCTCCGGCCGCCCGGGCGAGCAGGCCCAGCAGCGCCCCGGCCTCGGGGACGACGATGGGGATGCCGTCGCGCGCGCCATGGGCGCGCATCTCGGCGAGCACCGCGTCCGGCTCGGGCACGAGGCCGGCGAGGTACTGCTCGACGGAGGCGGCGAGGATCATCGGCGGCGGACGATAGCGGACGCCTGTGCTGTGGCGGATATCTTGGAGCGGCATGTGGATTCGCCGCCTGGGGATTCGCGCCCCGGGGTGACCGGCGGTACGGTGGAGGTGTGTCGCTCCGCCGGCTCAAATACCAGCTGCGCTGCGCGACAGCGGGGCACGACACCCGCCCCTATCTCGTGGGAGGGACGATGGTCGAGCAGCGCTGCCTGCGCTGCGGCACGCTCGTGGGCGAGGCCATGCCGGCGGCGTCGACCGTGCACGGGCCGGTCACACCCCACGCCGATGCCGATGCGCTTGGCCCGCGGCCTTCAGACCTCCCCCCGGCCACCTCAGAGGCCGTGCCGAACGGGTCGCCTGCGCCGGCGGACGGCGACGACGATGGCGAGACCTTCTCGGCGCTGCACGCCCTCCGCGAGCTGGCCGACCTGCACGCCGCGGGAGTGCTCACCGACGGCGAGTTCGCGGCCAAGAAGGCCGAGCTCCTGCGCCGAGTCTGAGCCGGCCCGTCAGCCGGTGTGCGTCGTGCGCCGGCGGCGCTCGTCCTCGAGCTGGTGCTCGGCGTCGTCGAGCGCCTGCGAGACGTCCCGCGACGACACGACGTAGCCCCACGGCTTCCCGCCCTCACGCAGGATGAAGTGCCCCGTGTTGGCGTAGAACACGAACCGCAGGCCGAGTGACTCGGCGCTCGTCTCGATGCGCTCGACGCGCTCTTGCTCGGTGTCGCTGTCTGCCACGCTGTGACCCGGCACAAGCGTAGCCGATCCACTCACCCGCGATGCAAAACGCTGGTGCTACGGCGTGATGGCCATGTCCGCAAAGTGCTCCTGATCCACGCCGCCCACCTTGGTGAAGTCTCCGCCCAGGAACAGATCCGCCGACGTCGCGGCCAGCGCGTAGACGCCCAGGCTGCTGTTGACGCTCGGGTGCCAGGTCGCGTCGAGCGCGCCCGTGGACGCGTTCAGCGCCGCGACGTGCTGGCGCGCGATCGGGTTGGTGCAGTCGGTGCCGAGGTTGCAGAAGTTCTGGTAGTGGCCGCCCGCGATCACCTCGCCGTTGGCGACCGTGACCGCCTCGACGTTGCCGTCGGTCTGCGCGGTCCACAGGCTCTTGCCGGACAGGTTCCACGCCATCACCTGCCCGCCGCTGCCGCCGATGCCGGCGTACACGCTGCCGCTCACCTCGTCGAGGCTGAGCACCGGCGCCGACGTGTGGGTCGTCCACGAGAGCGGGCTCCCCGTCGCCGGGCTGAGCGCCGCGATGTGGCTCTGCGAGCCGCCGTTGATGTGCGTGAAGAACCCGCCGACGAGCACGTGTGACGAGTCGGCCGCCATGGCGTCGACCCGGTCGTCGGCGGTCGGCGCCCAACTCGCGAGGCTGCCGTCGCTCGCGCTCACCGCGCCGAGATCCGACCGGGCCGATCCGTTCAGCGACGTGAACGTCCCGCCCAGGTAGAGCGTCGAGCCGGACAGGGCGAGCGCCTGCACCGATCCGCCGGTCGCCTTGCCGCTCCAGGTCGGCACCGACCCGTCGGTCCCGATCGCGGCGACCCCGTGATGCCCCTTGCCGTTGATCTGGGTGAACGCGCCGCCGGCGTAGATGCGCGTGCCGTCGGTGACGAGCACGTAGACCGTCCCGTTCGCCGACGGCGCCCACGTGGTGGCGTTGCCGGAGGCGTCGAACGCCGCCAGGTTCGAGCGCGCGAGCACGTCGCCCGAGTGGTCCATCACCTGCGTGAAGGTGCCGGCGACGTAGGTGACGCTGCCGAGGTGCAGGATCGAGAGCACCCGGCCGTTGGTCTCCCAGGTCGACTTCGGGGTCGAGGCGATCGTGCCCGCCCACGCCGGCGGCACGGCCGCCAGCATCCCCGTGATCACGGTCGCAAGAACGATCGCCCGTCGCATGCCCACACCTCCATGAGTGCCCTCCGAGAACCCGTAACGAGGCTAGCCGGGGCTCATCTGGCCCACAAGGGCGCACACGGATGCTTTACGCAGGGTTTACGCCGGGGGTTCGTCGCGCGAGGTGGCCCGCGCGCGCTGCCACAGATCGGTCGCCGCGCGGCGCACGGCGGCGTCGCCACCCTCGCGGCGCAGCAGGTCGTCGCTCGCGATGCGTACCTGCACCGGCGCCTGGCCCGCAGCGTTGCGCAGGTCGCGGTACATGCCGCCGGCCATGCTGGCGGCGATCCCGCGCGCCGCCGAGACCGCGACGGTCTCCCACCGATCGGCGTGCGGGTATCGCACCTGAACGTAGAAGCCGCGCTCGATCGCTTCCGCCCTTCGCGCCCGGCGGTCGTCCCTGAGCCGCCAAAGACACACTACCCCGCATCGGCCACCGGTACTCTGTGGCCACACGATGACATCTCGATGGACAAATCTGTAAACTCGCGCCAGGATGCCCGGCGGCACAGACAGGTTTCCCGGGGCCGAGCGGCGGCGGCACTTCCGGGTCGAGGGTGAGTGGCGCGTGCGCGTCGCCGCCGTCGAGCTGACGGGCTCGCTGTCGGAGTTTGCGGCGACGGCGCTGAACATCTCGATGGGGGGCGTGCTGCTCGAGACGGCGGTGCAGGCGAACCTGTGGGTGGACAAGCCGCTCGAGGTGGCGTTCCCGCGGGCCGACGAGCCGGTGCCGGCGGTCGTGCGCAGGTTCCTCGCCTACGGCGACGAGCGCCAGACGACGACCCGCTGGGGGGTCGAGTTCGCTGATCTGGGCATCCCCGCGCGGGCGATGTGGACGCGGTTTCTGTACTCCGAGGCACGCCGTCTGGGGCAGGAGTCGGCGCACCGCGAGTTCCTCGCCCGCCGCTCGCTCTAGACACGGGCAGGCCCGACTCCCCCATTCGAGGGGTTTTCCCGGCCCTCGTACAGGCGATCACTACCGTGTGAGCGAGAACCAGCGAGCCTTCTTCCGTATCGACGCGGCCGTGTCGGTCGTGGTGCGCCGCCTTGACGGCGACGGCAACGGCTGGGACGAGTTCACCGGCGAGACCGTCGACCTCTCGGCGGGCGGCGTGCTGCTGTCGGCGGAAGAGCCTGTGCCGGAGGGGCACCACGTCGAGGTGTCGCTGCACTGCGAGTCGCCCCCACTGGCCCTGACGGGCAAGGGCACGGTCGTCCGCAGCTGGCGCAAGAGCACCGGCTCGTGGCTCTCGGGCGTGTGCTTCGAGCGCCTGGCCGCGCACGCCGAGCGCGATCTCCTGCGGTTCTGCTTCATGAAGGAGCGCGAGATGGCCGAGCGCGTGAGCAACGTCCGCATCGACATCGCCATCCCCGCCCACCTCGCGCGCGGCAGCGACGGCACCGTCCATCGCTCCTCCACCGTGAACATCTGCGCCGACGGCGCCAGGGTCACGGCGCCCTGGGACGCCGATCGCGGCGAGGAGGTGGTCGTGTCGTTCTCGGAGGAGTGGTTCGGCCGCGAACTCACCCTGCGCGCGCACGTGGGCCGGAGGGACGAGCGCGGCTTCGACCTCGAGTTCTGCGACACGACGCGGGCCGACCGCGCAGCGATCAATCAGCTGATCATGGCCGAAGAGCGCCGCCGGCGCGCCGCGTAGCCGGCCGGGCCGCCTAGCGCACGAGCGTCGCGACGTCGACGACGGTCTCGCTCGGCGGCGACGTGAAGCCGCCCTCGATGCCCTTCTGCATCTCCGGCATCAGGATGCCGTCGCGGAAGCTCTCCCAGCTCTCCTGCGACTCATGCACCGCGATGATGGTGTAGCCGCCCGGCGACGCCCCGGCCGCGTGAAAGATCTGGCCGTCGGGCAGGCTGCCGTCGCTCGGGTGCACGGTGGCGACCGACTTCTCGTACTGATCCTTGGTTCCGCCGGGGAAGTGATGAACGATTGCGTACGCCATGGCGCTGCTCCTTGGGCTCGGTGGGTTAGGCCTCGACGAGGAAGACGAGGGACTCGGGCAGCACGCCGTCGTGCTCCATCGCGGCCGCCGCCGCCGGGGTCTCCATGAAGGCCGCCACGGCGTCCATGTCGGCGACGTCCATGAGCACTGCGACCTGCGTCGGGTTCTGCGGGTTGACGAACGTGCGGATGTTGGTCACGCCGAGCGGCGCGAAGATCTCTTCGCGCTTGGGCGAGGCGAGCCAGTGCTGCGTGTCCTTCACGTCGTGGTGTCCGATGACTGTGGGCAAGGGGTCTCCTCAAAGAGTGCGGCCCGGCGAACGTTCGCCGGGCCCGGGCAGCAGACGATACTCGCTTGAGATGTGGCCGCGCTCATGGATGCGCCGAGGTGGGGCGTGAGGTTCGGGACGGCGTCACGAAGCTCGTCCGTAGACGTAGGGTGAACGCGGTTCGTGAACGCTGGCGCGTGCTCCTCCCCCTGGGCGCCGCGACGGCTCTCGGCCTGGGAAGCCTGATGTACGCGGGCCAGAACGGGATGAACTGCGATGGCACGCGCACGTCCCCGGTGGTCGCGCATCCGCCGTTGCCGTATCTCTGGTACGCCGGGCTCGCCGTCGCCGTCGTCGGGCTCTGCCTCGCGCCGCTGCTGCGCACTCGCGGCGCTCGACCGCGTTCGTAACGGCCTGCGCGCTGGGGCCGCGCGGACGCGTCGCGCGTGGTTCGCCGCTCAATGGCCTAGAGTCGGCGGGTGCGCAAGTGGCTCCCCCTGATCATCCTGGCGTCGGCCCAGTTCATCATGGTGCTCGACTCGAGCGTGATGAACGTCTCGATCTCGCAGATCGTGGACGATCTGAACACAACGGTCACCGGGGTGCAGAGCGCGATCACGATGTACACGCTCGTGATGGCGGCGTTCATGCTCGTCGGCGCGAAGCTCGGTGACATTCTGGGTCGCGATCGGGCGTTCGGTCTGGGGCTGGGCGTGTACGGGCTGGGCTCGCTGACCACGGCGCTCAGCCCGAACCTGACGGTGCTCCTGATTGGCTGGTCGGGGATCGAGGGCCTGGGCGCGGTGTTGGTGATCCCGGCGATCGCGGCGCTGACCGCCGCGAACTACGAGGGCAAGGCGCGGGCGTTCGCCTACTCGATGATCGGCGGCGCCGCGGGCGCGGCGATCGCGGCGGGCCCGCTGATCGGCGGCTACGTGACGACGACCTGGAGCTGGCGGTACGTGTTCGTGGGCGAGGTCGTGGTGGTGATCGTGGTGCTCGCAGTCCACCGGCGGATGAAGCGCGCCCCCAAGCCTGACCACCCGCCGAAGCTCGACTACGGCGGCGCGGCGCTCTCGGCGGTCGCGTTTGGCCTGATCGTGTTCGGGATCCTGAAGAGCAGCACCTGGGGCTGGATCAGGCCGATCGCCGTGCCGACGATCGGTGGGCACGACATCACGCCCTTGGGATTCTCGCTGGTGCCGTTCCTGATCATGGGCGGCCTGGTCGTGCTCGGCTGCTTCTTCTCGTGGGAGGAGCGCCGCGAGCGGCTGGGCAAGAGCACGCTCCTCAACCGCGCGCTGTTGAAGGTCCAGACGCTGCGCGCGGGGCTTGCCTCGCTCGCCGCACAGCAGCTGATCGTGATGGGCACGTTCTTCGTCCTGCCGGTGTACCTCCAGGTCGTGCTCGGCTTCGACGCGTTCGAGACCGGGAAGCGACTCTTCCCGATGTCGATCTCGATGCTGGCCGCTGCGCTCGCCGGCCCGAAGGCGGCGGCCCGGCGCGGGCCGCGGGCGGTCGTCCAGGTCGGCCTCGGCGCGATGGCGATCGCCGCGCTCGTGCTCGTCGGGACGATCGACGTGAGCCTGAACGGGACGGCGTTTGCGGTGTCCCTCGTGTTCTTCGGGATCGGCGCCGGGCTGCTGATGTCGCAGCTCGGCAACGTGATCATGTCCTCGGCACCTCCGGCCGAGACGAACGAGGCCGGAGGGCTCCAGGGGACGGCCCAGAACCTCGGCGCGTCGCTCGGCACGGCGCTGATCGGATCCGTGCTGCTGCTCGGCCTCCTGAACGGGTTCAACTCGCGGATCCAGCAGGACTCCGCTGTGCCCGCTGACGTGAAGGCGCAGATCTCCAAGGCCACCGAAGCCGGCATCCCGATCGTCACGACCGACCAGGCATACCAGGCCCTGCGCGACGGCGGGTTGTCGTCGGCCGACGCGACCACCGTCACCGATGACTACGCGCACGCCCAACTCGACGCCCTGAAGACGTCAATGCTCACCGTCGCGTTCCTGGCGGTGCTCTCGTTCTGGTTCACGCGGCGCTTGCCCGGGAAGCGCGAAGAAGCCGCCTAGCGGGAAGGGCACGCCGTACGCGTCGGAGGGGGTCGACGGTCGTCCGTCGCGCGACCGTCGACCCCTGGGCGGATCCGCCAATGCTGTTGTGGGCGATCGGCCGAACCACCCCAGGACGTCGGCCGGCCACCGCGTGGTGAACGGCGAGCCGACCCCTTGCCCACAACCGCAACACCGCGGAACGGCCGCCCAGCGTTACCGGCTTTCGACATTTTGCGGCGGGCCGCGAGCGGGAGCCCCGTTTCTTGGCTTTGATAAGAACTCCGGGGTAGGACTCGAACCTACAACCCTCCGGTTGACAGGACTCCGGGCGCCGGTCGCGTCAGGCAGATACCGTCATTTCAAGCCATGCCGGGTGTGCGGAGGACGCCAGAGGGTTACCCGTTCCCCCGTGGGTCGCTAGTGGGGGCCGGGCGCTCTCGCGTCGAGGGGCCAGCTTGCAACTCTCCGCACAAGTCAGTAGCCTGGCCCTTCCCAATCGAGGGAGCACGATGTCACTGACCGCAACCCTGCAAGCTTGGCGCGAACGTCGAGCCGAGCGACGCCGCGAACAACGCGAAGTCGAAGCCCTGCGGGGGTCGTCGCCCGATGCGGCCCGCCGCGCAGCCGAGGACAATCGATTTCGGAATGCCGGGCCAGGGGGCGGCGGGGGGAGTTAGCCCCGACCGCAACTCCTAGCGAGGTGCACGGACATGCAACAGCGATTTAGCTCTGGTAGGAACTCCGCGGGTAGGACTCGAACCTACAACCCTCCGGTTAACAGCCGGATGCTCTGCCATTGAGCTACCGCGGATCGGGACAAGACTCTAGTCGATCAAGAGCCTCAATTCCGCGTTTTCGCCCGCCGCGGCCAGCCGGCGGAGGGTGCGGGTCTCGATCTGGCGCACCCGCTCGCGGGTGACGCCGAACCGGCGGCCGACCTCCTCCAGCGTGTGCGGCGACTCGCCGCCCAGGCCGTAGCGCAGCTCGAGGATCAGGCGCTCGCGGTAGGGCAGCTGGCTGATCAGGTCGGAGATGTGCTGGTCGCGCTGGCGCGCGGCCATGTCGGATCCGAGCCCGCGCTGGCGCTCGTCCTCGATCATCTCGCCGAGCTCGGTCGCGTCCTCGCCGACAGGCGACGCCAGCGACACGGGCTCCTGCGAGACGCGCTTGAGCTCCTCGACCTTCGTGGCCTTGATGCCCATCTCCTCGGCGAGCTCCTCGTGCGTCGGCAGCCGGTTGTGCTTCTGCGTCAGCTGCCGCTCGACGCGGGCCATGCGGTTGATCGTGTCGACGACCTGCGCAGGCACGCGGATGGTGCGGCCCTGGTCTGCGAGCGCACGCGTCACGGCCTGGCGGATCCACCATGTCGCGTACGTCGAGAACCGGTGCCCGAGCCGCCAGTCGTAGCGCTCGACGGCCTTCATCAGGCCGACGTTGCCCTCCTGGATCAGGTCGAGGAACGACAGGCCGCGGCCGGAGTAACGCCGAGCGATCGACACGACGAGCCGCAGGTTGGACTCGATCAGCCGTCGGCGGGCGCGCAGGTCGCCGCGCTCGAGCGCCTTGGCCAGCGATACCTCCTCGGCGGCGGTCAGAAGCTGCACCTGCGAGATCTCGCGCAGGTACATCCCGACCGTGTCCTCGGTCAGGCCGGGGGTGGGATCGGGCTCGAGGTCGAGCTCGACCTCTTCGTGCGAATCGAAGCCCGCCGGATCAGGAGACGGGTCGGGGGCATGTTGGGACATGACTGCGGGGCCTACTAACGGTCTGGGGGTTGCGCCCGAATGGCGTCCAGCCTCGCCAGCACGGATAACCGCAGCTCTTCCAGCTCCTGCAGCTCTCTTTGCCGACTCTGGTTCAAGTCGGCGTTTTCGCGCATCGCCTTTAGCCCGGCTTCGGCTCGGTACAGATGCAGCTTCCAATACAGCTCCTCCAGTGCCCACTCGGAAGCAGCCTCACGGGCAGCACGTGCGTTCAGCTCTCCAATCAGCGGTGCCCACCGTGAGGATGCGTCCGAAACATCCTCACCCGCCAGCATGCGGCGGATGTGCGTCGCGGCCTCCCAGTGCGACGCATGACTGAAGTGTGCCACGTCAAGGTCGCCGAGTAAAATGCGACCGCGCTCCGGCAGGGCCAGGCACAGGGCCAGAAACAGGCGTTCATCCCGCTCCCAGGGCGTTTTCGGCAGGCGCCGGTCGACCGGCTGAGCAGGTCCGTTCGGCGTCGCAGCGGGGCGCATCAGCGCCGCCTCGAGGTCCTGGGTGAGCTCCAGGCGGTCGGCGACGAGGCGCACCTGCTCGGCCCGCTCGACCGACGCGGGCGCCTCGCGCAGGACCGCAGCGGCCCGCTGGTAGCGCTGGTCGCGCGACCCCGCAGCCGTCAGAATTCGGCCGATGCGGAACGCGAGCACACCGCCGGCCGCCGTGAGCGCGGCCCGGAATGCCTCGGGGTCGGCGATCGCCACATCGGCCGGGTCGCGGCCCTCCGGCAGCTCCACCACCCGCACCTGCAAGCCCGTCGCCTGGGCGAGCTCCATCCCGCGCACGGCCGCCTCCTGGCCGGCCGCGTCGGCGTCGAAGGCCAGGTAGAGCGTCCCGGCGCCGGCCAGCCGGCCGAGCTCGCGCACCTGCTGCTCGGTGAGCGCCGTGCCCATCGAGGCGACCGACTCGTGGAGGCCCGCCTGGTGCAGCGCCAGCACATCCGTATAGCCCTCGACCACGACCGCGCGGGAGTTGGCGGCGATCGCCGTGCGGGCCCGATCGAGCGCGTACACGACCTCGGACTTGCGAAACAGCGTGCCCTCGGGCGAGTTCAGATACTTGGGCGGCTCCCCGCCGGGCATCTGCCGGGCGCCGAAGCCGCGCACGCGCCCGCGGGCGTCGGCGAGCGGGAACATCAGCCGGCCGCGGAAGCGGTCGACAGGGCCGCGGCGGCCGCGGCTTGAGAGCCCCGCCCGCTCGAGCTCGGCGTTCGAGAACCCCTTCTCCAGGGCGGCGGCGCACACCCGACCCCACGCGGTGGGCGCGAATCCGAGCCGGAAGTCGCGCGCGGTCTGCTCCTCGAGGCCGCGCTCGGCCAGGTAGGCGCGCGCGGGCTCGGCCTCGGCCGAGCTCCACAGGTAGCGGGTATAGAACTGGGCGGCGTCTTCGAGCAGTGCGAGCAGCCGCCGCTGCTCGTCGCGGCGGCGCTCGGCCTGGGGCGACATCTCCTCGTACACGAGCTCGACGCCGAAGCGGCCGGCAAGCCACTCGACCGCGCCGACGAAGTCGAGGGCCTCGGTCTCCTGCGCGAAACGGATCGCGTCGCCGCCGCGACCGCAGCCGAAGCAGTAGTACTGCTTGTCGACAGGGTCGACCGAGAACGACGGGCTGCGGTCGTCGTGGAACGGGCATTTCCCGGTGTAGCGGCTGCCGACCTTGCGCAACGGCGTGCGGCCCTGGACGAGTTCGACCATGTCGACGGCCGCCTTGACCGCCTCCAGGGACTGCTCGCTGATGCGGCTCACGCCGGAGCGCGCTCGGCCGCGAGGAGCTCGGCGTGCGCGCGCAGGGCGAAGCCGTCGGTCATGCCGGCGACCCAGTCGGTGGCCGACTGCGCGTCGCCTCCGGCGAGGTGGTGGGCGAAGAGCGCCTCGACCATGGCTGCGGCGCGCGCGCTCTGCGCCCGCGCGGGCGCCCCCAGGTAGACGTGCTCGAACATGTAGGAGCGTAAGCCCAGGAGCGCGCCGTCGTAGGGCGCGGTCTGCGCGATGTCGCCTGCCACCGCCGACGTCTCGACCAGGTCGTGCACGAGTGCGTCGATCCGCTCCGACGAGGTGCGCCCGAGCAGCGCGATCGGCTCGCCCGGCAGCGACGCCGGGTCGAGGATGCCGGCTCGGGCGGCGTCGTCGATGTCGTGGTTCACGTAGGCGAAGCGGTCAACCAGGCGCACGATCCGGCCCTCGAGGGTCGCCGGCGTGCCCGGGCCGGTGTGGTTCAGGATGCCGTCGCGCACCTCGGCGGTCAGGTTCAGGCCGGCCCCGCCGCGCTCGAGCACACAGACCATGCGCAGCGAATGCTCGTTGTGCCGGAACCCCGACCCGTGCTCCTTCAGGCAGCGGTCGAGCGCCTCCTCGCCGGTGTGGCCGAACGGCGGGTGGCCCAGATCGTGCCCGAGGGCGATCGCCTCGGTCAGATCCTCGTTCAGCTGCAGGGCGCGGGCGACGCCGCGCGAGATGCCCGCCACCTCGAGCGTGTGCGTCATCCGGGTGCGGAAGTGGTCGCCCTGGGGCGCGATGAAGACCTGCGTCTTGCCCTTCAGCCGCCGGAACGACTTCGAGTGCACGATCCGGTCGCGGTCGCGCTGGAACGGCGTGCGCAGCGAGCACTCGTCCGGCTCGGGCCGGGCCCTGCCGGCGGTGTCGTAGGAGCGCACCGCGAGGTCGGACAGGGAGTCGCGCTCGAGCCGCCGGATGCGGTCGGGGAAGGCGCGGGCGACGGGGCCGGACGGGTGCGACATCGGTATCCGAGTGTACCGGCGCCGGGGCTGGGCTACGATCGCGACATGGGCCCAATTGGCATGCGTGACGACGGCCAATTGGCGGATGAGGAGCCCCTCGAGGCCGGCGATTTCGAGGCGTGGGTCGACGCGACGCTCGCGGCGATCCGCGGCGAGCGTACCGCCGATGTGCCGTGCGGTGGCTGCACCGCCTGCTGCACGGCATCGCAGTTCGTCCGCATCGGTCCCGACGAGTTCGACACG
Organism: uncultured Actinomycetes bacterium; assembly: GCA_963825325.1. Classification (GTDB taxonomy): domain Bacteria; phylum Actinomycetota; class Thermoleophilia; order Gaiellales; family JAICJC01; genus JAICJC01. The sequence continues at coordinate 998,978 of CAWGSU010000003.1, forward strand.
CTCGCCCACATCCCCGCCGAGCTGCTCTTCCCCGCGCCGCTCCTGCCCGAGGGCCACGTCCTGCTCGGCCACGATGAGCGCGGGCACTGCCCCATGCTGCACGAGGGCCGCTGCTCGATCTACGCCCATCGTCCCCGCACCTGCCGCACCTATGACTGCCGCGTGTTCGCGGCGGCGGACGCCGGCATCGACGGCGGGATCGACGGCCTGATCGCCGCCCGGGCACGGCGCTGGCGCTTCGCGTACCCGACCGCCGCGGACCGCAGCCGGCACGAGGCCGTGCGCACCGCCGCGGTGTTCATCCGCGACCATCCCGCCCAGCTGCCGGACGCCGCACCCCCGGCGAACGCCACCCAGCACGCCGTGCTCGCGGTCGAGCTGCACGAGCGCTTCCTGCCGTCGGATCGCTAGATGATGACGGGGACGGTGCCGCCGTCGACGCTCCACGCGGCGCCGGTGACGTAGGCGGCCCGCGGCGAGCACAGGAACGCGATCACGACCGCGATCTCCTCGCTCGTCGCCATCCGCCCGAGTGGGCGCCCGCGGCCGACTGCGGTGAGGACGTCGTCGCGGCTGCGATCGGAGTCGGCCGCCGTCTGCTCGGCCAGCCCGCCCGTCGCCGTCCACGCAGGTGTCAGCGTCGGCCCCGGGCAGACGGCGTTCGATCGGATCCCCGCCGAGGCGTACAGGTCGGCGACGAGCCGCGACAACGACAGCACCGCCGCCTTGGTGACGGAGTAGTGCGGCATCCCCGGGCTGGGGCGCTTGCCCGACGTCGACGCGACGTTCACGATCGCCGGCGAAGGCGACTCGCGCAGCGCCGGCAGCGCCGCACGGATACAGCGAACGTGGCTCATCACGTTCAGGTTCCAGGCGTCCTGCCAGTCGGCGTCTGTGAGCTGCTCGAACGAGGCGACGCGCGCCGTGCCCACGTTGTTCACGAGCGCATCGAGGCCGCCGAGCGCCGCCACCGCCCCCGCCACGACCTGCTCACCCGCTTCGGGCAGCGCCAGGTCGACCGCGATCCCGGCCGCGCCGATCGCCTCGGCGGCGGCCGCTGGGTTGCGTGAGGCGATCGCCACCGCCGCGCCCTCGGCCCGCATCAGGCGGGCCGCCTCGAGCCCGATGCCGTCGCTCGCGCCCGTAACGAGCACGCGTAGTCCGTTCAGTTCCATGTCCATGACGCCGGATCTTATGATCTCCCGGACATGACGACGATCCTCCTGGCGCGCCATGGCGAGACCGACTGGAACCGTGACGGCCGCTGGCAGGGTCACACCGACCTGCCGCTGAACGATGCCGGACTCGCCCAGGCCCGCGCTCTTGGCGGTGCGCTCGCGGGTCGGGGGATCGACCTCCTGTACTCGAGCGACCTCGCCCGCGCCCGCCAGACGGCCGCCGCCGTCGAGCTCGCGACGGGCCTCGAGGCCATCGTCGACCCGGATCTGCGCGAGGTGGACGTCGGCGAGTGGGCCGGCGCCACCCGCGAGCAGGCGCGCGAGCGCGATCCCGTCTGGTACGAGGAGTGGCGCCAGGGGGCGGTGGCCGGCTACCACGGCGGCGAGACCTACCTCGAGCTGCACCTCCGGTCGGTGCGGGCGTTCCACCGTGTCCTCGACACGGCCGACGGGCGCACGGCCGTCGTCGTCTGCCATGGCGGCAACATCCGCGCCATCGTCTCCGAGGTGGTCGGCCTGAGCGCCGACCAGCGGTGGCGGGTCGCGGGCGCGAACAACTGCAGCCTGACCGCGATCGAGCGCCACCACGGCCGCACCACCCTGGTGACGTTCAACGAGACCGGTCACCTCGACTAGAGTCCCCCCCGTGGAGGACTACACGTCCAGGTACAAGGGGGAAGCGGTCGAGATCGCACTCTTCGGGGGCGAGTATCAGGACGGCATCCTGACCGCGTACTGCCTGATCGAGGACGTCGCCCACGTCGAGCTGAACGGCCACATTCTCGTCCCGCTCCAGAACGTCGCCAGCCTGCACTGCACGAGTCGGTGTGACGCGCAGGACGACTGGCCGCCCCGCGGCCTCTTCGACGACGAGCGCGAGGACCGCGACGACGACGGGCCGGGGTAGACCGTTTGCGCTGATGGCCGGCGGGCAGAAGAAAGAGAAAAGC